>NZ_CM008325.1 GCF_002464935.1 Candidatus Enterovibrio escicola
ACGAACGATTTCAATGTGTAAGATATCCTATCCTGAGGATAAACACATTATTGGCAAGCTCAATACACAACGCGTTGAGAGGGAAAATCAACCCTCCGTACACGCTTGAAACAACTCAATCTGAAAACGATTGGATACTCAAAATCAACAGAAATGCACGACAAAGTGATCAGTATATTCATTGAACGGGAGTATTACCTTTAAACCATAATCAATCCATTGCATATGCATACGTGATCGGACAGGGGTTATTACAAACGCTTATTAGCAAATATAGCAATGTTTCGCTATAAACAGTTACTCAACCCTAAAATCACTCTTCGTGATTACAATGCGCAAGTTGGTGAAGCGCTAGCAAATATGAAAGTAATGAATAAAGTCATTAAGACCAAGTATGCCTATTCGCTTGCAGATAAATTAAAACTGTAAAAAAGATTTAAATCAGTTCGTTATAGGCCTGATTTAATTAACAACGCCACTCAAGTTTGCAAATGAAACCCTATAATCTATGATTAATTAACCTGAGCTGCGCTCAATAAATGAACTAAATACCAAAGTCACGATCTGATTGTTTGAAATAAACTATTGACTGCACAAGGACTTGGGCATTAATAACTCAGACGCCGTTTTCGGCAACTTTTGTCAGACCTTCCTTCCTGCATGTGAAAAATACCTAATTTCTTCCGGTATCAAACAAAGAAACAAGCTTTCTCGCTTCTGAGTTAGTAAACTGATGACGATAGGGATTACCTTCGTTGATTCATCCAAGCTACAGGTTTGTCATAACCTACGTATTTTCAGACATCAGGTTCTTAAAGGTACCGAGAAGCGAGAAAAAGGAACCATAGGTGGTTTTACGGTTTCAAATTATACCTTATTATCAATGACCAAGGTGGCATTATCTCAGTGAGAGTGACGACGGCTAACGTGGATGATAGAAATCCTGTATCGAAAATTATTGATGAGATTTAGGGGTGTTTATACGGAGACAAAGGTTATATTTCTGATCCATTGGAGCAGGAACTTGCAGACAAGGGTATGACACTGATAATGGGTGTGAAAAAAACATGAAACCAAAAGTTATAAAAATTTGGAACTGCCTGATGCTCCGGAAACGATTTATTATTGAAACCGTTTTTGACCAACTAAAAAATATATCCCAAATCAAGCATTCTACGGCACCGTAATTGTATCAACTTTATGGTCAATTTGCTGACGGGGCTTATCGCGTATTTATTTCAACCAAAGAAGCTGAACATCAAGATGACTAGATTTGATAAGCAAGCGCTTATACAAATCTGAGGTTAATTAATTTCTACGCGTAATTCTCTGATAAAAATGAGTATTTATAAATGTATTGTGAAAAATAGAAAGATATTTGAGATATTCCCTTGAGGGTTGTTGTTAGGTTTCGTATACTATTTATAGGCATCAAGTGTGAGAGTGCAACATATAGCGCTCGTTCACCATGTACCACTTTCGAGTGATATATGGTGTGTTTTTACACTGATGTTTAGAATGTGTTGAGGGTGGTACCTTGACTAAATAGCATTCGCACGAATGCCGCTTTCCCCAAACGTAAAGCGGTTTTTTTGTGTGAAAAATACAGTCTCTTGATTTATAAATGCCTTTCAGATAAAGTGCTTGCTCTTCTATGTTTGGTTACCAACCAAATATCCCTAAACCGTTTGGAGTCGCACTATGCTGTTATTACCCCCGATTCACGCTGTACGAGCAGAAGGCAGAGCACATTTTAAACAAGTCCTCTCCATTCTTCGTCTAAAGAGCGATAGTGATTGTTTAAAAGGCATGTCTCATGCAAACAACTAAGCATCAATCCGCCACCTACAACCAGAAAATTCAGACTTCGACTACGAGGCCATTAACTCCTTTGTGGTATCCAGATGAAGCGTTAAGCCCTAAAAATGAACAGGGTGAGCGTACACTGTTGGATAAGAAATATCGGAAATCAAGACCCATTCCAACGATAAATCGTAAGCTGTGGAACACAGTAGAAAAAGTCGGCTGTTGGGTAAATGCGCGGTGGCCGTGTCTTGTCATGGCACTGATAGAAGCAGGAATGCGCAAACATAATTTATCCTTTAGGCAAGACCATAAACGTAATCTAGAGAATTTTCTACGTTGGATTGCCTATAACAGTGATGCCGTAACAGGTTGTATCAATGTAGCACTGCTATGCGTAGAAATCAGTCGTGAAATCGGGGTATCTAAATCAACACTGTACTACATGATAAAAGAATTAACGGCAATTGGAATATTGAAAGAAGCTGAGTGGAGTGGACATGGCTGCCAAGATATTTTGCATGGCGGATGTTTACCACTCACATTATGTGCATCCCCTCTGTTTTATGCCTTGATGGGAATTGATAGCATAGAGCTAGAGCAGTTCCGCCGATATGAGAACGATCGACGGCGTAAAGATGCTGAGCGTCGTCACCAAATCTACGATGCGGATATCGCGCTTCAACAATATTGTCATAACAACCTGTTACGCGTTTGGGAACACCGGCATACCAAAGACAGATCAAGTTACAAGATAAAGCTATCTGACATGCCACCGCTTGAGCGGTTGGCTTATATTGCTAAAAACCTCATCAAACGTATTTTAGCTAAAGGCTGGCATATCAGTATCGATGCCCAGACCATCACTAAGATGGCTACCAATCTTCTATTCCGCATGGGACTCGGCGTCCGAGTAGGCAGAAACGCCTCACCCAGCCCCGTATAACCGCCTTATTTTAAATGATGGTCTTGATTGACTAGGATACTTTTCGTCTAATGGAAAATACTATGCTAAAACACGTATAAACTTCGAAAAGCAGGTCGTATCCACCCTTATTTTTACATGGATTTTGCTGCAAATAACCTATTCTCATAGGTATCTTCTTATCTTATACACGTATATCGGAATAACCCCTCTGTTAAGTCGTTCTCACCCCTCGATAAACTCGCTAAATATTCTTTAATAAATAAATTCAATTCTAATTATTTCCTCTCTAATTAGAGAGCAGATTTAAGGAAGATCATAGATGAAGAGATTACCTTCGCTCAAGCAAGGATCAATCATCAGTCTAAGAAATATTTAAGGTTTAAAAAACCTGCCCTCATTTTCAGATCAGATGGTATTAACAGCTTGATTGGAATCTGTGGCACTTCAGACTTAGATTTAGGACGAATCATAGGTGTTCTTGCAAGAGTAATGAATTCAGCAATCAAGTTGACCTTAAATCTCACCCTACTTCCGTTCCGGAATGCTAGATTTACGATATATTTTATATAGTCAAAAATCGTTTCCGTAGCATCAAGCAGTTCCAAATTTTCATCACTTTTGGTTTTATATTTTTTCACACCCATTATCAGTGTCACTACCTTGTCTGCAAGTTCCCGTTCCAATGGACCAGAGATATAACTTTTATCTCCGTAGAACCACCCCATCATTCCTTTTCTTCGCTTCTAGACACCTTTAAAAACCTGATGTCTGAGAATGCGTAGGTTATGACAAACCTGTAGCCTAGACGAATCAATAAAGGTAATCCATGACGGTGAGTGAAGTAAGAGCAAAGCGGAACCAGAGCACCTTGCATGAACTTGAGCATTCGCGTGTAGTTGACTAATTCAGGAAATTCGTTAGTAAGATAACGGCAAACAAAGTGGCTATAATAGATTTTGAAGTCTCAATACCCCGATTGATAGAACGCGATCACTATCGTCATCACTTTACTAACTCAGAGGTGAAAAGCTTGTTTCTTTGTTTAACACCGGAAGAAATCAGGTATTCTTACATGAAGGGAGGAAAATTTAGAAGAAGTCGTCAACATCGACGAAAACAGTGTCTAAGTAATTGATATTACGAGCCTCAAAGTATACGGCGAAGGTGAATGGAAAACACGCAAACAAGATAAGAAAAAGCGACGTATCTAGCGCAAACTTCATCTTGCCGTTGATGTGTCTATTAATGAATTTATTGCTGCAGAAGTTAGCCTGGTTTTTGTAGGTGACAATGAGTTTTTACTTACATTGTTTAACCTATGATGACGAAAAACACAGCAAGTCAGTGCTAATGGAGTCTATGACATAAGAGCGTATCACCACGTGCTAAAAAAGAAATAACACCCACTATTCCATCTCAAAGCAACACGAGGTACTTGGAGAAAAAGCATCCTAGAAATGAAGCTATAAAGGCGTTAAAAAACATAGTTTATCACAAACATTTATTATCAGCTGACAGCAGTATTTCGTTATAAACGATTGCTCAGCCCTAAATTCACTCTTCGTAATTACAATACTCAAGTTAGTGAAACACAGGTAAATATAAAAGCGATGAACAAAATTATAAGACTCGATATACCTGTACAACAGCAGAGAAATTGAGACTGTAAAAAATCAGGATCAGTGAGTTATAGGGCTAATTTAACCAATAACCCACCTAACACTCCAATTCTTGATAAAACAGTCAATATATCCCTGACAACTACAAACCCTTAATTTCACCGGATTCTAGTTGACTAGCAAGCTCTCTCACTCCTTTTTCAATAATGGAGGTTAATCTTTTCCTATCAGACACCCCAGTTCTATTTTTAAGTTCTTCCAATACCTTTTTGGTGTAATCGTTAACCGTAACAGAAGAAATAGTATTTTTTTTCTCTGGACTATTTGGATTAAACTCCTGCCAAGAGAATTCATATAGAAATAAAGGATCTTGTTCGGGTGTTTTAATTGCCTCTTTATTTACAAGTTCACTACCAGTATCCCGAGCTTCTTGTACCTTTTGGTCTACTTCTGTAATCCAGCTTTGTACTGGCTTCTTATGACTCATGATAATGCTCTCGCCAGCAGGCCTTCAATTTCAGCTCTAGGCTCCCCTATCTTCCCAACTCTATCGAAAGACTTATCAAAAATAGTTTTATTAGTATTGTGGGCATTAACAAAAGTACTTCTCCGCCTAACAGAAGATGCTCCCTGCTTCCGCATTAGACGGATAAACTCTCTTTCATCTCTTACCCTCATGTCGCCTCTAGAACATACTTCAATAATTTCTTTACCTGAGTCGGTAAGAACATGCTTAGACTGAGAATAGGTTCTATAATCCAGTTTACACGGAACAATAGGACAAATAACCTTTGTTGTTTCCGGAGCATTTCTATCACCAGCGGGATGATCAATAATAATAAGATCAGCATCAGGTTTATCCCTAGGTACCCCTTGATAAATATCAAATGGATAAGAGCCTCGACCAAATTCTTTCATGGCCTCATCATCCTGAATATCCCGACTAATAACCACTGTCTTTAATCCTAGTTTTGATGCAGCAGCGGCCAAATTCAGCGAAATCGTAGTTTTCCCTTGTCCCCCTTTCGGGTTCCAAATAGCTACAATTTTCATATTTAATTCCCCTAAAAACAAAGATACTATAGACAAAGGTTACTATAGTCAATAATACAGGTAGACACCAATAAATTCGCATGAATTGATTGATCATAAAAACAATATTTCTTCTCAACCATTAAGATCTTGCTGTTAAATCTCAGACAGTCTTTACTAGACTGGAGCAGATTAGTCTGATTTAGACTAATCTGCTCCAGTCTAGTAAAGATCTAACCAGTCTAGTCCGGACGAAAACCCTTAATAAATAGGTAACTTAGAGAAGAAATAACTAAATAATGAGGTTAATATGACTGACTCGTCTAAATAAGGTAATGATCACGAGTCGACAACAAAAGTAACTATACTATTGATTAAATGTATAATTTCATGCAGGATCCTCCAAAGATAAACAATTTGAAGGTAGGAACTATGAATAAATAGGAATGAGATAAGCAAGCTTTGAAAAGAAAGATAAGACTGACGCCAAAAGCATCAGCGCAAACATAAATATTTGGGATAAACCTAATTTACTTCCAACTAATTGATTATATATCACTATTTTGCTATATGGTTTGTAAAAAATACAAAAATAAAAGTAGATTTTTAAAGAAATAGGTTAAGTCTTAGGTTTTGTATGCCTAAGAATCAAAAAATCAAAATGAGTATACTATGAAATTAAGCATCCATACGAACGACTTGGCATATGAACTCGCCACATCAATTACAAAAAATCAACTTTGCAAAACACTATCATTACTTATATCTTCCATGGCACTCTATGCTGATAAAGTTACCTATGCCATCAAGGCAAGGCAAAAAACCCTTTTTACTGCCTACAATGCCCTGCTAACCGAATACGACCTAGATACCTGCTCACTAGCCACCTACAAACGACGTCGGGATACTCTTGTCCATAAAAATCTTCTTGAAATGAAAACCACCCCTAGAGCAACCCATTTCACCCTCCGCCTAGATACCATTGCCAAGCGATATAAGCGTGCCTTCGGTAGAATGAAAACTGCTACCCAGAAACGCTACAAGGCAGTTTGCCAACAAAACGAAAGGGAAACCAAACAGAAAACAGCCAAACCCCAGACAAAGTCTGTCATAGCAGTGACAAGTAAGCATCTTCGGATACAAAAAAGTGAGCCCGCGGAATCGTTCTCTGTGGATAACTCTTCCAGCTCAGAGATGACGTGGCCTACAAACGAAAATCACCATAAAAAAAATGAGCTGTCCAATAATCAAGATCTTACCAAAGAAAAGATGAATATATTTATCTTTTTAGGTAAATTCGTGAAAGGCATGTTTGTGACTAATGAAACCAAAGAACGTTTGTACAATGGCATCGCAGAGCAGGAGGAAGTTGAACAGGCCAAGAGGATTTATGCTTTCCATGGCTGGACTTGGAAATTCTTCCAATACGATCACTTAGATTGCTTCCAAAATACTGGAAAAGCCGGAACTTCTAAGTTAAAAGTTCACTCTAAAACTTGGAAAGCCCGCGAAATGCTTGAGCTAAAGAGAGAGAAAGTCAACTCAGAGTCTTGGATTTAGGATGTAATTAACGCCTAAAAATACATAAATGATGTTAAAATACATTGACATAACCCTCCTTCAGGTGAAATGCAAAACTTATCGGATGGCGACGAAATTTTATTGCTTAACAACGGAGCATATTCTATGCAATAAGTAGTTTAAACAAAAGTCTAGTATCGACACACAAAAGCGTATCTTATCAGAATGGTATTCTGATACCGAATTCATCAGTGATGTTGCCAGTGATTTTAATTTTAAACGAAAATGACTCAAAGCATTATTGATTTCAGCAAGGCTCGGTCACTCAGTCTATATTGTCGTTGCTACAAAAAAGAGACTCGCCAGCTCTAGTTTTGAACTTATCAAATTGTTTGTTCAATTATCAGGTGGACGAATCGAAATTTTAGATGACGCGGATAACGCCACTGAATGGCGTTGCTGATTAAATCAGGCCTATAATGCACATAGCAAAAATTTTTACAGTCTTGATTTATTTACCGTCAGACAGGCATATAGAGTATTATAACGTTGTTTATTTCTTTCACATTTCCCAGCGCTTCACCAACTTGAGTGTTTTAATCACAAGAAGTAAATTTATGGCTGAGCCACTGTTTCTTGACGTTGTTTCCTGAATATCTAAACTAACCGCAATTCCTACGATCAAATCATAATTGAATTAAGCAGGAGGTGATGATGGGAAAGTCCATGCACAAGATCAGCAACTAGAAACAATATGATCAAGCATTAGTAAACTGAATCTCAGTCATTTTTTAGATAAACGTCACTGCCATTAAGGTATGGGACTGTCTAAAGCATCACGGTCATCGTGGGCGTGGATTTGTATTTTCTGATACCGAGATTGAAATGGCACTGATGGTGGAAGGTACTTTCAAGCTCCACTTTATGGATAAGAAGACTGTTTCGATTCGGTTCTTACGTTGATGAATGTCTTGCTAGAATTCCCTACATACACTTACATTAGTAATGTGTTCGAAGACCGTAGAAGTTAAGTACCGTTTAACGAGTCTAGGAGCGGTTTCCCCACGTGGTTATTGATGTCACCGAACTAAAGGTATACGGTGAAGATGAATGGAAATCCCATAAACACGGGAAGGAAAATCGGTGTATCTGACTCAAACTTTATCTTGCCGTTGATGTATCTACTCATGCGTTTATTTTTGCAGAAATTAGCCTAGTTTTTGTGGGTGATAATGAGGTTTTATCTACATTGCTTAGCCCATTATGACGAAAGATACAGCAAGTCAGTGCTGATGGAGCTTATGACATAAAAGTATGTTGCTACGTACTGAAAAATAAAGAAATAACGTCCACTATTCCACCTCGAAGCAACACGGGATATTGGGAGGAAGGGTATCCTAGAAATGAAACTATAAAGGCGTTATAAGAAGATAAATTAGCGGAGTGGAAAAAGGACAGGGTTTATCACAAACGCGTATTAGCAGAAATAGCAATGTTCCGCTATAAAACAGTTACTTGGCCCTAAACTCATTCTTCGTGATTACAATATTCAAGTTGGTGAAGTGCAGACAAATTAAGACTGTAAAGAAGATTGGGATCAGTGCATTATTGGGCTAATTTAATCAATAACGCCTGATCCGACAAAAAAACCAAACTTAAAGTTACTAGGTTTAAAAAAGACGTGTTTATACAGATCTGAAGTTAATATACGATTGAATTTTGCATGCAAAATTCAAAATACCCAACGACATGAATATCTGAGACAGGAACAATCACCTTTTCTGAATTATTATCAAGAATAATATCAATGAAACCATCTTTTGACTCACCCTTTAAATCAATATATCCAAGATGATCATTATATTTAATACGGACAGAGCGAGCTTTTTTGACTAATTTGACTTTATGATTAATTTTTAAAGACTTAACTAAAGCCTTTGCTTCCTTTCTTGATATTGAATTTTCAAGAGCTTCATTTACCAATCTTTTATTTATGTTATATGCAATACGCAATGAATTTATGGTGTCTACATCTCCTATTTTACCCTCTTTGTACGCAACCTCTATTTGCAGGGGACATGATGCTGCTTTAATAAATGCTGAAACTCTAGCTTCTGAAATTGTTAATTTCAGAGATATTTGCTTATTATCCAACCCTTTTTCTTTTTTAGCTTGGATAATGGCTCGCCCTGTTTCAAATGGAGTCAAAGCTTCTCTGATAATGTTTTCCGCAAGTTGCTCAAAGACCGTGCCTTTTACACGAATAATACAATCTAGAAACTTCACATTATCATTACTCATCGCACCACGCCAACGACGTTCCCCTTTTTGAATTTTATAACCTTGATCATCTTTAGGATAAACAACAATTGGCTGGATCTGTCCATGTTCCACAAGACTGTTACCCATTTCTCTAATTCTCTCAACATCAAAAAATTTTCGGACTTGGGAGGATGAATAAATTTCTGTTTTAGGTACACGAATACAAATTAATGAGATAGATGATTCAATCGTTGTATCATCAAGTAAATTAAGTTTCGAATTAGCCCGAATTCTTTCCTTAAAACTGCCACTTTTATTTTTCATTTAATACACCTATTTTTTTATCAAACTCATTCAAAAAAGAAAGCAATTGAATGTGCTCCGCTGATTTTAAATCGTACTCTAATATACTTTGATTGAAATGAGATGCCTCAGCGACTTTTGTTGTTCGTTGAATTTCAGAATTAAAAACCAAGCAACCGTGTTGTTCACGTAACATTTTAGTAAAGTGGTCTTGAACTTGAGTTGCCCGTTTTAACGTTTTATTCAACAAAATCCCTAAAATCATGATCTCAGGATTAAATGTTTTTTTGATTTTAGAAACGGATTTAATAATTTTGTCTACACCTTTTATGGAATCCGCTTCTGCTTCTGTCGGAATAAGAACGCCGGCACAAGAGGTTAAAGCGGAGAACTGTAGATTACCCACAGACGGAGGGCAATCAATGAAGACAAGATCATATTGTTCAGATAATTTATTAAGGTTTTCAGCAAAATTGGCTATTTCATCACTAGGACAATTGTTCTCAGCACTAATAAACGCGGTTGTACCTAATATATGAAGCCTGTTGTTAACGACATAAGGTTTACCATAAAAATCTTCATCAAATAGAGAGATAGAATTCGATTCACCTACTTTTCGGGAAATAGAAATAGGTTTACTCTCTTCACTATAAAAAAACTTATCAGTCAAGTTATGTTGAGGATCTAAATCTAACAATAACGTTTTTTGTTGCTTCACATTTGAGTAATAGTAAGCAAGATTAAGAACTGTAGTAGTTTTACCAACACCACCTTTTTCGTTTGCTATAGTGAATATTTTTCCCATTATATTTCCTTAAAATAACCTAAGCTGCGCATAAGAAATGAACTAAATGCCAAAGTCGCGATCAGATCGTCTGAAATAAACTATTGACTGCACAAGGACTTGGGCATGCATAACTTAGACGCTGTTTTCGTCGATGTCGACGACTTCTGCCAGACTTTCTTTCCTGCATGGGCAAAACACCTAATTTCTTCTGATGTCAAACAACGAAATAAGCTTTCTCGCCTCTGAGTTAGCAAAGTGATGACGATAGTGATAGCTTTCCATTAATCGGGGTATCGAGACCGCAAAACCTATTACATCCACTTTGTTTGCCGTTATCTTACCCACTAATTTCCTGAATTAGTCAGCTACCAGAGAATGCTCAAGCTCATGTAAGGTGTTTTGGTTCCGCTTTGCTCTTACCTCACTCACCGTCAAGGATTACCTTTGTTGATTTGTCTAAGCTACAGGTTTGTCACAACCTACGCATTCTCAGACATCAGGTTTTTAAAGGTACCTAGAAGTAAAGAAAAGGAAGGATGGGGTGGTTCTACGGCTTCAAATTACATCTTATCATCAATGACCGAGGTGGCATTATTTCAGTGAAAGTAACGACGGATAACGTGGATGATAGAAAGCCTGTATCGGAAATGATTGACGATCTTTGGGGGTTTTATACGGAGACAACGGTTATATATCTAGTCCATTGGAGCGGGAACTTGCAGACAAGAGAGTGACACTGATAACTAATATAAAAAAATGAAACCCAAAGTGATGAAACTTTTGAACCGCCTGATGCTCCGGAAACTATTTATTATTGAAACTGTTTTTGACTAACTAAAAAATATATCCCAATTCGAGCATTCTCGGCACCGTTGTTGTATCAGCTTTATGGGCAACTTGCTGGCTGGGCTTATCGCGTATTCATTTCAACCAAAGAAGCCGAGCATCAAGATGACTAGGTTTGATAAGCAAGCGCTTATGCAGATCTGAAGTTTATTATGCATTTCAGTTACTTTTGAGTGTCCAATCGTTTTCTGATTAAGGCATTTCCGGCGTGTATGCAGGGTGAAATTTTCCCTATCAATGCGTTGCGTATAGATCCTGCCAATAATGTATCTATTCTAGGGAAAATATTGTAAATATTGAAACCGTCCGTGCTCCAGAATACAATATTGGATATGTATAACAGATTAAAAAATAAATTAAATACTTTTATTCCACGACAACCGAGTGCGTGAGCAATTATTTTTTCAATCGAGGTTTCCAAACAGACTAGAGCCAGTGTTGGTTATTTATTTACCAACGAAAGACCATTGTTCATCTACTTCGCAGATAAGCACTACTTCCTGTATATAAAGAGAGTATGTTAGTACACAGCGAAGTGTAAGTTTTTGAAAAGCTGATAACAAAATTATTCATAGAAAGCTCAATAAGTTGCTCTGTTCTCTCCGCCTGACAAGTCGTGTATGTATATCCAAACTGGAAGGTTCGGCAACATGATTGGCAACAATAGCATTGGTGTCCATCATGGCAGATACTCTGATTTTAAACTGTTTTTGTGTGCTAACAAAAACGACATTTAACGTCAATGATAATTATCACCATATAAAGGTAGACCGACTACTAGTAAGTAAAACCTCATGAATACATGACCAGAAATTTCTCGATAATTATTACAAATAATTTTTATAATTTTCCGTGGCATTAAAACGCTGACTTAATCATATAATTCCTGCACCATCGGTCAGGTGAAATGTCCAATCTATTGGAGAGTCAGTCAAACTAAAGTACACTCTCTCATCCTCTTTTAGCTTGGAGATGTTCATGTTTCATAAACAGTTCGTTCTGCAAGGATCTTTCCACATCATGGCAAACCATACAAAATTAAGATTAACATCGGCGATAAGGTAAATAACCGTATTGGCATTGAGAAACAGCCTGATATTGCAGATGAAAAGACCGTGTTTAGCCATTTTGAAACGGATACTGCCGTCGGGACTGGCTACAAATATTTTTTACGGTGATAAAGATGTTTATTGATATAGTAAATTTTACCTTCCATGGCTTTAAAAGCCTCACGTTAGACGACGGTACAAGTTATCAGGGACTAAATGAGCATACCAATGGTCTGATATGACGCTTTTTACCCACGGTAACTAATTTCAACGAGGTTAGTTATGCGGAAATTGCCAAGATATAACATATCCTCAATGCACGTAGTAGATCTCCTGACGATGGTTTTTTAGAGTATTTGATGGCGACTTAAGATAGAACACATGTGCATTTCAGATGACGGGGGGCGTAATACTTGATTATATTGTTTCCAGTTGCTGATCTGATGCTTAGCCTTTCCCCTCATTATCCCCATGATGAGTTAATCGGGGGAATTGTGGTTAGTTCAGATATTTCGGAAACAATGCAAATTCATTCAATAAGATAGGGCTCCAAAAACGAGTACAGACACACAAGCATTTAAATGTATAAGCACACAGGAGCCATACATCTACAACATGCGGGGCATCACCTGTTGTAGAGTTGAGAACTTTAATTCAATCTAGTTACTTTGTCACCATTTAATCTGAGGATTACCCATAGATGCATAAATGCAATCAATTGACCTGAGCTGCGCATAAGAAATGAACTAAATTCCAAAGTCGCGATCTGATCGTTTGAAAAAACTATTGACTTCATAAGGACTTGGATATGAATAACTTAGACGCTGTTTTCACGATGTCGACAAATTTTGTAAGGTTTTCCTTCCTGCTTCGAAAAACACCGGATTTTAGGGGTTTAAAAGGCTTTGTTGATTAAATTAGGCCTATAATGAACTGATCCCAATCTTCTTTACAGTCTTAATTTGTCTGCAGGAGAGAAGGCATACCGAGTCTTATAACTTTGTTCATCGTTTTCACATTTGCCAGCACTTCACCAACTTGAATATTGCAATCACGAAGAATGAGTTTAGGGCTGGGCAACTATTTTATAGCGAAACATTGCTATTTCTGCTAATACGCGTTTGTGATAACCCCTGTCCTTTTTCCACTCCGCTAATTTATCTTCTTATAACGCCTTTAATAGTTTCATTTCTAGGATACCCTTCCTCCCAATATCCCGTGTTGCTTCGAGGTGGAATATTGGGCGTTATTTCTTTATTTTTCAGTACGTAGTAACATACTTTTATGTTATAGTTTCCATCAGCACTGACTTGCTGTATCTTTCGTCATAATAGGTTAAGCAATGTAGATAAAACCTCATTATCACCCACAAAAACTAGGCTAATTTCTGCAGAAATAAACGAATGAGTAGACACATCAACGGCAAGACAAAGTTTACGCCAAATACGCCGCTTATCCTTACCATGTTTACGCGTTTTTCCTTCACATTTGCCGTATACCTTTAGGCCTGTGGTATCAATAACCACATGGCAACAGCTCCTCGATTCGGCAAAAAAATACTTAACCTCGACGGTCTTCGAACGCTTACTAATGCAAGTGTATGTAGGGGATTCCAGCGGGAAATTCATTAGTATAAAAACCGAATTGAAAATCCTTTTAATCCACGATTTATGAGCTTTAGAATACCTTTTACCATCAGTGTCGTTTCAATCGAGGTATCCGAAAATATAAACCCCCGCCCACGCTGACCGTAATGTTTTAGACAATACATTCTTTAATTGTAGCCTTGTCTATCTAAAAAGTGACTGAGCCACGGTTTACTAATGCTTAATTATATTATTTCCAGTTGCTGATCTTGGCCTTTCCCCTCATAACCACTCGCTTAACTCCATGATGATCTGATCTTAGGAATCGCAATTAGTTTAGATATTTTGGGAATAACGTCCTGTAGATATTATGAGTTCTAATAAGAGTTGTAACCATGAAAAACTTTATTTCCATAGCCGTAAAATAATGTATAAAACACATAACCAGAAGCCAGCTATACCAAGAATGAAACTATTTTATTCATTGATATCGGCCATCCAACGAAAGTGACAAAGATTATCCATGGATAGATGCATACGGAACAAGACAATGTACCTAAAACCACAGGGAGTAATAGTCGCATAAATATTATTGGCAAGCTCAATATCTCTAATATTGAGAGTGTAGTTGTCAGCGAACAGGATACCATCAACAATGCAAATATTGTTCGTTCTCTTTGCACGTTGAGAGATGATTAGCCATTGACCCATAAGCTGCATATAATCTTGGATTGAGTGGGCTCTCAGCGATAGTAACCTAGTTAGATATGTTGCGTTCCTCCTCAATATAGAGCGTGACTATCTACCGCTTTACAGTCCAAATATTAATCCAATATAAAAGTGTTGGAAAGTGATGGATAAACGGTAAATGAATAACGTTTATCTTAAAAACAAACGCTCTTTCAAAGAGGCCATGACCAAATTTTTTACTGTAACTCTTCCAGATATTGCAGACTCTTTGGTATCTAAAATAAGTGATGAAATTCAGATACTAAGACCTGTATTTTTAAGTTGATTGAGTATATATCTTTTCTGAGTGAACAAAGTTCACCGAACAGTTTCTGGAGAAATACATGTCATATACAATATTAACAGGGGATCGAGCTACAGGTCTCCTTCATTTAGGACATTACATTGGTTCACTTAAACTGCGAGTGGCACTACAAGATGATCATCAACAGTCTATACTTATCGCTGACTTACAAGGGCTTACTGACAACGGACATGATCCCGAAAAAGTATCAGGCAACATCTTAAATGTGATGGCTGATTATCTAGCTGTAGGCATTGACCCTGCTAAAACTAATATATGCCTACAATCAGGTTTACCGGCTCTGTCAGAGTTAACAATGTATTATGCCAATATCGTGAGCATTTCTCGTTTAGAACGTAATCCAACAGTCAAGGCAGAAATTGCAAATAAATCGTTCGGAAACTCCATTCCCGCAGGCTTTTTTACTTACCCTATCAGCCAGGCTGCCGATATCACAGCCTTTAGAGCTGACTGTGTTCCTGTCGGTGATGATCAAATACCCATGATAGAGCAAACTAATGAAATAGTACGTAAGATTAACAAGATAGCAGGAAGTGATATTTTAGTCGAGTGTGAACCTTTGTTGAGTAAAGTTACTCGCTTGCCGAGTGTGGATGGTAAGGCGAAAATGTCTAAATCTTTAGGTAACACCATAACATTAAGTGCCGATGAGAAAGAGATCACTGCTGCTGTAAATAAAATGTATACAGATCCCAACCACCTTAAAGTGACAGACCCAGGACAAATTGAAGGTAACGTCGTCTTTACTTACCTTGATGCCTTTCACCCCGATGAAGACCTAGTACAGGAGCTCAAACTTCACTACATAAAAGGTGGTCTTGGTGATGGAAAGGTTAAAAATATCCTTGAAGAGTGTTTACAAGAAACCTTGCGTCCTATCAGGGAAAAACGCAGGAAGTTAATTAACGATAAAGGCATGCTATTAGAAATACTTAAGCATGGTACAGAGAAAGCTGTCGTAGAAACAAATAAAGTCCTTTATGATGTCAAGCAAGCTTTCGGTTTGAATTTATTCATCTGAGGAGATAATTAATTCTAGCGCGGAATTTTAAAAAATAAAAGTAGCTCAGATTATGAATATAATTTGCTAGTAAGTGCGTAAATGGCACTTGGTTAGATGGTCATGTATTCAATACATTCCCACCGAGGTTATTATTATGTCCATTTGAAATATTGATAATTTCTTTTGTTTTATAAGACAGATGAAAATATGAGTAGACTGGGTAACTGTTGGATTAATAGTCCTATAGATATATTATTTAGAAGCTTACAAGACAGAATAAGTACCCTATAAATGGTTTGATGATTTCACTCAAGGACACTGTACAACCATAAAATACATCACGGAATACTACAGTGAAACCAAGCATCATTACATATAACTGGAGTCATGCAATAAAACAAATTAGAAATATTATTTTAGAGAAATTCTAAAACTGTAGCCAATATCACTTGACCATTACAGTTATAATAAATTGAATCTTTTAGTGTATAAATATACATACCATTCAAGTTATTAGAACAGATTTCTGCTTATCAACCACAGTGCTTTTCTACCAGTTAACAATGAATTATTTATTCAATAAGTGGGATTTCGTGAACAAATACTTTTTATTTACTGTTGAACAGTACTGTTAAAAAATAGGGTACTTAGAATGTGGGTATACTATGGCTTGCATGTTACTAGGTGTTATTTCCTAAATATCTAAACTAATTGTGATTCCTAAGATCAGATCATCATGGAGTTAAGCAAATGGTTATGATGGGAAAGGATAAGATCAGCAACTGGAAATAATATAATCAAGCATTTGAAACGGCACTGATGGTAAAAGGTATTCTCAAGCGCATAATCGTGGATTAAAAGGCTTTTTCAATTCGGTTCTTATATTAATGAATTTCCCGCTGAAATCCCCTAAATACACTTGCATTAGTAAGCGGTTTGAAGACCGTCGAGGTTAAGTATTTTTTGCCGAATCAAGGAGCTGTTGCCACGTGATTATTTATGCCACAGGCCTAAAGGTATACGGCGAAGGTGAAAGGAAAACGCGTAAACATGGTAAGGAGAAACGGCGTATTTGGCGTAAACTTTATCTTGCCGTTGATGTGTCTACCCATGCGTTTATTTCTGCAGAAATTAGCCTAGTTTTTATGGGTGATAATGAGGTTTTATCTACATTGCTTAACCCCTTATGACGAAAGATATAGCAAGTCAGTGCTGATGGAGCTTATGACATAAAAGTATGTTGCTACGTACTGAAAAATAAAGAAATAACGTCCACTATTCCACCTCGAAGCAACACGGGATATTGGGAGGAAGGTATCCTAGAAATGAAACTATAAAGGCGTTATAAGAAGATAAATTAGCGTAGTGGAAAAAGGACAGGGGTTATCACAAACGCGTATTAGCAGAAATAGCAATGTTTCGCTATAAAATAGTTGCCCAGCCCTAAACTCATTCTTCGTGATTGCAATATTCAAGTTGGTGAAGTGCAGACAAATTAAGACTGTAAAGAAGATTGGGATCAGTGTGTTATAGGCCTAATTTAATCAACAAAGCCTATTGGAATTGTAAACCGCTGGATGAAATGAAGGGAAAAGAATCCTGAAATAAGACTGATTTTTCTGGTCGTTTATTCAATAAGTAGGTTTTCGTGTAAAAGATCTATTATTTATCATGGTGATACGGACTCTTAAAAAGCATGATATCCATAATTATGGATACTAAAGCTACCACCTTACAAATCCCCCTGACGGTTATTCTAACTTATTAGATACCTGCCAGATTTTTTAACAAACCTATTTATTTGGATAGAGAAAATAGTGAAAGTATAAACGGATATGTCATCGATGATACATCTTAAATAACAAATCTCGATCATATCAAAATAAATATATTGTTCAGGTATAAACGGTCTGAATGGTTACAGATCCTGAAGATAACCAAGAAATATGTTGAATTAACAAAGTCCCTTTTAATTATTAACAGGAAAGCGTGTGTTACTTCATGTTTAAAAATGCCATTTTGTTACATGAGTAACGTTGCTTAAGAAAAAATCATGAAAATAGCTTTAAAGATAAAAACTGCAATAGTAGTGACCAGTATTTTCGCTGTCATAGCAACCGCAGTTTTGCTCACTGTAACAGCTAAAGAAACGTTGAGCAGTGCACTGGAGCAACAGGTGAAAAATCAACTTATTTCCGTTCGAGAAGCAAAAAAAATGGAGATTAGAAGCTACTTCGGTAATATACAAAAGCAACTAATTAACCTTGCTAACTCTACAATGACCGAAGATGCTATGTCGCAGTTTGCTCGGAGTTTCCAATCTGTACAGAGTGAAGCAACACCACTTCCCAACCAGGCACAAGTTCTTAAAGACTATTACATCAATGCATTTGGCAAAACCTACCTCGAAACGAACACAAGCAGTACCAACGCACTCTCTAATCTCGTAAAAATTAGTCTGACAGGTCAATTGCTTCAGCAAATATATATTGGCAACAATCCAAATTCTCTAGGCAATAAGTATGTCATGGATAAAGGTAGTGATGACACTACTTACAATAGAATCCATGAGGTTTACCATCCAAACTACCGAAAATTCCTCGAATCCTTTGGCTATTACGATATTTTTCTCGTCGATCTAAAAGGAAATGTGGTCTATTCCGTTTTTAAAGAACTGGATTACGCCACTAACCTTACTATTGGACCCTATGCACAAAGCGGCTTGGCCGATGCATTCAATACTTCAGTAAACCTGAGTAAGGGTGAGTACAGTTTCATTGACTTTAAGCCCTATTATCCGTCTTATGACAGCCCTGCTTCTTTCATCAGTTCCCCCATAGTAAAGGAAGGAAAAACCATCGGCGTGCTTATTTTTCAAATGCCTATCGATAATATTAACGCCATCATGACTTATAATGGAAAATGGCAGGAAGATGGATTAGGGAAAACTGGTGAATCTTTTCTTGTGGGCTCGGACAGGTTAAGTCGTTCACAAAGTCGGATGTTGGTTGAAAATAAAGAAGTGTACTTAGACAGTTTACGTGCCGAAGGCATAGCAGAATCCGTGGTTTCTCGTATCAACAAAACAGAATCCTCTGCGGGTCAACAACTGATGACTTCAGACTATATTAGTAAGGCTCTAAATGGAATGAGAGGCTTTTCAACCGTCACCAATCATGCAAATAAGGAAGTTCTATCAGCATTTACACCAATCGATATATTAGGGAAACAATGGGCATTAATATCAGAAATCACACGTGAAGAGGCACTGTATGAAGTCACAGTACTCATCAATAAACTAATCACAGTTGTGGGTATTATAGGGACGATACTCGTGATTATTTCAGCCATTCTTGCTTGGATTATGGCCACTAGTATTAGCTACCCTATTTCCAGTTTGACCTCACGTATAATCCATATTGCTAAAAACCATGATCTTACTCTTCGCCTGCCTATCCGAGGAAAAGATGAGCTATCTGAGCTGTCTCAAGCAATGAATCTCATGCTCGATGATTTCCTCAATGTTATCGAAGGTGCTGATAACACAATCAAGACTCTTAACACTGCATCAAGTGAAATTCAAAACAACATCGATACCATGCGAACAGAAATGGATAATCAAGCAACAAATTCCAACCAAGTGGCTACTGCGGTTACCCAAATGAGTGCATCAGTGAGTGAAGTAGCAGGTTTTGCAAAAAATGCCTCAGATTCGTCTGAACATGTTGTTCAGTCGGTCATAGAAAGCACCAATGTGGGTAATCGTTTGGTGAGTGAGATATCAGCACTGTCAGATAAAATGGACGAAGCCACAACATCAATGCAGCGATTGTCCACTGAGAGTGCTTCAATCGGTTCAGTGCTGGATGTAATTCATGGCATTGCTGAACAAACTAACTTATTAGCGTTAAATGCAGCGATTGAGGCCGCACGCGCTGGCGAGCAAGGCCGTGGCTTTAGTGTGGTCGCTGATGAAGTCCGTTCATTAGCTATTCGTACGAAAACATCGACGGAAGAGATTCGCTCTAAAGTCGAGTCACTTCAAGCAGAAACTGGGAAAGCGGTCAGCGGAATTAACAGTGCGAACCAATTTGTCGCAAGTAGCGTTGAAAACTGCGGTAAAAACAATGAAATGTTGGAAGGAATAGCTCGCATGATGACTGAAATAAACGACATGAATACGCAAATTGCGACTGCAGCCAGTGAACAATCTTTCGTAACAGAAGAAATCACCGAGAATGTTAACAACATAGCACACTCTGCTGGATCCGTATCAGAAAGAACCCATAGCATCGATGTGACTGCAAACACCATCAATGAGCAGGCACGCCATCTAACCACTCAAATTGGGTTGTTCAATATTTTATAACTAAATCGCCCTCCGTCAGGTGAAATGCATAACCTAGCAGAGAGTTAACCAAACTAAAGTACACTCTCACATCCTCTTTTGGCTTGGAGATGTGCATGGTTCATCAATAATTAAATAACAATGCCCGATTTTATATTGAGCAATGATTGGATAAGGGTAATTACTTTAGCCAGATTGCTCGAATACTTGGCTGTGCTTACTCCACTATCAATCGAGAAATAAAGCGCTATATCCCGGACGATTTTCACGGTATATACTGTCATCGCCTTGTATCACAACAGGCTAAATAAACCCACCTCAATGCTATGAACGAGATGGCTTTTAATTATACTTTAGAGAGAACGAAAGCGTTCATTCATGAGCGTTTTAGTACGCTACATCACCCGATGTGATGAGCAGTGAGAGTACGATTTACGGATATCTATGGTATGATAAGGCTAAGAGCTATGGTCATAATCTGGTGTATAGCATCCAGAGGAGTATCTTGATAATTAACGTTTATTTTACGAATGCCATTTCTGAATTTCACGCCTTTGATGATATCCAAGAGTAAGTTAAAGCCTCGCAGGCTACACCAGTTAACCTCATAGGTTCGCATCAGTTTGCAGGTCATTGCCAGTGTCGTTTTTCAGTTTCAACAATTTTTGGGTTTGTTCGTTTTTAACCTCACCGTTGCAAACATTGATTTAATGGGGTTTGTCGTTCGAATATGTGTCCAGTGCTCGGCGTGGAAATCGTAAAATACCAGCATTTCCAATTTGTCTTTGATTAGGCACTCCGCTGCTTTGGGATATTTAGCACCATATCGTGTTTTGAACTATCTGAAGGCTTTCTGTGCCTCTCATTGTGTCTCCTCCATCCAGATATCGTGAAGTGTTTCTTTCATTCTTGGTTGTACAGATTTTGGGACTTTATTTAATACATTGACCGTTTTGTATACCCAGCAGCGCTGATGACATGTCGTTGGCTAATGCTTTGTCACTGCATTCCAAAAAGAGAAAGCGACACACCAAGGGCGAGTTCAGGAGCGATACTAATACCTTCGGATGTTAGCTATGACAGAATTTAAAACCAACTGACCTCTAACGCCCTGTACTCATCGACAACGGCTAGCACTTCCTTGCGGTCAGCATCATCAACGCCGATGATAACAAGCAGGCAAAGCTTGTCCTTCATCTGAACTTTGCAGTAAATACCATCGGCCAAAATGTAGACATACCGCCGTTTGCTTAGGTCGCTCTCATGATACTGGTCATATTTCTTTCCCACTATTGCTTGAGTTGAGAAATACTGTTTACTGACACCTCTTGGCTTACTTACCTAAGAGCGATTCTAGGGCTGTTTGCATATCCCCCGTGAAGATTCTCCGCAGATAGAGCCAAGGCATAAGCTCTTCTATGTTTTTTGTTTGCTTGATATAGGGCGTAACCAGTGTGCTGTTGAACTTGATCCCGTTCCCTGTTTTATCTCAAACCTTTGGGACTTTGACGGTAATGTCGTCGAACCACGTTTGTAGGTGCCACTCAGGTAAATGGCCATTCCGAACCACTCCCTGCTTTCCGTTAGCATTGGAGTGATGTGAAATTATCCAGTAAGGATTGAACCACGGCTTCTATAGCGTGAGCCAACAACTGCTGTACTCCTTGTTTCAGCAGTTTATTAAGCGGGTTTTCTAGTTAATGAAGCTCGATAACATTATGATTGTTGTCCATGCGGTGTCTTCCTTGTTAGTTATTGATCTGGCGAGATTAATCAACAGATTACACCGTATTATTTCCTACTCATATACCATAAATCACTATAGCTCTAAGGGTAATGACGTGGCGCTATATAAGGAACTTTTTCATCCGAGTAACTCCTATAAAATTAAGATGAGCATCGGCAATAAAGTAAAAATAAACAACCGTGTTGGCATTGAGAAACGGCCTGACATTACAGACGAAAAGACCGCGTTTGGTCATTTCTAAATTAACACTGTCGTCGGGGACTTGGCACAAATCTTTTCTACTTACCATGATGGATTAAGCCAATAAACTCTACTGCATCAGAAAAATGTCTACTAAGTAGGCAGGTACAGTGATGGAGACGTTTATTGATATTGTAAATTCTAGCTTTCATGACTTTAAAACCCTCATGTGAGACAACGGTATAAAGTTTACCGGTCATGAAGAGGCTGTTGAAATTACAGACGTTTATTTCTATTCAGCCAGCCTTATCGGTCATGTGATATAGGTCTGAATTAGCATACCAATGCTCTGATAAGGCGATTTGCACCCAAGTAAATTGACTTCAATGAGGTCAGTAAATGAGGAAATTACCAAGATAGAACACATCCTCAATACACGTGGTAGAGTGAGTCGTTGGTATCGCTCTCCTAACGATGTTTTTTAAAGTATTTGATGGTGGCTTAAGATATAACACCTGTGTATTTCAAATAAGGGAGGCGCTCTGATCTTTTGATAGATCTCAGGGGCATTGTTGATTAAATCAAGGCCTGTTTGATGCATAAATAATTTATGTTGATTTTATTTATTACCTGTGCAAACTATATCCTATCTCATTTGATAGGATAAGTGCTCGCTTGGCACTGTTTGAAAAAAGATCAGCATCATTATCGCGTTTGCCTCTGGTTTCTTATATTACTTTCTTTGAAAGGTAAAAATGGGACTGGTTAGCGCTTACTCAATGGTAACTATATGAATATAAAAAAAAAGAAAAAACGTGTTGTTATCACTGGGATTGGGTTGGTATCTCCTCTAGCTCATACTGTCGGTATGTCATGGGAAAGGCTTATTAATTGTGTATCTGGTATTAAATACTTACCTGAAGATATTTGTAGTAATCTCTCTGTTAAAATTGGTGGGTTAGTTCCAACTGTAGATCAAGATAAAAATGGGGGACTTGATCTAGATAAATTTATTACTCGGAAAGATAAAAAGAAGTCTGATAGATTTATACATTTGGCGTTAATTGCTGCTGCAGAAGCCATTAAACAAGCTGGTATTAGTGATTTGCCAGATCATAGCAAATTCAAAACTGCTACAATTATTGGTACAGGGATTGGTGGTTTTCACGCTATAACTAATTCCGTAAACTTGGTTCACAATGACAATAATAAGAGATTATCTCCATTTACGATTCCGTCGTTTTTAGCTAATTTAGCAGCTGCGCATGTGTCTATAAAATACGGGTATAAAGGAATATTACAAGCCCCTGTTACTGCTTGTGCTGCAAGTGTCCAAAGTATTGGTGATGGGTTCAAATCTATTATGCATAGCGGTATGGATATCGCTGTAGTTGGTGGTGCTGAATCTTGTATTAATTCAGTGTCACTGAATGGTTTCAATGCGGCTAAAGCATTATCAACAAATTTCAATGCAATACCTCAACAAGCATCTAGACCGTTTGATATTAAACGAGATGGATTTGTAATGAGCGAAGGAGCGGGTGTGTTAGTTCTAGAAGAACTGGATCATGCTATATCTAGAAGAGTAAATATCCTTGCTGAAATTGTGGGATATGGTACAACGTCTGACGCGTATCATATAACATCTGGACCTGCAAATGGAGAAGGTGCAGCGAGAGCCATGTTAATTGCTATTGAGTCCGCAGAAATTAAGCCCCAAAATATTGACTATGTGAATGCTCATTCAACTTCAACCCCATTGGGGGATTTAGCCGAGCTCCAAGCCCTAAAATTAGTTTTTGGATTAAGTAATGAAACTAGTATTTCATCAACAAAATCCTCAACTGGTCACCTCTTAGGTGCGGCAGGGGCTGTTGCTGCAATTTTTACAATTAAAGCGATTAATGAATCTATTATTCCTGCTTCCCTTAATATTGTAGAATTACCTGAAGAAGCTTTTGGATTACATATCGTAGCCAATAAACCCATAAAAAAAATCATTAACTATGCTATGGTAAACGGATTCGGATTTGGAGGAGTAAACGCGTCGGTTATTTTGAAGTCATATGATAACGATATCAATAATTGAGGTTTTGTCGCAAAGTTATACAGAATAGAAATATACTGATTTTCAGATGCAATTAAACTGAAAGTTATAGGATTTATCCCAAACATATAAACCCTATTGGTTTTCAGCCTGTCCATTTGTAATCATCGATTACAACTCTATACCAGCGAGTTGTTGCGTTGGCTCCTTCCATCTGATTTCCAGCCTAGACACCGGTGCATCTTACCTTTTACTTCCCGATGGCTTTAATCGATCAAGTTGCTCAAATACTTAACTTGAAGTACTTTTATCAAGTTGAGTACCCTCCCCGTAAATCAGAGTTGGATGTTGATGGTGTTCAGCGCTAACTTATTTGCACCACTCTTATCAATCACCACCTTTTTTTGTCGCCCTTTTCTTCCGATATCATCCTCTAGGTTGTTAGCTAACCTGAGCTACGTATAAGAAATGAACTAAATGCTAAAGTCGCGATCTGATCGTTTGAAATGACCTATTGACTGTACAAGGATTTTGGCATGAATAACTTAGACGCCTTTTTCGTTGACTTCTGTCAGACCTTCCTTCCTGCATGTGAAAAACACCTAATTTCTTCCGGTATCAAACAAAGAAACAAGCTTTCTCGCCTCTGAGTTAGCAAAGTGATGACGATAGTGATAGCTTTACATCAATCTTGGTATCGAGACTTCAAAACCTATTACATCCACTTTGTTTACCTCTACCTCACCAACGAATTTCCTGAATTAGTTAGCTACAAACGAATGCTCATGTAAGGTACTCTGGTTCCACTTTGCTCTTACCTCATTCACCGTCAGGAAAGGCCGATAGGGATTACCTTCGTTGATTCGTCTAAGCTACAGGCTTATCACAACCTACACATTCTCAGACATCAGGTTTTTAAAGGTACCTTGAAGCGAGGAAAAGGAACGATGTGGTGGTTCTACAGATTCAAATTACACCTTATTATCAATGACTAAGGTGGTATGATCTCAATCAAAGTGACGATGGTTAACGTGGTTGATAGAAAGCCTGTATCGGAAATGACTGACGAACTTTGGGGGTATTTATCCGGAGAGAAAGGTTATATTTCTGGCCCATTGGAGCGGGAATTTGCAGACAAGGGAGTAACACGGATAACGGGTGTAAAATAAAATATGAATCCCAAAGTGATGAAACTTTGGGATCATCTGATGCTCCGGAAACGATTTATTATTGAAACTATTTTTGACCAACTAAAAAACATATCCCAAATAGAGCATTCTCGGCATTGCCGTTGTACCAGCTTTATGATCAACTTGCTGGCGGGGCTCATCGCGTATTTATTTCAACCAAAGAAGCTGAGTATCAAGATGACTAGGTTTGATAAGCAAGTTCTTATGCAGATCTGAGGTTAGTTATTATCTAAATTCAGGCATGGCCAATATTGGAGATATAAAATCTATACGTTATAATAACTTCGAGTATATATCCAATAAATTGGAAGGCACGTTAGTCATGACTAGTAACCTAGTATCTGTGGTATCCACCATTACAAATACCTTATTTTTTAACGGTGCTGATCACTATAATAAAAATAGGTCTTTTGTACGAAAATCCACTTAATGAATGATGACTATCAGAATTAAGTAGTCATAGGTTTGGTCGCCAATCTAATCCTTAATAACCATCCCTGATGGAAGGCCACGATCACGATATAGAGGAATGGATAATGGCGAAATGTGGCTACACCATAATTAACACATAGTATTATCTCCGATCAAAAATGGACACAATCTATGCTGGGATTACAATGTTCTTCCTACATATATTGTACATAAATGAATCGATTCTTATTTAGGTAAACAATGGATTGTAGATAAACCTTATTGAGTAGCACATCATCTTATTTACTGTTGTGGGTATCACATCATGGAACGAAAATTTAATTACGCGATGACTAATAAATATGCGTTAAAAAACGAGGATATCCCTGCCTCTACAGATAAACAACTTCGGAAAAAATCCCCCGTCCAAGTAAATCTAACTAGGAAACATATTGAGGAATATCACGAAAGGAAAGCTCTGGACGATGAGCTTGGATGGTAGTCTCATAATCATATTCTTGGTACACCACCTACCAAACTATCGGTGGTGTGCTATGGATAGCGCTTCGGTATTTTGGTATGAAGTTGCAGCACGACGCCAACTATATGAATCTACATGTTTACTCATCTGTTCAAATAATCGAATTTAGAAACGTGGGTTGGCTTCTTTTTGCCATTGGCACTAACTGAATTTCATTCACAACCTTTGTGAACGCCTCAATCTGGATATCGAAACTTCAAAACCCATCATTATCGTCATCACTTTGCTAACGGAGAGACGAGAAGGTTTGTTTCTTTATTTGAAACAGAAAGAAATTAGGGGTTTTTCCCATGCAGGGAGGAAAATCTGGCAGAAGTCATAGACATCGACGAAAACAGCGTCTAAGTTATTCATGCCTAACTCCTTATGCAGTCAATAGTTTTTTCTAAAACGAATCAGATTGCAACTTTGGCATTTAGTTCATTTCTTTTAGTTCATTTTCTTATGCGCAGCTCAGGTTAAATACATGACCACCACGTTAATGCATCCTTACGCTAACCGACTTCGTCATTGGACGCCGGAATCGGTCAGTCATTCTGGTAAAATCTGTTTTACGTAGGGTTCCTAACTTTATAAGGGAGGTGTTCCTTCCTTAAATTCTTTTACTATATTATCTCTGAATTCTGGGGTATCTTCACAACCGTGAATTTTACATCCCTCACTTTTACATTCATACTCCACCACTGCTTGAAGTAATTCTTCTTTCGTGTCAGCAGTAAGTGCAACAGAACATTTAACATCACTAGGGTAATCTCTACAATCGATATAGTATCTAGACATAGTAACTAACCTTAAATCTATATTTAATTAATATTAAAGGAATAATTTTCTAGAATCGAAACTTCCTTTCTTCCATTGATTATAGAGGATAAATTAAAAAACTTATTATTCATGATAAATTTTATTTATCATGATTTATAGCGGTGAGCATTGAAGATACTTGCTCCTCGATTTTAATTGATTTGAAATCAAGCATTTCCAATGATCTTGGTGTGGCATTGTTGATTAAATCAGGCCTATAATGAACTGCTCCTAATCTTTTTTACAGTCTTAATTTGTCTACTGGCAAATAGACATACCGAGTCTTATAACGTTGTTCATCGCTTTTATATTTTCCAACGCTTCACCAACTTGAACATTGTAATAACCAAGAGTGAGTTTAGGCCTGAGCAACTCTTTATAGCGAAACATTACTGTCTCTGCTAATGAGCGTTTGTGATAACCCCTGTCCTTTTCCAACTATGCCTGTTTGTCCCATTTCAACGCTTTCACAGCTTTATTTTCAGGAGACCCTTCCTCCCAGTACCCCGCGTTGCTTGGAGGTGGCATATTAGGCGTTATTCCTTTGTTTTTCAGTACGTGGTGACACGCTCTTATGTCATAGGCTCCATTAGCACTGACTCTCTGTATCTTTCGGCGTAATGGGTTAAGCAATGTAGATAACCTCAGATCTGCATAAGCATTTTCTTATCAAGCCTAGTCATCTTCATACTAAAGTTCTTTAGTTGAAATTAATACGCGATAAGCCCTGCCAGCAAATTGACCATTAAAACTGATACAAGCACGGTGCCGTGAATGCTTGATTTTGGATTCATATTCTATTTTATACCCGTTATCCGTGTTACTCCCTTGTCTGCAAATTCCCGCTGCAATGGATCAGAAATATAACCTTTCTCTCCGGATAAACGCCCCAAAGTTCGTCAATCATTTCCGATACAGGCTTTCTATCATCCACGTTAACCGTCGTCACTTTGATTGAAATCATACCACCTGAATCATTGATAATGAGGTGTAATTTGAAGCTATAGAACCACCCCATCATTCCTTTTCCTTGCTTCCAGGTACCTTTAAAAACCTGATGTCTGAGAATGTGTAGGTTGTGACAAACTTGTAGCTTGGACGAATCAATAAAGGTAATCCCTGACGGTGAATGAGGTAAGAGCAAAGCGGAACCAGAGCACCTTGCATGAGCTTAAGCATTCGCGTGTAGCTAACTAATTTAGGAAATTAGTTGGTGAGGTAGAAGTAAACAAAGTGGATGTAATATGTTTTGAAGTCTCGATATCCAGATTGATGGAAAGCAATCACTATTGTCATCACTTCGCTAACTGAGAGGAGAGAAGGTTTGTTTCTTTGTTTGATGCCGGAAAAAATTAGGTGTTCTTCCCATGCAGAAAAGAAAATCTGGCAGAAGTCGACGAAAAAGGCGTCTAAGTTATTCATGCCAAAGTCCTTGTGCAGTTAATAGTTTATTTCAAACTATCAGATCGCGACTTTGGCATTTCGTTCATTTTTTTGCTCAGGTTAGTTAAAAAGGAATCGTCAAGTTGATTGGGTATACTTCATGTTAGATGATATAATATAAGAAGATGTAAAGGATCATCTATTCAATGAGTTGTACAGTGGGTTATTATTACCATTTACGTGGCGACATATTGGTGTTTGCCATTACAGATACCCTGCTTTTTAACAGTGCTTAATCACCATGTGAAGTAACTTATGTGTTTGAAATCTAGCTATCTAGCTCCATAATGAGAGAATTATATGATAAAAGCAACCACACTATCTTTATTATCGATAATTGTATTTACAGGCTGCCAAGCAACAGGCGAGAAACACAGGTCATCTTCTTATGTTTTAGGAGATATTAATAAAAGACAAGAAGCAAAAACAATAAACATTATCTCAATAACTGAAGCAAAAGTTGAAATTGATAATAAAGAGGCAAGGAAGAATATGGCTTTGGTTGGGGGGTTGATAGGGAGTGTGGCAGGCTCTTTTATTGGACACAATCAAGGAGAAACGTTAACTGGTGGCGCTCTGGGAGGTATTGCGGGTGCGACAAGTGGTTTGCTTCCTTCTAAAAGTGTTCTGGTCGATGCTGTAACAATTACATACTCTGAGCATAATAAAATTTACACTTCAACTCAAATAGGATTAGCTTGCGAATTTAAACCTGGTGTTGCTTTAGTTGTTTCAACAAGAACGAACGAAACACGAGTACAACCGAATGCAAATTGTAAAAATAATTAAATACACCCTCCGTCATCTAAAATACACAGGTATTATATCTTAAGCTGCTATCAAATAATCTAAAAAACATCATTAGGAGAGCGATACCAAAGACTTGCTTTACTACGTGTATTGAGGATAAGCATTGTTGATTAAATCAGGCCTATAACGAACTGCTCCCAATCTTTTTTACAATCTTAATTTGTCTACTGGTCAATAGACATACCGAGTCTTATAACGTTGTTCATCGCTTTTATATTTTCCAACGCTTCACCAACTTGAACATTGTAATCACCAAGAGTGAGTTTAGGCCTGAGCAACTCTATTATAGCGAAACATTACTGTCTCTGCTAATGTGCATTTGTGATAACCCCTGTCCTTTTTCAACTGTGCCTGTTTGTCCCCTTTTAACGCCTTCACAGCTTTATTTTCAGGATACCCTTCCTCCCAGTACCCCGCGTTGCTTGGAAGTGGCATATTAGGCGTTATTCCTTTGTTCTTCAGTACGTGGTGACATGCTCTTGTGTCATAGGCTCCATTAGCACTGACTCTCTGTATCTTTCGTCGTAATGGGTTAAGCAATGTAGATAACCTCAGATCTGCATTTTCTTATCAAGCCGAGTCATCTTGATACTAGATTTGGGATATATTTTTTAGTTGGTCAAAAATAGTTTCAATAGTAAATCGTTTCCGAAACATCAGGTGATCCCAAAGTTTCGCCACTTTGGGATTCATATTTTATTTTACACCCGTTATCAGTGTCACTCCGTTGTCTGCAAATGCCCGCTCCACTGGGCCAGAAATATAACCTTTCTCTCCGGATAAATACCCCCAAAGTTCGTCAGTCATTTCCGATACAGGCTTTCTATCAACCACGTTAACCATCGTCACTTTGATTGAGATAATACCACCTTGGTCATTGATAATAAGGTGTAATTTGAAGCTGTAGAACCACCACATCGTTCCTTTTCCTCGCTTCAAGGTACCTTTAGAAACCTGATGTCTGAGAATGTGTAGGTTGTGATAAACCTGTAGCTTAGACGAATCAACGAAGGTAATCCCTATCGGCCTTGCCTGAGGGTGAGTGAGGTAGAGGTAAACAAAGTGGATGTAATAGGTTTTATAGTCTCTATACCCCGATTGATGGAAAGCTATCACTATCATCATCAGTTCGCTAACGGAGAGGCGAGAAGGTTTGTTTCTTTGTTTGATACCAGAAGAAATTAAGCGGTCTTCCCATGCAGGGAAGACCATCTGGCAGAAGTCATCGACATCGACGAAAATAGCGTCTAAGTTATGCATGCCCAACTCCTTATGCAGTCAATAGTTTTTTCTAAAACGAATCAGATCGCAACTTTGGCATTTAGTTCATTTCTCATGTGCAGCTTAGGTTAATTACTAGGACTAATCTTTATTAGATTATCGAAGATACAAGTATGATATGGTACATATCTTACTTGTATAGACATTGAATTAATAAATTATAATTTATGAAAGCAGTTATTCTAGCTGGCGGTTTTGGCACACGTATAAGCGAAGAAACACACCTTAAACCGAAACCCATGATAGGAATAGGTGGCAAACCCATCTTGTGGCATATCATGAAAACCTACTCTCACTATGGCATTAACGATTTTGTGATTTGTTTAGGCTATAAAGGCTATTTAATTAAAGAATATTTCTTTAACTACTCCAAACACTCATCAGATATCACCGTAGACTTAAGTGATGATAGCCTACAAGTACACAATAACTATGCTGAATCTTGGAAAGTGACCTTAGTAGATACAGGTGAAGACGTAATGACGGGTGGACGTTTAAGAAGAGTATCCCCATATATTAAAGACGAATCAGCATTTTGCTTAACCTATGGTGATGGTGTTAGCGATGTGAACATTGGCGAGCTCATTAAATTTCATCAACAACATGGTAAACTAGCAACCTTAACCGCCATTACCCCACTTGAGAGATTTGGTGTTCTAGATTTAGCAGAGGACCATCGTATTCAAGCATTCCGAGAAAAACCCAAAGAAAATAAAGTGTATATTAACGGTGGTTTTTTTGTACTTTCTCCTCAAGTGCTAAACTATATAGACGGTGATGATATTTCCTTTGAAAAACAGCCCTTGGAAAAACTAACAGCCGAGAACAACTTATATTCGTTCAAACACAATGGGTTCTGGCAATGCATGGATACCTTGCGCGATAAAAACTATTTAGAAGAACTGTGGGATACTAGACAAGCTCCATGGAAAGTATGGAGTTAAAACAGTTCTTTCAAGACAAAAAAGTCTTTGTCACAGGGCACACAGGTTTTAAAGGTGCTTGGTTATGTTGGTGGCTTAAAACCCTCGGAGCAGAAGTTACTGGTTTTGCACTACCACCAGTTGATACACGTGGTAACTTATTTAACCTCACCACACTTAAATCTGAAATAAATTCTATAGAAGCCGATATAAATGATTTAACTAAGCTGACTAAAGCACTACAAAAGAGTACAGCTCAGATAGTACTACATTTAGCAGCACAACCACTAGTGTTAGCTTCTTATGATGACCCCGTAGGCAATTACCAAACTAATGTTATGGGTACTATTAATATGCTTGAGGCAATTCGTCAGAGTCCTAACGTACAAGCATCTGTGATGGTAACTACAGATAAATGCTATGAAAACAAAGAATGGCTGTGGCCATACAAAGAAACCGATCAACTCGGTGGGCACGATCCTTATTCATCAAGTAAAGCTATGGCAGAAATTGCCATTAGTGCCTATTATCGATCATTCTTAAAGCAAAAAAATATAGGTATAGCTTCAGCCAGAGCTGGCAATGTAATTGGTGGTGGTGACTTTGCAGATAACAGAATAATTCCAGATATAGTAGAGTCTATAGTAGAACACAAAACGCTTACTTTGCGCAATCCTAATGCAATCCGCCCTTGGCAGCATGTACTCGATGCCTTGTATGGCTATTTGCAGCTAACTAAAAGTCTGTACACAGATAGAGAAACCTTTTCTACCAGCTTTAACTTTAGTCCCCAAGATACCTCTAACCAACACACAGTTGAGTATATAACCCAAACATTTATTGACGCCTGCGGCGTAGGGGAGTATTGTATAGACAGCAAAGAGGCTGAAGTACACGAAGCCACTAACTTGCGCCTAGATGCCAGCAAAGCACGCAGTATGCTTTGCTGGCAGCCTGCCTTTACTACTCAGCAAGGTATAGGATTTACAGCTAGTTGGTATAAAAATCATCTTAATAAAACTAACAATCCAAAAGACTACACCCTTGAGCAAATAGCTACTTACAATAAGTTAATTAACCAATAAAATAATTATGGCTAAAGAAGACTTTTTACACATCCCTTACGGTTTAACCGTACATGGCCAAGAAGAAATAGATGCAGTAATCCATGTTCTTAAGACATCCACCCAAATGGGTAAACATGTACGAGAACTAGAAGTAAAAATTGCAGCTAGCTTTGAAAAAAAACACGGAATAATGGTTAACTCTGGCTCTTCTGCTCTTTTACTCGCCATGGAAATTATGGATTTACCCAAGGGCAGTGAAGTTATCACCCCAGCACTTACCTTTGCTACAACTGTAGGTTATATAATTCGTAATGGCTTAGTGCCTGCCTTTGTTGATGTAGAACCAGATACCTACTGTATCGATCCCAATAAAATTGAAGAAATGATTGCCCCAAAAACCCGCGCAATAATTGCACCCCATTTAATCGGGAACATTGTTAACTGGCAAGAGTTACAGCCCCTAATTAAAAGATATAATCTACAAATTCTAGAAGATTCTGCCGATACCTTGGGAAGCACTATAAATGGAGTATCTAGTGGTAAGTTGTCAGATTTAAGCATTACTAGTTTTTATGGTTCACATGTAATTAACTGTGCAGGTAATGGCGGTATGTTATGCGTTAATGATGATAAACTAGCTAAAAAAGCTAAACTATTACGTTCTTGGGGTAGAAGCTCCTCATTATTTATTGAATCAGAAGCAATTGAAAACCGCTTTAATGTTAATTTAGATGGCATAGATTATGATGCTAAATTTGTATTTGAAGAAATTGGGCACAACTTAGAGCCATCAGAAATGGGAGCAGCCTTTGGTTTAGTGCAATTAAATAAACTAGATCACAACATAAATGAGCGTACTAAAAACTTTAACATTCATACCAAATTTTTTAATAAATACCAAGAATTTTTTGTACTGCCGCAACAAACAGAAAATGCCAGAACAGGTTGGTTAGCTTATCCTTTGATTATAAAAGAAGATGCACCTTTTAATCGTCGTGAAATGCAGATCTTTTTAGAAAAACGCAATATTCAAACTAGAGTAGTATTCACTGGTAATATTCTTCGCCAACCTGGTTTCGCTAATGTCGAGATGCGAACTAGTAAAGACGGTTACCCTCAAGCAGACAATGTAATGCGTGGTGGTATTCTGGTAGCTTGCCATCATGGGTTGACGCAAGAAATGCGAGAGCATATACATGCAAGCTGTGAATTATTTTTAGGGAAATTTATTTAAGTGGTATTTTAATGATTAAACCGCTACCCCAAGATGATTTGCAGTTTATTTACAGCAAGATATCTTCAACTATTGAAGACTTAGCTAATAAACATATATTTATTACTGGTGCTACAGGTTTTATTGGCTCTTGGTTAACTGAATTTTTAGTGTTTGCTGTAGAAAAATATCAACTTAATTTATCTATTAGTATATTAACTCGTAATAAAGGTAAGTTCAGTAGCAGCTACCCATATTTATCTACAGCAACATGCTTGCATGTGATAGAAGGAGATATTAGAGAGTTAGATATTGATCTGCTAGATAAAAGCACTGATTATATTATTCATGCAGCAACTGATACTAATGCTTCCTTGAATCAAAACAATCCTCTTCTAATAGCAGACACTATAGTACAAGGAACACAAAACGTTTTGAATTTAGCACGTAATCATAGCGTTACTAATATCTTGTTTCTTAGCTCTGGAGCTATATACGGCAAACAACCAATAGATTTGCAAGGGTTTGAAGAAGATTACCCTAGTGCACCTGATTGCAATAATTCTCTTAGTAGTTATGGTGAAGCTAAACGCTATGCTGAGTTATTGTGTGCAATCTATAATAAACAATATGGGTTGCCTTATGTAACTGCACGTTGTTTTGCGTTTATTGGACCAAGGTTACCTTTAGATACTCATTTTGCTATAGGTAACTTTTTGCATAATGTATTGAATAATCAAGATATTATTATATCTGGAAATGGTAAATCAGTTAGGAGTTATATGTATGCTGCTGATTTAATCATTTGGTTATTGGTTATTTTAACTAAGGCAAAAACTGCTAGTGTATATAATGTTGGTGCTGATCAGGCTTACAGTATTGAAGAGTTAGCACAAACTATTATCTCATCTACTAATACACCTATCAAATATAGAATTCTAGGAAAAGATAGCAACAGCAGTGTTTATACACCTAATATTAATAAAGCTATAACAAGATTAGGTGTGAATATCTATACTGATTTACAGGATGCGATAATAAAAACGTTACAATGCCATCAAGACTACAGTTAACTTTATGACTAAAATAAAAGAACATAAAAAACTTATATCAATAGTAGTAGCTGCTTACAACGAAGAAAGTAACTTGGAAGAACTATATAAACAATTAATTGAACTGTTTACTAATAATAATGACTATGAATTTGAAGTGTTTTTTATTGATAATGGCTCGCAAGATACCACATGGTGCGTAGCAACAAAGATAGCTAATAATGATAAACGCTTTAATGTTGTTAAGTTAGCTAGAAATTTTCTAACTGACGGAGCCATAACTGCTGGATTAACTTTTATTAACGGAGATGCTGCTGTAATGATGGCTGGAGATCTACAAGATCCCCCTCAACTTATTTCTCAATTCATCAAGAAATGGGAAGTGGGTTATGAAAATGTGTATCAAATTGTCTCTAAGCGTTCTGGAACAAGCTTTATTAGAAAAAGTAATTCACAGCTCTTTTATTGGTTAGTTAATGTTATGACTAAAGGTATGTTGCCAAAAAATGTTAGTGATTTTCGCTTAGTTGATAAAAAAGTTTATCTAGTTATTAACCAAATGCATGAAAGAAATCGTTTCATTAGAGGGTTGTTTGCTTGGATAGGCTTTAAGTCTATAGGTATCCCATACGAGAGACCCTTTAGGCACTCTGGTCATTCTAAAGCTAATACTTTGCATGTGTTAAGTTTAGCCATGAAGGGTATTTTTGCTCATAGTTATATCCCATTACAGATGGTGATGTATGTTGGCATATTGGTTTCCGTGTCTTCTTTTTTCTTCTTGGCATATACCGTTATAAAAGCATTCTTATATGGTGTACCATTTGCTGGTTATGGCTCAATTATGGGAGTAGTATTATTGATGTTTGGCTTTTTGTTTATTTTCCTTGGAATAATTGGTAAATATATTGGCTTAATTTACGAAGAAGTAAAGGTTCGACCTAACTTTATTGTCAGTGAGGTATATCCTCCAATTAATAATAAATAATATAATATACTTAGAAAAATGCCGATAAAAACAACCCAAGAATTTGCCCGTGTCATCAGACATGATGTAATTAACATGATCCATCAGGCTAAGTCTTCACATATTGGCAGCTGTCTCTCAATTGCTGATATAGTTGCCGTACTCTATGATCATGTAATGCGGTTTGATGCCAACAATCCCAAGTGGCAAGAGCGTGATAGATTTATTCTTAGCAAAGGGCATGCCACTGCTATAGTTTATGCAGCTCTCGCACATAAAAGTTTTTTCCCTAAAAAGTGGCTCAGTGAATATTGTGACGATGGTAAACCCCTATCAGGGCATATTACCCACAAACATGTACCCGGAGTGGAGGCATCAACTGGTTCTTTAGCCCATGGCATGCCAATTGGTACTGGTATGTGTTTAGCACTTAAAGCAGATAAACTAGCTAGTAAGGTCTATGTGCTGATTAGTGATGGTGAGTGTGATGAAGGCACTACTTGGGAGGCAGCCTTATTTGCTGGACATCACAAACTCAATAACCTGATTGTCTTGCTTGATTATAATAAAATTCAAAGTTACGGCAGTATTGAAAATGTACTTGATCTGCACCCCCTCAAAGACAAATGGCTCTCTTTTAACTGGCAAGTAGATGAAATAGATGGACACAACCACCAACAACTTATAGATGCCATAGAGTCAGCCCAACAAACCACCGCACCCACAGTAATTATTTGCCATACTGTAAAAGGTAAAGGGGTGAGCTTTATGGAAAACAACCTCGCATGGCATTACAAATACCCTGATGATGCACAACTGCAACAAGCACTAGCAGAGGTAAGCGGTGCGAAATAGTTTTGTTGATAATTTAGTTGCTGCAGCTAGCTGCAATAAAGATATTTATCTTCTGTGCGGAGATCTTGGCTATGGAGTGCTTGATAAATTTGCGGAGCAATTTCCTGAGAGATTTATCAATGTAGGTATAGCAGAACAAAATATGACTGGTATGGCAGCAGGTTTGGCTATGTCTGGTAAAAAAGTATTTACCTATTCGATTGTAAACTTTGCTATAGCACGTTGCCTAGAGCAAATACGAAATGATATTTGTTATCATAACCTAGATGTAACTATAGTAGCTGTAGGTGGTGGCTTACCCTATGGTACTCATGGTTATACTCACTTAGGGGTGGAAGATGTTTCTTTCATTAGAAGCTTACCTAATATAAATACTTATATCCCAGCTGACAGATACGAGCTTAAACATGCTATGGCTCAAATACTCGGTGCTAATAAACCAACCTATCTAAGGCTAGCACGTGGCGGTGAAGCAGATATTCACAATACAGCAGTAACTAGTAACTTGATAGCAGTATTACCAGAACAAAAAATTAACTTTATTTGCTCTGGTACTGTGCTCGAAGAAGCTTGTGAGGCAGCTAAACTACTTAAAGTAAAAAATATAGAAGTTGGTATATTAAGCTTAATGTCGCCAGATCCACAGCTAGCTTCATCAATTAGAGAAATATCAGCTAGAACTAAAGCATTAATTAGTGTTGAAGAACATATAACTTATGGTGGTATTGGCAGTTTTATTGCGGAAAGTATCTCATCTTTAGGTAAGCATGCTAAATTAGTGCGCTGTGGTATAGAGCATAACAAACTTAATCATACAGGTAGCCAGAGGTTTTTACGTAAAGCTAATAATATAGATGCTGCTTCTTTAGTTAAGATAGTAGAATATTTATGATAATGCCAACACCAGCATTAAAAATATTTTTTACTCTACCTGAAAAGATCCGTTTTATCCTAGTTGGTGGTTTTAATACTATCTTTGGTTTTGTGGTATTTACTCTGCTTTGCTTATTAGCAGATGATTATTCTAACTACCTAATAATTTTAGTCAGCAGTAACCTTATTGCGGTAGTAGTAGCATTTCTAATGTTGAAGTTTTTAGTTTTTCAAACCAAAGGTAATTACCTAAAGGAGTTTATGCGTTGTTACTTAACTTACTTAGTTATGCTTGGCATAAATGTATTATTATTATATTTAATGGTAGATGTATTAGCACAAGATATAGTTATATCACAGTTTGTTATTACTGTTTTAATAGTAATATTTAGCTATTTAGGTCACAAATGTTTTTCGTTTAATTGATAACTCTGTGGTTACTGTGTTTTCTTGTATATTAACACCTTGGTATCTTTAACTTCAATACTATCTATAAGCTGCAAGTTATAATCCTTAATATACTTTTTTAATCTTAATGTTTCTGTAGGTTGTTGCCCTGAACCAGCATTACCAAATGCTGTCAGCATTTCATTAAACATAACATAATTAGGCTGATATTTATCTATATAATCAGTACCACAACCCTGCCAGTAATGGCAACCTTGAGATTTCATCTTATCAGGCAATGCTACATATTGGTCATAAACTAATTTATCTGTGGGTACTAAATGTTTACTAACATATTCATAAGTTTTATATGCTATACCCTCCTTATATAGTAATCTAGTAATAAGTGTTGGTGTAAGTGTGTAGAGGTTTGACAGTATAGTAAGTAGTGCAGAATAAATAAAAGATGTGTTAGCAAATAGCCTTAAGTGCTTTAATCGAATATCCGTAATATTTGATACATAATTCATTATGGCAAATAAACTTAGTACAAAGAATGGATATAAAGGTTGTAGATAATGACCACTAATCATTGTTCTATTACCAATAATAGTGATACAAAGAACAAAGAATAAGCCTATAGTATTTGTTATATATAAAAATAAGCTGGCTCTTTTCTTATTAATATACATTAATAAAGTTATTACAAAAGTTATGGGTAGTAATATAATAGAGAGTTGAATGACGGAGACAGACATTAATAACTTATACCAAGATATTAATGAATCTGTAAAAGACATAGCATATTTACTAGTTATCCAACTAGTACTTAAATTTATTTGATATTCAATGAAGTTTGTCAAATCTAAAATAGCAAAGGGATGAATTATAAATAATATAGCTAGTGCTAATAAAGTTGTCCTGCCAAGAATTTTTATAAAATCCATAGAAAATACGAACTGCATATATTTTTGTTGTTGTTCTTTACAATAGAAATGTAGAAAAGAAAATAAGATAGGTAGTGACATGAAGAAAAAGATTTGTTTGCTTAATGTTGCTAACACTAAGCAGATTAATCCTGCAAAATAAAGTTTATAATCTTGCGGATTATCTATGAACTTTAGCAAAGCTAGTATGCCTGAAAATATAAACATAAGCCCTGTAGTTTCAGGATGTATGAAATAGAATAATTGTGCACCAACAGGCGAAATGATATATAAAATGCTAGCACATCCAGCAAGTACAATACTGTTAAATAGTTTTTTAGCTATTTCATAAAAAACTAGCACAGATATTAACCCTATCATAAACAAGATAAACCTTATACTAATATACAGTATTAAGTTATTTTCTGTACCTGTAAGCCAGAAAAAGAGTTTAATTGGTGCTAATAAAACAAAGTTAATTGCAAAATATGTCCAACCATAGAATTTGCTATGATAACCACCTTGCATATTATAGTAAGGAGGATTAAAAAGATTTTCTATAGCAACAACATGGCTACCTGGATCAACCTCAAAACCAAGAATTAAACCTAAATCTTCTACTATAATAAATACATGAGGTAAGTATAAAATGGCAAAGATTATAGATAATAATAGATAAACTTTATCTTTGCTTAGGTGCTTATATAAGCCAGAGCTTAATTTAAAGAAGATACTTTCTTGCATGATTATTTCTTATAAACAGAGATGGTTATATTATCTACTTTTAAAGTATCTCCTAATTGTAAATTACATTCATGCAGATACTGCTTTAAATCGCTCATTTTTTGCCTAAAAAAGTAAACTAAGTTATGTATTCAATAAGTTGAATGGTTCGTTGGTCTGACAGGTAACCCAAGTGTCGATGACTGCAGATGTCCTGTGTCTTAACAAGAATTTGTAATCCATGAAAGAATTTATTTTTATACGGAAATAAACGTGTTGAACACACGACCGGCAAATAAAGTATTAAAAATCATATAATTAGGCTGATATCTGTCTATATAGTCACTGCCCGAGTCTTGCCAGTAATGACAGTTTTGCGATTTTATATGAGCAGGCAAGATCTTAAAAAGATCTTTTTGTCCAAAAATATGATAGCACAATTTTTATTGAAATACAAAATAAATTATACTGGTTACTATCCTTATAAGACCATTTATCAGATAAAGATAGAATAACCTTAGAAATACTGGCAGATCTTATTAAAGATACACACATAGAAAAATAGCTATAACTTATATATTGACTATCTTGTCTTTTGTAGATTGAAAGATAGATACATCTATTAGTGGTAGACAGGGAAGTAGTAAATTATCCTACACTAAGGGCTTGGCCAACGGTACTCTCCAGTTAATGCAATGTGCTCCCAGCTCAAGGGCGATATATGCTGAAGAAGCTTGTCATCAACCTCTATACCTTGTTTTCTAAGGATTTCTACTGCTTTTTTCAAGTAGATTGTATTCCAAAGAACAATTGCCGCTGGCGCGGTAGCGCTGTTGCTCAAAACTACGGTCTCTAATTTCACCCAGTTGGTTAAAGAAAACGGTGCGTGCAAGCGCATTACGAGCTTCACCTTTGTTTAAACCCACTTGGACTCGTCGTCTGAGCTCCGGACTTTGAATCCACTCCAGCATGAATAACGTACGCTCAAGCCGCCCAAAATCCCTTAGCGCGAGTGCTAGACCGTTTTGCCTCGGGTAACTTCCTAGCTTGTGCAAGATTAGAGACGCGGTCACAGATCCCTGTCTAATTGATGAGGCAAGCCTTAATATGTCATCCCAATAGTCTTCGATGAGATCTTTTTCTTTCTGTGTGAATGACGTTAACCGAATTAGCGTCGATTCATCGCCAGGAATACTTTTTAGCTCCTCACGCTCTAGTTGAGTTAACAATGGTTGTTTGCGTGGCATGCAGACTTTCCTCTATTGTAAAAACGTTCGTTTGTGCAACGGTTATTAACGCAAGGCAGAATCAAGGTTTTGCGCGTTGCACAAATATATTGCAAAATAAAAACAAATGGCAACAGGTTATCGCAACAATGAAATGTGGTTACGCACGAATATCAACTCAAGATCAAAACACCCAAGTACAGGTAGCAGCGCTCAAGAGCGCTGGGTGCAAACTGGTCTTCGAGGAACAAGCCTCTGGCGGCCGCTGGGATCGACCTGAGTTACACCGTCTGCTTGAGCAATTGCGCCCCGGCGATACGGTGGTAGTTTGAAAACTAGACCGACTATCGCGGTCGTTAAAAGATTTGCTAACGATCTTAGAAAAAACAGAAATTGCTGGAGCGACCTTTTTGAGTCTCACAGAATCAATCGATACCTCAGCCCCTGCTAGACGTATGATGATGCAGATAGTGGGTTCGTTTGCTGAATCCCTGTCTACCCCGAAAAGATAAACCCACGGTCACGATGACCGTGATGCTTTAGACAATGCCATGCCTTAATGGCAGCATCCTCTATCCAAAAAGTCACTGAGCCACGGTTTACCAATGCTTGATTAGGCAGCTTCCAGCTCTTCCATGCTTTTGTCCATTGGATTAACTCAACTACTTACAACGACCTGCAGCTTTCAGGAGCGCGTTACATTGACCCTGGTTTTCTTCTGTTGCTGGTTTGAGTTTGGTGTCAGCTTGCGCATTCATTTTCCTACAGATGGCGTCTGACTTCACCACGATTGCCGTTGTGTAGTAGCAGCTATATTGCGAGCCATTAGCTTCGGCATCGAAAGTAATTTTTTCAAGGCCAGACTGCACGTTGGTAATTGAAATGTTGTTTGGCTGCGTGCCGATGGCAAACGACGCCTTTTGTTTCAGGCTTTCTTCGCTGGCAACCTGTTTTTCAATAATGCCACAGCCTGACAAAACGGTTAGAGCAAGCGGCGATAAGTTTCAATTTCATAAATGGCTTCCTTTCTTTTGGTTAATTTTGGTTGGCTAAAAAATACTAGTCAAATGCGCAATAGACTCACCTCGCTCAGAGTACGCATCAGTGCGGTATTTTAGAAAGTTATTCCAGACAAAACGACGTTTCATGTTTTACAGGAATTATTACTTATTGGGAAGATATCGCGTACTTAGAGGGTAAGTACGTCACAATATAAAATCATCTTCTACTTCCTTGTCAAGCCCTCTGTTTTGTTGCTGTTCATTACTATGAACGGGCTTGTCTGCAATATTATCTTGTTTATTTTCAGTTACTTGTTTTTGCTCATGTGCCGATTTCTGCTCAATAAACATTTGTTGTAGTTTGGGCGAGTCGAAAACAATGTTGAGATTTTTAGCAATAGCAACATCTATCACTTGTTGTTTAAATGCTTTTGTGCCCGTCAATTTCACTGAGCCGAACTTTTCAGCAGCTAACGTCATTGCAGCCGCTACATGATCAAGTTCAGGAATAGTGCTTTTCCCTTCTAGATCATTGCATTGCTCTTGAGATGTTGTACTGAGAATGGCTTTGTTGCAAAAAAATCAACCAAGACTCAGAATTTAGTTCTGTCTTTTCTGATCTAGTGACTCAATAACCAATCCCGCATTCAAATGGAAAAACTTTGCTCCTGAAATCATTCTTTGGTGCCTGCGCTGGTATGGTTTGACCCCAATGAGCTACGCCAACCTCAGCGACATGCTGGCAGAGCGAGGGGTTTCGGTTAACCACTCGACCATTTATCGTTGGTTCATGGAATATGCCCCAGCATTACGCAAGAAGTTACGTCGCCATCAATTCATCCGAGCAGATTCTTTGTGGCAGCTCGATGAAACCTACGTCAAGGTGAAAGGGAAATGGCATTATCTGTATCGAGCTATCAACAAGCAAGGCGAGACACTGGACTTCTATTTCTCACAAAAACGTAATAAAAACGCGGCTTATCAGTTCTTGAAACGGTGCCTAAGATACTATGATGTAGACACTCAGCCTAAGACCTTGAACACAGACAAGCATTC
>NZ_CM008326.1 GCF_002464935.1 Candidatus Enterovibrio escicola
TATTCTTATTCTTATTCTTATTCTTATTCTTATTCTTATTCTTATTCTTATTCTCCATACTTCGCTAACCATGCTTTAGCTTCCGATTTCTCATTTACATCGCCAGTTCTGGCCACTAAATCCAGAAAATATTGAAAAGTAGCTGAACCTGTAGCTTTAACATGCTTCGGTGTAAGACATCCTTCCTCATTGCACATTTTCAATGGCTCAAGTGGCAATACAAACGTAGGAACAGCCGTTACTTCGAATCGACGAAATAATGTTGGATCAATTAAAATTCCACCATCTTTGTCTCCGGCCAACTCTTTAAGTTTAATAATCGTTTTCTCGAAATCATTATCAATCAGCCCACGAACAGCAATTGCAGCACGTAACTGAAACGCTTCCTGCATCAAAGACTTAATTTGTGTTTCGGGCATAGATAGGCTGACAAACCCAATTGGATACTTAGCTTCGATGGATGCAGCTTCCTGCTCATTAATCGACTGTTCCGCAGCCAACGCTTTAGCTAGATAACGATCATCACGTTCTTTTTCCAAAAATGCGGGCATATCAACATTTAAACCAGGTAAACTCTGAGGCATTACATTTAATTTACCTCGCTCTTGGTTCAATATTTTATCTAAGGTTAAATCCCTAATTATTATGTCTGTTTCTTTAAGAGAATTCTGCATAACGTCTCTTTGTTGCTGAATCAACTCTGCATCCGGCTCTTTATACTTTTGCTCTGCATGTGATAACGTAGCCATAAACCCCATAGCAATAATTAAAACGCGCAACATTTACGCTTCCTCCAAATCAAATAAGTGAAATCTTCACCTTTATAAGGGAACTCACGTCCAGCACCCCACAAGGCTGAAGGAACACCAAGCCCGAATCCAAATGTATTTTGAGGTACTGGATACATCATGTTTTGTTTATATTGATTCTTACGAAGAATTGGTTGCGAGACACCGCCACATATCGCCCCATAAGTAGACGTATCCTTAGCTAACAACTCACGATGCAACTTAAAAATCATCGTATGAGTTAATGCCAATGAACTGTCAATTCCACTTAGATGATTGGCATGTGTTCCACTCAAGGGATATAGCGATCCTTGCGAACCTGCACACCAAAACAACGGATCCAAACCAAACATCGATACACTTGCTTTAACGCTATCTGCAACACATGCAGCTTGAGCTATTGGGTTTGCAAATAAAGTTGCTTCGGGGTTAAGAATAAAAGAAAGCTCATCGTCATCCCATAACGGATCAAATTCTGATAGATATGCCATATCAAACGATTCATTAATAAAACAAGCTCCATTAGTTATTGCCATTCCCAACCAATTCAAAACAGGATATTGAATCCAATGTACGTGGTAAAAAGCTGAATCCTGCCCACCAGGTTCATTCTCGTGCGTTCCGCCAGGAGCATTCACACTTCCTATAGTTATTCCACCAAGTGTCGGTGAACACATTGGAGTTCGCACCACTTCAGCAACTCTAGCAGGCTCCCAAAAACCAATACCCACACCATACCGGATAAATACAGGCGATGGCGCGGGGCATGAACATATCAACGGTGGTGAAGGATCCCCATTATCAACCTGTCCTAGAGCTGACAGCGATATTCCCCCAATATTGATGGGAAACATGCAGTACCAACATACATCCGTGACGGGATTGGGAAATCTACCCTTACATGGCCCTACACTGCTACCACTTTCAGCCGTTAAGGATAGAAACAAGAACAAACTACTTAATCGGAAATTCTTCAACATACAGCACCCTCCCACTTTGCCGTATCACAGCGGGTAAAGCAGCAATACCAAACCGCCCTACCAAATAACCTCGTTGATCAAAATACAATCGCAAACCAGTTTGGTTAGACAAAAGCTGAAAATCTCCATTTACAAGAATTAACTTATTTCTTGGATCTTGAGCACAATACGTTTGCAACCAAATAACCTGTTCTGAATCATCAGCATCAATAAAGCAAAGCGTTTTTGTTAAAGGTCTTATCTCAAGTGGATTAACTTTAGTTCCGGCTTTAAAGAGAACCTTTCCGTCAGCATCAACAATATCATCTTCCAGTGTATATACCGGATTCACTTCCACCGCCCGGTATTCCTTAGCGCGAGGCAAGTCAATCCCTGGCGGCCTTCTGGCATATTCTTTTGAACGATCTTTCATCCCATGGTGAAGTTCATCTAGCTCACCGGATTTAGTCTTTTCTTGAATACGTTCGTGAATAACATCTATAAGGTCACGCTCAATAATTGGATAAGTTTTCCCCATAACCCCAAGATCATTAGCAACTGCATCACAGGATACGATAAGCACGGCCAATGATGCTGTTTGTAGGTATCCAGCCAATTTGTTTATAACGGCTATCAAAGCTATCTTCATGTTGAGCCCAAACTGAATAATATCCTTTTGGTATCATGCCTCCATCGCTTGGTTGCAATGTTACACCCCCATTTGATTCTGTTTTTGCGTCACCAATGTACTCGCCATTAATGTAAAAAGATTGCCCCCTACGAACAACCTCATCACCGGCTTTACCCTTCATATATTTAACAAACCAAATATTCTGGTAAAATGCGTTTTCAGGTGGCCAAAACGCTACAAGTTCACCTTTTTCAGGTATTACATCTTTCACAATAAGAAACAAATAACCATCGACACTGTCAGTACCGTTAAAACCGATTTTAACGAATGGGGAAGCCCCCCAACCCAACAAAATAATAAAAACTATACCGCACAAAGAACGAAACAGATTTTTTCTAAAACGCTTCAATCGGTTATGATCATCAGTTGGTTTTTCCTTACTTTCCATTCATGGTTCTCCGAATTTCGGCTTTTACAAACTCTGTATAATCAGGAACATCGGTAACAACAGCCGGAGCAACTAACAACGTGACACGCTGCTCATCACCCATCTGTTTCATCACCGAGTCAAGAGACTGAGCAAAAGATTCACTCGCTAACTTACGTTCATCGTCAGTCAGTTCCTTATCCCCATACTCTTTCAAGTGTGAAGCAATGATCTCATCCAACTTAACCACTGCGATTGGACGTGAATACCAATAGTTATTAGCAACTGTAAAAATCATCGCCCCTAACAAACCACATATAAGTGAAACAATAATATTTTTCATATTCAAAACAACACAACAACGAAGAATCGAAATAATATACTTTGACTCATAAAAAAACAAGCCATTAAAACGATATGAACTAGCAAAGTCTGTTCGGATCGTTTTAATGGCCTACCTGGGTTTCAGGGCGCGGTAAAGAGCGGCCCTGAGCATTAACTCAACGACTACCGCCTCTGCTAATCAACTGCTGAACAGCATCGAAAATATGAATTCCCTGAGCTTCTGCTTCTCGTATAAAATCAACTTCTTCAGCTTTCGTTGAGTAAAGCTTCTCAGTGATCGGGTCAACAGTAAAACGCAACGCAGCAAGGCCATCAGGCGAATCCACAGCCAATTCAGAATATTTTCCCTGAATTGTCTCAAGAGATCGGATTACATCAACTTTTCCACTACTATTGCTAATATGCCCCTTTGACTCAGCTTCAGCTAACTCTCCGGGATCTTGACGTAAATACACTTTAAAATCCGAGTTTGCATACGCAGCCCTAGCCGTTTCCGAAGCATAGTAATCACTGATTTTTTGCGTAATTGTCATAAAGCTACCACCGTGCTTACGCGCGACGCGATAACCTTCCTCAATAAATTGACCAGCCCTGCCACGACCCAGCAAACGCCAAGCCTCATCAATAATACAAAGCTTACGCTGTTTCTTATTACCGCTTAAGTACATGACCTGGTTGATTTGCATCATCATAATAAGCAAAACAACACTTTGAAGATCGCCCTTCGCGTTCAAAGCATCCAGTTCAAGTACAACAAATGAGTTGTCTAAGTCGATATTGTTATCACTTTCAAAGTAACGACCAAACATCCCTTCATCGGTGTAACTATGTAGCATGAGTGCCACGTCTTTAGCGTAATCAAGGGTTTCACCAAGCTCATTTTTCTGTTCAAGGCACTTTTTAGCAACTTTTGTAATAGTTGTCTTTTCTCTATGCTCTTTAATAGCAGCAGACAAAGCTATTTCTAAGCAAGCTGAGAGCTTAGGCGGTAACTCAGAATTAGGCGAAGCCATTACACTAAGCAACAACTTTAACATTGGCATCATGTCATTGATGTAATCATCAACACTGTATTCAGTAGGTTGTTCATCTGCTAATTTTTCTACCCTCTCGATATTTTCGGGGCTAAACACCTTCGTAAATGGATTCACATTCGGTCGCCCAGTACCAAAATCGATATACGTTCCCTTCAGTAACCTACATAGGTTTTTATATGAGTGGCCAGCGTCAATGATGAATGCTCGCCCACCGTAGCCAAGGCAACTAAAAACCCATTCTTGCGTAAAAAACGACTTACCGGAGCCGGATGTTGCACTACAACTCATGTTGTAGTTACCCTTATCGTTGTCAAATGGATCAAAATATGTTACCTGACCCCTTCGACCGTTAAACAGCATCATTGGTGTCTTAGTACCTTTCCACTCGCCTATCCAAGGAGCTATGTTTGTACAAGTCCAAGATAAACGACTGTTAAAGTAACCAAAAACCTGTAATGCACGTTTAGACTCTTGGCACAATCCCATCGGTAATGCGCCCAGGAGTGAATGAATAGGTGTATAACGGCTTTTTGAAATAACCCAACCTAACGATTCATAAACTGATTTTAATGACTGCTCACATGCCTGTTCTCTCCCTTGCGGAGCAAACAGGACAATTTGATAAAAGGCATCCATCAGTTTATTGCCGTTATCAACTTTCTTTGCTGTATAATCCCAATCGACTTTTCTCTCTTTCCACTGCGGTACATACTTACCAGTGGGTGAATCAGCCATTTGAGTTGCACGCATAGATTTACGCTTAACTTTACCTTTTGCTGACACTTGATCAGCTGCATTGACCGTTAGCGTCACGATAAATGGACAAGGTATTCTCAGCATATTATTAGTAAAACTACCAATTAACTGTCCATTCTTATAGCCGGGCCACATCCGAGGAAATTGTCTAACGTGATACGGCAATATAGAGAATGCTTCATCTTTATGAATAAGACTTGACGCTCCCGAATCAAAAAGTGCCATTGTATCCTGATCAACCATCTGACTAGCTATAATGTTGTTATCATCATAGTAAAGCCTTGGTTGGTGGTTTTTGGATGGATTAAGCAGACCATTCATAATATTAATGAACAAATCAGGATCCATGTTTTGTGAATATATGTTCGCAGACCTTAATATGCCGATTGCAGCTTCTCTTATCCGTATAAGCTGCTGCACATCATCGTCAGCCATATCAACAGCCGTAAGACCTTTGGGTACCGGAATCGTGTAAGAGACAACTAAGTGTAAATTACGAAGCAAAAATGCCTGCTCCGTAAAGAGAGATTCCCATTTGCCTTTTTGCATATAATCAACACGATTATTAGCAAGAGTCTCGAAAATATCCCCTATTGCTTTATCGCTTGCATTTCCTTTTGTTTCTGCCCAACGATTTAATATAGGCTCAACATTAGGATCTGCAATTACTGACACTTGGATAAGTGTATCTGACTTATGTGATTGGTTAAAAAAACTATTAAGTGTTTTTAATTCTGTCGGGGAAACGCCAGTCGCAGGACTGGCGTACAACATAAAACCAATGGTATCCCGATTGTAATAGATTCCAGTTTCATCCTCATAGGCTTCATACGGTAATATAGATGCCAAAAGATACCTTTTTGAAAATGATTTCATCATCGCTAAAGTTGGAGTTTTAGCCCCGTTTTTCAAATGAACACCTGGGGGAACATCATTAACAAGAGATGACTTAATTTTATCTGTGAATCTGCGTTTTATTGTATGATAACGATCTGCTAATGTTACTTGTTTACTACCCATTCTGAATCTCTCAAACGAATATAAATAAAGCTACCTGCATTCAAATCTTTATCTTTATCCTGCCATGAGTTGAAAAGGATTCTCAATGTCACTGGCTTAGTGAGAATAGGATCACCGGGCGTTGAGTAATTCAACGTTCGGTGATCCTGCCCTGCATTGACCGAAACATTCTCTTCCTTTCTTCCGCTTTTACTTTTCTTTTCTTCATCATAAAGAGTTCGTCTGTAGTCATGGAAACCATCATTTATGCGATCATATACAGTAGACACCGGCTGACAACCAGATTGAGGAAACTGACCGCATGTGTACCTTGCAGAACAGCCGCTTAATACGCTTAAAAACCATATTAAAATTAACTTTTTCATTCTCTATGTTTCCTAGTATTGCCAATCAGATCTTTCCCGAAATCAGTACCACCCAACAATATGATCTCTCCAATCCGGTTAGCATCGACTTCAATGATCGGATAAGTCTCATTAGCTCGTGCTATATAAAAATCTGTAATTTTTTCAAGCGAATTTGACGTGCCCCGTGCCAAACCTGATTCGAGTGCTTTATTTGGATCGATAGTTGTGACATTTCCTAACGCACTTGTTGAAACTTGTTGGTATTGCTGAGATATAGAACTTCCGATACCAGACGCAACCCCAGCTAAGAGAGATTTAGCTATGAGTGAGCCTTGCTTGGAAACTAGGCGACCACGTAGCCCAGCTTTACCATCTTCACCTGCCACATAGCCCCTAATTGACTCTTCTATTACATCCCCATTAACTAAAATACATGTCATATTTTCTAAGCGAATGTGAGCGCGTTCGCTTGAAATATCACCATGAGCCGCACCCGTAACGTGACAATTATCAATATCACTGTTCCAATAATTCGGTAACTGTCCAGCATCAATAACTCGAAGCAAAACAGGTATTGGCTGACTCTTTGATTGCCCGCCAGTCGGGGCATCCATACCCGACAGCAAAACAGCAGTAGCAAAAGAACCCGTTGGTAAATAGTGAGAAACATTCTTAGACTTCACTCCTTCACTTGTGTTACCTGGTTCATCAGAAAGACTAATCACCTGAATAGTGCTAATGGGCTGACCAGTCACCTGGCCATTCGAATTAAAATTGCCCGAATTTTGAGGTGGCGGCGGCGGCGGTAAAGAATTATTAACAAATATTTGTGTGATTTCTCCTGTTTCTGGTGATTTACTTACCACTGGAGTCTGCGGAACGATAGAAGTAGGAGCAGGCGGCAGATTTACTGGTGGTGCTTGAAGAGAATTGCCTTGCTCAAAATTTCTAGCTAGATCGTCCAATCGGTCACGAAGTATTTTATTCTCAGTTTGAAGTTCTTTGAGTTGCTTTTCAGATAAAGCTATCCAAGTCTCTTCAGCAGTAACTGAACCACTGCTTTTAGCAGTAAAATCTTTCATTAGCTCTTGTGCTTTTTCTGCTTGAATTTGCAGAGGAGTAGGCTTTCCTCTGTTTGGATCTGAAAGCCACATTCCGGACATCATCAAAATAATAAACGCAGAAAAACCACCTCCGGCAATCATCATTTGTCTACGTTTTATCTTAGATGGTGCTTCCATTACTTAGCCTCCAGTGATTGACGAACAACATATATAAATGTTGTTTCACCCTTAGCCAAAGATAATTGTTCTAAAGCAACAGCTTTAACATTATCACCGAAATCAAGAAACTCCCGCTCATTGAATACCATTTCCTTATCACTGATATTTTCTAATGTGTAGATCTCACTCAAGAGATCGTAACCAGTGTAAACTCTTCGAAGAGTAATGTTGGTTTCAGCCCACAAAGGCACTTTCTTCTCTGCATCCTCAAACGTATAGCCGGGAACGTCTTCACCTAAAGCCATACCTTTCATGAGGCGTTTAACGCGTTCGATGTAAGGAGTTGACCGATATTCAGATCCTCTACCAATATTTTTCCTTGGTGATGCAGTTTTTAGCAACACGGTTTCAGATGGAATATCATGTTGCTTCGCAACTATCGTATAAGTTGCACCTAAATCATCGCGTACAAAAAAACTAAAAGCGGTGGGTGCAGACCTTAAGGGTCGTACAAAAATTTCGCCATTTTCTTTATCAGGGTTTATTTCCAAAACACCAGATGCACCCCACACTTTATCTAACCGGCCCTCACCATCGACTGTTATCCTCGTTAATTCACGAGATGAAATTTTCACCGTAACCGTGTCACCGTCTTTTACTCTAAATTCTTGCGCTGCATGAGCCTTATTTACGCTAGATAACATAAGGCTAATAACTAGAGGTGCTATCAACTTATTCATTATCATTTTTTACCTCACTTCCGAACGATTCGGTAAATGTCGTAGATTCAGGCTGCGCTTCAATAAAAATCTCATCATCTGGTTTCACGACATTGTAAGAACCTACTGAATCTTTTTGCATTTCATTAAAACCGGTAATCGTCAATTTTCCATTGTAATTAAAACGCAACTCATAGGTTTTTTGTTTTTTACTAACTAAATGGCTACCGATGAATCCGTTCAGCTCTCCGGTAATGATCGCAACATTCTTTTTGATATGAATGCCCATCAAATAGAAGACACTATTAATGTCATTTCTTGAAATTCTGTCGAAATCTAGCGAAAAGCGCGTTTTCATTTCGCTATATACAGATGGATCCATATAGTGCAGAACCGTATCAAACTGTGACTGAGCATTTTGCTTATGATAAGTAAGCAAAAGCTGTGAAAAATATCTAGCAATTTGCTCGATGTATTCAGGGCTAACATTATTGCCTTGAATAGAAAATGGTTTATCTATTTGTGGCGGAACAATAACCGTTTTTTCAGATGTATCGGCTGTAATTACAAAACCTGACAACATGATATTTGATACCAACAATAGTGCGGCTACACCCATCCATAATGTCGCTTTATAGTTAGCGTTAACCACTGTTGAATTATATTTTTTCTTATCCACCGATGTATTCCCTAATATGAGAGGGGATACGCTTTGAAAGCCAAAGTTCAGAAGGCGTGTACCAAAACAAAATCTTCATCAAAAGACCTCTACCACCTTCTTCTTTGAGATAGGCGTATCCACGCCCAAATGAAATGGCCAGAACAACACCCAACAAAAACATATTCAAAACACCGCCAACAATAAGCCAGAATAGAACTAAGATGGCACTGTCAGCTTCCCACATAAACATCAAAGGTGGGGCATCAAGATTCCGAGGAATCCAATAATCTTCTTCTTCCATAATCCACCTCGCAGGTTGTCAGACTAACCCCGTTTTTGGTTAGTCTGTAACATCCTGATTAAATGATTGAACTGGTAAATAGTGCATTCACGATAGTTGGACCAAGAACACCAAAAATTGCTAGGAACACACCGATCACAGCAGGCAAAGCCTTACCCGTTCCAGCACCAATACCAAGACCGATCAAACCACCCACAATCGCAATTGAACGACCCAAATAACCCGTAGCTGCGGCATAAATAAAGTTGTAAAACGCTTTGAACTCCGTACCACCGGTACCTCCTCCCACACCAACTGATGCCGCTAAAGCAATTTCAGGTAAAAAGGCTAATAACAAAACAAGAAATACTGTAAGAAATCCCCTACTATGCCCTTCCGTTGCCAATCCAACTGCATTTTTCATTTTTTGTAACTCCATGAAATTTTTGTTCGAAACTAGTTAAAAAAAGCCGCAATCGTGTCGTCTCAATCACATTTACGGCACACCAGTTAATTAACAACGAATATTTCTACACGCCGATTTTTAGCTCTTTGCTCCTCCGTTCTATTTGGTTCCAAATAGCAACAAAGGCCGTTACCAAACGTTTTTATTTCAGCCGTATTAGACTTAGCCTTAATAAAGAAATTCTTAACACTTTTAGCTCTATTCAAGCCCAATTTATTATTGTAATTTTCACTTCCAACACTATCGGTATAACCGTGTATGAGAATTTTCTTTCCTGAAACTTTTGGGAGAACGTCGAGCAAACTCAGTTTTGATTGTGTACTAAGTGCAGAGCTATCAAATTCAAAGAAAATAATGCTTGTTAGTTCACTATGGGGGATTGCATTAATTGTCGCATTTCTGACAGACTGAGCAGCACCATCTGCAATCCCTTTAATTGCACCCTTAACAAGATCTGTAATTAGTTTATTTTCACCACTATCAATTGGGACATAACTTACTGGAGTTTTAAGGGTTGTTTTCTCACATCCCCACGCTCTACCATTCGTATCGCAAAAGACAAATTCGGAAGGATGTTCTTCGCTTAATCCAGGCACCTGTTTTATACCCAACTGGTGAGGTAACTCACGGTTGGGTAGACTCGAACATCCGGCTATTAGAAAGGCGAAGATAACGCTTATAAACACTTTCTGCGTATTTTTGACGCAACATTTCTTTTTTTTCATTCTTACCTGCACCGACATTATAGGCTCCTACTGCACGCCAATTATTTCCAAACACCTGTATTGATTGCGAAAGAATCCAAGCCCCGACATTTATATTCACACAAGGGTCAAATAGACTCTGCTCAGAGATGCCGTATTTCTCTAATTCAGTAAACCAAAAGGAGTTTATCTGCATAAGACCTACATCACGTGACCCATTACGATTGTCGTTTATAGCCAAAGTATTCAAACTACTTTCTTGTTCCGCTATTGAGTAAAGTAGCCACGGATCAACCTGGTACTTGATTCCAGCTTTAATCCAACAGTTTTCAGCTTCATTTTTTGAACTTAGCCCCTCAGTCGCCATCAGACCACCCGAAAAAACGAGCTGGAATATACAAGAAGCATAAAAAACGCGCAACATTTAAGTAAACTAACCTGTTTAATATTGAATAATCAGAATATCATGATTCGACACATCATAGTACACTGACTATTTCTATTTAACAGGCTCATGAATGAAAACAAAACATGTTCTCAAATTTTTCACATCGTCTGGTTTAAAACTTGAATCAAGGGTTCTTACCTTTCCGGATTTGGTTTCGCGCTTGTATCTAGGCCACTCAGCACTATCAAATAATTTTTGATAGTGCTTGCAGTCGGCCTCTCTATCAAACAAATAAAATACGCCAGCATAATGCTTTGCTGATAGTGCGCTTGAATGATTTATAAAACTGATAAAGATCCTCTTGGTATCCTTCCTCCAACGTTCGTATTCAAGCGCAACCCAATATCCCTTCGGAGACAACATTATTGCATCAGGCTTCTCTTGATAATCTTGTAAGTTTATATGCCTATCCCAAATAACTTCCTCAAACTGATCAAGGCGGTTCAGTACTGCGTACTGAACCGCCATGTCGTGAATAATATGTGAATACCGGCCCAAGTGTTGAACGCGGGTAGTTGATTTAGATATATCCCTCCCAAGCACTTCAAGATAAGAAAGTCCAGCGGTTGTCAACATGACGTACCGCTCGTTCTTTGTGTGAACATTCTTGAATGCGTGAATTATTCCATCGTTCAACAGCAAGTTAAAAAAACGGTTTGAGTTAACATAGTTACTGCCAATTCGTTTTGCTAGAAGCTTGATTGATGAAAATCGAAATTCTAGCAACCATTCAAGTACAAGCCGCGTCTTTTCTTCTTTTATTGCCTTTGGATATTTAAGGCTTGTGTCTCGTTGCTTTATCAACATAAGTTTTGAAAACCTCGTTATAATGCAGCAACCGTCCAGGTTGCTGTTGCCAAACAGCCCGACAATTGCGTTCAGCAAGTCGGGCTGTTTGGAGGTCGTTCTACGACCGGAATCTAGGCGCAGTCTCACGTCCACACGTGAGAAATGGCAGAAGCGCCGCCCACGGTGCGCTGCCAGATGCGGTTTCGACGTAGGCGTTCAGCCGAAGATGAAACTTGTAATCTGCGCTCGCCCCAGCGAGCGCAGATTACAACCGATCTGCCGCCGTCGAGGGGAGTGACAACGAGCCTTGACCCCCCGCGTTCGGTGGTTGGGCGTTCAGCCCAATCGCGACGAGCCGCAAGGCTACAAAGCGACGAGGACTGAAGCGAAGCGTAGGGACGAAGACACGCAAGGCGGGGGGTCAAGGCTCGGTCGGAAACGACTGAGCCTTCGACGGCGGCTGGGTGAATTGCTGCGTATTGATCGCGTCCAGCGATCAATGCGCAGCAAGAGGGACTTGTCCCTCTTGCTAAGCGGGGCGTTCCCCCGCGTGCAATGGTGAATTTGATGTAAGCCCTTCGTTCAGAAGGGCTTTAAAGCAAAGAGGCATAGCCTATAACAAAAGGCGGCGCTCCCGACTTTTGTGCCAAAAGTGTAGCAGGATACATTGTACGCGATAGCACTTTGCATTGTACTGAATCCTTATTTTACCATCAATCTTACCCTCAATTTTATCATCAATTTTACATACAATAAAGATTGATGGTAAAATTGATGATAAAATTGAGGGTAAGATTGATGGTAAAATTGAAGTAGAAAATGGTGTAGTAAAGGACTTTTTTCCGATCGGGAAAGACCGAGGTGGCCGCTATTTTAATGAGAGATAAAAAACAATGCCTGAAACTTCTCCAGAGTACGCTGTACTCAACTGGTTCGGTCAAGTCAACTATGCGTTGATGGAGTTGAGTAATGATTATTGGTGGCCAGTTCTTGCTTGCATGATATTGATTGGCTGTCTAATTGGAATGTCCCCTTTAAGCACCCATCATGAACAAACATTCTATCAAATTTTATTTGTGTGGATAAGGAAAACAATTTTATGGATTGGTGCGGGGCTTTTTATTCTGCCATTTGTCATGTTATATCTTTACGATATGACAATGCAGAACAGAACGGATAGTCAACAAGCTTGGTTAAACTGGTTTATAAATCTAGCGAAGCTGAATTGGTTTGTTATATTCAGTGCAGCAACTTCAGGATGGCTCCTAAGGTTTATATACAAAAGATACACTTTACCGATTTGGTCTGCCATGCTTCGCCGTTTAAGGAATAAGCAAACAGAAGAAACACCCACAGACATTAGAGAAGAAATTAGCAGGTTCAAAGCAAAAGATTTTTTATCCCAAAAACATTACAAAGAAAACTATGTACTTGTTGGGTTAGATGAAAAGGACAAGCCGATACATATTCCAACAAGCACATGGTACGAAACCAATATGCAGGTCGTAGGCCCAACGCGATTTGGCAAGGGTGTAATCATGGGCACAATAATGGATCAAGCCATTCGAAGAGGAGATTGCTTATTTTATATAGATCCAAAGAAAGACAAATTTGCACCTCATGTCATGTATCAAGCTTGTATCGAGGCAGGGCGTAAATTTTACTATGTAACTCTTCATGACGAAGGAATAGGAAAATGGGCACCTTTTCTGGCGGGTTCAGATCGAGATGGACTTGCTCGTCTCGAAGCCGCATTCGGACTGGAATTAACTGGAAATCCAGGAACTGACTATTATAAATCTCAAGAACGTAAAGAACTTGAAAAAGCTTTCAAGAAAACCAGAAATATTGAAGGACTCAGAAATATTATGGAAGAAACTGAGGCTAATAGAATTAACGCCGAACTAGCACGCTGGTCAAATATAGAAAGCCTCTGCCCTAAAAAAGGGGGGTTCAGCATTGAAAAAGCACTTAAAGAAGGAGCGGTTGTATATATACAGGGAAGCCTAGACGATTCTGTAGTTAAAACTGCCACAAAAACATTTATTACAGAACTTATCCAAACAGCAAGACAACATGATAAAGAAAGAACCTCTCATCTTACAGCGGTAATCGATGAAGTTAGTTTCGTTGCATCTAAGACACTTGCTCAGGCTTTAGCGACTGCTGTTGGATTTAGGGTTAATTTTGTGTTGGCATATCAGTCACAAAACGATTTGCTTAATATTGAGGATCAAACAGTTAATCCAAAGTATGTATATCAAAGTATTAACGTTAACTCACAAATTAAAGCTATTTACGGTGGAGCTGATTTTGAAACAGCTGAATGGGCTGCAAACCTATCAGGGACAATAACAAAAGAAGTCACCAAAATAGAAAAAACTGAAATTAGTGCTACTGGTGGCGAAACATGGGAACAACAGAGATCAGTTGGAATACTTGAAGAAAATTATATTAATACCAATATAGTCCTAACACTTCCTCCTCGCGTCTGCGTTTTTGTCCAGCCAGGACACTTAGCAAGCATTTGCTTTAGCTCATTCGTGCCCATAAAAGATATGAAAGCTTTAGACGATCACCTTGCGTATAAAGAGAAAAAAAATAAAAACCCCCCAGTTTCGCCTGCAAAACTGGACATCAATAAAATTGATGAGGAAATCAAAGCAGACACGGTAGACTTATCAGATGATTTTGCATTAGAGTTTGGTCCTAGTAAGTTAGTTCTTCAAAATGACGACAAATTGTTTGGCGACAGATAGAGGATCTTTTAACAAAAAATTATTATTTTAATAAAATAATAAGATAACTACCTTATTACAAATTCCATAAAATCTTCATCACTCATTTTAGCCAAATTATTAGCAATAAAACGAACAATATCGCTACGATTCAATTGCTTATCATAATTAAGTTCTAATTGGTATGACAAAAGATTAAATCTTTTCGCTTGATTATCTAAGTATTAAAAGATCATGTTTTATTAGATAATAAGATAATAAGATAATGTCATTATTATCTTATTATGGTAATATTTATTGTAAATAATTTGTTGGCGATGATTATGGGTAAAGTTATTTTACTTGCGCATCAAAAAGGTGGAGTTGGCAAGAGTAATACGGCTACGAATCTTGCAGTTGCTATTGCGAAAGAACAGTTTAATGGTGAAACAGATCGTATCTTATTAGTGGATGCAGATCCTCAAGCTACATTATATCGTTGGTCACAACGTAGAGAAGATAATCAAAATGTTAATTCTTTTCCTTGTATTCGTTTGGATGGGAATATTACTTCTCAGATTAAGATAGAAGCGGGAAAGTATGATTATGTGATTATTGATGCTGCAGGTCGTGATAGTAGGGAAATGCGAAGTGCTATGTTAGCTTCTGATTTGATGCTTATACCAACAAAGGCAAGTTTAGCTGATCTTGAGTTACTTGAGCATATGTCTGAAACGGTTGAAACTGCAAGAGACTATAATCCTGATTTAACAGTTAGTGTTTTTATAAATATGGCTCCAACAAATAGCCAAACAGAAAAAACGATAGCAAAGCAGCTTTTGAAAGAATTTCCAGAGTTTAGATTATTGAATACAGTGCTATCTGAACGAAAAGCACATAGAGATGCCTTTTCAGAAGCATTAGGAGTCCATGAATGGAAAGATACAAAGGCAAAAGCTGAAATGAGTTGTTTGCTCAAGGAAATTTGTAAGGAAATTTGTAATGAAATTTAATCGTCAATCTTTGAAAAATAGTGAGAAAAAAGTCAAAGATATTGATTCTTTTATTGATGGGGCTGATGCTAAAAGCATTGCTGGTGTTAACAAAGATAGCTCAAGAATAAAAAGAGAGTTGACGAAGCCTGTTTCTATTTCATTGACAGATACAGATAGAAAAACATTAGATAATCAAGCGAAAAGATTTAATCTTTTGTCATACCAATTAGAACTTAATTATGATAAGCAATTGAATCGTAGCGATATTGTTCGTTTAGTTGCTAATAATTTGGCTAAAATGAGTGATGAAGATTTTATGGAATTTGTAATAAGGTAGTTATCTTATTATTTTATTAAAATAATAATTTTTTGTTAAAAGATCCTCTATCTGTCGCCAAACAATTATTCCACTCATCCATTCAATGCTATTGATACCGATATGTATAGCAAAGCACAGCAAGAAGCATGGTGCTCAACCCCACCAGATTATTTAAATCGTTCACTCGCTATAGCTCGCTCCTTGCTTTAACTCCAGCACTGACCGCTGTTTAAAATAATGCCATTCATTTTTATGTTTATAAATTACGCACAGAGGTGAGAAAGGCTTAATTTTAGGTAAAATTAACCCTTACCCACGCTTGACTTTATTAGCTCAATGCGTAGATAAAGGTTTACCTTAAATGTCCATTACGCCCATCGGGTCGAAAAGGAATCATTCAGTGCGTAGTCTCTCTCTACCTATACGTGTTTAAAGTCTCCACTTACCAGCCATGTAAGCATCTACAACTCTCTTCCTAGCCACGTACCGCAATCAATAAAGGAGGATTGTACTCGCTTTATGCCTCTCGCCAGAGTTTCACGCGAGGGTTTCTCCCCAACATACGCTCTCTGTGATTGCACCAAACCGCTAGCAACCATCGGACTGTGTTTAGTTGCTCTGTTTGCCCCTAGCGCCCACCCGTCTCTATAACCGCCCGTAACGCTAGAGTCACTAAATTTGCACTTGGTTTTAATGGGTAATGAGTACCTTTTAAACCCGTTAATACTTTATCTAGTGAAAGGCTTGTATGTGACTACTCAGGAAGTAGCCACATACAAGCCTTTCACCCGAAATTTGAATGAAAACAAACGAGGATTAAGCAGCTTAACTACTGTGCCACCCTCACAACTAATAAATAGTCTTAACTGATACAAAACAAACCCACTTTTTAATCTAAAATTTGCAAAGGGATTTGTTTCTACCTAGAATGTATATGTTTCGCCAGAAACAGTGTAATTACCCAAGTAGAAACAAACCAGAAATGTACGAACTATGGTACGTGAAAAGTTCTACATAACGGATACCTCCTTGGTATTTGCCGAAAACATTAACCCACCGAGAGGTGGGTTTTTACTATCTGGCCGCCACAGCCAGATCCGATGACCCTAATCACGCTTGCATATTTTAGACCCACAAAGCAGAGAAATCAATAACTTTGATAGTGCAAAGCTAGCAACCTATATAGCCAGACCTGGATAAACGGCGTAGTCAATAGTAAGAGTGATTGTTACAAATCCAATCCGCTTGCCCCAATCAATTGCACGTTTAATATCTTTAAAATTTCGAGGGGTATTGCGCTGAGTATAGACTTGCCTGGTTACTTGTTCATTATGATATTTTGCGTAAATTAAATATACACCTTTCCCTTCTCCGGGCGTGTATTGCAAAATCATATGCACGTCATAACCAGAGTAACGTATCAATTCATCAAGCATATTTTTATCGAGTGGTTTTGTTGTAGTTTCTATATTCACTTTCTGGCTTGCCTATCGATTTCTTCAGTTTTCATATAGTATATGATAACTACAAACTAACAGAAGGCAAAGAAACACAAAACAAACTCTTATAATTTTAACGCTTGCAATGTCCTGCTCTGCCATCTGCCTTCCATTATTAATTAATAATTAATAATTACTTTATCGATTATGAGGATTTTGAACGTAAATCCATTCAGCGGCTGTAGTTGTATTACTTGAACTACAGGTATATCCGTCCGGGAATGCAGACTGAACGTAGTAGTCTCGATCAATGGCTTTTAGTAAAATTTGAATTACATTTTGTGATGCTACTGGATTTTTTAGTGTTGCCGCAAGACGCTGAATACCATTTTGCGATGTATATCTGACCTCCCCATTTTTCTTAACCTGAATCCCCTTAATTAACTCAGGCTCACACTTAACAAACGCAAATGTTGAAGAACTTACCAAAAGAGCAAAGAAGGTTAAAATACACGTTGTTTTTTTCATTTATCGTACCCTATTCTTCAAAGAAGAAATCATCATACCCCTGCGATGGCGGTTAGCTGTTATTATTTATATACTCTTTTAGGACGGCTGCTCTGATTGATATAACTGTCAGGTTTCCAATTATTCAAACAATCAATCACAATACGTTCTGCACCCAGCTCAGCCAAAAAATTAATCGCTGTATTTGGTGAACGAAAAACTCTAGGTGATTTCCGCTGCGTGTCGAGCCGGAATAATTTCTTCCCATGTCAAATGAACACTTCAAACCCTCTTGATGTTCCGAGAAGGATAATATCAGGTTTTATTCCATTCTTGAGCATAGCTTTTACAAGCCTTTGCTCTATCGGTTCGTATTTTTTAAACATTGCTTCGTAGCTGATGAATTAAAAACTCTGTTGCTTTTTGCTCTGACATAATTCGCTCCAATTTTTGTCAATGTTGCCTTTCAGGGAGATAACCGCTTCAGCTTCCACTCGGAAACTCAATTTTTTATTGCCAACCTCAACCGTCAGCATAAATACGTCATTATAAAATCCTAATCGCACAGCAGAAGCCTTTTTAGGCTTAGGCGGTACATCATTATCTCTAGGCTCTTTCGCACCTTTACTGCCAGATTCGGCATCCTTAACCTGAGCCTTGCCTTCTTTCTTTGCCTGTTTAGCTTCGACAGCTATTTCCTTGCTGGCTTTTCTCAAGTTTGTAGCAAGCTCACCACTGCGCCACTCATCAATCAACTCAGCCACTTCTGTGGGTTTGATTTCTGAAGCCTTAGCCAAGTTATAAAGCACTTCTACATCTTGAGTTTCGCCATATACAGAAAGACTTGTTACAATAATTGGCGCGTCAATCAACGCCAAATGCTTGGAAAGTTGACTAGGGCTAACATTCAGCATTTTTGCTGCATAAGCCCGATCATGTCCCTCAGACTTACAAATATCGACAACTCGCTTCATGGCCATAGCGTTCTCAACTGCTGGTATTTGTTCGCGCTGATTATTTTCATCAATTTGCATTAATAGCAAATACAGCTCGTCAACGTCACCTGCACGGATGATGGCTTGCACTTCTGAAACTAACGAGGACTCACAAATAGCACGCCACCGCCTCTCCCCGGCGATAATCGGATATTTACCACTTGGCAAGCGATCACCCACTAAAATTGGCTGCAACTGTCCCTTGCTTTCAATGCTAGAACGCAATTCGTCAATACGCTCAAATGTTTTACGCGGCTGATTATGGTCGGGCAAAAATGAGTCAGCGGGTAAAGATAAATACCTCCCGTCTGTTTTAGCCTTTTCTACCATTTCAAGAAGATCACTATCACCATCAGCCCCCAGAAGTTCAGAGACACTACTTACTCGCTCAGCATCACCGGTTACAGATGTTTTTTTGGCTCTATGTGCTGCCAGCTTATCTTTTAAAGACGACATTTCACTTACCCCTCACTACGCGCTGTAAGTATTCTTTAGTAAGAGCCACGAATTGCTCAGCCTGAAAACTTGTCGGTGCGTGACGGCGAACAGTCTTATTAAACGAACGAGCCTCGGAGACTTTAACTGAATAAGTTATAATTGATTTAAAAATCAAATCACCGTACAACTTTTTTAAAGTTTCGAAATAATATTCTTCGATATTGATTTTATGCGAATTTTTCCCATTGACTAAAATACCCAAAACATCAAGAACAGGATTTAATCGCTTTTTATTAGCTAACGCAGACTCTAATTGCTGCTTAACACCGTCGATACTATCTTCATTAAGTTCGGTTGGTATAAGTAAGTAATCTGACGCACCATGAGCCGCGGTTTGTAGGGTTCCGGCAACTGGCGGGCAATCAATAAAAACATGATCAAATTCTTCAGATAATACTTCCATCTTATCTTTGAACTCATACACACAATCCACTGAACGAGTACCCATTTCAGCTAAATGCTTTGTTGCTCCAATGATATAAAGACTTTCTGTGACCTTATGTGGCTCAGGCATTTCATCTTTTTCATAAAGAAAATATGTATTACTCATACCTGGCACTACTTTCTGAGTGCCCGAAGTTACTGCTTCAGTCGCTTTCATTATGTCAGGCGGCAAATCATCCCCAAAAATAGCCTTAGTCAAATTACCTTGCGGATCATTATCAATTAAAAGCACTTTAAAGTCTGCTTCAGACACTTCTTCTCCCAAGTTACGACAAACTGTCGTTTTACCTGGGCCACCCTTTTGAATCGATATGGAAGTAACCTTACCCATTTTCTGTCTCCTAAATGACTTATTGTAAGTCTTTAAACCATCAAATTAAGTATATTTGATTAATCAAAATCATTAAAAAACCACCATGTGGTGGTTTTCCAAAGAACATTTTCCAGTTAAGGGACAAACGCTAATTGAACCAATTCTTAACCCCCTCCACCGCTCGATCAATCACACCTTTTTCTTGTTGCTCTTCGACCTCCTGGAGAATTTCATCTTGCTTCGTTTTAATCGGGAGCACGTTGTCATTATTAATCGGAGTCATAATGGCATTTTTTGGTGAAGCTAATGTATTTTCAGCATCACTTCGAATACTAGCAATAGTCTCAGTAGCTTCAGATTTAGATGGGGCAGTTTTTACAGCCTGTACAGCATTGTAGTTATCATAATCCCTTAACGCCACAGTAGTACGATCAGACTCAAATTTGCTATTAATATCATTCTCCGAGTTATTTGTGAATGTCTGTGCAACACCATCAACAGGCGCAAACTCGCTAGATTCACCATTAAAGGTTCCTGTTTTTAGCCCATCTTGTGATATTTGATTTTGAGAAAACTGTGATAGCTCATTAGAAACATACTCTTGAGCGTAAGCATCTCTGTATTTCATTGCATCCAAATCACCGTGGTTAGCTTCTGTAATAAGCTGTCTTACTTCAGAGTTAGACATCCCTTTTTCAGAAGAAAGCCAACTGAAAAACGCATCATCACCTTTAGCTTGAATTTGAGCGGAAACTGATTGTGTATAATCTAGTTGTTTAGACGCTTGCTCAACTTCACGTACAGCCGCTGAATGGTCTTTAGTTGATTGCAATTGATTAGAAAGTACCGCGCTCAGTCCATGTTCAGAACCATCTTGAGTGCCAACCTCAGCGGTAGCTGTTGCATCTCGTACAGCAGCCCCCTCAGCTCTAATAGCTTCGCTGTATTCCTGGCTCGATAACATATCGCGAACCTTTGTATAATCGTCCTGTGTAATCATCTTCTCTTCAACACCGGCACGAGCAGAGGCCCCTGCTTTTACTTCAGCAAAACCGAATTCACCGCCAGCTTCAATTTTTGAATAAATTTCTGCTGAAATTGCTTTTGCATTTTGAAGACTCAAACCATTTCGCTCAGAAAACTGTTCCATTACGCGTTCGGTGTTCTGCATTGCTTGCGTAATAGATTGACGTTCGGATGATCCCAAGCTTTGCGAACCAGACTCACCTCCTGTCACTCTATCAACTACAGAATCAATCTCACTACGCAACGCCGTATTAGATTCTACTGTTTTAAGGGCTGTCGATTTTTCTTGGGCAGTGGCTGCTGATAAAGATTGTCCCGCGCTTGACGTTGCCATTGAGCCATAGTTAATTCCTAGCGGTGTATTTGATGATGTAATATCACTATAAACACCACCATCAGGCGCAATTCGTTGAGTATTACCTACACCATCACCAGTGGTCATACCGCTACGCATATCACTGGGCGCTGAATTTGATTGAAACGCACTTTCGGTTTCGTATTTGACATTTCCAAGCTTCTGATTTCCGGTTGTAGCTTCATCTGCGGCTTTAGACACAGGATTGTCATAACTCTGCATCATTCTCCCTGCAAGCCCGGCCATCATTGCACCCGACTGTGAAACCATCATCCAAGAAATCATTGGAATACTTAAACTGAGGTATCCAGCAATCGCGGCGTAATCACTCAACACATGCCCTAATCCAGTGTTTGTCATCACACTAAGACCGGTAGGAAAACCAGAACCAGCCTGGACAACTGCCGCTGACGCAGCTTTTTGCCCGTAATAACTCATGGCAAAATGTAGTACAGCATATAACGGTGCCCACATGTTTATCCAAAAAAGAACTTTTACGTACCCAAAAAGAACCTTACCCGCAACAGGCAGCATTGCCACCAACATGACGATAGGAAATATAGCGTAAATAAAGGCCTCAAAGATATTTCTCATAATCGGAAGCATTCGCTTAGCCAGCTTGCCCATTACAGTAAAGGTTGTACGACGTTCTTGTTCTGCTCTTGCCAACGCAAAATCCTGCGCTGCTGCTGCTGCATCAGCTTCACTGGCAAAATTGGTTAATCCACGCTTCAAACTGTTTGCCAGAACATTTTGTCCGATGATCCTCGCATTGTTCAGGGACATACCCGTTAAGTATTGATATGCGATAGGAAGTGAAGATGCAAATCTAGAAACAGAAGCATTCATTGTTGATTCATTCGGAACCAATCTAACCCCATGTATATTTGTAGAATTGGATATTTCATTGTTCAAATCGTTCGTCAGTTGGTTACTCAGCCCTGTCCGACAACCAATTATACTTTTCCCACCGGAATAATCCTGATATGTAAATGATCGAGTTTGAGATGTGTTGGAGCCAAGAAAACCCACAAGGTTACTTGATGATATTAATTGATCCCAAGAGTACAAACCCAACGATAAATCGTAATAAACACAACTCTTCCAGAACTCGATAAAATTGGATGATATTCGAGGTGTTGTAATTTCGAACCGAGTAGACTCCTCTATTAAGTTACTTGCAAACAACAACCCGTTACCGGAATATTTTACTTCATCCGGCAACGAAAAGACGGTTTCAAACGATCTCGTTAACCAATCGCCAACCTTACTAAATGCTGTAGAAGTTAACCCCAGACCGAGAGGTACATTTCCAACCACAGCGGAATTCGCAGGAACAACTCTATCGATAATAATTACGTTGACTTTAGGAACAATCAAGATCATCACTGTCATAATAATCCCAACTACCCACTTCACATCTAACTGGCATTTTTGGAATGCTGCATAAATAAGAACACCGATGAAGCCGATAAGGGCGGCGCTTTGCAACGCTGCTTTATAATCGCTATTCCCAAATATTTGGGCAATGCCGGTGAAAATCATTCTAAGAAAATCGCCTCCGCCATAAGAGTAAATTTCCCACATGAGTTATTGTCCCCACATAGCACTTGTGATCATACCGCTGCCCAATCGACTCATTAACGCTTTTTCGTAAAGCTGTATTCTTTGTTGCATCGCAGAATACTGTTCAACATTAGACTCATTATTTTTACGCAACTCACTTAAGCCTCGAAGAACACCGTCAAGATCCTCACGAAAATCCTTTATTCGGTTAGCTTCAGATATACCGCCTTTCAATACAGCACTTTGCTGTTCAACTCTTTCTATGATCGCATGAAGAGAACGAAACAAAATATCCTCGGCAATCAATTTCGTATAATCATTTGTTAATCTTGAAACATCAGAACCACGCGGAAAGTATGCTGCTGTAACTGAAAGGTAACGGTAGAGCGGAATTGCTGTTGAAGAGATCAAGCCTTTCTCTTCATTTAAAAGAGGAGTGTCTGTATATATTTTATCAATGATGCTAGCCACCATAGTCTCTATACGAGAATAAAGTCCAGTCCAAGAGGGTGCTATTGTTTGTAGAGATTCAGTCATTGCCGTGCATGAGTTCGGATTCGATGATGCTCCACCACTACAACGATAAACTTGGAGTTTATTTGTTGCCTTATTGCCAAACAGTAATGCGGTGTAAATATTCTTAAATCGTTCTTTCTGCACATCTCCAACAATCGCTGGTTTAATAATTCTAAAGTTAATAGGAGCGTCATCAGAGCTACCTGCATCAGAAATAATCACTGTGCCAGTAAGGTTCATTATCACCTCAGCAAACTCAGTATCAGATTTGAAAAAAGGATCTTGCATCAACACATACCAAGCAAGGTTTCCTTTTACGAAATCGATTTTGTTTGCATCTCCTCCGAACGCTTCAGTGGGTTTTATCGAACCACCCGTGGTACACGCGTAATTTGCTGTACTCCAGTCTTCCCCGAAATCTTGCATTCTTTTTACTGTACAGTTACCTGATTTAGCTCCAAAAAAGTCCATCGTACCACCCACTAAAGAAGTGGCAACCTGGCATGAATTCATGTTCATCTGATTTAGCTTTTGCGCCCATGTATTAATATCTTCCATAACTCCTGAAAGTTGCGGTGATACGATTTGGATCGCAAGCATAAATGCCAATGATTGTGCGTTTTGCCCTATTGCACGTAAGTTTTCGACAAACTGATTCGCATTGATGGCAGAAAAGCCACCTGCAAAGAAATCAATACCGCCACAGCCAGCACTAAACTTAGGTGTTTGTACATTGATGAAATTGAACGGTTGGGTAATATGTGATCTGGTAGAAACTCCCCCAAGAGTTGCATACCTTGCAGATTGCCCTTCATAAACCCCTAGATTAGTTACAGTGGCATAATTCATATTCGAGAACCAACTATTTACTTTTGCCGCAGTATCAGCTGAACTGAAAGAATGGAATGCCAGCCCCATGACCAATGCTACGGTCGTAAGTGAACTTTTTATCTAACGTCTCCTACTTTTATTTTTGCTGTTCCTTCAAGTTGCTGGGCTGCAAAAAGAACTTTTGTTGTCAAAGTTGACCAATCTGAATAACCATATCCGATAGTAGACACACTGTTAGTATCTGGATTAACCAGAAAAAGGGCTGGCACTACTTCAACATTTAATTTTCTCCCTAGATCATAATCCCGTTTGGGATATTGGTACTCATTTAGACCACCCCCATCCAGTGATACCGGAATGATTGTGAATCCATATTGCTCAGAAAACTTTTTAAGAACCGGTGCAAATCGGTGACAATAAGGACAGTCACTTCTGAAAAAGAAAATCAGTCCGTTTTCTTGAGATAAGCGATAAAGTTCTTGTTCATTTAAACGAAGTTCTTCTTGGTTATGTGCAACAATAGCTTGAGTTGTTCTTGGCTTCTGCAACGTGTAATCGTACTCCGGTGTGACCCAAATCGCTTGCTTAAAGCCTGTCGCAAACTCTTGTGATTGTTGCTGAATTTGCGCTGTCATAGCCAAATAATTCTTGTAGTTTTCTTTTGAAGGCTCCAAAATAGCGGCAGCTAACGCATCCTCCCATTGCTCCCCTTGTTTCTTTAATATTTCTCTTGGTGACAACACTGGTTGAACGGGAGCTGACACCTTAGCCTGTGGCTTTACAACTTCTTTTTCTTCATCTTCAGATGGATCTTCATACCAGAACCAACCACGCTCACGGTCGTGATAGTAAGCCTTTGTTCTTTCACTATGCTGCACATCGTTATTTAAAGTAGAGGCGGCGTGTGCAAATGCAGTAAAAACCAATGACAAAATAATTAAATATTTACATTGCATTATTTGTCTCCTTCACTTAGTGAAGGATAACGAGCATTGAGCTTATCTTTGATACTTTGAGCCGCACCTGAAGTATTAGGTGTAGAACCGTTAACTGCATTACTCATTACATCTGAATAAAATGCAGAGAGATCCATTTCATCAAAATTTAAATTTTCAAGCTCTGTTAACGTAAATCCTTTACAATCAGGATTCTTGGCTCCACCGTATCCTCGACCTACTTGAGCATTTCCTTGTTCCATTAAAATTTTTGATAATTTTGAAGGATAAGTACAGTAGACGTATTTTTTTCTAATACATGCGCCGAACACCTTCTTAGCACAATAATCACCAACAAAGTGAACTCGTTTTGCTTCTTTCATCAACCCCAGTTCTTTTTCTTCATTGCTACAACTAGCAAGGCCAATATCAGCACCCCAACCGCTATCCTTACAACAGTTGCTAAAACCAGCTGCTTTTTTGTTACAAGCTTTAGATTCCCCTTTAAACACCATTAAGTTATCCAAATCCAACTGTTTTGATATTTCATCAGCAACAGCTAGAGCGGTTGCCGCTTTTTTAAAAGCATCGTGAGATGAGTCATATTCTTGGCCAAATTCAGAGGTACACTGACCCTCTGGACACACAAGTTGACTCCCACATATTGAAACGTGCCTAGCCGCAGTAACATCTTTATTCCCCACTGGTAAATCAACACATGTAGAATATGAATCAGTTAAGCTATTAGCCTTTGATGTTATTTCCTCATGCCTTTCAAATAAAGAATCTGTTTCACTATTAATAATCACTTTAGGTCGCGTGTTTATTGAGCTATTGATATATTGCGCGTGGGGATCAGATGCTGCATGATCCTTTGCTTCATTTTCAATATTTAATCCAGAGTTATAATATTTCTTTTCGGGAACATCAGTTCCCTGATAATTTGGAATACTATGCGGGTCAATACTCTTACCTAAATCCTTTATCCTCGAATTATTAATTCGATCGGCAAATGCTTTTCCATCACTATTAGCTTGATTAGTATTACCGGCAAATACAAATTCGGAAATACCACAAATGACAACAGCAATCATAAGCATGGCTCCTGCCCTATTCT
>NZ_CM008327.1 GCF_002464935.1 Candidatus Enterovibrio escicola
CCCGTTCAATGAATATACTGATCACTTTGTCGTGCATTTCTGTTGATTTTGAGTATCCAATCGTTTTCAGATTGAGTTGTTTCAAGCGTGTACGGAGGGTTGATTTTCCCTCTCAACGCGTTGTGTATTGAGCTTGCCAATAATGTGTTTATCCTCAGGATAGGATATCTTACACATTGAAATCGTTCGTGTACTAAAATGAAACATTGAATATGGATAACAGATTGGAAAGTAAATTAAATGTCTTTCTTCCACGATACCAGAATGCGTGAGCAATGATTTTTTAATCAGGGCTCTCAAGCAGACCAAAGCCAGCGAGTGGTATTGTTGTTACCGACGAAAGAGCATTGCTCATCCACTTCGCAGATAAGCACCACTTCTAGTAAATGTAAGAGGGAATGTGGTTAAACAACGTGGTGTAAGTTTTTTAAAACTCAGACAACCTCATTAATGCTGATGAGTAGCACTCGAGAGGTATCATAAATACCCTAATTATTCATAGCACGTTTAATAACTTGCTCTTTTATCCCCGCCTGATAATCCCTGTATGTATATTCAAGCTGGAAGGTTCGGCAATATGCTTGGTAACGATAGAGTTGGTGTCCACCAAGGCCTAAACCATAGTTTTTAACCGTTTTTGTTTGCGGGTAAAAATAACATTTAACGTCAACTGTAGCTATGATGATCACCCCGCAAAAGAAGGGCTTTTTACATGAAAAAAAACCTATTAAATACAGGACCCCCTTAACTCCATGATGATCTGATCGTAGAAATTGCGTTTAGTTCAGATATTTGTGAAGCAATGCCGTGACGATAGTGATAGCTTTCCATCAAACGGGGGATTGAGACTTCAAAATCTATTACAGTCACTTGGTTTGTCGCTACTTCACCAACGAATTTCCTGAATTAGTTAGCTACACGAGGATGCGCAAGCTTATGCAAGGTGTTCTGGCTCCGCTTTGCTATTACCTCACTCACCGTCAGGCAAGGCCGATAGGGATTGCCTTTGTTGATTCGTCCAAGCTACAGGTTTGTCATAACCTACGCATTTTCAGACATCAGGTTCTTAAAGGTACCGAGAAGCGAGAAAAAGGAACGATAGGTGGTTTTACGGTTTCAAATTATACCTTATTATCAATGACCAAGGTGGCATTATCTCAGTCAAAGTGACGACGGCTAACCTAGATGATAGAAAGCCTGTATCGGAAATGGTTGACGAGCTTTAGGGGTGTTTATACGGAGACAAAGGTTATATTTCTGATCCATTGGAGCGGGAATTTGCAGACAAGAGTGTAACACAGATAACTGGCATAAAAAACATGAAATCCAAAGTGATGAAACGTTGGAACTGCCTGATGCTCCGGAAACGATTTATTATTGAAACCGTTTTTTACCAACTAAAAACATATCCCAAATCTAGCATTCTACGGCACCGTCGTTGTATCAACTTTATGGTTAACTTGCTGGTGTGGCTTATCGCGTATTCATTTCAACCAAAGAAGCTGAACATCAAGATGACTAGGTTTGATAGGCAAGCGCTTATACAGATCTGAGGTTAAGTTACTCATACCAAAATCATTTTGCAGTCAATAGTTTTTTAAAAAACGATCAGATCGCGACTTTGGTATCTAGTTCATTTCTTATGCGTAGCTTTGGTTATTAAGAAAGCGGCATCAGAATAAGCAGCACTAATTGATTTACTGATGCATATACAATAAACATGTCCATACGATTACGGTAGATAATGAAAATACTAATGGTCTTTTGAGACAGTACGTAAATAAAAGGATTAACTTAAAATTGGTCATGGATAAAAGAGGTTACCAATGCTCAAACAAAGGTCAATCATCGGCTAAAGGAATCTTTAGGATTTTATCAGCCTGATTGGAAACTGTCGAACTTCGGACTTGGATTCAGCCCTATAAATAAAAAAGAGGACGTGTTCATCTCTATATTACTATAAAAATAGATTTATTTTTGCCGTTTATCATTATCGAAACGAGGAAGTTCAATGTGCAATGATAAACAACTCATAATTAGATCAGAAAATCTTCTATTTTCTTGCCATCTTCTAAGGAATCTCTAATTATCTTTGGGGTTCTCCCTTGACCTGTCCACGTTTTCTTTGAACCATCAATGTCGATATACTTGTATTTAGCTGGACGTGTTACACGCTTTAACTTCGGTTTTGTACCTCTCAAAGATGTCAATAATTCCTCCGGATCAATACCATCATTGATCATCATTTCACGATACTTTACCATCTTTTCCATACGTTCGGTTTCAGCTTCGTGCGCTTTAGTATATGCTTCTTCACGCTCACTAACAACCGTTTGTAGTTTTTCTAGAGCTTCCTGTAGTTGCGCCTGCGTAAGTTCTCGAACCACGGCACGAAGGCTCCGTAGATTTAATAACACCTTAAGTGTATCGGACATTATGACTATCCTATTTTCTGTTTGTAATAATTAATAGCAGCAATAATAGTAGCAAGTATGTTTAATTTATTGAATCTCCGTTGAATTCAATTTAATTAGATAACGAATTAATAGAAAGTGCAAATTAAAATGGCGTTGTTGTTTAAATTAGGCCTATAACGCACTGATCCAAATATTTTTTATAGTCTTAATTTATCTGTTGGCGAACAGGTATACGGAGTCTTATAAACTTGTTCATCGCTTTCATATTTGCCAGTACTTCACCAACTTGAGCATTGTAATCACGAAGAGTGAGTTTAGAGCTGAGCAACTGTTTATAGTGAAACAGTGCTGTCTCTGATAATGAACGTTTGTGATAAACCCTGTCCTTTTCCACTCCGCCAGTTTATCTTCTTTCAACGCCTTTACAGCTTTATTTCTAGGATACCTTTCTTCCAAATACAGGTGTTGTTTCCCAAATATCTGAGTTAATCGTAATTCCTACGATCAGATCATCATGGAATTAATCGGGAGCTGATGATGGGAAAGGTTAAACACAAGATCAGCAACTGGAAACAATATAATAAAAAATTAGTAAACCGAGGCTCAGTCACTTTTCGGATAGATACCAATGCCATTAAGGTATGGCATTGTCTAAAACATCACGTTCATCGTGCCCGTGGGTTTATATTTTCGGACACCACGATTAAAACGGCACTGATGGTGAAAGGTATTTTCAAGATCTACTGCGTGGATCAAAAGGATTTCTAAATTCAATTTTTACGTTGATGAATATCCCGTTGAAATCCCCTAAATACACTTGCATTAGTGAGCGATCGCAGATTGTAGGAGTTAAGTACCTTTTACTGAGTCTAGGAATTGTCGCCCACGTCTTTATTGATGCCACAGGTCTAAAGATATATGGCAAAGGTGAATTGAAACCGTGTAAACACGGCAAGGAGAAGTGGCGGATCTGGCGCAAACTTCATCTTGCCGTTGATGTATCTACTCATGAGGTTATTGCTGCAGAAGTTAGCCTAGTTTCTGTGAATGGGTAATGAGGTTTTACCTACATTTCTTAACCTATTCCGCCAAAAGATACAGCAAGTCAGTGCTGATAAAGCCTATGACACAAGAGCATGTTACCGCGTACTGAAATACAAAGAAATAAAGCTCTGTATTCTACCTCGAAGTAACCTTGGGTACTTGGAGGAAAGGTATCCTAGAAATAAAGCTGTAAAGGCGTTGAAAGAAGATAAACTGGCGGAGTGGAAAAGGACAGGGTTTATCACAAACGTTCATTATCAGAGACAGCACTGTTTCACTATAAACAGTTGCTCAACCCTAAACTCACTCTTCGTGATTACAATGCTCAAGTTGGTGAAGTACTGGCAAATATGAAAGCGATGAACAAGTTTATAAGACTCCGTATACCTGTTCGCCAACAGATAAATTAAGACTATAAAAAATATTTGGATCAGTGCATTATAGGCCTAATTTAAACAACAACACTTCTAATTCGGCTAATATCCATATATTTATTCAGTAGAATAATATTCATTATTTTATCAGTTTACTTAAACCTGTTACGTATTCAACGAACAAAATGGTTCGTCAGTATGACTTGAAATCCAGTTGTTTACTACTGTCAGATATCCTCTGTCCTAACAGGACAGATAACCATGATGAAATATATTTATTTAACACACGATCCTTAAACTATCACTGATAAATGATAAACATGTAAAATATAAATTTCCTATCTGATAATGATATTAGAAGAGTTGATTATTCTGTCCTTTTATTTATTCTATGATACTTTGATTTTATCAAATATGATAGATTTAATTAAATCTATATAATCTAATTATTTAAGTGTTATATGGAAAATATAAACTATGCAATAGAATTCAAACAAAAGTCCATCGCATTGCTCACCAATAAAAGCTACTTTTCCATGAAGTAACTTTTTCGCTATGGTTATCTATTCAATAAATCTAATGATTCGTCAGTATGACTTACAACCCAGTTATCTACTACTGCAGATATCATGTGTCCTAACAGGATTGCTAACCATGAAAATCAGTGTCTAGACGGAAACAAACTTATTGAACATACGAACCTTTGCTAGGTATCCTCGAAAAGTCGCTCTATAACTGGATAGATTGTTTTCTACCTTCTTGGTTGACTTGGCTACGATACAAAACTATATCATCAACCGTTAACACGGGCATATTATGTAATTTTGCGAAGGTTATAATCTCTAGAGTTTTAGCCATTGTTCCATCAGGGTTTGTCAGTTCACAAAGCAGCCCTACTGGTTCCAGACCTGCTAACGTCATCAAATCAACTGTACCCTCAGTATGCCCTCGTCGACCGAAGACGCCTTCCGCCTTAGCGCGGAGTGGAAATACATGACCGGGACGGGCTAAATCAGATGGTTTTGCATACGGAGCTATCGCGGTTTTTACCGTAGTAACACGATCTTGTGCAGATACACCTGTAGAAACCCCTTTTTTTGCTTCGATGGATACTGTAAAAGCAGTTTGGTTCGCACTATTATTATTTTTAACCATAGGTTGTATTTCTAATTGATTGGCGCGTTCCTCTGTTAGGCACAAACACACTATACCGCTACACTCGCGAATCATAAGTGCCATTTGTGACGAAGTGATATGTTCAGCAGAAAAAATTAGGTCACCTTCATTTTCTCTACTTTCGTCATCTAATAGCATGATACCTAAACCATTTTGTAGAGCACTAAGAGCTTTTTCTACTCGGATAATAGAGGAGCCGTACTCGGCGAGTAATGATGTCTGATTCATGGTTTCTCCAATTATATTACCAGAATCAGGGCTAGTTGAGAGGGTTAAAACACGATGCAAAACACACCAGTTCCTCGCACTTAATGATACGAAAAACATTGTATGTTTTAATTCTCTCTCATCCGGACTATAACCGTCGGCTCTGGTATTTTACCAGATCTGCTGACCTCAAAAATTAGAGCGCTCGCGGGCTTATCTATGTTCTAGAAATACCGCCGGTGGGGAATTTCATCCCGCCCTGAGAATTATTATTCTTACCAAATAATATTTATTATACTAGATTATTACAATAGATCTCCAGATGGAACAGAAATAATGTAAATAAAGAATTTATATACTGTAAAACAACAGATAAAACAGTCTCAGCCGCAAATATCAAACAAATATTCGATCTTATTAATATTTGAGCATCAAATATAGAAACGTTCATGAATAATCGTCAGAAGTTGAATGGCGCTCATGAAGATATTGACTTGTTCTTTATTCTTAAAACACCGACACCAAAATAAAAATAATAAATAGATCCCATTTATAACCTTCTCAATTTAGATTGAGAACCTACAAAAATTAAAGTTATATTTAACTTCCATGAAAAAGGTATTTTACCGAAAGATCTCTACCATATTATTTTTGAACATGAAATAGTGAATATAATAAAGCTGAAGGACAAAAAACACTAGGTTATGAGAAACCCAGAATTCTTCGTGTATTGAAAGACGGCAATAAACCGGATTTACTCAACAGGAATTCCAAATTCCTAATTTGTTATTCACTTCTAGCCGTCTCTCAGCGAGTATGCAACTTTTTTGCACGATCTACTCTATTAATATAATTTTTATTAATAAGGAATAAAATGAGAGACCAATTCGTTACGTTACAAGAAATGGAGCAAGCGCTCTATGCGCTCGTCCCAAAGGCACCTTACACATAGTGGTCTAAATGAGGTTGCGCTCTTTTCTCCGAGTTTGGCGAGGATGTCAACGTCGTATTTCTCGCAGGGTTTAAAGGTGGAAACTATGACGAAAAGAAATTAAACAACGCATTGCGCACTTTCCGAAACACCAACGATGTCAACAGTGGCTCGCCGATTTACAAGATTAAAGTCGCACAGCACTGAAAAGCCAATGCCATTTAAAAAGAGCAGGGCACGAAAGATTACGCAGCTCTAGATATAAGAGAAACCATGATGTTTTCAACGGGTGGCATAAACTCACCGGCCCAACCGACTACACGAAACAAAAGCAACTCTACCAAATTAAACGATTTTTGGATGTATACCGGTGCCAACACATTTTTGATATGGCCAATTTATGAAGACTTATTTAACGTGAACATCCTCGTGTAGTTAACTAATTCAGGAAATTTGTTGGTGAGATAGCGACAAACAAAGTGGATGTAATAGGTTTTGAAGTCTCAATATTCCGATTGATGGAAAGCTATCACTATCGTCATAACTTAACTAACTGAGATGCGAAAAGGCTTGTTTCTTTGTTTTATACCGGAAGAAATTAGGTATTTTTTCCATGTAGGGAGGGAAATCTAGAAGAAGTCATCGACATCGACGAAAACAGCGTCTAAGTTATTCATACCCAAGTCCTTATGCAGTCAATAGTTTTTTAAAACGATCAGATCTTGACTTTGGTATTTAGTTCATTTCTTAAGCGCAGCTTAGGTTACTTAATTTTTACGGTCTTCGAACGCATTACTAATGCAAGTATATGTAGGAAAGTTCAGCAGGATATTCATCAACGTAAGAACCAAATTGAGAAAGCCTTGTGATCCACAAAGTGAGAGTTTAAAAATACCTTCCACTACTTTCACTATCAGTGCCGTTTCAATCTCGGTATCCGAAAATATAAACCCACGTCCACGATGAGCGTGATGCTTTAAATAATACCATGCCTTAATGACAGCCGAGTCTATCTAAAAAGTGACTGAACCTCGGTTTACTCATACTTGATTATATTGTTTCCAGTTGCTGATCTTGTGCTTGGACTTTCCATTTTCCTTTCCCAGCATCACCTTCCGCTTAATTCCATGATGATCTGATCGTAGGAAGTGCGATTAATTCAGATATTTTGGAAACAACGCCACAAGTCAGTAATGATGGAGCCTATGACAAAAGAGCATGTCACCACGTGCTGAAAAACAAAAAGAATAAAGCCCAGTATTCTACTTCGAAGCAACTCAGGGTACTGGGAGAAATAACATCCTATAAATGAAGCTATTAAAGGCGTTAAAAAATGATAAACTGGCGGAGTGGAAAAAAGGACATAGGCTATCACAAACGTCCATTATCAGAGACAGCAATGTTTCGCTATAAACAGTTGCTAAGCCCTATATTCACTCTTCGTGATTACAATGCTCAAGTTGGTGAAGCGCTGGTAAATATGAAAGAGATAAACAAAGTTATAAGACTCTGTATTCCTTTTTTCTAGCAAACAAATTAAGACTGTAAAGAAGATTGGGATCAGTGCGTTATAGGCCTGATTTGATCAATAACTCCTATTGACAGTGTTACGTTTGTTGCAATATTATTAACATCTCACTTAAATGAGGTGTTTGTATTTATGTGGGTATCCTTAATAAATCTTGCAAAGATTTAAGGCGTAGTCATGCAAACAATTAGACGAAGAATAGAAAGAAACTTAGACGATAAAAATTAAGCAAATCGGAGGCGGTCACTGAGCTATAGTGATTCTTGGTGTATGGGTAGGAAATAATACGGTGTAAGCGTTGATTGGTCTCGCCAGATTAAGAACTAACAAGGAATACACCGCATGGACAATAATAATAACGTTACCGAGCTTCATAAACCAAAAAACCCGATTAATAAACTGATAAAACAAGGCGAATAGCAGTTGTTGGCTCAAGCTATAGAAGTCGAGGTTCAATCATTACTCGATAATTTCACATCACTCCAAGCTAACAGCAAGCAGGGAGTGGTTCGCAATGGCCATTTACCTGAGCGGCACCTACAAACTGGGTTCGTCGACGTTACCGTCAAAGTACTAAAGGTTCGAGATAGAACAGGGAGCGAGATTAAGTTCAACAGCATACTAGTTTCGGCCTATCTCAAGCGAACAAAAAATATAGAAGAGCTTATCCATTGGCTTTATCTACGAGGGATCTCCACGGGCGATATGCAGCCAGCCCTAAGATCACTCTTAGGTAAGCAAGCCAAGGGGGTTGTCAGCAAACAGTGTTTCTCGACTCAAGCAGCAGTGGGAAGCAAAATACGACCAGTGGTGTAAACGCGATCTACGTAAACTGCGGTATGTCTACATTTAGACTGATGGTTTTTACTGCAATCTTCAAATGGAAGACAAGCTTTGCCTGTTTGTTATCATCGGTGTCGATGATGCCGGACACAAGGAAGTGCTAACCGTTGTTGATGGGCACAGGGAGTCAGTGGTCAGTTGGCTTGAAGTTCTGTCACGGTTAACGTACCAAGGTATTACTATCGCTCCTGAACTCGCCCTTGGTGATGTCGCTTTCTCTTTTTGGAATGCAGTGACAAAGCATTGATCAACGACGTGTCATCAGTGCTGCTTGGTACACAAAACGGTCAATGTATTAAACAAAGTCCCAAAATCTGCTTAACAAAGAATGAAAGAAACGCGCCACGATATTTTGATGGCGGTAACACAACCAGAGGCAGATAAGTCCTTCGGACAGTTCGATATACAATATGATGCTAAATATCACAAAGCAGCGGAGTGCCTGATCAAAGACAAAGTGGAAATGCTGGCATTTTAGGATTTCCCCACCGATCACTGGACACATATTCGAACGACAAATCCCATTGAATCAATGTTTGCAACGGTGAGGCTATGAACGAACCAAACCAAGGAAGTGTAGAAGCGGAAAACAACACTGACAATGGCCTGTAAACTGATGCGAACCGCTGGTTAACTGGTGTAGCCGGAGAGGCCTTGACTTACTCTCGGATGTCATCAAAGGCGTGAAATTCAGAGATAGCATTCGTGAAATAAACGTCAATCATCAGGATACTGTTCTGGAATCTTTACACCAGATTTGACCATAGCTCACGGCGTTCTATTACCCAATAACGGAGGATATGCTATGCAAGAGTTAGCTCAAGCAAATAAAAGTCTAGTATCGACACGCAAAAGCGTATCCTACCGCAGAATTTATCAGTGACATTACCAATGCTTTCAACTTTGAAGGACAAGGACTGCAAGCCATTCTGGAACCAGCAATGCTCGGTTACTCAGTCCACATTGTGGTTGCCACAAAAGACCGACCCTCAAGGGCTGGTTTCGAGCCTATCAAATGGTTTATCCAATTACCATGTGGCCGAAGCGAGATCTTGGATGACTCGGATAATACCCCTAAATCATTCGACACTTCTAAAGTTATCAGTTTTATTACCTTGTTCTGCAATAGCCACTATGAAAAACGATCCAATGAAAGGCGCAAAAGTAATAACATCAAAAAAGATTAGGTTCTACCCAGAAAATGAAGCTGCCTACTTTGATGCTTTGGCTTTATATCGCCGTTCGTATAATCTAGCTGTTGAGCGCTTCCGTAATGATAATTACAAGGATGAAAACGGTAAGTTTATTAACATGCGTCCCGAAATTAAAATGCAAGTTGAACAAGAACAGAAAAAGTATGGTCGGGCTTACAATTCTTTAGTATCTGACAATGGCACACTTGCCGCTACTACAACGTTTAATGCGGTATGCAGAAAAAATAAGAAACTAAAAGGTGCTAAGTCTGGGTTCAGCAAAATCAGTTTTAAGAGTAGAAAAAGTTCTAAGCATTCATTCAGCATCGACCGTCTACCAAAAGGCTTAAACCCTTGTATACAAGCGCTAGGTCATATCCATTTAACTAAAAGTGTTCCTAGTGAAGCTATTGGTAAACGTTGCATTATCACTTGTGATAAGGGGCGTTGGTTTATCCAAGTACAACAACATATTGAGCTTAATACCGAAATCCAAGGTGAAGTGAGATGTGTTGGTGTAGATCAAGGTATACGAACGTTTGCGACTTGTTTTAGCGATAATGACGCGTTAATTGTTGGTGATAATTTTGCCAAAGAAAGATTATTCCCGTTAATGAAGCGAGTGGATAGACTGATCTGGCAAAAACAAAAAGTTTTAAACACTCAGGAAGGTGTTAAGTTCATAGATATGCCTCAGTGGGCTAGAGATCGAATTGTTCACTTTGACCGTAATATTAACCGTCTAAAATGTAAGAAAGATGATCTTATCTTGGACTTACATAATCGTCTATCTCATGAGCTTATATCGAAATATGACGTTATCTTTTTAGCAACCTCTAAAATGAGAGGAATGGTTACACGAAAGGATAATAAGATCCGTAGCATTCGCCGTGATACATGCCGTCAAATGCTAGATTTAAACCATTACGGTTTTAAGTTACGTTTAAATTGGTATGCAAAGAAGCTAGGTAAAAAAGTAGTAGAATGTAATGAAGCCTACACGTCTAAGACCCGATCTTGGGATGGTTCAATTGATGAGAAACTAGGTACATCAAAGATTATTAAAGGCAATGGATTCATCGTTGAACGTGACATAAATGGTGCTAGAAACATATTACTTAAACATTTAACAAGGTAGCTTGTACCTTAATCATAACAACGAATGTCGCATTTGTTTCGATTTAAATCAAGAGGAAAATGATAGCCTTAGAAAGGTTCAAGATGTTCAGTTTTCCGGAAATATAAACCAAGAATAAAAAGACTTGGATGCAGGGTTAAAAAGTAGTACAAACAGGTGGGTTCTGTATTCAATAAGTTTATTCCGATTTAGAGGCTTGAATTCAAGTCTGAAGAAGACACCTTCGAATGGCATTGTTGATTAAATTAAGCCTATAATGCACTGATCCCAATCTTCCTTACAGTCTTAATCTGTCTGCAGGCAAACAGGAATACCGAGTATTATAACTTTGTTCATTGCTTTCATATTTGCCAGCGCTTTACTAACTTGAGGTTAATGAGGTTCGTTGTTGATCCAAAGGATATCAATAACGTACCTACTTATTTGTTTTATGCCGACTAAAAATTAAGACAGGATGTGTGTTGGAAGAAAATACGATGAGTTTACCCACTGACAAGTAATAATTGTGAACCATTAGATATTAATTCCTGATAGTACATAACTCATATACTTGCTATTATTATAAACCACCTTTACTGACAAATTTTTGAAATGCACCCTGATTAAAAACGTACTTCAAATATGTCTTACCTGCTTGTCCATGTAACCAATTGCTAGCTCCCTTCGTATAACCTCCACCATCCAGAACTATGATTGTATTTATATTATTGTTTTGTATGTTCAAAACTAGAAATGGATATTTTTCATATACTGAACCTGAGGATGCTTGCCATTTACACTCTATTACTAGGCAATCAGGCCAACGTGTAGGATGATATAAGATAAAGTCAACCTTCCGATTTCCACCATAGATTGTTTTACCAATTGAGCACTCTCTAGCAAAAATTGGTTGCTTCATTTCTCTCATGGCAAAGAATATTCCTTTTCGAACTTCGTGATAACCGGCGTCTATGAGTAACCCAGAAACACACCATTCAAGCCGTTTACCAGAATTATGTGCCTTTGTGCCACCTGATTTCTCTACCATGCTTACCTACTTGTGACCATCAACTATTGTATTGCCATTATATTATTACCCTGACAGTTGATCAAATATAAAACAAACGCAACATTGCCCTGTTGTGTTTATTACTATATCCTTCACAGCTCACTTAAATGAGGTGTGTTTATTTATGTGGATATCCACAATGAAATTTGTAAAGATTGAGAGTGTAACTAGGCGTTGTTGATTAAATCAGGCCTATAACGCACTGATTTAATCAACAACACCGTGCTTCACTTCACTATCAATCGAGAAATAAAGCACCATATCCCAAACAATTTTCACGGCGTATCCCATTATCGTTTTGTATCTAAACAGGCTAAAGAAACCCGCTACAACGCTACGAACTGGCTTTAAAGTACGATAGGATGCTCAGTAAAAGCAGTATTTAGCGGTATATATGTATAGGGGTAATAGCAGAGGCGTTGTTGATTAACCTAGGCTGCGCATAAGAAATGAACTAAGTGCCAAAGTCGTGATCTGATTATTTAAAAAAACTATTGACTGCATAAGGAGTTAGGCATGAATAACCTAGAGGGTTTTTTCGTTGATGTTGAAGACTTCTGCCAGATTTTCATCCCTGTATGGAAAAAACACCTAATTTCTTCATGGATCAAACAAAGAAACAAACCTTCTCGCCTCACAGTTAGCTAAGTGATGATAATAGTGATAGCTTTCCATCAATCTAACTATCGAGACTTCAAAACCTATTATATCCACTTTGTTTGCCGCTACCTTATACAAATTTCCTGAATTAATCAGCTACATGAGAATGCTCAAGTTCATGCAAGATGCTTTGGTTCCACTTTACTCTTACCGCACTCACCGTAAAGCAAAACCGACAGGGATTGCTTTCTTTGATTCATCTAAGCTACAGGTTTGTCACAACTTACGCATTCTCAAACATCAAAAGGTACCCCGTCGTGAGGAGAAGAAACGAGGGACTGGTTCTACGGCTTCAAATCACACATTATGATCAATGATCAAGGTAGCATTATTTCAGTAAAAGTAACGACGGATAACGTGGATGATAGAAAGCCTGTACCAGAAATGGCTGACGAGCTTTGGGGTTTTTATACAGAGCAAAGGTTATATTTCTGGTCCATTGGAGAGGGAACGCGCAAACAAGGGAGTGACACTGATAACTGGTATAAAAAAATAGGAAAGCAAAAGTGATGAAACTTTGAGACCGCCTGATATTCCGAAAACAATTTATTATTGAAACCGTTTTTAACCAACTAAAAGATATATCCCAAATCGAGCATTTTCGGCACCGTGGTTGTATCAGCTTTATGGTCAACTTGCTGGCGGCGCCCATTGCATATTCATTTCAATCAAATAAGCCGATCATCAAGATGATTAGGCTTGATAAGCAAGCACTTATGCAGATCTAAGGTTGATTAGATCATGTTTATAAATACACTGATCCCAATCTTCTTTAAAATCTTAATTTATCTGCTGGCGAACAGGCATACAAGTCTTATGACTTTGTTCATTGCTTTCTTATTTGCCAGTACTTCACCAACTTGAGTATTGTAATCACGAAGAGTGAGTTTAGGACTGAGCAACTGCTTATAGCATATGGGAGCTATAGTGATTTCTGGTGTATGGGTAGGAAATAATGCGGTGTGCCTGTTAATTTATTTCGCCAGATCAACAACTGACAAGGAAGACACCGCATGGACAATAATCCTAACGTTATCGAGCTTCATAAACTAGAAAATTCGCTTAATGAACTGCTGAAATAAAGTGCATAGCAGTTGTTGCTTCAAGCTATAGAAGCCGAGGTTCAATCCTTACTCGATAATTTTACATCACTCCAAGTTAACGGAAAACAGGGAGCGAGAATCAAGTTCAACAATCATATTGATTGATACCATATTTCCAGCGAATAAAAAACATAAAATAGCTTATCCCTTGGCATTATCTTCGGGGGATCTTCACGTGCGATATGCAGTCAGCCCTAGGATCGCTCTTCGGTAAGCAAACCAAGGGGTTGTCAGCAAACAGTGTTTATCAACTCAAGCAGCAGTGGGAAGCAGAATACGACCAGTGTCGTAAGCACGACCTAAGTAAACGGCAGTATGTCTACATTTTGGCCGATAGTATTTACTGCAAAGTTCGGATAAATGAAAAGCTTTGCCTGCTTATTATCATCGGCGTTGATGATGCCGGACACAAGGAAGTACTAGCCGTTGTCGATGGGTATAGGGAGTCAGAGGTCAGTTTGCAACACGATATGGTGCTAAATATCCCAAAGCAGCGGAGTTCCTGACCAAAGAAAAAGTAGAAATGCAGGCATTTTACGATTCCCCCGCCAAGCACTAGATACATATTCGAACGACAGACTCCATTGAATAAATCTTTGCAACGGTGAGGATAAGAATAAACACAACTAAAAATTGTGGAAGCCGAAAAACGACACTGGCAATGGCCTGCGAGGCTTTTAATTACTCTCGGATATCATCAACGGTATGAAATTCAGAGATGGCATTCGTGAAACAAACGTCAATCATCAGGATACTGCTCTGGAAGCTGTACACCAGATTTGACTATAGCTCGATATATGTCTACTACTGCAGATATCATATGTCTTAACAGGATTTTAACCATGAAAAAATTCATTTCATAGGCGAAACAAACTTATTGAATACATGACAAGAAGACCAATGAGACTACCGAACTTATCAACAGCTTGATAGTATACTTCCACTGACCTTTGACATTGATATATATCTCGTCCATCCGCTACGAAGAGACAATCGGCTTCTTTATTCGACGAGCTTTATATTCCAGCAAAGGAGTATATTTGATAAACCACAGACTTCTGGTTGAGGAATCAGCTTGGATACGCAATCCAGCCATGATCTCCTCGATCTCACTGCAACTAATTTTATTTTATAAGCAACGTAATAGCGAACAATTTGTTGGATGATGTCGGAAGTAAAGTGGCGACCAGAAAAGTTGATAGTCATAATGCTAAAGATAATGAATGCTGATGAGATCATAACCCAGCACTCCAATCTGGGATAAGATCAGATATTGTTCATGCAGAACTTCTTTTAGACCCCCTTGTCAGAAGTTACTTCGATAGTTTCTGTTCAAGGTTATGACAGGACGTCATTCAGGGAATATGGTATACCTTAAAAGTGATAAAACCATTATGGCTAATCGAAATTATGGGCGAAATATCGATAAAAGTGGTATAGAGTGGTGTCTATGTAAGTATCGTTATTTAGTAAAAACACCTTTTAGCAAATTAAATAATATCATTATTATCCAACCAGATATGACAAATTGGAAAGAAAGTACGTCAGTATGGTATCACTGGTATTTATGTTAATGTAGCTACTGTTGTATTATTAAACGAGTTTTGTATAGCAAAGATCAACAACAGCTATTCATGCTAAAGTTCTTATACGACTGATAGTTTGATTCAAACATTCAGATAGCGCCTTAGGCATTTAGTTCATTTTTTATACGCAGAGCAGGTTAATTAATTGACGAGTGACTATGCGCAAAACATGACAGATACAAGTAAACTGTTCGACGTCCTGACTCAACTCAAAAAGAAGTACGGAATAGAGTCCGGCACGTTTGATGCAAACCAATCGAACAGCATTGATGCAGGAACACTCTATATATCACCTGATGATATAGAACACTGCTTTGATAAAGAAGGGAAACAACTTGCACTGTTGTCCATATTTGTGCATCAGGGCAAGATAGCACACAGCGAGATAATCAAATTGATAGAAAAAACAGGGCTCTTTAGTGCTGAAATCGTGGAGAGAAACAACATTAAAAACCAAAGTCGTATTGTTTTAAGTTCAACCTCGTCATAGGATGGTTAAACTATTTTCGCAAAAATCCTCATGATATAAAGGTGAAATTAAGGTTGCTTACATTCGAGCCAAGGTGAAAACATGGGAATCTAACATCATCGCCAAAGTTGCTAATTGCTGTATGAGTATCATGCCTAATGTATTACAATCTGGGTTGTACATATCGTCACCTACTCTTTCGTTATGTCCCACTTGGGTAGATGGTCAAGACTTAGCCGAGCACAATTCCCAAGCTTTATTCTCTCATTTTGATATAATGAAAGGGCGTTATTGATTAAATCAACCTTAGATCTGCATAAGTACTTGCTTATCAAGTCGAATCATCTGGATGCTCGGCTTCTTTGGTTGAAATGAATACACGCTGAGGCCCATCAGCAAATTGACCATAAAGCTGATACAACTACGGTGCCTAGAATGCTCGATTTAGGATATGTTTTTTAGTTGGTTAAAAACAGTTTCAATAATAAATCGTTTCCGGAGTATCCCAATCCCAAATTTTCATCACTTTGGGTTTCATGTTTTTTTCACACCCATTATCAGTGTCATACCCTTGTCTGCAAGTTCCCGCTCCAATGGACCAGAGATATAACCTGTATCTCCGTATAAACACCCTAAAGCTCATCAACCATTTCCGATACAGGCTTTCTATTATCCACGTTAACCGTCGTCACTTTCACTAAGATAATGCCACCTTGGTTCTTGATAAGAAGATGTAATTTGAAGCCGTAGAACTAGCCCATCGTTCCTTCGCTTCTAGGTACCTTTAAAAACCTGATACCTGAGAATACGTAAGTTGTGATAAACCTGTAGCTTGGACGAATCAAGGGGTAGACAGGTAATTAATAAATTATCTTACGTTAAGGATTTAAAAACACAAAATAACACGTACTTTCTCTTCAATCGCCAACCTTAAAACCTAGCTTTTTTAAAAGTTCGGGGATGGTACAGGTAAAATTTATTTGTCTTTTGCTAAAAGACGACTAACTGTAGACGGATGTACTTGAAACAACCTGGCCGCATCAGCGCCTGTTTTTTTACCAGAAGTAACCAATGAGACTATTTCGTCTTGCTGTTGTTTGGTTAGTTTCGGCCGATGCCCACCAACTCGCCCTTCTTTTCTGGCGGCATCTAGACCATTTTTTGTACGTTCTCAAAGCATAGCTCGTTCAAATCTAGCAAACGAACCCACTATCTGCATCATCATACGTCCAGCAGGGGCTGAGGTATTGATTGATTCTGTGAGACTCAAAAAGGTCGCTCCAGCAATTTCTATTTTTTCTAAGATCGTTAGTAAATCTTTTAACGACCGCGATAGTCGGTCTAGTTTCCAAACTACCAGCGGCCGCCAGAGGCTTGTTCCTCGAAGACCAGTTTGCACCCAGCGCTCAAGAGCGCTGCTACCTGTACTGGGGTGTCTTGATCTTGAGTTGATATTCGTGCGTAACCACATTTCATTGTTGCGATAACCTGTTGCCATTTGTTTTTATTTTGCAATCTATTTGTGCAACGCGCAAACCTTATCGTCGAAGGAGTTCACGCTTTATGGGAGGGATTGGCAAATGGCATTTTGCCTAATAATACAAACAAAAATATCTATTATACTCTTGACGGTTTATTCAAAAATGGTGTTGAAAAAATGATTTTTTGCTGGGATAAAGGCGGCTGGAAAGCATCGTCTTGGATATTGTTTATCTGTGGTCTCATCATTGTTCTTTCTATCACTATATTAACAGTCATGGCCGCAATAATTATCATTGGCACAAAATTTCTGTTGTCTATTCTACTCGTCGTTGGTCCCCTTTTTATGATCATGGAGTGTTTCCCTCTTACACGACGATTTCTGGACAGTTGGATGGGGAAATTTTTGGAAAATCTTTTAGTTCAACTATTTGGTATAGCCGTAGTTTATATGGTTATTGCCTTAGATTCAAAGATGTAACTTCTAGTACAATCGAAAATCCAGGATCGATCAGTATGCAAATTGCGGTAATATTTGCAATAAGCACCTATGTTATCAGGCAAATACCAAACCTTGCGGGTTCATTAGCAGGAGGATTTTCGTCGGCGCTGTTAGCCTTACCGAAAGTGCCAAAACTACAATCAAAATATCCTAATCAAGAACGAATTCAATATCGCCAAAAAGGGACACAACAACAAAATTAAATTAGCGGAGGGGGGACAAAAACAGGTTCAGCACAGAAAAATGATATTTCTCAGGATCTAAGGAATAGAATTGCGGAACACAATTTAAGAAACACATAGAAAAGCTCCGTATGGAGCTTTTTAAGTTCTCTCGTTAGATTCCAAATCAAGCAGATCCAATTTCCTTAAAGATGCTGACTTTGCGAAAAAATCACCGAAAATTTTACCCTCTAAGTGCTTATATTAATTCCTCCTACATGCACAAAGCCACGCATACATTAGAACGTCATTGGAGGAACTACATTCCCATGATTCATTGATCGGAAAGGATTTTCTTCCTCCTCTGCCTCTCTCGCTTTTTATATTTCTTCTGCAGTACAACCTCCGTAAAACTGCTTTAACGCTTCTTTTAGGTTAAGCATCATCACTAGCAGGACAAGGATTGTCCCAACAAGGGCACTAATAACCCAAGTTCTTTTTAAGGCAGTAAAGAAACCATCCTTAAAAAGGTGATAACCAAAGAAAACAAAATCTTTATTATTTTTCATAGTTCTTGCTCTATCCATTTGAGAAAACAGTCTAAAAGAAGAATCTTCATTATCCCTCGATCTTACCATCCCGCCCGCGCAAAAAAAATTGAGATTCCTTACGTTGGACAGTTCGCATCAATTACGTAGTTTGTTTGATCAAATTGCTGCCATGCCCCAGATAGACCATCAACAACAAAAATGGGAACAATACCAAAATCAAGGAAAACCCCCAATAAAGTAGTTGGATCAAAAAATTTAGTCGCAAGTTATAGTCACTGATTTACACTTGTCATTAGAACCCTGAACCGTTATGTTGTAATTCTTTTTTTTCTAAAAGTCGTAACGATATCCCCTTCACCTTTATAAGCTCCCTTGACGAAAATTTTCGCCTTTAGATCGTGGCTTCTAACCGTTACTTCTTGTGAAGAACCCTTGAACATTACGGCACAACCACTAAGAAATAGCACTAAAAGTAGCGATATAATTGATCTCAATTTAAACATTATATTAAATCCTTATCCCTGATTTCAGGTAATAATTGCAATGTTTATGATCTAGCGTAGAAAGAGGAAGCATCTTTCGCGTTAAACAGTCTTACCGTTCAATAACTTCCGCTTTCCAAACTGACCCCACTTATTTGTTTTTAATCGCTTCAAATAAAAGGCGGTTTTGTTCGTTCACGTCCATATTTCTGAAACCACTCAATAGAGCTTTAAGAATAATAGTTTTACTCACATTATTTTCTGTGGCTAATTGTATGAGTTCATCATCAGTTGCCAAGAGCAAGTAGAGGGTTACCCTTTTACCTTTTTCGGTAGCAGGCTTCTTATTTGCTTCTCGAGTAAACTCCTCAGGGCTAGGCATTGGTGTGTTTGTGTCTTTTTTGGCACTGCCATTCTCTAAACTCCGATTTCCTGTGAAATTAACTCTATTTGTGCTTTTGCTGTCGCTGTGTTACTCATTTCGTGAACACTCATCCCCTGTTCCGTTGATTTTTCAAAAGCAGTTAAAAAGGTCACGTAATTCTTTAACGGTTGAATCCAATCGCTATCAGCGGCCAGATAATTATATAGTTCAATTCTTTCTTTGTGATGATTTGGTTTGCAACGATAGAAAAACACTCTTGCTTCCAGCTTAGGATTAAGTGCCTGAGCTTGCTTTATGATGCTGTTAACTTCTGTCGCTGATGAGGGTCTTGCGGGACTGATTAATAAGTCTGCACACTGTAATGCACTCCTTAATTCAGGGCTATCATAGCCCGCCATGTCCACAATCACGATATCAGATCGTTTGTTAAGATGAATTATTTCATCTTTGACTTTTCCGAAACTCTCAACTAACGGAAATAAAGGCAATTTGCGGTGTTTCCTTTCTTCGTACCAGTCTGAAATACTGTTGTTATTATCAGTTTTACTACCGTAACCGTTTTACCTTTTTTCATCAGAAAAACGGCTAAATTTGCTGTTAATATGGTTTTTCCCGTGCCGCCTTTGTCCCCGCCAATGACTATGATCATGCTCTCACTCCCCTGTATGTTTTTTGCTACCACGTTAGTGGTATAACCTAGTCAACACCCACACAATATCTACACGGTATCTATATGTGTTAAACTGGTCAATACTTACACAATATTCATATGTATTAACCTAGTTACTATTTCTACAATACTTTTATGGCGGGGATGTAAGGCATTACGGCGTAGCCGTAAATATTACTCAGTGCGATTTTGTTGCTCTATATATTTGGTTAGAATTTCAAGGCTAGCCCCTCCGCACGACCCTGCAAAATAACTTGGCGACCACAAAGCACCTTTCCATAAGTAACGATGAATTTCAGGGTATTCCTTCCTCATAAGCCTAGAACTAACCCCTTTCAATGAGTTAATTAACTTACTAAGTTGCACTTTTGGAGGATACTCAACAACTAAATGAACGTGATCTTTTTCACCATTAAATTCAGTTAAATTAACATCAAAATCTTGACAAGTTTCCTCTAATATTATTTTTAGCTGATTTAGCATATCGTCATTAAACACCTTTCTTTTGTATTCTGTAATAAAAACCAAGTGGGCATGTAATGCACTTACGCAGTGCCTACCTTTGCGTACTTGTTGTTCATTATTATTTTCTTTGCCAAGTTCACTAGACAAAGAAAATCTGCGGGGGCATTGAAGCTCCCCTAGCTGAAGCAAGGGGAGCTTCAATAAAGATAGCGAACAGGCTAAAGCCTTTTTAACGATGTTTTATAAACGGCATTTCGTTCTCTTTTTCCAACAGCGACAACGGACACTACAATTTCCGCATCTCGAACCTCATACACTAAACGATACCCAGCACTGCGAAGCTTGATCTTATAGCAGTTAGGCATACCGCTTAACTTTGCGGCTGGAACATGAAGATTATCTAGCCGTTCACGTAATTTCTTTTTAAACTGAGTTTGGATAGTAGCATCGAGCTTTCGCCATTCTTTTTCCGCATCGCTTTTAAATAATAACTTATAGGTCATTTATGTTGACCTCAATTTCTTCCTGATCCCGTCTTTCTACTACCAACTTAGCCAGCTCAACATCTTCAAGCTTATCCATAAGCAATTCATACGCATCAGCAGGGATACAATAGAATACTGGCTGATTGCGATTTAAAACCGCCACAGGAAAGCCATCAGCTTGCTCTATTACCGCCATAGGGTTCTTTTTAAGTTCAGTAATACTCGTTGCGTTATCTGCTAGTATCGGTCTAATAATTTCCATAGTCATATCTCATTTAGGAATCTTTAACAGCACTAATATTAGGTCTTTTTGTGCAAAGTCGCCAGTATAAGACCTATTTAAAACACTCTAATTGACTACTTTGGTCATTTTGCATATTGTTATGTATAGCAAAGCCCAGTAGGGCACACCAAGGTGTAGACAGGGAATTAGTAAATTATCCTACGCTAAGGGCTTGGCCAACGGTACTCTCCAGTTAATGCAATGTTAACGGAAAGTTAATTAAGTTTTTTCGTGCAATGTACCCTCACCTTATGATTTCGATTTCTTTTTTCTCCAAATTTCCTTTCAAAACTGATAAATCACTCCGGTGAAATTCGATCCAATCGAGAGGGATTAAATCTGTTAAAAGCGTCGCATTTACATTCATCTCTTTGGCCATAGAAGCTCGGTCTGCTTCTCTTCCCAAAGCCCCGGTTCGGATTAGTGCAGCTTGGCTTAAGCAAGTCTTGTCTGCCTCGGCGGGGCGTTGTGTTACCGCTACAACTTTGATGCCGCGTTTCCGTTCGCGTCTTAACAGTTTTCCCCACGCCAGCGGCGCTTTTGCAGTGCATGTGACCATTTAGCTTGCGCAAGCTAAATGGTCAAAAGCTTCTGGGGAAAAACGCGGATGCATGCCGCGTTTCAAATCAAAAAACAACAAGAAATCTATCTGACTAACTAAAGCAGCCTTTAATTATCGCAATAGTCAGATATTGATTGTAAAATCAAAAGACAAAGATGGGCGAGATTTTGTGTCAATGCTTTATGAATTTGAACCTAAATCAATGCCTGTAACCGCTAAGATGGTTGGTATTGATTTGGGTTTAAAGAGCCTGTTCATCACTGATATCGGTGAGAAAGTCGATAATCCCCGCCAAACAAAACGCTACGAAAACAAATTGGCATACCTACAACGTCAACTAGCTAAGAAAAAAAAGGCAGTGAAAACCGCGAAAAGATACGTCAGAAAGTAGCCCGTCTACATTCAAAAATTGTCGATAGTCGATTAGACAACTTGTGCAAGTTGTCTCGCAAACTCATTAACAAAAACCAAGTTGTTTGTGTTGAATCGCTACAAGTGAAAAACATGATCCGCAATGTGCAATTAGCAAAACATATCGCTGATGCTAGTTGAGGTGAGTTCATTCGCCAACTCAAGTACAAAGCTAAATGGGCAGGGCGTACTATCGCAGAGGTAGATCGCTTTTTTCCAAGCTCAAAGCGTTGTAGCTGTTGTGGATTTATACATGAAGCAATGCCGTTGAATATCCGAGATTTGACTTGTCCAGAGTGTTCCACTCACCATGACCGCGACATCAACGCAGCAAAGAATATAAGAACTATCGGACTGGCAAGGTTCGTCTTGGGAGCGACTGGATCGGGGATAGCCTCATGAGTAAACACATTAACTGCGAGATGAAGTTTGCGTCAGAGACGCCACTTCTCATTACCGTGTTTATGCCTTTTCCACTCGCTTTAACCGTATACCTTTAGGTCTGTGACATCAATAACCACGTGGCAACAGCTCCTCGACGTGGAAAACGGTACTTAACTTCTACGGTTTTAGAACGCTTACTAATGCAAGTGTATGTAAGGGATTTCAGTGGGACATTCATTAACGTAAGATCCGAATTGAGAAAGCCTTCTAATCCACGAAGTGGGAGCTTGAAAATACCTTTCACCATCAGTGCCGTTTCAATCGCGGTATCCAAAAAGTGACTGACCACAGTTTACTCATGCTTGATTATATTGTTTACAGTTGCTGATTTTGTGCTTAACTTTTCCCATCATCACCTCCAGCTTAACTCCATGATGGTCTGATCGTAGAAATTGCGGTTAATTCAGATTTTTGGGAAACTAAGCCGGTAGAACCGCCTTAATCGGAGGGTCATTCCGACTGACTATTGTGGATAAATCAATATAGGCTCTCAGAAAACAGGGGAATAGGCACAATATCGACGATAGAATAGCGACTAAAATGCCTGTAGATGCTTTTTTTTGCTGGTTTTTTGCGAGGTTTTACGGCTAAGTGATAAATACTCAATACTCGAAGTAACATGAGTTACAACCGAGTTGTAAAATGGGTCTGGGGATTTCAATAGATATCACTCATCAAAACTGGGCTGTTGCAACTAATTATAGGATGCAGATCTACACAGTAATGGGCTTAACGATTACTGGGTAGATCTGCATCCTATAATTAGTTGCAACAGCCCCCAATTCTGGGTTATGTTTAGAAAAATATTATTTTTATCATTAGATGCTCGGTTATCTAAATGTGTTCCTTTTGTTAAAAAGGATATTTTTATGTAGCGGTACAAAACAATAATTTAATTAGAATTGATAATGAATCTAAATCAAGCTTACATAAAACAAAAAAAATCTCCCTCATTAGAAATCATACCCCTGACAACTTTTAGATTTGTCACAGCTTTTATAGTTTTTTTGTTTCATGTACACATCCATTTTAATTGGAGGACTGGCATTAAATACATTGATCGTTTTATTTGGGATGGGGCAATTTTTATGTCTGCATTTTTTGTTCTTTCAGGCTTTATTTTGACCTATACTTACTACCATACTGAATTTGTAGGCAATGCAACTAATCTTAAAAACTATTATATAAAACGATTTGCACGAATATACCCAGTATATATTGTACTCTTATTACTGACGTCCTATCAGTTGTTAGATTTACATGCCAGCCAAATAGTTTGTTTAATTGTTGCTAATGTTTTTTTAGTGGAGGCATTTTTTTATATTTTATTTCCACATTGGGTTAATGGCGGTATGTGGTCACTTTCCGTAGAAGCATTTTTTTACAGTATCTTCCCCTTTCTTAAATATCTATTAAATTTTCTGTGTGAGCATAAAATTAAATTATTTATTATTGCTTACTTATTGGCTATGTTTCCTAGCATGATCAGGATTGCATTTGATGAAACGAAAGATATTCATGTAAATCCTATTTTTAGGCTAGGCGAATTTTGTCTAGGACTGCTAACGTGTATGGTATACAAGACTTGTAAAAACTACTCTACAAAATATCATTTTGTTATTTTATCTGCTCTTTGCTTACTTTTATTTGTATCAGTAGTTGTTTTAGGCAAAATTATAGATGATTGGTTTTTTACAGGCTTTAATTTTATTGTGTTACCAATTTTATGTTACGTCATCTATTTATTAGCTCAGTTATCTAAAGATAATAATAAATATACTTATGCATTATTAGCTAATCCTGTATGTCAATATTTAGGCAAAATTAGTTATTCATTTTATATGACACAATTTTTAGTGCTGTCTTTGTTTGGCAAAGAAGTGTTGGCAGACTTAATACATAACAAACATGTGTTAATGCTTACTTTATTAACATTGAACCTACTATTGGCCAGTATTTTTTATGAATTATTAGAAAAGAGGATGAGGCGCAAGATTGTCAGGCGTTTTGTCCAATAAAACATTGTTGTTGATCTTTATTTTATTTACTGTAATACTAAAAGATTACATATCTGTATCAGATTGTATCAGATTTAAAAAATAAAATATGGGAAAGATCAGCAAACTTCAGGTTTTTCTAGTCATTATCGTTGTTGTTTCTGTGGTGGCCGCTGTTTATTGGTATCAACGGCATAGTATACCAATTGTGACGGCTTTGTTGCAAAAAAATCAGCCAAGACTCAGAATTTAGCAATCCCGCATTCAAATGGAAAAACTTTGCTCCTGAAATCATTCTTTGGTGCCTGCGCTGGTATGGTTCGACCCCAATGAGCTACGCCAACCTCAGCGACATGCTGGCAGAGCGAGGGGTTTCGGTTAACC
>NZ_CM008328.1 GCF_002464935.1 Candidatus Enterovibrio escicola
GCGGTTTTAAAATACGAAAGCGAGCCTGGTCAACCATCGCGGGATTTGAATCACTGCGAATGTTGAACAAAGGCCAGTTTGATTTCTGGTTACGTCATGATGAGGGTAAAACTCTTGTTCGGGAGAGATACGCCTTCATGAATCGTCTATTCAATGTTGAGGTGATTTATCAGTAATCGTTAAGCCCATTACTGGGTAGATCTGCATCCTATAATTAGTTGCAACAGCCCCACATTTCAAACCGAACATTCTCGTAAACAAGCGACGATTGGTGACTGTTGAACATATTGATACGGAGAGCATTATCACGTGGATGTGAACACAATTAAACGGATTATTTTTCAATTATTTCCAGAATTAACTGGAAAATGGCATTTGCCACACTTCGCAAAAGTCATAGCTCTCCCAGAGCTACCTTCATCGGGGCAATTTTCGGATGAATTCTATCCGCGCTACGCAGCAAATGTTGCTCTTCTCGATGAAAGTGGACTAGAACGCGACGATGTGCCGATTTTCCAAGCAGTACCCCTCCCAGTTCCGGGAGTTGGTGAACATGCGGGGCGACTAGAACCCCCGGCAATAGGCTCAATAGTTGAAGTCGCATTTGCCTACGGCAATCCATCAAAACCATTCATCAGAATGGTTCTCGGGATTGGTTGGCATTTGCCCGCAATAAAAGCAGGAGAAAGTCGGTATCAACAACGAATGGGTGTCTGCAAATTAGTAGACGAAGAAGGCGGTTTCCGCGATATAACCGACCAACTAGCGTTATTACGCTGCAGGATCCGCGAAGTGCGTGCTGATGAAGAACAAGACTACAGGTCGCCGAAAAGTTGGTTTGGCTCGGAAACGGAAAACATATTTAAATTAATAAGTGAGCTAACAGAAATTGTCTCTAACTTGTCGATCGCGTGCTCGAGTCACACGCACCCTTATGCCCGGACAGATCCAGCTGGATCGGGCAAAACAAGTGTATCTGACAAAGCAAATACTCAATCAAGTTACAGCAAACTAGCGACGGCGTTAAAAAGCCGATTAGATTCAATCACGAAATTATAGGAGCCGCCAAGTCGATTCTAAGGGGTTTTCTTGTTCTTTTTGTGTTGCGCTCTTGATTTAATAAGAGAATTCAGCACAGCGCTTTTGGCGAGAAGTATCAAATTAGCAACGATTGGTAACTATAGTTATTAATTACTTCTCTTAATTACTAACCTGAAATGGACAACATAAAAATATGCTCAACACGGAGAACAGCAAGATAAACCCACCTAGGGTCACTTTTCCAGCTATGGATTAAGCAGAGAAGCCACTGTTACCTGCTTTTAATTGCCTAACACCATATTTTTTAGCACATTCTTAACCTATTGATTTTTAATGGTTTAAATTAAGCGAAAAAATAGGGTTTTTTCGCTTAATTTCATCCCAGCTCTTTAAAAATAAGAGTTACAGCTATATTATCTACCCTTCACTGCCGCACAGGCAGCTTAGAAACAAAACGCTTTTGATAAGGGGAATCAATGAAACTTCACTGCCAACTATAATTATTAATTACATCTTTTAATTATTTTTCTTAATTACTTCATTACAAAGCTTAACGAACAATTCTCGACTAGAGCGCGCTCCCTCTAATTTTATAGCAGCTTTGATTGTTGCATGTTCGTGTGCATTAATTTTCATCGCATGAAGCCCGCTGCGCTGGTTGTTTGCACCATTCCGTGTGCGGGTAACGTACCCTAAAACATCTTCTATCTCCTGAAGTTCATCAACTTCCGCTTTGTCTTTCTGCCAAGATTCTCTGTATTTTTTCAAGTGATTTCGCTTGTACTCATTGTTTTTTTTACGTCGTTCTTCCCCAAAAGCCGCCCTCGCTTCTGACAACGTCACAAGCTGCTCACGATCTCGTGAAGAATTATTTTTTTTAGCATCTTTTGTTTTAAATAGACTCATGTGAAAACTTCTTTTAAAAAAGTGCTTATCTCGTTGCGTGTCCGCGCGCTTTGGCGTATATCTGCAAAATCATCAAGCACGGGCATAACCCAAGTTAATGTTATCACTTAGCCGTAAGACAAGTAGAGCCAAAAGCTCAACTCGCAGTACCCAGAGAAACGTCAAAAAAGAAGAGCTAGTGGCTTAGGCTGTTATCTTGGAAGCTAGGTACTTTAATGCCGAGTAGTTCACGACTTACTAAAACTGAGCGCTTAGCTTAATATACACCTGATCTTTACCTAATTGACTGTCTAATCCGTGATTATAGCCAATGAGTACAGGTAACTGATGAGAATAAAACCCTATTGTCTCAATTTGCACTTCAGCCCCAACCCCCGTCAGAGCTTGGTAACGTTGGTTATCCTTCCAGCTTGAACCTGAGTTGATAAATACTGAACCTGAAATAGCCCCAAAACCAATTGGCCACACATCCCAGTTCCGGTTAACGCGATAAATTAAGTGGCTTAACGTAATACTTTGTGTGGTGTAAGCTTGCCCCACTTGCACCCCATAGCTATACCCACGCAACGCTAGCTGATGGCGACCATACAGCTTAATTTTGTCTCCCTCATAACCCCCCCCAGTTTAAATGGTTTGGCTTTTGAATCCGCATAACCTGCCGCAAGGTGGGTGCTTAGACTGAAGCTCCCTGGAAGATTCCAATGTGCCATCCATTGAGCCTGCCATTTTTGTCCAGAGTAATTGCCGCCAACATTTTGCTCCCACACCAAATCGGCGTAATGACCCAATTTATCATCCCATTTCAGCGCAGTTCCCGCCAGCCACTCATCACTTGCTTGTGCAGAGCTCGTACCTTGAGGTGATTTAATCAGTGACTCTTTTTGCCAATAGGTTCCGACACCAAACGTTAGCTGATCGTCAATGCCATGCAATGAGTAATCACTTTTTAACGTTAAGTTATCTTGGCGAATAATTTGGTCTTCTTTATTGGTCAATGGGTTCAAGTTAAACTCATGCTCTCGGCTTAATATTGCTTGCAAGAGGTCTTCATACGCGTAACGTAATTGATACGACCCCAACGTATTTTTCGTGTTCCAAGCTGCTTGGATACCATACTGAAGACGCTCCAGATTATCTGAACCACTGATCCCAAAAATAACCAAAGATTGGTTATCAGAACTTTGCCAAGCGGAAGCCCAGTCTTGCCCCGTTAAAGTCGGAAGCGGTGAATCCTCAGTAATTTCACTTTTTTCTGTCGTGGAGATCGGAGCTGAAGAAGCTTCATTCACCGTAGCATACGATGAAAGCGAAACATCATTCAAAGCCGTCACTGCGTGAATATGACGCAAATGGTAGCCATCCTGCTCATAGGCTTGATAGATAAGCCCTTGCGATGCATTCCATTGAGGAGAAAAAGCCCCGCCAACTTCGTTGGTCAGTTGCTCTACCTGTAAACTGGTTAAGTCCATTCGGTAGATCTGATAGTGGCCATTGTAATCCGCACTAAACAGCAACTCTCCCTCTTTAATAAAACTCAGTTGATGTTCCGTTGCCGAAGTTTCGGTTACTGCCAACCAGCTCTGCTCTTTCTGTTTAAAACGCATGATATTCCATGCACTAAACGGCTGCTTAATGGATGCATAAATTTCACCTGTTGTTGATAGCACCATATCACCAATTATCCAGCCAAACGAACCTTGCCATAGGCGAGTTTGCTGTCCATCAAGTGTTACATTCCACAATTCAGGTAAACCTTGCTTATGGCGCGTTGCAAAAACGCTTTGCCCATCTAAGCTCCAACGCACTTGGGTAAAGCGCTGCTGCTCAGTTAAACTCTGCCACTGCCCATCAACATAGCGATAAAGATCATTGAACTTTTGTTTTTCCTGATTTTGGTTTTTTTGTGAGACGACAATGCCTTGTTGTGGATGAGTATCGAGGCTGGTTAATCCATTTATTGTCAATAAGTAATGCCATTGATTTTTCTCACTATCCCACATCGCTAAATGTCCACCGTCAACATAATTACTACGCCAAGCAAGCAGTTGATCTCATTCTCCATTGGCCAATAAGTATGCAAATGGCTGACTATCTAGAGATTGAGCACCCTAAGAGTGCTCCTTACTTTGCGCAATTTGATCTGAAAACTGCGTTATAAGATCGGTACGAAACTCTTCCCAAAGCGTGTCGCGCACTGCGGTTTAAGAAAAAACTCGGAATTAAATAACCACTGTAATCGGTTAAAAAGTGCTGGAGCGCTTCTTCACCATATGTTTTGGTTAAATAATCAATGAAATACGCACCGTAGAGATAAACCATACCAGAGGGTAGTAAAGAGTTATCCACCACCACTTGATTTACCTCTTGACTTAGATCAGCTAATTGACCGCTCGCCACTTCCATACGCATTTGCATAGCAGAGAAACTATCATAATAGCCTTGTTTGTCCATATAAACCGCCAACCCTTCTACTAAGAAGTCTGGAGTCAGTTCATGCAGGAACAACAGCAGTTGGCAGCCAGAAATATCACGTGCTCTAGTTACCGCACGGTCATTTAACTCCAAATGAACAATGTGTGTGTATTCATGGCGGATCAGCGTATCCAACCACTTATCGTTCCCTTCTGCATTAAGTATATTGCTAGGAGGATGTAAAGACAGAATAATGTTAGGAGAAAGCATCGGCGTTGCACTACTCTGATAAGAGTCCTCATCATCCTCCAGAATGAGATGAGTTTTGTCCGTTGGCATCTGTGAAAACTGACTGGCGAGATCTTGATACACTTTTTCTGCAATGTCTAAAGAATGCGCAGCGCGTTGCACCCAGTACACTACGAAAGTGTACGATAAAGTGTTGTGATTGTTGCATCAGCCACTGATGACCACCTTTGTTCAAAGCAACTGGCTCCTCGGCCAATATTGTAGGTGTATACATACCAAAATACATCATTAAACCCATAGTGGATAAAAGTATCCATTCAAATTTTTTGGAAATAACGCCTACCTCGATTGAAACGGCACTGTTGGTAAGAGGTATTTTTAAACTTCCCATTTTTAGATTAGAAGGCTTTCTCAATTTGGTTTTTACGTTGATGAATGTCCCGCTTAAATCCCCTACAGACACCTTCATTAGTAAGCGTTCGAAGAACGTAAGAGTGAGGTACCGAAGATTTGGAGTCAGTGTATTATATGCCTGATTTAATCAATAATGTCCCTTTAAACTCTACTTAATATCAGTAATGATTTCCCTTCATAATCAAAAAGATTAAGCCTACCAGCTTTTATTTCAGCGGTAGTAACAAGTAGAATGACATTCTCAACCAAATTTGCTTGACGCATCAATGCTTCAATACACATCATTTTTGTAGAGCCCACGCTTGCATGTATTAACTTAACTTTGTTACCTTCCACGCTATATTTCCCGAAGAAATTATTGCAACTATTATTACCCGTAACTTTATTATCCTCAGAAAAATTGAGAGTAGCATGACTACTATCAATAACTGGTAATCCCATTATATATTTCACCTCCCATGTTCCTAAAATAAAAGTTTGTATTCTCTGGTGATCAGATACGGCCTGACAGCTAGTTAATAGTAACGCAATAACACCACCCATAAATTGCCTCTTCATTTATTATCCCGTCTTTAAAAAAGAATCTTAAGATTTTCTCACTAATCAAATCAGGACTATAACGCATTAATCTAAGCCAGAGTAGGTCAACTAGCTAAGAAAAAAAGGCAGTGAAAACCGCAACAAGATACGTCAGAAAGTAGCCCGTCTACATTCAAAGATTGTCGATAGTCGATTAGACAACTTGTGCAAGTTGTCTCGCAAACTCATTAACGAAAACCAAGTTGTTTGTGTTGAATCGCTACAAGTGAAAAACATGATCCGCAATGTGCAATTAGCAAAACATATCGCTGATGCTAGTTGGGGTGAGTTCATTCGCCAACTTAAGTACAAAGCTAAATGGGCAGGGCGTACTAATCGCAGAGGTAGATCGCTTTTTTCCAAGCTCAAAGCATTGTAGCTGTTGTGGATTCATACATGAAGCAATGCCGTTGAATATCCGAGATTTGACTTGTCCAGAGTGTTCCACTCACCATGACCGCGGCATCAACGCAGCAAAGAATATAAGAACTGTCGGACTGGCAAGGTTCGTCTTGGGAGCGACTGGATCGGGGATAGCCTCATGAGTAAACACATTAACTGCGAGATGAAGTTTGCGCCAGAGATGCCACTTCTCCTTACCGTGTTTACGCCTTTTCCATTCGCTTTAGCCGTATACCTTTAGGTCTGTGGCATCAATAACAACGTGGGCGAAAGCTCCTCGACGCGGAAAACGGTACTTAACTTCTACGGTTTTAGAACGCTTACTAATGCAAGTGTATGTAGGGGATTTCGGTGGGACATTCATTAACGTAAGAACCGAATTGAGAAAACCTTTTAATCCACGAAGTGGGAGCTTGAAAATACCTTTCACCATCAGTGCCGTTTCAATCGCGGTATCCAAAAAGTGACTGAGCCACGGTTTACTCATGCTTGATTATATTGTTTACAGTTGCTGATTTTGTGCTTGACTTTTCCCATCATCACCTCCAGCTTAACTCCATGATGGTCTGATCGTAGAAATTGCGGTTAATTCAGATATTTGGGAAACTAAGCCGGTAGAACCGCCTTAATCGGAGGGTCATTCCGACTATTGTGGATAAATCAATATAGGCTCTCAGAAAACATGGGAATAGGCACAATATCGAGGATAGAATAGCGACTAAAATGCCTGTAGATGCTTTTTTTGCGAGGTTTTACGGCTAAGTGATAAATACTCAATACTCGAAGTAACATGAGTTACAACCGAGTTATAAAATGGGTCTGGGGATTTCAATAGATCTCACTCATCAAAACCGTTAAGGAAATTACACTATGTCTTTAACACCACATCAAATAACGCTCATTTCACAAAGTTTTTACAAAGTTGAACCTATTTCAGAGAAGATCACCGAAATATTTTACAAAACGTTGTTCGCATACGAACCAACTGTTAAGTCGCTGTTTAAAGGTGACATGCAACAACAAGGTCGGAAACTGATGGTAATGTTACACACCGTGGTTAACAGTCTAAACAGGTTAGATAACCTCGTTCCGGTTTTGCAAGATCTAGCTAAACGTCATGTCGACTATGGCGTGAAGAAAACACATTACACCCCTGTCGGAAATGCGCTTATCCATACACTTCAAATTGGATTAGGGGATGATTTTACACCGGAAGTAAAGGCAGCGTGGATAGCAATCCTAGACATTATCGCCGACACCATGAAAGCGGAAATGGACTCCTAGGACATTATTCTTCCTTAAGGTAGGTTACTTAACGGTGCAGGAGGGAGCTTAATTGCTTTGTGGCAGATGCCCCAAATTACTTATCAAACCTAGTCATCTTGATGCTCGGCTTGATAAGCCAACGCCAGTAGCCAGAGTTACCAGCAACAAGCTTGATTGTATACGGCGTAATTGACCAAAAAAGAAGATTTCAAACAAATAGAAAGCCTTTTTCACGCGTTTCACGTGAAATTATTCCAAAATAAAAGATATCAACAATTATTAAGGGGAAACAATTAAAGAAAGAATTATTTATAGAGAGATTATTTGGCGGATATAGAGGGGGGTAGCAACGCCT
>NZ_NBYY01000009.1 GCF_002464935.1 Candidatus Enterovibrio escicola
ACGTCTGCTCAAGTAAAGTGACTTGCTCAGGTGTTGGATAAATACGGTATTTATATGCTTTTTCATTCATAACTCACAATAACACGCTTATTCATGTGAGTTGTATATTAATTTTACAAATTGTGAGTTTTCAAGGCATTGCCTTGACCGCTTACCTCCCCTACCTAAAAGGAAGGGGTTTCACGCGGAGTTTCGATGAGAACTTACGAATTAAGAAGGCGCGTTGCCGCCACAATAATTTACGTATGTTGTTTACCTGCATCCGTTTACGGCGATTATCCCTAGCATTAGTGGTACGATTAAAATTAGCCTGTATCTTTTCTTTCCGTGCAAACACTTTATTTACTACATAAACGTAATAGCAAGCACAACTATCATTTTTATTTTTGATAAAAACTTAATCATAACATTGCTAATGTGAATATTTTATGACAAGGTTTGTCATCTTTCGTATTCAATCAACTTGAAAAGGAAAGCTCGAGTACCTGAAATGTTCTATTCGGGATATATTTTTTAGTTGATCAAAGACTGTCGTCGATAATGAATCATTTTCTCAAAGGAACTAGATATATACCCTTTATCTCCATAGAGTGATCCCAAGAGATTATCGGTCATAGCAGGCACGGGTTTTTTATCATCAACATTGGCTGTTGTTACCTTTACCGAAATGATACCCCTTGCTAGTTGAGCATAAGTGAAGTTTAAAGCCATATAACCATCCTATCGTCCCAAAACCTTGTTTAACTACCCTCTCAAATAAGCGATGCCGTGGAATACGTAAGTTATGACAGACCTGTAGCTTGGTTGAACCAACTAACTCGGTGCGAGTAAGTTGGACTTGGCGGTGAAACAGATAAGAACAAAGGGAAATCAGAGCAATTTATATCAATTTACGCATTTGCGTATAGCTGACCAAATCAGGAAATTCACCTGTTAGGTGAAGGTAGATATATTGCATATAATACGTTTTAGAATTACAAAATCCAGATTTATGAAAAGATACAATGATCGTTATTACTTCACTGATTGAAAGGCGAAAATATCTATTTCTTGTTTTGAAATTTGAGACCAAATATTTTTTCTAAGCAGAAAGGAAAACCTGACAGAAATCGTCAATATCGGTAAAAAAAGCGTCTAACTTATTCATGATTAAGTCCCTTGGCTACTAATGATTTAATCAAAATGATTAGCTTTTGACTCGCACATTTAGTTCATTTTTTATGCGAAGCTTAAATTAATCACCCTCCAATCTTCTTTGTTTCGTTCAGATACGGACTATATTCCGTAGGACGCGTTTGTTGACGCCATGCTCGGTGTTATCCATTTTTAATAGAGACAACTACACCTACAAAGGGATATCTTGATCCTAACATCAGTCAAGCTCACTGAGACCTACCTCTTTAAATTGTTTGTATATAGATCTCAGTGTAAACAATTATTCCCATTCGATGGTTGCAGGAGGTTTACCCGAAATATCATAAACTACACGGCTGACGCCATTCACTTCGTTTATGATGCGGTTAGATACTTTACCTAGGAAGTCATAAGGCAAATGAACCCAGTGAGCAGTCATGAAATCAACTGTTTCAACGGCACGCAGACACACTACCCAGTCGTATTTACGGGCGTCACCCATTACACCAACAGAACAGACGGGCAAGAATATTGTAAATGCCTGAGACACTTTGTTGTACAGATCCGCATTTTGCAGTTCTTCAATAAAGATTGAATCAGCATAACGCAACAAATCACAGTACTCTTTCTTAACTTCACCTAGGATACGCACGGCCAAACCTGGACCAGGGAACGGATGACGGTGAAGTATATTGTATGGAAGACCCAATTCAAGCCCAATTTTACGCACTTCATCTTTGAACAGTTCTTTCAATGGTTCAATCAAACCCAGTTTCATATCATCAGGTAGACCACCCACATTATGGTGAGACTTGATTACATGGGCTTTACCAGTCTTAGATGCGGCAGATTCGATGATATCTGGATAAATAGTTCCTTGAGCAAGCCATTTTGCATTTTCTAATTTGCTCGATTCTTCATCAAAAATATCAACAAACACGTGCCCGATCTTTTTACGTTTGGCTTCTGGATCTGAAATACCTGATAGCGCTGATAGGAAGCGTTTTTCAGCTTTTACGTGAATGATATTCAACCCAAAGTGACCGACAAACACATCCATCACTTCGTATCCCTCATTGAGACGAAGCAATCCGTTATCGACAAATACACAAGTCAGTTTATCACCAATTGCTTGGTGGAGAATCATTGCAACAACAGAGGAATCTACACCACCAGACAAGCCAAGGATCACTTCGTCGTCACCTACTTGTTCTTTGACTCGCGCAATTAAATACTCAACGATTGCTGAAGAGTTCCATAGCTTCTCACAGCCACAAATATCAATAACAAAACGCTCTAGTATACGGTTACCTTGACGGGTATGTGTCACTTCAGGGTGGAACTGCACACCATAAAAATTCTTTTCTTCATTCGTAATTGCCGCATATGGACAATTATCAGTTGATGCAGATTTCACAAAATCAGACGGGATTTCAACCACTTTATCACGATGGCTCATCCATACATCTAACACGACAAAACCTTCATCGTTCAATGAATCCTCGATACCTTCAAATAGGCTACTAGGCTGATTGATAGTCATTTTCGCATAGCCAAACTCACGTTCATTTGAATCAGTAACTTTACCACCTAGCTGTTCTGACATGGTTTGCATGCCGTAGCACACCCCTAAAACAGGTACGCCTGAATTAAACACGTATTCAGGTGCACGCGGTGAACCCCCCTCAGTCACGCTTTCTGGGCCACCAGAAAGGATTATGCCGTTTGGGTGAAAATAACGGATATCTTGTTCTTCAATATCCCAATCCAAAATTTCACAATAAACACCAATTTCACGGATACGACGAGCAATCAGTTGAGTGTACTGTGAACCAAAATCAAGGATCAAAATACGTTGTTTGTGAATGTTTTTTAACATTTCGGATTATCTCAAGAAATAATTAACACAAGGGGAAAAGAAACCATTTTAAAATACGTTGTTACATATTACTGACCCGTACGATAGTTAGGCGCTTCTTTGGTAATAGTTACATCATGCGTATGTGATTCGGTCATGCCTGCTCCCGTGATACGGACGAATTCAGCCTTAGTGCGTAAGTCTTCAATCGTGGAATAACCCGTCAGACCCATACATGAGCGTAATCCGCCCATTTGCTGGTGAATTATCTCTTTCAAAAATCCTTTATACGCAACACGACCTTCAATACCTTCTGGCACCAGTTTATCTGCAACACTATCCCTTTGGAAGTAACGCTCAGACGAGCCTCTTGACATCGCACCTAGTGAACCCATTCCACGGTAAGATTTATATGAACGACCCTGATACAACTCGACACCACCTGGTGATTCTTCGGTACCCGCCAGCATTGATCCAACCATCACACAGGAAGCACCCGCTACAATCGCTTTACACAGATCTCCAGAGAAACGAATCCCTCCATCGGCAATGACAGGAATATCATGTTGATTAGCGACTTCTGCAGCATCCGAAATTGCCGTAATTTGAGGAACACCAACACCAGTAACTATACGGGTTGTACAGATTGAACCTGGACCAATACCAACTTTTACTGCATCTACACCTGCATCAATCAATGCCAATGTGCCAGCGGCAGTCGCCACATTACCAGCGATAATTTGTAATTCTGGGAGAGCTGCTCGGGTCTCACGTATGCACTGTAGTATACCTTCAGAATGTCCGTGTGAAGAGTCAAACAACAGAACATCTACACCAGCTTCAACCAGTGCGTTGATACGTTCTTCGTTACCCAAGCCCACCCCCACAGCTGCTCCGACACGCAAACGACCTTTATCGTCTTTACATGCATTAGGTTTACTGTCGGCTTTTTGGAAGTCTTTTGCTGTAATCATACCGCACAAGTGGTGATTATTATTAACCACCAATACTTTTTCAACACGGTGTTGTTGCATAAGCTTCTGAACTTTTTCGTGACTTGCACCTTCTTTCACTATAGCGAGACGCTCTTTTGGTGTCATGACTTCCGAGATCTTTTTATCTAGATCTGTCACGAAGCGTACGTCACGACCGGTGATGATACCCATCAGTTCATTATTTTCAGTGACAACTGGATAACCTGCAAAGCCATTACGCTCTGTTAACACTTTTACATCGTGGATAGTTTGTTCGGGGGTAACAGTTACTGGATTAGAAACTACCCCCGCTTCGAAAATTTTAACTAGTCTAACCTGTTCAGCCTGCTGTTCAATGGACATATTTTTGTGGATAAACCCGATACCGCCTTCTTGCGCAAGCGCAATGGCTAAACGGGCTTCAGTAACAGTATCCATCGCTGCAGAAATCAGAGGGACATTCAAGGAAATATTTTTCGTTAAACGGGTATGTAAATCTGCCATGTTTGGTAGAACCATAGAATGTGCTGGAACCAGCAAAACATCATCAAAAGTTAGAGCCTCTTTCACTATTCTTAGCATTGCAATATCTCACACCAAATTAATATCCGAGAATTCAAATATTGCCGACGTATTATACTGACAGTATCAACCTTTGGCTACAAATTTCCTCGAAAACATTTGGCTTCCATTTCTACCCTAAGTACCATAGCATACCTCCCAGATAATCAAGACTTACATGTCGATGTATCCTACTAACGATAATATCTATAACGTTTCACAACTCAATTCAGATGTTCGGCTTTTACTCGAGAACGGTATGGGGATTGTCTGGTTGATTGGGGAGATGTCGAATTTTTCAATGCCTATTTCCGGACACTGGTACTTCACCTTAAAAGACTGTGATGCTCAGATCAAATGCGTCATGTTTCGTGGCAATAATAACCGTGTAATGTTTACACCCACTAACGGAAACCAAGTTCTCGTTCGGGCTCGTATCTCTCTCTACGAGCCAAGAGGTAATTTTCAGATAATAGCCGAAAGCATGCAGCAGGAAGGAGATGGTCTGCTCCAACAACAATTTAAAAAACTCAAGTCTCAGCTTACCTCAGAGGGGTTACTTACCAAAGAAATAAAACGATCGTTGCCAAGGCAACCTCGTAAAATCGGAATTGTGACGTCAAAAACAGGCGCGGCTTTGCCCGATATTCTTAACGTATTAAAACGCCGAGATCCAACCCTCTCAGTGATTATATACCCTACCAAAGTGCAAGGTAAAGATGCGGCAATTCAAATTGCTCAAGCCATTAGACACGCAAATAGTCGTAATGAATGTGATGTTTTAATCGTAGGCCGTGGCGGTGGTTCTCTAGAAGATCTGTGGGCTTTTAACGAAGAAATAGTGGCAAGAACTATTGCAGCCAGTATTATTCCAGTTGTCAGTGCCGTCGGTCATGAAGTGGATTTCACCATATCTGATTTTGTTGCAGACGTTCGCGCTCCAACCCCATCAGCCGCCGCTGAATTAGTCAGCCATGATATCTCCCTACGCATTCAACAGCTATCCCAACGAACTGATCGATTGGCACACACATTTACAACACATATTTCTCACTACATTATAAAACTCACCCACCTAGTACACAGACTCGCGATGCGCAACCCACGGGTACAGCTACGACAACAAACACAGCAGTTTGACGAATTAGAACGCCGGATCTGCAAATCAATCTCCCAGAAACTGCAAAGTAACAGAGAACATTTAAACCATTCAATTCAACGCATAAAACGCTACTCATCTTCCAATCAAATTCCTCAACTAAAGACTCAACTAGGATATTCAGAACGACGTCTTATTGATGCTATACCCAACCAACTACGGCAACAACAACATGCTCTAGCACTACAAGTAAAAACACTAAACGCGATAAGTCCCCTTACGACACTGGTGCGGGGCTATTCGATTACCTGCAACCAAAATGGGCGGATCTTGAAATCATGCAAAGATGTCTCTGTTGGAGAGGTGATTACCACTTCCCTTTCGGATGGTGAAATTCAATCCGAGATCCTATGGGAGAATCCTAGTAGATAACATGATCTAAGTTTGAAATTATGCCATTATGGTATATATTTTTGGTTCAAACACGATTTGACCGTTAACTCCTGATTTAACCTCAAAGATGCATAAGCGCTCGCTTATCAAACTGAATCATCTGGATGCTCGGCTTATTTGGTTGAAATGAATACGCGATAAACCCCGCCAGCAAGTTGCCCATAAAACTAACGCAACCAAAGTGCCGAAAATGCTCGATTTAAGAGATGTTTTTTTAGTTGGTCAAAAACGGTTTCAATAATAAATTATTTCCGGAGCATCAGGTAGTTCCAAAGTTTCATCAGTTTTGGTTTTATATTCTTTTTTACACCCGTTATAAGTATCACTCCCTTGTCTGCAAATTCCCGCTCCAATGGACCATTGATATAATATTTATCTCCGTATAAAACCCCTCAGAGTTCGTCAACCATTTCCGATACATGGTTTCTATCATCCACGTTAGTCGTCGTCACTTTGACTGAGATAATACCACCTTGATCATTGATAATGAAGGTATAATTTGAAACCGTAGAACCACCACATCGTTCCTTTTCCTCGCTTCGCCGTACCTTTGAAATCTGATGTCTGAGAATGCGTAGGTTGTGATAAACCTGTAGCTTGAACGAATAAACGAAGGCAATCCCTGTCGACCTTACCTGACAGTGAGTGATGTAAAAACAAAGCAAAACTAGAGCACCTTGCATAAGCTTGAGTATTCGCGGGTAGTTGATTAATTCAGGAAATTTGGTGGTGAGATAGCGGCAAACAAAGTGGATGTAATAGGTTTTTAAGTCTCGATACCCTGATTGATGAAAAGCTATCACTATCGTCATCGACGAAAACAATATCTCAGTTATTCATACCAAGTCCTTATGCAATCAATAGTTTTTTCAAACAGTCAGATCTCGACTTTGGCATTTAGTTCATTTCTTATGCGCAGCTCAGGTTGATTTAATCAACAACGCCATTTCGTTGCTAAAACTCCGTGAAATAGACTGATTATTGATCATACGTTCAATAGGTTGTTCTTCTTGTGAAATATTTATTTTCATGGTGATAATTATAGCTACTGTTGACGTTAAATGTCGTTTTTGCTAGCAAACAAAGACGATTTAAAAGCATGGTATCCGTAACAGTGAACACCAACGATTCCATATTACCCGCCAGACAGACGAACTTCCAAAGTTATTGGATACATAAGCATAAAAAGAGTATTTATCAATACAACTCCCGAAAGCATAAGTTACATACTCTGTATATGGATTTTTTACAGCACACATAACTATATTTGTAATATAAAACAGAGATATAAGCATAATATAAATACAGGCCGTAATCTAACCTCAGCTCTGTATAAGCGCTGCTTTTTCAAGCCGAGTAGTTTTGAGGTTAGTCTTTTTTGGTGGGAAACATATACAAAATGAGTCCAGTAATAAGGGTGACCATAAAGCTCACCCAAGTTCAGTGCCGAGAGTGCTCGATTTAGGATATGTTTTTAGTCGGATAAAGACTGTCTCGATGATAAATCATTTTCTTAACATAAGACGATCCCAAAGCTTCATCACTTTTGGTTCCATGTTCTTTAGTTTATTCATGATGAGATTAACTCCTCTCTCGACGCGAGTTTTTTCAAGGAAGCTAGATATATACTCCTTATCTCCAGAGATTATCAGGCACGGACTTTTTGTCATAAACATTAGTTGTTGTTACCTTTACAGAAATGAGACCCCCTTAGTTGTTGATAATTAAGGTGGCATTATCTCAGTCAAAGTGACGACGGCTAACGTGGATGATAGAAACTCTGTATCAGAAATGGTTGACAAAATTTGAGGGGTTTTATACGGAGATAAAGGTTATATCTCTGGTCCACCGGAGCGGGAACTTGCAAATAAGGGAGTGACACTAATAACAGGTATAAAAAACATGAAATCCAAAGTGATGAAGCTTTGGGATCGTCTTATGTTAAGAAAATGATTTATCATCGAGACAGTCTTTATCCGACTAAAAACATATCCTAAATCGAGCATTCTCGGCACCGATGTGGGATACGCTTTATGGTCAATCTGATTGCTGGACTTCTTGCTTATACGTTCTAACAAAATAACCTAGCCTTAAAATCACTCGGTAGGGAAAAACCACGCTTATACAGATCCCAGGCTGATTAATCAGAGTTCACCGATTATCTGTTAAATGAACGAATATTTTACCTCAGGTGGATCGATTTTTAATCGGCGCAGGTGGATAAATTTTACATTGGCGGTGGCGTTGTTTCCCCCAACTATATGAACTAATAGCAATTCCTCCGATCAGATTATCATGGAGTTAAGCGGGAGGTTATCATGGATAATAAAAAGGTCTAACACGAGATTAGCAATCTGGAAACAATATAATCAAGCATTAGTCAACCGTAGCTCAGTGACTTTTTGGATAAACGTCGCTGCTATTAAGGCATACCATTGTCTAAAGCATCACGCTCCTCGTGGCTAGGGGTTTATATTTTCAGATACCGAGGTTGAAACGGCACTGATGGTGAAAGGTATTTTTAAACTCCCACTTCATAAATTAGAAAACTTTCTTAATTCGGTTCTTACATTGAGAAAGATCCCGCTGAAATCCCCTACATACATCTGTATTAGTAAGCGTTCGAAGACACTAAAAGTTAAGTACCATTTGCTGAGTCGAGGAGCTGTCTACCACGTCGTTATTGATACCACAAACCTAAAAGTATACTACGAAGGTGAATGGAAAACACGTAAACACGATTAAGGAAAATCGGTGTATCTGGCTCAAACTTCATCTTGCCGTTGATGTGTATACTCATGAGGTTATTCTTGCAGAAGTTAGTCTAGTTTTTGTGGGTGATAATGAAGTTTTACTTATATGGATTAACCCATTACAGCGAAAGATATAGCAAGTCAGTGCTGATGGAGCCTATGACACAAAACATGTCACCACGTACTGAAGAACAAAGAAATAACGCCCAGTATTCCACCTCGAAATGCAGCCAATTGGCGTCTATCACGTCAAGCATTTTAATACAAGTAGTTCCTTCGTTTTTTTGCTATAGTGAATTGCGACGGCTTTACGCAGGTGATTCGCTTATACCAAACTCCTAAACCCACACCCGTGGTGTCCATGGGATGTGAGTTACATTCTATCACACGCAAATATCATCTATCTAACCAAATTAATATTGAAAATTGAGTCCTCGCTAATAGCGTTTTTCTAGAATCCTGAAACAGTCAGATTCTGCAAAAGGCAGAGCGATAACGAGAATAAAAACCATATCAATTAACCACTATCAGAAGCAAATAATTCAAAGAATAAACCATGCTTGGGGTGGAAGAGACAAACCAAATCCATCCTTCTCCTACAAAACACACATTTTAAGGGATTACGACCTGCTACCTCTTAGAAAAACTCTGCATAGCTGATACATTTGGTCTAGCTCATCATTGCATCCACCAAGTCTCCTGATGCCCTCGATATCACTTCATACCACTTCTTAAAGCGCGCTGTCTCTTGAAGATAATAACGTCTAACTCATTGAAACTATTTATGAAAGATATGCTTAACCAGCCTGACAACAAATACCTGAGCATCCTATGTCTCATCCGTTTTTAACTTCATTTTATGTAATTGATAGTAATACCTAACTATCCTAAATAAGCCTATCGGCGGGGATGATAAATAGTTAGTTAGGTATGGTATTAACCCTCGGTAGCTTTTGCTTAGGACTCTATTTTTACGACCATTGCCAAGATTGGCATAGAAACCATCAGGATAATTAGCCCATAAGGTTATTATCACATATTGACGCGCCGGAAACTCAATCTCCATTAACTTCAGTAAGTGTTTTTGCCAAAGTAATCGTAACTGAAATAACGATAAATTTTGAAACACTTTCCAATCCTAGTTTGAAGGAAAGAATGCACCTTCAGCCAGTATCACATGTAAATGTGGATTGTAGTTGCCATTATGACTATGGGTATGGATGAAAACAATGATGGCGATTTCACACACATCGGTCTTAAAGTGCGCCTGAATCAACTCTGATAAACAGGCTTCCGCCAAGACCAAACCCAGAATATAAACGCTTCTGATTGGAGTGATGATGGATAGGAATACGAAGTTGCTCGGGAAAAGTTAAGACAACTTGCCGATAGTTCACTCTAGGAAACAGGCGGACGCCTATTTTAAGCATACTCTCCCGTGCATAACGCCTTCCACATTGCGGACAAGCTTTCCCCTTACAACTAAAGTTAACTTTATGTTGCCCTTGACCGCAACCCAAGCATTGGTAACCGGCAAAGCCGTTTTCTAAGCTTCAGCATCTTAGCGATTTCTGAATGATAATAATCAGTGTCATAGCGGGGATTACTGGATACGAATATGGCCAAATTCATAGTAAAAATACGTTTAAAGCGAAACAGTTTAGATTTGATACCTTTGAAATTTATTCATGCCTTTTATCTGTTCAATCGTGCTAAATGTATCACAAATAGGGACATGCCTTAAGCCCCTCCTCATATAGTTTTTGGAAGTAAATTCTTAGGTGAAAGGCTCGGTATTATATCGTATCATCCATTTTTGATAGAGCTAACCACATCTACAAAGCAATGCCTTGAGTATTGCCATCAATAAAGCTCGCGGAAAGATTCATCTTCAAGTTCAAGTTTTTTTAGTATAGATTATATCGGATGCCATGACCCATAAATCACCGCTTATTTTTTTTACGATCTTTCACCATCTTATTTACATGCTTCCGATGATGTGATTTGGAGATCGTCAGTTTAGCTACTTTACTTACATACGGATTTTCACTACTTTGGAATTGTATGCGAATCGGTGTACCCATTATTTTTAGTGAGTGACGATAGTAGTTCATTAAATAACGCTTATACGTATCAGGCAGATCTTTAACTTGGTTACCGTGAATAACGAAGATAGGTGGATTATACCCCCCTGCATGCGCATATTTCAACTTCACACGCCGCCCACGAATCATCGGAGGTTGATGATTATCTTGTGCCATCCCCATAATACGTGTTAATACTGCAGTACTGATACGCTTTGTTGCAGATTCATACGCTTCCTTAATGGATTGAAATAGGTGATCAACCCCTGTGCCATACAGTGCTGATATAAAGTGAATACGTGCAAAATCAATGAAGCCTAAACGACGATCAAGCTCAGACCTCACACGATCTTTGATAGGCTTGTCTAATCCATCCCATTTGTTTACTACAACCACAATTGAGCGACCAGCATTCAAGGCAAAACCAAGCAGGCTCAAATCTTGATCTGAGATATTTTCACACGCATCAATAAGCAGCAACACGACATTTGCGTCTTCAATCGCCTTTAGGGTCTGGATAATAGAGAATTTTTCTACTTTCTCGCTCACATGTTTACGACGACGTACACCAGCAGTATCAATGATAACGTATTCACGACCGTCACGTTCCATTGGAATGTAAATCGAATCGCGCGTCGTACCTGGAATGTTGTAAACAACGACACGTTCCTCACCTAGAATACAGTTGGTCAGAGTTGATTTACCAACATTAGGTCGACCGATGATACTGAATTTGATGGGTAAACCACGTAGACATTCAAGGGAAGTTTCTGCATCTTTTTCCGTCAGCTTTTTATCTTCATCATGAATATTTTCTTCACCCTTTAAGTCAAGAACAACTGCTTTAGCTTGGTCAGTAGCCAATACTTTTGCGTATGGCTTCAAAGCGTGATCTATCAAAGCCAAAACACCACGACCATGTTCAGCAGCGATTTGGAACGTATACTCCATCCCTAACTGCCAAAACTCGGCACTCGCTACATCAGGATCAATACCATCAACTTTATTCACAACCAAGAATGTTGTCTTTTCACGTGAACGGAGATACTGAGCAAGAGTTTCATCAGCTAGTGTCAATCCAGTGCGTCCATCAACCATGAACAGCACAATATCAGCTTCTTCAATGGCCACTAATGATTGTTCTGCCATTTTTCTTTCAATACCTTCCTTGGTGCCATCAATGCCGCCAGTATCAACAACAATAAATTCATACTGACCCAACATCGCTTTTCCGTATTTACGATCCCTAGTCAATCCTGGAAAACTAGCAACAAGCGCGTCACGCGTACGTGTTAATCGATTAAAGAGTGTCGACTTCCCAACATTTGAACGCCCAACAAGAGCTACTACAGGAATCATACTGACCTCTTAAAATTTAGTTTTTATGTATAGTATCAGCTCCTTAATTAGTAAGACTAGGAGTCAGAAATTTTATCTTGTATAAAAAACGCCTAAATCTAAATATATTGTAACTATTGGATTCGTCTTTTACTCAAACTTCCAGATCGCGTGATAACAAGATAACCATCATCGACTTGAATAGGTGGTACAGAAATACCACTATCATCAAGTCTTTGCTGTGCCACAAACTCACCAGTCTCATGATTTAACCAATGTAAGTAACCTTTACGGTCACCTACCACAACATATCCTGATATTAATGCAGGTGGGGTAAGCTGGCGATGTTCAAGGTTTATGTTTATCCAAATTCTCGTACCACTACGTGCATCGAGCGCCACTACATGATCCTCATCCGTGATCAGGAACAGGTAACTTCCTACAACTAAAATATCTGTTGAAGAGCTATAGCTACGTTTCCAAACAGTACGGCCTGAATGAAGATCGATGGCAACTAATTTTCCATTATAACCAACAGCGTAAAGCATAGAACCAGAAACGACTGGGGTTGAATCAATATCAACTAATCGAGCAATTTCAGTCCCGCCTTTCGGGTTAGAAATCGTTTGTTGCCAGATAATGTTACCGTTATCAATGTACGCCGCACCTACTCGTCCGTTGGCCATGCCCCAAAAAATACCACCGGAAATCGATATTGGCGAACTATCACCACGCAAGGTCAAGTTTGGTATATTATTGGAGAAACTCCAGAGCTGTTCACCTGTTTCCGCTTCGTAAGCAGAAAGTACCCCTAGACTTGAATTCACCACAACAATACCTTCGTCGACCAACGGTCTCGACAGAATCTCTCCCTTCGTTTTAGTACGCCAAACCACCACTCCCGTTTTTTCATCCAGCACAATCAATTCGCCAGTTTCAGTACCCAGATAAAGTTTCCTGTATGATGCAGTAATACCACCAGAGAACAAAGTAGGCATCTCATTACTAAAGTTGATACACCAAAGTGTTCTTCCACTCTGCAAATCAATGGCACTTACTATGCCATTGCGATCAGCAGCAAACACTTTATCGTAGGCAATCACCGGCGTGAGTTTACTAAAATAGCGACCCACGCCATCTCCCACTTTTGAAGACCAAAGCTGTACTGGTATAAATTTGCTTTTCACCACAGGTGTGGTGGCCATTTTGATAGAATCTTCTTCACCTGCACAACCCACGATCAACGATGCTAGCAAGGGTAGCGTACCAATAAGTTTCCATCCCGTATTCATCAGTATGAGGACCTTATTGGGACAAGTTGTGAAGTTTCATTTGAACCACAGGATTCGAAGCTGCTGCAATCGATGCCAGATACGCTGAACGAGCCGTTGCATTATCGCCTTTCTGCCGTTTAATGTCACCACGAAGTTCTTCAACCTGTGCAGTCCAGCTCTCAACCGTGATTTTATCCAACTCTTGCAATGCTATGTCAAGATTGTTTAATTCAATTTCTACACGAGCCAAACGCATTGTGGCAATAGGAGTCAATATTTCATTTTTTTCCGACTGAACTGCACGCAATTGCTTTCCGGCTTCAACCAACTTATTCTCTTTTATAAACGACTTAGCTAAGTGCAGCGAAACCAAAGAGGCATATATTTCACCATCATGTTCACTAATAAAAGATGAGGCTTTTTGTTCAGCCTTGGCATCGCCAGCTCCCAATGCAATAACCACTTGAGTATAAACTTCTGATGCCTGCTCACGACTTACTTCTTGCTCCGCCTGTAAATAGAACCATCCATAAAAACTACTCACTCCAATAATTACACTGATACAAGCAGGTTTAGCAATATTCAAAAACCATTGCCTAATCACTTCAATTTGTTGTTCTTCTTTGGTATAAGCGTCCAATTTTTATCCTCTCTTAAACTAATTGAGCCAATTTACCGGCTACATCATCCTGAGAAATAATCAGCTGCTCGCCACTTTTAAGATCTTTATAAGTCACCATATTCTGTGATACTTCCTTTTCACCCAACACCAGTGCAACAGAAGCACCTACCTTGTCCGCACGTTTGAATTGCTTTTTAAAGTTGCCTCCACCGAAATGCATCATCACGCGAAGACCTATTATTTTCTCACGCAATACTTCTGCTAGCTTCATACCAGCGATCAACGTACCTTCACCCGTAGTGACCATGTAGACATCTACAATAGGACGGGTTTTATTTAACCCCAAGGTTTCGATGAGTAGAACTAAACGCTCAATGCCTATGGCAAATCCAACCGCAGCCGTGGTATCTCCGCCTAATTTTTCAACCAGACCATCATATCTGCCACCACCACAAATTGTGCCTTGCGTACCCAATTTTCCAGTGATCCACTCAAATACAGTGCGATTGTAGTAATCCAGACCGCGTACCAATTTCTCGTTGATCGAGTATTGGATTCCCACGGAATCCAACAGTTCACATAGACCTAGTAAATGTTGTTTTGATTCATTATCTAAGTACTCATAGAGCTTAGGTGCATCTGTCAATACATCTTGGATCTCAGGAACTTTAGTATCAAAAACCCTCAGTGTATTAGTGTGCATACGGCGTTTACAATCATCATCCAGCACAGATTCATGTTGTTGAAGAAAAGCCACCAACGCTTCACGATAGTTCGCTCGTGTTTCAAATGAACCGATAGAGTTCAACTCAAGGTGAACATCATCTATAATACCTAAAGCTCGCCAAATGCATGCTGTAATCATGATTAATTCAGCGTCAACGTCAGGACCGGTCAAGCCGAAGACTTCTACACCGAACTGGTGAAACTGACGATAACGACCTTTTTGTGGACGCTCATGACGGAACATTGAACCCATATACCACAGTCGCTGTTCTTGGTTATGAAATAGACCATTTTCCATTCCAGCACGGACGCAGCTTGCGGTTCCTTCAGGTCTCAGTGACAGACTATCGCCATTACGATCTTGAAAAGTATACAGCTCTTTTTCTACCACATCGGTCACTTCACCGATAGCGCGATAAAAAAGATTCGTCATTTCAACAATCGGCGTCCGAATCTCACTGTAACCGTATGTGTGTAAGATTTCTTTAATCGTGCCTTCCACTCTTTGCCAAAGTGCAGACTTTGTAGGTAGGCAGTCATTCATACCTCGAATTGCTTGAATTATTTTTGCCACGTTAGTTCTCGTCACCGATATTATGTTCTTGTGTGAAGTTTTTTCATGTTTACTTCGTCTTTAATATTAATACGGTTTTTTTTATCTAGCATTGCTGCTTTTGCTCGAATCTTCGTTTCCAGCTGGTCGATAAGCTTATCATTGTCAAAACGTTCTTTTTGTCGCTTTCCCTCGTCGTAATACGCACTTCCTCTATTGCTTCCCGCCACACCAATATGTGATGCTTCGGCTTCTCCAGGACCATTAACCACACAACCAATGATCGAAACATCCATAGGAACAACGATGTCTTCTAACCGTTGTTCCAGTGTGTTTACGGTGTTTATCACATCAAACTCCTGACGGGAACATGTCGGACACGCAATAAAATTAACACCTCGTGAACGAATACGCAGCGACTTAAGAATATCAAAGCCGACTTTAATTTCTTCTACCGGATCCGCGGCTAAAGAAATACGAAGGGTATCACCAATCCCTTCACTCAGCAGTAAACCAAGACCCACTGCTGATTTTACTGCACCCGAACGTGCACCACCTGCTTCGGTGATACCGAGATGTAGTGGTTGATCAATACGACTGGCAAGTTGATTGTAAGAGTCTACAGTTACAAAGACGTCGGAGGCTTTCACACTGACTTTAAACTGATCAAATTTCAGGCGTTCAAGGATATCAACATGCCTCATAGCCGATTCAACCAAACCTTCTGCTGTCATCTCACCGTACTTTTCCTGCAAATCACGCTCTAGGGAGCCACCATTTACACCAATCCGAATAGAAATGTTTTTATCACGGGCTACATCGACCACAGAACGAATACGTTGTTTACTACCAATATTACCTGGATTAATACGTAAACAGTTGACACCATATTCAGCAACTCGGAGCGCGATTCGATAATCAAAATGGATATCTGCGACTAAAGGCATGCTTGTCTGCTCACGAATATGCCTAAAAGCCTCTGCAGCATCCATAGTAGGCACGGAAATACGAACAATGTCTGCACCAATTTTTTCTAGAGTTTTGATCTGCCTAACCGTCGCTTCAACGTCAGTTGTACGAGTATTTGTCATTGACTGGACTGCTATAGGTGCGCCGTCGCCAATTGGCACATCACCAACATAGATACGTGTTGATGAACGACGTTTAATCGGAATTCCATTATACATTAGGTGTTCTCTGAATTACTTTGGAAGACTCAATCTGGCTACCCGACCTGATGGATAACCACTCAGATCAATTGTTTTGCCAAAATAAGAAACGTCAACTGCCTCAGGTGCTCCCAGTACCATTTTAAAGGGTGCGTTACCCGATAATACTAATGTGTCACCCGCAGACTTTATTCCTGTAACCAGACGTTTTCCACTACTATCACGTATATCAACCCAACAATCTGCAGTAAAATTTAGAGTCAGTGACGAAACCGATACCATCCGTTCACGATCAAGCGTTGTTAAGGTAATAATAGGTTCAGTTTTTTGCTTAGGTATAACGGTGACAGGTGATAGTCCTGTTGCCATCTTTATAGGCACAGCAGCGGGTTGTCTCAATTTTTCATTGCTATCCGACAACTTAATAAGAGAACTAGAATCGTTCTCCAGCAATATCTGTATCTTCTCAGATCCATCTTCATATCCATCTAAAGAGGAAAGTGCTTCATCGATTACAAGATTCGCCTCAGTCTCTTGTAAGGTAAAAAGACTCGATCTACCTAGCAAAGAAAGTAGTGTCTGACCTTGCTGATTTTGCCACCACCAAAATGCCGTTAATCCAACCACAACAGCAAGGATGATCCATGTCAGCCCCATCACACAACTATCATGTTTTTCTAATCGAATTTTTCGAGAAAAACTCTGCATTTTATGTGTAACATCATCATTATCTTTTATCGGTTGATAGCCAGATAACAGCGTATTAGCATCCAGTCCGATAAGTTTTGCATAAGATCGAATATAGCCACGTGTAAAAATCGCTATCTGTTTCTCACCGGAACAATTAGCTTCTAGTTCACGAATAACAGAAACACGTAGTCTTAAACGATCCGCAACATCCTTTTCAGTCAGTCCCTTCGCTTCTCTTGCTTGCTTCAGCACAGTACCTAGATATTTAGGCTTAATGTCTGACACCTTTTTTTCATTCTGTTGAGTATTCATTCGATCAGTACAGTCTATATTCTAGAGATTCATGGAATTTGGTCATATATTCAATAAGTAAATTTTGTATACAATACCTGGTTTTTCATGGGGATTAAGCACTGTTAAAAAGTATGATATCTGTAATGATAGACACCTATACAACTACGTTGATAGTCATACTGACGCGCCTTACAACTTATTGGATATATAACTTGGAATTGTTTAGATAATTATGTTCTTGTCTCATCCACCTAATAAAAACCTGCTACATTTTCTTGTAACATAGTTTATGACTAGTTACTTCCAAACGAGCCAGCTGCAGGGTTGCCAATGGACTATTTTATTCATGTTAAAGAGCGTTTTAAAACTCCAAGATGACTTATAATCATACGGATTCACTAGCACCTTAGCAAAGGCTATATTGTGCTTTCTAAAATTGCTGATCTACATATTTTAATCCATCTATTTCGTGCAGATAAGAAGTAAAAATGATGACTACTCGGTAATAAGTTGTTATAAAATGTATCGCCATTACTTTCTCGATATTCTATCTCGAATGCTCCCATGGATCTGCACTCAAACAGACAAATCCAAGTACAATCCAAGACTCAGGTGTTATCAAGCCACAAATTCTTTTTCTCTTTATGTTATTGTCATAACAATCCTTGATACTCTTATCTATCGACAAACTACAAAACACCCTTATTCCTCATTCCCTTCCTACTTCAGCATGATTATAAACTAGTTTAACGGAAATTTTCTCCTCGACATTGAGTCTATTTTTAATACGTTTCGTACGGTCGATTACATCACCGACGAGTTGACCACAAGCAGCATCAATATCATCACCACGAGTTTTGCGTACTGTGACGGTATAATGGTATTGCGTTAGGGTTTTCATAAACCTATCGATACGCAGATTACTCGGCTTCCTATACAGTGATTCAGGATAAGGATTAAAAAAGATGAGGTTTATCTTAGCTGGTGTATTTTTTAAAAGCTTTGCGAGTTGGCGAGCATGACCAACATCATCGTTGACGTGATCTAAGAGAACATACTCTACTGTCACACGACCACGATTTGCATTTGACAACGCGATATAACGACGTACAGAAGACAATAAGGTTTCGATGTTAAATCGATCATTGATTGGCATAATCTGGCTGCGAAGCTCGTCATTAGGGGCATGTAAGGAAATGGCCAATCTCACATCAATTTTCCCCGTCATTTGATCAAGACCAGACACCACACCAGATGTAGACACGGTAACGTGTCGTTTTGATAGGCCAAAACCTAGATCATCAAGCATTAGGTTTAGCGATGGCAGCAGGTTCCTCATATTAAGCAAGGGTTCGCCCATACCCATCATGACCACGTTAGTAATGGGATGACGGCCAGTGTCCTTCTGAATTCCGATCTCTTTGGTTGCACGCCAAACCTGACCAATGATTTCAGACACTTTCAAATTTCGGTTAAATCCTTGCTGCGCCGTTGAGCAGAAGGTACAAGCGAGAGCACAACCGATCTGAGATGAAACACACAAAGTGGCACGTTTTTCATCAGGAATATAGACAGTCTCAACATTTTGATTACCAACACGCATCGCCCACTTAATGGTACCATCTCTGGAATATTGTACAACATTAACCACAGGGGCACGTATTTCTGCCACAGCATGAAGTTTATCACGAAGCTTTTTATTGATGTTAGTCATCTGATAAAAATCATCACAGCCAGAGTGATAAATCCACTTCATGATCTGTTCTACACGAAACGATTTTTCACCTAATTTTCCAATAAAAAAATCGTTCATCGCTTGCCGATCAAGATCCAGCAGATTAATTTTTTCTATCGTCATCAAATTTCCTTCTGGAACGTAATGGAATATAGAAATCACTTGGTTTCAGATTTTTTAAGGCAAATTAGTTTAGACATTGAAGTTAATATAGTAAGTCCTAACACTAGGTGGGTTATTTTATAGCCTTTATGACTAAAATTCTACTGGTTACTTATAAACCGGATTTAATCCTAAGAACTAAAGGAAAATGGAACATGTATTCCCTTTCTATTTTATAGTATTGATGGGCGTTGTTGATTAAATCATGCCTATAACGCACTGATCCCAATTTCTAAGAGCAGATCATCATGGGAAAATCTTCAAAATGAAGATGATCATCGACGATGAGGTAAAGATAAAGAATCGTGTTGGCATTGAGAAATAGCCTGATATTGCAAACAAAAAGACTGAGTTTGGTCAATTTTAAATTAATATTTTCGTCAGGATTTAGAACTAATCTTTTCTTCTTACCGTGGTGGATAAAACCAATAAACTCTGCCGTATCAGAAAGATGCCAAATAAGTAGGTGGATACAATGGTGGAGAGGTTTATTGATATTGTAGATTCCACCTTCCATGACTTAAAAACTTTCACGTCAGATAACGGTACAAAGGTCTCCGATCATGAAGAGGTTACTGAAACTATATAAGCAGATTTCTATTTTGACAGACCTTATAAGTTAAGTGATCGGTGGCTAAATGAACATACCAATGGTCTGATAAGGCAATTTTTATCCAAGGGAACTGACCTTGACGGTAAGGAATTTGAATGTTGTTTATAGCAATCTTGACACTGTCATCGTCGGTTATTGTCCTATAACTCTCTCTTTTCGGTCGTTGATGATGTCATGGCCTACACCCTCACTCAGCTCAGCTTATCTTATAATTATACGCTATCTATTATAGATTCTAGGTATCCATTCCTCGGATGCTGACATTTATGCCAGCAACATCCGTGACTGGAAAATTGCTTGCTCAATCAATTATTTCCGCGTTACCCCTCTTATGAACATGACAAACATCAACCGACAGTGGCACAAAAGCTTAAAAAAGATACAGCCCGACAACCAAGAAGGTTTATCTGTTTAACCTGAGCTCTGCATAAGAAATGAACTAAATGCCAAAGTCGCGATCTAATCGTTTAAAATAAACTATTGACTGAATAAGTCCTTATGCAGATCTGAAGTTAACTCACTTAAAGCCGTTAGTTCCAAAATACTTCGATGGGAGTTTAATGATATTGCGGGTGCGTTTAGCCATAAATGTTCTCTGGAATCGGAGTTGTTTTGCGGGAACCTGTGGAGGTGCTCCGTTAGATGTGATAAAACAATACATCAGCAACAGGAGAGGCCGCATTAAGCGTTCGCGCTTAAGAAATTTGCCTCTCCTCCGAAGGAGGAGGGAGCCCCCTTTCTTAAAAATCTGGGGTCACTATTATGTGTCTTTCTGTTATGAGAATGGAAAAGATTAGTCAGATCTATCAAGCAAATTCTGAGTATTTGGCATTGCTTCAAGGTTCAACAAAAGAGTATTTAGAAAAAAATACTATTGGTATTGATCGTGGTGTAAAAATACCTATTCGAACACCTTATATTTCCTCGAACTTAATCTTTTTTCGGTTCGGATTTACTCTACCACCGGTGACCGGATCAGCATAACCTTCTAATTTTGCACGCTCAGCACGCCGACGGCGGATCTCTTTTGGATCGGCTACCAGCGGACGATAAATTTCAATGCGATCACCATCATGCACCAGTGTATCGAGCTTGACCAAGCGACTAAAAATACCCACCTTGTTGTGGTCTAAATCGATGTCAGAATAAGCTTCCATCACGCCAGATTGACGAATGATGTCTTCAACGTTCATGTCTGATGTCACACTGCATTTGAAGACATATTGTTCATCAGGTAAAGCATACACTACTTCAATGTATAGCCGTTTTTCCTCACTCATAAATGATTCGTGCACGTTGAGGAAACGCCTTCATCATGTTTATAACTAGCTCGTTAAACATCTGGCCAAATGCCATTCCAATCAAGCAATTAGTGAATTCAAAATCCAAATTAAGCTCGATTTTACAGGCATTAACATCCAATGACCTAAAACTCCAGCCACCCACCAACCTTTGGAAAGGGCCATTAACCAATTCCATATTGATGGCTTCACCCGTTACTAACTCATTGCGAGTCGTAAATCTTTTCCGAATGCCAGCTTTAGCTAGCTCTACCGAAGCTGTCATCGCATTGAGACTCGATTCTAGAACCTGTGAACTTGCACAGCCAGGTAAAAACGACGGGTAAGATTCTACGTCATTAACAAGTTCAAACATTTTCTCTGCACTGTATGGAACAAGTGCAAAACGCGTAATTCTCGGCATAAGATCTCCTAATGGTTCAATAATAGACATTATATCACTGAGAAGTATTTAACCAAATATGTCTTAGAATCCATTGATATCGGTATATCTATTTCCCTGTTCACTTATCCTTTAATTTTAGTGAGTTTGTCAAACTGTATAACATCTGATAAAAGGTATTTCATTGATTCCTCTCCATCTGTATAATGTTATCATTATGATAAAAAAAAATTCAAGGAATAAAACGGGCAACAATACAATTGCACAGAATCGCCAAGCTCGGCACGATTACTTCATTCAAGATGACATAGAAGTAGGACTTGAACTGCAAGGCTGGGAGGTGAAATCCCTCAGGGCTGGTAAGGTCAACATCGCGGAAAGCTATATTTTTTTTAAGGGAGGTGAAGCATATATGTCAGGAGCCACAATCACGCCACTCAATGCTACATCTACTCACGTAGTCTCAAATTCGACACGTATCCGGAAACTACTACTTAAACGCCGCGAGTTAAACTCTCTGATCGGAAAAGTAAACCGAGAGGGTTACACAGTCATCGCCTTATCCATGTATTGGAAACATTCTTGGGCTAAACTCAAGATAGGTTTAGCTAAAGGTAAGAAATTGCACGACAAACGTGACTCGGCTAAGGATCGTGATTGGCTGCGCGACAAAGCACGTATAATGAAGCATGCAACTAGATAATCGTTGACGAAGCAAAGCACTATGCTAGAATAATTTATTAGATTATGGGGCTGATTCAGGATTCGACAGGATTAAGAAGGCTCGTGGAGCATGCCGAGGGGCGGTTTGCCTCGTAAAAAGCCGCAAAAAAATAGTCGCAAACGACGAAAACTACGCTCTAGCAGCTTAATAACCTGTCAGAGCCTGCCCTCTCTAGCCTTTGTCTGTAGGACGGAGATCAAGAGCAGTCAAACCCAGACAGACTCACGTGGAAGCTTTGACCTAAGAGCGGAAACGCTAAATCTAATTTAGGTATGTCTATGTGTGGCGTGTCTATCCGTAGCACCATGACGAGAATAAAGATTAGACTAAGCATGTAGTGCCATTAGTTGAACTAATTTTGGACGCGGGTTCAACTCCCGCCAGCTCCACCAAATACCTACTTCATGAAGTATCATGAAATATCAAAAACCTGCTTTCCTTCAAGGAATTGCAGGTTTTTTGTATCTATAAATGTCTTTTAAGCTTTCATAACATATCATTAACGTGGCACCTACAATAACACCAAGAATGATATGTAATCGAATCTTGGTGTTATAGAAGCAAAGAGGGGTGTTTCATGGCTAAGCTAGTAAAACCACTTACAGACAAGGGAATTAAATCATCAAAAGCACAAGGCAAAGAGTATGTTCTGTACGACGGTAACAACCTCACTCTATCCTAAGATCTTCTGGGAAAAAGTTTGGTTGTTCACCTACAAGAGACCATTCACCAAGAAACGCTCTAAGATAACTATAGATCAGTACTCCTCAATCTCGCTCGCTCAAGCCAGAGGCAAACGAGAAGAATTTAATACCTTACTTTATCAAAATATTGATACCGTGGAATATCGAGAGGAGTTAGTTCGCAAAGGTGTGTAAGAAGCAGAAAACTCCCTCCAATCTGTGGCTGCAAAGTGGCTTGAGGTAAAAAAATTTGAAGTCTCAACGGACTACCCAAATGATATTTGGCGCTCTTTAGAGCTTCACATATTTCCATCCATTGGAAATATGCCGATTACACGAGTCAAAGCTACCCATGCTATTTCAGCCATCAAGCCCATCACAGCCAAGGGTAACCTAGAAACAGTTAAACGTTTATGCCAGTGCATAAATGAAATTATGTATTATTCAGTGAATATAGGATTAATTGATGCTAATCTTTTAGCAAAAATCAATACCGCTTTTGCGGACCCAAAAAAGAAAAACATGACTTCTATTTCTCCTAATGAATTACCAACTATTATGCGTTCGCTCACCCTGCGAGTATCAGCCACATAACTAACCTGATCTGCGCATACGAAATGAACTAAATGCTAAAGTCGCGATCTGATCGTTTGAAATAACCTATTGACTACACAAGGAGTTGGGCATGAATAACTTAGATGCCGTTTTCGTCGATGACTTCTACTAGACTTTCCTCCCTAGCATGGTAAAAACACCTCATTTCTTCCGGTATCAAAAAAGAAACAGGCTTTCTCGTCTTTCAGTTAGTGAAGTGATGACGATAGTGATAGCTTTTTATCAATCTGGATATCGAGACTTCAAAACTTATTACATCCACTTTGTTTGTCGCTACCTCACCAATGAATTTCCTGAAATTAGTTAGTTACACGAGGATGCTCAAACTCATGCAAGCTATCCTAGTTCCGCTTTACTCTTACCTCAGTCACCGTAAGGAAAGGTCGACAGGGATTGCCTTCGTTGATTCGTCTAAGCTACAGGTTTGTCACAACCTAGGCATTCTCAGACATCAGGTTTTTAAAAGTACCAAGAATCGAGGAAAAGGAACGAGGGGGTGGTTCTACGGTTTCAAATTACGCCTTATTATCAATGACCAAGGTGGCATTATCTCAGTCAAAGGGACGGCGAATAACGTGGATGATAGAAAGCCCATATCGGAAATGGTTGACGAGCTTTGGGGGTGTTTATACGGAGATAAAGCTTATATCTCTGGTCCATTGGATCGGGAACTTGCAGAGAAGGGAGTGACACTGATAACGGGTATAAAAAAACATGAAACCCAAAGTGATGAAACTTTGGAACTGCCTGATGCTCCGGAAACGCTTTATTATTGAAACCGTTTTTGACCAACTAAAAAACATATCCTAAATCAAACATTCTCGGCACCGTAGTTGTATCAGCTTTCTGGTCAACTTGCTGGCGGGGATTATCGCGTATTCATTTCAACCAAAGAAGCCGAGTATCAAGATGACTAGGTTTGATAAACAAGCGCTTATGCAGATTGAAGGTTAAATATTAAGATTTTCTTATTGAGAGAACGTTTAGAAACAGTAGATGAAACAACTCCCTCTAATCCATAGCCAACTAAGCCATTTCATTCAGCATCCCACAGTATAAGTACATCGTTAGTATTTGCTTGGACAGCTAAGTATGTCGATGCATAAACACTTTTATTCCCACTCAATGAATTTGTACCCAAGTAAGTACTATAACTAGGAAGTAAATATGAACTAGTTTCAACTTTTTTCCTTTTTGAAAAGAAACTAAAGCGCTAAGAGGTAAAGTATTCCAATCACTCATAGCCTAACTCCATCATAAAGGCTTAAGTTATTCAAAAGCTGTATTCCCGCTCTTGTTCAATAATCTTTGCAGTCACTGAGAACTTTGACCATAAATTTTCAATGGCTTTTATACATGCACGTTGCTCTGCTCGAAGATACGCTCTGTATGTATTCATCAAAGTTAAACGTAAACGTTTAATGATGACTACACGCGCTTCATCTTTAGAAATTTTTTACGAGCACTCTCAACCAAATCATCACGTTTACTTTCAATGCCTTTGATATTTGCTTTAAGTGCTTTAACTTCGTCTTCTATTTCTTTGTGGCACTCTAGGCTTAAGATAATTAACTGGCTGCGTTCAAGTGACTTTTTCCCCTTGCGTTTTAGCCTCTATGAGAGGCTGAGCATACTCGGATTGATGTCCTAGCTATTCTGCTAAATCAATAATACGTTAGCCGTTATCAAATTATGGATCTTTTTGCCCTAAACCTTCAGTGCAATAAAATGCTTTTTTAGCTCATTTTGGTAAAAAACCTAATACTTGGAGTTCAATAAAAAGATTTGTCGCGAGTGCTTTTATTTCCTTTAGATGCGCTTTCCATTCGGCATTAACTGCTTTTAAATCTTCTTTTTTAATTTTTATTTCTTCAGAAGTCATCACACCACTATATTCAGTATCGTCAAAGTCTTCTTCGTTAGATGCCGCAAAAAGCGTCTGTAATTCTGACAAACTAGCTTGAGACTGATCACCATAGCCACTTGCTGCAATAGATTTGAAATCAGATTTTTGTTCATCTACATAATTGGCAAAAGCGCCGCGTACTTGGTAGTTAGTTAACAAATTTTGTTTTAAATAGTTCTTTTTCGATGCTAGTAAGCAACTCACTACGCATTTCATAAACATTGTTACCACGAATATCATGTTGGTTTTCAGGATCAGGCGCTAACGTTTCAACTATCGGTAAGTTGACTTGCCACCATGCATCCAGCTGATCCATAAGCTGTTCATGTCGTTCAGTGACACCTTGATGAGTTGTAATAAAGTCAGCTATTTCACGTTTATCAGCAATAGCTGATGCCAAATCAACGTACGTATCATCTCTTACTACAAAAGCATCTTTACGCAATTATGGGTAGTTTGACCAGAAGAGTTCTAAGTTATCAACCCCAACAATAGGAACATCACCGTGCAAGTGTACACACACATTTTGAGGTTCTGGTGCGGTAGCATTATCGATATAATGACGAATGTTGCAGTTATAATCTTCTTCTGCGATCTCTGTATGCAGTACTAATCACGCATAAGCAGGAATATTACCTCCTGAACGATACGCGGGGATGATTTTATCAATATCTTCGGGGCGTAAATGGTTCTCTGCTTTACCTTCACGATATTTACGATTAGTTATAATAAATAAAACATGATCACGATCAACTGCGCCTACTTTGTTCATCAGTAAAATACACGCAGGTATACCCGTCCCATAGAATAAACTGCTCGGCAAGCCAATAAACGCCTCTAGGTAACCATTAATTATAAAGTGTTTGCGAGCATCACGTTCTTCACCGATTCGGAATAACACTCCATGGGGCATGACTGTCGCTAATCGGCCATTTTGCTTAAATACAGCAAGCATATGCTGTACAAACATTAAATCTGATTTTTTACCTTTTTTAGGTAACATAACGTGAAAACGACTTGGGACTTTAAGGTTTTTCTTAATATAGTTTTGGCTGAAATTAGGGTTCGCAACCACTCGGTCGAAATGCTTTAATGCATTATCTTTATTTAAATGTTATGGTTTACGAAGTGTATCTTCTTGGCGAATATCTGAGTGGTAAATTTCGTGGAGAAGCATGTTCATTTTACAGATAGACCATGTGGTACCAATCTTTTCCTAACCATATAAAATCATTTCATCAGCACAGCTACCATTTTCACGTAAGTAATCGTGCATTTAAATAAGCATACCGCCTAAACCAACTTTTGGATCGTATACACTCATGCCTTTTTGTGGATCACATATTTCAACACATGAGCAAACCACTTCAGCAGGCGTATAGATAATAGAATTTTGGAGCTTTTCTAAAACTATTACATCTCCACTCAATAAGGTCGTGAACCATGTAACAGTTTTATGTCAAGTAATTCGCAAATATTTGGCGGAAACTGGAAGGTAGTAGAGGCGTTTGTCACCTCTATGGCAGAGTGACAATATTATCGCTTTCGACTCACTGACAGTGTATAGCAGGTGACCTACGGTGTAACATTACATGGCAGTTTGGACAAACAGGCACAAGATTATTAATTGGGTCTACTTCATATTCTTCGTTAACTTCAGAAAATTGAGATTATAAACTTGGCAAACCGCTTGATAGTGGTTAATACACGCCTTTCTTACTTTGGTGTTTCTTTCGTATTTATTGACGGTAACCTGTTTTGATGAACCTTCAAAATGACGGTCTATTTCATCATGGTAAATTGATATATCCATACGCTTTGATTGAGCTTGAAACTCTAAGTAAGCCTTCATTGCAGACTTGCAGTTCCTTCTAGATCCATCTAGCCTCTCTGTTTCTGATAGCTGGCTTTCAATATTACAGATATCGTTTTCGGACACGACAGTACTTAAGATTATATCTATACTAAGATGGTTTGTCACATTGTTCAAATAGTCGATATAGCTTGTCGCTATACCTGTTGTCAGCTTCCGTGCTTTTTGGTTAACGAGGGAAAACTTAAACTCACTTTCTTGCTCAATCAGGACACTGCTCCTTGCACATTTACCTTTTACGACTAACCCATAAACTTCAAACACTCAGCAAAGTCATTTCGCTCCGCAAGCACTTGGTCATACATCGAGTAAACTTGTTGGATATGTTCCCACAACTGCTCATTTTGCTTTTGATACGAGCAAGCCATCAACTCAGATTCTTCTTGTTTTTCCTTCGCTTTAATCAGTTTAAACTTAAGGTTTTCAACCTCAGTTGTTGCTTCAACTTAATATCTTTTGGCTTTGATGAGTTTCTTTATCTGTTTGAATTCGTAATTTTGATTCAGAATAACGATTCTAAATAAGCGCATTAGATACACCTGCTTTTTCTGCAACTCGACTTACCTTTATTTTTTCACCAGTTTCAATCATCTCGGTGATAATGTCTTCAATAAGCTTTTTTGTGTCCGTTTCCATTAAGCTTCCTTAACATTGATTTCCAGTTGTTCAATAATGTTATTGGACGCATGTAAATTATCGATTAACGCACCTTGAAATGAAGAGAATCCCGGTTGTATTTCAGGTGGAAATTGTTCAAATACAGCCAACTGTTGTTCACAACGCTTCTTGATCACTAACCAATTAGGTAAATACTTAGGCTTTGCGAGATAAGAGTCACAGTTGATACAATAGCTCGGATCTGCCGCATTGCGAACTTTACAGCTAGTCCATTTAGTACAATAACCATGAGAGAGTCTCCTAAAATTAGAAGAATGCTTAGCCATGTAAGCCAATAACTACTGCATATTGGTAAAGTGTGGTGATACACCACTTTCAATATCATGGCCAAGGAGTTGCTTTAGTCTCTCAATAAATTTCTGACGACCACGACCAACCAAGTGTCCTTGCTTTGCAAGGACTGACCATGTCTGTCATCACTTGCTCAGTTAGATATACTTCAAAGCTTTTAGTTAAACAAATCAGTTCTGCCATTCTGTTTTAACCTCGATGGCTATATACCAACGTCATGCTGATTTCTAAGTGCTTATATTGATATTTAATCTCAGATCTACATAAACACTTGCTTATTAAACCTAGTCATCTTGATACTCGGCTTCTTTGGTTGAAATAAATACGAGATAAGCCCCGCTAGCAAGTTGACCATAAAGCTGATAGAATTACGGTGCCGAGAATACTCGATTTAGGATATGTTTTTTAGTTGGTCAAAACGGTTTCAATAATAAATCGTTTCCGGAGCATCAGGCAGTTCCAAAGTTTCATCACTTTGGGTTTCATGTTTTTTATACCCGTTATCAGTGTCACTCCCTTATCTGCAAGTTCCCGATCCAATGGACCAGAGATATAAGCTTTATCTCCGTATAAACACCCACAACGCTCGTCAATCATTTCCGATACAGGCTTTCTATCATCAACGTTAGCCTCACAGTCCCTTTGACTGAGATAAGGCCACCTTGGTCATTGATAATAAGGCGTAATTTGAAACCGTAGAACCACCCCATCGTTCCTTTCTCTCAATTCTTGGTACTTTTAAAAACCTGATGTCTGAGAATGCCTAGGTTGTGACAAACCTGTAGCTTAGACGAATCGACACAGGCAATCCCTGTCGACCTTTCCTTACGGTGACTGAGGTAAGAGCAAAGCGGAACTAGGACAGCTTGCATTAGTTTGAGCATCTTCGTGTAACTAACTAATTCAAGAAATTCATTGGTGAGGTAGCGACAAATAAAGTGGATGTAATAAGTTTTGAAGCCTCGATATCCAGATTGATGAAAAGCTATCACTATCGTCATCACTTCGCTAACTGAAAGACGAGAAAGCTTGTTTCTTTTTTGATACCGGAAGAAATGAGGTGTTTTTACCATGCTAGGGAGGAAAGTCTAGTAGAAGTCATCGACATCAACGAAAACAACGTCTCAGTTATTCATGACGAGTCCTTATGCAATCAATAGTTTTTTCAAACAGTCAGATTGCAACTTTAGCATTTAGTTCATTTCTTATGCGCAGATCAGGTTAAATAAGTCCACTGACAACATAATAATTAGTTCATGTAAAGACATTGTGCTCACACTGGCTAATGTTGATGATGCTGAGTTTATTTTATCTTTAAATTAAATGAAAGTTTAAATAGTTTTTTCTCTGAAACTTCTACAGATCTTTTAACTCAGCAAACATGGTATATAGATTATAAAAAACGAGAAGCTCTACGATCAGTAGTTTTACTTTATTATTAGGAATTTGAAGATAAACCAACTAGGTACAGTAAGAATATATGACTTTAAAAGAAATTCTTTTTGTTGGGGACGTTGGATGGTATCTCCTAATTCTCCAAGAAAAACGGCAATTGAATCAGCATTCTGTGTTTATGAGTTTATGTTTTTACACATTAGGGTTTAAACAGTCTCATTGTTATATACGAAATGAAAATAAGAAAGTAATTAAGTTCCATGAAAAAATGGGTGCAGAGATAGTGTGCAATAACACACTCAATACCTTCTTTATCTACAAAAAAAATTTTTTGAACAAATTATAAATAAGTACATATTATTTTTAACTTTGTGAACTACTCGGCACTAAAATACCTAGCTTCCAAGATAACAGCCTAAGCCGCTAGCTCTTCTTTTTTGACGTTTATCGGGGAAGATGTGACCGTATTTGGCGTACTCCTAACTAGGATACGGTGCTGGAAGGGTTAAGATCACTCCTTCCAGTTAAATCCTTGTCGCAATAGTGAGGCGGACAGTACGCAAAGTACCCCACCTAGCGTCGCATGTCTGATCACCACTTGAGCCTCTTGCTGCACTTTTAATTTAGCGTGATAAGCAATTCCCAACCCTGCAACCGACATCATTTTAAGATCATTTACTCCGTCTCCGACCGCAATGGTATTTTCAATACCCAACTCATAACGATTGGTAAGATCAAGCAATATATCGGCTTTACGTTGTGCATCCACCACCCGTCCGGTAACTTCCCCTGTGAGTTTTCCATTCTCAATCACTAGTTGATTAGACTCAGCATAAGAAAGTGACAAGCTTTCACACAAGAAATCAGAAAACCAAGAAAAACCACCAGAGGCAATAGCTACTTTCCAACCGCGTGTTTGTAATGATGCAGTAAGGAGACGCATCCCAGGCATCAACGGTAATGTGCATCTAACTTGCTCAAGAATAGACACATCCGTGCCTTTCAGGATCAATACACGTTTCCTAAGGCTTTCCTCAAAATCAAGTTCTCCTTGCATCACCTGTTCTGTAATAGCCGAAACTTTGTCTCCCACGCCTACTAATTTGGCGATCTCATCAATACACTCAATTTGAATCACGGTAGAGTCCATATCGAACAAAGCTAACCCAGGCTCGTATAGCTTTGGAATATTATACAACGGTACACAATCTAGTGACAACGCATCAGTCAAAGCAACGATGTCTGGTCTTACTTCCCCTCGCATTAACAGCACTTCGTATGGTCCGACCATCCAGCCAGCCAACGGTTCAACTGGTAGACCACTGAAACATGCAAAATCAACAAGAGAAGCAGGGCTGATATGAAGACCAAACAATAACCAACCAGCTTGGTTAAAATCCGATGGTTGAAAATAGCAAAGAGAAGGGAATTTGGTTAATAGATTAGTGTGTTTTCTTATTGTGAAAACTGAAGAGCTATCCATTGAAGAAATCCTTAATAATCAGGGGCTATTTATCTTTGATGTACAAACTCGTTCAACAATAAAACGGCAGATACATTAACATAAATTCTAGTGATACCATTCTGACTTAAATTCTTTCCGAGTTGTAATATCTAATTAACCTCAGATCTGCATAAGCGCTTGCTTATCAAGCCGAGTCATCTTGATACTCGGCTTCTTTAGGTTTAAATGAATACGCGATGAGCTCCGCCAGCAAGTTGACCATAAAACTGATACAACTACGGTGCCGAGAGTGCTAGATTTTGAAGATGTTTTTAGTTGGTCAAAAACGGTTTCAATAATAAATCATTTCCGGAGTATTAGGCAGTTCCAAAGTTTCATCACTTTGGGTTTCATGTTTGTTTTTACACCCGTTATCAGTATCACTCACTTGTCTGTAAGTTGCCGCTCCAATGGACCATTGATATAAAATTTATCTCCGTAGAAACACCCCAAAACTCGTCAGTCATTTCCGATATAAGCTTTCTATCATCCAAGTTAATCGTCGTCACTTGGACTGAGATAATACTACCTTGATCATTGTTAATGAGGTGTAATTTAAAGGCCTAAAACCACCCCATCGTTCCTTTTCCTCGCTGCTCGGTACCTTTAAAAACCTGCTATCTGAAAATGCGTAGGTTGTAATAAACCTGTAGCTTGGACGAATCAACAAAGGCAATCTCTATCGGTCTTGCCTGACGGTGAGTGAGGTAAGAGCAAAGCAAAACCAGAACACCTTGCATGAGCTTAAGCATCTTCGTGTAGCTAACTAATTCAGGAAATTCGTTGGTGAGATAGTACCAAACAAAGTGGATGTAATGGATTTTTAAGTTTTGATACTTCGATTGATGGAACGCTATCACTATCGTCATCACTTCGCTAACTGAGAGGCGAGAAGGCTTGTTTCTTTGTTTGATACCGGAAGGAATTAGGTATTTTTTCATGCAGGAAGGAAAGTCTAGCAGAAATTGTCGGCATCGACGAAAATAGCGTCTAAGTTATTCATGCTCAAGTCCTTATACAGACAATGGTTTCTTTCAAACGATCAGATCGAGACTGTGACATTTAGTTCATTTCTTGAGCTCAGCTCAAGTTAACTATCCAGTTGGATGGTTACAAAGTAAAACTCTCTTTAAATATCATTATAAGCCTAGTATTTTGAGCATTTGAAGTTATGTATAATTCACTAGGCTTTATTGTGCAAACCGCAAGGCGGTCTACATCTATGAAATACCCATATCAAAGACGATGAATAGTCTACAAAGATAAAGCCTGAGAATGGGAGTTCAAACAACTACCTTCCAACCACCGACGCCATGGTGTTCATCGAGCATCTCAGAGAGTGTCCTTATCATCATACCTTTCAAATTGTAGCGTCTGTTGAATATCAATTTGGCGTAAAATATACAATTACTAGCATGCTTAAATGGTTCCATCACAATGGCTTCAGTCATAAGATGCCTAAAAGTGTCCCCCAAAGATTTAACGTAGAACCCCATCTTTCGTCCGTCACTATAATGAGCGCATAACCGGCTACATCAAGGATGTAGCCGTTGTATAAATTGACACCGTCCATCCAACGAATGTTACAAGAATCACCCATGTATGAATATGTACGGGACAAGATAAAGTACTTAAAACTATTATAGATCCTCAGTTATCTAATATTATTGATGCGCTCAATCTTTCTAACTATTAAAAATATAGTTGTCGGCGAATATCACACCATTGACAACGTAAAGAGGGTTAGTTTTTTCTGCAAGTTGAGAAACGATTACCCATCAGAGTCATAAGCTGCATATAATCCTTGACGGAGTCCGGTAACACCGAAGTGACCTATTTAGAATAGCTAAATTAATCCTCAATATCTAGCTTCACTATCTATCGCCTTACGATCTAAATCTGATTTCAATCAAAGGCTTTTGAAAGTGATAAATGAAAGGACGAGGAACAACATTTACTTTAAAAACAAACGTGATTTCAAAGAGAGCATTAACTATTCTTGCACTGCAACTCTTCCAGAGATTGGAAACTCTTTGGCATCTTGAATAAACGAAATATTTCAGGTACTCAAACCTGAATCTTCAAGTTATTTTGGTATATACATAAATAGGATTTAAAATCAATGGATTTAGACTTTATTCAACAAATTGAAAAACGCAGAACCTTTGCGATCATTTCTCATCCAGATGCTGGTAAAACAACGATTACAGAAAAGGTACTGTTGTATGGAAACGCAATCCAGCAAGCAGGTACCGTTAAAAGTCGTGGTTCTAACCGATATGCTAAGTCAGACTGGATGGAAATAGAAAAAGAACGTGGTATTTCGATTACCACGTCTGTCATGCAATTCCCCTACAAGGATTGTTTTGTCAACTTATTGGATACCCCAGGACACGAAGATTTCTCGGAAGACACGTACCGCACTCTGACTGCCGTTGACTCTTGTTTGATGGTTATTGATGCTGCAAAAGGTGTAGAATATCGCACACGTAAGCTGATGGAAGTGACACGTCTTCGAGATACCCCAATTATCACTTTTATGAACAAATTGGATCGTGATATTCATGATGCGATGGAACTTATTGATGAAGTTGAAAGCGAATTACAAATTGTATGTACACCAGTGTCTTGGCCAATCGGAAGTGGTAAAGAATTTAAAGGGGTGTTCCACATTCACCGTGGTGAGTCTGTCCTTTATCAATCAGGGAAAGGTCACATCATTCAGGAAAAGCGGATCATTAAAGGCCTCGATAACCCTGAACTTGATTTAGCTATCGGTTATTATCTTGCTCAGCAATTGCGTGACGAACTAGAACTGGTTCTCGGCGTGTCACATGGATTTAATAAAGAACAGTTCCTGCGTGGTAAATTGACCCCAGTGTTCTTTGGTACTGCATTAGGTAACTTTGGTGTCGACCACATGTTGGACGGTTTGACTGACTGGGCACCAAAACCGTTATCGCGTCAAACACACGAACGTGAGGTTAAATCGACCGAAACAAGATTTAGTGGTTTTGTGTTCAAAATCCAAGCAAACATGGATCCAAAACACCGTGACCGTATTGCGTTCATGCGAATTGTGTCAGGTAAATATACCCAAGGTATGAAAATGAAACATGTGCGCACAGGAAGAACTGTTTCTATTTCAGAGGCGGTTACCTTTATGGCTGGAAATCGGTCTCGTACTGCTGAGGCATTCGCAGGTGATATCATTGGTTTACACAATCACGGTACGATTCAGATTGGTGATACATTTACTCAAGGTGAAGCTCTTAAATTTTCCGGTATTCCAAATTTCGCGCCTGAATTGTTCCGTCGCATTCGTCTGCGTGATCCCTTGAAACAGAAACAATTGCTGAAGGGATTAATACAGATGTCTGAAGAAGGTGCGGTGCAGATCTTCCGTCCGTTAGTATCTAATAATTTAATTGTTGGCGCGGTGGGTGTTTTGCAGTTTGACGTGGTGGTGGCACGACTTAAATCTGAGTACAACGTGGATGCGATTTACGAGCCGGTTAACGTTGTAACTGCTCGATGGATAGAATGTTCAGACGGTAAAAAACTGGATTATTTCAAGCGGAAGAACGAAATAAACCTTGCATTGGACGGTGGCAATAATCTAACTTACATTGCACCAACCATGGTTAATCTCAATTTGATGCAAGAACGTCATCCGGATGTTCACTTCCGTACGATTCGTGAACACTGCTAAAATAGCAACAGTGCAAATAGAATGTAAGTCGTTTTTAAGACGAATTCTTGTATACTTTAGGTAATATATATACCAATATAACTTGAAGTTATTCGATTTATCAGGTCATGATTGCATTCACTTTTATGTGAATTTTCATAGGAATAGTCAGTTGATTTCATGGGAATTTAACGGCAACATGGGCGCACTTATACCCTTAGTTGGGTTGAATAGAGATCTATATAAGCGCAAAGAGCCAAGATATATCTGTGACGTATCAACTTGATAACGATGTTATACGACAGATAAAAGTTAGTTGGTATGATGTGAGATAGTGTGCTGGAGACAATAACTAAGAAGTTAAGGAAGATGTAGTAACTGGTGAAATATGATATTCTGAATAAGTAAAAAACAGCTTAAATCAACCTGAACTACGTATAAGAAATGAACTAAGCGCCCGAGATGTGATCTGATAGTTTGAATCAAAGCATCAGTCACAAAATGGCTTTAGCATGGAGGATCTAGACATGGTTGTCATCGCTACTGTCGATTTTTATCAATTTTTCCTGCCTGCTTGGAAAAAATACCACGTTTCAGCTTTCAGAGTAAGAAATAAACCTTCTTGCCTTTCAAGGGCGTTGTTTTCCAAGTATTAAAACTAATCGTAATTCCTACGATCAAATCAACATGGAATTAATAGGGAGGTGATGCTGGGAAAAGTCAAACACAAGATCAACAACTGGAAATCATATAAATCAAGGATTAGTAAACTATGGCTCAGTCACTTTTTAGGTAGGTAACACTGCCATTAAGGCATGGGCGTTGTTCGAAGCATCACGGTCAGAATGACCGTGGGTTTGTATTTTTCGATCCCGCGATTGAAACACCACTACTGATGGTGAAAGGTATTTAAAAGCTTCCAGTTCGTGAATTAGAAGGCTTTCCCAATTCGGTTCTTATGTTGATGAATGTTCCACTGAAATTCTCTACATATACTCGTAGTAGTAAGCGTTCTAAGAACGTAAAAGTTAAGTATCGTTTGCCGAGTCGAAGAGCTGTCGCCCACGTCATTATTGATGTTAGAAATCTAAAGGTATATAACACGTAAACACGGGAAGGAGAAGCTGCGTATCTGGCGCAAATTTCATCTTCTGGTTGATGTGTCTACTTATGAGGTTATCGCCACCGAAATTGGCCTAATGTCGATGAGTGATAATGAGGTTAAACTATTAATCCATTCGCGCATGGTGCCATATAATAATCATTTAGCTATATGACACAAGAGCGTGTCATCACGTACTAAAAATAAAGGAATAACACACAATATTCCACCTCTAAGCAACGCGGGGGACTGGGAGGAAGGGCATATTATAAATGAAGCTGTAAAGGCGTTGAAAGAGAACAAACTGACAAAGTAGAAAAGGACAGTGGTTATCATAAACGCTCATTAACAGAGACAGTAATATTTCGGTATAAACAGTTGCTCAACCCTAAACTCACTCTTCGTAATTAACCTCAGATCTGCATAAGCGCTTAATGATCAAATCTATTCATCCTGATGCTCGGCTTCTTTGGTTGAAATGAATACGCGATAAGCCCTGCTAGCAAGTTGACCATAAAGCTGATATAATTACAGTGTCGCGAATGTTTGATTTGGGATATATTTTTTAGTTGATCAAAAACAGGTTCGATAATAAATCGTTTCCAGAGCATCAGGCGGTTCCTAAGTTTCACCACTTTGGGTTTCATGTTTTTTTCATACCCGTTATCAGTGTCACTCCCTTGTCTACGAGTTCTCGCTCCAATGGATCAGAGAGATAACCTTCATCTCCGTGTAAACACGCCCAAAGCTCGTCAACCATTTCCGATACAGGCTTTCTATCATCCACGTTAGCCGTTGTTACTTTGATTAAGATAATGCCACCTTGATCATTGACCATGAGGTATAATTTGAAGACGTAAAACCACCACATCCTTCCTTTTTCTCGCTTCGCAGTACCTTTAAAAATCTGATGTCTGAGAATGCGTAGGTTATGACAAACCTGTGGCTTGGACGAATTAACGAAGGCAATTTCTGTCGGCCTTGCCTGACGGTGAGTGAGATAAGAGTAAAGCGGAACCAGAATGCATTACATGAATTTGAGCATTCTCGTGTAGCTAACTAATTCAGGAAATTCGTTGGTGAGATAACGGTAAACAAAGTGGATGTAATAGGTTTTAAAGTCTCGATACTCCGATTGATGGAAAGCTATCACTATCGTCATCACTTCGCTAACAGAGAGGCGAAAAGGCTTGTTTCTTTGTTTGAAACCGGAAGAAATTGGGTGTTTTTCCATGCAGAAAGTAAAGTCTAGCAAAAGTCGTCAACATTGATGACCACAGCATCTAAGTTATTCATGCCCACATCCTTATGCAGTCAATAGTTCATTTATTATGCGCAACTCAGGTTAATTATAATGTTCAAGTTAGTGAAGCGCTGGCAAATGTGAAAGCAATGAACCAAGTTCTAAGATTCGATATGCCTGTTTGCCAATAGACAAATTAAAACTGTAAAAAAGATTGGCTGAAGGTGATTCCTTTAGTCAGATTACCCGAACACTTAATTGTGTTTACTCCACTATCAGTCGAGACATCAAGCGCCATATCCCAGATAATTCTTACAGAATATACTGTTATCACCTTGCATTAAAACAGGCTAAAAAAACACGTCCCACCGCCACGAACAGGCGGGGTTTTAACTGTATTTCAAAGAGAATGAAGGCATTCATTCATGAGTATCTCAGCATGCACACATCACCCGATGTCATTAGCGGCAAACTGGCTCTGAAGCACTATGTGATGCTAAGTAAAAACACACCTTCCCAGTATATACAACATGATAGTGGTAATTACTAGGTACTAGACAAGGATCTTCCTCATCATCGCAAACCCTACAAAATCAAAATGAGCAACGGCGATAAAGTAAAGATAAAGAACCGTGTTAGTATTGAGAAATAGCCTGATATTTAAGACGAAAAGACCGAGTTTGGTCATTCCGGAATTGACACTGTCGTCGGGATTTGGTCCAAATTTTTTTCTTACCGTGGTGGATAAAGCCAATAAACTCTGCCGCATCATTAAAGATACCAAATAAGCAGGCGGGTACAGAGTTTACAGGTCATGAAGAAGTTGCTGAGATTACTGACGCTGATTTCTATTTTGCAAAACCTTATCGATTAGGTGTTCGGGGTTTTAATGAGCATACCAATGGTTTGATAAGGCAACTTTTATCCAAAGGAACTAACTTCAACGAGGTCAGTAATGAGGAAAATACCAAGATATAGCACATCCTCAATACATGTGGTAGATTGAGTCTTTGAGATCGATCTCCTAACGATGTTTTTTTGCTAACGATGTTTTTTGAATATTTAATGGTGGTTTAAGATATAACCACCTGTGCATTTCAGATAAACGAGGGTGAAATAGATAAACCCTATGCACTATGGAACTGTCCATTTTTAATCATCGATTATAACTTTATACCAGCGAGTGTTGCGGTGACGCCTTCATTTAATATCCATCCTAAGCACTGATGCATCTTACCTTTGACTTTCTGGTGAATTTTCTCGATCACGTTATTCAAATACTTGACTTGAAGTACTTCGATCAAGTTGAGCTTCCTCCCCGCCAAGTAGAGTTGTATGTTGATATTATGCAGTGCTAATACATTGGTACTACTCCCATTAATCACCACCCTTTCAGGTAACCAGTTATGGTCTATTGCTTTGTTGAATAAAGTGTTCGCACAGTAGAAAATTAATGACATTACCTAACTTATCAAATAGCCAGATAGGAATACTTCCACTAACCTTTGACGTTGATATATATCACGTCTATCCGCCACTAAGAGGCGATAGGCTTCTTTATTCGGCGAGCCTTATATTCCAGTAAAGGAGGATATTTCTGATAACACACCGATGATCAGCATTGATACTCATCTTAGCATGATCTCGTTCGATTTTACGGTAACTGAGTGTATAAAAAACGTAATAACAAACAACCTAGAGGATGATGTCGGAAGGAAAGTAGCGACCATAAAAGTTGATAGTCATAATGCTAGAAATAATGAATGATGATGAGATCATCACTTAGTACTCCAATTTGCGATAAAATCCTAGTTTTTTAGACTGTTCATAGTTTTAAGGTGGAGAAAGACGGTTATCTCATGGATGATCATAACTTAAAAAATCATCGCAGTACCTCAACCATCGAGTATAAGCAGTATCGTTTTGTATGCAGTTTCAGACGCGACCATCACGCGTTGTATCATGCTTGATTTAGAGTGTTTGTTTTTCTTTTTTGTCAAAGTTACTTTCATATCGCGTAGCTTGATCTTGATTTTATTGAAAATAAAACATCTTAAATGATCGCGGGTATATACCTTGGGCTGTATCTGAATTGTAACGATATACGGATACTAGCTTTCATTTTGTTTGTGCTTTTTTGTTACCCGAATCCTAGTTCTACATGGGTCACAACGCGATTTCGTCCCTTTTCCTTGGCGAGATAAAGTGAAGAGTCTGCTGCTTCAATGATTGTCTCAAGAGATTGAAATTCAGGAAACGTCGCTATCCCAGCACTTAGCGTGGTATAAAAGGTTTCAGATCCATTGGAAAATGGTGTTTTAGAAAAGGTCACTCGAAATTCATTAACAAGTTCCAGCGCAATGTCTGTAGATGTATCTGGCAACACGAGGGCGAACTCTTCACCGCCGTAACGAGCAACGGTGTCAGTTTTCCTGAAGCGGTAGTTAAGTCGCCTTGCAACGCCTTTGATGACTTTATCCCCAACAGGATGACCGTATTTATCGTTGACCAACTTGAAATGGTCAATATCAATCATCGCGAAACTGACATTGGCTGCATGCCGCCGCGCACGAGAAAGTTCTCGCTCCAGTGCAACCTTTAAGTTAGAGTGATTTAGAAGACCTGTCAAACTGTCTCTGTCCATCAAGGTACTGAGCTTTCGAAATCGTTTTGCACGAATAGAAACGGCCTGTGTTAGGTGTATATCATTGATAGGTTTAATAAGAAAATCATCAGCGCCAACTTGTAATGCCTCCATTTGCATTTTTAAATCAGTTTCGCCTGAAATGTACACAATAGGTAGGTTAGTGTGGGACAAGTGCTGACGAATAACACAAACTGCATCAATACCTGAGCAATCAGGCATGTAAAGATCCATCAATACGATATCTGGATTGAACTCACCGATTTCATCAAGAAGATGCTCCATATTTTCAAGAAGTAATGTCTTCATCCCCGCTGCTTGAAGGACGATTGAGTAGTGTTCGGCAATGACACGGTCATCATCAACGATCAATACGTGATATTGAACATGCTTCGCTTCCAAGATATTGTCTAAAACCATCAGTAAATCATCATATTCAATCGGTTTCTGTATGAAGGAAAAGGCACCAGCTTGGGCCACATTAAGACGGCTTCTCCAACACTCTGTGGGACATAATACGACCAACGGAACACCACTCTCTTTTCGCCATACTTGTGAAATATCATCAAGTAAATTAAATTCACGTAAGTCAGCGATGATCACGGATGGGGTTGCCTGCTTGATAGCATCGCCAAGTTCACTTGTATTGGCAAAGAAACTGATGTCATAGTCAATCTTCTGCAACTGCTCTATCATCTCTCTGGTGTCTTCTTCTTGGCTGGATATCACGTAGGTCAATTGTTTTTTTTTGTGTATTTCATGTAGCAGACTCACTTCACCATACGTCATTTCAACGGGTTGTTTTGGTGCTATGTCGGATATCTCATTCAATGATGTTACTATTGCGTCAATGACTTCGTCTCCTTTCGGAAGGGTCTTATTCTCCAAAAATGGTTTTAACAAAATTTCAATATCTCGACCTCGTTTACCAAGATCTACGAATCCCAATGTGATGGCGGTGCCAGCAAGTTTATGTGACTCTTGAGCGAATTCCTCAAGTTCAGTCAAGCTATCTGATGGCGCATGTTGAACGGTTTTCCAAATTAATTGGATTTGGGCTATCCGTTTTGGCATATTCTGTAAAAACTTATTTTGATGCTTTTGGAATTTTTTAAGTTGTGATGATCTCACTCACAGTACTCCATCAAGCAGGTGTTTTATTTCATCGCCTAGTTCCATAGGATCAAATGGCTTACTGATCACACCAATGGCGCCCAATTTACGATAAACATCAATTTCATTTTGTTGAACTTTGGCAGTCATGAAGATAGCGGGTGTTGTTGTTAGATGTGAGAATTTTCGCAATTTAACGAGTGTTGTCGGTCCATCCATAACTGGCATCATTACATCTAGTAGAAACACATCTGGCCCTATGAGAGCACCTTTTTCTAGTGCTACATTGCCGGACTCGCATACGACCAAAGCAAAGTCTTTTTCATCGAGTGTCATCTCTGCAATATCGCGAATGTCTTCATCGTCTTCAACGTATAGAATCTGAATGGGTACGGACATTATTTTGCTCCTGTTTACCGATCGTTTTAAGTATAATACATACTTCATGTTTGAGCCTTTTGCTGCAAATATTAGCTTTTTTATCAGGTTTTGTCGCAAAGTTATGCAGAAGTAGTAACATACTGATTATTAAATGCAATTTGGCTGCAGGCGCGCGGAATTTATCCCAAACAGATAAACCATCTTGGTTGTCGAACTGTCCATTTTTAATCATCAACCACAGTTCTATGTGTGCGAGTATTGAGGTGGCTCCTTCATCTTATTTCCATCCTAGGCACTGATACATATTATCTTTTACTTTCTGGTGGCTTTGCTCGACTAGATCGTTAAAGTACTTAACTTGAAGTACTTCAATTAAGTTAAACATCTTTTCTGTAAACCAGAATTGAATGTTGATATTATGAGGCGTTAGCATTTGCATAACTCTTATCAATCAGAATCTTTCCGCGTACATCGTTATGGCCTAATTGCCATGATAAAAAGGGCGCGAGCCACTTTTCCATCACGGTGATCGCAAAGTAAAAAATTAACGTCATTACCGCACTTATTGACTACTAGATAGTAATACTTTAACTGACCTTGGACGTTGATATATGTTTCGTCCATCCGCCATGAAGAGGTGACAGGGTTCTTTATTTGATGAACTGGATGTTCCAGTAAAAGAGCATATGTTATAATCCGCCGATTGATAGTTGAGTGATCAGCATTAATACCAAACTCGGCAATGATCTCTTCGATTTTACGGTAACTGAGTGTATAAGAAACGTAATAGCAAACAGCCTGGAGGATGATGTCGGAAGAAAAATGGTAACCAGAAAAGTTGCTAAGCATAATGCTAGAAATAATGAATGCTGATGAGATCATAACTTAGCACTCCAGTTTGCGATAAAACCAGTAAATTTTATTATTATGGTATCTATTGTTTTTTATATTGACAATATACACTTGGCTCTATCAAGAAACAAATAATCATATAAATAAATAGATCTAATTAAAGTTGCTGTTTGAAAATTATAAAATATTTATATAAATCAAAATTTCATGCTCGTCTACTTGACGAGCAGTCATTGAAAAAACATGCTTTGTCATGTATTCCGTATTTAGTTCATTTATATTATAAAATCAGTTTAGTTTGTCTTTCACAGACTATGATTAGATGTTTACTTTCATCGGATTAGGGCTTTTAGTAAGTAGTTAGTCGTTTGATGTTACCAATATGTAGTAAGCATTCAGAAATACACAATATAATTTTTACTGGTATGGTTGTATTTATTACCTCTTGGCTATCCATTCTTATCTTTATTAAACTGTGAAACTTAACCGTTACAGTATTTCTTTTCCTTATATAAGGAATATTTTCCGATTACACATTCATTGTTCTTTCTTTTTCCTGAATTTCTATGATCCAATGGCGTTGTTTCCCATATATCTGAACTAATCGTAATTTCTACGATCAGATAATCATGGAGTTAAGCAGGAGGTGATGATGGGAAAGATCAAGCACAAGATCAACAACTGGACACAATATAATCAAGCATTAATAAACCTAGGCTCAGTCACTTTTGTGATAGACATCGCTGCCATTAAAACATGGCATTATCTAAAGCATCACGTCCATCGTGACCGTGGGTTTATATTTTCGGAGACCGCGATTGAAACGATACTGATGGTGAAAGGTATTTTTAAGCTTTTACTTCCTTGGATTAAAAGGCTTTCTTAATTCAGTTTTTACGTTGATAAACGTCCCGCTGAAATCCCCTACATACAGTTGCATTAGTAAGTATTCGAAGACCGTAGAAGTTAAGTACCGTTTGTCGAGTTAAGGAGCTGTCGCCCACCTCATCATTGATGCCATAGGCATTAAGGTATACGCAGAAAGTGAATGGAACACGCGTAAATACGGTAAGGGAAATTGGCGTATCTGGTGCAAATTTCATCTTGCCGTTGATGTGTCTACTCATGAAGTTATTGCTGCAGAAGTTAGCATAGTTTCTGTGGGGGACAATGAGGTTTTACCTACATTGCTTAACCCATTACGACGCAAGATACAGCCAATCAGTGCTTATAGAACCTATGACACAAAAGCGTGTCACCACGACTAAAAAACAAAGGAATAACGCCCCATATTCCACCTCGAAGCAACACGGGATACTGGGAGGAATGGGTGGTTTTACGGTTTTAAATTATACCTCATAGTCAATGATCAAGGTGGCATTATCTCAATCAAAGAAGCCGAGTATCAAGATGACTAGGTTTGATAAGCACGCTATTACTGCAGATCTGCGCTTAATGACAAGACTCAAATTGGTGAAACTCTGTTAAATATGAAAACGTTGAACAAAGTTATAAAACTGGATATGCCTGTTCGCTTGCAGATAATTAAAACTGTAAAAAAGATTTAGATCAGTGCATTATAAGCTTTATTTAATCAACAACGACTGAAAAACAACCTATTAATACATGACCATGAATCGAAACAATTTTGAGAATCTCTAGATATAGAACCAAATTTAAATAAAAATGTATTATACCATTATTTTTTAATATCCATTGGTAACTAGTCTTACCTGTTGTTTTTACGAGGAAATGCTAACATAACTAGCATTATTAATGCATCAGAAGGTGTTATTTTTATATTTAAGCAGGAGCGTAATGATAAACATCATTTATAAACAATAGTATCATTTTTGGTATTAAATATAAGAAAGGATAGGTAATGAGGATAACCCTTGTTGGTGCGGGTGCAATCGGCTCACTTTGGGCATTGAAGCTACATCAAGCTGGACACTATATCCATGTTTGGACACGTGACTTTCGGCCCACTATTGAGCTCGGACTAAAAGATGGGACAAAAGAGACTTTCTCTTCAAACAATGTTCAGCTACTGTTAGATAGTGACTGCATTCTATTTTGTGTTAAAATATTCCAGGTAGTGGGGGCACTTGACGCAATTTTACCTTATCTTAATCTAAATGCATTGGTTATTTTTATGTATAACGGCATGGGAATCTCTGAGGCTGTATTGACACGATTAGGAACTACACCAGTAATACTTGCTACAACGGCTCAAGCAAGCTTTAAACTATCGAAAGTCGAAATTAAACATAATGGTATCGGTGAAACTCGGCTTGGGGGTGTGAATGATGCGGGGAAGCAGTATAGCTTTATAGCCGATGTTTTCCATCATGCGCTCGCCCCTTGCTTTTGGGAAGAAGAAATAAAGCATGCTCTTTGGCGGAAATTAGCTATTAATTGCCTGATCAATCCGCTAAGTGCCCTTAATCAAATTGCAAATGGAGAACTGATAAAAAAAATTTGGCATAAGAAACTTGAGCAATTAAGTGGTGAGTTTGCTGAAGTTGCACGTAAGGAGAAAATTAACCTTAGTAAGGAGGAAATATTAGAACTCAGTTTGGCGGTCGCGCGGGCAACCGCAAATAACTATTGTTCTATGAATCGCGATGTGTTCTTTAAACGGCCATCAGAGATCGATTTTATCACGGGATACCTTATATCTCGTGCTAAATATTATAGTATTCACGTTCCCCTAAACGTCTCACTATACCAAGAGATAAAGAATCTAGAGTGTTCCTATGATAAACGTCAGTATACTCATTTTTCTAGCACTAGGTATCGAAAAAATATAAGTTAACATGGCGTTGTTTCCCAAATATCTAAATCTAGAAAGCCTTCTAATCTACGAAGTGGGAACTTAAACATACCTTTAACCATCAGTGCCGTTTCAATCGAGTGATCGGAAAATATAAACCAACATCCACGATGACCTTGATGCTTTAGACAATGCCATACCTTAATGGCTGCGTCATCTATCCAAAAAGTGATTGAGCCACGGTTTACTAATGCTTGATTTATATTATTTCCAATCATCACCTCCAGCTTAACTCCATAATTATCTGATCGTAGGAATTACGATTAGTTCAGATATTCTAGAAATGACGATATATAAACAAATTATTATTGATTAATATCTAGAATAAATCTAGAGAAAACACGTATTCTTCAATCTTTATCTTACTAAATACAGTTTTAACTCTTTCATTAGTACTGATAGTAGGAGACAATAAATAAGCGGAGCTTATAAGTCATTTAATAATATTATTATTCATGATTTATCTATAACGTAGCTAATTTTAGATCTGTATAAGCGAGGCTTTTTAAGCCTAGTTATTTTAAGGTTTGTATTTTTTGATTGGTGTTATAACTCACTTATAATTGAATGTTTTGATGCCATTTTAAATCAAGAAACCTCAAATTATTTTGGCATATTGAACATAACTGAAGAGTATATATGCATATCAAAAGTTCTCCATTAGTGCGTTATTTTTTATTCTAATCATTTTATCGTTTTCCATTAACAAGTCTTTTTCTGAAGATTACTTTCGAGCCGATGGTCGTACTCCAAATGAGATAATAAGAAGTAAAGGCTTATTATCGCGTGGTCAAGATAATGAATATGAATATGGAAAGCCTCAAGATATAAGCTTGTATAGCCATACTATAGGAAACGTCCTTACAGGAAATACACGGTTTGATGATGGATATGTATCCACTACACATTCCATGAGGTCTGCTCTTCGTATCGGACAGAATGTGCTTAGTGGTCTATCTGTTTACTATATATACGTTATTGATTCTGCGCCAAATATATTAGATGTCAATGCTGTGCTTGGACGTTATTCTCCCCATCCAGGAGAATTTGAGTTTGCTGCTCTAAGGGGTGTTCCATTGAGCTAAATTATTGGCTGGTACAGAGTAAGTTATGGGGTTGTAGATGTAGCAATGACTGCTAACCCTGAATATTCCAGAATTTTATTTAGTCCACTGAGTATAGCACCAACCGTGGACGCATATGGATTAGCTGGATTTCCTGATGGACATAGAACATGGAGAGAAGAACCATGGAGAAGCTACGCTCCTGAGAAGTGTGCGTCAGACCTGAGGAGCATTACGTGTATAGATCAAACTGATACTCTGTCTCAGGAAAGATTAAAAAGTTTTAAGGATATGATATTTAATCAAGGATTACTTTCTAAAGAACTTAAGTTGATTCATTCAATACACGTTGAACAATATAAGTATAATTACAAAAATGGTCCATTTTTATGTATAGAACACACTAATAAACAGGGAGAAGATAAGAATACAGCTTGTACATTTTCTATTCTTGGGGAAAGTAGTGTAATGTTTAAAACATTATACTCATTATCTAGATTCGTATACGATAATAAAGTTAGTGTATTCCTCCACATTAGGAATAATATCTGGAACGAGTATGATATTATTTCAAGGTTTTCTTCTACAGAGTTATCTGGCATTGAAGTCCAAATAGGTTATGTTGATTGACGTCCTCCAAAAATTGAACTAAACCTGTTCTCCTGTACATATTTGTTTTTATTATGCATAACTTAATTCCGTCCCATAATCGGTTATAAAAGAAATAAAGACTATAAATTTTAATAGAGTGTATCAACATATAGACTCTCAAATAATAATCAAGAAGGATATTTACGATGACACTACAGAATACGTTTATTATATCTCTCTTATTAATACACTCATTATTCATTGGTAATTCTTATGCTACTGAACATATATATGTTTACAGATACGATGAGAGGGTACCAAAAGAGGTCTTCCGCAATGGCTTCACTGCTTTGGGCAATAATGATGATATATATGAACATATGACTGGTAACTCTTGTAAAACAGGTTCTTTAAATTTAGTGATCATATCTACCACTACTTTGTATTCGTACGCAGAAAAACTTCAAGAATTAAGAGTTAGACAGAAATTACAGGCTGGGGAGGAAACTACTATTATTGGATATATATACAAAACACGAGCGGATGGCAACTTCTATAATATGATACCAACAGAAAACATTTAAGATGTCACTATAACCTCTTTCTATAGACACGGAGATATTACAAATACTGCTGTCACTTTAAACTTGAACTATATATATCAGGATACACAAACAAACAGTGAACCTTATATTGATTCTTATAATAACCATTCACGTTTGAAAACTTTGGTTGCAAAGTTTCCTATTTTTGGTGCTTATATTTACAAACAAAGAGATGTTAGGAATTTGTACTAGGATGATAATTTAGTTTATTTGGGAGATATGATTTTATGAAGCCATTAATGTTATTCATGTCGTTTATGTTATTTATTAGTAATGCGTACGCAAGAGAAGATATCAATTCTATTGAACTCCCCAGTGATCTAATCTATTTATCAGCTGGTGTTTGTCCTTCTGGAAGTAGACTTATTGATTATGATGAGGCCAGTTACCAATCAATAAGAAAACGTATTTCTGAATTGACATATCGTTCACTGTGGGGTTTTTTTACTGTATTGGATGGAAGGTATGAGTCGGGTAACTATGGTCATATATTAAATAAAATTGGTCGTAGAGACTCATTGTCTCAGTTAAGCCAATTTTGCGTAGAAACTATGAAGGAGACACCTTCTAATGAGGGGATTAGGATATTTAACGCTCGTACAGTTAAAGACCTCTTAGTTGGTAATGATAATAAGTTATGTGCTATTTTTGCTCAGGAAGGAGTGCATTCCGTTGTAGGAGGGTGCATTGGGAATAAAGAATCTAATGTAAAATATCATGAATCTTATGAAGCATTCAGGACAATGCTAACAACAGCATATTTATCACAGAGGAATGTAGATATAGTTTTAGATCCTAACCAAACTCATTTCAATTTCACCGCTCCATTATTTTCTACTTATACAATTAAATCCATTATGGCAGTATCCAAATGAAGAGTTATATTTTTTATATTTTATTTATTCTACCCACCCTTGTAAATGCAGCCACAAATGTAGTTGATGGTGTAAATATCGATAAATTCGGTGTCTTCGGAGATCGAGAAGGTTTTATCTGTGCAGTATTTAAAAGAAAAGAAGATAAGTATAATCTTTGTACTTCCAGTAATGACAAGTCTTTTGATGCAACACAAAGTATTTTGAGAGCATATGCATTAAGTGGTAACATCCTTAGGATTTCTTATGATACTAACATATACTATTTATTGAATAATGAAAAATGGTATAAGATCTTAAATCTTTCTCCTTGTTATAGTCCTAATGGATGTTACTAATTATGAATATATCCATGTCTCACATTTCAAATTATAATATTTGATTAACTATCAATGCTTTCCGTCAGGTGAAATGCACAACTTAGCGGAGAGCCCTGCATGACTGAAGTACACTCTCCGCAGGAGTTATTTCCCACATATATGAACTAATCATAATTTTTACGATCAGATTATCATGGGGTTAAGCGGGAAAAAGCCAAGCAAAAGATCAATAACTGGAAACAATATAATCAACCTCAGATCTGCATAAGCACTTGCTTATCAAGCCGAGTGATCTTAATACTCGGCTTCTTTGGTTGAAATGAATATGCGATGAGCCCAACCAGCAAGTTGACCATAAAACTGATAAAACTACGGTGCCGAAAATGCTCGATTTAGGATATGTTTTTTAGTTGGTCAAAAACGGTTTCCATAATAAATCGTTTCCGGAGCATCAGGCGGTCCCACAGTTTCATCACTTTGGGTTTCATGTTTTGTCTCACACCCGTTATCAGTGTCACTCACTTGTCTGCAAGTTCCCGCTATAATGGATCATTGATATAACCTTTATCTCCGTATAAATACCCAAAAACCACGCCATCCTTCCTTTTCCTCGCTTTGAGGTACCTTTAAAAACCTGATGTCTGAGAATGCGGAAGTTATAACAAATCTTGTAACTTGGACGAATCAACGAAGGAAATCCCTATCAACTTTGCCTGACGAGGAGTGAGGTAAAAACAAATCGGAACCAGAAAATCTTACATGAGCTTAAGCATTCGCGTGTGGCTGATTAATTCAGGAAATTCGTTGGTGAGGCAGTGGCAAACAAAGTGGATGTAATAAGTTTTAAAGTCTCTATATCCAGATTGATGGGAAGCTATCAATATCGTCATCACTTCGTTAACTGAGAGGCGAGAAAGTTTATTTCTTTGTTTGAAACCGGAAGAAATTAGTTGTTTTTTCCATGCAGGTAGGAAAGTCTGGCAGAAGTCATCGATATTGATGAAAATAGCATCTAAGTTATTCATGCCAAAGTCCTTATGCAGTCAATATTTTTTTAAACGATCAGATTACGACTTTGGTATTTAGTTCATTTCTTATACGCAGCTCAGGTTAATAAAGTATTAGTCAACCGTGACTCAATTACTTTTTGGATAGAGGCCTCTACCATTAAGGCATAGCCTTGTCTAAAGCATCACGATCATCTAGACCGTGGGTTTATATTTTTGGATACTTCGATTGAAACGGCACTGATGATGAAAGATCTTTTAAAACTCCCACTTTGTGGATTAGAAGGCTTTCTTAATTTGGTTTTTAGGTTGATCTTTCTACTCATGAGGTTATCTCTGCAGAAGTTAGCCTAGTTTCTGTGGGTGACAATGAGGTTTCACCTACATTTCTTAACCCATTACGACGAGAAATACACCAAGTCAATACCGATGGATCCTATGATACACAAGTATGTCACCACGTACTGAAAAACAAAGGAATAATACCCAGTATTCCACCTCGAAGCAACGCGGGGTAGTGGGAGGGAAGCATCCTAGAAATGAACAGGTAAAAGAGTTAGAAAAAAAGAAATTGTGGGAGTAAAAAAGGACAGAGGTTATCACAAACTCTCATTAAGCAGAAACAGCAATGTTTCGCTATAATATAGTTGCTCAGCCCTAAACTCACTCTTCCTGATTACACTGCTCAAGTTGGTGAAGCGTTGGTAAATGTGCAAGCGATAAACAAAGTTATAAAACTCGGTATGCCTGTTCGCTATCAGACCAATTAAGCTGTAAAGAACATTAGGATAAGTGCGTTATAGACCTATTTTTTATCTAGGGATTTCCTCCCAGAAACTATATGTGGGGGGGGCTTAAGGCATGTCCCTATCTGTGATACATTTAGCACGATTGAACAGTTGAAAGGCATGAATGAATTTCCAAGGTATTAAATCTAAGCTGCTTCGCTTTAAACGTATTTTCACTACGAACCTCCCTGACACTTAGGGATTAACTGACACAAATTATAAAGTTGCTAATTCTGCCTATCTCAGGAATGGAAACCTCCGTTGAGATTCTGGTTCTCCAAGTTCCTGTTCTAATCAACAACACCATCCAAAAAGTGACTGAGCCACGGTTGACTAATACTTGATTATATTGTTTCCAGTTGCTGATCTTTTGCTTGGTCTTTCCCATCACCACCTCCAGCTTAACTCTAGGATCATCTGATCGTCGGAATTGCGATTAGTTCAGATATTTAGGAAACAACACCGCTAATAATAATCATGAGAGTTAAGTACACGTTTTTATGCAAAATAAAATAGGCTCATATTACCGAGCCTTAATTTTTTAGCAGCAAATTGAGGTGTTACGCTCGCGTAAACATAGTGTAAGGTTTTCTATAGGTCGTCAGTGTATTCCGACAGGAAAGCAGCTACGCCTTTAGGCGTAGGATCCATCGCTGCTTTACCTTCTTCCCACTGCGCTGGGCAAACTTCACCGTTCTTTTGGTGAAAGCTTAGTGCATCAACCATACGCAACATTTCGTTAATATTACGACCGAACGGAAGGTCGTTAACTACTTGGTGACGTACGATCCCCTCTTCGTCTATCAGAAACGAACCACGGAATGCAACACCAGCTTCTGGATGTTCAACGTCATAGGCTTTACAGATTTCGTGTTTAATATCTGCGACCAGTGGGTATTTAACTTGGGCAATACCACCGTTTTTAATTTCAGTATTACGCCATGCGTTGTGTGAAAATTGGGAATCGATAGAAACACCGATTATTTCAACTCCTTTAGTTTGAAATTCTGAGTGACGCTTGTCAAAGGCAATAAGCTCAGAAGGACATACGAATGTAAAATTTAGTGGGTAGAAAAACAGAACTGCCTTTTTACCTTTAGTAAATTCTTTCAGGTTAAAGTTTTCTACAATTTCACCATTGCCCAGTACCGCTGCTGCAGTAAAGTCTGGGGCTTGACGGCCTACTAGTATCATTTGTCAGCTCCTAAGATTTTTTAGATAACAGGCAAAAGCCCGAATTCCTTGATAAACATGACAAATTCTAATAGAGCTGATAGATTGGGAAAAGTAAATTTAATAGATTAAAGCAATCGGAAAAATCGATGAACAAGTTTCCTTCTCTAAAGCAATTGTACTATTTAGTAACACTGTATGAGACACGGCATTTCGGTGAGGCGGCTAAACGGTGCTTTGTTAGTCAGTCCACACTAAGCTCAGGTATTCAAAATCTAGAAGGTTTAATCGGATCTCAACTTATTGAACGTAATAATAAAACATTGGTATTTTCGGCAATCGGTGAAGATGTGGTATCTCGAGGTAAGGAGATGTTGGCCCGTAGTCAAGATTTAATGGAAATGACACTGGTGAGTGAAAAGCCAATGCAGGGCAAACTACGCGTTGGGTGCATTCCAACCATTGCACCCTTTCTGTTGTGCGATTTGGTGAAAGCCGTTAATCAGCATTATTCAGAATTGGATTTGTTGCTGCGAGAGGACACAACTGCCAATTTGCTCCACGCATTAAAAAGTGGAGAAATGGACGTATTGATACTAGCACTTCCCGTAGGGATTGGCAGTATGGTAAGTCGTTGTGTCGGGCGTGATTTTTTTAAAATGGTCTTGAGCCGTTTTCAGGTGGAAAAAATGAATTGGCCAATAAGGTACGTTGATTTGCCAGACGAATCTGTGTTTCTGTTAGACCGCGAAAATTGCCTGACCGATCATGTAGTTTCTGCATGTAATCTAACGTTAACAGAGAAAATTAATCCCTTTACCGCCACAAGTTTGCATACTTTAGTACAAATGGTCGCTAATGGATTGGGTACCACCTTTGTTCCTCAAATGGCGATCAAACACGGATTGGTGGATAGTTTAGATTTGGTTGTTGTAGAACCCCCAAGTGCTGAAGCTTATCGTGAGATTGGATTGGTTTGGCGTCCAACATCTAGCCGTAAATCCACCTTTGATCTGTTGGCTGATCTCGTAGAAACTTTGCTACAATAAGTTCTTTTGTTCATGATAGTGGGAACGTAGGCAAGTGAAAAAGTGCCTTCCAAGTGGAAATTAGATTTTGTACCAAAACACCTTGAATATTCTCGATTCTAAAAGTCATCAATGCATTCACTTTGAAGCAGATCCTCATAGGAATAAACAGTCTATTTCACGGGAATTTAATGACGAAATGGGCGCACAGATACCTTCCCGTAGGACGAGTTTACTATCGCCATGCTCGTGTTATCCATTTCTGATGGGGCTCACTACACCTACAAAAGAATACTTTGATCTTGACATCAGGAGAACTAGCTGAAATCTTTAACTTCAAGTTCTTGTGGTATACAACATATTACATGAAATTTATCTGCCATCACTTAACATGTGACTTCCGAGCTATAGTGATAGTTTTCCATCAAGCTTGATATCGAGACTTCAAAACCTATTACATCCACTTTGTTTACCGCTATCTCACCCACCGTCAGGCAAAGCTGATAGGGATTGCCTTCGTTGATTCGTCCAAGCTACAGGTTTGTCACAACTTACGCATTTTCAGATATCTGGTTTTTAAAGGTACCGCGAAGAGAGGAAAAGAAACGATGGCTAACGTGTCTAATAGAAAGCCTGTATCGGAAATGGCTGACGAACTTTGGGGGTGTTTATACGGAGACAAAGGTTATATATCTGATTCCATTGGAGCGGGAACTTGCAGACAATGGAGTGACACTCCAACGGATGTGAAAGAAAATATGAAACCCAAAGTGATGAAACTGTGAAACCGCCTGATACTCCGGAAACGATTTATTATTGAAACCGTTTTTGACCAACTAAAGAACATATCCCAAATTGAGCATTCTAGGCACCGTAATTGTATCAGTTTTATGGTCAACTTGCTGGCGGGGCTCATCGCGTGTTCATTTCAACCAAAGAAGCCGAGTATTAAGATCATTTGGCTTGATAAGCAAGCGCTTACTGCAGATCTGAGGTTAAGTTATTCATGCCAAAATCCTTGTGCAGGCGATAGTTTTTTTCAAACGATCCGATCGCAACTTAGGCATTTAGTTCATTTCTTATGCGCTGCTCAGGTTAGCCTATTGTCGGTGGGTGACAATGAGGTTTTACCTACATTGCTTAACCCATTACGACGAAAGATACAGCAAGTCAGTACTGATAGAGACTATGACACAAAAGCATGTCACCACGTACTGAAAAATAAAAAATAACGCCCAGTATTCCACCCTAAAGTAACGAGAGCTACTGAAAGGAAGGCTATCCTAGAAATGAAGCTATAAAGGCGTTGAAAGACGACAAACTGACGGAGTGAAAAAGGATAGTGGTTATCACAAACGTTCATTAGAAGAGACAGAAATATTTCACTATAAACAGTTGCTTTGCCATAAACTCACTCTTCGTGATTACAATGCTCACGTTGATGAAGCGCTGGCAGATGTGCAAGCGATGAACAAAGTTCTAAGACTGGGTATACCTGTTTGCCAGCAGACAAATTAAGACTATAAGTAAAGATCTAGATCAGTGTGTTATCAGCCTAATTTAATCAACAACGTCATTCAATGTTACTTAATTTGATATTTTTAATTGAAATTCTACTACTTATAATATATTGATTATATGGTATTCCTTGTGTCAAGTGTGTAACACTTTAGACATTAATAGACGTCCATAAATAGAGGAGCTTAACAATAATTGACGATAGAATTATGACATACGAAGAGGTAAACGAGTATTATTAATACATTGTTGTTTATTTGCAAATGATTTTTGGAGGATCTATGGCATTACAACAGCAAAAAACGTTGCACGAGAAAAACTCTGAAACAAAATTGTCGTTCGTTCCACTGATCACTAAGAAAGACACTGATGTATTAACAGAGGATGCAATAGTATTTCTGGCAACTCTCGTATCACGATTTACTGATCGTATCTCTTCACTCCTAATAGAGAGAGAAACGCGCCAAGCCTGTTTTGATAGCGGATCGCTTCTCGATTTCTTACCAGAAACTGAGGATATTCGCTCCACCGCTTGGACTATTCGTGGCATACCGCATGACTTGCAAGATCGACGTTTGGAAATTACAGGTCCACCTGACAGAAAAATGGTGATCAATGCGCTGAACGCAAATGTAAACGTGTTCATGGCAGATTTTGAAGATTCATTTTCACCTGTCTGGAAGTCAATACTGGAGGGTCATCGTAATCTGACTGATGCTATCAATCGGACGATCGCCTTTGAGGATATAGCAACCGGAAAACAATATCAATTGAACGATGATACTGCTGTATTAATGTGCCGTGTTCGTGGATTGCACTTAAAAGAAAAACACGTGCTGCTTAATGGCATCCCAATACCTGCTGTATTATTTGACTTTGGTCTGTACTTCTTCCGTAATTACAAAGCATTGCTCGAAAATGGTTCTGGACCCTATTTTTACTTGCCTAAGCTTCAGGCACATCAAGAATCAGCGTGGTGGAATGACGTATTTAACTTTGCTGAAGACTATTTCGATTTGCCACGGGGTACCATAAAAGCAACCGTGTTGATTGAAACCTTACCCGCGGTGTTTGAGATGGAGGAAATTCTTTTCCACCTGAAAGACCATGTTGTAGCGATGAATTGCGGTCGTTGGGATTATATTTTTAGCTACATTAAGACTTTCAGAAATCATTCAGATAGAGTATTGCCAGATCGTCAGGTTATTACTATGGAAAAACCCTTCCTCAATGCGTACTCACGTTTGTTGATTCAAACGTGCCATCGTCGAGGTGCTATGGCGATGGGCGGAATGGCTGCGTTTATTCCATCAAAAGACTCAGTAAAAAATGCGTGGGTGCTAGATAAGATCCAGCAAGACAAATCGTTGGAAGTGAAAAACGGCCACGATGGTACTTGGGTGGCACATCCGGGGTTAGCTGACACGGCCAAGAATGTGTTCGATCTTGTACTTGGTGATCGCAAAAATCAATTGGATATACTGCGTGAACAGGACGCGCCTATTACAGCTACAGAGTTATTAGCACCGTGTAAGGGGGATTGTACCGAAAAGGGGATGCGACATAACATTCGTGTGGCGGTCAAATATATTGAAGCATGGATATCGGGTAACGGATGCGTACCAATATACGGCTTGATGGAGGATGCCGCAACTGCTGAGATTTCACGTGCATCCATTTGGCAATGGATCCGACACCAAAAATCGCTTAGCAACGGAAAGATCGTTACAGCTGATTTTTTTCGTACGTGTTTGGCCGAAGAAATGCTTGTTCTAAGAAAGGAACTTGGAAGTGATGTATTCAACAGTGGAAAATATCATCAGGCCAGTAGCATTATGGAGAAACTAACCACTGGTGACGAACTGGCAGATTTTTTAACGTTATCTGGGTACGAATTCCTAGAGTAAGTTATATCTTGGATTGGCAACTAAATTGTATTGCGGAGAAGGGATCACAATGACTTTAACAAAACAGCAGCAAATTGACGTGTTAAAAAAAGACTGGGCAGAAAATCCACGCTGGAAAAACGTGAAACGTAATTATACTGCAGAGGATGTGGTAGTGTTACGAGGATCCATATTGCCAGAATTTACCTTTGCTCAACGTGGCGCTGAAAAATTATGGAACTTGGTAAATGGCTCAGCGAAAAAAGGTTATGTGAACTGTCTAGGTACGCTGACCGGTGGCCAAGCCATTCAGCAGGCTAAAGCTGGCATTGAAGCCGTTTATTTGTCTGGCTGGCAGGTGGCGGCCGACAATAATACAGCCTCATGCATGTATCCAGACCAATCACTCTATCCGGTAGACTCTGTACCTGTCGCCGTGATGCATATCAACAATGCCTTTCGCCGTGCCGACCAAATTCAGTGGTTAAAAGGTATTACGCCAGAAGAGAGTATTGATTACTTCCTGCCTATCGTCGCGGATGCAGAAGCAGGTTTTGGTGGTGTATTGAATGCCTACGAGCTGATGCGTCATATGATTGAAGCTGGTGCAGCAGGTGTACACTTTGAAGACCAATTAGCATCGTTGAAAAAATGTGGTCACATGGGCGGGAAAGTTTTGGTTCCTACCCAAGAGGCAATCCAGAAATTGGTTGCAGCGCGTCTCGCCGCCGACGTTGCAGGCACAACGACCATTTTAATTGCCCGTACCGATGCAAATGCGGCCGATCTACTGACCTCTGATTGTGATCCCTACGATAAAGATTTCATCGTTGGAAAGCGTTCAGTTGGAGGTTTTCATAAGGTAAGATCTGGTATAGATCAAGCTATTTCTCGGGGTTTGGCGTATTCACCTTATGCGGATTTGGTATGGTGTGAAACAGCGAAACCAGATCTCTCGGAAGCTCGCCTATTTGCCGAAGAGATCCTGAGAGAACACCCAGACCAGCTGTTAGCATATAACTGTTCGCCCTCGTTTAACTGGGAGAAGTACCTCGATGCAAATAGAATTGCAAGCTTTCAGCAAGAGCTATCTGACATGGGTTACAAATACCAGTTCATTACGCTGGCTGGTATTCACAATATGTGGTTTAATATGTTTGACCTTGCCCATGCTTATGCACAGGGTGAAGGTATGCGACACTATGTTGAGAAAGTTCAGCGTCCTGAGTTTGATGCAGCAGGGCGCGGTTACACATTTGTAGCGCACCAGCAAGAAGTCGGTACGGGCTACTTTGATAAAATCACTAACATCATTCAAGGTGAAGACTCTTCTGTGATGGCTCTTACGGGATCTACAGAAGAAGATCAATTTTAGCAACAAGTAAGATCTAATACAAAACGAGATCCAATAAGAAAAGATTACGACCTTCTGGTCGTTTTTTCGTTTCGTCTTCAAGCTTCGATCCTAATATAAACTTAGATCTGTATAATTGTATCTTTTCCAAGCCGAGTGCTTTTAAGGTAGGTTCTTTTGGTTGGAACGTATAAACAATTAATCTAACAATCAGGGTGACTATAGAGCTCACACTACTTCGATACCGAGAATACTCTATTTTGAGTATGTTCTTCAGTTGATCCAATCCTGTCTCGATGATAAATATTTCTCTCAACATAAAACGATCCAAAAGACACATCACCTTTGGTTCCATGTTATTCCGTGTACTCGTAACTAGATCCACCCTTTTCTTAGGGAGAATTTTTCTCAAGAGAGTTTGATATATATCCTTTATATCCATAGAGTAATACCCAGAGATTATCGACCATATCAGGCACGAGTTTTCTATCATCAACATTAGTTATTGTTACATTTACTGAAATGATACCGACTTTGTCGTTGATGATAAGGTAAAGTTTTAAAGCCATAGAACCCTCCCATCGTCCTCTTACTTAGTTCAACCAAACACGCGATGCCAGTTAGGCTTTACTCGGCAATGTGTCCGATAAGAACAAATAGGAGCCAGCACACTTTTTATCAACGTAAGAAGCCGTGTATAGCTGAGAAAAGCAGGACACTCAGTTGTTAGGTAACGGTAGACATATTGTGTGTAATACATCTTAAGATCACGAAACCGCGATTGATGAAAAGATACAATAATTGTCACGACTTAACTGATCAAAAGGTAAGACTTGCTTATTTCTTTGTTTGATGCCGGAAGAAATTAGGTGTTTTTCCCATGCAGGGAGAAACGTTAAGTAGAAATCAGCGACATCGATGAAAACAGCGTCTAAGTTATTTATACTCAAGTCCTTGTGCAGTCAATAGTTTATTTCAAACTATCAGCTCGCGAATTTGGCATTTAGTTTATTTCTTATGCGCAACTCAGGTTAATTAAAACTGAACCATATTATTTAATTCGCCTAAAGGTATTTCATCTTAAATGACGATGCTTCAGAGAGAGATCAGTCTATACCACGTTTATCAATATCTCACTCATGATTTTGCTTATCAATGAAGCGTTGTTGATTAAATCAGGCATATAACGCACTGATCCCAATCTTTTTTACAGTCTTAATTTATCTACTGGCGAACAGGCACACCAAGTCTTATAACTTTGTTCATCGCTTTCATATTTGCCAGCGCTTCACCAACTTGAGCATTATAATCACAAAGAGTGAGTTTAGGTCTTGGCAACTGTTTATAGCAAAATATTTGCTGTCTCTACTAATGAGCGTTTATGTTAACCACTATCCTTCTCCACTCTGATAATTTGTTCTCTTTCAACGCCTTTACAGCTTCATTTATAGGATGCCCTTCCTCCCAGTTCCCGCGTTGCTTCGAGGTGGAATACTAGCGTTATTCCTTTGTTTTTTAGTACGTGGTGACATGCTCTTGTGTCATAGGCTCCATCAGCACGGACTTGCTGTATCTTGCGTCGTAATGGGTTAAGAAATGTAGATAAAAACTCATTATCACCCACAAAAACTAGGCTAACTTCTGCAACAATAACCTCATGAGTAGACACATTAACTGCAAGATAAAGTTTACGCCAGATACGTCAATTTTCCTTATCAAGTTTACGCGTTTTTCATTCACCTTCGCCGTATACCTTTAGGCCTGTGGCATCAATAACGCAGTGGGCGACAGCTCATAGACTCTGCAAACAGTGCTTAACCTAAGCTACGCATAAGAAATAAACTAAATGCCAAAGTCGTGAGCTAATAGTTTGAAATAAACTATTGACTGCACAAGGACTTGAGTATAAATAACTTAGACGCTGTTTTCATCGATGTCGCTGATTTCTACTTAACGTTCCTCCCTGCATGGGAAAAAACACCTAATTTCTTCCGGCATCAAACAAAGAAATAAGCATTTTCGCCTCTCAATTAGCAAAGTGATGACGATAGTGATAGCTTTCCATCAATCAGGGTATCGAGACTTCAAAACCTATTACATCCACTTTGCTCTTACCTTACTCACTGGAAGGAAAGGCCGATAGGGATTGCCTTCGTTGATTCGTCCACGCTACAGGTTTATCACAACTTACACCTTTTCAGATAGCAGGTTTGTAAAGGTACCTCGAAGCGCGGAAAAGAAATGGTCTGGTGGTTCTACGCCTTCAGATTACACCTGATTAGCAATGATCAAGGTGGCATTATCTAAGTCCACGTGATGACGGCTAACGTGGATGATAGAAAGCTTATATTGGAAATGACTGACGAGCTTTGGGGGTGTTTATACGGAGATAAAGTTTATATCTCTGATCCATTGGAGCGGTAACGTGCAGACAAGTGAGTGACACTGATAATGGGTGTGAGAAAAAATATGAAACCCAAAGAGATGAAACTTTGGAACCGCCTGATGCTCCGGAAATGATTTATTATTGAAACCGTTTTTGACCAACTAAAAAACATATCCTAAATCGAATATTTTCGGCACCGTAGTTGTATCAGTTTTATGGTTAACTTGCTGACAGGGATTATCGCGTATTCATTTCAACCAAAGAAACCGAGCATCAAGATGACTAGGTTTGATAAGAAAGCGCTTAGGCAGATCTGAGGTTACTTAACTTCTACGGTCTTAGAATTCTTACTAATGCAAGTGTATGTAGGAGATTTCAGCGGGACATTCATCAACGTAAAAACCAAATTGAGAAAGCTTTATAATCCACGAAGTGGGAGCTTAAAAATACCTTTCACCATCAGTGCCGTCTCAATCGCCATATCCGAAAATATAAACCCACGACAACGATGACCTGATGATTTAGAAAATGCCATGCCTTCATTTTTATTTTTCGCGATACTACGAATCTTCAACATCACTGAGCAGTACAGATTCCAATGCTATTTCAATCATTTCATTGAACATCGATTGACGCTGTTCATAGGTGATTTGTTCACCAGTTTTTATGTGATCAGACACTGTACAAATGGTTAGGGCTTTTGCACCGAACTCAGCAGCTACACCGTAAATACCCGTTGCTTCCATTTCTACACCAAGAATTCCGTATTTCGCCATTACGTCAAAAAATTTTGGATCCGTTGAATAAAATGAATCTGTAGAAAAAAGGTTACCAATAAATACTTTAATGCCTTTTAATTTAGACGCATCCACTGCGTTACGGGACATATCGAAATCAGCAATCGCTGCAAAATCGTGACCATTAAAACGTGTACGGTTGATGTTGTTATCGGTACAAGCACCAATACCGATAATAATATCACGAAGTTTCACGTCCTCACGTACTGCACCACAACTACCCACACGAAGAATTTTCTTCACGCTGAAATATTTTATCAGCTCCGTGGTCTAAGTTGAGCAGGATGGGATACCCATGCCATGTCCCATCACAGATGATCTTCCGCCCTTTATAAGTGCCTGTATAACCGAACATGCCACGAACATCACAAACCAATTGTGCCTCATCTAGAAACGCTTCTGAAATGTACTTTGCACGCTGCGGATCACCTGACATCACAACGACATCTGCGAAATCATCTATTTCAGTATTTATATGTGGAGTTGCCATTTTTCTGTTTCCTTTTTGATCGAAATGTTGGTTTATAGAAATGATTTACCATATTCCATATCTGTAGTATCGAAGTACTGAGCAATCGTTTGTCCAATATCTGCAAAGGTTTCTCGACTCCCAAATGAACCTGCTGGCACTTTCTTACCATAAACTAGGATAGGAATGTGTTCACGTGTATGATCCGAACCAAACCAAGTTGGATCACAACCGTGGTCTGCAGTGAGAATAAGAATATCGTTTTCATCCAGCATATTTATGATCTCAGGCAAACGAATATCAAAGTATTCAAGGGCTGCTGCATAACCTGCCACATCTCGGCGATGGCCATAAGAAGAATCAAAGTCAACAAAGTTAGTGAAAACAATACTGTTATTGCCTGCATATTTAATCGCATCCTTGGTAGCTGAAAACAGTGCAGGAATACCCGTAACTTTCACTTTCTGTGTGATACCACAGTTTGCATAAATGTCCGCAATCTTTCCGATCGAGATAACTTCACCATTTTTTTCTTCAACCAGCTTCTGCAGTACAGTTATTGACGGTGGCTCAACAGATAAGTCTCGACGATTACCAGTACGCTTAAATTGACCTCTTTTTTCCCCTACAAACGGACGAGCTATAACACGTCCAATGTTATAATCTTCAAGTTCTTCACGGACAATGTGGCACAAGTCCATCAGCTTATCCAACCCATAAGTGCCTTCATGACATGCAATTTGAAAAACGGAATCTGTCGATGTATAAAGAATTGGTTTGCCAGTTTCCATGTGATCCTCGCCCAGAGCATCCAGCACTTCTGTACCTGATGCGTGGCAGTTACCCAAATATCCCAGCAAATTCGCACGTTTAATAATGCGATCTAGTAGTTTTTGTGGAAAACTATTTTCACGATCAATGAAGTAACCCCAATCAAACAGCACTGGTACACCCACCATCTCCCAGTGACCTGATAGGGTATCCTTACCAGACGATAATTGCTCCGCATAGCCATAAGCGCCTATGATGTCAGCGTTTTCATCAAGTCCTTCCGAGAAATAACCAGAAGATGCTTCACCAGCTTTCCCCAGACCAAGACTATTCAGGTTAAGTAGATTAAGTAATCCTTTTCGGTTCTCATTATCTGCCTCACCAGCAGCACACGCCTTAGCGATAGAGCCCAATGTATTTGCCCCCAGATCACCAAACTTATAAGCATCTCTCGTAGCTCCAATTCCGAAGGAGTCAAGAACCAAAATAATTACACGTTTCAGGGTCGCCTCCACTAAACATCCTGTAAGCCGATTTGACAATACACATTTGGGATTACCTGAGCCATTTTATCTAAGATAGTCATCACAACCTGAATTTATTCTTCTGCCTGTTACCATTGATCTTCCTCCTTCTCATGAACAATTACTAACGGTTTTGAATTATTAACCTGTATTCCGAATCTGATCACATTACCAAAATCAACTGGATAATAAAGGGGTTAATGTCAGTATGGCATCCACCACTCGAGCCGACATAACCGTACCTATGGTTAGGGTATTCATGAAGAAAATAAAATAGGATATTAATGCAAAAACAGGTTTGATTAAATTTGCAGTCGCCAGATATTTACCGTAATGATTTATACAATTTCACGACCAACCTAGTCCTATGGAGATTTTACTAAAGCACTCAGCAATTTTACCATCCTCTAGCATTGCTTTATAGTTTCAGCAGTGTGGTTACTTTATCTTTAGCAAGGCCATTGATCATCAGCATGTCGGAATATTGTGCCATTCTCATAGCGTATAAGTGAGAGTTTCGGTATTCACCCATCAGGAAATAGACGTTTTCTTCACTTCTAACAAACAACCTGTATTCGATGCTTAATTTTATTTATGTCGATTAGCTAACGCACTGCTATGGATATTTGCATCGTTTGCAACTTCGATAATCGATTCCTCATAAATCTTATGACAGTGAGTAAGTGGGCATTAACCCCCTTGAACCTACTTTGATGTCCATAACAAGTAATTTAAAGTCTACCGCCAATTCTTTGGACACGATAGACTTAGTGCTCAATGAGATTTTATCAATCATAACAGTAACATCAAGATTTACCTGACTGACGACATCATTACTTTGGATAATTCTTTAACCTAGAATTGACTCCAGCCTATCCAACGTTTCACTGGTATGACCCAAACCTCATACTAAAATCATTATCACATAGCCACCACATGTTGCCAATATCTGGCCTAACCTCAAATAGGTTACATCGCCACACCTCCAGTACTGTGTTTATCTATTTATAGAGCCGCTCATAGCGATTTGCTCATCCATGCTTCTATCATTAAAATGTAGAGCACTTGCAAAAGCATCGACCTGTTATTTAGTGAACCTATCATAGCTAACCATTTGAATAAAATAGTGAGTTTTATCATAGTTCTACGCGATCTTGTCACGTTTTCTTATAATAATTTTTTGGGGAAGCTACATATACGACCTCACGATAAATCAATGGAGCCAAACGTTAAGCTTTAAACACCAAAAGAAAGTACTGTTTAATAATCAGCCTTTAGTACTTTTTCTGCCTTCACCTAGAGTGCGAAGAAGGCTTGTTAGCAAGCTTGATGCACCAAAGCGGTAGTGTGCATTATCTGCCCAATGACTACCAAAAATACGGTCAGCCATTACTAGGTATCTTGCTGCATCTTCTGTTGTACGAACACCCCCAGCAGGTTTGAAACCCACCGTCTCAGCCACGCCCATGTTTTTAATTATGTCCAGAATAATTTCTGCTGACTCTGGGGTTGCATTTACCGGCACTTTCCCCGTAGAAGTTTTGATGAAATCTACACCTGCTTCGATAACGATTTCCGATGCACGTTTGATCAGTTCATCTTTCCTCAGTTCTCCAGTTTCTGGGATAACTTTTAGGGTAAGATCCATACACACTATTTTACATTGCTTTACAAGTTCAGCACTTCTTTTTTCGTTGCCAGCCATCAACGTGCGATAAGGGAAAACAACGTCCACTTCGTCCGCACCGTATGCCACAGCAGCTTTGGTTTCTGCTACCGCGAGGGCGATGTCATCGTTACCGTGAGGAAAATTAGTGACAGTCGCAATTTTAATTTCAGGAGTGCCTTGTTTACGAAGTTGTTTCTTCGCCACAGGAATAAAATTCGGATAGATACAAATAGCAGCAGTGTTACCCACAGGGCTTTTTGCTCTCTTACACAATGCGATAACTTTCGCAGTAGTGTCGTCGTCATTCAACGTGGTCAGATCCATCAGTTTCAGAACACGCAATGCTACCGCTTGAAAAGCGTTCATAATTTTCTTCGATCTAAATACCCACAAGTAAATAACAAATGTAATGCAGATGCCAGAATAAACTAGGTTATAATTAAGTCTAGTGTACCTATAAGATTCTCAACTTATAAGTTTCCACGACAACATTTCTTGTTGCCACACACCGACATTTTTATTTATGATGAGTGTAGATATTCCACCGTCCTGCTGGTCATGTATTCAATAAGTTGAATCCAACGTAAAGTTAATATTCACGTACAATGAATAATGGCGATTACTTTATCGTGCATTTACATTAATTTTTGAGTATCCAATCGTTTCCCAATTTCGTCGTTTTAAGCGTATACGGAGAGGCAATTTTTCTATCAAGGCTTTGAGTATAGAGCTTGCCAACAATGTTGTTTATTTTCGGGAATGAAGTATCGTACACATTGGAACCGACCATGCACTAGAATGCAATATTAAATATGGATAAGCGATTTAAAAAATTGAATATTTCCTTTCACGTCAACCGAATGCGGAAACAATAATTTTCTTCAATTGAGGTTCCCAAGCATACCAGAACCAGCGGTGGATGTTTCTATTATCCACGAAAGACCATTGTTCATCTACTTCGCAGATAATCACCACTTCCTGCACATCAAAATGGAATGTGGTTACACCTGAATTTAAGTCTGAAGTGCGACACTTTCAAATCAGGCTGTTAATACCATTCCTTAAAAGATCAGGTTGCATAAACATTTTCTGAGGAAGAAGATTGATCTTTGCTTGAGCAAAGTAATATCTTCATACGTGACTATTTTAGGTCTGTCTCTTATTTTTACGTACTGTCTCAAAAGCTAATTAACATTTTAGTTTATCCCGCGTTACCAAGAAGAGTAAGGGTAGGAAAAGTAAGTTTTAACATCCAAAGCTTTTGCTTTCATCTTTAATAATGAGCAAGATCTCGACCATTATATGTCATCATCGTATAGACATGATTCTTGTATCGCATGCGTAAATAAATTGTCACTGCAGTTAGGACGTCTAGATGAATATTCATTCTGTCGTCACTGAGGTAAAGCCTTCCAGTAATACTTGCTCTAAAATGCAGGGTTCATCATGCAGCACTTTTTCTTTATCACAACACTTATTTTTGTCAACTCTGTCCTCCACCTATTTAAACATATTCCTCATACCATCTAAGTTTCCTGAGGTATAATCACGATAAATTTAGCAAGCATTTTCTCGAATAAACTCAGATCTGCATAAGTGCTTGCTTATTAAGCCGAGCCATCCTAATGTTCGGCTTCTTTGGTTGAAATGAATACGCGATGAGCCCTGCTAGCAAGTTGACCATAAAGCTGATATAATTACGGTGTCGAGAATGCTTGATTTGCAATGTGTTTTTTAGTTGATAACAGATCATCTCGATAATAAATCATTCTCTCAACATAAGACGATCCCAAGGCTTTATCACCTTTGCTTCCATGTTCTTACATGGATTCGTGATAAAACCAACCCTTTCCTCAGCGAGGATCTCCTCAAGGGAGTCAGATATATACCCTTATCTCCATAGAGTAACCCCCTGAGATTATTGGTTATATCAAGCACAGGTTTTATATCTCAACATTAGCTGTTGTTACCTTTACCGAGAGGATACCGCCTTGGTCGTTGATGATAAGGTGAAGTTTAGGGTTATAAAACCTCCCATAGTTCCCTTACCTTGTTTAGGTTCCCCTTCAAATCTAAGAGATCGTGGAATACATAAATTGTGATAAACCTATAACGTGATTGGATCAATAAACGATATGCCAATAGATTTGCTTAATGGTTAATCGGCGTAAGAACAAAAACCATATCAATTAACCACTAAAGAAAGAAAATAAATCTAAGAATACACCATGCTTTGGGTAGGAGAGCCTAACCAATTCCATTCCTCTCCCACAAAACACACATTTTAAGGGATTACGACCTACTACCTCTTCGAAAAGCTCTAAGATAGCTGATACGTTTGGTGTAGCTCATCCTTGCATCCACAAAGTCTCTTGCTACCCTCGCTATTACTTCATGCCACTTCTTAAAGCTCGCTGTCGCTTGAAGATCATGATATCTCATTCGTTGAAATCCTTTAGGAAGAATGTGTTAAACTGCCTGCCAATAAATATCTAAACATCCACTGTCTCATACGTTTTCAACTTCGTTTTATGTGATTGATCGTAATACCTGACTTGATGACCGTCATACTCAACTATCCTAGATAAGCCTATCGGCGGGGATAACAAATAGTTAGTTAGGTATCGTATTAACCCTCGGTAGCTTTTGCTTGGTACTTTATTTTTACAACCATTGCCAAGATGGGCATAGAAACCATCAGGTTATACTCAACCCAAAATCTGCATAGGCGCTTGCTTATCAAACCGAGTCATCTTGATGCTCGACTTCTTTGGTTGAAATGAATATGCGATAAGCCCTGTCAGCAAGTTGCCCATAAAACTGATACAACTACGGTGCCAAAATGCTCGATTTGGGATATGTTTTTTAGTTGGTCAGAAACGGGTTCAATAATAAATCGTTTCCGGAGCATCAAGCGATTCCAAAGTTTCATCATTTTAGGTTTCATATTCTTTTTCACACCCGTTATCAGTATCACTCCCTTGTCTGTAAATTCCCGCTCTAATGGACCAGAGATATAACCTTTATTTCCGTATAAAAATCCCCAAAGCTCGTTACCAATTTCCAATACAGGATTTCTATTATTCACGTTAGCCGTCGTCACTTTGACTGAGATAATACCACGTTAGTCATTGATAATAAGGTGTAATTTCAAACCGTAAAACCACCCTATCGTTCCTTTTCCTCGCTTCGCGGTACCTTTAAAAACCTGCTATCTGAAAAGGTGTAGGTTGTGATAAACCTGTAGCGTAGACGGATCAACGAAGGCAATCCCTGACGATGAGTGAGGGAAGAGCTAAAGAGGAACCAAAACACCTTGCATGAACTTGAGCATCCTCGTGTAGTTAACTAATTCAGGAAATTCGTTGGTGAGGTAGCGACAAACAAAGTGAATGAATAAGTTTTGAAATCTCGATACCCCGATTGATGGCAAGCTATCACTATCGTCATCACTTCACTAACTGAGAGGCGAGAAGGTTTGTTTCTTTGTTTGATACCAGAAGAAATTAGATGTTTTTCCCATGCAGGGAGGAAAGTCTAGCAGAAGTCGCCGAAAACGGCGACTACGTCATTCATGCACAAGTTCTTGTGCGGTCAATAGTTTATTTCAAACGATCAGATCGCGATTTTGGTATTTAATTTATTTCTTATGCACAGCTCAGGTTAATCACATATTGACGCACCGAAAACTCAATCTCCATTAACTTAAGTGAGTGTTTTTGCCAAAAAAATCGTAACTGAGATAACGATAAATGCCGAAACCCTTTCCAATCCTAGTTTGAAGGAAAGAATGCACCTTCAGCCAGTATCACATGTAAATATGGATTTTAGTTGCCATTACGGCAATGGGTATGGATGAAAATAATAACAGCAGTTTCACACGCATCGGTCTTAAAGTGCGCCTGAATTAACTCTGATAAGCAGGCTTCCGTCAAAATCATAAACCCTGAATACAAATGTTTCTGATTGGAGTGATTATGGAAAGGAATACGAAGTTGCTCAGGCAGTGTTAAGACAACTTGCCGATAGCTCACTCTAAGAAACAAGCGGACGCCTATTTTGAGCATACTCTCCCGTGTATAACACTTTCCACATTGCGGACAAGCTTTTCCCTTACAACATAAAGTTAACTTTATGTTGCCCTTTACCGTAACAAAAACATTGGAGCATTGGTAAGTGGCAAAGCCATTTTCTGAGCTTCCACACTTCAGCATTTTTGTGATTTCTGAATGATAACAATCGGTGTCATAGCGGGGATGATTGGATACGAATATAGCCCAATTCATAGTGATAATACGTTTAAAGTGAAGCAACTTCGATTTGATACCTTTGAAATTCATTCATGCCTTTTATCTGTTCAATTGTGCTAAAGGTATCATAGATATAGACATGCCTTAAGCCCCACCACATATAGCTTCTAGGAGGTAATTCCCAGGTGAAATAACAAAGGGGAACCAGAGCTTTTTACATCAATTAAAACATCAGTATTTAGCTGAGGCGTTGTTTCTAAAATATCTGAACTAATCTCAATTCCTACGATCAGATTATCATTAAATTAAGCAAGAAATGATGATGGGAAATGGAAAGGAAAATATTAAACACACGATCAACAGCTTGAAACAATATAATCAGCATTAGTAAACCGAGGCTTAGTCACTTTTTAAATACCGTGATTAAAATAGTACTGATGATGAAAAGTGTTTTTAAGCTCCCACTTCGTGAATTATAGGGCTTTCTTAATTCAGTTCTTATGTTGATGGATGTCCCGCTGAAATCCCCTACATACACTTACATTAATAAGCGTTCGAAAACCGTAGGAGTTAAGTACCGTTTGCCGAGTTTAGGAACTTTCGCCCGTGTCGTTATTGACGCCACAGGCCTAAAGGTATATGGAAAACGCATTCAACATGGGCAGGAGAACCAGCGTATCTAGCGCAAACTTCATCTCGCCGTTAATGTGTCTACTCATGAGGTTATTGTTGCAGAAGTTAACCTGTTTTCTGTGGGTGACAATGAGATTTTATCTACATGGCTTAACCAATTACAATGCAAGATACAGCAAATCAGTGTTGATGGAACCTATGATATAAGAGCATGCCACCACATACTGAAGAATAAGGGAATAACGCCAAGTATTCCACCTCGAAGCAACGAGATGGTACTGGGAGGAAGGGCATTCTAGGAATGAAGCGGTAAAGGAGTTGAAAGAGGACAGGAGTTATCACAAACGCTCATTAGCAGAGACAGCAATGTTTTACTATAAACAGTTGCTCAGCCCTCAACTCAGTCTTCGTAATTACAATGCTCAGGTTGATGAAGCACTGGTAAATATGAATAAGAAATGAACAAAGTTATAAGACCTTATATGCCTGTTCGCCTGCGGATAAATTAAAACTGTAAAAAAGATTTGGCTCAGTGCATTATGGGACGTATTTAATTAACAACGCTTTTATCCTTCAGCTAACGGAAAACAAATTACATATAATACGTTCTCAAATCTAGAAACTTAGATTGATAGAAAGAAACAATAATCATCAATATTGGTAAAAATAGCATTAGAATTATTCATGCCAAGTCCTTATGAGACTAATGATTTTATTCAAACAATCAAATCTGGACTTGGTCATTTAGTTCGTTTCTTATACGTCACTCAGGTTATACTAACCTCTTCTGTAAAGAAGAAGGCATTTGTTAATGCAAGTATCTAATTTTCATTTCGACCTCCCTGATTCGCTGATTGCTCGTTATCCGAAACCGGATCGCACCGCAAGTAGACTGCTTCAGCTTAATGGACACACGGGAGAGTTGAACCACAAGCAATTCACTGATATCGTCGATCTGATTGAACCTGGTGACCTGATGGTATTTAACAACACCCGTGTTGTCCCTGCTCGCATGTTAGGTAGAAAAGCATCAGGTGGTAAGATTGAAGTGCTGATGGAACGTATGCTGGATGATAAATCAATTATTGCACACGTTCGCTCTTCAAAATCTCCTAAACTAGGGGGACAATTATTCCTTGGTGAAAACGATGAATATGAAGCAGAGATGGTAGCACGCCATGATGCCTTGTTTGAGATCCGATTTACAGGTAAGCAAGCTGTGTTGGATATATTGAATCATATCGGCCATATGCCATTACCGCCGTATATCAATCGACCAGAGGAGAATTCGGATAAAGAGCGCTACCAAACAGTGTACAACAAAATCCTAGGAGCTACAGCTGCTCCAACAGCGGGTCTCCACTTCGATGAAAATATGCTGGTCACGTTGAAAGCCAAAGGAGTCAAAATTTCATTTATTACATTACACATTGGTTCTGGTACATTTCAGCCTATACGTGTTTCTAAGATAGAAGATCATGTTATGTATGCTGAATATGCGGAAGTATTACAAGACGTTGTGGATGAGGTAAACGCAGCCAAACTTCGTGGTAATCGTGTTGTAGCTGTAGGTACGACATCTGTGCGTTCGTTAGAAAGTGCTGCGTACCGTGCACCTCATGGAAAAATAAAGGTAAAACCATACCTAAGTGACACCAAGATTTTTATCTACCCAGGTTATGAATGGCAACTGGTGGATGCATTAATCACCAACTTCCACTTACCAGAGTCGACTCTCATCATGTTGGTATCTTCTTTCGCAGGTTATGACCAAGTCATGCATGCATATAAGCAAGCAATTGAAAACAAATATCAATTCTTTAGCTACGGTGATGCGATGTTTGTTACTCGTAAAACTCCTTAGACCTCGTTGCAATTACCCCCACAGAATGCTCGAATATTAATGGGTATATTATTTTTAAGGGGCTGTTCTTCTTTACTAACCGACAGATAGTTTTATCTATGTATAAATGAGACTACCTAAATAGCGCAGTAGCGCTAGACTGTTTTTCTGAAATTTCGGAGGTGTTGTGGAATTTTGGTTGATAAAAAAAGAAAGTTATGCACGTCGAGGGCGTCTTATTTTTGAACGTGGTACAGTGGAAACACCTGTGTTCATGCCAGTAGGCACTTGCGGTACGGTAAAGGGTATGACGCCAGAAGAAGTGGTAGAAACAGGTGCACAAATTCTGTTGGGCAACACCTTTCACTTGTGGCTACGCCCTGGTCAGGAAGTGATACGTGCTCATGGCGATTTGCATGACTTTATGAATTGGCAAGGCCCTATCTTGACAGATTCAGGTGGTTTCCAAGTGTTCAGCCTAGGTAAGACTAGCAAGATTACCGAGGAAGGTGTGTATTTTCGTAATCCTATAAACGGTAATAAAGTCTTCATGGATGCCGAAAAATCTATGGAAATCCAATACTCTTTGGGTTCTGATATCGTAATGGTCTTCGACGAATGCACACCATATCCAGTGACGTATGAAGAAGCAAAAAAATCGACCGAGATGAACCTCCGTTGGGCACAGCGTAGCCGTGATCATTTTGACAGTATGGGTAACAATAACGCACTATTCGGTATCATTCAGGGTTCAGTATATGAGGATCTACGCGATGAGTCGTTTGAAGGGTTGAGTAAAATCGGATTCGATGGTTATGCCGTGGGTGGTCTGGCTGTGGGTGAACCAAAAGAATATATGCACTGTATCTTGGAACATGTCTGTTCCAAACTTCCAGAAAACAAACCACGTTACTTGATGGGTGTGGGCAAACCAGAAGACCTAGTAGAAGGTGTTCGTCGTGGCATTGATATGTTTGATTGTGTCATGCCAACTCGGAATGCGCGTAATGGACACCTATTTGTTACTGGAGGTGTGATCAAGATCCGTAATGCAATGCATAAAAATGATACATCTGCATTGGATCCAGAGTGTGACTGTTACACTTGCCACAATTATAGTAAGGCGTATTTACATCACCTTGACCGCTGTAATGAAATCTTAGGTGCCCGTCTTAACACTATCCATAATCTACGTTATTACCAGCGCCTAATGGAGAGTTTACGTAACGCCATTGATCAAGGTACATTAAATAATTTCATTAGAGAATTCTATGCATCCCGTGATATGTAACAGAGGTCAAAGAAGACTAAGTTTTTACGTACTTTCGGCACAACATTTTCTCTTGAAAAAGAACTGACGGATAGACGTGGGATAAATTAAAAATATTCAGATTGATACGAGGACGTGACTAAATGTTTATTTCACAAGCCCATGCAGCAGAGGGCGCATCCCAAAATAGTATGCAGTTATTTATTATGCTGGGATTATTTGCTGTAATTTTCTACTTCATGATTTATCGTCCACAAGCAAAGCGTGTTAAAGACCATAAGAATTTAATGGTATTAATGGATAAAGGAGATGAAGTACTGACAGGAGGCGGTTTAGTGGGAAAAATCACCAAGATCTCTGAAAAGGACGATTTCATTGTTATTGCATTGAATGACAACAACGAAGTAACTATTAAAAAGGATTTTGTGACGGCAGTTTTGCCAAAAGGTACAATTAAGTCACTATAAATCCATTACCGTAAAGGATCACTAACAGTGATAAATAGATATCCTTTGTGGAAGTATATCATGATCGCGCTGGTGATATTCATCGGCGCCCTGTATGCACTTCCCAATATGTACGGTGAAGACCCATCAGTTCAAATCATCGGAGTTCGTGGTACATCGGTAAGTTCTTTGACTCTGGATACCGTTAAATCAACCCTAGAAAAAGAGAAACTTCCTTATAAATCTATTACCTTAGAAAAGGGCACAGTATTGGTGCGATTTTCTGATACAGATATACAAATTGCTGGACGTGATGTATTAAGCAGTTTGCTTGGTGATGATGTTATTGTTGCATTTAACCTTGCCCCTGCAACGCCAAGCTGGCTAGAAGCCATTAATGCCCATCCAATGAAACTCGGTCTTGATTTGCGTGGTGGTGTACATTTCTTGATGGAGGTGGACATGGACGCGACAATGGAAAAATTGCTAAGCCAACAGGTAGAAACTTTTCGTACGGCGCTGCGGGAAGCGAAAATTCGTTACCGTAGTATTCAAGCCAACAAAAACGAGCATGTTGAAGTGCTGTTCCATAATGGAGCAGACATGGATGCAGCCGAAAGTAAACTAGCAATATTGCATACTGATATGGTGTTTATCATCGATAACCTACATCTTTCTATTTCAGGCAGGTTCACTGAAGAGCGACTTCAGGAAATTCGTAATTATGCAGTCGACCAGAATATCACTATCTTGCGTAATCGTGTTAACGAGTTAGGTGTTGCAGAACCTTTGGTTCAACGACAGGGTGTAAGAAGAATTGTGGTCGAACTGCCAGGTGTTCAAGATACGGCACGTGCGAAGGAAATCCTAGGCGCGACTGCCACACTAGAATTTCGGGAGGTTGACGTTAGTACGAGGTTAATTACCACTTCCATTGACCGAATACCTCTAGGTAGTGAAGTGAAGCAAACTCGTGATGGTCGACCAGTTATTCTGAAAAAACATATCATTTTAGGCGGTTCGAGTATTACTGATGCGAGTGCAAGCTTTGATGAATATCATCGCCCTCAGGTTAAGATCTCGCTAGATAGCGATGGTGGTAGAAAAATGGCAGCGTTCAGTAAAAATCATGTTGGTAAGCTGATGGCCACAGTGTTCACTGAATATAAAGACAGTGGAAAGCGTGATAAACACGGTAATATCATGCTTTCTAAGCATGAAGAAGTGATTAACCAAGCAACCATTCAAACGGCGCTAGGTCGTAATTTCCGCATTACAGGGATGGACACGCAAGCTGAAGCGTACAATCTGGCTTTACTGCTACGGGCAGGTACCTTGACCGCGCCGATTTCGATTATCGAAGAGCGCACAATTGGTCCGTCCATGGGTCAACAGAATATTGATATGGGTATTCGCGCCTGTTTTTTTGGTATGACCGCGGTAATGATCTTTATGTTCATTTACTATCGTCGTTTTGGTTTATTTGCTAACTGTGCACTCTTTGCCAATCTCGTGCTTATTATAGGTATCATGTCGATGATCCCAGGTGTGACTATGACTCTTCCAGGTATCGCTGGTATCGTTCTGACCGTTGGTATGGCAGTGGATGCAAACGTGCTGATATTTGAACGCATACGTGAAAAACTACAGGAAGGCAGAAATCCTCAACAAGCTATTCACCAAGGTTATGCTAATGCATTTACGACTATCGCGGATGCCAACATTACCACGCTGATCACTGCAGTTATATTATTTGCTGTGGGTACTGGTGCAGTGAAAGGTTTTGCAGTAACACTCTCTATCGGTATTATGACGTCAATGTTTACTGCAATTATCGGTACACGTTCACTGGTCAACTTAGTGTATGGAGGTAAATGTATTGATAAGTTATCGATTTAGGGATCAATTAGTATGTTGCAATTTATAAAGGCAAACCTGTTAATCAACTTCATGCGTTGGTCAAAGATCGCTTTCATTCTCTCCTTGTTAATGATCGGGGTATCTGTATTTAGTCTGGCAACTAAATGGCTGAACTGGGGGCTTGATTTTACAGGAGGGACACTGATTGAAGTCGGTTTAGAACAACCAGCTAACTTGCCATTTATCAGAGAGTCTCTTGAAGCCGCAGGATTTGGTGATGCTGTGGTTCAAACGTTTGGAACTTCTCGTGAGGTTTTAGTACGTTTGGGCATTCGTGACGATGTGAAAAGGAAATTGTTGGGTCACCAGATCCTTGATATAATTAAAAAGGATACGGGTCAAATGGTTGAAATGCGTCGTATTGAGTTCGTTGGTCCGAATGTGGGTGATGAGTTGACAGAAGCAGGTGGACTGTCGATTATTGCCTCGCTGATGTGTATTTTGTTGTATCTATCTATTCGCTTCGAATGGCGTTTGGCAGTGGGTGCCGTTCTGTCGTTAGTACACGACATTATCATTACGTTAGGTATTTTCTCGTTCTTCCAGATTGAGGTGGATTTGACCATTATCGCGGCATTGTTGACGGTGATTGGGTATTCTCTTAACGATACTATCGTGGTATTTGATCGTATTCGAGAAAATTTTCGAAAGATGCGTAAAAGTGATGCGATTGAAGTTATTAACGCTTCTGTATCTCAAACATTAAGCAGAACCTTAATCACGTCTGGTACTACATTATTCGTAGTGATCTCACTGTTTTTACAGGGAGGTGCGATGATCCATGGCTTCGCTATTGCCTTATTACTAGGTATTACCATTGGTACGTACTCATCAATATATGTTGCCTCTGCATTGTCGCTTAAACTTGGGGTTACACGTGAACATCTTCTGCCACCACCTACAGTAGAGAAAGAGGGGGAGGAGTTCGATTCAATACCATAGCAAAGAATGGAAGCTAAATGACTTTTTTGACTTTTTTACTATGCAAACTTTAAAAGACAATCTCTTCGGAAGGGTAGTAGAGGAAAAATTAAGGTGTCTTACTTCCTCATTGCTTCAGTCGTGTTGTCGTGAATGTGTGCTAAAATGCCTTTAAGCACTTTCGTGCCGGCAGCAACAATGTTGCCTGATTGCATATAATTAGTACCGCCAGAGAAATCAGTACACAAAGCACCTGCTTCACGTGCAATCAATTCACCTGCAGCCATGTCCCAAGGTTTCAAACCTAGTTCAAAGAAGCCGTCTACACGAGCTGCTGCTACGTAACAAAGGTCAAGTGCTGCCGACCCTGTACGTCGGAAATCTGCACAATCAATGAATAGAGCACCTATAACTTTCATAAAGCCTTCAGAATGCTGCTTCGCTTTATACGGGAAACCTGTGGCTAAAATTGTGCCATATAAGTTCTTTGCATTGCTTACACGGAGACGCTTGCTATTTAACTGTGCACCATATCCGCGTTGAGAGGTAAATAGCTCGTCGCGTATTGGGTCATAAACACAGGCAACTTCGGTGCGGTCTTTAATACGAAGTGCAATAGAGATGGAAAAATGGGGAATTCCTTTAATAAAGTTAGTAGTTCCATCCAGTGGATCGATAATCCATTGGTAATGGAGATTGCTGCCTAGAATAGTACCTACCTCTTCGGTGAAGATACAGTGATTAGGGTAAGATTTTTTGATAACATCAACAATAATGCACTCAGCAGCAGTATCTATATTGGTAACGAAATCGTTAGTGCCTTTTTGAATGGTATTTACCTTCTTAAGGTTTTCAGCAGATTTAGCAATAAAATCACCTGCCTTTCGCGCGGCACGCACGGCTATGTTAAGCATTGGATGCATACAGATTTCCCAACAGATGTTCTAAAGAATGGAGAACACCTGCCGAGTGTATCAGAATCGTAAGAAAAAAGAAGTAGCTATTTGTTATCCATTTGCGATTAACTAACACCAAAAACAACGAAAATCCTATACCAATCTGGTAAAATACGATCGTCATAATTCTTTGAATGTATGTAGTGGTTCTTAAATGTTAGAAAATATTCATATTGTGCTTGTCAGTACTACGCATTCTGGCAATATCGGCTCTGCCGCTCGTGCAATGAAAGTTATGGGGCTCAAGAGTATGGTGTTAGTTGCACCTGAGTGCAATGTTGACAGTCAAGCTATAGCATTGGCTGCAGGTGCGCGGGATATAGCGAATAATGCACATATCGTTGATACCGTTGAAGAAGCTGTGGCGGATTGTGGTCTTGTGATCGGTACGAGTGCCCGAAGACGTACATTTGATTTGCCAATATTGGACTCGCGAGAGAGCGGTATTAAAGCGATTCAAGAATTAAGTCAGCATTCTGTTGCGTTTGTGTTTGGCCGTGAGCGTACGGGGTTGAGCAACGAAGAGCTTCAAGCTTGTCACTACCACGTTTTTATTCCAACTAATCCAGAATACGGTTCACTTAACTTAGCAATGGCGGTTCAAACTTTGTGCTATGAAGCGCGTATGGCGTGGTTAGGCCAAAAAACCACTACAAAGGGAGAAGTGAAAGAGCAATTGTATCCGTTATCCGAAGACTTGGAGTGTTTTTACACGCACTTAGAATCTGTACTCAACGAAACAGGTTTTATTAATAAACAGCATCCAAGTATGGTCATGACTAAACTTCGTCGCCTATTTAATCGTGCACGACCTGAAACTAAAGAGTTAAATATTCTTCGTGGAATTTTGTCATCAGTGGGAAAAATCAACACGGAAAAAAATAAAAACCATTAAGAACTGTTTGTCTTTTCTTTACAAAACTCGTTCAACAATACAATGATAGCCACATTAACATAACCTGAACTGCAAACTAGCTCTAAAGCACGATGTGATGCTCACTGCTCAGTAAAAGCACCATTTACCAGTATATATAGCTAGATCAAAATAAATTGGCATAATCCACATTATGATAAAACAATTCATCAATGGAATAGCGCTCTTTCCTTCTTAAAGACTTCACCTCTGCCCATTTATGTTTTATTGGCTTAAGATCTGTACTGTAAGGAGAAAAACACTCTAAAGCACAACCACGAGCTTCAATTGCTTCCAGTGTGTAGCTACGCTTATAAAACCTTGCATTATCCATAACAATCACAGCTTGCTCTGAAACTTTCGGAAGTAAATCTTGTTTGACCCATGAGTGACATACCTAGGCATTGACGCTTCCAATTATTAAGCTAAGCGTTAGAAACGTATGATTGATGATAACACCAATGGCGTTAACTCTTTCTTTCAAATGCCAATCATGAACTCCGTAGCATTAGCATCCACTTCATTTTTTAGAGTAACCATGCGTTCGCGGCATACTCTTGGCAAACCAACTTTCATATAAGTGTATGATAGGTATACCTTCTTTTTGATGTTGTTTTATGATTTTCCCGAAGTTTTGGCGTTTTTATTTACAATCTTTAGGGTGAAATAGAGTTCTTGTAAAGGCTATATTAAGGCACTTCAATGCATAGTGAATCGCAGGTTGAGTGCCATTAAATCGTTGTGCTCGCTACCACAGGTAATCATCAATAAACTCCTCTACATCCTTAAGTAAAATATTCTCATCAATTTTTGTAGCAGGTTTATTTTTCGTAATACAAGGCTCTACCTTATTAGCCCCACGAAATAAGGTCCGCATTCCAACATCAAAATTAATGCTTTTCTGTGCAAACGTTAATTCGTATTTTTCTTTAGTACGCCAGAACTCTCTGGCGTAAATCTAAACTATAAGCCATTCGCCTATTGTGCCCTATTATAATTATTTAGCTATAATACCTATGCATTTCAGATGACGGAGGGCGAAGTTCTTTTGACTGATGATTTGATGCAAACAATCAGATCGAGAGTCAAGCATATAATTCATTTCTTATACGAAGTTCAAATTAATTATTATGGCAATTTATTTAAAGATAAATTTTGTCGTTATCGAGTAGATTCGTCCATCAATATACGTGATAATGTTTTCACACCCATTCCCGTAGCACCCACCGACCACTTGTCACTTGCACTTTTACGATAAGCTCCCGAGCAATCTAAATGGATCCAACCTTCTTTATAATCTTCAACAAAATAAGAAAGGAACGCCGCTGCGGTACTTGCTCCTGGTGAATGTTTCCCAGACTCTACATTTGCCAGATCCGCAAAGCCGGAAGGAAGCATGTTGCGATGAAATTCCTCCAATGGGAGTTGCCATAGACCTTCATTTTCTGCATCAGCAGCATTCATACAGCGGAGTGCTAACGCTTGATCGAAAGTAAATAATGCATGGTAGTCATTTCCTAGAGCCATTTTCGCCGCACCCGTCAACGTTGCACAATCAATAGTCAACGTAGGCTTGAAGCTGTTAGCAAACAATAAACCGTCAGCAAGAACCAGACGACCTTCAGCGTCAGAATTTAGCACTTCGACAGTCACACCATTCTTATAGGTAATAATATCACCCAGTTTGTAAGCATTACTGGAGATCATATTTTCCGCACAGCATAAAATTAGCTTTACTCGTTTATTTAGACCTTGCACGATCGCTAAACCTAATCCTCCTGCAGCCATCGCAGCCCCGCTCATATCTGCTTTCATCGTATCCATAGAACTAGACTGCTTTATGCTATACCCACCTGAGTCAAACGTGATGCCTTTCCCGATGATACAAGCGAATACTTTTGAATTTTCATCACCCATTGGATTGTAGTCCAATTGCAGCATGGCCGGTTTTCGCGTAGATCCACGACCCACAGTATGTACACCTACCCACCCCTGCTCTAACAAATCTGTACCAGAAACCACTTTATACCTCACATCTTTAGAGTAAAGTGCTTTCGATTTGATGAATTCACCTGCACGCACAGCCAATTGTTGTGGTCCAACATCTTCCGCTGTTTCATTGATAATTTGACGAACCCAATCAGTCACTGTGATGTGATTATTTAGTAACTTTTGAGCGGTGTTTTCTAATGTTGGTGATTCAAATTCATATCCCACCTTAGGTCCACGCCATCCTTGATAAAATGCCCAAGCTGTATCAACAGACCAGTTATCTCCAGCTAACGAGACTTTTTGGATACCCTGCGTATCCAAATTCCGTGCTGCTTGTTGCACTTGATCAAGCACAAAGTCACCGAAAGCATGAACGGTTGCACCATTCTGATTAAAAGAGATCACGGCCTTTTTACCACCCCAAACATCAGTAGCAGGTTCATGTGATAACTGGATAAGCATTTTGTCGGTCATGTTAAACTCCTTGTTCGGTATGGCCTCTGAAATTGACTGAGAAATAGTTTTAATTTTATAGACAGATACTTTATTAAGACCAATGTTATACGCTTTTTACGTGCAGCTGCAGCATTACTAACTTTACTGTTTCTAGGATTCCAAATCGATCCTGTGGGCATAGTTTGTCTTTATTCACAAAATTCATTTGTCGTCTAGCTCAGGTTAACTGAAATCAGAACATCTTTTCCGTTTTTATTTCATGATGATAGAGTTTTTACCTTGCCGTTTATCGGTTACGCCAAAACAATGAGTCCACTCATAATGGATGGAAACAACTGCAATTAGTTAGTACTCGTGATATTTTCTCAGGACTCCAATCATTTTCTGATCCACAGATGAATGAAAGTATTTTTATCTGCTAATATCTTGTATTGGCTTGCACCCTTGAGATTATTTTTCAATAGATCTTGAGCAATTTTAAGACAATAAGAACCGTTATTACGGTATCTTTCCAGCTTTCTCCTAACTGAGGTATGATGTAACTTGATTGTCTTTGCAATACAGGAGATTAGAATAACCTGCTCCAGAATAGTCTAAATTTGGTATTTTTTGCCAGCGTTAAACTGCTGATAATCTAGAGCGGTACTGCTTATATTTTTGGCAAGAAAAGTATGTTACTTTCAGTAGTTGACCTCCTCTTTTACACTAAACCATAAGTGTCGTAGTTATTATCTAAATCTAGGAGTAAATATGCTCTTATGTAGATCTGCGGTTAACTATACCCAAATAACTTGAAGGTATAGCTTTCAGCGAGCTTTACTCATATACTGACTAAAGAAGTTAGCCATATCAAAAAGATAGCACACTTAGCATATAATCAGCAAACTCACCACATGGGCTGTATGAGAGTCTCTGTGTACCCATTCCGTCATTAAAAACTCATGAAATAGACTGATTATAACTATAAGTATTTACCTCGAACATAACGCAGTTATGACTTATAGAATCGAGCATCTGCAAGTTGTTTTGCTAAAAGACAGTTAATCTATCTCTTCCATCCAGCAGAGGACGATCGCCTCTAGGATCTTTTCATTGGAATGATTAGAATCATCGGAAAAGTTCCTTAACTCCAACACCCAATGATGCAGGTCAGTAAAACGCACCTTTGTCGGGTCTATATCAGGAAATTTATCTAGTAATTCAATCGCAATATCGTGTGAATCAATCCATCTTAGGCTCATAGAGCAGGTTCCTATTCATCAGAATTATTGTTCAAACTTAATCAGTAGTTTTCTGCAGCATGGTTCAATGTATAACGAGGAACTTCAATAACCAGATCTTGATTAGCCACTTTGACCTGACAACCAAGACGTGATTCAGGTACTAAACCCCATGCTTTATCCAACATATCATCCTCCAATTCAGCGCTTTCATCTAGAGAATCGAAACCTTTACAAATGATCACATGACATGTGGTACACGCACAGGATTTTTCGCACGCATGTTCAATCGCAATACCGTTGCGTAAAGCCACATCCAGCACAGTTTCTCCGATTTCCGCTTCCAATACAGCACCTTCTGGACAAAGATCTTTGTGTGGCAGAATAACAATCTGTGGCATGTGCTTAAACCTCGTCAATTGAATGGCCAGAGAGTGCTTCACGGATAGCTTTGTCCATACGGCGTGATGCAAATACCTGACTCACTTTATCTGTATCTTTGATACCTTGCTCAATTTCGGCAGCATTATCGCCTTTTTGAAGTGAAATAAGTCTTTCCATGGCATCTGTTAGCACTTTCTTTTCGGTTTTTGACAACAATGTATCACCATCAGACTTGAGAGCTACGAGAAGTCCTTCAGTCACACGGTCAACTTCAACTCGCTGCTCGGCAAGATAACGGGCATCTTTATCTGCTTCAGCATGTGTAAGTGACGACCGGATCATATTAACCATTTCAGGGTCACTCAAACCATAAGTCGGTTTGACCTGAATTGAAGATTGTAGCCCAGTACTTTTCTCCATTGCCGTAACGGAGAGTAAGCCATCTGCATCGACTTGGTACGTCACTAGAATGTGAGCGACACCCGCCGTCATTGGTGGAATCCCCTTAAAAGTAAAATTAGCCAGAGAACGACAATCATCAACCATTTCACGCTCACCTTGAACCACATGTATTTTCATGCGTGTCTGGCCATCTTTAAATGTGGTGAAATATTGAGCACGTGCCACAGGAATAGTGGTATTCCGTGGAATAATTTTCTCCACCACCCCCCCCATGGCTTCGATACCTAACGATAGTGGAATCACATCAAGTAACAGTATGTCCCCATCAGGTTTATTACCCACCAAAATATTTGCCTGCGTAGCCGCACCAATAGCAACGGATCTATCAGGATCGATATTGGTAAGTGGTTTTCTCCCAAAAAATTCACCGACCTTCTCACGAACCAAAGGTATACGAGTTGAACCGCCCACCATCACAACCTCCAGCACATCGTCAATACTCACTTTTGCGTCTTTTAATGCACGACGACACGACAACAGGGTTTTCATCACCAAGTCACCAATAAGATGTTCAAACTGTGTACGTGAAAGCCTTCCCTGCCAACCCAACACATCAATATCAGCACTACTACTCTTACTTAATGTAAGTTTTGTCGTGATCGATTTATTTAACAAAAGTTGAGACTCGTTGCCTGATAGCTTCGTGAAATTGGCTTGTTCTAAAATCCAATTAGCAATTAGATGATCAAAATCATCCCCGCCCAACATAGAATCACCACCCGTCGCTAGTACTTCAAACACACCTTTTGATAAATGAAGGATAGATATATCAAAGGTACCTCCCCCAAGGTCATAAACAGCGATAGTTCCTTCTTGGCCAGAATCGAGACCATAGGCGATAGCAGCTGCCGTTGGTTCATTCAGTAAACGAAGTACATTCAACCCCGCTAACTTTGCAGCCTCTTTCGTACTGGCACGTTGCGCGTCATCAAAATATGCTGGAACAGTAATAACGACACCATCAAGTTCACCCCCCAGAACGTCTTTTACACGTTCACTTACCATACGGAGAATGTCCGCCGACACTTCAATCGGATTCTTTATACCCGCACGGGTATGGATCAACGGTAAGCCATTTTTAGATGTTGAAAATATATAAGGTAAATGAGGATAACGGGATTTTACATCGGCAAGAGATCGTCCCATCATGCGTTTTACAGACACTATGGTATTTGCACTGTCTGATTCTAATTTTGCTTGTGCATCATAGCCAACTTGGATGGTTTCACCGTAGTGAACGATCGATGGAATCAATGCACGATCTTGGAGATCGTTAAGGGTTATTGCAGTGCAATTACACACTGTTGCAACTAAAGTATTTGTAGTTCCCAAGTCGATGCCGACCGCAAGCTTCTTTTCACGTTGCGCTTTATTCAGACTAGGTTCCTCAATTTGTATCAGTGCCATATGGATTCCTGTCGCCAAACCTATCGCCACGGGCGGTTAGTCGAGCAACCTGTCTTCAATTCGTTCGATTTCTTGTTTGAGTTTGACTAAGAATTTGAGCTTACTCACTAATGTCGCCGCAGCAACATAACATGCATCATCAAATGCATCGGCCAGTTCAGAGAGAAGTTCCTTATGAATACTATTTGTCTTTTTCTCAAAATCAAACAACAATAAATTCGGTTCATCACTTTCAGCAATTTCTTCTAGCTCTTTACGTAATTCCATTTGCTGCAACAGAAACTCATGATCTGTCATCATTTGTTGTTCATCACACAATTCCAAGCCTTTCAACGAAATCATATATTCAGCACGATGCATAGGATCTCTCAATGTCTGATACGCATCATTAATTTGCGTGATTTTCTGAACAGCAAGCTGCCTTTCCTTCCTAGATGCGATGACAAATTTATCTGGGTGAAAACGTCTCTGAAGATCAAGATACTTATAAAACAGAGAGTTAACATCCAGTTCAAACTGACATATTAGCCCGAATAGTTCAAAATGATTCATTTTATCTCACGAGTTAAACATTAAAGCTTTCGCCACAACCACACTCACTATTAACGTTAGGATTATTAAACTGAAAACCCTCATTTAACCCTTTTCTGATGAAATCCAGCTCAGTACCGACGAGATACAACATACTTTTACTGTCGACAATCACTTTTACGCCTTTCTCTTCAAATACCTGATCTTCATCTTGGATCTCATCCACGAACTCCAACACGTAAGACATACCAGAACAACCTGACGTTCTAACACCCAAACGCAGCCCTATTCCTTTTCCTCGTCTTACAAGAAAGCTGCGAACGCGCGATGCAGCAGCATCTGTCATAGTAATGGCCATATACACAATAACCCTTTAATATTTAAGTTTCGTGTTTCTTTTTATAATCGCTAATTGCTGCTTTGATAGCATCTTCCGCTAAAATTGAGCAATGCACCTTCACTGGCGGCAATTCCAGCTCTTCAACGATTTCTACATTTTTAATCGCTATCGCTTCATCAAGAGACTTACCTTTTACCCACTCAGTAATTAATGAGCTTGATGCGATAGCTGAGCCACAACCATAGGTTTTAAACCTAGCATCTTCAATGATACCGTCTTCATTAACTTTGATTTGTAGCTTCATTACATCTCCGCATGCAGGTGCCCCAACCATACCACTACCAACACTTGGATCATTCTTGTCAAATCCACCCACGTTACGTGGATTTTCATAGTGATCGATTACTTTTTCGCTGTAAGCCATGATCTGCTCCTCGAAATACTTACACTGGTTCAGTGATGTGCCCACACAACGGTACTCAAATCAACCCCTTCTTTGTACATATCCCAAAGAGGTGACATTCCACGTAGCTTGATAACCGCTTTACGGACCTGTTCTATCGCGTAGTCAACTTCTTTTTCTGTTGTAAATCGACCAAATGAGAAGCGAATTGAGCTGTGCGCTAATTCATCGTTTAAACCCAATGCCCGTAAAACATAAGAAGGTTCAAGGCTTGCTGAAGTACATGCAGAACCTGACGATACCGCCAAATCTTTCAATGACATCAATAAAGATTCACCTTCGACAAAAGCAAAACTGATGTTTAAGTTCATCGCGACTCGCTGCTCAAAATCACCGTTCACATAAACAGCTTCTAGAACCTTCACACCGTCATAAAAACGGTTACGAAGTGCCAAAGCATGTTTTTGATCTTTTTCAAGATCTTCCTTCGCAATCCGGAACGCCTCACCCATACCCACAATTTGATGAGTCGCGAGGGTTCCAGAACGCATACCACGTTCATGACCGCCACCATGCATTTGTGCTTCAATACGGATACGTGGCTTACGGCGAACATAAAGAGCACCGATACCTTTCGGGCCATACACTTTGTGGGCACTCATTGATACAAGGTCGACTTTAATTTTTTGCGTATCTAGCGGCAATTTACCAATAGATTGTGCCGCGTCAACGTGGAACACCACTTTACACTCACGACACAATTCCCCAACTGCAGCAATATTTTGGATAACTCCAATCTCGTTGTTCACATGCATAAGAGTTACCAAAATAGTATCTTCACGTATCTCATTAGCTAACTTACTCACATCAACAATGCCACTTGGTTCTGGTACAAGATAGGTCACATCGTAACCTTCACGTTCAAGTTGACGACAGGTATCAAGCACGGCTTTATGTTCGGTCTTACATGTAATAATGTGTTTACCTTTCTTACCGTAGAAATGGGCAATACCTTTAATAGCTAGATTGTCTGACTCTGTCGCACCTGACGTGAACACGACTTCACGTGGATCAGAATTCAGATAATTCGCAATATTTTCACGTGCAATATCTATAGCTTCTTCTGCCTGCCAACCATAACGATGCGAACGAGAGGAAGCATTACCAAAACAACCATCAATTGTCAGACAGTGAATCATTTTTTCAACAACACGCGGATCTACTGGGCATGTGGCTGAATAGTCCAAATAAATTGGCAATTTCATTTATATCTCCAAGTACTCTGAAACGGCTAACTATGAACGAAAACGCACACCCATCAAGGTAGAGTTTTTACTGCCACTGGCATTAAAAGCATGTCTAACAATTGTTGACGAATCGAGTGTCGAATCCTGACGACCAGCAACCTGCTTAATTTCGTTATCGTTCATCAATGTTCCAAGTGTAATATCATTCAGAAATGTATTAATACGTGAACTCAAATCACACCATAGTGTATGTGTCAAGCAACGTATTCCACCCTGACAGCCCCCTTTTCCTTGACACTTTGTAGCATCAACCGATTCGTTAACGGCAGCAATGACCATGCCAACAGCGATGTTGGAAGCGCTTACGCCTAAGCGATAACCTCCACCAGGTCCCCGTATGCTGGATACTAATCCAGCTTTGCGAAGACGCGAAAAAAGTTGCTCAAGATAAGACAGCGAAATCCCTTGGCGATCTGAAATATCAGCAAGGGGCACTGGATTTACCTCGGAATGTAACGCTACATCCAGCATCGCTGTTACAGCGTATCTACCTTTAGAAGTCAATCTCATAACATCTTACCTGTGAGTATTCAACTCAGTAATTCTAAAATACTTGACAAAAACAGTCAAGTATATCTCTTCACGTTATAGTTATCCTTTTAACCTTTCTGAATTAATTTCAGATCTGTATCAGCAATGAATCCAGCAATCAGGTTGACCATAAAGCTGATACAACTACGGTGCCGAGAATGCTCGATTTGGGATATGTTTTTTAGTTGGTCAAAAACAGTTTCAATAATAAATCGTTTCTGGGAACATCAGGCGGTTCCAAAGTTTCATCACTTTGGGTTTCATGTTTTTTACACCCGTTATCAGTGTCACTCCCTTGCCTGCAAGTTCCCACTCAAATAGACCAAAGATATAACCTTAATCTCCGTATAACACCCCTCATAGCTCGTCAACCATTTCCGATACAGGCTTTCTATCATCCACGTTAGCCGTTGTCACTTTGACTAAGATAATGCCACCTTGGTCATTGATAATAAGGTATAATTTAAAACCGTAGAACCACCACATCGTTCCTTTTCCTCGCTTCTTAGTACCTTTAAAAACCTGATATCTGAGAATGCGTAGGTTGTGATAAACCTGTAGCTTAGACGAATCAACGAAGGCAATCCCTGTCGGCCTTGCCTGATAGTGAGTGAGGTAAGAGCAAAGCGCAACTAGGATACATTGCATGAACTTGAGCATCCTCGTGTAACTAATTCAGGAAATTCATTGGTGAAGTAACGATAAATAACGTGGATATAATAGGTTTTTAAGTCGCGATACCGAGATTGATGGAAAGTTCTTACTATCGTCATAACTTAGCTAACTAAGAGGCAAGAAAGCTTGTTTCTTTGTTTGATACGGGAAGAAATTAGGTATTTTTCCCATGCAGGAAGGAAAGTCTGGCAGAAGTCGACGAAAACGGCGTTTAAGTCATTCATGCCCAACTCCTTGGGCAGTCAATAATTTATATCAACCGATCAGATCACAACTTTGGTATTCAGTTCATTTCTTATACGCAGTTCAGGTTAATAAATCCTTATTAAATCGTGGCCGTGGGTTTATATTCTCAGATATCGAGATTGAAACAGCACTGATGGTGAAAGGTATTTTTAAGCTCCCACTTCGTCGATTAGAAAGCTTTCTTAATTCGGTTTTTACGTTGATGAATGTCCCGCAGGAATCCCCTACAGACACCTGTATTAATAATACGTTCGAAGACGGTAAGAGTCAAGTACAGTTAACCGAGTCGAAGAGCTGTCGACCACGTCATTATTGAGGCCACAGGCCTCAAAGTATACGATGAAGGTGAATGAGAAACGCGTAAACACGGTAAGGAGAAGTAGCGTATTTTGTGCAAGCTTCATCTTGCCGTTAATGTGTCTACTCATGAGGTTATTACTGCAGGAGTTAACCTAGTTTCTGTGGGTAACCAATGAGGTTTTACCTATTATTGCTTAACTCATTACGACGAAAGATATAGCAAGTCAGTGCTGATAGAGCCTATGACACAAGATCATGTCACCACAAACTTAAGAACAAAGGAATAACGCCCACTATTCTACCTTGAAGAAACATGAAGTACTGGGAGGAAAGGCATCCTAGAAATGAAACTGTAAAGGCGTTAAAAGAGGACAAGCTGGTGGAGTGGAAAAGGATAGGGATTATCACAAACTCTCTCTAGCAGAGACAGCAATATTTCGCTATAAATAGTTGCTCAGACCTAAACTCACTCTTCGTAATTACAATGCTCAAATTAGTGAATCGCTGGCAAATGTGAAAGCGATAAATAAAGTTATAAGATTCGGTATGCCTCTTCGCCAGCAGATAAATTAAGACTGTAAAAAAGATTGGGATCTGTGCGTTATAGGTCTGATTTAATCAACAAAACCGTTTTGACTCCTCAAATCCGTTGTGTTCCCAAGGTAGGAAGGAAAATTGGTTTTGTCGAAAAGTTCTGCAGAGGTAGGAACGTACTTATTTTTAAGTGCGATTAGGCTGCAAGTGTCTAAAATTTATCCTAAACGGATAAACCCTCTGGGTTGTCGAGCTGTCCATTTATAATTATTGACTACAGCTCTATGCTAGCGAGTATTATGGTGTCTTCTTCATTTGATTTCCATGCTAAGCACTGATGCAATTTACCTTTTAATTTTCGATTTCTGGTATCTTTGTTCGCCTGAATTTCTTAAATAATTAACTTGAAGTACTTCAATTAAGTTGAGCATCCTCGCCGTAAACCAAAATTGGATGTTGATATTATTCATCGATAACGCATTGGTACCTCTCTTATCAATCACCACCTTTTTAGGTAAACCATTATGGCCTATCTTTTTGTTGAAAATGGAGTGAGCCACTTTCTCATCACGGTGTTCTCATAGTAGAAAATCAATGATATTACCGAACTTATCAATAGCCAGATAGGAATACTTCCACTGAGCTTTGATGTTGATATATGTCTCGTCCATCAGCAACGACGAGGCGACAGGTTTCTTTGTTCAACGAGGATGATGTCGTTAAGGAAAGTGTCAACCTGAAAATTGATATCTTCTTCCCTCGATCAACTGCTAATAATTCATGGTAGTACGACTTGTTTATGTAGCAGAAAATCGTATTATTTTCAGTTGTTTACCTTAACTTTTACGCTGAACCATAAGTGTTGTAGTTATGATCTGAAATAATCTCTTACTACTAATCAATATATTGAAGTCATGGCCTCTTTTTTGGTAGAATGTTATTTCTAGATGTATATATTATTAATTAACCTCAGATCTGAGGTTAAATCAAGAAATTCGTTGATGAGGTATCGGCAAACAAAGGGGATGTAAATAAGTTTTGAAGTCTCGAAACCAAGATTGATAGAAAGCTATCACTATCGTCATCTCTGCACTAACAGAGAGGCGAGAAGGGGTGTATATTTATTTAATATCGGAAAAAATTAGGTGTTTTTTCCATGCAGGGAGGAACGTCAGGTAGAAATCGGCGACATCGACGACAACAGGGTCTAAGTCATTCATACCCCATCCTTGATGGGGTCGATAGTTTTTTTAAACGATCAGATTGCAACTTTGGCATTTAGTTCATTTCTTATGTACAGCTCAGGTTAATCAGGAACTTGTTTGGCATGAACGATCTACAACGTCTTAAGGAAATGGGAATTGCGGTATGGGAACTTAGACGTCCCGATATATATCCAAACCTTTATCGAGAAATCATATCACTGCCTTTGTCGTGCAAATTACTGCTTATTTGCGATGAATTATCAAATGAACACGATGCATGGCTATTTGGTAAAATATTGGCAAGCATTGGACTTTTACCTGATCAGGCACTTAGATTACCACCAGCAGCATTACCCCATGTTGGCGAACATGCCTTATCATGGTGTTGGTTTGCGGGTGTGAAGGAATCTGATTTATCAAACTTAAAGGGTGTGAAACGATTAATATCACCAGCCTTGTCTGTCCTCCATGGAAGCCCTACGGAGAAAAAAGCATTGTGGTTACAAATACGAGAAAATGAAAGTTGAACTCTTACCGATTGATGACCAGTGGGTTGACGCTATCGTTAATATTGAACGTACTGCACACACACATCCATGGTCGGATTCAATGCTTCGACAATCACCCACTAAATTTTCCTGTAATCGCGTGTTATTAATTGAGGGTGATGTAATTGGATATTTTTACGCGCAATGTATCTCTGGAAATGCTTCGCTCTTGAATATTGCTGTAGTACCTGCTTACCAAGGTAAAGGTTATGGAAAACGGTTACTTGTAACATTTCTTGAAAGCATGAGTGTAATCAGTGCGCAAGAAGCTTGGCTTGAAGTACGACAAAGCAATGTTAGCGCAATACGGCTATATGAATCTCAAGGGTTCAATGAGTTTGATAGACGTAATGACTACTACCCGACAGCTCTTGGTACAGAAGATGCACTTATCATGAGCTATTGGTTCAATGAATAAGTGATTTGATGATTAAAATGGGTTTTATCGCAAACTGGAATGGTAAATTATTACCTCATCAGCATTCATTATCTTTAGTATTATGACTATCAACTTTGCAGATCAACACTTACCTTCCAACATCATCCTTGAGGCTATTTGCTATTACGTTTCTTATAAACTCAGTTACCATGAAATTGAAGATCTCCTAGCTGAGACGAGTATCAATACTGATCACTAAACCATCAATTTGTAGGTTATCAAATACGCTCATTTTCTGGAACAGCATGCTCATCGTGGTAGATGGACGAGATATATATCAATATCCAACTCTGATTTACGGGGAGGACGTTTAACTTTATTGAAAGACTTCAAGTTAAGTATTTGAACAACCTAGACGAACAAAGCCATCGGAAAGTAAAAGGTAGAATTCATCAGTGCCTTTGATGGAAATAAGATGAAGGAGCCAACGCAACACTAGCTAGCATAGAGCTGTTGTCAATGATTAAAAATTGACAGCTCGATAATCCAGAGAGTTTATCTGTTTAGGATAAATTCTATGCGCTTGCAACCTAATTTCATCTAGAAATAAATATATTTCTACTTCTGCATAACTTTGCAACAAACCAGTGTCACTCCCTAGTCTGCAAGTTCCCACTCCAATGGATCATAGATATACCTTTTTCTCCGTATAAACACCCCCAAATCTCGTCAGCCATTTCCAATACAGGCTTTCTATCATCCACGTTAGCCGTTGTCACTTTGATTAAGATCATACCGCTTTGGTCATTGATAATGAGGTATGATTTGAAACCGTAGAACCAGAACATCTTGCATGAGTTTGAGCATTCGCGTATAGCTGACTAATTCAGGAGATTCGTGGTGAGATAGTGGCAAACAAAGTGGATGTAATAGGTTTTGAAGTCTCGATATCCCGATCGATAGCCAAGCTATCACTATAGTCTTCACTTCGCTAATGGAGAGGCGAGAAGTCCTCTTTCGTTATTTGACACCAGAAGAAATTAGGTATTTTTCCATGCAGAGAGAAAAGTCTAGCAGAAGTCGTTGACATCGATGAAAACAGTGTCTAAATTATTAATGTCCAAACTATTCTACAGTCAATAGTTTTTTAAACGATAAGATCGTGACTTAGACATTTAGTTCATTTCATATACTCAGCTAAGGTTAACTATCTGTTTTGGCTTATTTATCCCAGTCACTTACTACTGAAAAATGAAGGGGCACAAAGCCCCTTTTTACACCTCGTTAACATAACCCTTATACAGGGTGAGTTAAGTGTCTTCTCTTGGTTGGACTTCAAAGTTTTCAGATTGTACTTCTTGATCGACTGCTGCTTTCATACTCAGGCGGATACGGCCTTGACGATCTATTTCTAAGACTTTAACTTGAACTTCTTGCCCGTGCTCAACGTAGTCAGACACTTTTTCAATACGCTTATCCGCAACTTGAGAAATATGAACTAAACCTTCTTTGGTACCAATTACAGCTACAAAGCAACCAAAATCAACGATGCGCGTAACTTTACCTATATAGATACGACCGACTTCTACTTCTGCAGTCAGTGCTTCGATGCGAGCAATAGCTTCATTCGCTTTATCACTATCGATTGCTGCTATTTTCACAGTACCGTCATCTTCAATTTCTATTGTAGTGTCAGTTTCTTCAGTCAGCGCACGGATAACCGCACCACCTTTACCAATCACATCTTTGATCTTTTCTGGGCTAATTTTAAGAGTAAAAATACGAGGAGCAAATTGAGAAATATTATCACGCGCAGTAGCTATAGCCTGATCCATAATATTCAGGATGTGCAAACGTGCACCTTTCGCTTGATTCAATGCAATTTCCATAATCTCTTTGGTGATACCTTTTATTTTCATGTCCATTTGCAGCGCAGTAATACCATCATCGGTACCTGCTACTTTAAAGTCCATGTCACCAAGGTGATCTTCGTCACCTAAGATATCAGACAGAACAACGTAATCAGTTCCTTCTTTTACCAAACCCATTGCGATACCAGCAACAGATTTCTTGATCGGGACACCCGCATCCATCAAAGCCAACGAAGTAGCACATACAGATGCCATTGAAGAGGATCCGTTTGATTCAGTGATTTCAGATACTACACGGATGGTATACGGGAATTCGTTTTGTGAAGGCATTACCGCAAGAACACCACGTTTCGCCAGTTTACCGTGACCGATTTCTCGACGCTTAGGTGAACCTATAAAACCTGTTTCACCTACACAGTATGGAGGAAAGTTATAATGCAGTAGGAAGTTATCCGTATACTCACCTGTGATAGAATCAATGATTTGTGCATCACGCTTAGTACCAAGTGTTGCCGTTACCAAAGCTTGTGTTTCACCACGAGTAAACAGCGATGAACCGTGAGTGCGTGGAAGAATACCGGTTCGAACGTCAAGTTCACGAACCATGTCTTTTTCACGACCATCGATACGTGGTTCACCTGCCATAATGCGACCACGTACAACTTGCCTCTCTAAGCTGGCAAGCATATCCTCAATTTCACGAATCTTAAACTTATCGTTCTCTTCAGTTATCTGTGCAATAACATTTTTCTTAATCTGGTCAACTTCTGCAGAGCGGGCAATCTTTTCAGTAATCTGATAAGCACCAGTCAGATTTTTTTCTGCAAGTTCAGTAACTTGGTCTTTCAACTCTGTGTTTATTTTTGGTACTACCCATTCCCAAGGAGGGGTAGCAACTTCAGCAGAAAATTCCTTAATAGCATTGATAACGACTTGTTGTTGATCATGACCAAATATAACCGCCTGCAGCATTTGCTCTTCACTTAGACGGTCAGCTTCTGATTCAACCATCAGTACTGCATTGTCAGTACCCGAAACAACTAGATCTAGCCGACTATTTTTCAGTTCAGCGTTGCTGGGGTTCAGTCCCAACTCCTCATTAATGAGACAAACACGTGCACAACCGATTGGACCGTTGAATGGAATCCCAGAGATAGATAATGCCGCTGAGGTAGCAATCATAGCGACGATGTCAGGGTTTACATTTGGGTTCACAGAAACCACAGTTGCAATAACTTGAACTTCATTTTTGAACCCATCTGGGAACAATGGACGTATCGGACGGTCAATTAAACGACAAATCAGTGTCTCTCCTTCAGAAGGACGCCCTTCACGTTTAAAGAAACCACCTGGGATTTTACCTGCCGCATAAGCACGTTCTTGGTAGTTAACCGTCAACGGGAAAAAATCTTGACCTTCTGTCACTTCTTTTCTACCAACAACACTAACAAACACAGAAGTGTCGTCCATGCTAGCCATAACTGCCGAGGTTGCTTGACGCGCCATTATACCAGTTTCTAAAGTAACGGTATGGTTACCGTACTGGAATGTTTTTACGATTGGATTCACGAGAAATTCCTTGTTTTAATGCACCTAATCGGCACCGAGTCACGTTATTTCATCGGGTCTCACTAATCACGACTAATGACAATACTCGTTGTACAGACACCGACTATTTTCAAGGGTCATGATCCGTTGATCGACTTCGTTGACTGTATAAACCATAAAAGCGCCAACATTATACACGTCTAAGCGCGGAACGGAACGGAACAGCTAGAAGGAAAGTCCTGATAAATATAAGCCCTATTCAACTCAAAATAAGCAAGCCTAATATAAACGGCAAAAGGGGTCACAGGGCACCCTTTCAAGATATGTTGCTTGATGGCCAAAGGTTTAGTTATAGGCATTAGCGACGTAAACCCAAGTGCTTGAGCAGCGCCAAATAACGGTCAGCATTTTTACGTTTCAGGTAGTCCAGAAGCTTACGTCGACGTGATACCATGCGCAACAAACCGCGACGACTGTGGTGATCACCTTTATGCTCGGCAAAGTGCCCTTGCAGATGATTTATTGAAGCAGTCAATAGTGCAACCTGAACTTCTGGAGATCCGGTGTCATTTTCGCCTTGGGCGTGTTCAGCAATAATTACCGCTTTAATTTTTGCATTCAGAGACATAGTCTTTTCCTAAATGGGATGGTTTGATGTATGCCTGCCAATCTCTGATTCAGCCAACACCTAATAGGGTCAAATCATACAATAATTACCTGAATAACGCAATTAATATTGCGTATAACTACATATCTATCCAAAGTAATCAGTGTATAAATATTACTATTGACGAAGATTAACCAAACGGCATGGCTCAACCATGCCATCGGTGTTGATTACACCTACACCGATGAAAGTGCGCTCTCCACCAACCGTCATACGAACTAAGCCTTCATAAGGTATGTTTGGTGCATGGACTGCTTGGCCATGACGCACAGAGCACGCTACCAAATCTGATAAATTAACCTCAACTAAGTCTCGTACCGCAGAATCGAGTGGAAGTAGCAATGGATCAAGTAATTCATGTGACCGAATATTTGCCTCACGAGCTTCCACTAGTAGAGATTCCAATTGCTCTAACGTTACCATATCCTCAGAGGAATAATTTGAAACACCAATACGGCGAAGAGCAATTACATGCGCGCCACAACCTAGTATTTCACCGAGATCATCAACGATAGTGCGAATATAAGTCCCTCTAGAACTATGTACTTCCATCTCCACTTCACCAGCGTCAAACCGCAACAACGTAATTTCATATACAGAGATTTTACGCGCTACACGCGGTACTTCAATGCCTTCACGCATATATTCGTAAAGTGGACGTCCTTGATACTTAAGAGCAGAAAACATGGAGGGCAACTGCATTGTATCACCTAGGAATGTCGAGATAGAAGCTTCAAGCTGTTCTAGATTAACATGTACGTCACGCGTTTTTACTACTTCACCGTCAGAATCTGATGTGTTAGTACGTTCACCCAACTTTGCTACAACACGATAGCGCTTGTCAGAATATAACAAGAATTGAGAGAACTTAGTCGCTTCGCCAAAGCAAATTGGGAGCATTCCAGTTGCTAAAGGATCCAATGCACCTGTATGCCCCGCTTTTTTTGCAAAAAAAATGCGTTTTACCTTTTGTAAGGCAGCGTTAGAGGTAATTCCAGTAGGTTTATCTAGCAGGATAATTCCATCAACAGAACGACTGTAATGACGAGTTCGACGACCCATTACTCTTCTTTCCCATTAACTTTGGGATCTCGATCTTTATCTGATTTTACAGCACTAGATACTAGATTAGAAATACGCATTCCTTCGGTCAGTGAAGGGTCATAAACAAAAATTATTTTAGGTGTAAGTCGTAATCTGATTACTCTACCAAGTAAAATGCGAACATACCAAGCCTGTTCATTTAACGCTTCTAATCTATCTTTTACCGTCTGATCACCAATGGTCAAAAATGTAACGTAAACTCTTGCATGTGCAAGATCACATGATATTTCAACGTCTGATACCGTTACCATACCAATACGTGGGTCTTTGATTTCACGCTGAAGGATCAGTGCAATTTCTTTTCGCACTTGCTGCGAAACGCGTTTAGTACGACTAAATTCTTTGACCATCAATCTATTTCCCATGAAGAACGGGGGCAAGAACTAAGCACTTCCCCCCATGGTATTTATAAACACTTTATTACAGGTAGGTATTAATCGATAGTACGTTTAATTTCAATAAGTTCAAATACCTCTATTTGATCGTCAATGCGAACATCATTGTAGTTTTTCACACCAATACCACATTCGTAGCCTTTGCTAATTTCGTTAACGTCATCTTTAAATCGACGCAGAGATTCAAGCTCACCTTCATAGATAACAATATTATCACGCAAGACACGGATTGGGTTGTTACGCATGATAGTACCTTCAGTAACGATACAACCGGCAATCGAACCAATCTTAGGAGACTTGAAAACATCACGTACTTCAGCCAAGCCCATAATTATCTGTTTGAACTCAGGAGCAAGCAAACCACTCATAGCTTTTTTTACTTCGTCAATCAGAGCATAGATAACTGAGTAGTAACGCAGATCTAAACTTTCTGCATCAATCATTTTACGCGCTGATGCTTCTGCACGAACGTTAAAACCAACCAGAATAGCATTTGACGCGGCGGCAAGAACCGCATCAGTTTCGGTGATAGCACCAACACCTGAACCGATAATTTTCACTTGTACTTCATTAGTAGACAATTTAACCAGTGAGTCTGAAATTGCTTCCACTGAACCTTGCACGTCTGCTTTCAGAACGATGTTCAGATCAGACACTTCTCCTTCGGTCAAATTAGCGAACATATTTTCAAGTTTTGCTTTCTGCTGGCGAGCAAGCTTCACGTCGCGGAACTTACCTTGGCGATACAGTGCAACTTCTCTGGCTTTACGCTCATCTTGAACAACTGTCGCTTCGTCACCCGCTAATGGTACGCCAGATAGACCTAGGATTTCAACAGGAATTGAAGGGCCAGCAAACTCAATGTCTTTACCATTTTCGTCACGCATTGCACGTACGCGACCATATTCCTGACCACATAATACGATGTCACCTCTCTTCAGTGTTCCTTCTTGAACGAGAACAGTAGCAACCGGACCACGACCTTTGTCAAGGCGAGATTCGATAACAACTCCGTGTGCCATGCCAATACGAATCGCTTCAAGTTCAATAACCTCGGATTGAAGAAGAATAGCTTCTAGCAAACTTTCGATGTTAGTACCTAGTTTTGCAGATACGTGAACAAATATATTTTCACCGCCCCACTCTTCTGGAATTACATTGTGTTGAGCAAGTTCATTTTTAACTTGATCTGGATTTGCTGTTTCTTTATCGATTTTATTTACAGCAACGATCAGTGGCACCTCTGCCGCCTTTGCATGTTGAATAGCTTCGATAGTTTGTGGCATAACTCCATCGTCCGCAGCAACAACCAAAACGACGACATCGGTCGCTTTCGCGCCCCGCGCACGCATTGACGTAAATGCTGCATGACCTGGTGTATCTAGAAACGTGATCATACCATTGTCAGTTTCAACGTGGTACGCACCAATATGTTGAGTAATACCACCCGCTTCGCCAGACGCAACGTGCGCCTTACGAATATAGTCAAGTAGTGATGTTTTACCATGGTCAACGTGACCCATTATAGTAACAACTGGTGCACGTGGTTCACGTACAGCATTAGCGTTACGATTAGCCAGTACTGATTCTTCTAGATTGTTCTCCTTATGAAGGATAACATTATGACCCATTTCCTCAGCAACTAGCACAGCCATTTCTTGATCGAGGATCCTATTGATAGTTACTATTTCGCCCATTTTCATCATGGCTTTGATAACTTCGGTCGTTTTAACTGACATTTTATTTGCCAATTCAGAAACGGTGATGGTCTCACCGATTTCTACATCACGGATAATCTTCTGAGCAGGTTTCTGGAAGCCATGCTGCATAGATACCGGCTTAGTCAGACGTCCTTTCCCACGAATTTTATTACCTCCATGATTACGATTGGATACGTTTTCTTGTTGTGTATTTTTATTTTTACGGCGACGAGGGACAGCTTCTTGACGACGATCTGCTTCATCTTCAGCTGCACGTGCGTGCATCGATGTGGTGGTGTGATGATCTGATTTTTCCATCACAATCGTAACTGAATCTTGCTGATTCCACCGTTCTTCATTCAATTTTGCCATATTGCGCGCCACTGCTAGCAGGCGTTGACTATCTTCTTCAGCTCTACGCTTAGCTTGATCTCCATGACGACGCTTGAGTTCATCAGCTTTATCTTTTATTTGCAGCACAACAAGCTCGCGATCGGCTTTTTCTTTTGCCTCACGTTTTGCTTTCTCTGCGATTTCACGCCTTACCACTTCTGCAACCTCACGACGGGCTTTATCCTCAGCCTCTCTCATTGTCGCTTCCTGCGTCACTCGCTGTTCTTCTAGTTCGCTACGCTTCACATAAGTGCGCTTTTTACGTACTTCCACTTGAACATCCTTACTCTTTCCGCCAGAACCTGAAACTTTCAGTGTGCTGCGTTTTTTACGCTGTAACGTCAGTCGAGTGGGAATATTTCCATTATCACCATGCTCACGTTTAAGGTGAGACAGCAAGGTTTGTTTCTCATCTTGGCTTACATTATCGTCTACCGATTTTTGAATGCCTGCATCCTGTAATTGTTTCAACAAGCGTTCTACCGGTGTTTCAATTTCGCTCGCCAGTGCTTTAACTGTAACCTCTGACATTCTGGTCCTCCTTATGCCACGTTTAGGCTTCGTCGCTGAACCAACAAATATTGCGTGCGACCATGATTAGCACACCCGCTTTAACTTCATCCATTCCTTCGATATCCAGAAGATCATCAGTACTCTGTTCAGCTAAGTCTTCCAATGTAAAAATGCCCTTCGCTGCAAGGCGAAACGCCATATCACGCTCTAAACCCTCCAAACCCAATAGGTCTTCATCAGGCTCAGCACCGTCAATGATTTCTTCTTTCGCTAACGCAATAGTGGTCAACGATGCCTTTGCACGTCCTCGTAATTCTTCAACTGTGTCTTCGTCCAAACCATCAATTGCTAGGAATTCAGCCGCAGGTACGTAGGCTACTTCTTCAAGGGTGGTAAAACCTTCTTCAACCAACAGAGCAGCAAAGTCTTCGTCAATATCCAAATACTTGCTAAATAATTCTACCGACTTACTCGCTTCTTCTTGATGCTTTTTTTTCAGATCATCCACCGTCATTACGTTCAGTGTCCAACCACTCAACTGAGAAGCAAGACGAACATTTTGACCATTTCGCCCAATTGCTTGAGCTAAATTATCGGCTTCAACTGCAATATCCATGGTGTGGGTATCTTCATCAACGATGATTGAAGCAACTTCAGCGGGTGACATTGCGTTAATAACAAATTGTGCAGGATTATCGTCCCACAGCACAATATCAATACGTTCCCCGCCCAATTCACTGGAGACAGCTTGAACACGAGCGCCACGCATACCTACACACGCACCAATAGGGTCAATACGCTTATCATTAGTTTTCACAGCAATTTTTGCACGAGAACCAGGATCGCGGGACGCACCCATGATTTCAATCGTTTCTTCACCAATTTCTGGCACTTCGATACGAAAAAGCTCAATCAGCATTTTCGCCTTAGATCGAGTAATGAACAATTGGAAACCACGCGCTTCTGGACGCACAGCATACAGCAAACCACGCACGCGGTCGCCTAGACGTAAGTTCTCACGTGGTAATTGGTCATCACGTTGGATTACCGCTTCTGCGTTGCTACCCAGATCAACGATAACCATATCACGGTTAACCTTTTTAACTACACCCGTAACCAGTTCACCTTCATTGTCCATGAATTGTTCTACGATTTGCGCCCGTTCGGCTTCACGAACTTTCTGCACGATCACTTGTTTCGCAGTTTGCATCGTAATTCGATCGAACGTAACTGATTCCATATCATCTTCGACATAGTCACCAACTTGTATCGATTCGTCTTCATATCGCGCGGCATCGAGGGTAATTTCACGTGTTGGTTGTGTCACTTCAAGAACGACTTCCCAACGACGGTATGTGGATACTTCACTAGTTTTACGATCGATAACAACACGAACCTCAATATCAATGTCATATTTTTTCTTTGTGGCCGTCGCTAGCGCTATCTCTAATGCTTCAAAAATGCGATCACGTGGAATGGCTTTTTCGTTAGACACAGCCTCGACAACAGCCGAGATTTCTTTGTTCATAAACTAATGCCTCATTTAAACTTAAAATGAAGGAATTAGGTTAGCCTTGGCTATATCGCTCAGGGCAAACACTTCTTCGCTTCCATCCACATTGATGGTGACGGTCTCTCCGTCAATAGAAAGAATTTTTCCTTTCCATTTTCGCCGATTTTGTATAGCGATCTTCAGCACAATATTAACATTGTGACCGATAAATTTCTGATAATGTAAAGCGTTAAATAGCGGCCTATTAAATCCCGGTGAAGAGATCTCAAGATTGTAAGCTACTGCGACGGGATCTTCTACGTCCATCACTGCACTAACCTGCAGACTAACCTCCGCACAATTTTCTACGGTGATACCGTTTTCATGGTCGATAAAAACCCGTAGGGTTGAATACCGTCCTGCACGTACAAATTCAAGCCCAATCAGCTCATAACTTAATGCCTCAATTGGAACTTCCAGCATCGCTAGAAGTCTCTTTTCTAGTCCTGTCATACAAACCCCAGAAATAAAAAAAGGGCTTAAAAGCCCTGTTATCTGTCCGAGTGGTCATCTTCAGATAACATAAAATCCCGAATATTGGGGTTCTATGTAGCTAGACCCTGGTGCCATGATTTCTCATGAACAGCGACTGTTTTAATTTCACTAAACAATCACTAATAAAATAGTTACATTGCTGGCTTTCGGATGATGACCTTTTGATTACGAACCCAGAGAGCCCAGAGCACTTCCTCCCAGTTTTCCAGTATCCTATCAGCAAATATTATATCGTTACCTAGTGTCCATTTACAAGTTCTACGAACTTTTTGTCAAAATTTTGAACTGGTGCCGAGAGCGGGGCTTGAACCCGCATGCCTATAATAGGCACTACCCCCTCAAGATAGCGTGTCTGCCAATTCCACCACCTCGGCAAGCCTTGTTTTTTGTTTAGTGAGGAATATCACTGTCATTTACAGTAGACATATCACTTTTTTGAGTTACTTGTTCTCTCTCAGGTATACTCAGGTCTTCATAGTCACTACCCACTTCAGAATTCTGAGTAGCCATGTTGCCTAGAACTAAACTAAGAATAAAAAATAGAGCCACTAAAATTGCTGTCATCCTAGTCAGGAAATTTCCAGAACCACTAGAGCCAAATACAGTATTTGATGCCCCAGCACCAAAAGAGGCTCCCATATCTGCGCCTTTTCCTTGTTGAAGCATAACCAGACCAACAACACCAAGTGATACGAACAGATAAATCACAAGTACAATTTCATACATGGTTTCCACCTAATATCCAAAGTCAATATTTTTCAGGCTTAATACGTTTATCGGTACCCCAATACAACGCCCACCCTCGAGCCGAAGGCATACTAACTAATGCCAGCAGGTGAAACAAGCTAAAAATAAACAAACAGCACGTTTCATTCTATCGTCACAATTTATAACCAGACCTACCCGCAACTCTACCGCTCCCCTATTTAGCTCAGAAACTTGCTTTTACTGCACCCACAATTTCAAATGCGTAGCCTTGTACTTCCTCCTCATTTTCACCTTCAACCATAACTCGAATAAAAGGTTCAGTACCAGATTTACGTAATAGTACCCGCCCATTTTCGCCAAGTTTGGCTTCAACCGCTGCAGTCGCTATCATCACTGCATCCGATGAAATTGGATCACCACTCCCACTATAGCGTATATTTTCAAGTACTTGTGGAAACATTGACATGCCATCGCAGAGATCTTTCAAACTCATACCCGTGCCAACAACACTTGCCAACACTTGAAGTGCCGCGACAATCCCATCACCCGTCGTCACCTTATCAAGTAAAATAACGTGGCCTGAGTTTTCCGCACCAATTCTCCAACCATTTTCGATTAACTTTTGCATCACATAACGATCGCCAACTTTTACGCGGGTAAATGGAATACCAAGCTTCCTTAGAGCAACTTCCATCCCCATATTTGTCATTATCGTGCCGACAATACCACCCTTTAAATCACCACGACGCATAGACTCACGAGCAATTATATAGGTGATCTGATCACCATCAACTTTATTGCCTTCATGGTCAACCATAATGACACGATCACCATCACCATCAAAGGCAATACCAAGAACAGCTTCCTCCTCAACTACAAGTTTTTGGAGTGCTCTGATATCGGTTGTCCCAACTTTATCATTAATATTAATACCATTAGGTTCAACGCCCATTGCCACGATATCTGCTCCAAGTTCGGAGAAGACGGATGGTGCGATGTGATAGGTCGCACCGTTAGCACAATCAATGACAATTTTTAGTCCCTTAAGATTCATTTCTGACGGGAAAGTACCTTTACAAAACTCAATGTACCGACCAGCTGCATCCACAATACGTTTTGCTTTACCCAACTCGGCCGACTCTACACAGGTCAACGGTTTTTCAAGTTCAGCTTCGATCGCTAATTCAATATGGTCAGGCAGTTTTGTGCCTTCCGCCGAGAAGAATTTAATACCATTGTCATAGTAAGGATTATGGGAAGCAGATATAACAATACCAGCTTCCGCACGAAAAGTTAGAGTTAGATAAGCAATTGCTGGTGTTGGCATCGGCCCCGTAAACGCGGCCTGTAAACCTGCGGCGGACAAACCTGCTTCTAATGCGGATTCCAACATATAACCAGAAATACGGGTATCTTTTCCGATCAGAACCTTTTTCGTTCCCTGTTGACTGAGTACTCGACCCGCTGCCCAACCAAGTTTGAGGATGAAATCAGGTGTAATCGGAAATTGACCGACTTTTCCACGAACACCGTCCGTGCCAAAATATTTACGTTCAGTCACTGTATATCTCCAAGTAGATCTGCTGAGTCACGTACCATACTCACTATACGCACTACATCTGAAGTTTCTTTTATGTCGTGAACACGAATAAGTTGAGCTCCCTTCAAAGCTGCAATGGTTGCGCATGCCAAACTTCCACCTAATACTTCGCTCGTAGATTTCTCCAAAAATCCACAAATCATAGATTTACGGGACATACCTGCTAATATTGGCAAACCATGCCGATGAAAATCCTCTAGTTTCGAGAGTAATTGATAATTGTGGGTTAAAGTTTTGCCAAATCCAAATCCAGGATCCAAGATCAGCTGTTTTTTATTGATACCTGCCTGTTTGCAGGCCTCTATTCTTTTTTCAAAAAAACAATGAATATCCGAGAATAACTCATTGTAATGCGGATAAATTTGCATCGAGCGTGGCTGTCCTTGCATATGCATGAGACAGACTGACACTCCCGCCGCCGCTGCAACATCAAGCGCTTTCGGCTCTTGAAGAGCACGGACATCATTAATCAGATTAACACCTGCATTAACGGCTTCTGTCATGACATCAGCCTTGCTGGTGTCAATAGAAATCCAGCAATCAAAACGTGTCCGAATAGCTTCTATTATGGGAATAACACGCGAGAGTTCCTCTTCAACAGAAATCTCTTCGGCTCCAGGCCGTGTTGATTCCCCACCAATATCCAATATTGAGGCGCCCTCAAACAGCATCTGATCCGCATGATATAGGGCGGTATCTCGAGTATAAAATTGACCTCCATCAGAGAATGAATCAGGAGTAACATTTAATATACCCATCACTTTCGGTGAAGAAAGGTCGAGTACGTATTCTTTACTGGTCAGTATCATAAATGAACATTGATTGAGCCTGCAATTTATAAGATAAACAAGAAATACCCCGAACTAGCTCGAGGTATATTCATCATAAAATTAAGTTTACACTTCAGATGTATCATCTGAGTTGACAGTCTCAGAATTTTGATCATCGGTTGATAAAGGTGTATCCGCTTTAACTTCATCATCCGTATTTTCTTGTGTATTATTAAAACAGTCATCATCTACATTCCAGCCTGCTGGTTCACGCACAGGACGTCTTGACATAAGATCATCGATCTGTGCGGCATCAATTGTTTCATATTTCATCAGTGCATCTTTCATCGCATGCATGATGTCCATATTTTCTTCGATTAGCTTACGCGCACGTAAATAATTACGGTCAATAAGCACACGGATTTCACTGTCAATAAGACGTGCTGTTTCATCAGAAACATGCTTTGTTTTCATGACAGAGCGACCTAAGAAAACTTCCCCTTCATCGTCTGCATATAGGAGTGGACCTAATTTTGAAGAAAAACCCCATTGAGTGACCATCTTACGAGCAATATCAGTCGCACGTTCAATATCGTTCGATGCACCCGTCGATACGTTATCGAAACCATAAATAATTTCTTCAGCTAAACGTCCGCCATACAAACTCGAAATCATTGATTCTAGATGTAGACGAGACATACTTACACGATCTTGTTCTGGTAAATACATGGTCACGCCCAATGCGCGCCCACGAGGAATTATTGACATTTTATAAACCGGATCGTGTTCAGGAACGAGTCGACCAACAAGAGCATGTCCAGCTTCGTGATACGCAGTGGATTCTTTAATTTCTTCGGACATCACCATAGATTTTCGCTCAGCACCCATCATGATTTTGTCCTTTGCTAATTCAAATTCAGCCATGGCGACAACACGTTTGTTACTACGAGCAGCAAACAGTGCAGCTTCGTTGACCAAATTTGCCAAATCAGCACCCGAAAATCCTGGTGTACCTCTTGCAATCAGAGAAGCTTCAACATCCTCTCCTAAAGGCACTTTTCTCATGTGCACTTTCAGAATTTGTTCACGACCACGTACATCTGGCAAACCAACAACAACTTGGCGGTCAAAACGACCGGGTCTCAATAGCGCTGGATCAAGAACATCTGGACGGTTAGTAGCTGCGATTACAATAACACCTTCATTACCTTCAAAACCATCCATTTCAACCAGCATTTGGTTCAATGTTTGTTCGCGCTCGTCGTGACCACCACCTAAGCCAGCACCCCGTTGACGACCTACAGCATCGATTTCATCTATAAAAATAATACAAGGTGATGCTTTCTTCGCTTGTTCGAACATATCACGTACACGGGATGCACCCACACCTACAAACATTTCCACAAAATCAGAACCAGAAATGGTAAAAAACGGAACTTTTGCTTCACCTGCAATCGCTTTTGCCAGTAACGTTTTACCTGTACCTGGAGGACCAACTAACAGTACACCTGTTGGAATTTTACCACCTAGTTTCTGGAAGCGGCTAGGGTCTTTCAGATAATCGACAAGTTCTTTCACCTCTTCTTTTGCTTCGTCACAACCAGCAACATCTCCAAAGGTTGTCTTGATTTGCTCTTCACTCATCATTCGCGCTTTAGATTTACCAAAGGACATTGCACCTTTACCACCACCACCTTGCATCTGACGCATGAAAAAAATCCATACTCCAATAAGGAGTAACATTGGGAACCAAGATATAAAAATAGTCGTAAAAATGTTCGTCTCTTTTGGAGGTGTACCACGGACATGTACTTTATGGTTGAGCAGATCATCCAGTAATTTCGGATCTTGAAGGACAGGCATGTGAGTGACATACTGTTTTCCATCACTGCGTATTACTTTCAGTTTTTGATTGTCGAATTGTACTTGTTGTATTTTATCTTGCCCTATTTCTTGGACAAACGTAGTGTAATCGACTGGATGGCTAGCATTGTCACTTGTTCCAAAGCTTTGGAACACAGACATTAATACAACAGCGATAACCAGCCATAAAATCAGGTTTTTTGCCATATCACTCAAGGTGTTAGCCCCGCGAATACTATTATTAATAAAGGTAGCGTACTACAGTTTATAGCCTGTAGCCACTACGTAGACCTCACGGGAGCGTGCCCGGGAGGAAGCGGGTTTACAAATTTTTACTACTTTGAACATCTTACGTACATCAGCCAAAAAGGGATAGAAACCTTCCCCGTGAAAAACTTTCACAACAAACACACCATCTGGCACCAAAACCTGACGACACATTGCAAGCGCTAATTCAACTAAATACATTACTTTTGGTTGATCTGATACCAAATTGCCACTCATATTAGGTGCCATATCAGACATGACTGCATCGACCATATCTGGTTGAATACGATCCAGCAACGCGTTCATTACAGCTTCATCACGAAAATCTCCCTTCAAGAAACTAACGCCTAGCAAAGAATCCATCGGTAGAATATCACACGCAATAACTTTGCCATTCTCACCGATCTGTTTGGCAATGTATTGAGACCATCCACCAGGTGCTGCTCCCAAGTCAACCACCGTCATACCATGTTTAAGCAATTTTTCTTTACCTTGAATTTCCTGCAATTTAAAAATCGCACGTGAACGAAACCCTTTTTTTTGAGCATCTTGGACATATTTGTCATTAAAATGTTCTTTTAACCAGCGGCTTGAACTCGCTGAGTATTTTTTTTTACGCATGTGTTACCTAACCCTTTATTATAACAGTTAAGTGATGACAGTTAAGTAGCAACATTTTTTCCAGCGAGATATTTATCCTGTTTAAACTTTGAATAGAGAGGGTGTTAAAATGTCACGTATTCAACCCTGATAAAACAACAAATCAAGTCAACATTAATCTATCAGCATGCTAGATAAGCACCTTAAAGGTCTATACCCAATCTACTTAAACCTGACGTTCTAATCAGCATCCATAGTCTGACAGAAGTCAGTCTTACTGGGTATGAAAACACCTTGAATATCACGAATTGTTCAAGGAAAAAGTTGTGTCTGAAGACCCTTTAATTAAATGGACTGATTGTCGAAGCAATGGTTCATGAGTTATGGCATAGAAAAACAAGTTATTGGCAAAACTATGGTAGTTTACCGCTAGAAGAAAGCTGTCTTTCCACCTCCGTCTTACGTTATAGCACAGTACATACTCTTAACGTTGACATCCGTAATAACCGTTAACATCTTCATTTATGTTACGCATACTCTACACTGCTTACTTCGAACTCTCTCACACCACTAGGTGTCGAAATAGCAACATCATCCCCTTCCTTTTTCCCAATTAAGCCACGTGCTATCGGCGAGTTGACCGAGATCAGATTTTTTTTGATATTAGCCTCATCATCACCAACGATTCGATAGGTGACTTCGTCATCGGTATTACAATCAATCAAGGTAACGGTCGCACCGAAGACCACCTTACCACGATTTGGTATTTTGGAAATATCGATGATCTGTGCTACTGACAACTTATATTCGATATCTCGAATTTGGGCTTCGCAGAATCCCTGTTCTTCACGCGCAGCATGGTACTCTGCGTTTTCTTTAAGGTCGCCAAACTCACGCGCTTCAGCAATCGCTTTCGTAATGAGAGGGCGTCGCTTCATCAAGCGATCATGCTCTTCACGCAGTTCTTCCTCGCCACGAACGGTCATGGGTACTTTATCCATAAATCATAATACCTCTGTCTCAAAAATATTTAATTTTGGCAAAAAAAAGCCACATCTAAAACAGTAATGCGGACGAAGAAAACAAATATCTTTATTCTTAGTCTAAACAAGTTATTTGATTAGGTCACTAGGGGCTGTTAAAAAGCATGGTATTTGTAATGATCGACACTAATGCTACCATGTAGATTATCATACTGACGAGCACTACAACTTATTGGATACATGACCTAATTTCAAATGCCAAAACAAAAAATAAACCCTCTTGCCTTTCAATCAGTGAAGTCATGACGATTATTGTATCTTTTCATCAATCTTAGTTTCGTGATTTTAGGACGTATTACACTCAACTTGTATAAAGCACCTAACAGGTAACTTTCCTAATTTTATCAGCTATACACGGATGTTCAAGTTGATGCATTGCGCTTTCCTACATGTATACACTTTGTATCAGTTTAAACCTCTAAGTATAGTTGGTCAATCAAGACATTTTATTCTCCTGCATTCGGTCTTAAGTAATATCAGATAAATTGTGGTCATGTATGCAATAGATTTTTATTTGTGTGGAATACTATAATTTTAGAGGGTAATCACCATAACTAACCTCAGATCTGCATCAGCGTTTGCTTATCACGCCGAGTCATCTTGATGCTCGATTTGGGAGATGTTTTTTAATTGGTTAAAAACGTGTTAAATAATAAATTGTTTCCGGAACATTAGTCGGTTCCAAAGTTTCATCACTTTGGGTTTCATATTCTTTTTCACACCCGTTATCAGTCTCACTCTCTTGTCTGCAAGTTCCCGCTCCAATGAAACAGAAATATAACCTAGTCTCTGTATAAACACCCCCAAAGCTCCTCAGCCCTTTCTTACACAGGCTTTCTATCCTCCACGTTGACTGTCTCGTCACTTTGACTGCCTCGTCACTTTGACTGAGATAATGCCACCTTGGTCATTGATAATAAGGTGTAATTTAAAGCCGTAAAACCACCCTACCGTTCCTTTTCTTCGCTTTTCGGTACCTTTAAAAACCGGATGTCTGGGAATGCGTAGGTTGTGACAAACCTATAGCTTGGACGAATCAACGAAGGCCTTTCCTAACGGTAAATGGGGTAAGAGCAAAGCGGAACCAGAACACCTTTCATGAACTTGAGCGTTCTCATGTAGCTGACTAAGTCAGGAAATTCGTTGTGAGGTAGCGGCAAACAAAGTGGATGTAATAGATTTTGAAGTCTCGATACCCCGATTGATGGAAAGTTATCATTATCGTCATTACTTCGCTAACTGAGAGGCAAAAAGGATTGTTTCTTTGTTTGATACCGGAAGAAATTAGGTGTTTTCTCCATGCAAGGCAGAAAGTCTGGCAGACATCGACGCAAACAGCGTCTAAGTTATTCATGCCCAAGTCCTTACGCAGTCAATAGTTTTTTTTAATGATCAGATCTCGACTTGGGCATTTAGTTCATTTCTTATACGCAGCTCAGGTTGATTTAATCAACAATGCCCCTTTAAATCATAATCAATTTATTAAATACATGATTGTATAAAAGAGAGATAAACTTAAGAAAGGTCACGGATGAAAGCTTACCTTCGATAAAGCAAGGATCAATCATCGACTTAAAAAATGTTTAGGGTTAAGAAGTTTTCCGTTATTTTTAAAGAAATGGCATTAACAGATTGTTTGAAAATTGTCATTTTTCAGACTTAAACTCAGGTTTAATCCAGATACAAAAACACCTACCTTTATCTAGTAGATGTTTCTCTATATCATACTGATTTTTATCCTGTTACAGGAGAATTAAACTTTGCGAAACTACCCATTAATCATTTCATTGTTTTTCCCTCTTCGGACACTTGCTGTGCCAATAAGTATGCTAGAAGCCATGCTCCCTATAGGCAGTCAATTAACACTCTTAGTACAAGACGCTAATAGTATGCAAACACTCATAGAGTTAAACGATCATATTTTGCTGCCACCCGCCAGCACACAAAAGCTCGTGACTGCATTAGCTGCTGCACTCTATCTACCACAAAACTTCACCTTCGATACTCATGTTTATCGTAGAAGTAATGACATCATTTTCCAATTTAGCGGTGATCCCACCCTAAAACGGAAAGACCTCCAATCATTGATAAATGAAATGAAAATACAAGGTATTCGTCGTATTAACGGTGATGTGTGGTTAGATGGTTCGATCTTTACTGGTTACGAGCGTGCCGTTGGTTGGCCTTGGGATATTCTTGGAATTTGCTACAGCGCACCTTCTGCCGCAATTTCACTTGAGAGAAACTGCGTTCATAGCGCCGTTTACAGCGTAGAGAACAAACGCAACACTCGTGTACTCGTCTCAAACTTTCAACCTGTATCCATAAAAAGTGATGCCATCATGGTCACTAAAGAAGAAAAGAAATCCCTGCATTGTACTCTCGAACTTTACTACAGAAATAACAACAGCTATCGATTAAGCGGATGCCTATTACACAGAAATCAGCCATTTCCTTTGAAATTTGCCGTTCAAAATACAAAAAAATTCGTCAGTGACATATTGCTTTCTGAGTTCAAAAAAGCTGGTGTTCCTATAAAAGGAAAAATTCAAATTGGTGCCCCTTATGGGGGACGACATTTGATCTCTACTCATTCATCGGTAAAACGGGATGAGCTATTAAATACAATGCTCAAGCGTTCAGATAATCTCATCGCCGAAAATCTTCTTAAGACTATGGGACATCGTTATTATAATCAGTCAGGAACATTCACTAACGGTATCACAGCGATAAAAGCAATCTTAAAAGAGAAGAGTAACATCGATCTCTCACACGCTGTAATGGTAGATGGATCAGGATTGTCACGCAACAATCGCATGACTGCTAAGCAGTTAATGCTAGTAATGCAGTATCTCTATACCCACCTAGAACTTGGGATATTAGCAATGTTTCCGATCTCAGGCATTGATGGTACATTGAAATACCGTGACAGCGTCCGACATCCTCCGCTAAAACACAATCTCATCGCTAAAACGGGTTCTCTTTATGGTGACTATAACCTTGCTGGTATGCTCAAAACTGAGCAAGATAGGGATCTCTTAGTCATTCAACTCATCACTAATTACCATATTCCAGATACCGAAGATCTACCTACTAACGTAGCTCCTCCAATCACTCAATTTGAGCAAGGTCTCTATCAAGCACTCTTTAACTCAACACTCATCCCTCAATAAACCATTTATAATCTGTCACCTCTTCACATGTTTTACGCATCAAAGATTTGAATACGAACGATAAAAGTATTTTCCATAAAAGCTTTCTCTTGATCACATCTCAAAGATCAAAAAACTGCACCAGTTAACCTAAACTATGTATACGAAAGGAACTAGATGCTAAAGTCGCGATTTGATCGTTTAAAAAAATATCTACTTGCATAAGCACTTTGTCATGAATAACTTGGACGCTGTTTGCGTCAATGTCGACGACTTCTGCCAGATTTTCCTCCCTACATGGGAAAAATACCTAATTTCTTCCGGTATCAAACAAACAGAGAAACAAGCCTTCTCTCCTCTCCGTTAGTAAAGTGATGACGATAGTGATAGCTTTCTATCAATCGGGATATCAAGACTTCACAACCTATTACATCCACTTTGTTTGCTTTTTCCTCACTAACAAATTTCCTGAATTAACCTAATATCTATACAAGCAAGGGCTTATGCAGATATTAGGTTATGTTAATGCAGCTGTCGTTATATTGTTAAACTGGTTTTATACAGAGAAGTTCAACAGTGCATAATATGTTAAAGATTCAAGCTTAACAAGTAGCCTTGTTCAGCCAATATCACCTAACTGATCACATTAAAGATGTCTTCCAACTCACTGTTTTTATCTAAAAATAAGATTTCTCATGTAACATCAATGATACAAAAGTAGACGCAATGAAATCCCTCTATTTTCATCAAAGAATTAGTGTATGAGAGACAACCATAAGGTAGATAAGCAGGTTATCTAAGGTGGCTTCCCGACGACGCATCCATTGTTTATTTATTTATAATACATTATGCTTTGCGGTACTTTTCTGCCACAAGAGCATGTAGCTCTTGCAGAGAATTAACTTTCGATATATTGATCGCTGTATGTGCCATACAAGTCGCAAATGATGCATTTAGCGTGGTTGTATAGCTTACCTTTGCAGCCAATGCACCTCGACGTAGAATTTTAGAATCCTCAATCGCCTGACGACCTTCAGTAGTGTTCACTATATAGCTGTACTCACCATTTTTGATACGGTCAAGAATATGTGGACGACCTTCGTGAACCTTATTTACCAAACGTGGATTGATCCCAGCCTCGCCGAGGATAACAGCAGTACCGTGAGTAGCATCCAGCTCAAAACCAAGTTTTATAAGTTTTGCCGCGAGGTCAACAACACGTTGTTTATCATTATTACGAACTGACAAGAGTGCACGGCCACGAACTTGCTCATTATATTTTTTGCCACAGGCTAGATCAGCTTTAGCAAAAGCTTCTGAGAAAGAATAACCCACTCCCATAACCTCACCCGTTGAACGCATTTCTGGTCCCAACAGTGGATCTACACCTAGGAACTTATCAAATGGAAACACCACCTCTTTTACTGAGAAATACGGTGGAATAATCTCTTGAGTAAAATTTTGAGACTCAAGAGACTGACCAATCATCACACGGACGGCAATTTTTGCCAAAGGAGCACCCGTAGCTTTTGAAACAAAAGGAACAGTACGAGCCGCACGAGGATTTACTTCAATTAGGTACACTTCATTATCTTTCACAGCGAATTGCGTGTTCATAAGACCACGAACGCCTAGTTCAAAAGCCAGCTTTTCAACTTGATGACGCATGACATCTTGAATTTCTTGACTCAGTGTATATGCAGGTAATGAGCAAGCAGAATCACCGGAATGAACTCCTGCCTGTTCGATATGCTCCATGATGCCCCCAATGAGCACTCTTTCACCGTCACAAATTGCATCAATATCTACTTCTATCGCATCATCAAGGAAACGATCTAACAGTACTGGTGATTCATTTGACACACTTACCGCTTTTGCAAAGTAGCGACGCAAATCAATTTCATCGTATACAATTTCCATTGCACGTCCACCTAAAACGTAAGACGGCCTAACAACCAGTGGAAAACCAATGGCTTTTGATTTTTCTATTGCTTGATCTAGGGTCGTTACCGTCGCATTTTCAGGTTGTTTCAATCCAAGACGATCAACAGCTTTTTGGAACCGCTCACGATCTTCTGCACGATCAATTGCATCAGGGCTAGTACCAATAATTGGAACACCCTCAGCTTCAAGCAGACGTGCAAGTTTCAGCGGTGTCTGACCACCGTATTGGACAATCACACCTTTTGGTTTTTCTACACGTACAATTGAAAGTACATCTTCCAACGTAACAGGCTCGAAATACAAACGGTCTGAGGTGTCATAGTCAGTTGAAACCGTTTCGGGATTACAGTTAACCATAATTGTTTCGTAACCGTCTTCACGCAGAGCCAATGATGCATGCACACAGCAATAATCGAATTCAATACCCTGACCAATACGGTTTGGTCCACCGCCAAGTATCATGATCTTATCTTTGTCGGTCGGATGAGCTTCACACTCATCATCGTACGTACTATACATGTACGCAGTATCAGACATAAATTCTGCGGCACAGCTATCAACACGTTTGTAAACTGGAAAGACACCATACTGGTCACGTAATTCACGGATTTCACTTTCACTCACACCCAATAACTTGCTCAGTCTTGCATCTGAAAAACCTTTCCGCTTCAGTTTATACAATGTATCCTTGTTCAATCGTGTAAGCCCATTTGCTCTTACTTCGGCTTCTATCTCAATGAGATTCTCAATCTGAACCAAGAACCAACGGTCAATATTAGTAAGTTTGAATACACCGTCAACCGACATGCCTGCGCGGAATGCGTCTGCGATGTACCAAATACGTTCAGCACCTGCATCCTTAAGTTCATGACGAATTTTGATCAATGCATCAGGGATATCTAGATTAACCATCTCATCAAAACCAGTTGCGTTAACTTCCAAACCACGCAACGCTTTTTGCATAGATTCCTGCAGATTACGACCGATTGCCATCACCTCACCTACTGATTTCATCTGCGTGGTTAAACGGTCATTCGCACCTACAAATTTCTCGAAGTTAAAACGGGGAATTTTAGTGACAACGTAGTCGATTGTCGGTTCAAATGATGCTGGTATAGCACCCCCAGTGATATCGTTCATCAATTCATCAAGGGTGTACCCAATTGCCAATTTCGTAGCTACCTTTGCAATCGGGAAACCTGTTGCCTTAGACGCCAGTGCAGAAGAGCGTGAAACACGTGGGTTCATTTCGATAATAACCATACGGCCATCCTTCGGATTAATACCGAACTGAACGTTCGCTCCCCCCGTTTCTACACCAATCTCACGCAGTACAGCCAAGGAAGCATTACGCATAAGCTGGTATTCTTTATCTGTCAACGTTTGTGCGGGTGCAACTGTAATGGAATCACCTGTGTGGATACCCATAGCATCGAAATTCTCGATTGAACAAACTATTATACAGTTATCTTTTTTATCCCGAACTACTTCCATCTCGAATTCTTTCCAACCGATCAAGGATTCATCAATCAGCACTTCATTGGTCGGTGACAAATCCAACCCATTGCGACAAATTTCTTCAAACTCCTCGATGTTATACGCAATACCACCACCCGATCCACCCATTGTAAAAGACGGACGGATAATACAAGGGAAACTGACCATATCGAGAACCTTGTAGGCTTCTTCCATGGTTTTTGCAGTATCCGCTAGTGGACACGCAAGTCCAATTGATTTCATTGCCTGATCAAAGCATGAACGGTCTTCGGCTTTATTAATTGCATCTGCAGTTGCACCAATCATTTCCACCCCAAACTCTGACAAAACACCGTTCCTTTCAAGATCTAAGGCACAATTCAAAGCTGTTTGACCCCCCATGGTTGACAACAACGCATCGGGACGTTCTTTAGCAATGATATTGCGTACAACTTCCCATTGGATGGGTTCGATGTAAGTGGCATCAGCCATATCTGGATCAGTCATGATCGTAGCTGGATTAGAGTTCACCAAAATAACTCGGTATCCCTCTTCAGCTAGTGCTTTACACGCTTGTGCTCCTGAGTAATCAAACTCACACGCCTGTCCAATGACGATTGGACCTGCACCAAGAATAAGAATACTTTTTATGTCAGTACGTTTTGGCATTCTTTGCTACTCCGGATTACGCGGTGTGCTTTTTTATAAGTTCAATAAAGTGATCAAAAAACGGTGCTGCATCGTGTGGTCCTGGGTTTGCTTCGGGATGGCCTTGGAAGCTAAATGCTGGCTTATCCGTGATATGAATACCTTGCAATGAACCATCAAACAAAGATTTGTGTGTCACACGCAGGTTCTCAGGCAGTGTACTTTCATCAGCAGTAAAACCGTGGTTTTGGCTGGTGACCATAACGATATTTCGAACCAAATCTTTGACCGGATGGTTAGCACCATGGTGTCCACATTTCATTTTCATGGTTTTCGCACCGTTAGCAAGTGCTAAAATTTGGTGCCCCAAACAAATACCAAAAATTGGTAAGCCTTTTTGAAGAAAAATTTTGGTTGCTTCAATTGCATAGATACAAGCTGCTGGGTCACCAGGTCCGTTGGATAAGAAAATGCCATCTGGATTCATTTCCAACACACTATCGGCCGAGGTCTGGGCCGGAACAACAGTCAAACGACAGCCACGATCAACCAGCATACGCAAGATATTGCGCTTAGTACCAAAATCATACACTACCACATGGTATGGTAATTCGCTGTCATTTTTGGCTACAGTTAAACCTACTGCAAGTCTCCATGATTCATATTTCCATTCATAAATTTCAGCAGTGGTCACTTCTTTCGCTAAGTCCATTCCCCTCAGGCTAGGGAACTCTTTTGCTTTTGCCAACGCCAATGCTTCATTAATATTATTTCCCACCACGATACATCCGTTTTGCACGCCTTTATCACGAAGAAGACGCGTAAGTTTACGAGTATCGATATCTGCGATACCAACAACATTTTGAGACATTAGGTAATCTGACAGAGATTGTTGACTACGGAAATTAGAGGCGATTAGGGTGAGATCGCGAATTACTAAGCCTTTAGCGTGTATTTTAGTGGATTCTTCGTCTTCAGTATTAATACCGGTATTACCAATGTGGGGATAAGTCAGTGTAATTATCTGTTGGAAATAGGAAGGATCAGTGAGAATCTCTTGGTATCCCGTCATCGACGTATTAAAAACAACTTCACCAACGGCAACCCCATCAGCACCTATGGACACACCGTAGAAAACGGTTCCATCTTCGAGGACTAAGAGCGCGGACTTACTCAAAACAACCTCCAAATAAAAATGCAAAAAGGTAAATAAGTGCGCATCTAATCATTCCCGATTAGTTGACAATACAACTTCAAGCCAAAATTTGACAAATTGTGCGAATTCTAGAGATGGATACCTGATGTGTCAATAACCTTGATACAAATGAGTATTACTTTTTGGTAAACTGACAAGTTTTAACCCCAAAACATATAAAAATCATACTAATACATGAAATGACAACAAATGCTTCGTTATGTACTTAATATGTTTCTAATCAAATTAAACTGCGTTAAGAGAAATTTCCTTTTCTTATCACACAGTAATTCTACACTCAGAATATAAATGCTAATTTATTGACGAATCACCGACGATCCTGTCATTCAACCATAAGAAATAATGAAACTATGTGTTTGTCTCTTAGAAAGGGAAAGTAGCTTACACTTAGAAAGACATAATAATGAAACAATGAAAAAAACATTTACTTACTGCATAGTAAATCTAGATCCAACACATCTTTCATAGTGAATAATCCTGTTTTCTTGGTTGCAATCCAAATTGCAGCACGTACTGCCCCGTTAGCAAACGTCATTCGATTCGTAGCTTTATGCGAGATCTCAATTCTCTCACCAATATCAGCAAACATCACTGTATGTTCACCCACAATATCGCCAGCACGGATCGTAGAAAAACCGATTTCATTTCTACGCCGTCCATTAGTTATACCTTCACGAGCATAAACAGCCACATCACTGAGCTTATTGCCCATAGCACCCGCAATTGCTTCGCCCATACCGATAGCAGTCCCTGATGGTGCATCAACTTTATAGCGATGATGTGCTTCAATTATTTCTATATCACAGTAATTCCCCATAACCTTCGCTACTTTTTCTAGCAAGTTGAAAACAAGGTTGACGCCTACACTGTAATTGGGTGCCATCACGATCCCAACCTCATTAGCAACAGCATCTATCTGTGCTTTTTGTTCATCGGTAAAGCCCGTGGTACCAATCACCAATTTTTTACCGTATCGTTGGCAAAGTACCAGACTCCTCAACGTCACAACAGGAGTTGTAAAATCAATAATCACATCAAACGTGTCCACCACCTTCTCTAAATCGGCGACAAGAGTGATGTCCCGTTTTCCAATACCCGCTAATTCGCCTACATCAGTTCCAATTAACGTCGATTCCGAACACTCACTTGCCGCGACTAGACTTGCACCTTCGATACCATCCGTCGCTTTAATTAACCGTAGTCCCATTCGTCCGGCAGCACCCATAATTGCAATTTTAACCATATGCATCCTCTTTTACACTACCTCTTTTGCTACCTTTATTGCCTTCAATTCCCCGTAGTCACAATGTTAACTACGCTTTACGTATTAAAGAAATAGGAACAATGCTTATAGAAAGTATAGTTTTCACTATACTATGTTCACTCAACAATGCATATTTAAGCCTCGTTGCGACAAGAAAATATACTATTTATTCACTTAATACGGTATATTAATTGACTCGCTTCATTTGAAGTTCACGGGGCACCTCAAAGAACATATTTTCCTCTCGACCTTTCACCTCTTCCACTTCCAGACCACCATACAATTTAATTTGTGAAATGATCAAGTTGACCAACTCTTCCGGCGCAGATGCACCTGCAGTTACACCAATTTTGACCTTATTTTTAAACCACTCTGGATTAACGTCTTCAGGACAGTCAGTTAAATAGGCAGGAGTACCTAGTTTTTTGCTCAGTTCACGCAGACGGTTTGAGTTAGAACTGTTCCTTGACCCTACGACCACCAGGACATCGCATTGCATCGCTAATTTACGAACCGCATCCTGACGGTTTTGCGTTGCGTAACAGATGTCATCTTTATGTGGGCCATGAATATTTGGAAAAACTTTTCTCAGCTCATCAACTACACTGATAGTTTCATCAACTGATAACGTTGTTTGACTCACATAATGTAACTCAGAAGGGTTTTTAACATGCAATGAATACACATCCTTGGTTGTTCCCACAAGGTACATACCTCCGTTTTTACTAGCATACTGACCCATAGTACCTTCTACTTCTGGATGTCCAGCATGACCAATTAACACCACTTCCATATCGTGGCGACTGGCTCTTGCAACTTCCATATGAACCTTTGTTACTAATGGACAAGTTGCATCAAACACTGTCAAAGTACGTGCTTTTGCCTCATTACGAACTGTTTGTGAAACACCGTGCGCAGAAAAAATCACGATGCTGCCATCAGGGACTTCTCTTAATTCTTCTACGAAGATAGCACCACGTGCTTTCAGCCTTTCCACTACAAAGCGATTGTGCACCACTTCATGGCGCACATAGATAGGGGGATGATACAATTCCAGTGCACGTTCAACAATGCTAATAGCACGATCGACACCTGCACAAAACCCTCGTGGGTTAGCTAGCAAAATCTTCATAAGAACATACTAGTCAGTTTAACTGACACTGATAATTTCCACATCAAATATGACCCGCTGACCAGCAAGCGGGTGGTTAAAATCTACCGTGACTGACTCACCAATTACGGCAGCAATGACGCCTATACTTTCCTTACCACTGGGTCCAGAAAATGAAACGATAGTCCCTTCGTCAACAGGAATATCACCTACAAACTTACTGCGATCCATATGTTTAACATTGTCTGGATTTGATACACCAAAAGCATAACTAGGTTCCAAGGTAAAACTTGCTATTTCTCCTTGTTTCAGTCCAAGTAGACATTCCTCAAAATTGTCTGTCAGATTACCGTCTCCTATGTTAAATTTAGCAGGTTTACCCACATTATGGGTACTGTCTGCGACCGAGCCATTTTCCAATTTAATGGAAAAATGCATAACCACTTCACTGTTAAAGCTAATTTGTGTCATTGATTACATCCTTAGCACTAACTAGAACAACTTAGCCCGTAAAATTCCAACGTCAATGAGGCTATCAACAAATTTATACGACACAAAGTTACCTTCAAAACGGACAGCGCTATTAATGTTATTTCTTTTACTATTACAGTACAGTAAATTACTTATTCGACCTCATTTTCCTGTTTTTTTTCGAGGTCAACACGCTATCCAGCATGATAAGACTCGCACCGATACAGATATAGGCATCAGCTAGATTAAATGTAGGCCAATGGCTACTACCTATATAAAAATCAAGGAAATCAACAACATACCCATACAAAAGACGATCGCGCATATTACCCAACGCACCACCAATAACCATTGCATAAGCGACATTGAGAACTCGGTTACTTGCAGGTGTTCGTCGCATCCAGTAGACTATAATTACTGATACGCTAAGCGCGATTGTAGAAAAGAACCAACGTTGCCAACCGTCAGCATCACCTAAGAAATTAAATGCTGCTCCATAGTTATGGACATACAGGAAGTTAAAGAAAGACAATACCTCAATACGGTTTGCCTCTCCATACGCCATAGCGTTCATTACCCAAAATTTACTACTAATATCTAACACGAACACCAGTAACGCCAACAAGAGCCAGTACACACCTGATTGCTTTGCTGTCAGAGATTCCATCTAGACCTCCTGTCCTTATACGAATTTACGTGTTTCGCCTTCCCCTATGATGTTGTTAAGGCAACGGCCACACAATGCTTCATAACCTTCGATAGTACCGACATCTGATACATGATGCCAACAACGCCCACACTTGTTGGCATCAGACTTAGTAACAACAATTGACAGTCCATCAGTTGTTGTTGACTGTGTAACGTCTGCCACTGTATTTATAGCAATAACGTCGGCTTTTGATGTCAGAAGGGCAAAACGTAATTCATTATCCATGCTTTGAAGCTTGGCTGCAAAACTAGGTTTCATATACAATGTGACTTCAGCTTCCAGAGAACTACCAATTTTCTTATCACGACGCGCTTGTTCCAACACTTTGTTTACCACACCACGAACACGAAGTAACTCTGACCAAAATGCGTTATTCAATGGTTCATTATCATTCAAACAAAACAGACCGTCATACCATACTTCAGTAAAAACAAACTTACTACGTACTGTTTTATCAGACTGAAACAATGGCATTTCATTCCAAATATCATCAGCTGTAAACGACATAATGGGTGCCATCCAACGCACCAATGCTTCCATGATATGGAATAATGCTGTTTGACAACTTCGGTGCGCATTACTACCTGCTTTTGCAGTGTATTGACGGTCTTTGATGATGTCTAAATAAAATGAACCCATTTCTACCGAACAGAATTGCATTAACCGCTGTGCCACTTGACGGAAGTTACACTCTTCGAATGCTTTTAAGACTTCTTGCTGTACTTCTAGAGCTTTACCCACAGCCCAGCGATCGATAACCATCATATTTTCTGCAGAAACCATATCCGTTTCTGGATGAAAACCATTTAAGTTTGCCAGCAAGAAGCGAGCTGTGTTACGAATGCGACGATACACGTCGGCACTACGATTCAATATTTCATCAGAAACAGTCATTTCTCCAGTGTAATCTGTTGAGGCAACCCATAATCGCAGGATATCACCACCCAATTTATTCATGATTTCTTGTGGAGAAACCACATTACCAATTGATTTGGACATCTTACGACCATGACCATCCACAGTAAAACCATGCGTAAGGACTTGCTTGTAAGGTGCTTTATTTTTAATTGATACCGATGTGATCAACGAAGACTGAAACCAACCACGATGCTGATCCGCACCTTCTAAGTACATATCAGCCTCGTAGTCACCAAACTCTTTATCTTGGTTTATAACAGCAAAATGTGTTACGCCTGAGTCAAACCAAACGTCGAGTGTATCCAACACTTTCTCATAATCGTCAGCATCGGCACCCAACATGACTGTTGCATCAAGATCCCACCATGCTTGCACACCCACTTTTTCTACTTCTAAAGCTACTTTTTCAATAAAATTAATAGTATTTGGGTGAAGTTCAGCCGTTTCCTTGTGAACAAATAGAGCCATTGGCACACCCCAAGTACGTTGACGTGAAATACACCAATCTGGACGGCCTTCCATCATCAATTCAATACAGTTTTGACCCCATTCAGGAATCCATTGAACATTTTTGATCTCTTTTAGTGCTTTTACACGCAACTCTGATTTTTCCATTGAGATAAACCATTGTGGTGTCGCACGGAAAATGATCGGTGTTTTATGACGCCAGCAATGTGGGTAACTGTGCTCATACATATGATGGTGCAACAATCCGCCATGCTCTTTCAATACTTGAATAACATGATCATTCGCTTGCAACACATGCTGGCCAGCAAACAATTCGGTATCTAAGAGATATATACCATTCCTATCAACAGGATTAGCCACTTCTAGGTTATATTTTTTACCTACTACGAAGTCTTCCTGACCGTGACCAGGCGCCGTATGAACCGCACCTGTACCTGTTTCAATAGTAACGTGCTCCCCTAAGATAACCGGCACGTCAAATTTATAGAATGGGTGATTAAAACGCAGTAATTCCAACGCATTTCCCTTACAGAAACCAAGATTATGGAAGTGATCAATACCCACACGATCCATCACTTTTTTTGCAAGTTCTGACGCCATGATCAACCGACGAGGTCTACTACCGTCAACTTGGAGCAAAACATATTCCCGATCACCAGAGACAGCTACAGCACGGTTTGCTGGTAACGTCCAAGGTGTAGTTGTCCAGATAACAATCGAAATCTCACCTTTCCCGTCATAATCTCTAGTTAAGTTGAACTTTGACAATACAGTCACTTCATCAGCCGCACGAAACATCACGTCAATTGACGGTGATACTATATTTTCATATTCCACCTCTGCTTCTGCAAGTGCAGAGGCACAGTCAGTACACCAATGAACAGGTTTAAAACCTTTTTCTAAATGGCCGTTATTCGCAATCTTACCTAGTGCACGTATGATGTTGGCTTCAGTATGGAAATCCATGGTTAAGTATGGCTTGTTCCATTCACCCAACACACCCAAACGTTTGAAATCTACCTTTTGACCTTCAACTTGTTGTTCTGCATATTCACGGCATTTCTGGCGAAATTCTGCTGCTGATACTTTTTTCCCAGGTTTACCAATTTCCTTTTCAACCATTAGTTCGATTGGTAGACCATGACAGTCCCAACCTGGGATGTAAGGCGCATCAAAGTTCGATAATGTCTTTGCCTTAATAACAATGTCTTTGAGGATTTTGTTTACAGCATGACCAATGTGAATATTGCCGTTCGCATAAGGTGGTCCATCATGAAGGATGAAAGATTTCTTGCCTTTTTTTACTTTACGGATCTCGCCATAAAGATCTTCTTCATACCAATGCTTGAGAATTTCCGGTTCACGCTGTACAAGATTACCTCGCATTGGAAATGCTGTTACTGGCAGGTTCAACGTATCTTTAAAGTCACTCATTGATTGTTCATCCGCATGGATATTGTAAACATTATTGACCAATCAGCCACGAACGGGCGGTCTGAGCATCAAATTCAATTTGGGTTTTTAGCTCATCAATTGAGCTAAACTTTTTCTCATCTCTCAGCTTATGCAGAAATTGCACTTCAACATGTCGACCATAGAGGTCTTTTGCAAAATCAAATAGGTGAACTTCCAATTGTTGGCATACACCATTTACAGTTGGTCGTGTACCTACATTGGCCACACCACTTAACCATTGATTCTTTTTGATACCACATACGTTTACCACGTAAACGCCTGAAACAGGAGATACAAGACACTTAATCGGTATATTTGCCGTAGGAAACCCCATCGCACGCCCAAGCTTCTTGCCATGAGATACTCTACCGCTGATACTGTAACGTCGACCTAACATTTGCTCGGCTGCATCTTGTTTACCAAGTGCCAACTCATGTCGAATAGCAGTACTACTGACACGCCGATCAAAAACACAGCAACTTTGCGTACTCGCCACTTCAAATTGTCCGGAATTTGCCTCTTGCTCTAAGTAACAAAAATCACCTTGACGCTTAGCGCCAAAGCGAAAGTCATCACCAACAACGAGGAACTTAACACCCAACTGTTCCATCAACAAGCAATGCACAAAATCATAAGGCGTCATCTCAGCAAATTTAGTATTGAAATCCACAACTAAAAGCCGCTTGACACCTAATTTCGCAAATTGCGTGTATTTGTCACGTAAACGAGTCAGCCTAGCTGGCGCTTGATCAGCGGAGAATAACTCTTCAGGTTGAGGTTCAAAAAGCATTACCGTAGACGGTAACCCTAATTCATGAGCCTTTGAGACCACTTGGTTTAATACTTGTTGATGTCCCAAATGAACACCGTCAAAATTACCGATTGTCAGTACACAGCCTTGGTGTTTGTCGCATATGTTATGAATACCCCTGATTAATTCCATAATGGTAAAATTACTTTCTCCTAGAAAGCAGAGAGATTATATATTACACGCGCAGATCGTTCAGCCGTTGGTGCGGAGTTGATGTGGACGTACACCTAAAATGAGTAACGATACAAAATAAGTGATAATTCCTGCACCAATTAGACCTGCACAAATTTGCTCGCGACCTCTCAACCCCATAGACAACCACTCAGTATTAGTGGGCATCCACCAGTACAACAGACACCCCATCAGCACAGAACCAAACATTAAACGAACAGTGAAGATGATCGTCTCCTTTCTCATGCGGTATACACCCTGATTATGCAGACCTTGATACAACAAGGCTGCGTTCACTAACGCTGATACCGACGTTGACGTGGCCAAGCCGATGTATCCATAAAATAAAGCACAAATCGGATTAAGCATTATATTGGTAACCATAGCAATAATGCCATAGCGCACAGGGCTTTTGGTGTCTTGGCGCGCAAAATAACCGGATGCTAATACTTTAATCAACATAAAACTCAGCAGACCCGAAGTGTACGCCATCAAAGACAGGGATACTGCATCCACATCTGCCTCCCTAAACTCACCACGCATAAAAAGCACCATCAGCAATGGCTTTGCCAGCAACAAAATACCCACCATCGCGGGAAGACCAAGCAGGAAAACCATTCTTATCCCCCAATCCATGGTGTTGGTGAATTGTTCTACAGATTGCTCAATATGCCTTTTAGATAATGTAGGTAAAATTACAGTTGCAATAGTAATACCAAACAATCCCAGTGGGAACTCCAGTAAGCGATCAGAGTAATAGAGCCAACTTATAGAACCCGTAGATAAAAAACTCGCAATAAAAGTATCGAAAAGCAAGTTTACTTGGCTCACAGAGACACCAAATAATGCAGGGATCATTAAGGTACGGATCTTAACCACAGCTGGGTGCATCCAACCCCACTTAGGTCGAACTAACATCCCTTCTCGATAAAGAAAGGGTAATTGAAATGCAAACTGAGTCATACCCCCTAAAAACACACCTATTCCCAACCCTATCTCTGGTTGTTCAAGGTTGGGAGCAATCCAGATAGCCGCTGAAATCATGCCTACATTTAAGAAAACAGGAGTGAACGATGAAACAGCAAACCGTCCAAGAGTGTTCAAAATTGAGCATGACAACGCTACGAATGAAATAAACCACAAATACGGAAACGTGATTTTTAATATGAGCGAAGCAAGTTCAAATTTGTATGCAGAGGAACCCTCGTTAACCCAATCAATAAACCATCCTGCACCAAATAACGCCGCAATCACTGGCGATGCAATAACACCCATTAAGGTGACCAGCGTAACTAATACCCCGAGTGTACCAGACACGTACGCAATTAATTCGCGAGTTTTATTTTTATCTTCACTGGCTTGATATTCTGAGAGTACAGGCACAAATGCTTGCGAGAAGGCACCTTCAGCAAATAATCGACGCAGGAAGTTAGGAATTTTATTGGCGAAGAAAAACACATCAGCAGTAGCCCCTGCTCCCAAAAGGTTCGCAATCACCACATCCCTCACCAAACCCATGATCCTAGATACCATCGTCATGCAACTAACAACTATTCCAGAACGAAGCAATTGTTTTGACACATATATCTCCTTAAAATGGTCGCCCTCTTATTAATTCCCTAGTGGTTTACTTCCACCATACTGACGATAACTTTTTTGAAAAAATAGTTCATTTTACTCATAGACGGCTTACTTCAGGCGAATAATCTTGATAGGGTTTTTCGCCATATTAACCGCGATAGTCACTATCCGCCAATGCTAGAGAGTCTAGCGTGCGTATGGTTGATCTCTGCATAAATGAATTGACAACACAAGTGTTCCGAGGCATATTCCTTGACCTAAACTGTCACCGAATATAATAATATTGGAGTTATACCCTTGGCGAATATTAAATCTGCTAAGAAGCGGGCAATTCAATCAGAGAAGTGCCGCCAGCATAATGCAAGTCGTCGCTCAATGATGCGCACCTACATGAAAAAAACCATCGCAGCCATCGTAGCGGGTAACAAAGAAGTGGCCACTATAGCATATAGTGAAATACAATCTATTCTTGACCGGATGGCTACTAAAGGCCTGATCCACAAAAACAAGGCTGCTCGTAATAAAGCAAACTTAATTGCTAAAATTAAAGCTATGTGATAACTCTTAGTGTTTAAATAAAAAATTGCAGAAAGCCGTTTTTTATTTATTTTTCATAATGCAGTACTCATTTAGGCACTAATCTTACCTCCAATAGAGTATTGTAATGTTAGAGTACGATAATACAGAATCACAGCGATAAAATAGCATTTCAGTATAAATTAGATAAGGAGCGTTAAAGCATAGCATCCGTCAGATGAAATACACAGGTGTTATATCGTGCATCGCCATCAAAGACTCTAAAAAATAACGTTTGGAGAGCTATATCTAAAACTCGCTCTAACACGTGTATTGAAGATGTGATCTATCTCGGCAATTTCCTCATCATTGACCTCGTTGTGGTCAGTTTCCTTTATCTGACGTTAGGGTTGTGAACTCATGGAAAGTGTGGAATTGACAATATCAACAAACGTCTCCATCACTGTACCTGCCTGCTTATTTGGTATCTTTAACTAAGGGCAGCAGCATTTATTGGCTGTACCCACCACAATAGTTGTGCCTAGGTGTAGAGTTGGAGCGGGTTCCTTTATCCTGTTTTAGTGCAAAGCGATGATAGCATACGCCTTGAAAATTGTTTGGGATATGGCTCTTTCTTTCTCGACTGATAGTGGAGTGAACACAAGCAAGTATTTGAGCAATCTGGTTAAATGAATCACCCTCAACTAATCGTTTCTCAATATAAAATCGGTCATTATCATTTAACTGTTTACGAACCATGCACATCTCCAAGCAAAAATGAGGATACGGAGGTGTACTTTAGTCTGGCTGATTCACCGCTAGGTTGTGCATTCCAGATGACGGAGGACGTTTTAATAGTGTTTATTATAATGACAAGAAATAGGAATTTTACACATGAAAAAGCTATCGAAGACATCACTCGCTATGGTCAAATCTGGTATACAGCTTCCATAGCAGTATCCTGATAATTGACGTTTGTTTTACGAATGTCATCTCTGAATTTCACGCCTTTGATAACCTCCGCGAGTAATTTAAAACCTCGCAGCCTACGTCAGTTAACCTCAGATCTGCATACGTCATTGTCTCCCACAGAAAATTTGTTATTATCGTATCTCTTCAAATGGACAAAATTAAAGGGATCTGTTAACCCATGAAAATAATTCTACTTGTCTCAGGGCTGGTTTTCGGTCTGAATGCTTGCTCTACACCTCCGGTGTATCCGATAACTATAGCACCCCAACCAACCATATCGTCTGCTCCTGTCGCTCAAAATAAATCCGTCATGGTCGATAGTCGTGATCTACGTATCGCACAATTTGTGGCTTTCGTCGATAATGGTCGAGAAAATGTCCAACCTATTCATGCCACATCAAACATTCTTGACGTCCTTGAAGATGTATTAATTCGTCAGCTGAACTCTCAAGGTTTTTATGTGAATACCGATGGTATTGGAAAACTTCGTCTAGATTTGCTTGATGCACTTGTCAAAGTAAAAAACTCCGTGTTTTCACATGAAATGACCACAAATGTACAAATTCAGCTCGTTGCAGAAACTAAAAATAATAAGCTGGTTAAGCGTTATACTGGGAGATCAACCATAGAAGGAACAATGAATGCGTCGGTTGAAGACATTGGAGTTGCATTAAACAGCCTGCTTGAAGTGGTACTAAAGGACATTGCCCGTGACGAACAGATGATAACCTTCCTAAACGAGAATTTCTAATGCATATAATACTTAAATCCGTGTTTACAAAACTCCTATTGTTTGGTGCCACAATACCCTCAACCCTCATGGCCTGTATACTTTATCATAAAAGTCAACGCACAGTCATGTAGCTTAATACAGAAACTTTGCCCTCCATCATTTGAAATGCACAGATATCATATCTTAAACCACCATTAAATACTTTAAAAAATATCGTTAGGAAAGCAATATCCAAGACTCACTCTACCACGTGTATTCACGATATGTTCTATCTTAATCAATTTCCTCATTATTGACCTCGTTGAAATTAGTTTTCTTTGACAAAAATCGCCTTATCAGACCATTGATATGCTAATTTAGCCCTGATCATTTGATCTATAAAGGTCTAGCAAAACAGAAATAATCGTCTTTGATTTTAGCGCTCTCTTCATGACCTCTGTACGCTGTATCGTTGTCTGACGTGATGGTTTTAAGTCATGGAAAGTGGAATTTACAATATCAATAAACGTTTCCACCACTGTACCCCCCTGCTTATTAGGCATCTTTCTGATGCAGCAGAGTTTATTGGCTTTATCCACCAAGGTAAGCAGAAAAGATTTCTGTCACGTTCCGACGACCGTGTCATTACTAACTAACCAAACTCGACCTTATCGTCTGCAATATCAGTCCATTTCTCAATGCAAATACGGTTCTTTATATTTTACCTTATCGTCGCTGCTCATTTTAATTTTGTAGGGTTTGCTATGCCAAGGAATGTCCTTGTATAGGACACCGTCATTACTTCTGTCATGCCATATACACCGGTACATCGTGCTTTAGGCGGTCTAAGTTCACCTCTAATCACATAGGGTAACGTATGCGTGCTGAGACGCTCATGAATGCACCTCCCTCCGTTACCTGAAATATACATGTGTGTAAACAGGATAGTGTTTATCACAAACGTTTATTAACCGAAACAGAAATGTATCGTTATAAGCAGTTGCTCAGGGCGTTGTTTCCCCAAATATTTGCACTAATCACAATTCCTACGATTAGATCATTATGGAATTAAGTGGAAGGTGATGATGGGAAAGGTCAAGCACAAAATCAACAACTGGAAACAATATAATCAAGCATTAGTAAACCTTGGCTCAATGACTTTTTGGATAAACGACGCTGCCATTAAGGCATGGCTTTGCCAAAGCATCACGGTCATCATAACAGTGAATTTATATCTTTCTATATTACGATTAAAACGACATTGATGGTAAAAGATATTTTCACTCTCCCACTTCGTGCGTTAACAGGCGGCCTCAATTCGGTTTTACGTTGAAGAATATCCCGCTGAAATTCCATAGATACACTTGCATTAACCTCAGATTTGCATAAGCGCTTGCTTATCAAACCAACTCATCTTGATGCTCAGCTTCTTTGGTTGAAATGAATACGCGATACGCCCCACCAGCAAATTGACCATTAAAGATGATATAACTACACGGTGCCGAGAATTCTCGATTTGAGATATATGTTTTAGTTGGCCAAAAACGGTTTCAATAATAAATCGTTTCTGGAGCATCAGGCGGTTACAAAGTTTCATCACTTTGGGTTTCATATTTTTTCACACCCGTTATCAGTGTAACTCCCTTATCTACAAGTTCCCGCTACAATGGATCAGAGATATAAACTTTATCCCCGTAGAACCACCCCGTCGTTTCTTCTCATCTCTTCGCGTTACCTTTAAAAAACTGATGTTTAAGAATGCGTAGGTTGTAACAAACCTATAGCTTGGATGAATCAACGAAGGTAATCACTGACGGTGAGTGAGGTAAAAGCAAAGCGGAACCAAAAAATCTTGCATGAGCTTGAGCATCCTTGTGTAGCTAACTAATTTAGGAAATTCGTTCGTGAGGTAACGGCAAACAAAGTGGATAAAATAGGTCTTGCAGTCTCAATACCCAGATTGATAGAAAGCTATCACTATCGTCATCACTTCGCTAACTGAGAGGCGAAAAGGCTTGTTTCTTTGTTTGATATCGGAAGAAATTAGGTGTTTTTCCTATGCAGGGAGGAAACTCTGGTAGAAGTCGTCGACATCGACGAAAACAGCGGCTAAGTTATTCATTCCCAAGTCCTTCGGAAGTCAATAGTTTATTTCAAACGATCAGATCGCGACTTGGGTATTTAGTTCATTTCTTATCTGCAGTTCAGGTTAATTATAATGCTCAAGTTAGTGAACCACTTGAAAATATGAAAGTGATAAATAAAATTTCAAGACTCGGTATTCCTGTTAGCCAGCAGACAAATTAAGACTATAAAAAATATTGGGATTAGTTCGTTATAGGCCTGATTTAATCAACAACGCTGTTTGACTGGACAGTGGCGGATTTCAAACCTGAATTCAGGTATTCTCCCTTAATTCTTCTACAAAGAATTGAATAACAGGATAAAAATTACTTTCTTAACTAAAAGTTTTGCTATCACTATTTTTAATAATCTATTGTCTGTATGGTCATAATCGGGCATCATCTTGTGCAACAAATCCTACGATTAGTACATACAATTAGAACTTTTAGGCAATTGATGACAAATCAATTATACGCACACACGAAGGTAGTACGAAGTGAGAGATAATTTAAAGGCTAATGATATACTGGCACTAGGGTTTATGACTTTCGCGTTTTTCCTCGGGGCAGGCAATCTAATTTTCCCACCGCAAGCAGGATTGCTCGCAGGTGAGCATATGTTTTCAGGTATGCTAGGTTTTCTGATTACAGCAGTGGGTCTTCCCTTGATTGGTATCATCGCAATCGCTGTATCCGGAGGTTGTTGGAAGGGATTAACCCGTGATCTTCCTGTCTCAGTGGCTACATTGATGGCGGTATTAATTTTTATCATCATCGGTCCTGCATTCGCGGCGCCACGTGCGGGTCTAGTTGCTTACGAAATGGGATTTAAGCCGTTTCTGAGTGATGAAAGTGAGCTTGAATTGGTACTCTTCTCTGTCTCGTTTTTCACCATTGTCATGTTTTTATCTCTGTTTGAAGGAAAATTGATTGACACTATTGGTAAACTATTAACACCCATCTTGTTTGTGTCACTGTCTATTCTTGCTATTTCCGTCATAGTAAACCCCTTAGGTGATATCGGTGCCGCACAAGGCACGTACATTGATCAAGCATTTACCACAGGTTTCCTTGAAGGTTATAATACTATGGATACCTTAGCTGCCTTGATGTTTGGCATGTTGATTGTGGATGTAATCCGTAAAAAAGGCATCAACTCTGATGCACAGACGTGCAGGTATCTAATATTGGCAGGGGTGATTGCCGCAGTGGGTCTGACGATTGTTTACGTATCACTATTTTATTTAGGCGCAACCGCATCAACTGTAGCGATTGGTGCAACAAATGGTGGCTCAATTTTGTCTTCATACGTGACGGTTCTGTTTGGTTCTACGGGACAAATTGTCTTATCAACCATTATTATTCTGGCATGTCTGACCACGGTTATAGGCCTTGTATCAGCATGTGCTGATTACTTTAGTATCTTAAGTGATAAATTCAATTATCACCAATGGGTTGTGATTCTGTCGATTGCTTCTGCAGTTGTGTCAAACGTAGGTTTGACACAATTGATTGCAGTTTCAATTCCTGTATTATTTTGCTTATATCCAGTTGCGATCGCTCTGATTGCGTTGACCTTCCTTCGTAGCTTCATGCCTAACCCAATCCTAACATATCGTGTAGTGTTGGGGGTGTCATTAATGTTTACATTGATTGATGCTGCGAAAGTTGGTGGTGTTGATATGTCAATGTTTAGTGGTTTGCCACTGTTTAACTATGGCATGGTATGGCTGGTTCCGACTTTGATTGCTATGATTGTGATGCGCTTTGTCGATCCAAAAAAATGCCAGTCATCTTACGCTTAACCTTATGCCTATCGCGTTTGATTGTAAATTCGGTAACAAGCTAAAAGTGAGAACCTACTATTGTGCTTAATACCAGTTCATCAATTGGTAGATTCGTCGATTTTATCAAGGATTAATAATATCCTCAGATGTATGTTTTTTTGCATGCATCTGGATGCTATACTCGCGGTAATTGGCTTTATTTTCATAACAGGAGGATCAGTCTACGCGTTATGAAAGTGAGATTGACAAAGAAAAAACTAGGGACTCAACGTGTGAAGGTTGAGTACGCTTCCGCGTAAAAATACAACTGTTTACATCAGTAGGTTGGAACACTGCAAAGATTTCTTAAAATCAGCGCATCCGTTAAACGACTTTCAGGCACTGTCCAAAAGACTACGAATAGCTGGAGAAGCTAAAGCCATTGAAAATAAGGATTCAAACGGCTACTTTTCAACCACTGCAACCCTAAAGATCATCAAAAATTTCATCAATTTTACTTATCAGCACACCTTTCAAGGTGCCACCTATGTTGAACAGTAATTTGGCGTAAAGTATATAATTATAGGCATGAATAAATTCCTCCATCACAATGACTTCCGACATAAAGTGCCTAGAAATATTCCCCGAAATTTTTACGTAAAAAACAACGGGATTACATCCGTCACTATGATAAACACAAAGTACACTGCAGCAAGTATGAAATCATTGTATTCATTTATGCTGTCCATCTAGTGTAAATGATAAAGATCACCCATGGATGGATATGTACAGGATAAGATAAAGCACTTGAAACCACAACTCTATGCAGTAGACTGAGCATTATTGATGCGTTAAACATTGCTAATATTGAAAGTACAGTTATAAGCGGATATGACATCATCGATGGTCTAAATATTGTTAGTCTTTTCTGCAAGTTAAAAACTGACTTACCCATTGACTCATACACTGCATATAATCTCGGATCGAATGGGATATTACCGAAGTGACTTCATTATCCCAAAGCGACTACCTAAAGATCTGAGCGAAGAATAAATTAAGAAGCTGTCTGAAGACTATGATGTAGGTAATATGAAAAAGCGCAAAAAGAAAGAATTATGGAGTTGTTGTATAACCACTGGTGGTTTATTTGAACTTCTCATCCTAACCATGGAAAATGTAAGTTTGCGCTATGGGATGGTGCGAGTAATTGTTAAATGAGGAAAAAAACTGTTAAATGAGGAAAAAAATATTTGGCGACTCTAGCATTTAGTTCATTTCTTATCGCAGCTCAGGTTATTTATTTCGAGTTATCAGAAGAACAAAGGTGCGATATTTTCATGCAAAGAGTCTTGTAGACTACAAAGTAGAAGTCAATAAGATTGTTGCTGATAAAGGTTATGACAGCACATTATTCAAAAAATATGTAGAGCTTAAAGGTGGAAAGAGCATCGTTGCTAAACAAAATTATGGGAGAGATATCGATAAAAGTGGTATAGACTTATCTCTATATAAGTATCGTCATTTAGTAGAGAACTCCTTTGGGAAATTCGACCCTATCATTCAGTTCTAACTATAAATGACAAATTAGGAAGAAATTGTGTCAGCATAGTATCATTGGCATTTATATTAATGTGGTTGTTGTTATATTGTTGGACGAATTTTGTACAGAAAAGATCAAAAGCATCTAATAACCTGAAACAATGATTATCAGGTACTCATCGGAAAAATGTTCTCTTTAACTGATCTATATCATACATGTCATCTTCCAGATTTTGTCGTACTGGTTCAAATAGTAAGGTATCGAAAGCAGTACAACGGCCTATTTGTATCTGTGTTGAATTTTCGGTTGATCTAATTGGTGCAATGCTACTGGTGGCTATCGCCAGCTTAGTATGGATACTGACAGTATGGCCAAGATTAATTATCTTACTTAGTCACATCCCTTGTGATGCGTGATAGCAACATGTTAACGCGGTACTTGATCTTTCAGTGGCTAGTGATGCTACTTTATAGGTTAGAAGATGTATTTAAGCGGTATAAGTTTGGTGACATCACGAGGGTAGGAAAACAGGAATACACTCATGATGGATACTACCATGTGGTTTTTCGTTGTTTGTCTAGTTTTAGGCTGCTGTGTAGGATTACTAGCGGGATTACTGGGAATCGGCGGCGGTTTGCTCATTGTGCCCACATTGTCATCTGTACTGCCATGGGCGGGTATTTCTTCACCAATACTAATTATGCCTATGGCGTTGGCGACTTCTTTAGCTAGCATTGTTATCACTTCCTTGTCTTCTGCTTTGTCCCACTATCGATTGGGAAATGTACAGCCTTATGTGATTAAGGCCCTCCTGCCAAGTCTTTTGATGGGTGGGGTTATAGGTAGTGTGATTGCCGACCGTTTACCTGTCAATTACCTACCACGTATATTTGGTGGGATCGTGTGGATGTTGGCGCTTCAAATGATGTTTTCATTACGTGCTGAAACAGCACGAGCACTTTCCTTCACTACAGCCCATGTATTAAATGGCTGCATTATAGGGATTCTTTCTAGTTTAGTGGGTATCGGTGGTGGTTCTTTTACTGTGCCTTATTTGACTTACTGTGGTATTAAAATGCATAAAGCTATTGGTACAGCATCTTTTTGTGGGGTATTCCTTGCTGCGGCAGGCATGTCTAGCTTTATCGTTCTTGGTCTATCACAACCGGAACCGTTATTCAAGTACAGTGTTGGATATGTTTACTTACCCGCATTGATTGGTATCACAACCACTTCAGTATTTACAACGAAATATGGTGCTAAACTTGCTTCACGTTTATCAACTTCCATTATTAAGCGAATATTTGCTGTATTTTTGCTTTTGGTGGGAGCTCGTATGTTTTTAACCTAAGGAAAATATAATTAATGTCTTTAAAATTTCCGCAAATAGATCCAATTGTGATTGAAATTGGTTCAGTCGCTGTTCGCTGGTATGGATTGATGTATCTGGCTGGATTGGTCTTTGCTTTCTGGTTGGCAAACTGTCGTGCAGATAAGCTGGGTAGTGGTTGGACACGTGATGAAGTCAGTGATCTTCTTTTTGCTGGGTTTCTTGGGGTAGTTTTCGGTGGTCGCATTGGTTATGTGTTGTTTTATCAATTTGATGTCTTCCTCAACAATCCCTTATTCTTGTTTAAGGTCTGGATGGGAGGAATGTCTTTTCATGGTGGTCTATTGGGCGTGATATTTGCCTTAGTATGGTTCTCCTCCCGCACAAACCGTAATTTATTCGTGGTTTCCGATTTTATCGCACCGCTCGTACCATTTGGCTTGGGTGCCGGTCGATTAGGTAATTTTATCAATGGCGAACTTTTGGGACGTAAAACTGATGCGGCGTGGGGCGTAGTATTTCCAATCGACAATCCTATTGTACGTCATCCGTCACAACTCTATGAATTGATGCTTGAGGGTGTTGTATTGTTTTTTATCCTAAATTGGTTTATTCGTAAGCCACGTCCAATGGGGGCAGTATCAAGCTTATTCTTGATTGGGTATGGTGCATTCCGTATTATTGTGGAGTTTTATCGAGAGCCAGATGCGCATTTGGGGTTGTTTGGAGATTGGATTAGCATGGGACAAATCTTATCAGCTCCGATGGTTATAACTGGAATCTTGATGATGGTATGGTCTTATCGTTGTCACCTAAATACACAGGATGCTACCTAAAACCGTATTCTAGATGTAGTTTGTCTTGGGCTTTCTCTTGAATTAAGGAAATAGCCTCAAATCTGTATAAGAGAGTCTTTTTCAAGTTGGTTAATTACGAAGAATAAGTTTAGGGCTGAGCAACTGTTTATAGCGAAGCATTGCTGTCTCTGCTAATGAGCGTTTATGATAATCCTTGTTTTTTTTCCACTCCACCAGTTTAGCCTCTTTTAAAGCCTTGACAGCTTCATTTCTAGAATGCCCTTTCTCCCAGTACCCCGCGTTGCTTCGAGGTGGAATACAGGGCGTTATTTCTTTGTTCTTCAGTACGTGGTGACACGCTCTTGTGTCATAGGATCTATCAGCACTTACTTGCTGTATCTTTCGTCGTAATGAGTTAAGCAATATAGGTAAAACCTCACTTATCACCCACAAAAACTAGGATAACTTCTGCAGCAATAAACTCCTGAGTAGACACATTAACGGCAAGATGCTGTTTGCGCCAGATCCGTCGCTTCTCCTTCCCATGTTTACGCGTTTCTCATTCACCTTCGTCGTATAATTTTAAGCTTGTGGCATCAATAACGATGTGGGAGACTGCTCCTCGACTCGGCAAAGGGTACTTAACTTCTATGATCTTCGAACGCTTACTAATGCAAGTGTATGTAGGGGATTCCAGCGGGACATTCATCAACGTAAAAACTGAATTGAGAAAGCCTTCTAATCCATGAAGTGGGAGCTTGAAAATACCTTTCACCATCAGTACCGTTTCAATTTTGGTATCCGAAAATATAAAGCCACGGTTACGATGACCGTGATGCTTTAGGCGACACCACGCCTTAATAGCAGCGACGTTTATCCAAAAAGTCACTGAGCTACGGTTTACTAATGCTTGATGATATTGTTTCCAGTTTTTGATCTTGATCTTTCCATTTCCCACCATCACCTCCCACTTAACTCCATGATAATCTAATCGTAGGAATTGTGATTAGTTCAGATATTTGGGAAATAACACCACGGTAGCCACCAAAATATACCTATTGAATAAATGAGTAGTTTGTTGATAACACTAATACATTCAACAAAATACAGCTAATAATCAATACGAACCTTCTTTTCATCACAATTTTCATCTACCTCATTCGATTCCAGTAACACAACATTCAGCAAGGAATATCCTGCTAGAGCCGAAAGAGTTGAACCCATTAAGATGCCTAGTCTCGAGAGTGTAATGTAGCTTTCACCAACCCCAGAAAATGCCAATGATGAAATAAAGATCGACATCGTAAAACCAATTCCACACAATAATGACACTGCAAAAATCTGTTTGAAATTCACTTTTTCAGGTAGCTTTGCTAGACCGATCTTCACAGATACCCAGCAAAACATAAATATACCTAAGGGCTTACCCATCAACAATCCTAGTGCGATACCAATCGGTAAGGTATTGGTTAAGCTAGCTAACGACACACCTTCTAGGGATACACCAGCATTAGCGAACGCAAACAGTGGAAGAATCAAGAATGCCGCATAAGGGTGAATCGCATGTTCCAGCGTTTTTAGTGGTGACTTTCCATTTTTCTTACCCTCAAGCGGAATGATAAAACCAAGTATTATACCAGCAAGTGTTGCATGTACACCCGACTTAAGAACACTGAACCACAATATCAGTCCAATCAACATGTACCATTTAATATCCGTCACATTTTTATTGTTCATCAAATATAATGCTACGGTTGAAAGAAAAGCTATCGTCAATGCTATCAATGACAGATCACTGCTATAGAAAAAAGCGATTATGACAATAACACCCAGATCATCAATGATTGCCAACGCCAACAAGAACACTTTTAGTGATAGAGGGACTCGCTTTCCCAGCAGTGCCATCACACCCAGTGCAAATGCAATATCAGTTGCCGAGGGTATCGCCCAGCCACTTGCGGTCAGAGGGTCATTAAAATTAAAGGTCAGATACACTAACGCAGGAAACAACATACCGCCAATAGCTGCAATGGCTGGGAAAATAGCCTTTTCTTTCGTATTGAGGGCACCTTCTATTAATTCTCTCTTCACTTCAAGACCAATTAGAAGGAAAAAGATAGACATTAGGCCATCGTTTATCCAATGTCCTATAGACAAACCTGCTATATAGCGATGCAATACACTCTCATAGAGTAATTGCAATGGGGAGTTTACAATGCATATTGCTAGTATTGCAGCAACCATCAGCACTAAACCACCGGCTGACTCCATTTTGAGAAACTGACGAATTACATCAGTCATTTAAAGCACTCCATTATAATTTGTCATTCGTAATTATTAATTACTAGGGGCAGTTAATTTTTGCTGTACAAAACTCGTACAACAATACAACGGCAGCCAAATTAACATACATGCCAGTGATACTATATCGACGTCATTTCTCACAATTCTTCATATCTAGTTGAAACTGAATGATATTATTTAATCATCCTACAGGAATTTCCTACTAAATGACTATTCTTATATAGAAACTAGTCTATACCACTTTTATTAATATCTCGCCCATAATTTTGCTTAGCAATGACAATCTTTCCACCTTTAAGCAGCGTTATTTCCAACATATCTGAACTAATCGCAATTCCTACGATTAGATTATCATGGAGTTAAGTGGGAGGTGATGATGGGAAATGGAAAGATCAAGATCAAAAACTGGAAACAATATCATCAAGCATTAGTAAACCGTAGCTTAGTGACTTTTTGGATAAACATCGCTGCTATTAAGGCATGGTATTGCCTAAAGCATCACGGTCATCGTAACCGTGGCTTTATATTTTCGGATACTAAAATTGAAACGGTACTGATGGTGAAAGGTATTTTCAAGCTCCCACTTCATAGATTAGAAGGTTTTCTCAATTCAGTTTTTATGTTGATGAATGTCCCGCTGGAATCCCCCACATACACTTGCATTAGTAAGCGTTCGAAGATCATAGAAGTTAAGTATTGTTTACTGAGTCGAGGAGCAGTACCTTTAACAACCTGATATCTGAGAATGCGGAGGTTGTGACAAACCTGTAGCTGGGACGAATCAACGAAGGCAATCCCTGTTGGCTTTTCCTGACGGTGAGTGAGGTAAAAGCAAAGCGGAACCAAAACACCTTGCATAAGCTTGAGAATTCTCGTGTAGCTGAATAATTCAGGAAATTCGTTGGTGAAGTAGCGACAAACAAAGTAGATGTAATAGGTTTTAAAGTCTCAATACCCAAATTGATGGAAAGCTATCACTATCGTCATCACTTCGCTAACTGAAAGGCGAGAAGGTTTGTTTCTTTATTTAACACCGAAAGCAATTAGGTGTTTTTCCCGATCAGAGAGGAAAGTCGAGCAAAAGCCATCGACATCAACGAAAACAGCGTCTCAGTTATTCATGACCAAGTCCTTGTCCAGTCAATAGTTTATTTCAAATGATCAGATCGAGACTTGGGCATTCAGTGCATTTCTTATACGTAATTCAGGTTAATTACAATACTCAAGTTAGTTAAGCATTGGTAAATGTGAAAGCGATGAACAAAGTTCTAAGACTCGTTATGCTTGTTCACCAGCAGACAAATTAAGACTGCAAAAAGATTTGGATCAGTGCGTTATAGGCCTGATTGAATCAACAACACCATCACAATATCCAAAATGTTTAACGAATAAACATGATGTATCTACAAAGATAATTTTATTATTACCATAAACAAAAAGACTTTCTCCGAGATGTAACCCAAACACAGCCTATTTAAATAAAAGGCGAGCAGTTGCACAACGTCGATAAAGAATCATAGTAATCTGTTTAATAACGATAAAAATACAAGTTCTTGTCCTAAGTTATATCAATCCTATTGATAATAGAAAGGTATCAGTAGTCCAATTGTAATATTAGTGCAATATTTTATCCCTACTATCGCTTTCAGGTCCTTTCATTGACATACAACTGACACGGAGATTTCTTTTATGACATCCCAAGCCTCGACTGCTGCACCGATTAACAGCTCTAATAATTGGGTACGTTGGGCCAATCTGGCATTAATGCTTTATACACTACTTGTTGCAGTATCCATGGTTGGTAGTGGTTTCAAATGGGCAGTAGGAAAGGAAGCAAATACATTATTCTTATTTGCTTCTCACCCTGTTGCTAGCCTGATGATCGGTATCATTGCAACTGCATTGATCCAATCCTCAAGCACTGTTACATCCATTATCGTGGGTTTAGTCGCGGGGGGCCTACCAGTTGAAACAGCCATCCCAATGATAATGGGTGCCAACATCGGTACTACCGTTACTAATACGGTAGTAAGTATGGGACATGCACGTTGCAAAGATGAATTCCGTCGTGCGTTTACCTGTGCGACTATCCACGATTTTTTCAACTTGTTGGCCGTTTCTATCTTTTTGCCTCTAGAAATCATGTCTGGTTTTCTAGAAAAGATCTCAGGTTGGCTTGTTGCCCCGCTGATATTTGAGGGCAATTTGAGTATGAAAGGCTTAGACTTCATGGGTACTTTGACGACACCTTTAGTGAATAGTACTAAAGATATGTTGTCTACCCTTACAGGTAACTGGGGTGCAATAGCATTAATCGTCATCGGCATTACATTGATCTTCGTATCAATCACCATGATGGGAACCCTGATGCGTTCTTTAATGGTGGGTCGTGCAAAAGAACTCCTACACAGTGCAATCGGTCACAGTCCAATCCACGGCATCTTATCAGGCACTATCGTCACTATATTAGTTCAATCTTCGTCAACGACAACTAGCCTAATGGTTCCATTGGTCGGAACAAAAGTTTTAAAAGTACGTGATGTTTACCCATTTACTTTGGGTGCAAACATAGGTACGTGTGTCACAGCACTGCTGGCAGCAACCGCTGTAACGGGTTTAAACGCTGTATTCGCAATGCAAATTGCTTTGGTTCACTTAGCGTTCAACGTGCTGGCAACACTGCTAATCTTCGGTATCCCATTCTTGCGTGAGATCCCCTTGAAATGTGCAGAAGTACTGGGTGAAATCGCAGCAAAAACCAAACTGGCGGTTATTGCTTACTTAGGGCTGGTATTCATAGCCATACCTGCAGGTATTTTATTAATGACCAAATAAATCCGTCAAGTCCACTTAAGACGTTTCTTTGAGTCTCCTTGGAAGAACCTACCCTTCATTTCATTCCAGCCCATAAGAAGGACTCAGTACCTTAAGTGATCCGCGTTTATATAACGTTGTATTACTAAATCGCAATCGGAGCTCTAATCATAGACTGTGCTTCGTAGCCTTCAATCTCGAAGTCTTCGAACCTATACCCAAAAATTGATTCAGGCTTACGCTTTATCTTCAGCGTTGGTATAGTCCTAGGTGAGCGCTTCAGTTGCTCATATACTATCTTATCGGTCAGATGATTCCGATAGATATGAACATCACCAAAAGTATGAACAAAATCGCCGACTTCTAAATCACATTGCTGTGCAATCATATGGATAAATAATGCATAGCTTGCTATATTAAACGGGACACCAAGGAAGTAGTCTGCGCTACGCTGATAAAGCTGACATGATAATTTTCTATCAACAACATAGAACTGAAATAAGCAATGACAGGGCGCTAACGCCATTTTTCCTTGTTCAACGTTTTCTTGGGGACTCATTGTCTCATTCGGCAAATCTGCAGGATTCCACGCAGTAATGATGAGCCGCCGAGAATTTGGTTTAGTTTTGATTTGATCAATTAGCTCAGTTATTTGATCCACGCTAGAACCATCATGGCAAACCCAAGAGCGCCATTGCGCGCCATATACAGGGCCTAAATCACCAGTCTTTGTTGCCCAATCATCCCAAATAGACACCTGATTTTCTTGCAGATATCTGATGTTGGTATCCCCATTTAAAAACCAAAGTAGTTCATGAATAATGGCACGTGTATACATTTTTTTTGTTGTGAGAAGAGGAAAACCTTGCCTAAGATCAAAACGCAATTGACGACCAAACACAGAGCGGATACCTACACCCGTACGATCGCTCTTATCATTACCCTTATCGATTATATCCTGCATCAAATCAAGATATTGCTTCATACATATTTCCTTTCGTTATCTCGCTCTCTAGCGGGATATTTATTTAATGACACAAAAGTCTAAATTCAAGTTTGAAGTACGATACTTTATAATCAAACTACTGATGCCATATTTTTAATAAATAACGGCTCACTGCTTGAATAGTAAATAGTTTTTAGGCCGATGATTATTCCTTACTTGAATGAAGATATTATCTCTAATTTCAAGACTATTCTTAAGTCTATACCTTTATTTACCTAGTGTCTCAAAAGCCCATCAGCATTCTTATTTTCCCCTCATTCCTATGAACAGTTAGGGTAAACAAAATAAATCTCAGTATCCAAAGCTTTTGCTATATCTTCATGATGAGCGAATGCTCGGCCATAATCGTGTAGACATGTTTCTTGTGTGGTATCAATAAATCAACCTCAGATCTGCATAAATGCTTGCTTATTAAACTTAGTCATCTTAATATTCGGGTTCTTTAATTGAAATAAATACGCTATAAACCCCGCCATCAAGTTGCCCATAAAGCTGGTTTAACTCCGGTGCCGAGAATACTCAATTCGAGATATATTTTTTAGTTGGTTAAAAACGGTTTTAATAATAAATTATTTTCGGAGCATCAAGCAATTCCAAAGTTTCATCATTTTGGGTTTCATATTTTTTTCATACCCGTTATCAGTGTCACTCCCTTGTCTGCAAGTTCTCGCTCCAATGGACCCCAAATATAACCTTTATCTCCGTATAAACACCAAAAAGCTCGTCAACCATTTCAAATACAGGCTTTCTATCATCCATGCTAACTGTCGTCACTTTGACTGAGATAATGCCACCTTAGTCATTGATAATAAAGTGTGATTTGAAACCGTATAACCACCACATCGTTCCTTTTCCTCGCTTCACGGTACCTTTAAAAACCTGATGTCTGAGAATGCGTAGGTTACGCCAAACCTGTAGCTTGGACGAATTAACGAAGGCAATTCCTGTCGGCTTTGCCTGAGGGTAAGTGAGGTAAGAGCAAAGAGGAACCAGAACACCTTACATGAGTTTGAGCATCCTCGTGTAGCTAATTAATTCAGGAAATTCGTTGTGAGGTAGCGACAAACAAAGTGGATGTAATAGGTTTTGAAGTTTCAATATCCAGATTGATGGAAAGCTATCATTATCGTCATCACTTCGCTAATTTTTCGTTGAAAAGGCTTATTTCTTTGTTTGATACCGGAAGAAATTAGGTTTTTTCCATGCAGGAAGGAAAGTGTGGCGTTGTTTCCAAAATATCTGAACTACTCTCAATTCCTACGCTTAGATCATCTTGGAGTTTAAGCAGGAAGTGATGATGGGAAAGGGAAAGGGAAAGGGAAAGGGAAAGCACAAGATCAGCAACTGGAAACAATATAATCAAGCATTAGTAAATAGTGGCTTAGTGACTTTCTGGATAGACGTTGTTGCTATTAAGGTATGGCCTTGTATAAAACATCACGATCCTCGTAGCCGTGAGTGTATATTTTCGGATACCGCGATTGAAACAGCACTGATGGTGAAAGGTATTTTTAAACTTTCACTTCATGGATTAGAAGGCTTTCTCAATTTAGTTTTTACGTTGATGACTGTCTCGCTAAAATCCCCTACATACACCTGCATTAGGAATGCGTTCGAAGACCGTAAAAATTAAGTACAGTTTGCCGAGGCAAGGAGCTCTCGACCACATCGTTATTGATGCTACAGGCCTAAAAGTATACGACAAAGGTAAATGGAAAATGCGTAAACAAGGTAAAGAAAAGCGACGGACCTGGCGCAAACTTCATCTTACCGTTGATGTGTTTACTCATGAGGTTATTACTGCAGAAGTTAGCCTAGTTTTTGTGGGTAACAACGAGGTTTGACCTACATCGCTTAATCCCTTACGACGAAAAATACAGCAAGTCAGTGCTGATGGAGCCTATGATACAAGAGCATGTCACCACGTACTAAAAAACAAATGAATAACGCGCAGTATTCCACCTCGAAGCAACGCGGGATTCTAGGAGAAAAAGCATCCTAGAAATAAAACTGTAAAGGCTTTAAAAGAGGACATACTGGCGGAGCAAAAAAGGACAGGGGTTATCACAAACGCTCATTAGCAGAAACAGCAATGTTTCGCTATAAACAGTTGCTCAACCCTAAACTTACTCTTCGTAATTACAATGCTCAAGTTAGTGAAGCGCGGGCAAATATAAAACAATAAACAAAGTTCTAAGACTCGCTATACCTGTTCGCCAGCAGACAAATCAAGACTGTAGAAAAGATCTGTATCAGTGCATTATAGGCCTGATTTAATCAATAACACCTATGTCAACGGTCAACGGTAAAAAAGAGAGAATTATAGGAGAATAATCGACGATTAGAGTATCAACACTGCAAGGCACTACATTTAAATTCCTTACCGTGAGAGAAGAGTGTGCCACTTTCGGTAGTTGGTTTCTTTTTTTACTATGCTAGACCAATAAGTAGCGTAGTTATTATCTACATTAAGACCCATCTATCAATATTATCTAGGAACATATTTTACATTTCCATTTTTTATACGGTTTTTTGAGCAGGAATAAGCAAGTGAGAAAGATTTGAGACCTGCATCATTGATGAGATGATTTTAATCAATAGAGTAGTTCAGTTATCCAACTCAGGCTGCCAATTAATCGGAGTTTTACCCATCTGTAACAGGAGTAGGTTGGTTTGGGAAAAATGACGACATCCAAAGAAACCACGATGCGCAGAAAGTGGTGAGGGGTGTGGTGCTTCCAAAACATGATGACGGTTACGGTCAATTGCTAGACCTTTTCTACGGGCATGCATACCCCACAATAAAAAGATTACTCTTTCACAATGTTGTTCAACCATTTCCATTACACGATCTGTAAAGGTTTCCCAACCTAGGTGGGCGTGTGAATGAGCGTTACCCTGTTCAACCGTCAATACGGTATTAAGAAGTAACACACCTTGGTTAGCCCAACTTTTTAAGAAACCATGATTCGGTATGAAAAAGCCTTCAATATCCTGAGCTAACTCTTTATACACGTTCATCAATGACGGGGGTTGCTTAATGCCGGGCAATACCGAAAAACAAATACCATGTGCTTGATTTGGGCCATGATATGGGTCTTGACCAAGGATCACCACCTTCACATCACCGAGTTCTGTAAAACGAAGTGCGTTAAATACATCTTTCTTTGATGGATAAATCACTGTTCCTTGCTGACGTGCCCTTGTCACATAGGCCATGGTTTGCCGAAAGTAGTCACGACCTTTTTCCTGACCGATCATTTCTTTCCAAGTTTTCCTTCCAGTCATGCTTACACTGTCCATATCTAATGAAAGATTCGTATTTTAACTTCTCAAGACACCCGATATTATAACTTATAATGGACACAAGTAGATGGATTTAACTACCCAACACACTGACTTTATGATTATCCCTTTCAATGAAACGACATAAAACTAAATATTTTTATATAAATGCTTCAGAACATGACAGATCAATGTCACCTTATCCTAACCTTTCCTCTCGATCATATATTCAATAAATTGGTTATGCTTTAAAGGCAATATGGCATATTGATCTTTAATGAGTATTTCTTAATTAGCATGGCGAAACGTTATAAGCAACCTAGGATCTGCATAAGCGCTTTCTTATCAAACCTAGTTATTTTGATGCTCAGTTTCTTTGGTTGAAATGAATACGCGATAAGCCCCGCCAGTAACTTGACCATAAATCTGATACAACTACGGTGCCGTAAATACTCAATTTGGGATATGTTTTTTAGTTGGTCAAAAACGGATTTAATGAATAAATCGTTTCCGGAGAATCAGACGGTCCCAAAGTTTCATCACTTTGGGTTTTATATTTTTTTCATACCCGTTATTAACGTCACTCCATTTTCTGCAAGTTCCCACTCCAATGCATCAGAGATATAACCTTTATCTCCGTATAAACACTCCCAAATCTCGTCAGCCATTTCCGATACAGGCTTTCTTTCATCCATCTTATCCGTCATCACTTTGACTGAGATAATGCCACTTTGGTCATTGACCATAAGGTGTAATTTGAAACCGTAGAACTACCCCATCGTTTCTTTTCCTTGCTTTGCGGTACCTTTAAAAACCTGATGTCTGAGAATGTGTAGGTTGTGATAAACCTGTAGCTTGGATGAATCAACGAAGGCAATCCCTGTCGGCCTTTCTTAGCGATGAGTGAGGTAAGAGTAAAGAGTAAAGAGTAAAGAGGAACCAAAACACCTTGTATGAGATTAAGCATTCGCGTGTAACTAACTAATTCAGGGAATTCGGTGGTGAGGTAGCAGCAAACAAAGTGGATGTAATAGGTTTTGAAGTCTCGATACTAAGATTGATGGAAAGCTATCACTATCGTCATCACTTCGCTAACTGAAAGCTGAGAAGGTTTGTTTCTTTGTTTAACACCAAAAGAAATTAGGAGTTTTCCCATACAGGGAGGAAAATCTGGCAGAAATCGTCGACATCGACGAAAACAGCGTCTAAGTTATTCATGTCCAAATCCTTGTGCAGTCAATAGTTTTTTCCAAACAATCAGATCAAGATTTGGTCATTGAGTTTATTTCTTATACGCAGCTCAGGTTAATCACTTCACCAAAAATAACCTAACCTACAACGGCATGCTTAGAACCATATTAACTGATAATTGCTGGGAACTATTACTCCAACTAATGAAGATCTCTAATTGTCTTTATGATGAATCAGAACAAAAAATGACTTTTGAAGGTATTCACTAAGGTATTCACTATCGGATGCGAACTGGTATTCTATCACGAAATTTACCACGTTCATTTGAAGAGTGGAGAAGTGTATATCGATGCTTTAATTTTTAGTCTAAAAAATGGTTCATGTATACAATAAGCTGTAAGGTGAGGTAGTCTGCTGGGTAACATGGAAGCATTGGTGTCTACCATTACAGATACCCTGCTTTTTAACAGGGCTTTATCACCTTTTAAAAGCAGGCATTTTGTACAAAAAGCTACTTATTGAATACATAAATAAGAAAAATGGTATCCTACCACACACGGATAGTGATGTAGTGAGGATTCACATTTCAGGTTTGAGTGCTATGAAACGCGATTTTTCACTGTACGGGAAGACGTCGCTGAACAGTCCTTGCTTAATATTACTTTGCAATCTTTTCCAATAATCTGCATCGAATAAATTAGGATGAAGTTCATTAAATAATAAGCAGATCTTTGGATTGATCAACAAGAAAGTGCGGAATTCTTCAGGAAATACGTCATTTTCACCCACGCTGTACCAAGGTTCCGCTGCCATCTCGTCTTCTGGGAAGCGAGAAGGTGGGATGTGCCTAAAGTTTATTTCAGTTAGATACGAGATTTCATCATAATCGTAAAATATCACACGATTATGGCGTGAGACACCAAAGTTTTTAAAAAGCATATCACCAGCAAAAATATTTGCGGCTGCAAGCTGTTTTATAGCATCTCCATACTCTTGAATTGCAGTTCTTAGCCCTTTTTCATTAGCTTGATCAAGATAAATATTGAGTGGGATCATGCGTCGTTCCATATAAAGATGGCTGATGTGTATTTCTTTACTGGTCAGCTTTACATTGGACTGTGCAACATCGAGTAATTCTTCAATAAGCTCCTCGCTAAATCGGTGTCGAGGCATAATAAAGTGGCGATAGTCCAAGGTATCCGCCATTCGTCCGACACGATCATGTTCTTTTACTAGTTGATACTTTTCCTTGACGATTGCATGTGTAATGTTTTTCTGAGGGGCGAAACGGTCTTTAATAATCTTGAACACAAAACCGTATGATGGCAGTGTAAAAACAGACATGACCATCCCTTTAATACCTGGGGCGATAACGAACAAGTCATCCGAATTATCGATGTGATAAAGAAACTCACGATATAGCTCTGTTTTTCCGTGTTTTTGACAGCCAATAGAATTGTACAACTGAGCAGGTGTCTTGTGTGGCATTAATTGGCCAAGAAAGTCCACCAAGGCGGCAGGGACGGGAGCGTATACCATAAAGTAAGAGCGCGCAAAGCCGAATATCACACTAATATCATCAGAATCAGAGACACAGGCATCAACAAAAAGTTCTCCTTGTGCATTGATTAGAATTGGCAGTACCAATGGACGTATTTGGTTAACCGTCTCAATTCTACCAATAATATATGCTGCTTTATTACGGTAAAAAGGTTCGCGTATCATGTCGATGATTACGTCATTTATTAGTTGAGAACTAAGTTGATTCTGCAACGCCGCTACAATATGGTGGACATCTCGGGATTTATTTTCCCACTTGATGCTGAATGGTGTGTCGTCTAACAACCTTTCCACAGTATGTATAAGGTTATTATTACTGGAATAACGCTTTAAAAGCGGAGTGAGGTATTTGGGAATGCGACCACCTTGTGAACTATTAACGAATAGCTTATTGCGTTGAATATGGCGATGGTCAAAGATTCGACAGTAAACGGAATTAAAAAAACTCTCGGCAATGTCGTATCGAGGATAATCATCAAGAAGTTGACAATACGCACTTTTCACGCCCATGAAGAAGGAAGGTGTAGCATGCTGTTTATTGAGCATAGTTTTTAATTGCTGAGATACCAAACCAACATGGTGGTCGTAGAAATTAATCCGTTTTTTTAACGCCTGTTGTATGGTTTTCCAAGCCTGTTGTTCGAAGCGTTCTTGTGCGCCAGCAGTGACATCGAGGAAACGACCATACATTGCATCTGAGCCTTGTAATATTGTTGCAGCAACGAGCCTTTCTATTTCCTCATCCAAGCTCCATTCCTTATATACATAATACGTTTTAACCGTACATTCCAATTAACTATGGCATCATTATCCGTTATTACGCAAGCATAAAGAGTAATAAGACTGAACTTCCTTATTACATAAAGGGACTAACTAGATAATTGAAAATTGCGCTGTTTTTGAGAGATAACTTAAATTCTTATTGACCTTGTCACTTCTATTCGGTAAAGGTTGTAAAAAACAGAGCAATGAAGTCTATATAAACATGCTGCAATGAGCCCACCATCATATCTATGATTGCCTGCGTTATTTGCGTCGGTGTGGGCTGATATATACCGAATATTCAAAAAAGCCCGCACAGCAAAATAAGGTGCGGGCTTTTTTATTATTTTATTAGTGAGTTAGGAAGATCAGGACATAGCCGGAGAATCAGGATGCGAGTTTTAAAGTTTGGTGGCACTTCCCTAGCCACTGCGGAAAAGTTTAATCGCGCCGCAGATATTATTACTCATAATATCTGTCATAGTGACGTTTCAGTGGTACTTTCTGCACCTGCAAATATTACCAATGGTTTGGTGTCCGTGATTAAAAACACTATCCTGCATGGTGAAGCTGAGAGTCAGGTTTTTGAGATCAAATCTATTTTTAATAGGTTGTTCGATGGGCTGGGGGAGATGGAAGGGACGTTTGATAAAGCGTTACTTTATCTAGAGTTAGATAAAATACTTAATCAGCTTATGCTGTATATCCAAGGTATTAAGTTGTTCGGACTTTGCCCTAATAATATTTATGCACGTATTATAAGTAAAGGTGAACGCTTGTCTATTATCACCATGTCAGTATTATTGAAAGCACGTGGTTACAGTACCTTCATTATTGATCCTGTACATTACCTGTTGGCGAAGGGCGATTACCTTGAAGCTATGGTGGATATAGAAGTCTCTTCTGTAAATTTCAGACGCGAACCTATTCCTAGAAAACATATTGGATTGATGCCAGGATTTATCGCTGCTAACGAGCAAGGTGAACTGGTAACACTAGGCCGAAACGGATCTGATTATTCTGCGGCAGTACTAGCGGCTTGTGTTCGTGCCGAGTGTTGTGAAATATGGACCGACGTTGATGGAGTATATAGTTGTGATCCAAGGTTAGTACCAGATGCCAACCTATTGAGCTCACTGAGCTACCAAGAAGCAATGGAATTATCCTATTTTGGTGCCAAAGTTCTGCACCCAAAAACTATCCTTCCTATTTCACGTTTCCACATTCCTTGTTTGATCAAAAACACAAACAACCCACAAGGTGCAGGTACTTTAATCAGTAATGACGGTGGTGAAGATAATCTCGCCGTTAAAGGGATCACAACCCTAAATAAGTTGTGTATGGTTAACGTGTCTGGACCAGGTATGAAAGGTATGGTGGGAATGGCATCCCGTGTTTTTAGTGCAATGTCCATTGATGGTATTTCAGTTGTATTAATCACACAGTCATCATCTGAGTACAGCATCAGTTTTTGTATTGAAGCGAACGATAAACAAGTTACTCAAAGTCTACTACAAGACAACTTCGAACTGGAATTAAAAGATGGTCTGTTAGAGCCTGTTGAGTACATTGATGATGTAGCGATAGTGTCCCTAGTGGGGGATGCCATGCGCACAGAGAAAGGCGTTGCTTCTCGGTTTTTTACTTCGCTGGCGGAAGTAAACATCAATATTGTTGCCATTGCGCAAGGTTCCTCAGAGCGTTCTATCTCTGCCGTTATTCCTAATGATAAGGTGTCGGAAGCAGTCAAAGCCTGTCACGAAAACCTCTTCAATAGTAATCACTATCTTGATGCTTTCATTATCGGTGTCGGAGGGGTTGGCAGTGAGTTACTGGAACAAATGAAACGACAACAAGCCAAACTGGCAGATCAAGGCATTGTGATTCGTGTTTGTGGGTTGGCGAATAGTCGAGGTATGTTATTAGACAGCAAAGGCATCGATCTTAATTTCTGGCGCGATGCGTTGGTAAACGCGGATGAACCATTCAGTTTTCCACGCATGATGCGTCTGGTTCAGCAAAATCACATTATCAATCCTATTTTGATTGATTGTACATCAGATCAGGTAATCGCTAATCAATATGTAGACTTCTTATCTTCAGGCTTTCATGTCGTCACCCCGAATAAAAAAGCGAACACTACAAGTATGGAATACTACCAACAACTTCGTAATGCTGCACGAAGAAGACGTCGTAAGTTCATGTATGACACAACGGTCGGTGCTGGCCTTCCGGTTATCGAAAACCTGCAAAATCTAATTGCTGCAGGTGACGAGCTCGTGAAATTCACTGGTATATTATCAGGTTCACTATCTCACATTTTTGGTAAGCTAGACGAAGGAAAAAGTTTTAGTGAAGCCACGATTACTGTACGTGAAAGCGGATTTACTGAACCAGATCCTCGCGATGATCTGTCTGGTATTGATGTAGCTCGTAAACTTTTAATCCTTGCGCGTGAAGCGGGCATGCATCTAGAGCTAGAAGATGTTAAAATTGAACCCGCGTTACCACCAAACTTTGATGTATCAGGAGATGTCGACTCATTTATGAGTAAATTACCAGAAGCTGATGCCTACTTTGAAAAACTGGCTAGAGATGCTCGTAGCGAAGGTAGAGTGTTGCGTTATATTGGTAAAATTGAGCATGGTCTGTGTTCCGTAAACATCCAATCAGTTGATGTGGACGATCCAATGTTCAGGATCAAAGAAGGTGAGAATGCATTAGCTTTCTATAGCCGTTACTATCAACCAATCCCCTTAGTATTGTGTGGCTATGGTGCAGGAACTCAAGTGACAGCAGCGGGTGTATTCGCGGATTTAATGCGTACACTTGGCTGGAAATTAGGAGTGTAAAACATGAGTGTTGTGGTTTATGCACCGACTTCTGTCGGTAATGTCAGTGTGGGTTTTGATGTGTTGGGTGCTGCTGTATCACCTATCGATGGCTTTTTACTCGGTGATCGAGTTAAAATATCAAGTGGCGGTGATATGATGTTTCAGCTAGAATGTTTGGGATATTTCGCTGATAATTTACCTACCAATCCTAAAGAGAATATCGTTTACCAGAGTTACCTTGTATTTTGCCGAGAAATGGAAAAGTGGAATTTACCAGTTCGTAATGTGTTAATGACCCTAGAAAAGAACATCCCGATTGGATCAGGTTTGGGTTCAAGTGCTTGTTCTATCGTTGCTGCACTGGATGCATTAAATCGCTTTCATGACCAAGCATTGAATGACACGACACTGCTCGCGCTCATGGGCGAAATGGAAGCGATGATTTCTGGCTGCTTACATTATGACAACGTCGCACCTTGTTATCTTGGTGGATTGCAATTGATGATTGAGAAAAACGGTATCATCAGCCAGCAAGTCCCATGCTTTGACGAATGGTATTGGGTAATGGCGTACCCAGGTATTGAAGTTCGGACTGCAGAAGCTCGAGTACTCCTTCCCACCCAATATTTTCGGCAGGACGTGGTCGATCACGGCCGATATCTTGCTGGCTTTATCCATGGTTGTTACTCTAATCAACCAAAACTAGCGGCTAGTATGATCAAAGATGTAGTGGCGGAGCCATATCGCGAAAAATTATTACCTGGTTTTATAGAGGCAAGGCGTTATGCCAAAGATGCAGGTGCACTGGCAACAGGGATTTCTGGATCAGGTCCTACACTGTTCAGTATAACAAATGAAAAAGTCGTTGCCGAACTCGTGGCCAAGTTACTGAAAGAGAATTATGTTCAGAATGATGAAGGATTTGTTCACATTTGTCGATTAAATAATAAAGGATCGACAGTTACAGGAAGTGAACTATGAATCTTTACAATATTAAGGCAAATGATGAACAAGTCACGTTTGGACAAGCCGTAAAACAGGGTTTTGGTCGTAATCAGGGGCTATTTTTTCCAAAAAAATTACCGTGTTTTGATGATATTGAAGCTTTGTTAAGTAAAGATTTTGTTTCCAGAAGTAGTGATATTTTATCAGCATTAATCGGAGATGAATTATCAGTAGAAACTGTACAGTCATTGGTTAAAAATGCATTCCAATTTCCCGCCCCCTTGGTACAGGTACAAGATTCCATACATGCATTAGAGCTGTTTCATGGACCGACCTTGTCGTTCAAAGACTTTGGAAGTCGCTTCATGGCACAATCACTGCGCGAACTATCTGAGGGCAGGAAAGTAACAATTCTTACCGCGACGTCGGGAGATACTGGAGCCGCGGTCGCTCATGCATTCTACGACATGGATAGTATCGATGTCGTAATCTTATACCCGAGAGGAAAAATAAGCCTATTACAAGAGAAACTCTTTTGCACTTTAGGGGGAAATATTCATACGGTGGCTGTCAACGGAAACTTTGATGACTGTCAGATGATGGTGAAGCAGGCATTTGCTGATGCGGAGCTTCGTACTTCAATTGGTTTAAATTCAGCGAATTCTATTAACATCAGTCGGTTGATGGCGCAAATATGCTATTATTTCGAAGCTGTATCACAACTTACATCTGAACAGCGTAGAAATTTGGTGATCTCCGTGCCAAGTGGTAATTTTGGTAACTTGACAGCCGGTTTATTAGCAAAGGCGATTGGCCTACCGATAAAACGTTTTATTGCAGCCACCAACGTAAACGACACAGTGCCTCGTTACTTACGAACCGGTGAATGGATGCCGGCGCCAACCATTCATACGCTTTCGAATGCAATGGATGTAAGCCAACCGAACAACTGGCCAAGGATTGAAGAACTTTTCCAACGTAAAGGGTGGGGTCTTAACGAATTAGGTTTTGGTGCTGTTACTGATGAAAAGACGGTAGAAACTTTGAAAGTGATGTTTAATGCTGGTTATCTATGTGAACCTCATGGAGCCGTTGCCTATCGTCTTCTCGAGCAGCAACTAAAGAAAGAGGAGCATGGCTTGTTCTTGTGTACAGCGCATCCTGCTAAATTTAAAGAGTCAGTTGATATCATTTTATCACATGATATTTTATTACCAGCGATGTTAGCAAAACATGAAGTAATGGAATTGTTGTCAGTAGAAAAAGATGCTGAGTTTCCACAAATAAGTGCTTACTTGAGGGATATTGCAAAATAACAGTTTATGATCCAGTACCCAGTGAAAGGATGAAATGCATAAATAAAAAAATGGATAATGGCTGGTTTTTATAACGTTAACCCTTACAGATACTGAATAAAAGTCTGTTGGCGGACATTAAGTTTCTCTTCCAGTCATTAGCCCGTTAAAGGGCGTTCTTGATAAAATCAGGCCTATAACTCACTGATATAAGTCCTTTTTACAGTCTTAACTTATCTACTGGAGAACATGTATACCTAGTCCTAGAACTTTGTTCATCGCTTTCACATTTGCCAGCACTTCACCAATTGGAGCATTGTAATCACGAAGAGTGAGTTTAGGGCTTAGAAACTGTTTATAGCGAAGCAGTGCTATCTCTGCTAATGAGAGTTTGTGATAATCCCTGTCCTTTTTCCACTCTGCCAGTGTGTCCTCTTTTAAAACCTTTACAGCTTCATTTCTAGGATACCCTTACTCCCAGTACCTGCGTTGCTTCGAGGTAAAATACTGGACGTTATTCCTTTGTTTTTAGTACATGGTGACATGCGCTTGTATCATAGACTCCATCAGCACAGACTTGCTGTATCTTGGGTCGTAATGGGTTAAGAAATGTAGGTAAAAGCTCATCTTTACCCATAAAAACTAGGCTAACTTCTACAGTAATAACTTCATGAGTAACCTGAGCTACGCATCAGAAATAAACTAAATATCCAAGTCACGATCTGATCGTTTGAAATAAACTATTAACTGAACAAGTACTTGTGAATGAATAACTTAGACGCTGTTTTCCTCGATGTCGACGACTTTTGCCAAACTTTCCTCCCTGCATGGGAAAACAACTAATTTCTTCCGGTATAAAACAAAGAAATAAGTCTTTTTACCTCTCCGTTAGCGAAGTGATGATGATAGTGATAGCTTTCCATCAATTGGGGTATCGAGACTTCAAAACCTATTACATCCACTTTGTTTGCTGATATCTCACCAACGAATTTCCTGAATTAGTCAGCTACACGAGAATGCTCAAGCTCATGCAAGCTGTTCTGGCTCCTATTTGTTCTGTGTTTTTTGTTATTTGCTCTTACCTCACTCACCGTCAGGCAAAGCCAACAGGGATTTCCTTCGTTGATTCGTCTAAGCTACAGATTTGTCACAACCTACGCATTCTCAGACATCAGGTTTTTAAAGGTACCTCGAAGCGCGGAAAAGGAACGATGGGCTGGTTCTACGGTTTTAAATTACACCTTATTATCAATGATCTCGGTTGGTATTATCTCAGTCGAAGTGACGACGGATAACATGGATGATAAAAAGCCCGTATCAGAAACTTCTGACGAGCTTTGGGATGTTTATACGGAGATAAAGGTTATATCTCTGGTCCATTGGAACAGGAACTTGCAGACAAGAGAGTGACACTGATAATGGTTATAAACAAATATGAAACCCAAAGTGATGAAAATTTGGAACCGCCTGATGCTCCGGAAACAATTTATTATTGAAACCGTTTTTGACCAACCAAAAAACATATCCCAAATCAAGCATTTTCGGCACCGTAGTTGTATCAGCTTCATGGTTAACTTGCTGGTGGGACTCATCGCGTATTCATTTCAACCAAAAAATCCGAGCATCAAGATGACTGGGCTTGATAAGCAAGCGCTTATGCAGATCTAAGATTGAGTAGACACATCAACGTCAAGATGAAGTTTACGCTAGATACGCCTATTTTCCTTACCGAGTTTACGCGTTTTCCATTTACCTTCTCCGTATACCTTTAAGTTTGTGGCATCAATAACGCCGCAGACGATAGCTCCCAGACTCGGCGAACGGTACTTAACTTCTACGGTCTTAGAATGCTTACTAATGCAAGTGTATGTAGAGGATTTCAGCAGGACATTCATCAACGTAAAAACCGAATTAAGAAATCCTTTTAATCCACGAAGGGGAAGCTCAAAAATACCTTTCACCATCACTGCCGTATCAATCTTAATATCCAAAAATATAAACCCACGTCCACGATGACCTGATGCTTTAGAAAAAGCCATGCCTTAATGGCAGAGATGTCTATCTAAAAAGTGACTGAGCCACGGTTTAGTAATGCTTGATTATATTGTTTCCAGTTGCTGATCTTGTACTTGGTCTTTCCCATCATCACCTCCAGCTTAACTCCATGATGATCTAATCGTAGGAATTGCGATTAGTTCAGATATTTTGGGAAACAACGCCCTTTAAAACTCATTCTATATTCTGGTCTATCAAAAATATATCTATGCTCTTCATTAGTTGGAGTAACGACTTTTAGTGATTATCAGTTAACATAATTCTAAGCATGATTTTATAGGTTAGGTTGTTTTTAGTAAAGTGGTCATAATACTTAATCATCTGTTCAAAAATACTCATTAAAGGTCAGCTCACCTTAATAAATTACAAGAAAAAACTTCCCCTAATCAGACATTACCCCCTAGTAAAATTACTATTCACAAGACCTACTTAATAGCTATTCTATATTTAGAATATTCGCAAGTAAAATCGGATATAACAATTCACTGCATAATAGATTGTTAATTTTCAATAGTAATTGAAATCCGAGATATGTAGGATATCTGTAGTTACGCCTACTTTATAAACAATGCAATTCGCAAAAAATCGCTCATGCTTAGCAACAAATTCGGCATTCTGGAAAAAGCGCAGCGCGCCTGCATAGTTTTACAAAACTACAAGGTTACTTTTATTGGTCATGATAATTTGATTCGGTTGCTGTGGATCGACACTTTTGTTGATTTAAACATAGTAGTCGCTATGACCATGCCCGTAAAAGGTATGGCTAGGGAATATAAATTCCCCCACTGCATTTGTGTCTACTGGAAGGACGTAAAAAATGACAGATTCAGTGCTACGCACAGAAGGGCTCTATGTACCAGAAATGGAACATGATACATGTGGTATCGGCTTCATTGCCCACCTAAAAAACAGAAAATCCCATGTAATTATTACTCAAGCACTTGATATGTTGGCACGTATGGAACACCGCGGTGGTCAAGGCTGCGATCCCTGTAGCGGTGATGGCGCTGGTATTCTGTTACAAAAACCCCATGAATTCTTACTAGAAGAAGCTCGAAATATCGGATTCCAACTCCCGCAGTCGAACAAGTACGGTGTAGGTGTGATGCTTTTTCCTAAAGACGAAAACAAACGCGAGCAATGCCGAGAAATCTTTGAGCGGAACACAACGCTCCTAGATCTCGAAGTCATTGGTTACCGAGTATTACCAACCGACAATTCAATGATCGGAGTCGACCCCTTAGGTACGGAACCACAATTTGAGCACGCCTTTATTACATGCAGTAAATACTTTTCACTCGATGAGCTTGAGCGTAAACTATTTGTATTGCGTAACTACACTGTTCGTGTGTGCCTCGAAAGCGTATCAAATATTGGTGATGATTTTTATATCAATTCACTCTCCGCCAAAACAATGGTTTACAAAGGTCAGCTAACAACAAAGCAAGTACCTCAGTACTTCTTAGATCTGCAAAACACATCTATGGTAACGGCACTGGCGCTAGTTCACTCCCGCTTCTCAACTAATACTTTCCCGAAATGGCGTTTAGCGCAACCTTTCCGTTATATTGCACACAACGGCGAAATCAATACGGTTCGTGGAAACCTAAACTGGATGAAAGCACGTGAAGCGTTACTGGAATCACAACTGTTCAATAAGCAAGAATTAAAAATGCTTCTTCCTATTTGTCAAGAAGACGCATCAGATTCCGCTAACTTTGATATGGCATTAGAGCTGCTAGTGCTCGCTGGCCGCAGTCTGCCACACGTTCTCATGATGATGGTTCCCGAGGCATGGGAAGAAAATAGCAACATGGATCCGAAACTCCGTGCGTTTTATCAATACCACGCCAACGTGATGGAACCTTGGGATGGTCCTGCATCACTTTGCTTTACTGACGGTTTAAAAGTAGGAGCAATGCTTGACCGTAACGGTCTACGGCCAAGCCGTTATACCATCACCAAAGATGATTACCTCATAGTAGCATCCGAGTCTGGTGTCGTAGACATTGAACCTGAGAATATTCACTTCCGTGGACGCTTACACCCAGGGCGAATATTTATTGCCGATTTAGAACAAGGACGCATTATCTCTGATAAAGAAGTAAAGGACGAAATTGCTTCCGCTCAACCTTACAAAAAGTGGGTTGAAAAAAACTTGCTCCGACTGGATAAACTGCCAGAAGCTGGTACCAAACATCAACAACCATCTCCTGAACGCCTGCTGCACCGGCAGCAAGCTTTTGGTATGACAACAGAAGAAGTAAACGAAATCTTGGTAACAATGGCAAAAGAGGGTAAAGAACCACTTGGTGCAATGGGGGCTGACTGGCCATTAGCCGTGCTATCTCATCAATCCCAGCATTTGTCTAACTATTTCAAACAACTATTTGCTCAAGTGACCAACCCACCGATCGATCCGATTCGTGAACGCATGGTAATGTCTCTTAAAACATATTTGGGTAGAGATCAAAACCTGCTGATTGAATCGGAAGAACACTGTCGTAAAGTTGAGCTAGAAAGTCCAATTTTAACTAATGCCGAATTAGAAAAACTGCGTGAGATCGATAACGAACACCTACAAGCAAAAACGTTGGATATCGTTTTCGGTGCCAGTGGTAACTTGGGAGAACTTGAACGTGCGTTAAAGCGTATTTGTCAGTATGCTGAAGATGCTGTTATCGACGGTTACTCCATTATCTTGCTGACTGACCGTGCGGTAAACTCAAACCACGCAGCTATCCCTGGCATGCTTGCCGTCAGTGCCGTTCATCACCATCTTATCTGCAAAGGTCTGCGTGCTAAAACAGGAATTGTCATCGAAACTGGTGACGCGCGTGAAACTCATCACTTTTCTACACTCGTTGGTTTCGGTGCGAATGCTATTAACCCTTACCTAGTCTACGAGACTTTAGTCGAACTACAGCGTACAAAAAAACTCGACCCTGAGGTCGATGTGAATACACTGTTCGAGAACTACCGAGCATCTATTAACGCAGGTCTGCTGAAGATCTTCTCGAAAATAGGCATCTCTACCTTCCAATCTTACCACGGCGCACAGATTTTCGAGGCACTTGGCATCAGCAAAGAAGTTGTTCAAAAGTATTTCACTGGTACCGTTTCACGTATTCAAGGACTTAGCATTGACGATATCGCCAGAGAAGTCTTAATCCGTCATCGAATAGGTTACCCAACGCGTGAGATCCCCGTACAAATACTGGATACTGGTGGTGTATACCAATGGAAACAACGTGGTGAAAAGCATTTATTCAATCCAGAAACCATCCATTTACTGCAGAGTTCCACTCGGAATAAAGACTTCACGCAATTTAAAAAATACTGCTACGCTATAGATAAACAAGGCGATAATGCAGTGACACTGCGTAGCCAATTTGATTTCGTGAAATATACTGGAGATAATATTCCTCTGGAAGAGGTTGAACCCATTGAGAGCATTCTGAAACGCTTTGCTACAGGTGCGATGAGCTTTGGATCTATCTCACACGAAGCACACTCTACGTTGGCAGTTGCCATGAATAGGATTGGAGCAAAATCTAACTCCGGTGAAGGTGGTGAAGATCCTAACCGTTTTGAGAAGAAAGAAAATGGCGACTGGGAATGTTCCGCCATCAAACAGGTCGCATCTGGTCGCTTTGGCGTGACATCTTATTATCTGGCTAACGCCTCTGAAATCCAAATAAAAATGGCTCAAGGCGCCAAACCTGGTGAAGGAGGTCAACTACTCGGCCATAAAGTGGATGATTCGATTGCGCACACACGTCACTCCACTCCTGGGGTAAGTCTCATTTCACCGCCACCACACCACGATATTTACTCTATCGAGGATCTGGCTCAGCTGATCTTTGATTTGAAAAATGCCAACCGTAAAGCACGTATCAATGTCAAGTTAGTGTCAGAAACTGGTGTAGGTACTATTGCTTCCGGTGTTGCAAAAGCAAAAGCAGACGTGGTTTTGATTTCGGGTTCCGATGGAGGTACTGGTGCATCACCACTGTCATCAATTAGGCATGCTGGGCTTCCTTGGGAGCTTGGTCTTGCAGAGACACACCAAACACTACTGAAGAACGGACTGCGTAACCGAATTGTCGTTCAATCTGACGGTCAAATGAAAACACCTCGTGACCTTGTAGTGGCAACATTGCTAGGTGCAGAGGAATGGGGAATTGCAACAGCGGCACTGATTGTTGAGGGTTGTATCATGATGCGTAAATGTCACCTCAACACCTGCCCTGTTGGTATTGCAACTCAAGACAAAACTCTGCGCGACCGCTTTAATGGTCGCGTTGAAGACATAGTGACCTTCTTCACCTACATGGCAGAAGGTTTACGTGAAGAAATGGCCAAAATGGGATACCGCACCATCAATGAAATGGTCGGTCAATCCCAACACCTAAAAGTGCGCAGTGATATCGGTCATTGGAAATATAAAAATCTTGACCTCAGTGTCATTCTCCATAAAGAAAAACCACGCAAAGGTGATGGTATGTTCTGCCAACGTAAGCAAGATCACGCACTCGAATCTGTACTAGATCTCAGTCTAATTGCAGCTGCAACCAACGCGTTACACGGAGGACAGAAAGTCGATGCCCAGTTCACTATCGTCAACACCGATCGCAGTGTCGGTGCAATGCTATCGAATGAAATTTCAAAGATCTACAAAGACCGAGGCTTACCTGAACAAATGAACGTGAAGTTCAAAGGCTCAGCAGGCCAAAGCTTTGGCGCCTTTCTAGCGAAAGGCGTCACCTTCGAAGTAGAGGGGGATGCGAATGATTACTGGGGTAAAGGTTTATCCGGTGGAACTTTAATTCTATATCCTGATTCCAAGAGTAACATTATTGCCGAAAAAAACATCGTTGTAGGTAACGTCTGCTTCTATGGTGCAACCTCTGGTGAATCCTTCATTCGTGGTGTAGCAGGGGAGCGTTTCTGTGTACGTAACTCAGGTGCCAAAGTGATTGTGGAAGGTATAGGTGATCACGGTTGTGAATACATGACTGGCGGTTTTGCTATCATTCTCGGTCAAACTGGCCGCAACTTTGCCGCTGGTATGAGTGGTGGCATCGCCTACATTTGGGATGAATTTGGAGATTTTGAAACAAAACTAAATGCTGACCTAGTTGATCTTGATCCCTTGGATACAGAAGACATTAAACTACTTAAAACAATGATCGAAAAACACCAAGCCCTCACAGGCAGTTCAGTGGCTAAAACCTTTATTTCAAACGTTGATGAAAACCTAAAACGTATCATCAAAGTTATACCTCGCGATTACAAAGCCGTCATTGAACAACACAAAATACAAATCGATAATAAAGAAGAAGTGGAGGTTGTCAATGAGTAAACCACCTGGATTTTTAGAATTTAGCCGTGAATTGCCCGCCAATAAATACCCTGATGTTCGTATTCAGGACAACAAAGAGTTTGTCCTAAATGAAAAGTTTGGCAAAAAAATTAACGAACAATCGGCACGCTGTATGGATTGTGGTGTACCATTCTGTCACAATGGTTGCCCTATCGGTAATATCATCCCAGAATTCAATGATGCAGTTTTTAGAGATAGCTGGGAGGAAGCATGGCAAATCTTGAGTTCAACCAACAACTTTCCTGAGTTCACCGGCAGGATATGCCCAGCACCTTGTGAAAGTTCTTGTGTGTTGGGTATTAACCAAGACCCAGTCACCATTTGTAATATAGAAAAAACCATCGTTGAAACCGCCTACCGAGAAGGCTATGCAAAACCAAAAACCCCAAGATTCCGTGCTGGTAAAAAAGTCGCCATCATAGGTTCTGGTCCTGCTGGACTTTCTGCAGCAGAACAGCTGAACAGCGCAGGCCATAGTGTTACTGTGTTTGAGAGAGACGAAAAAATTGGGGGTTTACTACGTTTTGGTATACCCGACTTCAAACTTGGAATGGACATCATAGATCGCAAGATCAACTTGATGGAAAAAGCAGGCATTAAGTTTGAAGTAAATACCCATGTTGGTGTAACTGTCAACGCTCAGCAAATTCGTCAAGACTATGATGTAGTATTGCTGACTGGTGGTTCAACTGTGCCACGAAATTTGCCTATTCCTGGAAGAAATTTAAAAGGTGTTCATTTTGCTATGGAGTTTTTGGGTCAAAATAACCGCAGAGCAAATAACATGGATCTGAAAACAGAGGAACTCCATGCTAAAGATAAACACATTGTAGTTATTGGTGGTGGTGATACAGGCTCTGACTGTGTTGGCACCTCAAACCGTCATGGGGCAAAAAGCATTACTCAAGTTGAAATTATGCCGATTCCACCGGCGAATCGTCCAGCTAACATGCCGTGGCCTCAGTATCCCACGATCATGCGTACATCTACTTCACACGAGGAAGGCTGCAACCGTCATTGGAACATTCTGACCAAAGAGTTTATCGGTGATACAGCGGGTAATATCAAAGCCCTCCGTATTGCCGATGTCGTATGGAAAAATAAGGTGTTAACCAAACACCAAAGCTTCCAAGAGGTAGTGAACTCTGAACGTATCATCTCATGTGATATGGCTCTCCTTGCGATGGGTTTTTTGCATCCTGAGCCACATGGTGTATTGGCACAGCTTGACGTTAAATTGGACAACACTGGAAACGTGGCGACTAAAAACTTCTTGACAGATAAAGAAGGCGTGTTTGCTGCAGGTGATATGCGAACGGGGCAATCTTTGGTTGTATGTTGTATCAATGAAGGACGAGAATGTGCACGGGCCATTGATACCTACCTGATGGGTGATACATATCTTGAGGCTAAAGCTGACTCTTTAATGCTCTCCGCATAATCATAAATCAGTGTTATCCTCCAATTTTATCAGTTCTATAAGCTAGATCAAAATAAATTGGCATAATCCACATGCTGATAAGATAACTCGTCAATGGAACAGCGCTCTTTCCTTCTTATAGACTTCACTTCTGCCCATTTATGTTCTATTGGGTTAAGATCTGGACTGTAAGGAGGAAGCCTATCTAAAGTACAACCACGAACTTCAAGTGTGTCGCTACACTTATGAAAACTCGTATTATCCATAACAATCATAGCTTTCTCTAGAACTTTTGGAAGTAAATCTTATTCGATCTATTCATAAAACACTTCCGTATTGACGCCTCTAATTACTAAGCTAAGCGTTAAAAACGTATGATTGATGATAACGCCAATGGCGTTATCTCTTCCTTTCGAGTGCCCATAATGAACTCCATAGCATGGACTTCCTTTTTCCGAGGAACCCTGTGTTCGAGGCATACTCTTGGCAAACCAACTTTCATATAAATTACCTGAGCTATATAACTTGGCCTTTTTCTTTTCAGAATGTTAACTGAATACAGTTGCCCTAAATGATCTTCAGATCTATATGAAGATGGTTAACCTCAGGTCTGCGTAAACGCTTGCGTATGCAGACCTGAGGTTAAGTTCTCTCGCGATGCTGAAGGGAAATATGAAGGTGAATCCGATATGAATATATCCTGTGCAAACACCTGCTAATTTTGCGGGTTACTAAATCGGTACAACAGTGTCAGAGTTAATGGTAATCGATATAACCTCAGCCAGTAGGATGCCGACCCAACGGAATTGTTTTCCAAACATCTAAACTAATCGTAATTCCTACAATCAGATCATCTTGGAGTTAAACAGAAGGTGATGATGGGAAAGGCCAAGCCCAATATCAGCAACTGGAAATAATATAATCAAGCATTAATAAACCGAAGCTCAGTCACTTTTTGTATATACATAGCTACCATTAAGGCATGGCATTGTCTAAAACATCACGGTTAACGTGGACGGGGTTTATATTTTCGGATACTGAAATTGAAATGCCACTGATGGTGAAAAGTATTTTCAAGCTCCTACTTCGTGGATTAGAAGGCTTTCTCACTTCGGTTTTGACGTTGATGAATGTCCAGCTAAAATTCCCTACATACACTTGCATTAGTCAGTATTCGAAGACCGTAAAAGTTAAGTACCTTTTGCCGAGTTTAGGAGCTATCGCCCACGTCATTGTTGATGCCATAGGCCTAAAAGTATGCGACGAAAGTGAATGTAAAAACGCGTAAACACGGTAAGGATAATTGGCGTATTTGGCGCAAACTTCATCTTGCCGTTGATGTGTCTACTCATGCGGTTATTGCTGCAGCAGTTAGCCTAGTTTCTGTGAGTGACAAAGGAGGTTTACTTACATTGCTTAACCCATTACGACGAAAGATACAGCAAGTCAATGCTGATGAATCCTATGACACAAGAGCTTGTCACAACGTACTGAAAAGTAACGCCCGACCTAAAGGTCTAAGACGGGACAAGTAAGTCTCAAGAATAAAACCCTTTCATAACCCTTAATTCATATCCCTATTTTTCATAGGGAAGCGATATATACAGGGCGGTGTTTTGTTTCAGTTTCTATACCTGTTCCGGTAGTTAATGTATTGAACTCGTGCTTCACGGCGCTAAACGCCACAACATGTTGCACAATATTCCTCAATTTCGTAAACAGATACCACTCATTATAAACTTTTAGTTTTTTCTATACTTCATTTGCCTCTGTTCTTCACTTTTTTCTAACGAAAAGGCAATGCAATGTCTACAAATTCTTTCATCACACACCGATAAACGTCGCGTTTAAACAACACCACCTGCCTGATTGGGTACCAATAACTCACCCAACGCCAACTGTCGAATTCAGGTGTATCTCCTCGCTCCATATTCACTTTTGAGTCGTCACATTCGAGTTTCAGTAAAAACCACTTTTGTTTTTGTCCTATACACACTGGTTTTGAATCCCAACGAATAAAACGTTTAGGCAACTTATAACGTAGCCAATGTCGACTTGTTGCCAAAACAAGTACGTCATTATTAGACAATCCAACTTCTTCGTACAACTCTCTAAACATAGCTTGTTCCGAGGTTTCTCCTTCATCTATGCCACCTTGAGGAAATTGCCAAGAGTTTTGTCCAAATCGACGAGCCCAAAGCACCTGACCGTGGTTATTACAAATGACAATCCCAACATTAGAACGATAGCCATCGCGATCTATCACTAAACAACCCCAAATATAATTTATATTTAACTATGATTTTTTCATACTATATCCACAATGGTAAACAAACATTACATATGAAGCGCATCTTTTTGGTATCCTCCTAATCTTTTAGAGAAAATAAAATAGCTTTCCTGAAGTTATACTAGTCCAGTGCGACAATGCCCACATTTATTCACGCTTTCTGTGGATAGATTTGTGAAGAAAAACCTTTAAGCCTTCATTGCACAGAGATATTGAATATCTCATCAAGATAACTTAAAGTACGAGTTAAAAAATAACATTATATTTAACAATAAGATGAATTGATAAAATCAGAAAGTTAATCCACCAATTATACCATACTTAGACACAGGATCTTAGATCGGTCAAAGATCCAGCAAAGTGGGAGTTACCCCTTAAATAACCTGAGATCTGCATAAGCGCTTGTTTATCAAGTCGCGTCGTTTTAATGCTTGGTTTCTTTGGTTGTAATGAAGACACGATCAGCCCAACCAGCAAGTTGCCCATAAAACTAATACAACTACAGTGCCGAGAATGCTCGATTTGCGAGATGTTTTTTAGTTGGTCAAGAACGGTTTCAATAATAAATCATTTCCGGAGTATCAGGCGGTTTCAAAGTTTAATTACTTTTGGTTTCATATTCTCTTTCATACCCATTATCAGTGTCACTCCCTTGTCTAAAAGTTCCCTCTCAAATGAAGCAGAGATATAACCTTTATTTCCCTATAAACACCCCAAAAACTTGTCAACCGTTTCTAATACAGGCTTTCTATCATCCACGTTAGCCGTCATCACGTTGACTGAGATAATGCCACCTTGATCATGGATCATAAGGTATAATTTGAAGCTGTAAAACCACCCCATCGTTCCTTTTTCTCGCTTTGCTATACCTTTAAAAATCTGATGTCTAAGAATGTGGAGGTTACGACAAACCTGTAGCTTGGACGAATCAACGAAGGCAATTCTTGACGGTGAGTGAGGTAGCAGTAAACAAAGTCGATGTAACGGGGTTTTAAGTTTTGATACCCCGATTGATGAAAAACTATCACTATCGTCATTACTTGGCTAACTTAAGAGGTAAAAAAGCTTGTTTCTTTGTTTGACACCGGAAGAAATTAGGTGTTTTTTCCATGCAGGGAGGAAAGTCTAGCAGAAGTCGTCGACATCGACGAAAACAGCGTCTAAGTTATTCATGCCTAAGTCCTTAGGCAGTTAATAGTTTTTTTTAAACAATCAGATCACGATTTGGGCATTTACTTCATTTCTGATGCGCAGCTCAGGTTAAATAATGAGAAAATTCTCGCCTAAAACCTATAATTCACCTAAAATCAAGTTCCAATAATACCGTATAAACACATAGGACCATAAGTCCGATGTTCTTCCACCATCCGAGATGGAATAACTCCTCCTACACATATAACGCCAATGACCTATGGAAGATCATTAGTTTTCTTTAACCTAGACGGTTAACGTTCTCACAAACCTAGATTGAAAGGAAATAGCCATGATCTCACCCCCTACCTCTGAAGCCGAATTACTTAATCGCGCCTATAGCATTGCTGGTTTTACGTTAAATGAACTTGCCACACAAAACAACTTAATTTGCCCGCAGGATCTTTGCAGGGAAAAAGGCTGGGTTGGTATGTTATTAGAAAGATGCCTCGGCGCAATAGCAGGTAACAAACCAGAACAAGACTTTCAGAATATTGGTATTGAATTGAAATCCATCCCCATCAGTTATATGGGAAAACCGTTGGAAACCACATTTGTCTGTATTGCCCCTTTTATTAAGGTACAGGGACTCACTTGGGAGAACAGCCATATACGCAATAAATTATCTAAAGTACTGTGGATTCCCGTCGAAGGAGAACGGGAAATACCTATCAGGGATAGACATGTCGGAACACCATTAATATGGCAACCTTCCGCTGAAGAAGAAGCCCAACTTAAGGTTGATTGGGAAGAGTTAATGGAATTTATCGTCTTGGGGAAAGTACATAAGATCAATGCACGACACGGTGAATACTTACAATTAAGACCTAAAGCAGCAAATAGCAAAGAGCTAACTATAGCTTACGGTGACAGAGGTCAGCCAATAAAAACCCTGCCAAGGGCATTCTACTTACGTACACAATTCACGGCTAGAATTCTCTCCCATTACTTTACGTTACCAGAAAATAAATAGATTAAAAGAACCTGCATTTTCAAGTTGTTTTATTATAATCTTTGCCATCAATAGGTGTTGTTTATTAAATCCACCTCAGATCTGCATAAGCGCTTACTTATCAAACCTAATCATCTTGATGCTCAACTTCTTTGGTTGAAATTAATACGCGATGTGCCCCGTCAGCAAGTTGCCTATAAAGCTGATACAACTACAGTGCCGAGAATGCTCGCTTTAGGATATGTTTTTTAGTTGGTCAAAAACGGTTTCGATAATAAATCGTTTCCGGAGCATCAGGCGGTTCCAAAGTTTCATCACTTTGGGTTTCATATTCTTTTTCACACCCGTTATTAGTGTTACTCCCTCGTTTGCAAGTTCCCGCTCCAATGGAGCAGAGATATAACCTTTATCTCCGTATAAATACCCCCAAAGTGCGTCAACCATTTCCGATATAGACTTTCTGTTATCCACGTTAGTCGTCAGTCACTTTGACTGAGATAATTCCACCTTGATCATGGATAATAAGGTATAAGCTGAAGCTGTAAAATCACACCATCGTTCCTTTTCTTCGCTTCGCGGTACCTTTATCTGAGAATGTGTAGGTTGTGACAAACCTGTAGCTTGGATGAATCAACAAAAGCAATCCCTAAGGGTGAGTAGGGCAAGAGTAAAGCGGAACCAGAACAGCTTGCATGAGCTTGAGCATTCTCGTGTAGCTGACTAATTCAGGAAATTCGTTGGTGAGATATCAGCAAACAAAGTGGATGTAATAAGTTTTAAAGTCTAGATATCCAGATTGATGGAAAGTTATCACTTCGCTAACTGAGAGGCGAAAAGGCTTGTTTCTTTGTTTGACACCGGAAGAAATTAGCTGCTTTTCCCATGCAGGGAGGAAAGTCTGGCAGAAATCGACGAAAACAGCGTCTAAGTTATTCAGGCCAAAGTCCTTATGCAGGAAATGGTTTTTTTAAACGATCAGATCGCGACTTAGGCATTTACTTCATTTCTGATGCTCAGCTCAGGCTAATTATGAAAAGTAAGTTTAGGGCTGAGAAACTGTTTATAGCGAAACATTACTATCATTGCTAATGAACGTTTGTGATAACCCATGTCCTTTTCCACTTCACCAGTTTGTCCTCTTTTAAAGCCCTTATAACTTCATTCCTAGGATCTCCTTCCTCCTAGGACCCTGCGTTGCTTCGAGGTAGAATACTGGGCGTTATTTCTTTGTTCTTCAGTACATGGTGAAATACTCTTGTGTCATAGGCTTCATCAGCACTGACTTCCTGTACCTTTCGTCTTAATGGGTTAAGAAATATAGGTAAAACCTCATTATCACCCACAGGAATTAGGCTAACTGCTGCAGCAATAACCGCATGAGTAGACACATCACGGTAATATGAAGTTTGCGCCAAATACGCCAATTATCCTTACCGTGTTTACGCGTTTTCCATTCACTTTCGTCGTATACTTTTAGGCCTATGCATCAATAATGACGTGGGCGATAGCTCCTAGACTCGGCAAATGCTACTTAACTTTTACGGTCTTCTAATACTGACTAATACAAGTGTATGTAGGGAATTTTAGCTGGACATTCATCAACGCAAAAACTGAATTGAGAAAGCCTTCTAATCCAAGAAGTGGGAGTATTAAAAAATACCTTTTACCATCAGTGTCGTTTCAATTGAATTATCCAAAAATATAAACCAACGGCTACGATAATCGTGCTGTTTTAGACAATGCCATGCCTTAATAGCAGTGACGTCTATCCAACAAGTCACTGAACCAGAGTTGATTAATACTTGATTATATTGTTTCCAGTTGCTAATTTTGTGCTTGGCCTTTCCCATCATAACCTTCCTCTTAACTCCAAGATGATCTGATCATAGGAATTGCAATTAGTTCAGATATTTGGAAAACAACACCTATATATGACTCCCTTGAAAGAACTCTCGCCGAAAAAAGGGTTACTATCATCACAAATACAAGGAAGAACAGGAAACCAAAGCTGATGAAGATTTGGGATCGTCTTCTGTTTAGAAAACGATTTATCATCGAGACAGTCTTTAATCAACTAAAAAATATATCCCAAATAGATCATTTTCGGTACCGAAGTGGAGTGAGCTTTATGGTTAACCTTAATTACTGGACTCATTTCTTATACGTTATAACCAAAAAAACCTAGCCTTGAAATTACTCGGTTTGAAAAACCCACGCTTATACAGATCTGGATTAATTAAAAATTATGGCATCAAAATAGATACCTGATGTCACCGCGGTGATAATTGATTTACTTATGCCATATAAAAAGCATGTCCATACGATTACGACAGATAATGGGCACGAGTTAGCTCATCACGAAAAGATGGCAAAAGCTTTGGATATTGAGATTGACTTTACCCACCCTTCATCATCCATAGAAATGAGGGACAAATAAAACACTAATGGGATTTTAAGACACTACGTAATGAAGCGCTAGATTCCAAACAATTTTCACGACATATACTATCATCGCCTTGCATCAGCATAGGCTTTAGAAACCCACTCCAACGCTACGAACGGGCTATAAAGTACGATGGGATGCCAAGTGAAAGTAGAAAGTACAATTTAACAGTTATAGATGGCATGACATTTCAGACGAGAAGACCGAGTTTGTTCAGTTCGCAATTAACATTAACACTGTCGTCGGAACCTAGCACAAATCTTTTTTCTTATCTTAGTGGATAAAGCCAATAAACTCTGCTACATCAAAAAAATACCCAATAAGCAGGCAGGTACAGAGATCGTTAGTCATGAAGAGGTTGCTGAAATCAATGATACTGATTTCTATTTTGCCAGATCGTATCGGTCAAGTGATCGTGGATTGAATGAACATTACAATGGTCTGATAAGGTACTTTTATCCAAGAGAACTGGTTTTAACGAGATCAATAATGAGAGAATGGTCAAAATAGAATACCCGTATATTTCAGATGACAGATGGCGAAGGAAAAGACTTAAGAATGGTTACAGATGAATAGCTTACCTTCTCTCAATCAAGGGTCAATCATAGCCGTAATAAACGTTTTACTATAGGTAGTTCCCGTTATTTTTAGAAAAATTGCATAGCAATTTGATTAAAATCATCGCATTCCAAACTGGAATTTAGATGTAACCGACTGCCGTCAGTTTCTTTATTGTTTGGTTTCATGTTTGGTTTCATGTTTGAAATCTACAGGAAATAATTTGTCGTAAGCAACGTTATAGAAGTAGGCATAAAACAAATAGAACACCACTAGCACGATATCCATCAAGAATGCTTGCCAATATTTAATGTTCAACCACCATGCCATTACTGGGATAGTTATCCATAAAAGTCCTAATTCAAATAATATAGCATGTAATATCCGATGTTTTTGTTGTTTATTTGTGGTACCCACCCACTTCAGCATGACCTTATCGAACCAAATATTATAAATATAGTTCCAACCTGTTGTCATCAGTGAAAACGCTATACCAAGTACACCTATATGAGAAACATCAAAACCACATAGGCATATGATCCCAAGGATCAAGATCAATCCAATTATTTCGAATGCTACAGCACTTTTAATACGATCTACGGTGGTTTTCATCATTATTTCTCCAGTTGATAGCGTATCTATATCCACAATTGAAGACTGAAAAGGTTATGTCCTATTTATAAATAGGATAGGTAAATAGAACATCAGTATGATGTGTTCATTATTTAATCACTGAGGAAAGTCCTGTCAGTAATACTCGTTCTAAAGATGCAGTGCTTTGATTTCAGCAGAACGTTTATTTTAGTCGACTCTATTTTCCACATATTTAAGGCCAGATGCTTCAAACTAGCCAAGATTGCTGCAGTATTTTCGTGATAAGTCTGGTATCAACGCTATTGAGCTAATGTAATAAGCCTGAACTTTGTATAAGAAATAAACTAAATGTACAAGTAGCGATCTGATCGCTTGACTTAAATCATCAGTCTGAAAAGGACTTTATCATGAATAATTCAGACGCTATTTTTACCGATATCAACGATTTTATTAGGTTTTACTTCCTCCTTGGGGGAAACAGCGGATTGCAAGTTTCAAAGCAATGAATAAACCTTTTTACCTTCCAATCAGTGAAGTCATAACGATTATTGTATCTTTTCGTCAATCTATCTTTCCTGATTTTAAAACGGACTACACTCACTTTATCTGCCATCATATAATAGTAAAATCCCATGATGTGGTAAACTCTACGCGGATGCTTACGTTAATGAAAAGTGCTCTGGTTCCCCTTTTTTCTTATCTGACTCACCGACAGGCAAAACCTACGGGCAACACGTTCGTTGATTCTGCCAAGCTACAGATCTATCACAATTTAAGTATTCCACGGCATTGCAGGTTTGGCTAAACAAGGTTTGGGAACGATAGGATGGTTTTATAGCTTTAAACTTCACCTTATCATCAATTACTAAATTGGTATTTTTTCGGTAAAGGTAACAACAACCAATATTAATGACAGAAAACCCATGCCAGATATGGCCGATAATTTCTGGAGATCAATCTATGTGGAAACAAAGAAATAGACCAAGCAACTTGAATATGCTCGATTTTAAAAGTCATTAGTGCATCCAATTTTAGGCGAATTTACATAGAAATAATCAACCTCAGATCTACATAAATTGGCAGAGCTGAAGTCTAGTAAGAAGGAAAGAGCGCTGTTCCATTGACGAGATGTTTTATCAGCATGTGAATTATACCAATTTATTTTGATCTAGCTATAGCATCCAAGAGGAATCTCGGATACCAGCATTGTTCATAGCAAGTTAAATAATTTGCTCTGTTTTCCGCCTGATAAGCCATGTGTGTATATCCAAGCTAGAAGCATCGGCTACATGCCTAGCAACGATAACGGTGGTATCTATCACCGCCGATACCCTGTTTTTTAACCGTTTTTGTGTGCTGGCAAAACGATATTTAACATCATAGATAACTATAATGATCACCATGCAAAGGTAGATATATGACACGCAGGAAAACCCATTAAATAGATGATTAGTTTATAAACTAGAATCGATGTTCGTTTCCGATTATTATGTCTATAATAACAGACTAAAGTTCTTGTTTGTCTAATTATCTCGCGATACTTACACCTTGTATTTTTGGCTCTAACTCTGGAATGAAAGCTTTTTACACGACCGCTGTTTGATTTTTAGATGCTTAGATTTTTATAAACTGAGTCCTGTAAACGCCCGTTTTATGGGCTTATTTTCCTCTTAATACAGGTCTAGTTCTCATGAACAAAATTAAACGTCGCCAACCTACTCCTAATTCTGTGTTTCCTGATTCAATCCCACTCTTGCTTCAACGCATTTATTCTAACCGTGGGGTAACAAACGTAGGTGAATTGGAGCTCGGTGCCAAAGGGCTTCACAGCTACAAAACACTGCATGGCATCGAACGTGCTGTATCTTTGATTGCCTTGGCTATTACTGAAGATCGAAGGATCATTATTGTAGGAGATTTTGATGCGGATGGTGCAACAAGTTCTGCGCTCTCAGTGAGAGCATTGCACATGATGGGATATCATAACGTGGACTATTTGGTTCCAAATCGTTTTGAAGATGGTTATGGGTTAAGCCCTAAACTGGTAGAAAAAGCTGCAATCAAAGGCGCAGAACTTATTATGACAGTCGATAATGGCGTGTCTGCGATTGAAGGCGTAGCGGCGGCAAAAGCTAGGGGTATTAAGGTGGTCGTGACTGATCATCATCTTCCTGGGTATGTACTCCCTGATGTGGATGCCATAGTAAACCCAAACCTTAGTGAGTGTAGATTCCCGTCTAAATCCCTGGCAGGGGTGGGAGTTGCCTTTTATTTGATGCTAGCATTACGTGCTTATCTACGTGACATCGACTGGTTTTCCGATAAAGGCTTTATAGAACCCAACCTTGCTGAATTGCTCGATCTTGTTGCATTAGGAACCGTAGCCGATGTGGTAGTTTTAGATACTAACAACCGTATTTTAGTACACCAAGGTTTGATGCGTATCCGAGCAGGTAAATGTCGACCTGGTATTCAAGCGCTGATTGAAGTAGCAAACCGCAACATGACAACGCTGGTTGCGAGTGACTTTGGCTTTTCGTTGGGACCAAGACTTAATGCAGCGGGTCGCTTGGATGACATGTCCTTTGGTGTGGAGTTACTATTATCTGAAGATTTATCAGTAGCTCGCCAAATGGCGAGTAAATTAGATGCTTTAAATCAAACACGTAAAATAATTGAACAAATCATGATAGGAGAAGCAATGGCGATTTGTGAACGCCTACAATGGGGTGAACAATCACATCTACCAAGTGCCCTTGCATTGTATCAACGTGAATGGCACCAAGGCGTGATTGGTATTGTCGCTTCTCGTATCAAAGATAAGTTCCATCGTCCGGTAATCGTATTCACGGATGATGAGAAAGGTATGATTAAAGGATCAGCCCGTTCAGTCTCAGGTTTGCATATTCGTGATACACTAAATCTCATTGATACCCAACATCCAGGGTTAATTAAGAAATTTGGTGGCCATGCAATGGCTGCGGGGTTAACCCTTGATAAAGTCGATTTTGAGTATTTTTCTCGTTTACTTGATGAAGCAGTACAAAATGTGATTACTGAAGATGAGTTGAAAGGTATATACCTTACTGACGGAGAATTGCTCCCAACAGAGATTTCTCTAGATATCGCAGAAGTATTACGCGCTCGTGATCCGTGGGGGAAGGGTTTTCCAGAACCCTTGTTCGATGGAAAATTTAAAATAATACACCAAAAACTGGTGGGTAGGAAACACCTCAAAATGAGGCTTAAACCTTTGATGGGTCGGCAAATAGTCGACGGTATAGCTTTCAACGTTGATTCACATAGTTGGCCAAATCCATCAGCTCAATTGGTGGAACTAGTATATCGCCTAGGTGTAAATGAATTTTGCGGTAACCGAAATGTTCAATTGATGGTTGAACATATGAGCGTGATATAACTAGTTCAAATTTTAGGTGTGAGAAACAAAAGAATGAAGCAGGTAGAGAATGTAGAAACAGTTCAACTGTCTATTATGGAACTGCTTGTGTTTTTCCTAGAGTTTCGGACTAGTTGCAATTTTTCCAAAAATTTCTTTCTAGGAAATTAAACCTATCCGATCTATGGCCATAAATCTTTCCTGTTTGATCTCTATCAAACTCTATTTATTATGGTAGAGATTCGATAGAATTAGAGAATCAAGACTAATTATAACTGCAAAAGTGACCATGTTTGAAATCAATCCGATTAGAAATCGCCTCTTAAACATTACGGAACGTACCAATGTCCTTAGGGGGTTTCTTTGACTATGAATCAAAAAAAGAGCGTCTAGACGAAGTTGATGTCGAACTGGAACAACCTAATGTGTGGAACACTCCTGAATGTGCAAAAGCCTTAGGCCGTGAGCGTGCATCGCTTGAATATGTGGTAAAAACTATCGTTTATCTGGAAAAAGGTGGCGAATACATCTGTGAATTACTGGAACTGGCAATTGAAGAAAACGATCAAAATACCTTTGATGAAATTGAACCTGAACTACGTAAGTTAGAATCTAGGCTCGAAAAGCTTGAATTCCGGCGTATGTTTCCAGGTGATCATGATAGTGTCGACTGCTATATAGATCTGCAGGCAGGTTCGGGCGGTACGGAAGCACAGGATTGGACATCGATAATGTTACGCATGTATCTGCGTTGGGCTTATTCGAAGGGCTTTACATCGGAAGTAATTGAAGTATCAGTGGGCGATGTAGCCGGATTGAAATCAGCGACTGTTCGTATCAGTGGGGAATTCGCATATGGCTGGTTGCGTACTGAAACGGGCGTTCACCGTTTGGTACGTAAATCTCCATTTGATTCTGGGCGTCGTCGCCATACTTCGTTTGCGTCGGCATTTATCTATCCGGAAGTGGATGATAATATTATTATCGATATCAATTCCTCTGATCTGCGTATTGACGTTTACAGGGCTTCAGGCGCGGGTGGTCAACATGTTAATACTACCGAATCAGCGGTTCGTATTACGCACGTACCAACCAACACTGTGGTACAGTGCCAAAATGATCGTAGCCAACACAAAAATAAAGACCAAGCGATGAAACAACTTCGGGCAAAACTATTTGAGCTGGAAACACACAGACAAAACGCGGAAAAACAAATGAGCGAAGATGCCAAGTCTGATATTGGTTGGGGTAGACAGATCCGTTCTTACGTTCTGGATGACTCGCGAATTAAGGATCTACGTACTGGCATTGAAAATCGTAATATTCAAGCGGTACTTGACGGTGATCTCGACAAGTTCATTGAAGCCAGCCTGAAATCAGGGTTGTAATTTTTAAGTTAATTTGAAGGGTTACTATGGATGAGCAATCCCAAGACGACAACAAACTGATTGCGGAGCGTCGCGGAAAACTAAACCACATTCGTCTCTCCTGCAAAGCAAATGGGCACCCGAACGATTTTCGTCGTGAGCACAAAGCAGAAGATCTTCTGGTTAAATTTGGCAAAAAGAGCAAAGAAGAGCTAGAAACACTTAAATATACAGTGACTGTTGCTGGTCGTATTAGGGTTAAACGTGGTCCTTTCTTTGTTCTACAAGATGTGAGTGGACATATTCAAACATATGCATCGAAAGACGTTCAGAAAGATCTAAAAGAAAAATACCACGGTCTAGACATTGGTGACATCATCGGTGTGAGAGGTACTCTGCACAAATCTAGCAAGAGTGATCTGTATGTGAATATGGAAGAATACCAGTTACTAACGAAGTCACTGCGTCCTCTACCAGAGAAATATCATGGATTATCGGACCAGGAGCAACGGTGCCGTCAACGTTATGTTGATCTGATCGTAAATGAAGATTCTCGTAATGTGTTTATTGTGCGTTCGAAAGTGGTACAGGCAATTCGTAACTTCATGACCGATAGAGATTTCATGGAGGTGGAAACTCCGATGATGCATAATATCCCTGGTGGTGCGTTAGCCCGTCCATTTGTTACCCAGCACAATGCTCTCGATCAAGAAATGTATCTGCGTATTGCACCTGAGTTGTACCTGAAGCGTCTAGTTGTGGGTGGTTTTGAACGTGTATTCGAGATTAATCGTAGCTTCCGTAACGAAGGTCTGTCTACGCGTCACAATCCAGAGTTTACTATGATGGAATTCTATATGGCGTATGCAGATTACAATGATCTGATGGATTTAACCGAAGAAATGTTAAATACCATAGCAACCGATGTGTTAGGATCTCCCATTATAACTCACGGTGATATAGAAGTAAATTTTAGTAATCCATATGTTCGTATGAGCATGCTAGATGCGATTAAACACTACAATCCAGATAACATGCTTATTCAAACACTAACGTATGAAGGCGTTCAGGATCGTGATCTGCTGGAGAGTATCGCAAGTGGTCTAGGTTTTCACGTTAAAAAGTTCTGGAACTGTGGTCAATTACTAGAAGAAATATTCGGTAAAACCGTAGAATCTAAACTGATCCAGCCCACCTTCATCACTGAATATCCCACTGAAATATCACCATTGGCTCGTCGTAATGACAAGAATGCACTCATCACAGACCGCTTCGAATTATTTGTTGGGGGTCGTGAAGTTGCTAACGGTTTCTCTGAGTTAAATGACGCAGAAGACCAAGATTATCGTTTTAAAAGACAAGTTAACGCAAAAGAGTCCGGTGATGACGAAGCGATGTTCTACGATGGAGATTATATAAATGCATTAGAACATGGCTTACCACCAACAGCAGGTCAAGGTATTGGTATTGATCGTTTAGTGATGTTGTTCACAAATACCCACACCATTCGTGATGTAATTCTGTTTCCCTCTATGCGTCTTCAAAATAGAATATAATTGTCTTCTTCACCTTGAAAAATAGCGAAACAAAGAATCCCGTTTATTTATCTCATGTCCTCTCGTGTGATTCATGATCTTTCGCTACATGAAAGATGTTGGTGAATGTTCACTATTTGAAAGCTTTCTAACGTTTCTATGCCACTTGTTCTAGCATGAATTCAGATAATAACTGCGATACTTATCGTATAACGTAAAAGAGAACGTTAACTAACCTGATCTACGCATAAAAAATGAACTAAATGCAAAAGTCGCGATCTGATCGTTTGAAAAAAACTATTCCCTGTATCAAGACTTTGGCATGAATAACTTAGACGCTGTTTTCGTCGATGTCGACGACTTCTGCCAGACTTACCTCCCTGCATGGGAAAAACACCTAATTTATTCCGATGTCAAACAAAGAAACAAACCTTCTCACCTCTCAGTTAGCAAAGTGATGACGATAGTGATAACTTTCCATCAATCTGGGTATTGAGACTTTAAAACTTATTACATCCGCTGTGATCTTACCTCACTCACCAACAGGTAAGGCCGACAGGGATTACCTTCGTTCATTCATACAAGATACAGGTTTATCACAATCTACGCATTCTCAGACATTAGGTTTTTAAATGGACCTAGAAGCGAGGAAAAGGCATGATGGGGTGGTTCTACGGCTTTAAATTATACCTTATTATCAATGATCAAGGTGGCATTATATTAGTCCAAGTAACTGACAGCTAACGTGGATGATAGAAAACCTGTATCGGAAATAGCTGATAAACTTTTGGGGTGTTTATACGGAGATAAAGGTTATATCGCTGCTCCATTGGAGCGGGAACTTGCAGACAAGGAAGTGATACTAATAACGGGTATGAAAAAGAATATGAAACCTAAAGTGAAAAACTTTGGGATTGCTTGATGCTTCGGAAACGATTTATTATTGAAACCGTTTTTGATCAACTAAAAAACATATCCCAAATCGAGCATTCTAGGCACCATAGTTGTATCAGCTTTATGGTCAACTTGCTGGCAGGGCTCATCGCGTATTCATTTTAACCAAAGAAGCCGAGCATCAAGATAACTAGTTTTTACAAGCAAGCGTTTATGCAGATCTGAGGTTAATTACGTGGATAAATAAATATCTAGTCGGCTTTGACGCCCCTAAGAATAGGGCACAATATGTACCCTCTTGTCGTACTTGAAGGATGCTATTTGATATACTGACTGACTGTCTTGTTGTGTGGGCTATGGCATATACGTGGTGGGTTTTATTGTTTTGATAAACATTATATCTATACAACTTCTCTAGGCAAGGTGGTGGAATTGGCTAGCACCGATACACGTAACTTAAACAGAGCAAAGTTTCCTAGCCACATAACCATCAATATCTAGATATTTTTAATCAGAATGAGTATCTCATTTTAGTTAAAATTTCCGATGGGGTTCGAGTAGAAAAGAAGGAGTAGGAAGATTAAATCTAAACCATCTGGAAAGGCATGCTTCGTTATATAGATTTTTTCTATGATAAACTCTAGTAATATAAAAATGAAAGGAATAACATTATGTTGGTTGTGGTTTCTCCTGCAAAAAGCTTAGATTTTAAATCACCATTGGCAACAAAACGTTTTACACAACCTATGCTGATCAAGCATGCTGAAGCTCTGATTGAGGTCTGTTGTAAACTCACGTCTGCCGATATTTCAGATCTGATGAATGTTAGTGATAAAATTGCAGGTTTTAATGCGATACGGTTCTCAGAATGGGATCCAAAATTCACCACAGAAAACTCACGTCAGGCGATACTAGCATTTAAAGGGGATGTATATACAAGCCTTAAATCAGAAACTATGAGTGATGCAGACTTCTCTTGGGCTCAAAATCACTTGCGCATTTTGTCAGGTTTGTATGGTTTGCTCCGTCCGCTAGATTTGATGCAACCCTACCGTTTGGAAATGGGCACGAAGCTGTCGAATGAACGTGGTAGTAATCTGTATCAGTTCTGGGGAGATATCATCACCAACAGATTGAATGAGGTGATATTAAGCCAAAATGATTGCATTCTAGTAAATCTCGCGTCGAAGGAATACTTCAAAGTAATCAAACCTATGATGTTAAAAGCACCCGTTATTACGCTTGTCTTTAAAGATTACAACAAGGGTCAGTATAAAGTGGTTAGTTTCTTTGCTAAAAAAGCCCGTGGTATGATGGCGCGCTATATCATCGATAAGCGTATTGATAGTGTGGAAGGGTTGAAGGCATTTAACCGAGCAGGTTACGAGTACTACGCTGAAGAATCAAGCGACAAAGAGATTGTGTTCATACGAAAAAATAATAATAGTATTTAACTTGAGGGATAAAAAATCCTACTCGTTTCATAGACAGGATTTCAAGCACCAACCCTATATACCTGAATAAGATGAAGGTAGTCGGCTTCAGAGCTCAACAGTTTATTTTTCAAGGAAAACACACAGTCTATTTGCTATCTAACAGCCATCTAACACCGACATAAGTGCATTCCGTAAAACCCGTTTACTGGCGTTATCCTAGGTGTCATTTTTTGTCCGATTTTATAGACATACTTATAAAGTCAGATTAATTAATTTCAGTTTCTTCAGACGATTTCTGATTACAAATACCACGTTCATGACGGCGCTCCCAATAGTCTGCATTTTTAATCCCCAATTTAACAGGATCGAAGGCATAATTAACCAAGCCTTCTTTTTGCTGACGTTCATAATCCTTCAGTGCCTTTATTGCTGGTTTACTGATGAAGAAAATGGTTATAATCCCTACGATATTAAGCCACGCCATCAGACCAACACCTATATCTCCTATAGCCCACGCTAAATTCGCGGTTCTGATTGTACCATAGAAAGCGACTGACACTAATATCACTCTCAGTACAAATGTCAGGTATGGAATTTTAATTCTTCTTCGAAGATATGCCACGTTAGTTTCCGCGATATAATAATACGCTAAAATGGTAGTGAACGCGAAAAAGAATAGCACGATTGCAATAAATAGTTTACCAAAACCAGGCAGAGTCCTTTCAATGGCAAGCTGCGTAAATATAGGGCCATTAGCCATGATGTCAGATGCCATATTTTGAATGATGAATCCTTCAGTTCCGTGTACATTGTATGCACCCGTGATCAGTATCATAAAAGCTGTCGCTGAGCAGATCAGAAGAGTATCAATGTAAATTGAAAAGGCTTGTACTAACCCTTGCTGTGCGGGATGCTCCACATTTGCCGCCGCCGCCGCATGTGGGCCTGTTCCTTGTCCTGCTTCATTGGAGTAAATGCCACGTTTAACACCCCAACCAATTGCTGCACCGAATCCCGCCATTGGTGAAAAAGCATCGGCGACAATTAGATAAATAATGTTGGGAACTTCAGTAATATTGAGTAAAATAATCACAAACGCGATAATGACGTAAGCCAGTGCCATAAAAGGAACTACGATTTGGGTGAAGTTAGCGATACGTTCCACACCTCCAAAAATGATTAAGCTGAGCATCACTGAAATAACGGCACCCGTGATGATTTTTGCTGTGCTGAAAGTTCCGATGGCGGTATCAATCATATCACCTGAGCCAAAGGCAGCTTCGATAGCATTACCGATGCTGTTTGACTGAACACCTGGCAGCAGTACACCACACGCAAATATGGTCGCTATCGCGAAAATCCATGCATACCATTTTTTACACATGGATTTTTCAATGTAGTAAGCAGGGCCACCTCGAAATTCGCCGTTATCTTCTTCTTTATAAATTTGTGCTAATGCCGATTCGGTGTAGGCAGTTGCTGCACCTAGGAAGGTAACCACCCACATCCAAAATACGGCTCCAGGACCACCAAATCCAATTGCCGTTGCAACCCCTGCAATGTTACCGGTACCGACCCGACCAGAGAGTGATATTGCTAGCGCTTGAAATGAGGAAATGCCTTTTCCAGAGCTTTTCCCTGAAAATATCAGATGACGCATTTCGTTGAATTGACGCAACTGAACAAAGCGTGTCAGGATAGAATAGAACAATCCCGTACTTAAACACATGTAAATTAGGACTGGACTCCAAATTATGCTATTTAGAACATCCACAAAAGATTGCATTACAAGATCCTTTTTATTATGATTCTCTGATCAGAATAGTTTTTGATCGATGATCAGGATTAGTCCTAAATGCTATTCATTATTAATATAATCAGTTATGATTATCGTCTTCACTCGTAAAATACGTATTCCAATACGAATAATTTACTTGGAAACAGAGCGATTGAATAAACACATTAGGATGTGAAGCTGGAAGCTGATTAACACGATTTTATGGAGTTACATCCTAATAAGCTATTCAGTTATTTTGCTTTCTTATTCCTCATTTTTACTTTCTCGGTAGTGACTTTATTTCGCACTTTTTTCTTTTTCTTTTTAAAGTTCGGTTTTTTATGTGACGGTTTTAGCCCTTCTACATAACGTTCCTTTATCGCCTCATCCATATAACGACTAATGCGATCCATCATGGATTGATCGTGTGCTTCTACCAAGGAAATGGCACTGCCTTTTTTACCAGCCCGGGCGGTACGACCAATACGGTGTAAATAAACTTCGGCTGTGTGTGGCAAATCGTAGTTAATAACATGGCTGATATCCAGAATGTCGATCCCGCGTGCAGCGACATCAGTAGCTAGTAAAATATTAATTTCACCATTGGAGAAGCGCCTGATGGCATTGATACGTTTAACTTGTGCCATTTCGCCTTGCAGCCAACCACATTTAGTTTTGCGAGCTTCTAGGACATCACGTAGTACGGCCAAACGTTCGCGGGTTTTCACAAAGATGATTGCACGTTGAACTTGGTCTGCCAGTATTGTAGTTAGCAATGTGTTTTTGTGCTTTAGATCATCACAGCGAAGGTACCATTGTGTGATTTTTTTACGTTCACGACGTGGTGGTGATACAGTTATTTCGACCTGATTGGTGAGGATCTTTTGTTTGAAATCAAGTATTCCTTTACCTTCAAGCGTTGCTGAGCACAGAAAACTCTGTTTACGCCCGTGACATTCTTCTGACACGCGATCAACGATTGAGCTAAAGCCCATGTCCAACATACGGTCAGCCTCATCTAGTATCAAACTTTCTATCGCGCGACAGTTGAAACGTTCAGCTTCAATGTATTCCATCAGACGACCAGGCGTCGCAACTACGATATCTTGGGTTTTACTGAGGGCCTCTGCATGTTTTTGATAAGAGATACCACCAGTGATGGTCATGATTTTCAATACGGTATGTTTCGCCAGTTCACAGGCATGATCCGCTACTTGGTTCGCTAGTTCACGGGTTGGAGTTAGGATTAATACCCGTGCAGAGCCCATTTTATTTCTCGGAAAATCTAGCAGATGTTGCAGTGCTGGAAGCAAAAACGCAGCGGTTTTACCTGTTCCTGTTGGTGCTGAAGCCAGTATATCACGGCCGTCCATAGCATGAGGAATTACATCAGCCTGAATTGATGTTGGTCGCTCAAAGCCCATTTCTTTCAGCGCTAAGAGGAGTTGTGGATCCAGTTCTAGTTCAGCAAAAGTTATCATGTGTTCTTTCTCCACCAAAAATAAGGAGCGAAATATAGAGGCTCTTTCAAGTACGATTATCACGTTGTGATTATAAAACCTCTGGTTAATGCAATTAAGGTTGTCGGAATACGCCTAAATTCAGGTCTGAAGTGTGTTAATTTTAAATTAAGCTACTTACGTAATTTTTTAAAAACAACGGTAAACTTCTTAAACCCTAAACGTTTCTTAGGCCGATGATCGATCCCTACTTGAGCCAAGGTAATCTCTTTATTGGTGAACATTCTTAAATCTGTCTCCTTTCTTTACGTACGGTCTCAAAAGCCCATTAGCATTTTCTCCTCGTTCCCCTTAAAAATAAGGGTGGATAAAGTAAATCTCAACATCCACAGCTTTTGCTATCTTTCATGATGAATAAACTCTCGACTATTATCTGCCATAATCGTATGGTCATCCTTTTTGTATGGAATTAGTAAATCAATTATCGCTGTAGTGACATCCTCTGCCGATTTTAATGCCACTGTTTTAATTAAATAAAACCAGCTCTTACGTGCTAATATCATGACGATAGATCTTGCCTCCTTACTATTTATCGGCTGCGACAAAATAATAAATCCACTAATGGTGGACGGACGCTCCTACATTAGTTAGTGCGTGCGATATCTAGTCAGAGACTCCAGTTGTTTTCAAGTAACAGATAAACGAAAACTCTTTTATTTATTGATATCTTGTAGTTGCTTGTTAGCTTACGATTATTCACCGATATATTTTGAGCAATTTTAGAGCAATAAGTAACCGTTATTACGGTCACCTTTTCAGCTCTCAATAAACTGGGAAACTCTGAAGCTTGATTTCCTTTGCGATATCCGCCACTGGAATTCCACGTTTTAAAAGAGCTTTAATTTGGTACTTCTTCCCGCAACCAACTGCTGATAATTTATGCTAGTACTGCTTATTTTCTTGGAGAGAAGAGCGTACTACTTTCTAGAATTGGCTGATTTTGTTGATTGAATTAGGCCTATAACGTACTGCTCCCAATCTTTTTTACAGTCTTAATTTATCTGCTAGCGAACAGGTATACTGAGTCTTATAACTTTATTCATCCCTTTCATATTTACCAGCGCTTTACTAACTTGAGCATGGCAATTACGAAGAGTGAGTTCAGGAGCAAACAACTGTTCATAACGACACATGGCTGTCTCTGCTAATGAGCGTTTATGATAATCCCTGTCCTTTTTCGACTCCGACGGTTTGTTCCTTTCAACGCCTGTACAGCTTCATTTTTAGAATTTCTTTCCTCCCTGTACCCCGCGGTACTTCGAGGTGGAATACTGGGCGTTATTCCTTTCTTTTTCAGTACGTGGTGATATGCTCTTGTGTCATAGGCTCCATCAGCACTGACTTGCTGTATCTTTCATCGGAATGGGTGGAAAAATGTAGGTAAAACCTCATTGTCACCTACAGAAACTAGGCTGATTTCTTCAGCAATAACTTCATGAGTAGACACATCAACGGCAAGATGAAGTTTGCGACAGATACGTCGCTTCTCCTTGCCGTCTTTATGTATTTTCCATTTGCTTTCTCCGTATACTTTTAGGCCTGTGGTATCAATAACGACGTGGATAACTGCTCCTCAACTCGGCAAACGATACTTACTTTCTACGGTCTTCGATCGCTTACTAATGCAGGTGTATGTAGGAAATTTCAGCAGGATATTCATCAACGTAAAAACTGAATTGAGAAAGCCTTCTAATCCCCGACGTGGGCGCTTAAAAATACCTTTCACCATCAATGCCGTTTCAATCGAGATATCCGAAAATATAAACCCATGCCCACGATGACCATGATGCTTTAGACAATACCATACCTTAAAATACCATACCTTAATAGTAGTGTCTTCTATACCAAAAAGTGACTGAGCCTCAGTTTACTAATGCTTGATTATATTGTTACCAGCTGCTGATCTTGTGCTGGGCCTTTCCCATCATCACCTCCAGCTTAATTCCATGATGATCTGATCGTAGGAATTGTGATTAGTTCAGATATTTGGAAAATAACACCAATTAAGACTGTAAAAAAGATTTGGATCAATGCATTATGCATTTAATTTAATCAACAACACTTAGTTGGCTTACTCTATCTACGATAGAGCATAAGTATCTCAGTTATTATCTGAATTTGGGGGTATGCTTGGGAGCCTAGATTAAAGAAAAATCATTACTCACGCATTTTGTTATTGTGGAAGAAAAATATTCAATTTATTTATCAATCGGTTATCCATATTTAATGTTACATTTTGATAGATGAAGGGTCTCAATATATACGATATCCTTTCCGAAGATAAAATAAATTGTTGGCAATCTCTATAACACAACTCATAATAAGAGGGGCAATTTAACCCTCTAGATACACTTTAAACGACTCAATCTGAAAACGATTAGATACTTAAAATTAACGGAAATACACGACAAAGTGATTGCTACATTCATTGAACGTGAATATTCCATTTAAATCATAATCAACTTATTAAATACATGAGCAAATATAATCAAACATCTAACAGTTACAATTCTATATTTCATACCACGTCTTCCGTAGACTCTAAATAAAGGATAACTATTGCAAGTCTATTTACATGGTTGTCTTAGCATCCTACCTTTAGCGAAATTTTCGTATAAATTCAATACGTTTTTAGGTGTAACTTGGAACGAAAACAGTTTACTTTTCCATAATAGTCCCAATCACCCACCGAGCTACCCTACCACTTCCTTCAATTCATTGTGATACCGTACCTTTCTGTGCCTCTTGTTGCAGAAAACTGATTTGAATCATACCCCATTTATATTCATGGCAAGATCACGCTGCCAATGCTTAGGTTATCCTCACCGGATCCCTGAAATAACAGTATGGGGGCTGTCGTCAATCGTCCTTGTTTACCCCACCAATCAGACGTTGACCCTGAGGTAGATTGATATGCTGTGATTTCTACAATAAATCTATATTCTCCAAGCATTCTCTTCCTGTTATTACACCCCTTTATAGTCGAATAACATCGCACGTTGCAAAACTCTAGTTTGATATTCATTAGCATTGATCTCTTCACGGGCGATACAATGCGCTAATTTACGGTGTTGTTGATTAAATCGATCTTATAACGCACTGATCTCAATTCCTTTTACAGTCTTAATTTGTCTGCTGGAAAATAGGCATACCGAGTCTTAGAACTTTGTTCATCGCTTTTACATTTGATAGCGCTTCACTAACTTTATCATTATAATTAACCTCAGGTCTGCATAAGCCCTTGCTTATAAAACTGAGTCATCTTGATGCTCAGCTTCTTTAGTTGAAATGAATACGCGATGAGCTATGCCAGCAAGTTACCCATAAAACTAATACAACTACGGTGCTGAGAATGCTCGATTGTGATATATTTTTTAGTTGGGTAAAAACGGTTTTAATAATAAATCATTTTCGGAGTATCAAGCGGTTCCAAAGTTTCATCACTTTGGGTTTCATATTTTTTCATACCCGTTATCAGTGTCACTCCCTTGTCTGCAAGTTCCCACTCAAATGGAGTGGCGATATAACCTTTATCTCCGTATAAACACTCCAAAGCTCATCAACCATTTCCGATACAAGCTTTCTATCATCCAAGTTAGCCGTCGTCACTTTGACTGAGATAATACCACCTTGGTCATTGATAATGAGGTGTAATTGGAAACCGTAAAACCACCCCATCGTTCCTTTTTCTCGCTTCGCAGTACCTTTAAAAACCTGATGTCTGAGAATGCGTAGGTTGTGACAAACCTGTAGCTTAGACGAATCAACGAAGGTAATCCCTGACGGTGAAATAAATTGGAACCAGAAGAGCCTGTATGAGCTTGAACATTCGCGTGTAGCTAAGTAATTCAGGAAATTCGTTGGTGAGTAAGAAGAAAACAAAGTGAATGTAATAGGTTTTGAAGTATCAATACCAAAATTGATGAAAGATTATCCCTATCGTCATCACTCCGCTAACTGAGAGGTAAGAACGTTTGTTTCTTTGTTTGACACCGGAAGAAATTAGGTGTTTTTCTCATGCAGAGAGGAAAATCTAGTAGAAGTCGTCAATATCGACGAAAACAGCGTCTAAGTTATTCATGCCAAGTCCTGATTCGGTCGATAGTTCTTTTTAAACGATCAGATTGTGACTGGGGCATTCAGTTTATTTCTTATGCGCAGCTCAGGTTAATTTATCATCGATGACCGTTCTTTATTAACGAGAAAATACATTCCAAATAGAGCATTATCGATACCGAATTGGGAGGAGATTTATAGTCCACCTGAATTTCTAAACTTATTATTTAACCGTTCCACACAAAAAACCTAACCTTAAGGTCAGTGGTGAAAGTTATTGCTTTAAAGGTAAAAAGGAAACAAGTGTAGTACCTGCAATCTTAGACACTGGAAATAAGTGAAATTAATTACATTGGTAAGTCAATTCTGGATCCGCTATAATAGCGTAAAATAGATTAATTTAAGTCGGCGTTAATATCCCTTACCAGATCTCCAGAAGTAGATTCTTTCCGGTAGAAATACCGTGCGCAATTCAATCTTGAAGATCGACGTGATTGATAAAAGTAGACAGCTACAGTAGGCATTTTAAACTCACTTCAAATCTTGCCCAACGAAATCGTGCTTACACGGGTATTTTTATCCCCAAATTTGCTACCATCCTACATCCAGCACATTCCTGAAAACTAAATGAGAATAGACATGAAGATTGGTATCATAGGAGCCATAGACCAAGAAATTAATCTACTAAAATACAAAATCAACAATTGTCAACTACAAGAAATTTATTGCCTCAAATTCTATACTGGCACACTTAACAATGTGGATATCATTCTTCTTCAATCAGGCATTGGTAAAGTAGCCGCTGCCATTGCTACCTCGGTACTGCTTGATCGATTTAAACCCTCCACGATCATTAACATCGGTTCTGCCGGAAGCTTCGATTCTTCTTTGGATTTAGGTGATATCGTGATGGCCACCGAGGTGGCATATCACGATGTCGACGTCACTGCTTTTGACTACATTATAGGTCAAATGGCTGGTCAACCTGCGACTTTCACATCTGATGAAAGATTGATGGAAGTTGCAGAAAAAGCACTAACCTCAATGGTACCCATACCGCATGCCGTTCGTGGTATGATCTGCACAGGTGATAGTTTTGTTCACACCGATAAGCATAAAAACTACATTCGTAAACACTTCCAGAATGTGATAGCTGTTGAAATGGAAGCGGCTGCTGTTGCCCAAACATGTCACCAGTTCAGAGTACCCTTCGTGGTGATACGAGCTATTTCCGATCTAGCCGACAAAAAGTCACCAACGACGTTTAAAACGTTCCTACCATTGGCAGCAAAAAACTCGAGTACACTGATAGAAAAAATGATCTATTTACTTGATTCAGGATGACTGAAATCACCACACATTTTGATATCTTGCCGGTGTTGTGGATTAAATCAGGCCTATAACGGACTGATCCCAATTTTTTTACAGTCTTAATTTGTTTGTTGGCGAACAAACATAGCGAGTCTTATAATTTTATTCATCGCTTTCATATTTGCCAGCCATTTACTAACTTGAGCATTATAATAACGAAGAATGAGTTTAGTCCTGAGCAACTGTTTATAGCGAAACATTGCTGTCTCTGCTAATAATTGTTTGTGATAAGCCCTATCCTTTTTCCACTCCGCCTGTTTGTCTTCTTTCAACACTTTTACAGCCTCATTTCTAGGATGCCCTTCCTCCCAGTACCCCGCGTTGCTTCGAGGTGGAATACTGGGTGTTATTCTTTTTTTTTTCAGTACGGGGTGACATGCTCTTGTGTCATTGGCTCCATCAGCACTGACTTGCTGAGTCTTTCGTCGTAATGAGTTAAGCAATGTAGCTAAAACCTCATTGTCACCTACAGAGACTAGGCTGATTTCTTCAGCAATAACTTCATGAGTAGACACATCAACGGCAAGATGAAGTTTACGCCAAATACGCCACTTATTTTTATCCTGTTTACGTGTTTTCCATTCGCCTTCACCGTATACTTTTAGGCCTGTGGCGTCAATAACGACGTGCTCGACAGCGCCTCTAGTAGGCAAACGGGACTTAATTTCTATGGTCTTTAATCTCTTGCTAATGCACGTGTGTGTATGGGATCTCAGCGGATACTCATCAACGGAAAAACCGAATTGAGAAAGCCTTATAATCCACGAATAGAGAGATTAAAAATATCTTTCACCATCAGTGTTCTTTCAATTACGGTATCCAAAAAGTGACTGAGCTTCGGTTTACTAATGCTTCATTATATTGTTTCCAGTTGCTGATCTTATGCTTGGCCTTTCCCCTCATCACCTCCCGCTTAATTCCATGATGAACTAATCGCAGGCATTGCGATTAGTTCAGATATTTGGGAAACTACACCTTCAAAACTCTCACGGCAGACAACAGTACAGAATTCGCCGGTCAATAAGGAGGTTGCTAAAATCAACAGATGTTGATTTAAATTTTACTAAACCTTATCGATCAAGTGATCGGAGACTAAATGAGCATACAGATGGTCTGACAAGGAAACTCTCACCAAGAGGAACTGACTTCAACGAAATCAGTAATGAGGAAATTACCAAGATAAAACATAGCCTAAACACACGTGGTAGAGCGAGTTTTTGGTATCGCTCTCCGAACAATGTTCTTTCAGAGTATTTAATAGCAGTTTAAGATATAACACCTGTGCATTTCACTTAACGGAGGGCGTAGCAGTTCCGAGTTTATGTGATCTCGGACTCGACCATCACGAGTTGTATCCTGATAAGTTTCGAGTGTTTATTTTTACTTCTTAAGTCAAAGTCAGTTTCATTGCGCGTAGCCTGATCTTCATTTGATTAAAAATCAAGAATATTCAAGTTGATTGAGTATATAAGTCTAACTGATTTCAAGAATCATAGCGATTCAAGTAATATGTTATTTTACGAAAGATTTCTTATTTTGGAGGAGCGATAAACTATGACGAGTATTGAGGCCGCGTTAGCTGAAATTAAACGTGGTGTGGAGGAATTGATTACAGAAGAAGCGTTAATTACAAAACTAAAAGAGAACCGTCCTCTTCGTATCAAGATGGGTGCAGATCCAACGGCACCCGACATTCACTTGGGTCACACTGTGATAATAAATAAACTGCGTACATTCCAAGTGTTGGGTCATGAAGTAATCTTCCTCATCGGTGACTATACCGCAATGGTCGGAGACCCAAGTGGAAAAAATTTCACACGCCCTACGCTGAGCCGTGAGCAGGTTCTGAGTAACGCAGAAACCTACAAAGAACAGATTTTCAAAATTCTAGACCCTGAAAAAACCCGTATTGAATTCAACTCAAACTGGTTACGGCAGTTGGGGACTGAGGGTATGATCCGTCTAGCAGCAAGCTCTACGGTTGCGCGGATGCTTGAACGTGACGATTTTAAAAAGCGTTACAGCAACAAGCAACCAATCTCTATTCACGAATTCATTTACCCGTTGCTGCAAGGATATGACTCAGTGGCTCTGGAAGCTGATATTGAATTAGGAGGTACCGATCAGAAATTTAACTTATTGATGGGGCGTGAATTGCAGAGAAAAAACGATCAATCTCTACAGATTGTGATAACGATGCCTCTGCTGATAGGTTTGGACGGAGTTAGAAAGATGTCCAAGTCAGCCAATAACTACATTGGTATTAGCGATGCACCTGATGAGATGTTTGGTAAGATAATGTCTATTCCAGATGATTTGATGTGGAATTACTATGAACTGCTATCTTTCCGATCGTTGAACGAAATTGAGCAGTTAAAAACTGATATTATAAACGGGAAAAATCCCCGAGATGTGAAAATTGCGTTAGCGAAAGAAATTCTGGTACGTTTCCACCTTGAAGTGGATGCGGAAGTGGTAGAAGCAAATTTCAACAACCGTTTCCAGAAAGGTGCAATACCGCATGAAATATCTGAGTTTTCCTTCCACCATGGTTTAGCGATTGCCAACCTGCTAAAAAATGCAGATTTGGTAGGTTCCACCTCAGATGCAATGCGTATGATCCGACAAGGAGGTGTGAAGATAAATGGAGAAAAAGTTGATGATACCAAGCTAATACCTGCTGTAGGTACTGCGGTTTACCAAGTCGGTAAGCGTAGATTTGCTCGTATCACGCTGGCATGATCATAAAATATACGCCTATTCAATACTGCTCTTATCTGATAATCAACTCTTCAGCACTTCTTCTCAATCGACTTCCTGTTTAAGAAAAGTACCTGATGTTTTACGGTGTTAAAGAAAAAATAAGCCTTCTCTCCTCTCAGTTAGCGAAGTGATGATAATAGTGATATCTTTCCATTAATCTGGGTATCGAGACTTTAAAACCGATTACATCCACGTTTGTTTACCGCTATCTCACCAATGAATTTCCTGAATTAGTCATCTAAACGCGAATACTCATGCAAGGTATTTTGGTTCCTCTTTGCTATTACCTCACTCACCGTAAGGCAAGGCCGACAGGGATTGCCTTCGCTAATTCGTCTACACTACAAGTATATCACAACATACCATTCTAAGACTTCAGGTTTTTAAAGGTATCTCGATGCGAGGAAAAATAACGATGGGGTGGTTCTACGACTTCAAATGATACCTTATATCAATGATAAAAGTGGCATTATCTTAGTCAAAGTGACGACGGTTAACGTGTATGATAGAAAGCCTGTATCGGAAATGGTTGACGAGCTTTGACGTGTTTATACAGAGAGAAAGGTTATATATCTGGTTCATTGGAGCGGAAACTTGCAGACAAGGGAGTGACACTGATAACGGGTATGAAAAAACATGAAACCCAAAGTGATGAAACTTTGGAGCCGCCTGATGCTCCGGAATCGATTTATTATTGAAACCGTTTTTGACCAACTAAAAAACATATCCCAAATTAAGAATTCTCGGCACCGTAGTTGTATCAGCTTTATGGGCAACTTGATGGCGTGGTTCATCGCGTATTCATTTCAACTAAAGAAGCCGAGCATCAAGATGATTCAGCTTGATAAGCAAGCGCTTATGCAGACCTGAGGTTAATTACAAAGAGTAAGTTTAGGGCTGAGTAACTTTTTATAGCAAAACATCGCTGTTTCTGTTAATGAGCATTTGTCATAATCTCTGTCCTTTTTCTACTCCGCCAGTTTGCGATCCTTCAACACTTTTACAGCTTCATTTCTAGGATGCACTCCTACCAGTACTCCGCGTTACTTCCAGGTGGTATAGTGGGCGTTATTCCTTTGTTCTTCAGTATGTGGTGACATGCTCTTGTCCCATGGGCTCCATTAGTACTGACTTGTTGTATCTTTCGTCGTAATAGGTTAAGCAATATAGGTAAAACCTCATTGTCATCCACAGAAACTAAGCTAACTTCTGTAGAAATAACCTCATGAGTAGATACATCAACGGCAAGATGAAGTTTGCGCCAGATGCACTGCTTCTCCTTACCGTGTTTACGCTTTTTCCATTTACCTTCATAGTATATTTTTAGACCTGTAGCATCAATAACGACGTGGGCGACAGCTCCTCGACTCGGCAAACGGTACTTAACTTTTATGGTCTTCAAACGCTTACTAATGCAGGTGTATGTAGGGGATATCATCGGGACATTCATCAATATAAAAACCGAATTTAGAAAGATTTTTAATCCACGGAATGGGAACTTAAAGATAGCTTTCACCATCAGTGTCATTTCAATCTCGGTATCCTAAAATATAAACCCACAGCCACGATGACCGTGATGCTTTAGAGCATGCAATACCTTAATAATAGCGATGGCTATCCAGAAAGTCACTAAGCGACGGTTGACTCATGCTTGATTATATTGTTTCCAGTTGCCGATCTTATGCTTGGCCTTTCCCATCATCACCTCCCGCTTAATTCCATGATGATCTGATCGTAGGCATTGAGATTAGTTCAAATATTCAGAAAACAACGTCACCTGATATTCAATAAGGACTCGACAACCAACAGCGATGGAAAAAAGCCCTAACATAAGTTTAAAGGGGTAGACAACGCCTCTGCGAGCCCGCTGAAACGATGCGTTTTACGTCTAACAGCGATCTCCAAACTGGAGCAGGTGGCATAAATATCTAGCATTTCTATTGCTCGCGTTACCCCAGTATATACTAGTTCCCGTGTCATCACTGGTGTCGGCATTGGTGGTAAGACTAGGATAATGTGAGAAAACTCCGACCCTTGAGATTTATGGATAGTTATTGCATACGCTGTTTTATGCTCTGGTAAGCGACTTGGCAGGAAAGTTTTAAGTCTACCATTCGGCATTTCAAACACCACCCGCAAACTATCCTCCTGCTTAACAACGATACCAATATCACCATTATACAAACCGAGACCATGATCATTTTGAGTAACCATGACGGGTCGACCAAGATAAGATTTTTCTTTTCCAAGAATGATAAGCCTTTCTTTCACAAGTGCATTTTCGATTTCACGATTAAAACCCGCAACACCAAATTGACCTTCAGAAAGTGCACATAACAAGCGCACCGCGGAAAATTTATGGAGAACTGCTGACATCGTTTCTCCCATCGATAACGCGTTAAGGTACTCACGATATCCTTCAACTGCTTGATGAACCGCAGCTGTATACACATCACTATCCATCTCATGAAATGCAATGTCATCATAGCCTTGTGCAAAGATCTGTTGTAGACGACGTGAGTCTCCGGCATTGATCGCAAACGCCAATTGACCGACACCTGACTTGGTATGGAATCGATAACTTTTTTTTAGCAAACAAACACTGTCAGTTACAGGCTGGTTCGCGTTGAAGCATGCCAAAGAAAAGCCTGTTAAGGCTGAAAGTTGTTCCGCACATGTCGCACTATAAATATTTTTTGCATTTATACAAATATCACCCAGCACTGCCCCCGCTTCCACTGAAGCCAGCTGATCGCGATCTCCCAATAAAATAACCCGAGCATGATCAGGCAAGGCTGACAGCAATCTGGCCATTAAAGGCAAATCGACCATCGAAGCTTCGTCCACTACCAAGATATCTAAATGCAGCCTGTTACCTTCGTAGTGTCGGAATTTAACTCGGTTCATTATAACGCCCAATAGGCTGTGAATAGTTGATGCTTGTATAGGAATTTTCTCCCGAAGACTTTGAGATACCGGTAAATTCACCAACGCCTGACTTATAGATTTAGCCAAGCGATTAGCTGCTTTCCCCGTGGGGGCTACTAACTTAATTTCAAGGTCAGTCGGTTTATCACTGCTAAAAATCAGTGCTGCGAGCAACTTAGCAACCGTAGTGGTTTTTCCAGTTCCAGGTCCACCAGAAATTACAGAAAATCGATAGCACAAGGCCACAGCTGCCGCAACCTTCTGCCAATTCAACCGCATACTATCTGGTATCAACGCAAGGTATTCACTCATATTAACATTAATTTTCAACAAGGCTACGAGAGCCCCAAAATCAACCTGTTCTGGTGAGGTTATATCAAGGTAATCTACCAGCTTTTGCTGCCGATCAACGTGGCTAAGATTCACATCACTTTCCCAATCAGCATAGTGTATTTTTAGATCTGCAATATCTGGTGCAAACAAATCATCCAGTATTGATTTAGGATCGCACGCTACTTTGATAAGTACAGCACGCTTTTTAATTTCATTGGCAACACAACGTTCAGCACACCAATAGCGGTGTAAATAGAGTCGTGTACCATCAAGCACTAGAGGTGAAGCTGTATCACCATTCCCAACAACTGAAACCCGTAAGAACATATCTATAGCATTTTGAGGCTTAAGTAATTCTACCACACGAGCAGAATCAGAGGCAGGTAGATCAAACAATCTAGCCACATCTAGAGACGATAAATCGATACAGACGTTCCCTTTACCCAGTTCATAACTCACCAATGCTGCCCATCCCACCATGGCTATATCTAAGTCACCCAATTGTTGTCCAATAAAAAGGGCGAACTGACGGTCAATAGCACGAATAGTTCGACGATGATAGAGGAACTGAAGCAATTCACGACTCGTCAGCATTACTTACTCCATTATTAAATAACGTATCTAACCCATCAATCAGAGCTTTCGAAGGTTTAATATAGAAAATACCGTGTTGCATATCCGCTTCAATTCCACGGATAAAAAGGTAATACACGCCACCAAAATGTTTCGTAATATCGTAATCTACAAGTCGCTGACTTAGAAATCGGTGTAGAGCTAGTGAATAAATTTGGTATTGGAAATCATAGCGATGCTCTACCATGGCAGAAGCGAGTGCGTCTTTAGTATAATCAGCAGATGAATCACCTAAGTAGTTCGATTTCCAATCCACCACATAATAGCGACCTTTCCAGCAGAAGACTAAGTCAATAAAGCCTTTTAGCATTCCACTGACGGTATCAAATTTAAGATCCCCCGCCTTCGCGGAAAGGGTGTCATAGCGTTTAATATGGCGATTAACACGATTACACTGAAGACTATCCAATGGCATGATAAATTCCATTTCCGTCAGTCGTGCCACATCATCGATTTTGGACAGTGTTAACCCGTCATTCAGAGGATGTGACACCACATCAGTCAGCAGTTTTTGTAGCACAGGAGTCCACGCCTCATCGTAGTTTTCCAGCGAAAGCGCATGGCGAATCATGTTTTCCACGTCTTCGTGGTACATATCTTGCCAGAATGAAACATGTTCAAACAAGGTATGCAGAAAGGTGCCATGTCTCTTACCACAGGGAAACTGAAAGATGGATGCGCAAGTCTCAAGGGTCTTATCAGATTCTAAAAGTAGTTCTTCTTTTGCATATACATCAAACTTTGTAAGTTCAGACAACGACGAGGGATACCCTTGATTTACCAGTCTCGAGTAGCTGGTTAGTTTCCAGTGATTACGAATAGAACCTTTAAAAATGCGAGCGGACAACAAATTAGTATAACCATCTATAAATGGCAATTTTCCCATTTCATTACAGGGGGGAGGCGTAACCCTCATATGTACTTGTCCTTCTAATAGCGAGGAAACCGCAGTATGCAGTCCTTCCACATCTGCAGGTATCCCTCGTTGTATTAGATATCCCATAGCTGATTTGTGCAACCCAGTATCCCCATAAGACCTACGACCATTTTTCAGTGGAGCAAGACCTATGAAACAACCGTATATTGCACGAGTGAGCGCGACATAAATCAGGCGAAGATCTTCGGCTAAACGCTCTCTATCTGACATCTCAATAGCAAATTCTGAGTTCGTCAACTCCAAGACCGGGGTACTGTCATTTTTATGAAAAAATGGACGATCAGACGGACGAAAGTTGCAAGAAAATGGCAGATAAACTAGACCGTATTCCAGCCCTTTTGACTTGTGAATGGTGACGATTCTTACTAAATCACGTTCAGACTCCAACCGTACTTGTTGTTCTTCGCAGTTACCATTGGGACTGTCGATATGATCTACTAACCAGCGAAGAAGCGCATGATGGCTATCTAGAGTCTGGCTTTCTTGTTGTAGTAATTCACCCAAATGAAGTAAATCCGTAAGTAATCGGTCGCCATTTTCCTCACATAATAAGCGTTCGGCAATCATACGGTGCTGTATCACTTTCCTCAGCATAGGCAGAACACCCCGATTAAACCATATCGTTTGATAGGTAGAAAATTCAATCACCACACGTTCCCACATTTCCTCATCATGGTTCAATGTGTCGATATCTTTCGCAGTGAGAGCAAACAATCTACTGGCAAGTGCAGTACGTAATGCACGATCATTATCAGGGGTCAATACCGCAGTTAACAAACGTTGAAGGTCTAGGGCTAACGGGCTGACAAAGACACTGTCTCGGTTCGACAAATACACCGACAAAATATCTTGCCGTGCCAACGCCTGCTTAACTTTGACCGCTTCACTTCTCGTTCGTACCAGCACCGTAATATTATTGGCCTTCACTTTAATATTCCGTTTTCCGTTGTAAAAATAAGCACGCTTTTCTATTGCTGCACCAAGTATTTGATGAATACTACTGGCTGTGGCAGAAGCCATTTTTTCTTCATAGTCATTTTTTGTTTGTAGGTCGGTGCCTTCCTCCAACCAAAACGTCATTGCCACCTGAGTTTCACCGTTCAAACTCCAATAGCGACAGTTTGAGTTAGGCGAATGTTCAACTGCTAGGAACGGGATATCCTCTTCATAGATAAACGGAGCATAAGCATGTTTAAAGACATGGTTTACTGCCGCAACCATGTCTGCCGTCGAACGCCAGTTAGTAGAAAGATTATAATGGTTTTCTACCTGACGACGCGCATGAATATAAGTAAAAATATCAGCACCACGGAACGCGTAAATAGCCTGTTTTGGATCACCTATCATAAACAAACCACAATGTGGTGAATTTGCATATATATCACTAAAAATTTGATATTGCTGTGGATCAGTATCTTGGAATTCATCGATCATCGCAACGGGGTATAAGGTACGAATACAAGTGGCAAGTAGTTTCCCATTGTCTTTCCGAAGAGATTCAGCCAGTTGCGATAATAATTCATCAAACGAAAGCCTACCAGATCGACGTTTTTCCTGTGCAAGAAGGTAGCGTACTTCTCGGATAGCGTGAGCAGTTAACATATCTTTCAATGTAAACGGTTTTGCAAGTAATCTATCAATTGCTTCAAACACAGGATGTTGAGGGGCTTCGCCTTTCTTAGTTTTCTCAGACAATGTATTCGCTGAAAATCGATTAAACTTGGTAGGAAGACAGTAATGAGACGTCGGTTGATTGGCCCACTTGCTTATTTCAGCTAACCAATTTGGCAATGTACGTTTATTATAAATGCGCTTATCCACACCAGAACTGTAAATTAACAATTCCAAATTGTTTACAGCTTCGAGCCATTTTATTTTTACGTCATCGATACGTTGAAGATTTCTTTTGTGCAAAGCAGCCAAATCATCAGGCATAAGTGGAGCACTTATAGTCACCAACGGCCCCGAGAGGTACATACTAATTTCTTTCAACAATGCAGAGGGTCCATTCCAATAACCACTAACCACACCAACAAGTGATCTCGCAAGTGGATAAAATTGTTGCCGCCAAAAGTCTGCGACCGCACGCTCATGCAGGGCTGTTTCGTCGGTTAAAAACTCGGTGGTAAACAAACTGCCTGATTCAAACGCATTTTGAGCCAACATGCGCCGGCAAAACCCATGAATAGTGTAGATGGCAGATTCATCCATTTGTCGCTCTGCTTGAAGCAACAATCGTTCTCCATCAGAGTGATTTGCCATTGCATCAAGCAATGGCTGTATCGCAGGATTACCACTTTTTCCCCTACTAAATGCCAAACGCGCATCATGTATCCGTTCACGAATTCTATTTTTTAACTCTTGTGTCGCCGCCTCAGTAAAAGTTACCACTAATATCTTGTCGACGGTAAGCGGGATTTGATGTGCCGTTTCTTTCGAGCCATGTCCAAGTAGTAAACGGAGATAAAGCCCAGCAATCGTAAAGGTTTTTCCCGTACCTGCAGAAGCTTCAATTAATCGCTGACCATGAAGCGGAAAAGACAGGGTATGGAGAGTTTGGTTTTGCATGAGTAACCGACTCGATATTGAAATATGCCTGTTATTTTATCAGTGCATCGACAATTTGTAATGTAAATAGACCTACTAATGCTATTTACAGATTAAGAGATACATAAGCTGATAAACCTCAGATCTGCATAAACACTTGCTTATCAAGCCGAGTCATCTTGATGCTCGGTTTCTTTGGTTGAAGTGAATACGCGATAAACCCATATATTAAATTGACCAAAAGCTGATAAAATCACAGTGCCGAAAATGCTCGATTTGGGATATGTTTTTTCATACCCGTTATCAGTGTCACTCCCTTGTCTGCGAGTTCCTGCTCCAATGGATCAGAGATATAACCTTTGTCTCCGTATAAACACCCTTACAGTTCGTCAGTCATTTCCGGTAAAGGCTTCCTATCATCCACGTTATCCGTCGTCACTTTGACTTAGATAATGCCACCTTGGTCATTAATAATAAGGTATAATTTAAAGCCGTCTAACCACCCCATCATTTCTTTTCCTCGTTTCTAAGCACTTTTAAAAACCTAATGTCTAAAAATGCGTAGGTTGTAATAAACTTGTAGCTTAGACGAATAAACGAAGGCAATCTCTAACGGTGAGTAAGTTAAGAACAAAGCGGAACCAGAACAGCCTGTATGAGCTTGAGCATTTGCATGTAGCTGACTAATTCAGGATATTCGTTGGTGATTAAAAAGAAAACAAAGTGGATGTAATAGGTTTTAAAGTCTTAATACCCAAATTGATGGAAGGTGATCCCTATCGTCATCACTTCGCTAACTGAGAGGCAAAAAGGCTTGTTTCTTTGTTTAACACCGGAAGAAATTAGGTGTTTTTCTCGTGCAGAGAGGAAAATCTAGTAGAAGTCGTTGATATTGACGAAAACAGCGTCTAGAAAACAGCGTCTAAGTTATTCATGCCAAGTACCTATTCGGTCAATAGTTCTTGTTAAACGATCAGATTGTGACTGGGGCATTCAGTTCATTTCTTATGCACAGTTCAGGTTTACTAAAGAACTGCAGCAAATAACATTTAGACATCTCGCTTTGTTTTCATAATTCAGATTGACAATTTTCGTTAGACTGTTTTCTCTTCTCCCAGAAGCACAGGTAACAAAACCTGAGTACTAATATTGAACATTTCATCCAATAAGGTATTTGATGCTTCAGGCCAAACACGAGCAACGTATGGATTTTCCCTTTCCCCTATTTGTAGAAATTTCCCTTCATATACGCTGCGCATTTTTTGCCTCACCTTATCGCGTGCAGCTTCATCCGAAGCCCAGTGACCTTTTTTATCGATACATGCCTGTAAGCCCACCATTGCTGTATTCGGTAGATAAGGGTAAGGACGCTCAATACCCTCGAAATAACCTTCCAAATAGCATGCCAAGCCACGAAGTGCCTCTTCAGGAGATATTGGAGCAAAAATTATATCATAATCGACGCCAAAGAATCTGGTTTCAAGTCCCTCGCCAGAGGTACACTGGCAAAGATGGTCAATCCATGTAGCTAGTCTGTCGCTAACTCTAACCTTTCCGCTGCGATACAATATACGGCCAGAATGATATCTCTCATCCAGCCAGCCCTGTAATTTAACTGTACCACGGGTGGTTGGCACTTGAATATTAACCTCTAAGGCATCTCGACGATCGTTAAATAGTGGCTTCAGCACGCCATATTGTGCCAGTGTAGATTCTTGTTCACTTTCCAGTATCAACTCACCAAAAGAGCTTAACGGCAGTGTTCCTGATGCTTTTTGATGTTGTGCAAAAGTAGTCAGTGACTCCTTGTCACTACCTTTTTCAATCAAATGGGAAAGCAAGGCGTCATGTAATTGATATCGATGCAGGTTATCCAATGTAAAAGGCTCAGTATCTTCCATTTCCCCATCCAGTGTTTCAAAAAATACTTTTAACCGCCGATTAAAAAAATATTGCACTGGTAAGTGCCAAAAGCGCTGTAGTTCAGTAAGTTCAAGAACATCTGAATTAAAATCGCTATCAACATCTAAGACATCATCACTAAAGAAAGGCGAAGCTTGTTCACCTTCCCCCTTGGCGGCAGCTAACCACTCATTAGCATAGCTTGCACGTGAACCGATAAACGCATCGCGGCTAAATGGCACTAAAGGATTATAGTGTACCAAATGTGCCAACAGGTATTTGCTAGATTCTATTTCTGCCAAAGGCTGATCACCCTCGACACAGTAACCATGACGACAATAATCCAACAATTCGGTCACCAAGATTGATGGAACTTTCTCCGAATTATCTTGCACAGATCGACCCACATAACTGATGTAAAAATACTGTTTTGCAGATTGTAGTGCTTCAAGGAACATATATCGGTCATCGTCACGACGTGTACAATCACCCACTCGCGAACGGCCCGACATTAAATCAAAACCAACTGGGGCAATAATGCGGGGATAATCACTATCGTTCATCCCCAGCAAACACACCACACTAAATGGGATAGAACGCATAGGTATCAGTGTACAAAAGTTAACCTGTCCGGCGAGAAAGCTCTGACTGATCGGTACCAAGACTAGTTTTTCTTTCAGGTAAGCACGCACAATAGCGAGCGAAATCGAACCGCTAAAGCATGCATTTTTAAGTTCTGTTAACCAGTTATCCAACTGATCACGGATATGCCGACCAACAAGTTTTTCATTATTATCAAGTGTGAACATATCGTCAAAGAGTGACGTCAATATTCGTACCCATTCCTCACCAGTTTTCTCCTGAATTAACAGTAATTGCACAGTGAGCAGAACATGAAAAAATTCACCCAGCTTACCCGCCACATCAGCTTCGAGTCCTTGCACTTCGTCATATGCTAGCACACCGTTAAACAATCCAGTTGCACTCTGCATGGCATAGCCCAATAACATTCGGTTTAATCCAAAAATCCAAGTGTTTTGATATTGCTTAGGGAGCGAGAAATGTGATGCTGTGGTATCATTTAAACCCCAACGAATACCTGCTTCTTTTACCCAAAACTTCACTTTCTCGAACTGTTTATTATCAAAAGAAAAACGACGCAATACTGCAGGAAGTTCTAGGATTCCAAGCAACTCAGAAGCACTACAACGGCTATCTGGTAAATGAAGTAAATCTATAAATGTGCTTAAAATCCTACTTTCCTGATTGGTGGAGTGATCAAAAATAGAAAATGGAATAAAGCGCTCATCAGGTGCATTGCCAAATACAGCTTGGATCATAGGACTGTATGCGGTAATGTCTACTACCATCACCACGATATCTCGCGGTGTAAGCATTTGATCACTTTCAAACATTTCCAGTAATCGATCATGCAGAACTTCAACTTCTCGCATAGGACTATAGCAAGCCTCTATCAATAGCGAACGATCATCGATTGATATCCCTATTTTGCTCTCACTGTGAGTAATTTCATGTAAGTTCCCAGGTTCGAGGAGATCCAAAATATCTGCCTGTATATGATGAAGTAGAGAGTCTCGTGACACACTTATAAATCCCTGATCTACTTCATGACAGGAAAGTTCAGATATCATCAACAGAGTGTCATATCCTAATTTACCCATCGATGCAAGAAGGCTGTTTCCTACTTCAACATTGTTGACTTCAGTCGTCAACATAACGGAAAACTGAGACCGTTCTTTTGATGCCGTCCTACGGCTTATACGTTCTTTCTGCACCGTCTCATGATGTGCCAGATAACGTTTATCTCTAATATCTCCCCAATAGTAACGACAGGGGTTGGTAAACATGTAATGCACATCGATGTGTTCACCCAATAAATTAAGCGTCTCTAAGTAACGCGGAGGAAGTGCAGAGACTCCAAATATGAACACACGTTCAATACCAGATAGCCATCCGAGCTTTTTGGATTGAGGTTTCAGAGCATCAATGAATCTTTCATATAAATTCGCACTGTGAAAAGGTGATTGCCCCTGCTCTAAAGTGTAATCATAAAGTGCACGCCATAACTGGGGTTGCCAACGTTTTTCACCTTCAAGCTCAGGCACCATGTCTTCACTCTCCCACGCTTTTATCCATTCAGGACGATACACCAAATATTGGTCGTAGAGCTCGGAAATCTTGCACGCAAGATGATAGGTTTTTTCTTTATTCTCATCTCCATCTTCAAGATAGCGTTTAAGTTCTAAAAAATCTGGGTTATTAAGCTGTTCCGGTAACACCTTCATCAGCTTCCACGTCATAACTTCTTTATTAAATAAACTGCGTTGTGGTACATCAGATAGGATCTTAGTAAACATCTTCCAAATGAAACTTGCTGGCAAAGGAAATTCAACATTAGCAACAATTCCTTTTTCTTTCGCCATTTCAAACTTGAGCCACTGCGCCATGCCAAGACTTTGAACCAAAATCAGTTCTTTCTGTAATGGGTTGCTCAGTGGCTTTTCATGAATGACGGCAAGTAACAGGTTTTTTAGCAGATCTAACTGATTCGAATGATAAACAGTAAACACAGATCAACTCTCAAGATCGATGATGGAGAGATAATGGCTGAATGGTTTCAATAGTACAATGTGATACAATGATAAAATATAAACTTTGGTAGTTTCATGAAACAAATAGACTCACGAGATGTCGGTTTTTTAATCATCACACAGCGACCGTGGAAAATTTCTACTGTAGAGAAATAAGTCAGCGATATTGTATCAATATATATCCAACAACTAAAGTTGCAACAATCAGTTACAAAAATAAAATAATTGGAAGTTGATGGCAATATTCAATATCCATATTAATGGACTACATCCAATCCACTGTTTTATAGGGAACGGTTGAACTAGTTTCCATAAGTGAATGTAAATGCGGCGTAGATCGGTAAAAATGACAATTTTTTCAGGCGTAAAAATGATCCAATCACTGCTGTAATAAGAAACACAAGACCAAGCAATACAGCGATGATAAATGACGAAGGCAACTGACTGTTAAATAGCCAATCAGAAAGAGGTTTGAAAGAGTCATAGTAGGTCTAACACCCTGAAGTATTTTTCTACAAAACTTGAGTTTAAATCTGAAAAGCTACACTTTCTAATCAAGTTGATAATGCCATTCATTTTAAAGAAATCGAATGATGCTTAAATTATATACATAATTTTGTCCCTTTCTTTATAAATGGTATCAGAAGTCCATTAACATTCTTATTTAGCTCTCGTTTCCATGAAGAATAATGGTAGGCAAAGTAAATCTTAACATCCAAAGCTTTTGCTATCATCTCATCATGAATAAACTCTCATCTATTAATTTCCGGAATCGCATAAACGTGATTTTTGCATGGCATAAATTCTTTATGCAACTGATAATTCTATTCAAACGATTTAATCGCGACTTGAATATTTAGTTTATTTCTTATACGCAGCTCAGATATTATTAGGTAACAAAAGACACATTGCTTATAATAGGTTTTAAAATCACGAAACCTAGATTGATGAAAAGAGACTACAATCATCATGACTTCACTGATTGAAGGGCGAAGAGGTTGTCTCTTTGTTTTAGCACCGAAAATCAGGTATTTTTTCTAGGAAAAAAGGAAATCCTGACACAAATTGGCAAAAACAGCGTTTGAATTATTCATGCTAACATCTTTATGCAACTGATAATTTTACTTAAGCGATCAGATGACGACTTGGTAATTTATACCAAAATAACTTGTTATTGATCAATATCAGAAGTCGTAGATACGTTCGGTTTGAGATAAATCCTCATAGGAGAGATCAGTTTATTTCACAAGGATCTAACAATAAAATTATCGCAATAACACCCTCCTATAGGTTAAGTTTACTGACGCAACACTTAATCTTATCCATTTTTGATGGAACTCAACACCTACAAAGGGATAAATTAATCCTGACATACAGGATAGATAGGTCTCTAATAACCTTTCCAAGGTCATCAAACTAATTGAGGCTAAATTAAACATTCTACTCTAATAAGTAGACAATAAACAAACTATAGGAAAATTAACCATGCCCGTAATAATCAAATACGCGGTGGATCGCAATGGAGAAAAGAAAATAACTTTTACCTCTAGAACTGAAGCAGATTCCTATGACAAAATGCTCGAAATGGATAATGGACTGTTTAAATTATTGGGTAAAAGCAATGTAGTTACTAATGCAGATCTCAACGTTAAGGACTTACAATGTTCTTGGTTCAAAACTAAGAAGATATACTTTGTTCGTTGGATACTAAGTGTAAACCCACAACAAAACCGACAAAAAAGAAAGCGAAGAACATTAAAAATGATGATGTTCAAGCTGCCTAAAATATCAAAATTTTTCTTCATTCAATCTTCGACCTTACCACCTTCACTTATATACACTAGTATCTGCTGTCGATAAACCTAGAAATATAGACGAGGAGAGTTCCCGAGCATGGAAAGTTATGCACTAGCATTTGGTATCGCCACTAAAAACAAAGCCGGAAAAATTATTGAAGCTTTTTTCCCAACCCCTGTACTCCATCCATCAGATGAACTGTATTTCAGTTTAGCTAATATAGTAGCTTACAAAGAAGGCAACAATGTTTGTGAGGTACAAACAACACAATGTGAAGAAATTTCCTCTGTATTTTTCTCAGCTAATGAAAAAGAATCCGCTGCATTTACAATAAAAGCCGCCACGTCAAACCAACCATTGATCTTAATTTTCCTCTCGGCAGACGAAAAACCTACAAGTATTGCTGAAAGCTTCCTGAAGCTTCAGTTGATTTCCCACCGCATTGTTAAACCACACAGCATTATTTTAGATGGTATGTTCAGTCTTATGCATAACATTGCATGGACTAGCCAAGGCGCTATCGATCTACCTGAACTTGCTGAACGTCAAATGAAAGCACGATTAAATGGCAAAACGCTAACTGTACATTGTGTCGATAAATTTCCAAGGATGCTGGACTATGTTGTTCCATCAGGTATTCGTGTTGCTGATGCTTCACGAATTCGTTTGGGGGCATATGTAGGTGAAGGTACTACAGTGATGCATGAAGGGTTCATAAACTTTAATGCAGGCACTGTAGGTGTAAGCATGGTTGAGGGTCGTATTTCTGCAGGTGTGATGGTAGGAAAGGGTAGCGATATCGGTGGCGGGGCATCCATAATGGGTACACTAAGTGGAGGTGGTCAGCTCATCATCTCTATCGGAGAGAACAGTCTATTGGGTGCAAATTCTGGCCTTGGTTTCCCGTTGGGTGACCGTTGCACTATCGAATCAGGTCTTTATGTTACTGCGGGTACAAAAGTCACAATACTTGACCCAAGCGGAAACGAAGTAGCGATCGTAAAGGCACGAGATTTGGCGGGTAAGTCAGATCTATTATTTCGACGCAATTCAGTATCAGGAAAAATAGAATGTAAAGATAACAAATCAGCGATTAAATTAAATCCAGATCTTCACGCCAACAACTAAATATTCGGTAAAATATAATCTTTGATATCTGGCTCTTACCTTAGTTTGTCAGATCATCAAAGAACTTTTTGACACCATCAAAGAAGCCCTCTGACTTAGGCTTGTGCTTTTTAGCTCCACTGCCACCTAGGGTTTCTTCGAACTCTTTTAATAGCTCTTTTTGCTTACCGATAAGATTTACTGGTGTTTCAACAACCAGCTTACAGATCAAATCACCGATGCCACCACCACGTACTGATTTAACACCTTTACCACGCACTCGGAACATGCGACCGGTTTGTGTTTCAATCGGTACTTTCAGGCTTACACGACCATCCAGTGTTGGAACTTGAACTTCACCACCAAGCGCAGCCATAGTAAAACTGACTGGAACTTCACAATAAAGATTATTACCATCACGTGTAAAAATTTGATGTTCACACACGTGAACTTGAACATACAGATCCCCTGCGGGTAAGCCGTATTCTCCAGCTTCACCTTCACTCGTCAGACGGATACGATCACCCGTATCAACACCTGCTGGAATTTTAACACTAAGTGTTTTATTTTTTTGGACACGCCCTTGGCCATGACAGGAACTACAAGGGTCTTTAAGAATTTTGCCACGACCATGACATGTTGGACACGTTTGTTGTACTGCAAAAAAACCTTGTCGCATTTGCACTTGGCCTTGGCCGTGACAGGTTCCACACATTTGAGGTGAAGTTCCCTGCTTAGCACCGTTGCCTCCACAAGGCTCGCAGCTTACATACGTTGGAACATCAATTTCTCGGGTAACACCACGCACTGCGTCTTCCAAAGATAGTTCTATGTTGTAACGCAGATCCGAACCGCGACGGCTCCCCCCAAAAATATCACCAAATACATCACCAAAGATATCGCTAAAGTCTGCACTACCGCCACCCATGGTACCTTGTTCAAATGCAGCATGTCCATGTTGATCATACGCAGTGCGCTTTTTGTCATCAGTGAGGATTTCGTACGCAAGCTTTACTTCTTTAAATTTGTCGGATGCCGTTTCATCACCAGCATTCCGATCAGGGTGGAACTTCATGGCTAGACGTTTATACGCTTTTTTGATATCGCGCTCACTGGCACTACGGTCTACGCCAAGCACTTGATAAAAGTCACGTTTTGACATTTTTTAGTCGTCACCTGTTTTATACTAAGCGAACCTTAACCCGCTTCGTATCATACAACCACGGGCAGAGAAGTATCCTCCTACGCCCGTGTGGAATAGAACTGCTGTACCCATTTATTTTACTTGGAATCTTGAAACTACAGCTTTATTATTCCCAATCACATAGTTTAACTATGTCCCGTAATTCACTTACTTCTAGCTTTGCTACAACTGCAATTAATTTTAATTTAGATAAATTCGCTAACTTTATCTTTTATCGTCTTTAACTTCCTCAAACTCTGCATCGACGACATCATCTTCTTGCTTCGCTTTTACGGGAGAATCTTGCGACTGTGTTGCTTGTGCCTGCTGTTGTGCAATTTCCATTAACTTCTGAGAAACTGCGACCAGTGCTTGCACTTTTTCATCAATTACTGTTTTATCTTCACTTTTACGTGAATCTTCCAAATCAACGATTGCCGCTTCGATCTTCTCCTTGTCATCAGCGGGAAGAGCATCACCTACTTCTCCAACTTGCTTACGAGTACTATGTACCATTTGATCAGCTTGGTTGCGAGACGCCACTAGATCTTCAAATTTTTTGTCAGTTTCCTTATTAGCTTCCGCTTCTTGAACCATGCGTTCGATTTCTTCGTTGCCCAAACCACCAGATGCCTGAATCGTGATCTTTGTTTCTTTACCTGTAGTTTTATCTTTAGCTGACACATGGAGAATACCATCAGCATCAAGGTCGAAGACTACGTCAATTTGCGGCATACCACGGGGGGCAGCTTGGATACCCTCCAAGTTAAACTGGCCAAGAGATTTGTTATAGATAGCTTGTTTACGTTCACCTTGAAGTACGTGAATAGTCACTGCACTTTGGTTATCCTCAGCTGTTGAAAATACCTGATTTGCTTTAGTTGGGATTGTGGTGTTCTTCTCGATTAGCTTAGTCATCACACCTCCCATGGTTTCAATACCCAAGGACAGTGGGGTAACATCAAGCAGCAGAACATCTTTCACTTCACCGGACAGGACGCCCGCTTGCACCGCTGCACCAACTGCAACTGCTTCATCAGGATTCACATCTTTACGCGCTTCTTTACCGAAGAACTCAGCCACTTTAGCCTGAACCAAAGGCATACGTGTTTGACCACCAACCAAAATAACATCATTGATGTCACTAACTGATAAATCTGCATCTGCTAGAGCAACTTTCAATGGATCCAGTGTACGTTTAACAAGATCCTCAACCAAGGACTCGAGCTTGGCTCGCGTTACTTTCACGTTCATGTGCTTAGGACCAGATGCATTTGCAGTGATGTACGGTAGGTTCACGTCGGTTTGAGTTGTTGAAGACAGTTCAATTTTTGCTTTTTCTGCAGCTTCTTTTAGACGCTGCATCGCTAGTGGATCTTTTCGCAGATCAATTCCTTGATCTTTCTTAAATTCATCAACTAAATAATTAATCATGCGGTTATCAAAATCTTCACCACCCAAATGGGTATCACCGTTCGTCGCCAATACTTCAAAGGTTTTTTCATTTTCTACTTCATCGATTTCGATGATTGAGATGTCGAATGTACCACCACCCAAATCGTATACTGCGACAGTTCGATCTCCACCTTCCTTATCCAAACCATAAGCCAGTGCTGCTGCAGTTGGTTCGTTGATGATACGCTTAACCTCAAGACCTGCGATACGTCCTGCATCTTTGGTGGCTTGTCGCTGTGCATCATTGAAGTATGCAGGAACCGTAATTACGGCAGCAGTGACTTCTTCACCCAAGAAATCTTCTGCTGTTTTCTTCATTTTTTTCAGAACTTCGGCAGAAATTTGAGGTGCGGCCATCTTTTCGCCTTTCGCCTCTACCCAAGCATCTCCATTATCAGCTTTAACGATTTTGAACGGCATTATCTGAATATCACGCTGTACTTCTTCGTCTTCAAAACGACGCCCAATCAATCGTTTGATTGCATACAACGTACTTTCTGGATTAGTTACAGCTTGACGTTTTGCTGGTTGACCCACCAATGTTTCACCATCCTGAGTATATGCAATGATCGACGGTGTTGTACGATCACCTTCAGCGTTCTCGATAACACGTGGTTTGCCACCGTCAAGCACAGCGACACAAGAGTTGGTAGTGCCCAAGTCGATCCCAATGATCTTACCCATTTGGTTTTCTCCGAAATTCGTCTTATATGTTACGTTGATATCTAATATGGGGTGTCGGTATTCATGGTTCAACCCTAACAAAGAAAATTTTTTATTTCTTTTCTGTATCTGATGACAGTTAAAATAAGGGTATATTTTTTTATTTTAGCATCTCAAGGATAAAAATCTGCAACCTAGGAACTAGATAGTTTCTTATTCTTGCAATAGATTTATATTTTTTCGTCAACGTTAGCCTCAGCAGCTTTAGATACCATAACCATCGCTGGACGTACGACACGTCCGTTTAATGCATAGCCTTTTTGCATCACAAAAATGACCGTATTTGGCGCATGGTCAACACTTTCCTGAATCGACATCGCTTGATGCAATTCTGGATTGAAAGGTTCTCCTTCTGGATTTAGCTCTATCAGTCCAAATCTCTCCACCGTGATTTTCATTGTTTTCAGTGTAAGTTCCACGCCTTCCAACATAGGCTGAAGCTCTTCGTTCTCCCCGTCTGCCATCTCAAGAGCACGTTCCATGTTATCAATCACTGGCAACAACTCATTGGCAAAGCGTTCAAGCGCGAACTTACGTGCCTTATCAATTTCTAACTCAGTTCTACGACGAATGTTTTCTATATCCGCACGGGCACGTAATAGAGTATCTTGCTGTTCTTTAACCTTTTCTTCACTGATTTCAAGCGCCACTTCAAGCTCGCTGATCCGAGTAATCATTGTAGATATTTCGGCATCAGGTTCATTTTCTACTTTCACATGCACTGTTTTATCATGAGATGCTTCTTGGATCTTATTTTCTTCTTTATTCATAACTCATGCTCTCTCCGACACGATATTCTGTGTTAACGCCCCAATCTTAAAGATATGGGAAAATTAATTTCAATAATTTCTCTTATTATGGGGATGTATAGTTGTGTTTCAAGGTGGCATACTTGGCAAAACACGACAAGTCTAAAAGCATCACTTACATATAGAGCAACTAAACAACCTAGGATCAAGTAAGATGTCAAAGAGTTTTAACACTATTGCTCTGGTCGGAAAACCCAAAAATCAAGATGCAATTGCAACTCATAAGAGCCTTTACCATTGGTTAACTAAGCAAGACTATCGCACATTGGTCGACAGTCGACTTGATAACTACTTACATATCCCTACTCAGGATTTTCATGATCTGCTTTCTATCGGAGAGAAGGCAGATCTTGCTATTGTTATTGGAGGCGACGGTAACATGCTAGGTGCCGCCCGTGTCTTGTCGCATTTCGACATTTCAGTGATTGGCGTAAACCGAGGTAATCTCGGATTTTTAACCGACATTGATCCAGATAATTACAAAGACGTCCTTTTTTCTGTTCTTACCAATGATTATGTCGAAGAACAACGTTTCCTGCTAGAAGCCGAAGTACGTAGTCATGGTCAGATCACAAGCCACAACACCGCACTAAACGAAGCCGTACTTCATCCAGGGAAAGTGGCACACATGATTGAGTTCGAAGTGTACATTGATGATAACTTCGCATTTTCCCAGCGCTCAGACGGACTGATTATCGCAACGCCAACAGGTTCAACAGCCTATAACCTTTCTAGTGGTGGCCCTATCTTATCACCCAGTTTAGATGCAATTTCCTTAGTACCTATGTTTCCACACACGCTCTCAAGCCGCCCACTCGTGGTGGATGCAAAATGTCATATCAAACTGGTTGTATCACCTGATAATGGCAGCACACTGGAAGTTAGCTGTGACAGTCAAGTATCTCTTCCCGTAAATCCTGGCGATGAAGTTCATATTTATCGCAGCCCCTCATTTTTACGACTGATACATCCAAAAAATTACAGTTATTATAAGACACTACGTACTAAACTTGGCTGGTCTAATAAATTATTTTGAGCTTTCTTTTTTAATATCGTTACAAATTCCTCATCATTAACACCACGGAATAACCTACTGTAGATAAACACAGTTTGTGCTGTTCATATCAACAAAATAATAAATATCGGTGTTTAAGTCTACCACTGCACATTACAATTCAGAACCTTACGTTTGTAAAATTAACCTCAGATCTGCATAAGCGCTTGCTTATCAAGCAAGTCATCTTGATGCTCGGCTTCTTTGGTTAAAATGAATACGCGATAAACCCCGCCAGCAAATTGGCTATAAAGCTAATACAACTACGGTGCCGAAGATGCTAGATTTTAGATATGTTTTTTAGTTGTTCAAAAACGGTTTAAATAATCAATTGTTTCCGGAGCATTAGGCAATCACAAAGTTTCATCACTTTGGATTTCATATTTTTTACACCCGTTATCAGTATAACTCCCTTGTGTGCAAGTTCCCGCTCCAATGGATCAGAGATATAACCTTTGTCTCCGTATAAACACCCCTAAAGTTCGTCAGTCATTTCCGGTACAAATTTCCTATCATCCACATTAGCCATCGTCACTTTGACTGAGATAATACCACCTTCGTCATTGATAATGAGGTGTAATTTGAAGCTGTAAAACCACCCCATCGTTTCTTTTCCTAGTTTCTCAGCACCTTTAAAAACCTGATATCTGAAAATGAGGAGGTTTTAACAAACCTGTAGCTTAGACGAATCAACGAAGGTCATCCCTGTCGGTTTTGCCTGACGGTGAGTGAGGTAAAAGCAAAGTAGAACCAGAACACCTTGCATGCGCATGAGCATTCACGTGTAGCTGACTCATTCAGGAAATTCGTTGCTGAGGCAGAGGAAAACAAAATGGATGTAATAGGCTTTGAAGTCTCGATATCTAGATTGATGTAAAGCTATCACTATCGTCATCACTTCACTAACTGCCAGGCGAAAAGGCTTGTTTGAATAGCCTTCTATTATCAAATATGCCGCCAAACATGGAAAATTACCACACGCTCTCTGACATTCTACTATTAATCGTTTGTGGTGTTATTACAGGATATGCAGGTTGAAGAAGAATAAAAGACTTTGGTACCGATCATCTCAATTAGCTCAAATTAAGGATGGGTCCCTCCGTTAGGTAAAATAAACGACAAAGTGATCGGTACATTCATTGAATGTGAGTATTACCTTTAAATCATAATAAACCCATTAAATACATGACCTGATGAGAAGGGAGGTGCTCTCATCACGGATACACGCAAAACATGAAACAAAAGATAATGAAGCTTTCGGCTAGTCTAATGCTGAGAAATCGATTCATCATCGAAACAACCTTTGATTAACTTAAACATATATCCCAAGTAAGGCATTTGTGACACTGAAGTTGTATGAGTTTAATGGTCAACCTAATTGCTAAATTCATTACGTATACGTTCCAACCACAAAACCTAGCCTTAAAATTATTCAGCTTGAAAAAGCCAAGCTTATACGGATTTGAAGTTTCTTATTTCGACTCTCTAACCAAAATAGACATAAATGCACACTGGTAAACAGCTAATAAGGGAGGTAGGACTCAATGATAAACTTGAATTCGCGCAATGAAAGTATATCTCATTAAGGAGATAAACTACCACCAAAATACTCCGCTAGGTACTGTTCAAAGTTCACACCGTCACTCTGCTCCACGTTTCGCTGACGTTGAAGGCTCGCTTCACTTTCTTTTCGGAATTGTGCTTCGGTGAATTTTAAATAGTCACCCTTAGAGAAAAGAGCAGCATTGTCAGCGGCAATCCCCAACCCGACCTTGCTAATACTCTCTTGGGAGATAATCTTTTTTAGCAAACGTGCTGACAACGTTTTTTCAGGATAATCGAACCACGTCACTAAATCTCGGCAAACTGACTGGTATTTATCACCTCCATATGCTTTATCCATGACGACAGAAAGATCAGTTAAGTCTGCAAAAACACGATGCCCCCACTCAGTTTGGGTTAGCTGCTCACCGTTACAACCAATTTGTAAAGTTAGATTTGGCTTACGTCCTCCCATCACCACTTTATCCCAGTTTTCACGCCAACATCGAAGTTCACAATCCGCCATCAATTCTGATGGCGACAATACACACCAAATCACGAACAAATCAAGGAAGTAAACTTGTGTTTCATCAATACCTATCGGGCTGAATGGATTAACATCAAGAGAACGTACTTCAATGTACTCCACACCACCCCGTTCTAGTGCATCTGACGGTTTTTCCCCACTCTTCGTCACCCGTTTAGGGCGAATTGGCGCATACAGTTCGTTTTCAATTTGCAGCACATTCGTATTAAGTTGACAATAGCCAGATGCATCTTTCACACCAATATCGGCAAACTCTACCGATGGTGTTCGCATTGCATCCCGTACACCCTCCAAGTATTGCGCAAGGTTATCAAACCCAATTTTCAATACACCCTGTGTGCTATTTGTATAACCAAAATCACTCAAACGAAGTGACGTTGCATAGGGCAAGTAGTATGTCCCTTCCTTACCAATGGTTTCAAAGTTCATAGCCCTCTCTGTATTTTTGATGAACGAACCACAAAGTGCAGGTGACGCACCGAACAAATATGGAAGTATCCAACCAAAACGGTAGTAGTTTCTGATCAATCCCAAATACGCATCAGATATATATTCTTGAGTTGTGTACGTTGTCTGATCTCTAATCCACAGTTGCCAAAAACTTTGAGAAAATGAGAAGTTGAAGTGTACACCGGAGATAACCTGCATGATGCTATCATAACGATGTTTTAGACCTTTACGGTAAAGAGTTTTCATTCGACCCACGTTTGATGTGCCATATTGTGCCAAGTTTATCTCATCTTGATTTCCAACATAACAAGGCATGGACAGTGGCCACAGCATTTCGCCATCAAGTGAACGATATGTAAATCTGTGGATATCCTGTAACTGAGTCAGTGTTTCAGATACTGAATAGCTTACTGGGGTGATAAATTCCAGCAGTGATTCAGCAAAGTCAGTAGTTATCCACTTGTGCGTTAAGGCTGATCCTAATACCGGAGGATGGGCAGAAAGCGACAATGTTCCTTCCGACGTGATACGCAGAGCTTCGCGTTCAATACCTCGTCCAAGACCCTTTAGCGCATTGGGATGTTCAGACAGCGCCGCCAACCGTTGAGAAAAACTAATCAAGGCTGTACTCATTTATATTAGAAAAGACTAAAACCGACAAGCTTAATCACTCTGATCAGTAAAAGCCATCTCATTGTTTTAATTCATGAGCTCACTATACCAAAACAACTTGAAGAAGCTCAATTTTAGAGGTCATCAGTGCATTCAATTCGAGAACGACTCTCATAGAAATCAGTTTAGTTCACGGGAGTTTAACGAAGAAATAGACATTTATCTGCCCACGTAAAAAACGTTTACTTACTCTATAAACTTGATGTTATCCCTTTTTAAGGGAGCGCACTCCCCTTATATAAGGGATGCTTTGATCATGACATCAGTAAATCTCGCTGAAACCTGCACTCCAAATTATTTTAGGATAAACGTAGGAAGTTCGATTTTATCGCAAACTGAAGTGCTAAGTTAGTTTGAACTACGCATAAGAAATTAACTAAATGCCAAAGTTGCGATCTGATTGTTTAAAAAAACTATTGACTACATAAGAACTTGGGCATAAATAACCTAAACACTGTTTTCGTCAATGTCGACGACTTCTGCTGGACTTTCCTCCATGCATGGAAAAAACATTTAATTTCTTCCGGTATCAAATAAAGAAACAAACCTTTTCGCCTCCCAGTTAGCGAAGTGATGAGGATAGTGACAGTTTTCCATCAATTTTGGTATCGAGACTTTAAAACCTATTACATCCACTTTGTTTGCAGCTACCTCACCAACGAATTTCCTGAATGAATCAGCTACACACAAATACTCAAGCTCATGCAAAGTGATTTGGTTCCGCTTGGCTTTTATCTCACTCACCGTCAGGGATTGCCTGTGTTGATTCATCTAAGCTGCAGGTTTGTTACAACCTACGCATTCTCAAACATCAGGTTTTTAAAGGTGCTGCGACACGAGGAAAAGAAACGATAGGGTAGTTTTACGACTTCAAATTACACGTTATTATCAATAATAAAGGTGATATTATCTCAGTCAAAGTGACAGTGGATGATAGGAAATCTGTACCGGAAATGACTGACGAACTTTAGGGGTGTTTATACGGAGACAAAGGTTATCTCTCTGATCCATTGGAGCGGGAACTTGCACACAAGGGAGTTATACTGATAACGGGTGTAAAAAAGAATAGGAAACCCAAAGTCATGAAACTTTGAGATCGCCTGATGCTCCGGAAACAATTGATTATTGAAACCGTTTTTGATCAACTAAAAACATATCCCACATCGAGCATTCTTGGCACCGTAATTGTCTCAACTGTATGGTCAACTTCCTGGCTGGGCTCATCGCATAAAGAAGCCTGTCGCATCTTCGTAACGGATGGACGAGATATATATCAAGGTAAAAGATCAGTGGAAGTATTACCCTTTGGCTGTTAATAAGTTCGGTAATATCATTAATTTTCTACTGTACAAACACCGTGATGAGAAAGTAATTATACCTTCTTCAACAAGGTAATAGCCCATAACTGTGGTCATGTATTTAATAGGTTTTTCTGCGTATAAAATGACTTTCTTTTGCATAGTGATCATGAGAGCTATCCTTGACGTTCAATGTTGTTTTTACCCGCAAAAAAACAGTTAAAAAGCAGGATATCGGCCTTGCTGGACACTAACGATATCGTTGCCAAGCATGTTGCTGAACCTTCCAGCTTAAATACATATAAAGGGCTTATAAGGCGGAATTAAAAGAGCAACTTGTTGAACTTGCTATGAATAATTCGGTTGGCCGCGTTTTAAAAAACTTACACTACACTGTATAAGCACATTCCCTCTTGATGTACTAGAAGTGGTGCTTATCTGCGAAGTAGATGAGCAATGGTCTTTCTTAGGTAATAAAAATACCCCTCGCTGGCGCGAGGTATGCTTGGGAGCCTTGATTGGAAAGAATCATTGCTCACGTATTAAGGTGTCGTGGAAGAAAGATATTTAATTTACTTTTTAATTGGTTACCCATATTCAATATTTTATTTTAGTGTCGGGCGGTTTCAATGTGTACGAAATCCTTCCCGAAACTAAACACATTGTTGGCAAATTCTATACACCACGCATTGAGAGGGAAAATTTAACCCTCCGTACACGCTTGAAATAACTCAACCGAAAAACTATTGAATACTCAAAATCAACGGAAATGCACGAAAAGGTGATCTGTATATTCATTAAACGGTAGTATTACCTTTAAACCATAATCAACCTATTGAATACATGATCATAAGGGTTTACCTGAAAAGATGTGATTAATAAGAGTGGTGCCAATGCGTGAGCGTTGCATAATATCAAACTCTAGTTTACGTGGAGGATGCTCAACTTAATTTAAGTATTCAAGTTAGACATTTTAACAACCTAATCGAACAGAACTACCGGAAAGTCAAAGGTAAGATGCATCAGTTCCTAGAATGGAAATTAGATAAAGGAACCACCGCAATAACTTGCTGGCATAGAGCTGTGATCGATGATTAGAAATAGACAACTCAAAAACCCAAAGAATTTATATGGTTGGGATAAATTCTACGCGCTTACCGTCTAATTTTATTTAAAAATCAATATGCTTCTACTTCTGCATAATTTTTTAATTAAACCTAAATTAGTGCCTTCAAACGATACAAAGCGTCTAATGCTTGGCGTGGGGTCAAATCATCTAATTCTATCTCAATTAAAGCTTTTTCTGCATCGCTTAGCTCCATAATCGCATATAATTGTGATGCGGGGAGATGTATATCTTCACCTGTTACCACGTTATATCCACTAGCTTCGAGTTGTCGGAGCTTGTGTTTAGCACGTTGAATCACTGTTTTTGGCACTCCCGCTAGTCCTGCTACAGCAAGACCATATGATTTGCTAGCTGCCCCTTCCTGAACAGCATGCATAAATGTAATTGCATCACCGTGTTCGATTGCATCAAAATGTACGTTTACTAGGCCACTTATCTGACCAGAAAGCTCTGTCAGTTCGAAATAGTGTGTTGCAAATAAGGTCATGGCATTGAGTTCTTCTGCCAACCACTCCGCACTCGCCCATGCTAGCGATAAACCATCATAAGTACTTGTTCCTCTACCAATTTCGTCCATGAGGACGAGACTGTTTTCAGTGGCATTATGAAGAATATTAGCGGTTTCTGTCATTTCGACCATGAAGGTAGATCGCCCCGATGCCAAGTCGTCGGATGCACCGATACGGGTGAATATACGGTCAACCGTTCCTAAGGTTACCGATTTTGCTGGTACATATGAACCAATATGTGCTAACAAGGTTATCAACGCTGTTTGACGCATATAAGTTGATTTACCACCCATGTTAGGTCCCGTAATAATGAGCATACGACGGTTTAGATCTAAAATGGTTGGGTTAGCAATAAACGGTGCATTGAGTACTTGTTCTACCACTGGATGACGCCCATCCTTAATATTGATACCACGAGTGTCTGTGAATATGGGTCGACAATAATTAAGCGTTTCTGCACGTTCTGCTAGGTTTGCTAACACATCCAGTGTAGAAAGTGCATCTGCTGCAGATTGCAACATTTCTAAATGTGGTAACAACTTATCAAATAGATCTTCCCATAGTTTTTTCTCAATCGCTAACGCTTTAGTTTTCGAGTTAAGTACTTTATCCTCGTGCGCTTTTAATTCGGGAATAATATAACGCTCAGCGTTTTTTAGCGTCTGTCTACCCACATAATGTGGGGGCACTAAATGACTTTGACCACGGTTAACCTGAATATAAAAACCATGTACTTGGTTGTAGCCAACTTTTAAGGTATCAATGTTATGGAGTTCCCGTTCCCGTTGCTCGAGTTCTTCAAGAATACGGGTTGCACCCTCGGCCAATTCACGCCAGTCATCTAATTCTGAGTTATAACCTGTCGCTATCACACCTCCATCACGAATCACCACTGGAGGTACTTCTACAATTGCCTCTTCCAAGAGGTGTGTTAGTTTAGGCATAGGTGCTGAAGCGTATTTCAACGGAGTAATAGAGTCGTCAGAGAGTTCATCAAGCAGCATTTTTATCTCTGGAAGTTGTTGCAAGGCACTGCGGAGTTTAGCTATGTCACGAGGGCGTGCTGAACGTAGCGCCAAGCGCGCCAGAATGCGTTCCATGTCACCGATAGGGTTCAAGGCACGGGTAAGCTCAACATACATACCGGATTCTTTAAGCACGTCTATAGCATCCAATCGTTCATTGATGATAGTGCAATTACGGACAGGCTGATGGAGCCAACGTTTAAGCAAACGGCTACCCATGGGGGTAGTGGTTTTATCTAACACGGAAGCTAAAGTGTTCGCAAGCCCACCAGATAGATTTTGGGTAAGCTCTAAGTTACGACGGGTTGCCGCATCTAGTATCACCGATTGAGCTTTATTCTCTTTCACCAAGGTACGAATATGTGGCATCGCAGTCCGTTGAGTATCTTTGATGTATTGCATCAAACATCCGGCAGCAGCAAGTCCGAGTGAACACTTTTCCACACCAAAACCTACTAAATCTCTAGTGTTGAATTGCTGGTTGAGCTGCCGTTTGGCTGTATCGAGATCAAATTCCCAAATAGGTCGACGTCGGCTTCCTTTACACATTCCGATGAGAGAAATATGGGTAAAGTCTTCTGGATATAATAATTCTGCAGGCTGTGTACGTTGAAGTTCCGCCCTCATTTCTTCTTCGGTATTTGGTTCGCTCAACAAGAAACGACCAGAGGTGATGTCAAGTGTGGCATAGCCAAAACGGTCTCCGTGCATAAAAATAGAGGCAAGCAGGTTATCAACACGTTCACTAAGTAGTGCTTCATCTGAGACAGTTCCTGGCGTAATGATACGTACCACTTGTCGTTCTACCAGACCTTTCCCGATTACCGAATCTCCAATTTGCTCACAAAGTGCTACGGATTCTCCCATTTGAACTAAACGTGCTAGATATCCTTCAACTGCATGGTAGGGGACACCAGCCATCGGTATAGGTACACCTGCAGACGCGCCGCGTTTGGTTAGAGAAATGTCGAGAAGTTCTGATGCACGCTTTGCGTCATCATAAAAAAGCTCATAGAAATCACCCATTCGATAGAAAAGAAATTCTTGAGGATGTTGAGCTTTTAATTTTAGGTATTGTTGCATCATAGGTGTGTGGTGTTCTACTACTTGTTCTGTCACGGTTTACCTGCGATATTACAAAATGTGGATAATATGATAAGGATACTAGAATCGCTGTAAAGTGTCCTCCTCACGATGCTGGAAAAATGAAGTAAAGCAGAGGGAATAATGGAATATTTATTAAAATTGGCCATGCAAATTGGCATTTTTCTGAGAAATTCAGGTGAGATTGTGACAACTGCAGAGTCTTGTACCGGTGGCGGTATTTCGTATATACTGACGGAAATTGTAGGGAGCTCGGCATGGTTTGAACGTGCATTTGTGGCTTACAGCAATGAGGCTAAATATGAATTGCTCGGGGTAAAGGAAGAAACACTAGTAACTTGTGGCGCCGTCAGTGAAGAAGTGGTAGCTGAAATGGCATGTGGTGCAGTGAGCGCCTCCAATGCAGATTATGGCCTTGCCGTAAGCGGCATTGCTGGTCCCCTAGGTGGTAGTGAAGCCAAACCAGTTGGCATGGTATGTTTTGGTTGGGCAACGAGGTCGGGAGTGGTGACTGAAACTAACCTCTTTAAGGGAGATAGGTATGTGATTCGTCGTAATGCCATCGCTCACAGCTTATGCGGATTTCAGTCCTATCTTGAAAACCAACAATCAGAGCGAGAATAAAATACATATCAATTAACCACTATCGGGAGCAAATAAATCTAAGAAGACACCGTGCTTGGGTAGAAGAGACTAACCAACTCCATCCCTCTCCCACAAAACACACATTTTAAGAAATGAAGACCTGCTACCTCTTAGAAAAGATCTGCTACAGCTGGATACGTTTGGTGTCGCTCATCATTACATCTACCAAGTCGCCTGCTGACATAGCTATCACTTCCATACCCCTTCTTACAAGCTCGCTATAACTTCAAGGCCATAAACCCAAAATGCAAACGCTTCTAATTGGAGTGATTATGGAAAGGAATACGAAGTTATCTAGACAAAATTAAGACAACTTGCCAATAGTTCACTCTAGGAAACAGGTGAACGCCTATTTTGACCATACTTTCCCGTATATAACATTTTCCTCATTTCAGACAATCTTTCCCCTTAGAACTAAAGTTAACTCTATGTTACCCTTGACCGCAACCCAAGCATTTAGGTAAGTGGCAAAGCCCTTTGCTGGAACAGCAGGCTCGTCGAATAAAAAACCTGTCGTCTCTTCGTGGTGGATGAACGAAACATATATCGACGTAAAAGGTAAGTGGAAGTATTACTATTTGGCTGCTGATAAGTTTGATAATGTCAATAATTCTCTACTGTGCGAACACAGTGATGAGAAAGTAGCTAGAACCTGCTTCAACAAGGACATTAACCATAACGGTTTACCTAGAAAGGTGGTAATTGATAGGAGTTGTACCAATTTGCTAGCGCTGCATAATATAAACATCCAACTCTGCTTTACAGGAAGGATGCTCAACGTGATTGAAATGCTTCAAGTTAAGTATTTGAATAACTTGCTCGAGCAAAGCTACCGGAAAGTAAAGGTAAAATGCATCAGTGCCTAAGATGGAAATCAGATAAAGGAGTCACCGCAACACTCACAGGCAGCCTAATTGAATCTAAAAATTAGTATGTTTCTACTTCTGTATAACTTTGCGACAAAATCTTTTTTGGAGGGAACGTATAAGCAACGGATCAAGCAAGCAGCTTGATCATAAAACGCACACCACTTCAGTGCCGAAGAATGCCCTATTTGGGATATATTCTTAGTTATTATCTGAATTCAAGCATAACTGAATGAACAAACCTAAAAATGGTCCCAGATGAAAATAGGAGCTTCCCTCAAATAGGGATCAATCAGGGTCTAGGAAATGTTTAGGGTTCAACCCGTCTACCGTTATTTTTAAAGAAATATCATTACCAGATTGGTTGTAAGGTGTCGCACTTCAGACTCGGATGCAAGGTCAACTACTATCTCGATGAGAATATGTGTCCAACAGACAATATATCCTATCTTAATCTACACTTGCTATCCAGATCTTCTGGATACAAAAACCACAATGTATATATTTATTATGCAAAATATCATTGACTAACTGGAGTTGGCCTAATATATAAGCCATATTGAAAATATTAAACTCATACAAATAATAAATGCATGAGTGAATACCTGTCCAAAGGACACTAAACAAAGGAAAATAGTAGTTAAAAATTCCTTTAGTAGTTTAAGATGCCATGTAAATTTACTTCGTGCAGATATGCAGACCGAACAAACTCAATAAAAAGAAAGTTGTAATTATTCAAGGAATAGAAAAATGCTTATTTTGACTCGTCGCGTAGGTGAAACGCTGATGATTGGTGATGAAGTAGCCTTGACTGTACTGGGTGTAAAAGGCAACCAAGTACGTATTGGTGTGAATGCACCGAAAGAGGTATCAGTACACCGTGAAGAAATCTACATGCGTATCCAAGCTGAAAAAGGTAATGCTGCTCCGTCTATTGGTCATTTTTATGCAAAACGTATTTAGAATTTCCAAAACCTCGATCCAGACAAGCAGTCTTTATGTTATTGTCTAATAGCTAATTTAAACAGAGATCAATGAATTTAGTACGCAGTTCATTATCAATCTGTCTAGGAAATGAACAAACACCTTATAGGTGTTGATTTCTCAAGATAAAGTGTTTGACATATCCGTGGCTCGAAGTAATATGACCATCCGCAAGTCGGTGAGGTGGCCGAGAGGCTGAAGGCGCTCCCCTGCTAAGGGAGTATATGGTTTATAGCCGTATCGAGGGTTCGAATCCCTCCTTCACCGCCATTTTTACCTTGCCTGTTTTTCATATATCAGGGTGGCGTTATTGATCAAATCAGACCCATAATGCACTGATCCAAATCTTCTTTACAGTCTTAATTTATCTGTTGGCAGACAGGCATACCGAGTCTTATGACTTTATTCATTACTTTTACATTTGCTAGTGCTTCAGCAACTTGAGCATTGTAATCACGAAGAGTAAGTCTACTAGGGCTGAGTAACTGGTTTATATCGAAACGTTGCTGTCTCTTATAATGCGCGTTTCTCATAATCCCTATCCTTTTTCCAATCCACCAATTAATCTTCTTTTAACGCCTTTACAGCTTGATTTCTAGGATGCACTTCCCAGTCTCCCGTATTGCTTAGAGGTGGAATACTGGGTGTTATTCCTTTGTTTTTCAGTACGTGATGACGTAATCGTTCACCAGTCCCCCATTGAAAAGAAATAAGTGATAATCATATCCCACTCGACAATTCCTATTGAGTGATCTTCTCAGTCTACCAAACTGACTTCATGAAAAAAAAAGCATTATTAAAATAAACTACCCACGGTAGAATCACTAGGTTCCGAGCAAGCCAACACACTCATCCGTGAATTATAGAACAAGCTTTGTGAGTAATGAAAATAGGTTGCCTGCTAGTTCAAGGAACTCATCAGGCTCTCCATCATCAGACACCCCCGCAGCGAAGAACGCGCAAAAAAATCTCAAAAAACCAGTAAGCGAGTTCAAAGAAACTGATTACATCGTGTGTTATCAGCCAGATACCTGCTACACCCAATACGGTGGGAATTTTATTCCTAATACGGAGTTTACCCATTATCATTAAGTCTTTGAGTTACCCAAAGCATCGTTGGATATTACTAAATATCAGTTATTTTATGGTCGGTGCCAGCACTATAACCATACCGTCCGAGCCAATTTGCTAGATGATGTCCCATCAAGTCAGTTAGGCCCTCGGTTGCTTAGCAACATTGCCGTTTTATCTGGGCCAATATCACCTAAGTGTCCATAACATCCAGCGCCTTTTTATGGATCAATACGGTACGTATTTTTCTATCGGACTGATTAGTTAAGCCCGAGGACGAGTCAGTAGTATGTTAACACCGTTGCATCAGGCGCTGAATGACCCTATAAAACAATCTGCTGTTATTCATCTAGATGAAACAATGCACAAACGAAATAGGGAAACGGCTACCCGATGGATCTCACTCCTCAGTGGTAGTAATGCGGTATATCAGACCATTCGTTATCGTCGTAATGAGGAAACAGCAAAAGAACTGCTGGATGAACAGTGCCACGCGATAGTGATAACCAACCAATGTGGTAGTTATAACTGGCTAGATCCTACGCGACACCAGTTCTGTTCAGTTCCATTCACCTGTTCTGTCCGTGGTGGAAACTTGTAAGAAACATGAGCTATCTGCATTGGATGTCATTAGTAATATAGTGTCATCGATAATCGGCAAGCAATCCTATCTCAACGTGTTTAATCTCATAAATACCTAATCAAACCACCTCTGGTGAACGCTTACGGTCAAAAACGATTTCAATAATAAATCATTTCTAGAGCATTAGGAGGCTCTAAAGTTTCATCACTTTGGGTTTCATCTTTTTTTCACACCCCTTATTAGTATCACTCCTTTGTTTGCAAGTTCCCGCTCCAACGGATCAGAGATATAACCTTTATCTCCGTATAAACACTCCAAAATCTCATCAGCTATTTCCGCCACAGGATTTCTATCCTCCACGTTATCTGTCATCACTTTGACTGAGATAATACCACTGTGGTCATTGTGTAATTTAAAACCTTAGAACCATCCCATCGTGCCTTTTCCTCGCTTCGTGATACTTTTAAAAACTGATATCTGAGGATGCGTAGGTTGTGATAAACCTATATCTTAGACAAATCAACGAAGGCAATCCCTGACGGTGAGTGAGGTAAGAGCAAAACGGAACTAGAACACCTTGCATGAACTTACAGATTCGTGTGTAGTTAATTAATTCAGGAAATTTATTGGTGAGATATCGGCAAAAAAAGTGGATGTAATAGGTTTTAAATCTCGATATCCCGATTGATAGAAAGCTCTCATTATCGGTATTACTTCGCTAACTGAGAGATGATAAAGTTTGTTTCTTTGTTTGTTTGAACATCGAAAGAAACCAAGTGTTTTCCCATGCAGGGAGGACAGTCTGGCAGATGTCATCGACATCAACGAAAATAACGTTGAAGTTATTCATGCCCAAATCCTTATGCAGTTACTAGTTTATTTCAAACGAGCAGATGGCGACTTTAGCATTTAGTTAATTTCTTATGCGCAGTTCAGGTGACGCTAGAAAGTTCCTGAAGAGCAAAGTGCTATTCCTCAAATAAACCGTGTGGTTTAGTCTCGGTTGTATCCTGTAGACGAAAATAACTTGAAGATACCATGCTATTTTAATAGTGATGGTCACTCCAGAAAATTAGGGATTTTGTACGAAAAACCACTTATCTAATACATAACCCTAGAGACGTTCAGATAGCCATACTGTCACAGAGTCCAGCGCCATTGATAATGCGCTAGCATTACTGCCACCCGCTTGTGCCATGTCAGGACGGCCACCACCTCTACCACCTACTTGCTTGGCAACCATGTTCACCAACTCACCCGCATTTATTTTACCAACAATATCGTTGGTAACACCTGCAAGCAACGTGACTTGGTCGTTAGTTACGTTACCTAGGAACACTACACCACTACCCATCTGGTTTTTCAGATCGTCAATCATGGTTCGCAGCACTTTTCTATCAAAACCATCCAATCTACAAATCAGGACGTTAACACCCTTAATTTTCGTCAACTCAGTCATAAGACTTTCACTTTTCTGTACAGCTACTTTTTCTTTTAATTGTTGGATTTCTTTCTCAAGCACTTTAGCTCGATCCTGATATTTATTTATCTTCTGAATAAATTCTTGCTGTTGTCGATAGAAAGCATTTTCAGCACCCTGCCCTGTTACTGCTTCAATACGGCGAATACCTGCTGCAATACCGCTTTCTGATATAATCTTCAGCATACCAATATCGCCAGATCGACTCGCGTGCGTACCACCACAAAGCTCGATAGAAAAATCACCTATAGTCAAAACACGTACCTGTTCGTCATATTTCTCGCCAAACAGGGATATTGCACCTTTTTTTTTCGCGGCGTCGAGGGACATCAACTCGGTCGAGATGTCATTATTCTGACGGATTTGTGCATTCACTAGTTTCTCAACGGCACGCATTTCATCCGGATTAACAGCTTCCGGATTAGAAAAATCAAAACGTAATCCCTCCTTACGAACCAAGGAACCTTTCTGTTGGACATGTTCACCCAATACAACACGCAGAGCTTCGTGAAGCAAGTGGGTAGCGGAATGGTTAAGTGCAATTGCCAGACGGTGCTCAGCATCTACTTTTGCCTTTATGGTGTCACCCACGGATAGATTTCCGTCTACTAGATTGCCGTGATGGCCAATCACTGAACCGTATTTCTTGGTATCAATAACTTCGAACCTACCAGCATCAGTGCTGAAAAAACCTACGTCTCCACTTTGGCCCCCTGATTCTGCATAAAACGGTGTTTGATCCAAAACAATCACTGCTTCGTCAGGCATTGAGAGGGTCTCAGTGTACATACTACCCACGGAGATATATGTGATCATGCCATGACTCTCTGTCGTGCCGTATCCCATAAATTCAGTGTTGTTGTCAACTTGTATAACTAAGTTATGGTCATTGCTAAATTGGCTCGCTTCACGAGCATGTCGACGTTGTTCTTCCATCGCAGTTTCGAAGCCTTTTTCGTCGATGCTCAATCCGCGCTCACGTGCTACGTCGTTAGTCAGATCTATAGGGAAACCATATGTATCGTAAAGTTTGAACACGCTTTCGCCATCTAACACACCACCTTTAATATTTTCCAACGCATCGTTCAGAATTGCCATACCACGGTCAAGGGTACAAGCGAAGCTTTCTTCTTCAATTTTTAGCACTTTCTCAACTAAACCTTGCTCTTGTTTCAGTGCTTCACCCGCCATACCCATAACTTCTACAAGGGGACCAACCAATTTATATAAGAATGCGCCATTTACACTCAGTTTATTTCCATGGCGAACTGCGCGACGAATAATACGGCGTAACACATAACCACGACCTTCGTTTGATGGCATTACTCCGTCTACAATCAGGAATACACATGAACGAATATGATCGGCTACAACCCTCAGAGATTGATTAGACAAGTCTTCATGGCCAATCACGTCAGCTGCTGCTTTAATTAACTTCTGAAAAATATCTATCTCATAGTTAGAATTAACGCCTTGAATAATAGCAGCAATACGTTCAAGACCCATACCCGTATCTACGGAAGGCTTAGTCAATAATTCCATTGTGCCATCGGCATGACGGTTATATTGCATAAATACGTTATTCCAAATCTCAATGAAGCGATCTCCCTTTTCTTTTGTAGAACCGGGAGGACCACCCCAAATATGATCACCATGGTCAAAGAAAATTTCGGTACACGGGCCACAAGGACCTGTATCACCCATTTGCCAAAAGTTATCTGACGTATAAGGAGCACCTTTGTTGTCATCAATACGTATGATACGGTCTGCTGAAACACCAATCTTTTCGTTCCACAATGAAAACACTTCGTCATCTGTTTTGTAAATGGTTACCACCAGTTTATCTTTGGGTAGTTTCAAAACATCGGTTAAGAATTCCCACGCGTAACTAATAGCACCTTCTTTGAAATAGTCACCAAAACTAAAATTACCTAACATTTCAAAGAAAGTGTGGTGACGAGCAGTAAAACCCACGTTTTCAAGATCGTTATGTTTACCACCTGCACGAACACATCGCTGAGCTGTAGTAGCACGTGTATAATCACGTTTCTCGATACCAAGGAAGCAATCTTTAAACTGGTTCATACCTGCGTTTGTAAACAACAGTGTTGGATCATTTACAGGTACGAGCGAAGAACTCGGCACGATTTTATGCCCTTTACTTTCAAAGAACTTAAGAAACGCTGTGCGAAGCTCGTCAGTACTCATGTACATTGGATAATCCTGAAGTTAATGTTAAATCGCATTTAGTGCGACCGACTAGAGTCATTTAGTACCCATTGTAACCAACCAGACCAGTTGCGGAAAGAGGTGGAAAGAAGTTTCCGTGCTGTACAAGCCATAAGAGGTGGATGTTTTTGTTTTTCAGGAATCAATATTCCTTTTTTAGAGGAAGATGACAGGGGTAATTCATTTACGATGCCTTACTGTCAATTTAAATCTTGGTTAGCTAAAAAGTATCACAAAGCGAGGAAAAGGAACGATGGGGTGGTCCTACGGTTTCAAATTACACCCTATTATCAATAACTACAGTGGCATTATCTTACGTCAAAGTGATGACGGATAACGTGGATGATAGAAAACCTCTGGCGGAAAGGGTTAACGAGCTTTGGGGGTGTTTATGCGGAGATAAAGGTTATATCTCTGATCCATTGCAGCGGGAACTTGCAAACAAGGGAGTGACACTGATAACGGGTGTAAAAAAAGATGAAACCCAAAGTGATGAAACTTTGGATCCGCCTAATGCTCCGGAAATGATTTATTATTGAAATCGTTTTTGATTAACTAAACAACACATACCAAATCGAGCATTCTCGGCACCGTAGTTGTATCAGCTTTATGGTCAACTTGCTGGCGGGGCTTATCGCGTATTCATTTCAACCAAAGAATCCGAGCATAAAGATGACTAGGTTTGATAAGAAAGCGCTTAGGCAGATCTGAGGTTAGTAAAAAAAGACCAACCGAGCAGAACTTTATTGAAAGAGGGGATGAATAGCTTAACGTCTTTCATCGACATGACTTTTGAACAATCAGCATCATCCGTCTCTCCAAAGACAGGAGAGATATTGATTAAACTTTAATCTTTTTGTATTTCGTATAGGACGATATGAATTCAGTATACACCCTTACTAGATTTTGAATGTGAGGTAGATTAAACGAAACAGAGCAATCTTCCTCATAGAGAAAATCTTAAAATATCAACCCCTTTATATACCCTCTCTTATCGGGTAATGGTTTACGGCGAACTTACTGAATTTTTTCGAAAGAATGGGCGTTGTTAATTAAATCAAGCCTAAAAGTATACGACGAAGGTGAATGGAAAACACGTAAAAACGTGTAAGGAGAAGCAGCGTATCTGACGCAAACTTCATCTTACCGTTGATGTGTCTACTCATGAGGTTATTGCTGAAGCAGTTAGCCTAGTTTCTGTGGGAGACAATGAGGTTTTACCTATATTTCTTAACCCATTACGACGAAAGATATAGCAAGCCAGTGCTGAAGGAGTCTTTGATACAAAAGCATGTAACGACGTACTGTAAAATACCAAATTTACATTCAATGCAATCTTTTTATACTACAACACCGCCCCAAATAGTTGCGGTGTTGTAGTGTATGAAAATACAGAAACAAAAGAACCTAGTTTGACATCTTCCCCTACGTTCGCGCTTCGTGACTATCGAAATAGAGGATGTAAAATGCGTTATTATTTATATGTATAGGGTCTCAACAAATCAAGGCAATAATCATAACGTTACCGAGCTTCATAAACTAGAAAGCCCGCTTAATGAACTGCTGGAACAAGGCGTATAGCTGTTATTGGTTCAAGCTATAGAAGCCGAGGTTTAATCCTTGCTCGATAATTTTACATCACTCCAAACTAACGGAAAGCAGGGAGTGGTTCACAAGGACCATTTTCCTGAACGGCACCTACAAACTTAGCTCGGTGACATGACCGTCAAAGTTCTAAAGGTTCGAGATAGAATAAAAACCATATCAATTAACCACTATCGGAAACAAATAAATCAAGGAATACACCATTCTTTGGGTAGGAAAACCGAACTAACTCCATCCCTTTCCCACAAAATACACATTTTAGGGGATTACGACCTGCTACTTCTTCGAAGAACTCTACATAGCTGATACGTTTGGTGTAGCTGATCATTGCATCTACCAAGTCTCCTGCTGCCCTCGCTGTCACTTGAAGAGCATAATATCTCACTCGTTGAAATCCTTTAGGAAGAATGTACTGAACTAGCCTGCCAACAAATACCTGAGCATCCACTGTCTCATACGTTTTCAACTTCGTTTTATATCATTGATAGTAATACCTAACTTGATGACAGTCATACCCAACTATCCTAGATAAGCCTATCGGCGGTGATGACAAATATTGGGTTAGGTATCGTATTAACCCTCGGTAGCTTTTGCTTGGGACTTTATTTTTACGACCCTTGTTAGGGTGGCATATAAACCATCAGGATAATTAATCCGTAAGGTTCTTATCACATATTGACGCGCAGAAAACTCAATCGCCATTAACTTCAGTAAGTATTTTTGCCAAAGTAATCGTAGCTGAGATAACGATAAATGCTGAAATCCTTTCCAATCCTAGTTTGAAGGAAAGAATGCACTTTCAGTCAGTATCACATATAAATGCGATTGTAGTTACCATGATGACTATAGGCATAGATGACAACAATGACGGCGATTTAACAAGCATCAGTCTTAAAGTATGCCTGAATCAACTCTGATAATCAGGCGGACGCCTATTTTGACCATACTCTTCCGTGCATAACGCTTTCCACAGTGCGGATAAGCTTTCCCCTTACAACTAAAGTTAACGTTATATTACCCTTAACCGAAACCAAGCATCGCTAAGTGGAAAAACCATTTTCTGAGCTTCCACACTTAAGAATCTTAACAAATCATGAATAATAATAATCGGTATCATAGCGGGGATGACTGGATACGAATATGACCAAATTCGTAGTAAAAAGATGTTTAAAGAGAAGCAACTTCGATTGGATACCTTTCAAATTAATTCATACATTTTATCTGTTCAATCGTGCTAAATGTATCACAGAAAGGGACATGCCTTCAGCCCCACTACATATAGTTTCTAAGAGGAAATTCCTAGATAAAATGAAACAAAAAGAGACCATAAGACAAGAAGGAATTTTCAAAACATCCAACATACGACCACAATTTAGATTGTTAATCAATGTTTCGTATTAAACAAAGATTCAATATTTAATCCTTGGTGAGTCAGCATATCACGAAGACGTCTCAGCCCTTCCACTTGAATTTGACGAACACGCTCGCGCGTCAAACCGATTTCTAGACCAACATCTTCCAACGTTGATGCCTCATGGCCAAGTAACCCAAAGCGACGCGCTAGTACTTCTCTTTGTTTTGGGTTAAGTTCTTGTAGCCAATTCACAATAGACTTTTTCATGTCATCGTCTTGGGTTGTGTTTTCTGGACCGCCCTCTTTCTCGTCTGGGATGATATCAAGCAAAGCTTTTTCAGAGTCTCCACCAATCGGGTTATCCACGGAACCAATTCGCTCGTTAAGACGTAGCATACGGTTAACATCCGCAACTGGCTTATCGAGCTTCCCTGCAATATCTTCGGCTGTAGGTTCGTGATCAAGTTTTTGTGCTAATTCACGAGCCGTCCGCAGATAAACATTTAATTCCTTAACCACATGAATCGGAAGACGAATAGTCCGCGTCTGATTCATAATTGCACGTTCAATCGTTTGGCGTATCCACCACGTTGCATATGTTGAAAAACGGAACCCGCGCTCGGGATCAAATTTTTCAACAGCACGGATTAATCCAAGATTACCTTCCTCTACGAGATCAAGAAGAGCTAGACCACGATTAGAGTAACGCCGAGAAATCTTAACCACCAGACGTAGGTTACTTTCAATCATACGTTTCCTAGCCTCTTCATCACCACGTAAGGAACGGCGGGCGTATAGCACTTCCTCTTCAGACGTTAACAATGGGGAATAACCTATCTCGCTAAGATAGAGCTGTGTTGCGTCTAAAGCCTTAGATGAAGCAGTAAGGGAAATTGACTCTTCAGCTTCCTCTGTTGATTCAATCTCATCTATCGATTCGATATCTAGTTCCTCAATAACTGCATCGTCAACAACCAGATCTTCTGCGGTATTACTCTGACTCATAGCACCTCTCAATTTGGCGTAGCAGCAAGACAGCACAGCAAAAACTGTCACAGTTTATCGCTTGGGTAAGTACCTCAACGGGTTTACCGATTTTCCTTTATATCGTATCTCAAAGTGTAAACGGACATTGTTCGTACCTGAACGACCCATCGAAGATATTTTTTGACCCTTTTTGACACTCTGTCGTTCTGAAACAAAAATATGATCATTATGTGCATAAGCGCTTAGGTAATCATCATCATGCTTAATGATAACTAACTTGCCGTATCCACGTAGCGCATTACCCGTGTAGACTACCTTACCATCAGCCGATGCCTCGATGCTCTGACCACGTTTGCCTGAAATATCAATTCCCTTATTTCCTAATTCTGAGCTAGAAAAACCAGATACAATAATCCCTTGTGTTGGCCATTTCCAAGACACCTTTTTATTTAACCCTGCAGGCTTGTTTGTAGATCTATCAACATCTGGTCTATTTTTCATTACAGACAAACTGTACTCCTTCGCTTTTTGCTCTTCAACCAGTTTCTTGTTTTGGAACAGAGATCCAGAGTTATGCTTAGGAGCACTTTTTTGATTATTTTTCGTAGAGTTAGACGATAATACTGTGGTAGGTACTGGTGCTGTAACAGCTGTAACAATAGTATCTGCTGACTTAATGGGGACTGCTGTTTTTTTGCCATAAGTAGGTGAGGTATACTTTTTCTGCCAAATATTTAACTTTTGTCCAGGGAAGATAATATACGGTGATACAATATTATTAGCACTGATGACCTCACTAACATCCTTGCCAGTGACGTAGGCAATATAATATAACGTATCTCCTTTTTGTACAGTATAATAGCTGCCACGGTAGCTTCCACGCACGATTTCCTCATAGTCAGATCCAAGATTAGAGACTGGTGCAGGACTCAATCCTACACATGCAGTTATACACACTAGAAAGTGTAAGAAAAATAGAATCTTCAATTAAATTGAAACTCCTACCATCTAGGTAGACCTACACAAGAACTCATAATTTACTTGCAACAATAGAAATGAAACATATAGCTTCTACTGCCAAGATTTCTATATTGTTACCTTTCCATGTCACTTTATAAAGCACTTGATCTGCTTTTCCAAGAAGAAAAATTAAAATCCCTCCCTCCGCACGCGAATCACAAAGTACGAACGGAAACGCGAGTGAAGCTAATTACATCGAATGTCCATTTTCTTACAAAACCTTTCCACTACTCACCGTATTTTGTGAAGATATGATACCACAATAATTTGAAGAGGCAGGTGTCATCGAGCTTTATTGATGTCATGGCCAAGACATCTCTTTGTGAGTGTAGTGCGCTCTATCAAGAAGGGATAACAGCGAATATGGAGGCAGCAAACTCATCTTACGGGAAAACATCTTTAAGTTATGTTGGTATATAAGTTAAACTATTTGCATCATTGCTTTGCAAGAATTTGGAGATGTTTAATTCGTTCCACTGAGTAAATATGCTCTACCGATCACGGACAGTACACATTAATAGATTATCACTTGTTTACACAGTAACTGAAGAAGTGAATGTAAATAATTCACTAATGATAATCATAGTTATTCCGTTGTGTTACTAACCCATTGAGACAATGCTTCTAAGCTATCGTATGCTGTTAAATCGACATGCAAGGGTGTCAAAGAAACACACTTATTTTCAATAGCATAAAAATCAGTACCCCATCCTGCATATTGGGTCATCCTTGGAGGGCAAATCCAATAAATAGCCTTTCCTCTTGGGTCTGTCTCACAAATCATGCCTTCTGCGCGATGTCTTGAACCCAAATGCGTTACTTGCCAACCTGCTAAATCATCCCATATACAATCAGGCACGTTAATGTTTATTATCCGATTCCTTGGCAAGGATTGCTCTCGATCACCCAATACAACTTTCTTCACTACTTGCGCTGCAGTATGAAAATGCATAGATCCACAAAGAGAGACAGCTATTGCTGGTGCACCAAGAAGAAATCCCTCTGTTGCAGCGGCAACCGTGCCAGAATATAACACGTCATCACCCAAGTTCGCTCCGTGATTAATCCCAGTGATCACGAAATCGATCTTTTCAGAAATAAGCTCATTCATGGCTATATGAACACTATCTGTCGGTGTACCTTGCACGGCATATCTACGTTCACCAACCTGCCGAACACGCAACGGATTTTCTAGTGTAAGAGAGTTTGAAGCACCTGAGTGATTTCGATCCGGTGCAACGACGGTGATTGTTGCTATTTCAGACAGTGCGTCTGCCAGTATATTAATACCCTCTGCAAAAACACCATCGTCATTACTGATCAGTATATGCATCAGGTTCTCCATCCATTGAATCATCTTATTTATTGATAATTTCTCGCATCACTGCAATAGCAAAGCACCCTACAGACAACAAAAAACTAATTGTTAACACTCTTTCATCCTGCGTCCTCGATATATCCTACAATAAAAGAATCAGTGACAGACGAGCATCGCGAGAACAGATTACAAGCAATAAATACTGGCGCTTGATCGATAATATTTTTCTCTAACTTTCACGCTTACACTTATGTCAGCGATATCTTATCATCAGTCCTCGATCCCTAGATTTTCCATGAGAATTTACCCAACAACACAATATCTTTGCTTACATTCAACACAAACTTCAAATATTCATAGCCTTGTATAAACTACTCACTTAGCACATGACCATGTGTTAATTTCCTGTTCAATATGTGCTAACAACACCATATGAAACAGGTATGACCGCACTGCGGTCAAATAAAAACCACGTTTACTTTTGTTACGAATCCAGAATTTATCTTGTCCTAAAAATTGAGCAGTTATATAATTAGATGTCTTTTAATAAAGACATTAATCTACCAGAGAAATTTGGGATCACTTTGTTACGAATATCGTCAATAAGCAACCAGATGGGCGCGTTCTCATAAGAATCAGTGACGAGAAACGATTGCTAATTAAATCGATTGAACGCAGTTTTTGTTGTAAAGAGTGGCTGCTAAAATCACATCGACACCTTTTTTGCATGGTATAGAACTCGCTTAAGTCTTGATCACTGTGTATCGGAAAGTACACACTAAACTGCTGTTTTGTCATTGCGGGTACTCTTTCAGTCCCGACCACATCACATGTTTTGCAAACTCATTCACGACAGATCTGGTATTTCCACCCATCTTAATGAAGAAAGATGAAAAAATGTTCTCCGTGTTCGACTGATACAAAACCAAAAGTTTGACTTACAGAGAAATACTCTGACTTTTTTAAGCAGCAAGTTACTATTAGTTTACCAGGCTGGCAGCCCAACGAAGTCATTACATTAGTGAAGTCATTACATTAGTCATCGACTTCCCTACGGATAATCACCACTGCTTCACAGGCAATACCTTCTTCACGGCCTGTAAAACCGAGTCGTTCTGTTGTGGTAGCTTTCACATTAATATTACTGATGTCCGTTTCTACATCTTGTGCAATAACCATACACATGGCATCAATGTACAGTGCCATTTTTGGTATTTGTGCAATAATAGTCACATCAAGATTACCAATTACGTATCCTTTCTTCTTCACTTTTTCGTAAATATCGCGCAGTAGAAGACGGCTATCAACTCCTTTCCATTCAGCATTTGTATCAGAAAAGTATCGACCCATATCACCAGCAGCGATCGCGCCGAGTAGGGCATCACAGACTGCATGTATGGCTACATCACCATCTGAATGGGCAATCAACCCTTTCTCGGAAGGAACCTTCACGCCACCCATTAAAACAGGCCCCAACCCACCGAATTTATGAACATCAAATCCGTGTCCAATACGCATTATAATCAGTCCTCACTAGGTGAAATCAATTAGTTTGTGCGTTGCGCCAAGAAAAATGCCACCAGTTCCAAGTCTTCAGGCTGAGTAACCTTAATGTTATCTGCACGACCTGTGACCAATTTCGGTGCCCCACCCACAAGTTCAATAGCCGATGCTTCATCGGTCACAGTAAGTGAATTATTGAGTGCATGTTGCAAAGCACCACATAATTGCTTACGTTTGAACATTTGTGGCGTAAGCGCATGCCAAAGCTGCTTACGGCATACAGTGATCTCGACAACACCATCGTTATTCGCACGTTTCATGGTATCGCGTACTGGAGACGCCAACAATGCACCATCAGGGTGTAGAATTGCTGCTGCTATCAAAGTATCAATGTCGTTATGACTAACACAAGGTCTGACCGCATCATGTACCATGATCCATTCAGCATCCGTAGCTTTCAACCCTGCCAACACAGAATCAATTCGCTCTTCGCCACCCGTTGTCACAACAATACGCAGATTTGATGCCAACGAAGTGTTGTAAAAGTATTCGTCTTCAGCACCAATGGCAATAACTACCTGAGAAATGGCAGGGTGTGCAAGCAAACAGTGTACCGTGTGCTCGAGTAGTGTTTTATGATCTATGATCATATATTGTTTGGGCCATGTTGCACACATGCGCTTTCCGATTCCAGCTGCTGGCACAATAGCCACCACATCTGGAACTGTAGTTTGTGGCAAACACACTTGTACATTACTAGCTGAGGTTTTCATGTTTGTCTTCGTGTTAATGAGCCGAGTGTGGATTAATCGCCAACAATGCGGAAAAAAGTTTCACCTTGTTTTATCATCCCCAATTCATTACGAGCACGTTCTTCTATAGCTTCGTGTCCACGCTTAAGATCAGCAATATCTGCATATATTTGCAGGTTTCGCTGATGGAATTTATCATTGGTTTGTATCGCTAACTTGGCCACATGATAGACATCAAAATAATCTGTGATTCCATTTTTTCCCCACCATAGTTGATATTGGAGCCATCCGAACAAGACAAATAGCAACACTGCCAGCATTTTCATCGCTATTTATTAACCATGACATGATCTAATTGTTGCTTTGTTTGTCCGAGAATCAGAACACAACCATAAAATTAATATTTTCAAATTTATCCCTTTCACACAAGTAGTGCCTAGATAAACACGAAGTTATCGCTATATTAGCGAAAGAGATTATCATAAACTCAATTTTTCAGATAAACTCTTATCGAATCCTGTGCTAGAAGAAAACTTTAAGGATGGATCAATGATGGCACAGTTACCCGCAAAAAAATGAAGGAACACCTGAAATACGAATATATATCTCAGTAATCTCAGTGTGTACATTAAAGATCAAACCTCAAATAAGTCGTTAGCGCAACGCGGGATTTCTTTATACACAGATCTTCCGGAATATTCACTATGATACCGTAATTCTCAACATTCATTTTTGCATCTAAAAAATGTCACCTACCTAATAGGATGGTTATTTTTTAATAATAATACTCACGTTCAATAAATCTACCAATCACTTTGTCGTGTATTTTAGTTGATTTTAAGTATCCAATCCTTCTCAAAATGAGTCGTCTCAGGCGTGTACGGAAGGTCAAGATTTCCCTCTCAATGCGTTACATATAGAGCTTGCCAACGATGTATTTATTTTCAGGAAAAGATATCATATACCTTAAATCCAGCTTGGCACCAAAATACAAGATTGAATATAACTAACAAATTAGAAAGTAACATTGAGGCTCTTTCTCTCACGACAACCGAATGCGTAAGCAATGCTTTCCTTCAATCAATAGTTCCAATTATACCAGAGACAGCATTGGTTATTTTTATTACCACGCAGACCCATTACTCATCTACTTCGCAGATAAGCACCACTTCCTTGACATCAAAAAGGAATGTGGACACACTCTTGGGTGTAAATATTTAAAACTAGGACATCAGCATTAATGCTGATGTATAACACTAGATAAAAGTCTTGGATACCGAGCATTGTTCAACCTAAGTTCAGTACCTTGCTCCTTTATCCCCGCTAACAATCCATGTATGTATTGTATATGCAAACTGGAAGATTCTGGAACATGACTGGCAATGATTAGTGTAAGAGTTACCATGTAAAGGCATGGTCTGTTACACGAAAACAACCCGTTAAATATATGACTATCTTGGATATGATGTAGTTTGGATGAAAACTTCCTCATTTCCTCTCTTAACTAACCTGAGCTGTGTATAAGAAATGAACGAAATGCCCAAGTCTCGATCTGATTGTTTGAAATAACCTATTGACTGCGCAAGGACTTGGGGATGAATAACTCAGACGCTGTTTTTGTCGAAGTCGATGACTTCTGCCAGACTTTCCTCCCTGCATGGGAAAAACACCTAATTTCTTCCGGTATCAAACACAGAAATAAGCCTTTTCGCCTCTCAGTTAGCGAAGTGATGACGATGGTGATAGATTTCCATCAATCTAGCTATCGATACTTTAAAACTTATTATATCCACTTTATTTACCGCTACCTTACCAACGAATTTCCTGAATTAGTCAGCTACACGCGAATACTCAAGCTCATGCAAGGTATCCTAGTTCCACTTTGCTCTTACCTCACTTACCGTTAGGCAAGGCCGACAGAGATTGCCTTCATTGATTCGTCCAAGCTACAGGTTTATCATAACCTCCGCATTTGCAGATATCAGATTTTAAAAGTACTGCAAAGAGAGAAAAAGGCACGATGGGGTGATTCTACGGCTTAAAATTACACCTTATTATCAATGACCAAGGTGGCATTATTTTAGTCAAAGTGACGACGGCTAACGTGGCTAATAGAAAGCCTGTGTCGAGAATTACTGACGAGCTTTTAGGGTATTTATATGGAGACAAAGGTTATATCTCATGACCCATGTGAGCGGGAACTCGCAGACAAGGGCGTGCTACTGATAACTGGTGTGAAAAAGAATATGAAACCTAAAGTGATGAAACTTTGGGATCGCCTGATACTCCAGAAACAATTCATTATTGAAATCGTTTTTGACCAACTAAAAAACATATTCTAGATCGAGCATTCTCGGCACCGTAATTGTATCAGCTTTATGGTCAACTTGCTGGCGGGTCTCATCGCGTATTCATTTCAACCAAAGAAGCCGAGCATCAAGATTACGTGGTTTGATAAGCAAGTGGTTATGCAGATCTGAGGTTAGCTAGCTGGTACAACTCAGAATAAAATGGACTAATGGATCGAAGAAAGTTATGAGCAAGGAGGCTTCATCTTACAAATCATCCTCGAATATGACAGTTTTTACTGTCTCTTGACATTTCAAATGTACTTAAAAAACTACTCTTATACGGAGTTTAAGCTGTCTAATTAGAGTCTAATTATAGGAAGATACGGATAAATTAGTGAAGAATGCGAGCACGTAGTGTTCCCTCGATGGCTTTTAGCTTCTCCAGTGCATTTGCGAAGTGCTTCCTCTCGACATCAATCACGACATAACCGTATTCCTTATTCGTCTGCAGATACTGACCTGCAATATTGATGCCTTCTTCTGCGAAGATGATGTTAATTTTAGTCAGAATGCCTGGTTTATTTTGGTGTATGTGTAGCATGCGCAATGTACCTGCATGCTCTGGCAACACTACTTCAGGGAAGTTTACAGAAGACAATGTAGAACCGTTGTCCGAGTATTTTACGATCTTACCCGCAACTTCAATACCAATATTTTCCTGCGCCTCGTGCGTCGAACCGCCAATATGTGGCGTCAGGATGACATTATCAAATGACTGTAATGGCGACGTAAATGGATCATTGTTAGTTTGGGGCTCCGTCGGAAATACATCAATCGCGGCGCCACTAACGTGACCATTTCCTAGAACATGGCAAAGTGCATCGATATCGACTACGCTACCACGCGCTGCGTTGATAAACACAGTACCTGGTTTCATGAGTGCAAACTCTTCACTACCCATCATGTTCCGCGTAAATTCAGTTTCAGGAACGTGAAGTGAAATAACATGACTCTTATTCAAGAGCTCAGACAATGACCCCACTTGCTGTGCATTACCCAGTGATAATTTGTTTGCAATATCGTAGAAATAAATACGCATTCCCAAATTCTCAGCCAAAATTCCCAGCTGAGTACCGATGTGACCGTAACCGATAATGCCAAGTCTTTTTCCACGTGCTTCGAAAGAATCATCAGCCGATTTTATCCATTCACCCCGATGTAGCATGGCATTCTTTGCAGGAATACCTCGAAGCAAAAATAAAATTTCTGCCAGTACCAATTCAGCAACACTGCGGGTATTAGAAAAAGGGGCGTTAAAAACTGGAATACCTCGCTTCGCTGCTGCAGTTAAATCAACTTGGTTGGTACCTATACAAAAACAACCGATGGCGACCAGTTTTTTAGCTTTTTGAATAACTCCTTCAGTCAACTGAGTACGCGAGCGAATACCAACGAAATGGACATCTTCAATGGCCTTTTCTAGTTCTTCACCTGCCAACGAACCTTTGTGATATTCAATATTATTGTAGCCCGCGCATTTCAGTACTTCTAACGCGCTAGAATGGAGACCTTCAAGTAGAAGGATCTTTATTTTACTTTTTTTAAGTGACACTTCAACCATATGAATTTTAGCCTTTATAAACAACAGTAAGATAAAACCAGAATCAGAAAGTTAATTTTTGCAAGTTAGGTGTGTTAATCAGTAACTTAAGGTAACAAACAGTGCTTAGAAATGTATTAAAAATTACCTTACTTACATAACAAATGTTTGAGTTACATGTCAAAGAAAACTACGAAGCTATATAGATAAAGTTTGTGCACTAAGCAAAAACTAACTTTTCAACACACCCTTTTGTGTACCTTCTAGCACCACATCCGCACCACGGTTTGCGAACAAACCAACCGTTACCACACCAGCAATAGCATTAATTTTGTTTTCCAGTACTTTCGCATCGATGATTTTCAGATTATGTACATCCAATATCACATTGCCATTGTCTGTAATACAACCGTGACGATAACAAGGATCACCCCCCAAATTGACCAACTCACGACCCACATAAGAACGAGCCATTGGGATTACTTCTACAGGAATAGGAAAACGCCCCAATACATCAACTTTCTTGGTGTCGTCAATGATGCAGATAAATTTCTTTGCAATTGCCGCCACGATTTTTTCTCCGGTTAGTGCCGCGCCACCACCTTTAATCATGTACTTGCTAGCATTAATTTCGTCTGCACTATCAACGTAGATATCCAGATACGCCACTTCATTGGAATCAAAGATCGGAATACCGATTTTATCCAAACGTTCACTCGATATAACAGAACTCGACACGACACCTTTTATCTGATCTTTCATTGTATCTAAGGCATCGATAAAGTAATTAACGGTTGAACCAGTGCCAACACCTACAATACTCCCTTTAGTTACGTATTCTAATGCAGCCCAGCCCGCCGATTTTTTCATTTCATTTTGAATCAACATAATTTCCTGTTAATTTGGATGGAGACGCATAGCTACCAACGAACCCGTAATTGTACAGATGGAAATGCCTATACAGTTGAAAATGCCTCTCGCGTAAAAGTTTTGCAGGGAGTATACAACGATTATCCTCCAACATAAGCGGATCTCATATTCAATATGTTGGTTTTCGTCTAGAAAATGATCTTTGATGGTTACAACTCCTGTTAGAACACATGATATCTGCAGTAGTAGACAACTGAATTGCGAATTATACTGCCGAACCATGCAACTGATTGAATATATGACACATAATCTGTTTAATACACCCTACCTATTCCATTCCCACACACGTGACGGCGTTAAGATAGAAGATAGTGGGACATCCCACGCTTCCACTGGTAATATCTCAACTTGTTGGAAATCGTATGCTAGTCCCAAAGCGTGAGGACCCGCACCCATATTCCACCATGATGCCAGTGTCCTATCGTAGTATCCGCCCCCCATACCAAGACGTTGACCTGATCCATCAAATGCCACTAGTGGTGTACAAATGATATCCAGTTTGGATACTGATAACACCTCACTCACATTAAACTTAGGTTCGAGAATACCGTAGCGATTCGGTATCAAATCGGTATTAGGACAGTAATGTAAAAAAAGTAAATTTCCGTTACTAAAAGGATGAATCACGGGCAGATAGACCGCTTTTCCCTGTCTCCAACAATATTGGATCAATGGCTGGGTACCAAGCTCACCATCTACTGAAAGATAAAAGGCAATATAGTTTGCACATCTTACTACCTCGAAATTCTGAAAATGCGTTAATAACTCACACGCTGCAACACGTTGCTTTTCAATACTTAACGCACGACGCTTAGTGCGGATGAGCTTTCGAAGTTCAATGCGCTGTGCAGAGAGTGTGATTTTATCGTGCATCAACGATCCGTACAATCAATGTATATCCTGTTAGGAAAGATCTCAAAGTACTGTTATGATAGTTCGCTCTTGAACCCTATAATTTAAAGGGCTCCGAAGACAAAGGCATAATAATTTCAATACCCTCCCAGCCTACTCAATAACCTATAATGAGTTTCCCTTAGTCGTACTTACCTGTTCAGTAACCAACTTCAGTTGTCAAATACTCCAAAAGCAGACAGGTACGATCAAAGCCGTTTAACGTTGATCAGCAATCGTTTGTTTTAGTACCCGAGCACTATGTTTTAACAATGCTGCTTCAATCGTTTGTTGTAACAGCAAAACTCGCTGCTCCATTTCATTCGTGGTGCTGACAGTTCGCTTTCTTTCTTCACGAAGCTCATTGCAAAGATTAAGAGCAACGATAGTGATTAGTTGCTCTGTATTCGTTACTTTAGTGCGCCCTGACAATTCATGCAACCGCTGATCAAAATCATTTGATGCTTCGATGAGTGATTGTTCCTCACCAATTGGACAATTCACCTGCATGATTTTACCGAGGATTTGAATTTCAATAACCTGCGTAGTCATAACTTCTTTAATCCCCCTTCAAAGGATGATGCTACACCTTGACGTAACGGGAACAAACTATAGGAAATGACAGGTTAAACTGCAAGTCCATCCTAGCTTCGAAGTGCTTATCAATGCACTGGACAATCAAAAAGTCATCCATGTGATGGAAATCAGTACACTTCCAACCATGCCTATATAAATAACACCGAAACGTGACGACTTTAATACCCAATCAACTTGAAGGTACACATTTTTACACCTGAAATTTATCGTTCATTTAACATGTCAAAAAGTCTGTAATATCGAGAAAAAGTGCGGTGAGAAATTGATAAATGGTCTCTTTGGAATCACGTTTATTTTTAGAGTCAGCATTGTTCTACAAACTTTCATTCATCACCTTCAAAATCCTTCCTATTGGATTTAGATTCGGACTATAAGTAGGTAGACAGTGGAGCTAGATATTGAGGATGAATAAGGCATATCTAACTAGGTCACCTCAGTGAGGTCCTGCTCCGTCTAAGATTATATGCAACCTATTTAGTAAATGGATAATCATCTCATCTTTGCAAAAGAACTAACAATCTTTGCGCTGTCGGTGGTATCCTATTCGCTATCATCTATATTTTTAATATCAGAAAAATTAAGCATACCCATAATATTCAAGCAACTACGACTCCCTGTGATTTCAAGTGCTTTATCTTATCTAGGACGTATACATGCGTGCTTTTTGTCGTTTGCGTTTGATAAACGTCGTCAATGAATATAAAAAAATTTATCCTAGGTGCAGGCGGTTTTTGGGATCATCATAGTGACTAATTAAATTACGTTGTTTTCTACGTCAGACTTTCTGGGAATACCTATAGGTATATTATAATTGAAGTCATGATGATGGAGCCATGCAGACAATTCCAAGAATTGTATATTCTATTCGGCGTTATTGATTAAATCAGGCCTATAACGCACTCATCCCAATCTTTTTTATAGTCTTAATTTATCTGCTGGCAGACAAGCATACCAAGTTTTATTAACTTTGTTCATCGCTTTCATATTTGCCAGCGATTCAATAAATTGAGAATTGTAATTAACCTGAGCTGCGCATAAGAAATGAACTAAATTCCCAAGTCGAGATCTGATCGTTTGAAATAACCTATTAACTGCACAAGGACTTGGTCATGAATAACTTAGACGCTGTTTTCAGAGATGTCGACGGCTTCTGCCACACTTTCCTTCCTGCATGAAAAAACCTAATTTCTTCCGGTATCAAACAAATAAACAAGCCTTTTCGACGAAAAATTAGCGAAGTCATGACGATAATGATAGCTTTCCATCAATCGGGATATCGAGACTTCAAAACCTATTACATCCACTTTGTTTGTCGCTACCTCACAACGAATTTCCTGAATTAATTAGCTACACGAGGATGCTCAAACTCATACAAGGTGTTCTAGTTCCGCTTTGCTCTTACCTCACTCACCCTCAGGCAAAGCTGACAGGAATTGCCTTCGTTAATTCGTCCAAGCTACAGGTTTGGCATAACCTACGCATTCTCAAACATCAGGTTTTTAAAGGTACCTCGAAGCGAGGAAAAAGAACGATGGGGGTGGTTCTATGGAGACAAAGGTTATATCTCTGGTTTATTGGAGCGGGAATTTGCAGAAAATGGAGTGACACTGATAACGGGTGTAAAAAAATATGAAACCAAAAGTGATGAAACTTTAGAACCACCTGATGCTCCAGAAACTATTTATTATTGAAACCATTTTTGACCAACTAAAAAACATATCCCAAATCGAGCATTCTCGGCACCATAGTTGTATCCGCTTTATGGTCAACTTACGGGCGGGGCTTATCGCGTATTCATTTCAACCAAAAAAGCTGAACATCAAGATTACTAGGTTTGATAAGCAAGCACTTATGCAGATCTGAGGTTAATTACGAAGAGTAAGTTTAGGGGTGAGCAACTGTTTATAGCAAATTATAGTGAAACATTGCTGTCTCTACTGATGAGTAGTTTATGATAACCCCTGTCCTTTTTCCACTCTGATAGTTTTTCCTCTTTTAAAGTCTTTACAGCTCCATTTCGAGGATGTCCTTCCTCCCAGTACTCCGCGTTGCCTCAAGGTGGAATACTTAGCGTTATTCCTTTGTTTTTCAGTACGTGGTTACATGCTTTTGTGTCATAGGCTCCATCAGCACTGACTTGCTGTATCTTTCGTCGTAATGGGTTAAGCAATATAGGTAAAACCTTATTATCATCTACAGAAACTAGGCTAACTCCTACAGCAATAGCCTTATGAGTAAACACATCAACGGTAAGATGAAGTTTACGCCAGATACGTCGCTTATCCTTACTGTGTTTACGTGTTTTCCATTCACCTTCGTCGTATAATTTTAGGCTTGTAACATAAATAACGACCTAATCGGCATCTCCTCGACTAGGCAAACGGTACTTAACTTTTACGTTCTTACGAACGCATGACTAATGCAAGTGGATGTAGGTAATTTAAGTGAGACGTTCATCAACGTAAAAAATGAATTGAGAAAGCCTTTTAACCTACGAAGTGGGAGTATTAAAAATACCTTTCACCATCAGTGCCGTTTCCATCGCAGTATTCGAAAATATAAACCTATGGCCATGATAATCTGATCGTAGGAATTGCGATTAGTTCAGATATTTGGGAAACAACGCCATTATATGCTAAATAACTATTCAACATACATCACAATTTAAAGGGTATGATGATAAATCGGAACTCTAAGATGCGCTATGAGAATCAGAGTTAAAATAGTTGAAGGGTGGCTGTTTCATGGATGCACAGAGCTTAAGAAATCATCTCGGTACTACAACCTTCTGATGCAAGCAGTACTGATTTTACACGATCGAGGATTCGAGCATCACGCATTATATCATGCTAGCTTTCGTGCAGGTGTTTTTCCTTGAAACGGTAACTGTCACAGCACGTAGTTTTAAGCTAAGTTCATCAAAAATCAAGCATCTTCAATGGTCACGGGGTTATAGGGTATATATTATAAACATGTTTAGCCAGCTTGTGATGAGAAGTGATACATATGGTAAAGAATGAACGGCATTTAAGGTTTCCTAACTTAACCCAAGTAACTTTACCAAGATACATCAACATTGCTACCATGCTTTGTGGTAGATTAAACCATCAACTAAGCACTAGGAAGCTAATATTGTACAATTGCACTAACCACTATCAAGAGTTGTTCATCCAATCACAAACAATGCTGCCACGAACACTTAGTATATCGATGAACAATTAACTCAGTTGACTTCTGCTTCAAACCCTTACTTCCTAGCGACAATTACAGCCTTCTGAATCATCTTTATGCATTGTCAGAATGGGTGAATTCTTTTAGTGCTGGTATTCAGCTTGGCATCGATTACGACGATGCCATGGAAGAGGAGCAAGCTATTTTGTTTGAACAAGTGATAAAACATATTCAATTATACCATGACTTACATACTGAACTTGGTATAAAGCCCGATGATAGTGCAACTCACAACAAGCCAACATCGGCTAATTTTGGTTGGGGACTTAGTAGGACATGAATACGTCTGCACCTGTGACACATAAATTTGATGTCGTCATCACGGGTGGCGCAATGACAGGTGCCTCTCTGGCATTAGCAATTGAACACTTTACTAATGCTGGCTTGACCGTTGCGGTTGTCGAAGTGGCAATTCTGGACGATACTAAGTTTAGCTGTGACGCCAGAAGCATTGCCTTATCTTACGGTAGCTGCCAACTACTTGAACGCATTGGCGTTTGGCAGTCTTTAGCACCGTTTGCCACTGTCATCAACACCATCCATATATCCGATCAAGGACACTTTGGTTTAACTGACATACATGCTAACAATGAAGACATCCCATTTTTAGGGAATGTTATTGAGCTAGCTGATGCTAGACAGGTATTTCATCAGGCGTTATGGAATACAACTAACGTAACGCTTTTCTGTCCCGCAGCAGTGTCATCCGTCGAACGAACCATCGATGAAGTACTGTTAACTCTGAATGATGGTCAAACATTAAAAACCAAGTTATGGGTTGCTGCTGACGGCACGATATCATCGTGTTGTAAAATGCTCAGCATTGACCATCATGAACATGACTTCAAGCAAATAGCGCTGATTGCCAATATCACAACTGAATTACAACACAAAGGCCATGCATTTGAACGCTTTACACACTCAGGTCCCCTCGCTTTACTACCCCTATCTCGAGGGCGTTGTTCTTTAGTTTGGTGTTTAAATTCAGAAGACGCATCCGTACTTTTAAGAAGCAGTAATAACGAATTCCTAGATGCACTCCAGCGCACTTTTGGTTGGCGCTTGGGCCGTCTAGTGAGTGTTGGTCAGCGTCGCTTGTATCCACTAATTTTACACCAATCAACACGTATAATTAGCCATCGTTTTGCTGTAGTGGGCAACGCTGCACAAACACTTCACCCTATCGCAGGACAAGGGTTTAATCTTGGACTACGTGATGTAGTAACACTGGCAGAAGAAATTTCATCAATGTACCAGCAAAATCAAGATTGTGGTGAAATGGAAATGCTACAGAGCTATCAACAACGGCGATTTCCTGACAGAAATACCATTATTGCTATTACATCAGGGCTTGTCCATGGTTTTTCCAACACATCGTTACCATTAACGTTTGGTCGAAATTTAAGTTTGGTGGCCTTATCTGTTTTCAATGGATTAAAAACTCCTTTATTTCAACACGCAATGGGATTAGTAAGACGACCATGAAAATGATTAATGTTGATATCGCCATTATTGGCGGCGGTATCGTTGGACTGACTTTCGCTGCTGCACTAGCTGATAGCGATTTACGTATCATTGTTATTGAAGATAAAGTTCAAGAACCAACACTTAGTGATTTGCCAAATCCTCGTGTATCAGCACTAAACCGTGCCAGCGAATTCATACTGAGAAATATCGGTGTGTGGGAAGATCTTTCCTCTCACCATAACAACTCATATCAAAAGATGTCCGTGTGGGAGCAAGATAGCTTCGGATCAATTGAATTCGATGCCTTAGATTTAGGTCAACCAAATCTTGGTCATATCATCGAAAACCAAGTGATTCATTTAGCGTTACTTGACCGCATAAAACAGCAGCATAACGTAATATTGCTTTGTCCCAACAAATGTACCTCCATGCGGTTTGGAGAAACAGAAACATGGCTAACACTTGATTCTAGTAATTTAATTACTACAAAATTGGTTGTCGGCGCTGATGGCGCAAACTCTTGGGTCCGAAATCAGCTTTCAATACCACTCACCCATTGGGATTACGGTCAAAGTGCACTGGTTACCAATATCCGCACCACTGAACCACACAATAGCGTTGCGCGTCAAATATTCACACCTGACGGACCTCTGGCTTTTTTACCACTATCACAACCAGATCTCTGCTCAATCGTATGGTCGCAATCGCCTCGGCTTGCGAACGAACGTCATAATATGCCAGACCACAAATTTAACAAAATACTCACGGCAGAATTCGATGCACGACTTGGACTGTGCTTTGTTGAAGGTGAGCGAGCTGTATTTCCACTAAAAATGCGCTATGCACGTGATTTCGTCGTCAATCGGGTCGCTCTGATTGGTGATGCTGCTCACACTATCCATCCACTTGCAGGACAAGGCGTGAACCTTGGTTTGTTAGATGCAGCAACGCTGGCACAAGAATTACGTCGCCTTCATGACGAAGGAAAAGACATTGGCAAGAAAGCTCATCTGCGTAGCTTCGAACGCTGGCGTAAAACCGAGGCAACACAGATGATTGCGATTATGCAGGGATTTCGTGATTTATTTTCTGGTGACCATCCAACTAAGATACTATTTCGAGGCATAGGTTTGATCGTTGCCTCTACACTGCCAAGTATTAAGGTGCAGTTTATTAAGCATGCTCTCGGGATAACTGGAGATTTACCAGAATTAGCTAGGAGAAAGTAGGTTATAAGGTACAAAAAGAGGACTACTCTTTCTTGTTATTATCCTTCACTACCCAACTACACAGAAACCAAAAAACTCCCAAGAAGACCACCCAGCTCCCACTCGGAACTATTTCTCAATTTAAATTAGTTTAGAACAGAGCTATTACACTTGGCCTTTAACTTCTTTGCGACCATAGAAAGGTGCGAGTACACCTAGTGCTTCTTCTATCCGGATCAGCTGATTATATTTAGCAACACGGTCGGAACGGCTCATAGAACCAGTTTTGATTTGGCCAGCCGCAGTTCCTACCGCTAGATCTGCGATAGTTGCATCTTCAGTTTCACCTGAACGGTGAGAGATCACTGTAGTGTAGCCTGCATCTTTTGCCATTTTAATAGCAGCAAGAGTTTCGGTCAGTGACCCAATCTGGTTAAACTTGATCAAGATAGAGTTAGTGATGCCTTTTTCTATGCCTTCGGCAAGGATCTTAGTATTAGTTACGAACAGATCATCACCAACCAATTGAATTTTGTCACCCAATAGTTCAGTTTGGTGCTTAAAGCCAGCCCAATCAGACTCATCCAAACCGTCTTCAATAGAAATAATAGGGAACTTCTCTACCAAACCTGCTAGATAGTGGTTGAACTCTTCAGAAGTAAATGTTTTTCCTTCACCTTTCAGGTTGTAGGTACCAGTTTCTTCATTGTAAAACTCAGACGCTGCACAGTCCATCGCCAGTGTAACGTCTTGTCCTAGTTCGTAACCTATCGATTCAACCGCTTCTTTGATTACAAGAAGAGCATCAGCATTAGATTTTAAGTTAGGAGCAAAACCACCTTCATCACCAACTGAAGTGTTCATTCCTTTAGATATCAATACTTTAGATAAGCTGTGGAATATTTCTGAACCCATACGAACAGCTTCTCTTAATGTTTTCGCACCAACAGGCTGAATCATAAACTCTTGGATATCTACGTTGTTATCAGCGTGTTTACCACCGTTGATGATGTTCATCATGGGAAGAGGCATGGAGAATACGTTTGGAGTGTCGTTTAGATCAGCGATATGCTCGTACAGTGGTATGTTTTTCGCTGCAGCTGCAGCTTTTGCATTCGCCAGAGAAACAGCTAGGATTGCATTAGCCCCAAACCTAGATTTGTTCTCAGTACCATCTAGGTCAATCATAATTTGGTCGATTTCTGCTTGGCGAGTCGCATCCTTACCTCTTAGAGTGTTTGCAATTTCACCGTTCACAGCTTCGATCGCCTTCAGTACGCCTTTACCTAGGAAACGTGAGTTGTCTCCGTCACGCAATTCCAATGCTTCACGAGCACCCGTAGATGCACCAGAAGGTGACGCAGCCATACCTACGAAACCACCTTCTAGGTGAACTTCTGCTTCTACCGTGGGATTACCACGTGAATCAATAATTTCACGACCCAGAACTTTAATAATTTTAAACATTAATGTTTCCTTTAATATATCAATTGGTTATAAAGTATATAAGAGACTACACAATCGTCATAATTGCTCTTTATTCAGTTGCAGCCTCCAGGTTGATTTCTACCAGCCGCAGCTACAAATCCAGAAAATAGTGGATGCCCGTCACGAGGTGTTGAGGTGAATTCAGGGTGGAACTGACAAGCCACAAACCATGGATGATTAGGGTTTTCAATAATTTCTACTAACTGTTTATCTGCTGATAATCCAGAGACAACCAAACCAGCATCTTCAAGTTTTGAACGTAGCACATTGTTCACTTCATAACGGTGACGATGACGCTCATAAATAGTCGCATTACCATATAATTCACGAGCCTTTGTCCCTTCCTTCAGATGGCATAGTTGCGCGCCAAGGCGCATGGTGCCACCAAAATCTGACTTTTTTGTACGCTCCTCAACGTTACCTTCTCCATCAACCCACTCCGTGATCAAACCCACAACAGGAAACTTGCTTTCTTTATCGAACTCGGTTGAGTTCGCATTTACCATGGCAACCACGTTGCGCGCGTATTCAATCACGGCAACTTGCATACCAAGACAGATCCCTAGGTAAGGGACGTTATTTTCACGTGCATATTTAGCAGCCATAATTTTGCCTTCAACACCACGATCACCAAAGCCACCAGGTACGAGAATCGCATCTAGACCTTTCAAAGTCTCATCGCCTTTGGTTTCTACGTCTTGAGAATCAATATACTTGATCTTCACCGTTAAACGTGTTTTCAAGCCACCGTGTTTCAATGCTTCACTAACCGACTTGTAGGCGTCTGGCAGTTGAATGTATTTTCCAACCATACCAATGACCACTTCACCCGTTGGGTTGGCTTCTTCATAAATAACTTGTTCCCACTCAGAAAGGTCTGCCACGGACGCGTCGATACTGAATCGGTCACACACTAGATCATCAAGACCCTGCGCACGGAGAAGTGAAGGAATTTTATAGATAGAATCCACATCCTTCAACGAAATAACTGCTTTTTCTTGTACGCTACAGAAAAGGGCAATCTTAGCTCGTTCATTTTCAGGGATGACACGATCGCTTCGACAAATAAGAATATCTGGCTGGATACCGATAGACAGCAACTCTTTAACAGAGTGTTGGGTAGGTTTGGTTTTTACTTCACCTGCCACTGCAAGGTAGGGGACCAGAGTCAGATGCACGAACATCACGCGCTCACGGCCAACCTCTACTGCCAGTTGGCGTAATGCTTCAAGGAACGGCAAGGATTCAATGTCACCTACTGTGCCACCAACCTCAACAATAGCAATGTCATAGCTTACAGATCCTGCGATAACACGTTCTTTAATGGAGTTGGTGATATGAGGAATAACCTGAATGGTCGCACCCAGATAATCGCCACGTCGCTCTTTCCTCAGTACGTCAGCGTATATGCGACCAGAAGTAAAATTATTACGCCTCGTCATTTTTGTGCGGATAAAACGCTCATAGTGACCCAAGTCAAGATCCGTTTCTGCACCGTCTTCTGTAACGAATACTTCGCCGTGTTGGGTTGGGCTCATTGTACCTGGATCCACGTTGATATAAGGATCCAGTTTCATCAGGGTTACGTTCAGACCACGTGCTTCTAAGATTGCCGCTAGTGACGCAGCTGCAATACCCTTACCTAGGGAGGAAACCACCCCGCCAGTAACAAAAATATAATTTGTCGTCATGCTAAACCTAAGAGTTGGATTTAGAGGGAATAATTAGGAATCTAGACGGGCTAAAATGTTACCAGAGCCAGAAACTTTCCGCAACGTGAAAACTACCCCCCACAGAATAACATTCCTTGTCGTAAGAAATTAAGCAATTTACGACGAATTATTAACCTAAGATCTGTATAAAAATAATCTAGAATTTAAAAAATCCAAGTAATTTCAATGCTAGGTTTCTTTGGTTAGAACGTATAAGCAATAAGGTGGACAATAAGGTTTACTACACTTCGGTTTCGAGAATGCTCGATTTGGCACCTGTTTTTAACTGATCAAAGATTGTCTCGATGATAAAACGTTTTCTCAACATAAAGCGGTCCCAAAACTTCATCACCTTTTGTTTCCTGTTCCTCCGTTTATTCGTAATAAGACTAACCTATTTCTTGGTGAGTATGCTCTCAAGGGAACCAGATATATATTTTTTATCTTCAGAGTGTGACCCCCAAAGATGATCGGTCATATCATGCACGAATTTTCTGTCATCAACATTGGTTGTTGTTACCTTTATCGAAATCCAAATCATACCACCTTGGTCATTGATGATAAGGTGAAGTTTAAAGTCATAGAACCCTCCCATCGGCTCCTTACCTCGTTTAACCATCCCCTCCAACACTCAATGCCGTGAAATGGCGTTGTTTCATAAATATCTAAACTAATTGCAATGTCTACGATTAGATCATCATGGAATTAAACAGGAAGTTATAATATGAAAGGCCAAGCACAAGATCAGCAACTGGAAACAATGTAATTAAACATTAGTAAACCAAGGCTTAGTGATTTTTTTAGATATACGTCACTGCTATTAAGGCATGGCCTTATATAAAACATCACGGTCATCGTGGCCGTGGGTTTATATTTTCGGATATTGCGATTGAAACGGCACTGATGGTGAAAGGTATGTTTAAACTCCCACTTCGTAGATTAAAAGGCTTTCTCCATTTAGTTCTTACGTTGATGAATGTCCCTATGAAATCCCCTAAATAAACCTATATTAGTAAGCTAGTAAGCGTTCTCAGACATCAGGTTTTAAAGGGTACCGAGAAGCGAGGAAAAGGAACGATGAGGTGGTTCTATGGCTTTAAATTACACCTTAATTAACCTCAGATCTACATCAGTGCTTGTTTATCAAACCTCGCATCAAGATGACTAGGTTTGATAAACAAGCACTGATGTAGATCTGAGGTTAACTATGAAAAAATCCATTTTCTAGACTGAAATAAACTCATTGAATACATGACTATGAAAACAGTGTCTACATTATTTTTGCTAAAGTCCTTATTGAAACTGATGCTTGGATTCAAACGATTTAATCTCTAGCTTCGACACTAATAAACAAAAAGATCCTGTTATAAATCAACGATTTGTCATCATAACTTAGTGCGTCCAGTACATTTATTTGATGATACACTAAATGACAGAATTAACAGTTTATTTTTTATCCTACGGATAACCATTTCGGAATCTCGCCGTTTCTTCCTGTTCTTATTACAACAAAAATAATACTCGTTATACTTTAAATAATACATATACAGAACGCGATTTATGTTTTCAAAAAACTTCTATTTTACCTCGGTTCGTGATCCCACGAATCAGTGAAGACGTTTCACTCCATGCACCTCTTTAACTTGCTGTAATCGACTAATCACCCGACTGAGCACCTCAAGATCACTCAATTCCAAATCAAAATCCATGATACAAATTTCTTTTTTGTAATCAATACGAGTTCGCATACCCGATACTTTAACTCTCTCATTGGTCAGTACTGTATTGAGATCTTTAATCAACCCATTTCGCTCTGTAGCAGATACACGCACACAGATCTGGTAACTACCAATATATCCCCTCCCCCATACTGTCTCGATAATACGTTCAGATGCATGATGACGGAGCTTTGATAGCTGATCACAGTCCGCACGATGTACCGAGATACCTCGACCCTGTGTCACGTAACCTTCAATGGCATCTCTAGGTATAGGTTGGCAACAACGCGCAAGGTGGATCATTAAATTATCCACGCCTTTCACCACAACTACATCTCGACGGGGTTTTTTCGGTATGAATGTCGTATCTGTTTGCTCTAATCTTTGGCGGAGTTGCTGATCTTCTTCTGCTTTTGTCGGTTTGTTAAGCAAAGAATTTATGTAATTAACTACTTGGTTTATCCGCAGATCACCGCTACCAACACCCGCATAAATTTCATCAATGCTGTTCACATTGAAACGTTTCATGGCCAACGTTACATCTTTACTCACTGCACTGATTTTCACCAGTTCCATATCTAGGATTTCTTTACCTGCAACAACATTTTTTTCGTATGCTTGCTTGCGGAACCACGCATTGATTTTGGCACGCGCACGACCCGACGTGACAAAACCTAGGTTTGGATTGAGCCAATCACGAGATGGGTTAGGCTCTTTTTGAGTGATAATTTCAACCTGATCACCCATGCTCAGATGATACATGAACGGTACAATACGCCCTCCTACTTTTGCACCGATACAACGGTGCCCAACTTCTGAGTGGATATAATAAGCAAAATCTAGTGGCGTAGCACCTGTGGGTAAATCCACCACATCACCGCGTGGGGTAAAAACGTAGATACGATCATCAAGCACCTGACTATGAAGTTCATCAAGTATTGTACCAGAATCCGACACTTCCTTTTGCCATGCAAGCAGTTTACGAAGCCAAGTAATCTTCTCATCATAACCTCTCCGACCAATAGAGCTCCCTTCTTTATACTTCCAGTGTGCAGCTACTCCAAGCTCTGCTTCATCATGCATGTGCCTAGTACGTATTTGAATTTCGACGGTTTGGTTTTTCGGCCCCAATACTACCGTGTGAATGGATTGATAACCATTCGGTTTAGGATTGGCAACATAGTCGTCAAATTCTTTAGGGAGGTGACGATATTTAGTGTGCACTATACCAAGTGCGGCATAACAATCTTGCAGGTGATCAGTGATAATGCGAATTGCACGCACATCAAAGAGTTCTTCAAATTCGAGGTTTTTTTCCTGCATTTTTAACCAGATACTATAAATATGCTTAGGTCTGCCATCCACTTGAGCATTAATGCTAGATGACGCCATTGCTTCTTGTAGGTCTACCACAAACTTATCAATATATTGCATTCTCTCAATACGACGTGCAGCCAATTTCTTGGCAATTTTCTTGTAAGTAGCAGAATGCTGATAACGAAATGCGTAATCTTCAATTTCCCATTTTAACTGCCCAATACCCAGGCGATTTGCCAGTGGTGCATAAATGTTGGTACACTCTTTAGCGACAGACTGTCGAATTTCATCTGATTTATTCTTTACTTCACGTAGATGGCTAATTCGCTCTGCTAGCTTGATTACCACACAACGGAAATCAGCCACCATTGACAACAACATACGACGGACGTTATCCACTTGCGCATAAGGTACCGCTTCTTTTGTTGTAGCATTGAAGTGGTGAATTGCCGCCATTTCCTCAACCCCACAGACCAATCTGGCAATAGTATTACCATAAACTTCCGTCAATGTGAGACGATCCAGTAACCCATCCTCTACCATAGGAAAGAGCAAGGCTGCCTGTAATGTTTCCTTGTCCATACTCAACGTGACAAGAATTTCTACCATTTCACGGCCACGACAAAGGGGTTGCACCCGTGACGTATCATCGCCCAATGTCAAGCAATGATGATAGACGTCAATCAACACCTGAGAAATTACTGGCCCTTGGTCAAGTACTGCCACCCAGATCTCAAGTGTAAAATCTGCATTGTCATTTAGATGTGAGCCACGTATTGCAACCATTTCACTATCCTGTTCTCTCTTAGCTCTGGTTGGTAATCAGCTCAACCACCAACGATGACTCACTATATAGCATTTATTAACAACGCCATTGATTCTAAGTACCCTGTGTGGGTACACACTCAACCTAACCAGTTAATCACCTTTTCTAACTGTACTTGACGGTCACATGCAAGTGTCACAGGGTTATAAGAAACCTATACCACGCACTCAGCACCTAATTCTGCCATATACGGTATAACCTCTAAAGCACCCGTGAGTGCGAGACCGCGAAAAATTTTGCCATCTATTCACTAACCCTATGTGGTGCTCGCAGCAGCAGTTTAAACGTTCACATATATAGAAGGTTTCATTGGGAATCGCATTTAATACGGTATTATCAGGATGATCTATATCATGGCATCCATACCTTCAACACCACCTGTTTTTCAAAAGGAAAAGTACAGTTACCAAAACCACAAAGCAGGCCTAGCCTTCGACGTTAGCACCTGTAAATTCAATGATGATGCCTCCCTATTAATGGAGATATCAGTAGTCACTTCAGTGAAGTCTTTCGACTTAAATACCCATGTAAATCCATAAAACTGATCACATAGCATGTCATCAAATAGACTAGACGTTGTATTTCTTAATCACATAGCTATAGACATAAGGTCAATAAAAACTTCTTGGCAATCACATGAATACTCAGTAAATTCTCATCATGCCGTATTTTCACCATACACACCAACAACCTGAATACTATTTATCTCTCTTAAGAATGAGAGACCTCCCCATAGTACGTTAATCGGTTTTATCACAAAATTATGCAGAAGTAGAAACGTACTAATTTTTAGATGCAATCTGGCTGCAAGCGCGTAGAGATCCTCCCAAACAGATCAACCCTCTGGGTTGTTGAGCTGTCTATTTTTAATCATCAACCACATTTTTATACCAGCGAATGTAGCTGTGGCTCCTTCATTTTACTCCCTTCCTAGGCACTGATGCATATTACCTTTGAGTTTCTGGTAGCTTTACTCGACTAGGTTAGTCAAATACTTAACTTGAAGTCCTTCAATCAAGTTGAGCAATCCTCCCCGTAAATCTGAGTTGAATATTGATATTATGCAGTGCTCACACATGGGCAGCACTCTTATAAGTCACCAACTTTTCAGATAAACTGTTATGGCATATTGCCTTGTTGAAAAAGACGCGAACCACTTTCTCATCACGGTGTTAGCACAGTAGAGAATCAATGACATTACCGAATGTATCAACAACCAGATAATAATACTTCCACTGATCTTTGACGTTGATATATGTCGCATCCATCCGTCATAAAGAAGCGATAGGCTTTTTTACTTGATGAGCCTACTGTTCCCGCAAAGGCGTATATTTAATAACGCACAGATTGCTGGTTGAGTGATCAGTATTGATGCTGTTATTTCCAAAATATCTGAACTAATCGCAATTTTTAAGATCAGATCATCATGGAGTTAAGCGGGAGATGATGCTGGAAAAAACCAAGCACAAGATTGGCAATTGGTAACAATATAATAAAGCACTAGTAAACCGTGGCTCAGTCACTTTCTGGATAAACGAAGCTACCATTAAGGCATAGCCTTTTCTAAAGCATTACGGTCATCGTGGACGTGGGTTTATATTTTCAGATACCGCGATTGAAAGAGCACTGATGGTGAAAGGTATTTTAACGCTCCCACTTCGTGGATCTGAAGGTTTTCTCAATTTGGTTCTTACGTTGATGCATGTCACGCCAAAATCCCCTACATACACTTGCATTAGTAATGCGTTCAAAAACCGTAAAAGTTAAGTACCATTTGCCTAGTAAAGGAGCCGTCGCACATGTTGTTATTGATGCCATAGGGCTAAAGGTATACGGCGAAGTCGAATGGAAAACGCGTAAATACGGGAAGGATAAGCGGCATCTCTGGTGCAAACTTCATCTCACGGTTGATATGTTTACTCATGAAGTTATAGCCACCGAAGTTAGCCTAGTGTCAGTGGGTGACAATGAGATTTTACCCACATTGCTTAACCCATTACGACGTAAAGATACAGCAAGTCAGTGCTGACGGAGTTTAGACACAAGAGCATGTCACCACGTACTAAAAAACAAAGGAATAAAGTCTACTATTCCACCGCGAAGCAACGCGAGTTACTGAGAAGAAGCATATCCTAGAAATGAAGCTGTAAAGGCGTTAAAAGATGACAAACTGGCGGAGTAGACAAAGGACATGGGTTATCACAAACGATCATTAGTAGAGACAGCAATGTTTCGCTATAAGCAGTTGCTCAGTCCTAAACTCACTCTTCGTGATTATCATTCTCAAGTTGGTGAAGCACTGGCAAATGTGAAGGCAATGAACAAAGTCAGTAAGACTCGGTATACCTGTTCGCCAGCAGACAAATCAAGATTGTAAAGAAGATCGGGATCAGTGCGTTATATGCCTGATTTAATCAACAACGCCGTTATATTGGTATATCGCAATAACTGCACCATCAAATGTATTTGAAATAGAACTCATCCAATTGACAAAACAGTGTTATAATTGGCACGGTTAGGTACATAATACAATACGAGCGATAGTGTCGTACACAAGTAAACCATCAGTAAATAAGCCTTTTTAACCAATTAGTTCGGCTAACACCAAAGGCTTAAATTTCTGCCTAACCCTCTCAGCCTGTAATAACGGCGCAAATTATGAGGAATAATACATCAAATAATGGATAGCTAATCTTAGCTAATTAACGCGGTTCTTCGAAGATCGTAAAATGTAGGTGAAGGTGTTGATTTCCACTGTATTACTCCGTAAAAGGGGGGTAGTAAGACAATACCTAGTTCTGATTGTTAGACTGATCATTTACCGATTAAAAAACGTTTGTGATCTTGCCTCGGATATATCCCAAAGATAATGAGCCTCTCAATAGCAACTCTTGGTTCCTCAACGTATAATAATCGTATCATTCTTCATGCGAAGTTACTGAAGGAAACATGGATATTCTTATAGCACTTATTGCCAGCCTGCTCTATTTTATTGCTATTTTTAAGATCATTTCAGGATTGTCGAGCCCTCACCAGATCCCCGTACGGTCTGTCTTTCTTCGTGCCTTAGGTGCACTTACACTCCATACCTGCCTTTTAACAGATCTTATTTTGTCTGGTAGCGGTCAAAACCTCAATATCCTTAACATCGCATCTTTCATCAGTTTAATCATCGCCACAATCACGACGGGATTAATGTTCAAGTTACGTGTGTGGGTATTACTCCCTGTAGTGTATAGCTTTTCCGCTATAAATTTGATTGCAGCCACCTTATTATCTAGTACGGTTATCACACACTTGGAAGCACATCCTAAGGTGTTAGTGCATGTCTCTTCGGCGCTTTTTTCTTATTCAACATTGATGCTTGCCGCTCTGTATGCCATTCACTTGGCTTGGTTGGATCATCAACTCAAAAGCAAAAAGAAAATAATCATGAACCAAAATCTTCCGCCTCTCATGGTTGTTGAACAACAGCTTTTCAATATTATCATGATCGGGGAGATCCTACTAACACTTACACTAATGACTGGCTTCGTGTTCGTCAACGACATGATAGCACAAGGAAAACTTCACAAAGCAGTACTGTCCGCAATAGCATGGATCATATATGGAGTTCTACTGTGGGGACACTACCGATTGGGTTGGCGTGGCCGACCTGTCATCTGGTTCAGTATCATTGGTGCCTTCTTTTTGACCCTCGCCTATTTTGACAGTCAATTTGTACGCGAAGTAATTATTACTGAATGACCAACGTCACGTAATATGTTGATCCTAAATTCAGATAATAACTGGAACACTTATGGTCTGCGTAGAAGAGAAATAAAACTACAAAAAGAAGTACGCCTTTCTCTCCAAGGAAATAAATTAGTACTTCCATTATTATCAATAGTTGGCCATGGGATGAAGATAACAAAGTGCAGCCATTTTAGAACGTGAAATTTCAATCTACGATATCGTAAAGACAATCGAATGCCATCGTTTTTCAGTTTACCGATAGCCGAAAAGATACCTTAATAAGGGTGCCTATTACCCTGAAATTTCTCAAGAACTATCAACAAATAATCGCAAGCTAGCAAACACTGTCCGTCAGGTGAAATGCACAGGTACGATATCTTAAGCTACCATCAAATACTCTAAAAAACAACGTTAGGAGAATGATACTAAAGACTCACTCTCCCACGTGTGTTGAGGATATGTTTTATTTTGTCAATTTCCCTAATTACTGCCCTCGTTCAGGTATTTTTTGGTAAAAATCACCTTATCAGATCATTGATATGCTTATTCAGCCACCGATGACTTAACCAATAAAGTCTGGCAAAAGAGAAATCAGCGTTTTTAATTTCAGAAACCTTCTCATGATCGGCGAACTCTATACCGTTATCTGACGTGAGGATGTTGAAGTCATAAAAGGTGAAATTTACAATTTAAATAAACGTTTCCACTACAGTACCCGCAGGTCATGTATTCAATAGGTTCATCTTACGTGTAAAATACCTTCTTTTACAGGGTAATGATTATAGCTATCGTTGACGTTAAATGTGGTTTTTACTCGCAAAAAAACTGTTTAAAAGCATGGCATCTAGCTTGGTGGATACCTATGTTATCGTTGCCAAGCATGTTGCCGAACTTTCCAGTTTGAATATACATACAGGGCTTATCTGCGAAGTAGATGAGCAATGGTCTTTCGTAGGTAACAAAAATACCCCTCGCTGGCTTTAGTATGCTTGGGAACCTCAATTAAAAAATTTTTACTCACGCATTCTGGTGTCTAGAAAGAACAAATTTTAATTTTATTTTCAATCTATTATCCATATTCAATGTTGCATTTTCGTGCACAGACGGTTTCAATGTGTACGATATTTCTTCCCGAGAATAAACACATTGTTGGCAAGCTCCATACATAACACATTGAGAGCAAAAATTTAACCCTCCGTATACGCTTAAAACGACTCAACTGGAAAATGATTGGATACTCAAAATCAACGGAAATATACGACTAAAAATATACGACTAAAGTGATCGGGATATTCATTGAATGTAAGTATTACCTTTAAACCATAATCAACTTATTGAATACATGACCCTTCTTGTTGCACGTCAAGATGGAGTGTGGTTAGATAAGAAGGTACGCGTTCTTTAGGATGAGTAAACACTCACCAACTGCAGTGAGTCTTAAAAACTATTGATATGTCCATTATATCAGAGGGACGTATTTATACAGTAGTATCATCCATGATTTCTTGTTTACCGTCACTTAATTTGCACGTTTAAAAGTAGTGACACAGCCATACATAAAGTGAGTTGGGTATGTTTGAAAACTTAACTGATCGTTTATCCCGAACACTGAATAATATCAGGAATCGTGGTCGTCTCACTGAAGATAATATTAAGGATACTTTACGCGAAGTCCGCATGGCGTTGCTGGAAGCAGACGTTGCCCTCCCTGTTGTACGTGAAGTAGTAAAGCGTATTAAAGAGAGTTCAGTAGGCTTAGAAATATCGAAAAACCTGACTCCAGGTCAGGAATTTATTAAAATTGTTCAGTTTGAACTTGAAGTTCTGATGGGCGAATCTAATGCTGAGTTGGATTTGACATCTCAACCACCCGCCGTCATCCTGATGGCGGGCTTGCAAGGTGTAGGTAAAACAACTAGTGTTGGTAAGCTAGGAAAAATGCTCAAAGAGCGTCACAAAAAAAAAGTACTGGTGGTGTCAGTTGACGTTTATCGACCTGCTGCGATTAAGCAGTTGGAAATGCTGGCAACAGAAGTTGGCATTGATTTTTTCTCGTCTTCAGTGGATCAAAACCCGATTGATATTGCCAACGCTGCACTGGCGCATGGCAAACTGAAATTTTATGACGTTGTCATTGTAGATACTGCAGGTCGACTACATGTCGACGCAACGATGATGGACGAAATAAGACACATTCACGCGGCGATTAATCCGACTGAAACTTTATTTGTGGTTGACGCCATGACCGGTCAAGACGCTGCGAACACAGCAAAAGCATTTAATGATGTGTTACCGCTGACAGGGGTAATACTGACCAAAGTTGATGGTGATGCACGTGGTGGCGCCGCGTTATCTGTACGTTATTTGACAGGAAAACCAATTAAGTTCTTAGGTGTAGGGGAGAAAATAGGTGCGTTAGAACCTTTCTACCCTGATCGTATTGCAAGTCGTATCTTAGGTATGGGTGACGTATTGTCACTTATCGAAGATTTAGAACGGAATGTCAATAAAGACAAATCAGAACAATTGGCGAAGAAATTTAAAGAAAAAAAAAGTTTTGATCTTCAAGATTATCATAACCAACTTCAACAAATGAAGAACATGGGTGGTATTATTGGGATGTTAGAAAAGCTTCCAAGCTTGTCTAATTTGAGCAATGATGTAAAAAATCAGGTTAACGACAAACTGATTGTCCAGGTGGAAGCAATCATAAACTCTATGACGCCGAAAGAGCGTATACGACCAGATTTACTTAAAGTTTCACGTAAGAAACGTATCGCTGCAGGTTCAGGTACACAGGTACAAGATATTAACCGCTTGCTCAAACAATTCAATCAAATGCAGAAGATAATGAAGAAAATGCAAAAGGGTGGCATGAAAAATATGATACGCAATATGAAAAATATGGTGGATAGTGGTGGCAAAATGTTCCCCCGCTAAGACTTAATATCAAAGTCACCTAAAATTCTCGGTAATTTAGTAGTTAACATGATTTACGCATAAGAAATAAACTAAATACCCAAGTCGCGATCTGATCGTTTAGATTAGATCATCAGTTAAACAATGACCTTATTCTGAATAAGTTAGACACTCTTATCACTATCACTGATATCGACGATTTCTGTCAGGTTTTCCTGCATGAGCAAATACCGGATTCTAAGGACATTGTTGATATAACTGAACTACAGGTAGGTAATAATTTATGTATTCCACAACGTCGCCTGTTTGATGGAGTGGCTAAAATGAAGTAAGGGAACGGATAGGAGGGTTCTATGGCTTTAAAATTCACCTTATCATCAACGTTTAAGGCGGTATCGTTTCGGCAAAGGGAATAATAACCAATCATGTATTCAATATGCCTAGCTTAATAAGTCACCCAGTTTGAAGAAGCCGTAGTTATACAGATTCTGAGGTTAGTTATACAAAGGAGATATCTGAATTCAAGCCTGAAGTCAAACAGTTTCCAATCAAGCTACTAATGCTATTTCTTTAAAAAGAACGGCAGATTATATAAACCCTAAACATTTCTTATGTCCGATGATTAATTCTTGCTTGAGTAAAGGTAATATCTTCATCCGTGACCGTTCTTAAATCTGTCCCTCTCTATATACGTATACGCACTCTCTCAAAAACCATTAACATTTGGCTTATTAGTGATAATTCAATTCTTTTCCTGTCAGCGGGGTTATATGTAAAACAGTTGCATTGGGTAAAAGAAAGCGTAGAATGAGGTAGGTTTCTCCTAGAACATAATAGCTTTGTATTTTCACAAAGCCTATCTTTTATTTAGTACTGCAAAAGAGGACGGTATGGTCACCATTCGTTTGGCACGTCATGGCGCTAAAAAGCGTCCATTTTACCAAATTGTTGTTACGGATAGTCGTAGCGCACGTAACGGGCGTTTCATCGAGAAAGTGGGATTCTTCAATCCAATTGCACAGGGTCAAGAAGAAAAGCTGCGTCTTGATCTGGGTCGTGTCCACCATTGGATTGGCCACGGTGCAACCGTTTCTGACCGTGCAGCCAAACTTATCAAAGATGCCACAAAAGCAGCATGATTGATGGATGCAATGATTGAAAGAAGAAGACGTGAGTGAGCAAGAAAAGGTTGTAATAGGTAAACTAGGTGCCTCTTATGGGATCCGTGGGTGGCTTAAAATCTTCTCTTATACGGACAACCCTAGAAGCATTTTTGACTATAAACCTTGGTTCATAAAGGTTTGTAATGAATGGAAAGTATTCCAAGTTGAAGACTGGAAACGTCACGGCCAAGGTTGGCTTTGCAAATTGCAGGGTCTAGATCAACGTGCAACCGCCCAAACTATGACGAATACTGAAATAACCATTAACGCAGAGACATTACCTGTTCTGTTAAAGGATGAATTCTACTGGCGAGAATTGTTCGGTATGGAAGTCATTACTACTCAAGGGTATAGCTTCGGAAAGGTGACTGACATATGGGAAACAGGCTCCAATGATGTACTGGTTATCACCACCAATATGAAAGATGTTTTTGGTAAAAAGGAACGATTAGTACCTTTCCTTGACGGAAAGGTAATTAAGCTGATTGATCGCTCTGCTCAACGAATAGAAGTTGACTGGGATCCTAGGTTTTAATTACTGCGGTAACGATTTAACTCTATATGAGAGAGGAAATATGTGGGTTGGTGTCATCAGCCTTTTTCCTGAAATGTTCCGTACTGTTACTGAATTTGGGGTGACGGGCAACGCGGTAAAAAAAGGACTGCTTAAGATTGAAATGTGGAATCCTCGAGATTTTACACAAGATAAGCACAGGACAGTCGACGATCGACCGTATGGGGGTGGTCCCGGCATGTTGATGATGGCAAAACCTCTAATTAATGCCATTAACACAGCCAAAATCGCTCTAGGAGGCGAGGTAAAAGTAATTTACCTATCACCTCAAGGAAGAAAACTTGATCAAACTGGTGTTGAAGAGCTGGCTAAGAATGAAAAATTTATCGTTCTATGTGGACGCTACGAAGGGGTGGATGAGCGCATAATACAAACAAAAGTTGATGAAGAATGGTCTATCGGCGATTTTGTGCTCAGTGGAGGTGAAATCCCAGCAATGACGTTAATTGATGCTGTTGCTCGGTTTGTTCCAGGGGTGCTTGGAAACTCTTCTTCTGCAGAAGAAGATTCTTTTGCAAATGGCTTATTGGATTGTCCGCACTACACTAGACCCCGAATATTAAATGGATTGGCTGTACCTCAGGTACTCAAATCAGGTAATCATCAGGATATTCGCCGTTGGCGATTACAGCAGTCATTAGGCCGAACTTGGCTTAGAAGACCAGAGCTTTTGGAGAACCTAGCTCTGACTGACGAACAGGGATTCCTACTTGCTGAGTTCATTAATGAACAAAACGCGGAAAGTACCTAAACATACTTAGTATCAGTTTATTCTAGGGTTATAGAAAATGAATAACATCATCAAAGCGATCAACAACGAGCAACTTAAGCAAGATCTTCCTGAAATTGAAGTTGGAGACACTTTGGTAATTCAGGTTAGAGTCAAAGAAGGTGAACGTTCACGTCTGCAGGCCTATGAAGGTATCGTAATTGCTAAACGTAATCGTGGACTGCATTCAGCAATTACCGTCCGTAAAATCTCTAACGGTGAAGGTGTTGAGCGTGTCTTCCAGATTCATTCACCAGTAGTTGATAATATTTTTATAAAACGTCGCGGGGCTGTACGGCGTGCAAAATTGTACTACCTGCGAGAACGTTCTGGTAAGTCTGCGCGTATTAAAGAGCGTCTAGCTAAGAAATAATCCCCCTACAGGTTTAGGGACCTAGAAGGGGTAGTAAAAAAGCCGATCTTCTTACTTCAGGAAGCCTGATAACAACAAATAGGATACAGAATGGTCAATAATCGATTGTTCTGCCTGTTTTTATCGCTTTAGTCACCCCTTTTCCGTCCCCAGCCTCCTGTCCAGCATTCTACCAATCTAGGTTAAACTGCACTGCCCCTAAGAAATGAACTAAATTCCCATGTCCTTATGCAGTCAATAGTTTTTTCTAAACGATCAGATTGCGACATGGAAATTTAGTTCATTTCTTAGGGGCAGTGCAGTTTAAGTAAATCCTTATGGCTAAAATCTCCTACATTCAGATCCGTAAACAAGCTAGAATTGTGTTTCTGTAAAGGAATACACGCATGAAGTGAAGAAGTCGGGGATAGAAGCTTCCCAGATGGGAGACTTGAGTCACTTAAATTCGAAAAAAGGTTACCGTCATCATATTATAGTGACTCAAACTGTCTTTTATCAGATCCACGACGGGGACACATACATTATTGATCTAATCATATAAAGTAATATCAATGAGGAAAATCAATCTGCATAAATTTCGTTCGCTGAAATAGTATACGGTGTGTCAATTACGGATGCATGTATTAGTTGGTAGAATACAGGAGAACGGCTAAAGAATATGACATTGAATTGAGACCCTTCTTGGAAGAAGTGTTCAAAAGGAAATTAAACCCAATGGTTTCTAAGTTGTCTCACCTTCGAGATAAAATTGATGAAGTTGATAAAAAAATGGTTGAGTTGTTGGCTCGTCGCCTTTCTCTTGTTACCCAAGTAGGCGAACTGAAAAGTCTGCAGGGCTTACCGATTTATGTTCCTGATCGAGAAGCTGCTATGTTGGCATCGTGTCGCAAAGAGGCTGAATTAAAAGGTGTACCCCCTGATCTTATTGAGGATATTTTATGCCGTACCATGCGAGAATCTTACACCAATGGAAATGATTTTGGCTTTAAGTGTTTGAATACTGGATTACGTTCAATTGTTATTGTTGGAGGCAACGGACAACTTGGTAGGTTGTTTGGTAAATTGTTCCACCTCTCGGGCTATGACGTAAAAGTGTTAGAGTCTGAGGATTGGCAACATGCTGATAAAATATTGCCGGATGCGGGCATGGTGGTTGTGACTGTCCCTATTAACTGTACTGACACGATTATTCGCAAGTTGACAACTCTTCCTGATGATTGCATTCTGACGGATTTGACTTCAATAAAGAGTACGCCATTACAGGCAATGATGGAATCTCATAACGGACCTGTAGTGGGGCTTCATCCTATGTTTAGCTCTGATATTACTAGCCTTGCTAAGCAAGTGATCGTCTATTGTGACGGACGCAACCCAGAAGCGTATCAATGGCTATTGGAGCAATTTCGGATTTGGGGTGCTAGTTTACATTGCATTAGTGCGACTGAGCATGATCAGGGTATGACTTTGATTCAAGCCCTTCACCACTTTACCTCGTTTGTCTACGGTGTGCATTTAGCAGAAGAGAACCCAAATTTATCGCAGCTAACAGCGTTAAGTTCACCCATTTATCGTTTGGAACTGGCGATGGTAGGACGATTATTTGCACAAGATGCGCAGCTGTATGCAGATATCGTAATGTCATCACCGCAAAATATAGACGCAATAAAACTCTTTCATACACGATTTGGGGAAGCGATTACTTTGCTAGATCTACAAGATAAAGGGGGTTTCATATCTGCTTTCCAACATGTGGAAGATTGGTTCGGTGATTTTTCACAACACTTCTTGAAAGAAAGCCAAGCCCTATTGAGACAAGCAAACGATACAGTACATCTTGGATAAGCGATGGAACCATAACAAGAGGTAAAGCTCATCTTTTTGTTTTAAGATCTTATGTATGCAAAATCAACAATCATGTATTGAATAAATTACTCTTCGTGTAGGACGTGTTTTTAATTCAGGGTAACAATTTCTATTATCAAGTATGGTATCTGCATTGATGGACACCAAAATACCTAATTGCCAGTTATGCTAATGCCCCTTACAACTGATGAGATACATGATCACCAGAACTACTATTCTCAATCGAGAAGTTCCCGTAATTAGCCTTGTCATTGAACGTTGTTTTCCAAATATCTGAACTAATCGCAATACCTGCTATCAAATCAACTTGTAGTTAAGCGGGAAGTGATGATATGAAAGGCCAAGCACAAAATCAGCAACTGGAAACAATCTAATCAAGCATTAGTAAACTGAGGCTAAATCACTTTTTAGATAGACGACGCTGCCATTAAGACATGAAATTGTCTAAAGCCTCAGTGCCGTGGTTTTATATTTGCCGATACTTAGATTGAAACGGAACTGATGGTGAAAGGTATTTTCAGCCCCCACTTCGTGCGTTAGGAGGCTTTCTTAATTCGACTTTTACGTTGATAAATATCCCGCTGGAATCATCTACAGATACTTGCATGAGTAATGTGTTTGAAGAACGTAGAAGTTAAGTAATCTAAGCTACGCATAAGAAATAAACTAAATACCAAAGTCGCAATCCGCGCATTTAAAAAAACCATTCACTGCATAATAACTTTGGTATGAATAACTTAGACGCTGTTTTCGTCGATGTCGACGACTTATGACAGACTTTCCTCCCTGCATGGGAGGAACACCTAATTTCTTACGGTGTCAAAGAAAGAAACCTTATCACATCTCCGTTAACAAAGTTATGACATTAGTGATAGCTTTCCATAAATCAGGATATCGAGACTTTAAAACTTATTACATCCACTTTATTTACCGCTACCTCACCAACGAATTTCCTGAATTATTCAGCTACACGCAAATGCGCAAGCTCATGCAAGGTGTTCTGGTTTCGCTTGACTCTTACCTCACTCACCGTCAAAGATTACCTTCGTTGATTCATCCAAGCTATAAGCTTATTACAACCTACGTATTTTCAGACATCAAGTGTTTAAAGGTACAGCGAAGCGAAGAAAAGGAACTATAGGGTGGTTTTACGGCTTCAAATTACACCTTATTGTCAATGACCAAGATGCATTATCTCAGTCAAAGTGACGACGGCTAACCTAGATGATAGAAAGCCTATATCGGCAATTACTGACGAGCTTTGGGGTATTTATACGGAGATAAAGGTTATATCTCTGATCCATTTGAGCTAGAACTCGCAAACAAGGGAATGACACTAATTAACGGGTATAAAAAAGAATATGAAACCCAAAGTTATGAAACTTTGGAACCGCCTGATACTCTGGAAACGATTTATTATCGAAACCGTTTTTGATCAACTAAAAAACATATCCCAAATCGAGCATTCTTGGCACCGTAGTTGTATCAGCTTTATGGTCAACTTGCTGGCGGGGCTCATCGTGTTATAGGCCTGATTTAATCAACAACGCCATTATCAATTAATAATATTTAGCAAATACTATAATATTAAATATTATCAGCCCCACACTTGAGGCTGATTCTTAACTCTATCAGAGACTTATACAACTTCTTTTTCATCAGTCGGAATTTCAATATGGCTAGCTCGGCGTGCTTCACCCCTATGTGCTTGTTTATTGATCTGTTTCTCTAGTTTTTGACCTGCTTCATTAATTGCTGCATACATGTCTTCATGTTCTGCAGAAGCAATTAGTTTTACACCTGGTACAGAAACGCTAACTTCAATCCTAAATTTGTGGCTTGGCTCTTCGTTGATGACGGCATGAGGATTGATCAGCATAATTTGCCACTTTTCGAGTTTCTCGAAACGAGAAGTAATACGGTCACGGATGGCAGCAGTAATAACGACGTTTTTACCAGTAATATCTACAATCATAGTTGTTCCCTCGGTAGATTTTTCTTTGCTAAACTCATTTTTAGATTACTTTCTTGAATGATAAATGATGTGAGTCAACTCACTATTATGGTGTGGAATCTTCTTAAACTGACTATTTGTGATCCTGATAAGAATTCTGAGCAGAATGGTGCCAATAAATACTTGAAGATTGCTGTTAGACAGGTGCAATTCGAATAGATTCAGATGGTGTTGTTTCCCAAATATATGAACTAATCGCAATTCCTACGATTAGATCAGAAACTGAAAACAATATAATCAAGCATTAGTAAACCGTGGCTCAGTGACTTTTTGAATAGACGTCGCTGCTATTAAGGTATGGCATTGTCTAAAACATCACGGTCATCATAGCCGTAGGTTTATATTTTCCGATACGAAGATTGAAACGGCACTGATGGTGAAAGGTATTTTTAGGCTCACTTCGTGGATTAAAAGGCTTTCTCAATTCGGTTTTTATGTTGATGAGCAGCCTACTGAAATTCCCTATATACACCTGCATTAGCAAGTGTTCAAAGACCGTAAAAATTAAGTACCGTTTGCTGAATCAAGGAGCTGTCTCTCACGTCGTTATTGAGGCTACAGCCCTCAAAGGATACGACGAAGGTGAATGGAAAACGAGTAAACACAGTAAGGAGATAAGGTGTATCTAGCGAAAACTTCATCTTGCCGTTGATGTGTCTGATCATGAGGTTGTTGCTGTAGAAGTTAGCCTAATTTCTGTAGGGGACGATGATGTTTTACCTACATTGCTTAACCCCTTCCGATGAAAGATAAAGCAAGTCAGTACTGATAGAGCCTATGACACAATAGCCTGTTACCACGTACTGAAGAACAAAAGAATAACATCCAGTATTCCACCTCTAAGCAATGCGGGGTACTAAAAGGAAAGGTATCCTAAAAATGAAGCTGTAAAGGCTTTAAAAAAGACAAACTGGCGGAGTGGAAAAAGGACAGGGATTATCATAAACGCTCATTAGCAGAACTTGCAATGTTTCGCTATAAACAGTTGCTTAGCCCTAAACTTACTCTTCGTGATTACAATACTAAAGTTGGTGGAATGCTGGCAAATGTGAAAGTGATGAACAAAATTAGAAGACTCGATATGCCTGTTCGACAGCAGATAAATTAAGACTGTAAAAAAGATTGGGATCAATGCGTTATAGGCCTAATTTAATCAACAACGCTTGTTGAAAGTAAAATCGACTAAAATAAGTGTCCCGATGAAGTAAAAACGCTATATGATAAACTTTACACTTTTAGAGTGAATATTACTGGCAGATTCTTTCTAGGTAATAAAGTCAGGATCACTCATGAGTGATCCCCTAGATTTTATTGTAACCACAGTCTGATATGGAAATAATATGTATGATAGCAACCAGACTTCAAAGGACAGGTAAACACTTGGTTACCTTCTGCGGTTGTAGCACTCTCATTTTATTTAACTGCTGTTCAGCTGAATTAATTCAAGGATACGTGTGGCAGGTTCTTCCAATTTTAATGCTTCATAGGCTTGTAGTGTCAGCCATAACGATTCTCTTGCGGCGGTAGTATCAGGAAAATTACGTTGTAATTTCTGGCAACGGTTAATCACGGCAATCCAAGCTTCACGGCGGACGTATAAGTCAGCAATAGACAGTTCATAATCAGCCAATCTATTTTTCAACGCAACCATACGCTTTCGAGAATCAGCTCCATATTCACTATTTGGGTAACGGTCTAATAATTGACGGAAATCAATAAAAGCACGATGAACAGGTACTGGATCGCGATCGCTACGCTTGATATTCAGCAAGTTATGCAAAAAGTTTCTATCTTGTGCCATGTTGGTTAAGCCGCTCATGTAAAGCATCCAATCCATTCTTGGGTGACTAGGATGCATACGCAGAAAGCGTTCAATGGTAGCTTCGACTAGTGCCAAATGGTCACTCTTGTAATAGGCATAAATAAGATCGAACTGAACTTGTTTTGAATAAGCACTAAAAGGATAGCGAGAATCTAAGGCTTCTAATTTTGTAATGGCTGAATTCCAGTTTCCTTTATCTAACGAAACCTTAGCCTTTTGGTAGAGTTCAAACGGTGGACTATCTGGTACCACCTTTTCAAGGCTAGAACAGCCTGCCATCAGAAAAATAGCAATGAGAGAAGAAAGGGTTAGGTTTTTCATTAATATAGTTATTTCCTTAAAACAATATTTTCAGCCTTTTCCATTACGCACTCAGACGAAAAAAGCTACAATAACTCGATAAGGGTTATTCTACCCCTAGATCCGATATACCACCAACCAGTAACGTGACCGTGCCCACGTGCAGGAACACGTACTTAAACATTAGTCTCATAGAGAATAACAAAGTTCGTCATGGCACAGTATTTAGAGTTAAGCAGTATAATTAGTAAGAATCAACTTGGACAGCGTCTGGATCAAGGGGTAGCAGAATTGTTTCCTGATTATTCACGCTCTCTGATTAAAAAATGGATTTTGACCGAGAAAGTAAGCGTAAATGGAATGATGGTTAACAAACCACGTATAAAAATGATGGGTGGTGAAGCCATTGTTGTTCAGGTCGAAATTGAAGACGAGAAACGTTGGGAACCTCAGGATATCCATCTCAATATCGTCTACGAAGATGAACACCTCCTAGTGATTAATAAGCCTCGAAACCTAGTCGTTCATCCAGGGGCAGGTTGTCCTGACGGTACAATTCTTAATGCTCTGTTGTACCATTACCCGAATATTACGGAAGTACCTCGTGCGGGTATTATTCACCGTCTTGATAAAGATACCACAGGTCTCATGGTAGTGGCTAAAACTGTGCCAACGCAAACACGTCTAGTGCGTACATTGCAGAAACGAACAAATTTCACCCGTGAGTATGAAGCTATTGCTATTGGTACAATGACTGGTGGTGGTTTGGTTGAAAAAGCAATCAGTAGGCATCCTCGCAAACGTACACACATGGCTGTGAATGAGTTAGGTAAATCAGCCAGCACACATTATCGTGTCGCAGAACATTTTCGTGCACATACCAGATTACGTTTACGTTTAGAAACTGGTCGTACGCACCAAATTCGTGTTCACATGGCATATCTGAATCACCCTATAGTAGGTGACCAGTTATACAGTGGCCGGCCACGTCAGCCTCGAAATGCAGGTAATGAGTTGATTCAAGTTCTACGTGAGTTTGATCGTCAAGCACTGCATGCAATTATGCTTCGTGTTGAACACCCGATTACGTGCAAGTTGATGGAATGGCATGCGCCTATACCAGAAGATATAGCTAAATTGATAGTCGTATTACGTGCTGATGCTGAAGAGTTTAGTAATTTGTATCCATGATCATGGATTGGATTACGCCAAACTGGCCTGCGCCGTCTAATGTCAAAGCCATTAGTACCACGCGTATGGGCGGAGTGAGTTTACCACCTTACAACTGTTTAAATTTAAGTAAGGATGTCGGGGATAATTCTGAACATGTTACGAAAAATCGCGCACTCTTTGCAAAAACAATGCAGATGGCATCGACGCCAGTCTGGCTTAATCAAGTACATGGAACAAAAGTGGTAACACTACCTCTGTCATCGACTTCCCTCATTCCTGTTGCCGATGGTTCTTATACTCGTGAGGTAGGTCAGGTGTGCACTATCATGACGGCAGATTGTCTCCCCGTTCTATTTTGTGATAAAGCCGGAACACAAGTGGCAGCAGTCCATGCGGGCTGGCGTGGACTACTCAACGGTGTGTTAGAGCAGGCTCTATCCCATTTCACAAACCCACATCATGTGATGGTTTGGTTAGGACCTGCCCTTGGGGCATCTGTGTTTGAAGTCGGTGGTGAAGTTCGTGAGCAGTTCATTATAAGTGATTCAAGCACTGATATTGCCTTTATACCTCAAAATGATCGTTGGTTAGCTGATATTTATTTACTAGCTAGTCATCGACTTAACCAGTTTGGAAAAATTAACATATATGGCGGGGATTTATGTACTGTATCTGCATCTGACCGTTTTTTTTCATACCGTGTAGCACATAAAACAGGACGTCAAGCAAGTTGTATATGGATCACTCCTCGATCTTACTAATAAAGTTTCACCAAACAACTTGAAATTGGTCTAGACTGCTCCCATTTCATTTACATAACATAACATAACATAATGTAATTTAAAGGAGGGGCTATGCGCCTTGACCGATTTACCAGCAAATTCCAGTTGGCTATTTCAGACGCCCAGTCGCTGGCTCTAGGGAGGGATCACCAGTACATTGAACCCGTTCACTTGATGGTCTCTCTCCTTAATCAGGATAGCAGCACTATTCGACCTTTGATGATACTCCTTAATGTCGATGTCACTCAATTACGTTCTGGCTTAAGTCAACAACTCGACAAGTTACCTAAAGTGATCGGGACAGGTGGTGATGTTCAGCTTTCACATGGCATAATCCTTCTTTTTAATATGTGTGATAAATTCTCACAAAATCGTAAAGATAAGTACATTTCATCTGAATTATTTGTCCTTGCAGCCGTGGCTGATAAAGGTCCTCTGGGGGAGTTGCTTCGTAAATTAGCTCTGACCAGTAAAAAGATTGAAGATGCGATCAACAAATTGCGTGGTGATCAGAATGTTGATGATCCGAATTCAGAAGAAAATAGACAAGTATTGGAGAAATTCACTATTGACCTAACTGAGAAAGCTGAGCAGGGAAAACTAGATCCTGTTATAGGTCGAGATGAAGAAATTCGTCGCACTATCCAAGTCCTTCAACGCCGAACTAAAAATAATCCTGTGATCATTGGTGAACCAGGTGTAGGTAAAACGGCCATTGTCGAGGGTCTTGCCCAGCGAATAGTGAATGGTGAAGTGCCAGAAGGTCTCCGCAATAAGCGAGTACTATCGCTTGACATGGGGTCCCTAGTGGCAGGAGCTAAGTATCGAGGTGAATTTGAAGAACGTTTGAAGTCAGTACTCAATGAGTTAGCAAAAGAAGAAGGTAACATCATTCTTTTTATTGATGAAGTCCACACAATGGTGGGAGCCGGTAAAGCAGAAGGATCGATAGATGCTGGAAATATGCTTAAGCCTGCTCTTGCACGTGGTGAATTACATTGTGTGGGTGCGACCACATTGGATGAATATCGGAAGTATATAGAAAAAGATGCAGCTCTTGAACGTCGTTTCCAAAAAGTATTAGTGAACGAACCTACAGTGGAAGATACCATCGCCATACTACGCGGGCTTAAAGAGCGCTACGAACTTCACCATGCAGTAGAAATTACCGATCCTGCGATTGTGGCCTCAGCGACCTTATCCCATCGCTACATATCTGATCGCCAACTACCTGATAAAGCGATTGATCTTATCGATGAAGCAGCATCTAGTATTCGTATGCAAATTGATTCGAAACCAGAGCAATTAGATAGGTTAGAACGACGTCTTATCCAACTTAAAATTGAACAACAGGCATTAGCAAAAGAAAATGATGATGCCAGTAAAAAACGTTTAGATACGCTACAAGACGAAATTGATGTAAAAGAACGTGAATATGCGGAGCTTGAGGAAGTATGGGTTGCTGAAAAAGCGGCACTTTCAGGTACACAGCATATTAAAAGTTCATTAGAACAAGCACGTATCGACCTAGAAATTGCGCGGAGAGCCAGTGATTTAAATCGAATGTCAGAACTCCAGTATGGACGAATTCCAGAGCTCGAAAAGCAGTTAGATTTAGCAAGTCAAGCAGAAATGCAAGAAATGACGCTACTTAAAAACCGTGTAACTGATGCTGAAATTGCAGAAGTATTATCTCGTCAAACCGGTATCCCTGTTGCAAAAATGCTCGAAGGTGAAAAAGAAAAACTACTGAATATGGAAAATGAATTACATGGACGTGTTATTGGTCAAGAAGAAGCGGTGAGTTCAGTAGCCAACGCAATTCGCCGTAGTCGTGCTGGTTTGGCTGATCCAAATCGTCCTATTGGTTCTTTTCTCTTCCTAGGTCCTACGGGCGTAGGTAAGACTGAACTCTGTAAATCATTGGCGGAGTTCTTGTTCGACAGCAGTGTTTCTATGGTACGGATTGATATGTCCGAATTTATGGAGAAGCACTCAGTTGCTCGGCTAGTAGGTGCGCCTCCTGGCTATGTGGGCTACGAAGAGGGAGGCTATCTAACCGAAGCTGTTCGACGTCGTCCCTATTCGGTGATCTTGCTTGATGAAATAGAAAAAGCCCACCCTGATGTATTTAATTTGTTGCTGCAAGTCCTCGACGACGGGCGACTTACGGATGGACAAGGGCGGACTGTTGATTTCCGTAATACCGTGGTGATAATGACATCTAACTTGGGTTCTGATCGTATTCAAGAATATTCTTCCGAACTGGACTATGATTGCTTAAAAGTTACGGTTATGGATGTTGTAAATAAACACTTCCGTCCTGAATTCATTAATCGTATTGACGAGGTTGTCGTATTCCATCCGCTAGGGCAAGATCACATTAAAGAGATTGCAGGTATTCAACTTCAATATCTTGCTAGACGCATGACAGAACGTGATCTGACCTTAGAAGTCACGGGTGAAGCACTTAACTTGATTTCGAAAATTGGTTTTGATCCTGTATATGGTGCACGTCCACTCAAACGAGTGATTCAGCAACTTATTGAAAATCCACTGGCACAATCAATACTGAAAGGTGAAGTGAAACCGGGAAAACCTATAAGGCTTATTGTTGAAAATGAGAAAATAAAAGCGATACAATAGTATTTAGGCCTTTTTGGCACAAAAAAATAGTAAAAAAATAGGGTATCGACCGTAGTGACTAGCAAAAATATCGTTGCTAGTCATGTTATTTAACCTTCCCAGTTAAATATACGTACATGGATTGTCAAAAGGGAATAAAAGAGCAAATGATCGAACTTGCTATGAACAATAAAAGTATTCGCAACTCCTCTCGACTGCTCCACATCAGCATTAATGCGGTTGTTTGGGTTTTAAAAAATTTAATTTAACCTCAAATCTGCATAAGAGCTTACTTATCAAGCCACGTCATCTTAATGCTAGGCTTCTTTGGTTGAAATGAATACGCGATAATCCCTGCCAGCAAGTTGACCATAAAACTGATACAACTACAATGCTGAGAATGCTCGATTTGAGATATGTTATTTAGTTAGTCAAAAACAGTTTCAATAATAATCGTTTCCAGAGCATCATGCGATCCCAAAATTTCATCACTTTGGGTTTCATATTCTTTTTCACACCAGTTATCTGTGTAACTCCCTTGTCTGCGAGTTCTCGCCCCAATGGATCATAGATATAATATTTATCTCCGTATAAACACCCCCAAATCTCATCAGCTATTTCTGATACAGACTTTTTATCATCCAAGTTAGCCGTCGGCACTTTGATTGAGATAATGCCCTCTTAGTCATTAATAATTAACCTGATCTGCGCATAAGAAATGTTTACTGTTTAGGTGGCCTGCCGTTATTCTTAAAGAAATGGCATTAGCCGCTTGACTGGAAAGTGTCATATTTCAAACCTAAATTTAAACTCTCACAAGGAGAAATTTAAAGTATTAAAAAATCTGCATTTAAGACTTGTTCATTTACCACTACATCATCAGATGTCTACTACTGAACAAATTTACATTATTGAGGTGATCCATGAGTTTTTTAAATAAATTACCTATTGAATTTCCGTTTCCTAATAAAGTTCAAACTGTTATATGTTGTGACTTAGATGAAACCTACATTCCATTCGATTCTAATAATAAATCTAAAGGTGGCGTTGAATGTTTGGAAGGATTTATGTGCTCAAAGGGCGTAGAAAATGGAATGGTCCTCGGCTGGATTACGGGTTCAAGCCGTAACGCTATTTTCCATAAAGTGCATAATTATATCAATAGAAGTCCTAGCTTTATTTGCTGTAGTCTGAGTACTGAGTTCTATTGGATTAAAGTTGGTGAGTTAAAGTCATCTAAATCTTGGAAACAAAGAATTATTAAGTCAGGCTATGACAGATACAAGGTAGGTGAAATTATTAAATCAGCAAAAAACAAAAACATAGTACTTATCAAGCAGCCTGATAATTATCAGGGTGACTTTAAAATAAGTTATTACTATAAAATCAATGATAACATAGAGAGCGACTTTTCATGGCTAAAAGAAGAGGCTGCCAACGCTAATTGCCACATTATATTGACAAAATCTAATCCTGCAGTTAGCGATCATAGTGATTATTACGATATCGAATTTATACCCACCTGTTGTGGAAAAGATGAAGCTGTTTTATTCGTTATGCAGAAACTAGGTTTAGACAAAAAAGCCATTTACTCTTTCGGAGATAGTTGTAATGATTTCCCTATGTTCTTAAAATCTGGTAACGGTTACTTAGTCTCTAATGCCGATCCTTATGCGATAGCACTATATGGGTCTTGCCTTGAAAAGGCTTATTGCCACGGTATTTTAAGTGTTTTAAATAGAATCTGACTATGATTATTAAAACTATTGAGTACATGAACTGTTAGGTGACGGCAAATAAATTACGGCTATGTATACAATAGGTTGTAATGGTTCCTTAGTATGACTTACAACCAACTTGTATACTACTACAGATATCATGTGTCCTAACAGGATTTATCATCCATACAAAATTTATTTTCTAGAGGTGTTGTTGATTAAATCTGGCCGATAACACACTGATCTCAATCTTCTTTACATTCTTAATTTGTCTGCTAGCAAACGGGCATAACGAATCTTATGACTTTATTCATTGCTTCCACATTTGCTAGCACTTCACCAACTTCAACATTGTAATCACGAAGAGTGAGTTTAGATCTCAGCAACTGTTTATAGCGAAATATTGTTGTTTCTGCTAATGAGCGTTTGTGATAACCAAGTCCTTTTTCCACTCCGCCAATTTATCTTCTTCTAACGCCTTTAACATTTCATTTCTAGCATGCCCTTCCTCTCAGTACCCCGCGTTGCTTCGAGGTGGAATATTGTGCGATATTCCTTTGTTCTTTAGTACGTGGTTGACATGCTTGTGTGTCATACACTCCATCAGCACTGACTTGCTGTATCTTTCGTCGTAAAAGGTTAAGCAATGTAGGTAAAACAGCATCGTCCCCTACAGAAATTAGGCTAACTTCTACAGCAACAACCTCATGATCAGACACATCAACGGCAAGATGAAGTTTTCGCTAGATACACCGTATCTCCTTACTGTGTTTACTCGTTTTCCATTCACCTTCGTCGTATCTTTTTAGGGCTGTGGCATCAATAACGACGTGGGCGACAGCTCCTCAACTCAGTAAACAATACTTAACTTTACGGTCTTAAAACGCATGACTAATGCAGGTGTATATAGCGAATTCCAGTAGGATATTCATCAACGTAAAAATCGAATTAAGAAAACCTTCTAATCCACGAAGTGGGAGCCTAACAATAGCTTTCACCGTCAGTGCCGTTTCAATCGCAGTCTCCGAAAATATAAACCCACAGCCACGATGAACGTGATGCTTTAGACAAAGCCATGCCTTAATAGCAGCGAGCAGCGACGTTTATTCAAAAAGTCACTGAGCTACTGTTTACTAATACTTTGATTATATTGTTTCTAGCTGCTGATCTTGTTCATGCTCTTTCCCATTATAATCTTCCGCTTAATTCCATGATAATCTGATCGTAGAAATTACGATTAGTCAAAATATTTTGGAAACAACAACTTTTATAGAAGGAAATAAATTAATTAGACATATGATCTAAATTACCTCAGATATTCATAAGCGCTTGCTTACCAAGCCGCATCATCTTGATGATCGTCTTCTTTGATTGAAAGGAATACTCGATGACCCCGCCAGCAAGTTTCCCATAAAGCTGACAAAACTACGGTGCCAAGAATACTTGATTTTAGATATGTTTTTTAGTTGATCAAAAACGGTTTAAATAATAAATCGTTTCCAGAAGATCAGGCGATCCCAAAGTTTTATAACTTTGGGTTTCATATGTTTTTTCACACCCGTTATCAGTGTCACTCCCTTGTCTACGAGTTCCTGCTCCAATGGATCAGAGAGATAACCTTTGTCTCCGTGTAAACACGCCCAGAGCTCGTCAACCATTTCCGACACAGGCTTTCTATCATCCACGTTAGCCGTCGTGACTTTGATTTGAAATAATACCGATCATTGATAATAAGGTATAATTTTAGGCCGTAGAACCACCCCAGCGTTCCTTTTTCTCGCTTCGCGGCACCTTTAAAAACCTGATATCTGAGAATGCGTAGGGTATGACAAACCTGTAGCTCGGACGAATCAACGAAGGCAATGCCTGACGGTTAGTGAGGTAAGAGCAAAGCGGAACCAGAACACATTTCATGCGTTTGAGCATTCTCGTGTAGCTAACTAATTCAGAAAATTCGTTAGGGAGGGAGCGGCAAATAAAGTGGATGTAAGAGATTTCCAAGTCATAAAACCATGATGGATTAAAGGAAAAATAATTGTTATGACTTCACTGATTGGAAGGTCAGAAGGTTTATTCTTTGTTTAGGTACCTAAGTCCAGTATTTTCACCAAGCAGGTAGAAAAACCAGACAAAAGTCATCGACATTGGTGAAGACAGTATTTGAATTATTCAGACTAACGTCCTTATTCGACTGATGATTTTTTCAAAAACTTTAAACTCGACTTTGGTATTTAGTTCATTTCTCATTCTAACCTAGGGTTAGGCTAATGCACCATTCAAAACAGTCTATGAACCGCTTCTCCATAATATTTAGAAATGGATAAAAAGACTACGTATAACAGAACACAATAAAGAAGCGATGACAGGTTATTTCCTAAATTACGTTCTATAATATCATGTACTTTTCCATCAATTCATCATATGTTTCCCTTTTGTCAGGATTGTTGATGATACAATTAGTGATGGGACAGACTGATTGACATGTTGGCTTCTCATAGAGACCTACGCATTCCGTGCATTTATTTGGATCAATCTGGTATATTTCTATACCAAAAATAATTGCTTCGTTCGGACATTCTGGATCACACATGTCACAGTTAATGCATTTCTCGGTAATCAAGAGTGCCATAAATTACACATCTGCCGTTTGAGTGGCATTTGGTCTACGGGTGTTTGTTCCTTCTACGAGGTTTCGTATGAGAAGAGCAAATGTAAGATCCTTGTCCAGTGGAACTGGAATAAAGACGAAGTAACCATTACCTTTCGCATCGTAGATGACTTGATTCTTATCGTTTTCCATAGTTTCTAGTGTGAAAATTACATTTCCTTTTGGTGTCATCAACTCTAATGAATCACCCACGATGAATTTATTCTTCACTTCTACCTCAGCCAGGTATCCGCGGCGTTTCCCTGTAAACACACCGACAAACTGCTGCCGTTCTGAGACAGAATATCCGTACTCGTAGTTTTGGTATTTACTATGAGTGTGGCGACGAAGGAAGCCTTCGGTGTAACCTCGGTGAGACAATTGATCTAATGTTGACATTAGGGTTTCGTCAAACGGTTTTCCAGCACTGGCATCATCAATCGCTTTGCGATAGACTTGTGCAGTACGTGCACAGTAGTAGAATGATTTGGTACGGCCTTCAATTTTCAATGAGTGAACACCCATTTTGGTGAGGCGATCAACGTGCTGTATAGCACGGAGATCTTTTGAGTTCATGAGGTAAGTGCCGTGCTCGTCTTCGAATGCTGCAAGTTTTTCATCTGGACGGTGCGCTTCTCTGATTAATACGACTTCATTTGTAGGCTTACCCAAACCCAAGGTATTATCAGGCTGTTCTTCTACTTCTTTAACCCGCTTAGCTGTATCAGCTTGAATTTCTACGATTTGACCTACATCATCTTCAGTAGCTTTCTCGATTTTATATTCCCAACGACAAGCATTAGTACACGTGCCTTGGTTAGGATCACGTTTGTTGATGTAACCAGAAATTAGGCAGCGTCCAGAATAAGCCATGCAAAGTGCGCCATGAACGAATATTTCTAATTCAGTTTCAGGACAATTTTCACGAATCTCTTCAATCTCTTCAAGAGATAGTTCACGTGAAAGAATAACACGTTCAACGCCTTGTGTAGACCAGAACTTAACTGTTGCCCAGTTAACCGCATTAGCCTGCACTGAAAGGTGAACAGGAATTGTAGGAAAGGCTTCACGTACCATCATGATTAAACCTGGATCAGATATGATGAATGCATCAGGAGCCATTTCTACAATAGGTATAAGATCATGTATAAATGTTCTCAGTTTAGAATTATGAGGATGGATATTGCAAACTAAGTAGAATTTTTTACCCAACACGTGTGCTTCATCGATACCAATTTTTAGATTTTCATGGTTAAATTCGTTGTTACGTACACGGAGGCTGTAACGTGGTTGACCGGCATAAACAGCATCAGCTCCATACGCGAAAGCATAACGCATGTTTTTCAAGCTGCCTGCAGGAGACAGAAGTTCTGGTATAAACATAGTAATTATTTCTTTTTGTCTGAGTGTAAGTCAATCGCATTAAAAAAGGTGCGTGCGAAGGATTCAGGATTTTACTGTTATCTCGTTGATATAGCCAGTTTCATTCTGCCAACCAATTGAAGAAAGTGATATCATCCATGATCTCCTACGGATTTATTAAAAGGATGTGTGTAAATTAACACTCATATGAATTATAAAATGCGGTGTTTTCTTATACTCTGGCTTCGTTATTCTGACGGTGTACCTCGTGATTGATAAGTGGATTTATGTACGAAAAGAAGAACAAGATATTTAGTCGGCTGTCTACATCGGTTCTTAGTTTAATGGGGCTGTCACTTGTAACGGTTGCGATATCAGTGAATCTAAGTCAAGATGTGACGCATATTGTCCCTCTCAACCTATCTGATGCTGTACTTCCATCCCTATCTACTCCGAAACTGGCTACCGAAAAACAAATTAACTTACCAGATTATGAATACACTGTTCAATTAGGTGACAGTCTTAGTCAAATATTTATCAAATTGGGAATTTCCTATGATGATCTTCTCAGTGTGATGGAAACTGATCTTAACCACCTCCGCATTGACACACTGCAACCGAACAATATATTGCAGTTTTGGGTTGATGGCAGCAAAAAACGTCTTGATAAGCTCGAACTTATCTTTAATGTGGCACAAAAGGTAGTGTACCGGCGTTTACATGATGATAGCTATGAATTCACTGACGTAAATATTATTGGTGAGTGGATACAAAATGTTACGGTTGGCAGTATTGAAGGTAGTTTTTCCGTTTCTGCACTCAATGCAGGCTTGAGTTATAACGACGTTCACAGTATCACTAATTTACTAAAAAATAAAATTAACTTTTCTCGAGACTTACGTGTAGGAGATAAATTTGAAGTGGTTCACTCGGAACAATTTATTGCAGGACAAACAAGTGGGCAAAGTGAAATGCAGGCGATTCGTATTCAACGCCATGGTGTATTGATCACCGCCTACTTGCATACAGACGGGAATTATTACGACAAATACGGAGATAGCCTTCAGCGTGCATTTCAACGCCATCCTACGATAGGTAAAGAGCATATTAGTTCTGGCTTCAACGCTAAACGTAAACACCCAGTGACAGGACGTATATCACCACACAATGGAACTGATTATGCAGTACAGATAGGAACTCCGGTGATATCTACTGGTGATGGTGTAATCGTAATGATACGTGATCATCCATATGCGGGTAAGTATATTGTGATTGATCATGGTAACCAATACAGAACTCGTTACCTGCATAACAGTAAAATTTTAGTTCGAAAAGGACAGCGTGTAATACGAGGACAACGTATTGCATTGTCAGGAAGAAGTGGTCGAGTGACTGGTCCACACATACACTATGAATTACTCATCCGAGGTAAAGCGGTCAATGCCATGACGGCGAAGATCCCAATGGCTACCTCTGTTCCCCGGACAGAAAGGAGTGCATTTGCAAAAGCAGTCACTATGTATGACAAAATGATGTTTGCGAAACTATAGAGTAAGTAACAGGGCATTTGTTGCGATGCTGCCCGAATTTAGGTATGAGGTTCAATACTTATCCAATCAAGCTGATAATGTCATTCTTTAAAAGAGCAGCAAGTTAATTACACCCTAAATATTTTTTAAACCTATGATTGATCCTTGCTTGAGCGAAGGTAATATATTTATCAGTGACTATTCTTAAGTCTATCATTTTCTTTACATATTGTTTCAAAATCTCATTAACCTCAGATCTGTATAAGCGGTTTCTTTCCAAGCCTAGTGATTTCAAAGCGAGGTTTTTTGGTTGAAACATATAAGCAATGACTCCAGTAATCAGGTTGACCATAAAGCTCTCCCAACTTTAGTGCCGAAAATATTCTATTGGTGAGATATTGTAAGTCATTAAATACTCTAAAAACATCGTTAGGAGAGCAATACCCACGACTCTTTCTACCACGTGTATTGGGGATGTGTTTTGGTATTGTTTTCCAAGTGTCTGAACTAATCGCAATTTCCACGATCAGATCATCATGGAATTAAACGGGAGGTGATGATGGGAAAGGGAAACAATATAATCCAAGTATTAGTAAACCGTGGTTCAGTCCATTTTTGGATAGACGCCACTACCATTAAGGCATGGTATTGTCTAAAGCATCACGGACATCGTGGCTGTGGGTTTATATTTTTGGATACCGAAATTTAAACGGATTGATGGTGAAAGGTATTTTTAAGCTTCCACTTCATGGATTAGAAGGCTTTCTCAATTCGGTTTTTACGTTGATGCATGTCCCGCTGAAATCTCCTACATACACTTTCATTAATAAGTGTTCGAAGACCGTAAAAGTTAAATACCGTTTGCCAAATTGAGGAGTTATCTCCCACATCATTATTGATACCACAGCCCTAAAATGATACGACGAAGGTGAATGGAAAACGTGTAAACACGGTAAGGAAAAGCAATGTATCTGGCATAAACTTCATCTTGACGTTTATGTATCTACTCATGAGGTTATTGTTGTAGAAGTTAGCCTAAATTCTGTGGATGAGAATGCAGTTTTACCTATATTGCTTAATCCATTACGACGAAAAATACAGCAAGTCAATGCTGATGGAGCGTATGACACACAAGTATGTCACCACGTACCGAAAAACAAAGGAATATCGCCAGTATTCCACCTCGAAGCAACGTGGGGTACTGAGAGGAAGGGCATGCTAGAAATGAAACTGTAAAGGCGTTAGAAGAAGATAAATTGGCGGAATGAAAAAAGGACTTGGGTTATCACAAATGATCATTAGCAGAAGCAGCAATGTTTCGCTATAAATAGTTGCTCAGATCTAAACTCACTCTTCGTGATTACAATGCTTAAGTTGGTGAAGTGCTAGCAAATGTGGAAGCAATGAATAAAGTCATAAGACTCATTATGCCCGTTCGCTAGCAGACAAATGAAGAATGTAAAGAAGATTGGGAGCAGTGTATTATAGACTTGATTTAATCAATAAAGCCCTCTAAGCGCGTAAAGTTTTACCCAATGTGGTTGACATCCACCCCCACGTTCTCGCTTCGCGACTACCGAAGGAAAATTCCATTACTGGGTAACACTAAATTGCTTTAGTGGTGAATTCCTGTTGCTGGTGGTATGGTTACACCACTCACTTCACAGGCTAATAAGGGATGTCCTCACTCTAAAATATTTATAGCGCCAACAACGTTAATGTTGTTAGCGTAATTACACTCTACGCATTCGAAGATCGCTTGTCTTTTACGATTTTTCCGTGAGACATGACCGCAATACGGATAAGTTTGACTTGTGTAATGAGCAGAAACGGCAATAATTAAGCCACCCTTCCATATCTGCTTATACTCAATCTGCCATCTAAACTCATACCAACCCCGATCTAAGATTGATTTAACTGAAGCAGCGCATAAGAAATGAACTAAATGCCGAAATCGCGATCTGATTGTTTGAAATAAACTATTGTCTGCACAAGGACTTGAGCATGAATAGTTTAAACGCTATTTTCGTCGATGTCGACGACTTTTGCCAGACTTTCCTTCCGGCATGGGAAAAATATCTAATTTCTTCCGGTTTCAAACAAAGAAACAAGCCTTTTCGCCTTTCAGTTAGCGAAGTGATGACGATAGTGATAGTTTTCCATTAATCTGGGTATCCAAATTTCAAAACTTATTACATCCACTTTGTTTATCGCTACCTCACCAACGAATTTCCTGAATTACTTAGTTACACGTGGGTGCGCAAACTCATACAAGGTGTCCTCGTTCCGCTTTGATCTTACCTAACTCACCGTCAGGCAAGGCCGATAGGGATTGCCTTTTTTTATTAGTCTACACTATAGGTTTGTCACAACCTACGCATTCTCAGAGATCAGGTTTTTCAAGGTACCTCGAAGCTAGGAAAAGGAACGATGGGGTGGTTCTACGGCTTCAAATTATACCTTATTATCAATGACCAAGGTGGCATTATCTCAGTTAAAGTGACGACGGCTAATGTGGATAACAAAAGGCCTGTATCGGAAAGGGTTAACAAGCTTTAGGGGTGTTTATACGGAGATAAAGGTTATATCTCTGATCCATTGGAGCGAAAACCTGCAAACAAGAGAGTGATACTGAGAACGGATGTAAAAAACATGAAACCTAAAGTGATGAAACTTTGGAACTGCCTGATGCTCCAAAAACGATTTATTATTGAAACAGTTTTTGACTAACTAAAAAACATATCCCAAATCGAGCATTCTCAGCACCATAGTTGTATCAGCTTTATGGTAAACTTGGTGGAGGGGTTTATTGCGTATTCATTTCAATCAAAGAAGCCGAGCTTCAAAATGACTAGGTTTGATAAGCAAGCGCTTATGCAGATCTGAGGTTAATGTATTAAGTCCTAAATTTTCCCTGACATTTCTACCGTGTTCTTCTGTATTACCTTTTGCGGAGCGAGACATATTCGCTATACGTAAATCTTCTATTGCTATCATCGCGTGATTTTTGCTGATTTGATTAGAAGTTTTGTGTAGAAAGTCTTTGCAGCAATTGGTAATTCTAGAGTGCAGGGTTTAAATTTTTGCTATTTATTTTTTTAATTAGCAGAGAGTTTAACTTTCTTTGCCCGCTTATGTTGTTCTTTAGTTAGTCAATCTGAGTGATTGCGATAGCCATTTCATGGCTTAACGTGATGCTCCATCAGAAAGAGCAATGAACCTAGTGATGCCCATATTAACGCCAATAGCAGACATTGAGTCATTTGTAGGCTCTATAATTTCTTGCTCAACCTAAAATGAAATATACCAGTGACCAGATTTAAAACTAACGGTGCAATTTTTAATTAAACTTTATACGTCTTGAGACTTGCGGAATTTAACCAAACCTACTATTTTCGGTAGTTTTACTCGCGAGGCATCTAACTGGCAATATTTGTTAAAATTAATGAAACGGATTGAGTCTTGGCTCTTTCCCTTCTTTGTAAATCTCGGTCTTTCTGACGTAAGTATCTTATCAAAACAATGCATCCACACACCGTGCAAGTCCTTTAATTTTTGTTGTAGGTTGTCGGTATATGCACCTTTCAATCAAGAGAGGTTTTCTTTTTTTGGGTCTGCGGATTTAGTGATTGATTTTCACAGGATTTATTAATTGGTTAAAATCGGATTTAATGATTGACATCATAAACCAAATACACTTGTATTAAGAACGTGGAGACATCCACAGCCGAACTCAGCGGTGACTCTGAAAAGACAAGGATTTAACCATGAAAACTATCTCTATTGCTGAATTTGAAACTCTGGTAGCTCGCAACGACTGGCAGCGAGAACAAGATTGCGAAGTTTTAGAGCGTCTTGATCGTTAGGTTGAAGAGTGGAACGAAGAAAACGAATCTTTTGATCTGAACGATATTCCTCACGTTTTTGGTTTGGCTTCTAAAACCTCAACCTTAGATGGTATCAAAATTACTTACACCGAAGGCTTTAACTACGACGAATGCAACTCCGACTCTCTGTCTACAGGAACCGAGGGACAGGATGCTGGTTGGTCTGTAGAAAGCGTTACGGTTGTTGATGAAAATGGTGACGAGCTGAATGCACACGAATTGGCTGACTATCTGGATTCTGATTTCAGCAGTATTAATTACAGCGTACTTGAGATAGAGCAAATAATTGACGTAGATGAGGACTCTGACATGGAAACATTTACACTTGATATTGATAACGAGCCAAACGTTCGCTTTACTGGTGAACTGGTAGCAAATGCGGCTAGTTCTGATAATCAAGCTATTGGCGGTAGTTATAACGGTCAAACTGGTCGTTGGACAGAGTTATCTCTTTACAAGACCAAAGGCGGAAAATTTATCTGTCATCAAGTTGGTCGCACTAAAAGGCAAGATGAGCGTGACCGTTTTAGCGGCAAGGTCTGTGAAACGCTGGAAGAGGTTAAAGAGTTTTTTGGCCACCGCTGGCTATCCAAAGAGTTGTACGCTGAGGCTAGCATTGATGATGTAGTAGAAGTGGAGTGACAGCAATGGGCTTCGGCTCCTGTCTTTTTGACTATGACAAATATTATGAATTGGCCTGACTACAATGTTAGTCAGGTTCATGAATCTGAGTATGATTATCAGGTTTACGCTGAACTAAAATACCCGCCTTCATTTTGCATCCACTGCTACACATCTGATCTCGTTGGTTTTGGGAAAAGAACCGAAATTCTTATGGATAGACCCATGCACGGCAAGCATGTCGGCATCCACCTAAATCGTAAACGTTTTAAGTGCCAAAGTTGTAATAAGACGTTCTACAAGCTTATATCGCGCAAAGATAAAAAACGTAGGATGACTAAACGGCTTATTGAATACATCGAGCGAGAGAGCCAGAAACGTATATTTTTAAGTATTGCAGATGATATAGGTGTGGATGAAAAAACAATCCGTAACATATTTCAAGATTACTGCGAGCGTGAAGAAGAACAACTGAAATTCGAAATGCCAAAATGGTTAGGAATTGATAAAATTCATATCATCAAGAAACCTCGATGCGTGTTACCCAATATTGAGCATCAAACAGTCATTGATATGCTCGACAACCGTAATAAATCAACTCTACTTTGCTACTTTACAAAATGCGAAGACAGAGAGCGTATTGAATTTGTCGCAATGGACATGTGGCGTCCTTATAAGGACACGGTAGAAACCATGATACCGAATGCCACTATCGTCATAGATAAGTTCCACGTAGTCAAAATGGCTAACGAGTCGTTAGAGCGTGCAAGAAAAGCAATATGTAGCCAACTTACGCCACAACAGCGCCGTGGACTACTAAAGGATAGGTTTGTACTGCTAAAGCGAAAGCACGAACTCTCAGATGCGGAATACTTACGTTATTCTGGCTGGATACTTAACTATCCTGAAATGGAAAAAGCTTACGAATTTAAAGAGTCTTTCTTTGTCATTTGGAACAGTCAGACGCGTGATGAAACTCAGCAAGCTTACTACGCTTGGCTACGACTGGTTTCACCTGAAATGACGCGGTCTTTCGATCCGTTAATCAAAGCTATGGGGAACTGGCACAATGAAGTTTTTGCGTACTTTGATCATCCAATAACGAATGCTTATACGGAAAGTCTCAACAACCTCATTCGAGTTATGAACCGTACTGGTCGAGGTTATAGCTTTGAAGCTCTTAGGGCTAAAATGCTATTTACTGAAGAATTACAAAAAGTGAAACGTCTACTATATCAATGAGATCCAATTCCTGATGATGCCATTAGCTTGTTTGATATGGCTGTGGAACCGAAAATAGTAACGAACTATGGTTCGAGCATATCAACTTTGATCAAATAATTTGGAAGGGATTTTAAAAGTCCCATTTCACTCACTAAATCCGCATACCCATTTTTTCTTCCATCTTATAATCAGCTTGTGTAAATCAAAGACACTTGGGATCTTCTCACCTTTATCAAGCTTGTCTAAGCAATGACGCAGTCCCTGATTCCACACAAACCGTACATGGCCGCCAAGCACAGTTAGTCCAACTACCTATTCGGTGGTAGGTTCTAATCTAAATTTATAAGATGTAAGTATTAACATGATGTTTAGTATCATATAGATTATTTTTTTGAATAAGAATTCAATCAATTAACCACTATCGGAAGCAAATAAATCGAAGAATACACCATGCTTTGGGTGAGAAAACCGAACCAATTCCCATAAAACACACATTTTCAAGGGATTACGACCTGATACCTCTTCGAAAATCTCTACATAGCTGATACCTTTGGTGTAGATCATCATTGCATTTACCAAGTCTCCTGCTGCCCTCGCTATCACTTCATACCACTTCTTAAAGCTCGCTGTCGCTTGAAGACCATAATATCTCACTCGTCGAAATCCTTTAGGAAAAATATGCTGAACCCGCCTGCCCACAAATACCTGAGTATCCACTGTCTCATCCGTTTTTAACTTCGTTTTATGTCATTGACAGTAATACCTGATTTGATGACCGCCATACCCAACTATCCTAGATAAGCCTATCGGCGGGGATGACAAATAGTTAGTTAGGTATCATATTGACCCTCGGTAGCTTTTGCTTGGGACTTTATTTTTACGATCATTGCCAATGATCGGCATAGAAACCATCAGGATAGGATACTTAGCCCATAAAGTTCTTATCACATATTCATACACCGGAAACTCGATCTCAATTAACTTCAGTAAGTATTTTTACCAAAATAATCGTAGCTAAGATAACGATAAATGCTGAAACCATTTCCAATCTTAGTTGGAAGGAAAGAATGCACTTTCAGCCAGCATCACATGTAAATGTGGATTTGAGTTGCCATTACGGCAATAGGTATGGATGAAAATAATAACGGCAATTGCACACGTATTTGTCTTAAAGTGTGCCTAAATTAATTCTGATAAACAGGCTTACGCCAAAACCATAAACCAAGAATATAAACGCCTCTGATTGGAGTGATTATGGAAAGGAATACGAAGTTACTCAGGAAAGGTTAAGACAACTTGCCGATAGCTCACTATAGGAAACAGGAGGACGCCTATTTTGACCATACTCTCCCGTGCATAACGCTTTCCACATTGAGGACAAGTTTTTCCCTTACAACTAAAGTTAACTTTATGTTGCCCTTGACCGAAACTCCATCATTGGTAAGTGACAAAGCCATTTTCTGAGCTTCTACACTTCAGTATCTTAGCGATTTCTGAATGATAATAATCGGTGTCATAGCGAGGGTTACTAGATACGAATATGGCCCAATTCATAGTAAAAATACGTTTAAAGCGAAGCTTCTTCGATTTGATACCTTTAAAATTCATTCATGCATTTTATCTGTTCAATCGTGCTAAATATATCACAGAAAGAGACATGCCTTAAGCCCTATCACATATATCTTTTGGAAGAAAATTTCTAGATAAAATAACAGAGAGCGGGATCAAGTTCTATCTTGAATCTTTGGGACTTTGACGTTAATGTCGCCGAACCCAGTTTGTAGGTACCGCTCAGGAAAATGGTCATTGCGAACCACTCCCTGCTTTCCGTTAGCTTGGAGTGATGTAAAATTATCGAGCAAGGATTGAACCTCTTCTTTTATAGCTTGAACCAACAACTGCTGTGCGCCTTATTTCAGCAGTTAATTAAGCGGGTTTTCTAGTTTATGAAGCTCGGTAACGTTATGATTATTGTCCATGCGGTTATTCCTTGTTGGTTGTTGATCTGGCGAGATTAATCAACAGGTTATACCGCACTATTTCCTACCCATACACCAGAAATTACTATAGCTCTAAACATCCGAGTATAGCCAACCAAATTAGGAAATGTACCTGTTAAGTAACGGCAAATAAATTGCGTGTGATATATTTTAAAATCACAAAACTAAGATTTCTGAAAAGATACAATAATCATTATTACTTCACTGATTGAAAGGTGAGAAGGTTGATTTTTATTTCGGAATCTGGTCCACTTTACAAGTGGAAAGGAAAACCTGACAAAAATCGGCGATATCGGTAAAAACAGAGTCTGAATTATTCACGCCAAAGTCCTTATGCATCTGATGATTTGATTCAAACGATCTGGTCGTGACCTTGAGCACTTAGTTCATTGTTTATAAGTAGTTCAGGTTATATTAGTATATCATCAGAAAACAGGTGCCTTACACGAGTACGTGTATATATTTATTACATAACATAGATTATCGCGAAAAACAGAAAAACATTAGTTGCCAAAAACATTAGTTGCCCGTGTCGATACCACCTAGCTCTTCATACAGATTTGACAGGAAAACAGCCAGTTCACCACACATGAGTGATAAATCAGCATCCAAACGTTTGACGATGTCCTCACAAACGATATCAGCATTCTGATCTATCAATTCTTCAGAAAATTTTATGCGTTTAACAGACATGTCATCGCAAAGCGTTAGGTCAATGCGGTTTTGCCAATTTAACGTCAACTTCGTAACCAACTTATTTGCTTTGATATGTGCGCGGATTTCGTTACTAGACAAATCTTGTTGTGTACAACGGATAACTCCTCCTTGATCCAAGGAGTCTTTTAGCTCTGCTTCCTCACCAATAGTGAAGCCCTTAGGTGCTTGGTTTAAACGAACCCACTTTGTCATCGCTAGTTCTATCGAATTTCTGGTTTTTATTGGTTCAACGAGAAGGCTACCGAGTGATTTTCTTAATAATGAGAGAATATCTATTACTCTCTTCACACTGCTTGCATCGATAATGAGAAGTCCCGTTTTTGGGATGAACAAGGCACGGGTTTTACTATGACGGCTAAAGGCGTGCGGTAGTAAGTCCAGAATGATGTTGGTTTTCAAACTGTCTTTTTCTTTCTTCCTAAGCATCCGACCTTGCTCTTGTTCCATCGCATCAACTTTTACGTCTAAAGAGTCTTTAATCACCGATGCAGGTAATATTTTTTCTTCTTTGCATGCACATAGTAGAATGTTATTCTCGCACACATGCGTCAACGTGTCGCCATGTTTGCCAAACGCCGTCGTCCACCCAAATTTATGGAAGTCTCGACTTCCACAAGGAGTGAAGAGGAACTCAGATAATTGTTTTTCAATGAGTTTAGGATCGAGGTCAATATCACGCGTAAGACGGTAGACAAAAATATTCTTAAACCAAATCATAAAAAGGTTTTATCTCTCCAGTAATGACGAAGCCCGTAATAGTATTGTATTCAATGAATAATGTCGCTACAATTGGGGCTAAATGTGGCACAGCTCTAAAACAATAGTCATGCATCGTGCGATGAAAAAATTTCATATACCTACCTAGTATCCTAGTATCCTAGTATTTAGATGAAATTTTTTTAACTCTGCATTCAGATAATAACTGCAACACTTATGGTCCAGTGTAGAAAATGAGGACAATTACCAAAATAGATCCGTTATTCTCTCCAAGTAAACAGGGAGTACTTACGATGAATTATAAGCAACTGGTTATAAAAAGAAGATACTAAATCACAGCCATTTTGGAATTGGAAATGGCGTTGTTGATTAAATCAGGCTTACAACGCACTGCTCCCAATCTTTTTACAGTCTTAATTTGTCTGCTGTCGCACAGGCATATCTAGTCTTACAACTTTGTTCATCTCTTTCACATTTGCCAGCACTTCACCAACTTGAGCATTGTAATTAACCTCAGATCTGCATAAGTGATTGCTTATCAAGCCGAGTCATCTTGATATTTAGCTTTTTTAGTTGAAATGAATACGCGATGAGCCCTGCCATAAAGTTGATACAATTACGGTGCCGAAAATGCTCGAGTTAGGGTATGTTTTTAGTTGGCAAAAACGGTTTCGATAATACATCGTTTCCGGAGCATTAGGCGGTTCCAAAGTCTCATCACTTTGGGTTCCTATTTTTTCATACCCGTTATCAGTGTCACTCCCTTCTCTGCAAATTCCCGCTCTAATAGACCAAAGATATAACCCTTATTTTAGTATAAACACCCTCAAAGATCGTCAGAGATTTCCGACACAGATTTTTTATCATCCACGTTAATTGTCGTCACTTTGACTGAGAAAATACCACCTTGGTCATTGATAATAAGGTGTAATTTGAAGCCGTAGAACCACCCCATCGTTCCTTTTCCTCAGTTCGCGGTACTTTTAAAACCTGATGTCTAAGAATGCGTAGGTTGTGATAAACCTGTAACTGGAACGAATCAACGAAGGAAATCCTTGTTAGCCTTGCCTGACGGCGAATGAGATAAGAGCAAAATGGAACCAAAACACCTTGCATGAGCTTAAGCATTCGCGTGTAGCTGACTAATTCAGGAAATTTATTGGTGAGGTAATAGCAAAAAAAGTGGATATAATAGGTTTTGAAGTCTCTTCACTCCGATTGATGGAAAGCTATCACTATCGTGATTACTTCGCTAACTGAGACATGAGAAGGTTTGTTTCTTTGTTTGACACCGGAAAAAATTAGGGTTTTTCCCATGCAGGGAGGAAAGTTTGGAAGAAGTCGTCGACATCGATGAAAATAGCGTCTAAGTTATTCTTGCCAAAGTCCTTACGCAGTCAATAGTTTATTTCAACCGATCAAATCGCGATTTTGGCATTTAGTTCATTTCTTATCCGCAGCTCAGGTTATAGTTATTATCTGAATTTAGGCCTTTGAATCATGATCTACTCATTGGATACATTACTTAAAATAGCGTTTGTTATTAAAGTAAACGTTATTCCTAAATCTTTCATTCATCACCTTCCAAAGCTGTTTTATTGGGTTCTGATTCGGACTGTACGTCGGTAGATAGTCAAATTAGATATTGGAGGATGAATATGGTATTTTTAAACAAAAACTAGATCACCTCGGTGATCTCCTGATCCGTCTAAGATTATATGTTACTATATGAGTCCATGGATAGTCGTCCTTTAACTTGCAGAAAAGTGAACAACTATCTCACTATCCATGGTATCATATTCGTTGATAACTGCACCTGCAATATCAGGAAGATTGAGCGTACCAATAATATTCAGGCGGCTGTGGCGACCTGTGGTTTCAAGTGCTTTATCTTGTCCCGAGGATATCCATCCATACTGGATTTTTATCGCTTGCGTTTGATAGACGGGCTTAATGAATAAAATAGTTCCATCTGAGGTGCAACAGGCTTTGTGCGCCTAATTAGTGACGGATGAAATCCCGTTATTTTTCTACGTCGTACTTACGATACGATACCTTTAGTCATCTTATGACTTAAACCATTGTGATGGAGCCATTTAATCACGCAAATAATGGCATCTTTAATACAAAATTACTGTTCATAGTCTTTGAAGTGGCGAATGGACGGTTGTTTCATGGATACACCCCGCTTGAGTATACCTCACAGTACTACAACCTTCTGATGTAAACAGTCCCAATTTTATACAGTCGAAGACTCGAGTATCATGTATTATATCATGCAGATTTTTGAATGTTTGTTTTTATTTCTTGGTGAAAGTCCCTTTCATAGCGCGTAACTTGATCCTAATTTTATTAAAAGTCAAACATTTTCAATGATAACTAATATATATTTGATGATAGAACGCATATATTTTTTTGCATAAGATGAGCTATAGAACTGCTATAATACTCTCAAATAATAAGAGTCAATAAGTCACAAATTAACTGGGTCTGGAAGAATGGTAAGAAGGATTCTTGTTATAGAAGACGAAGCACCGATCCGAGAAATGCTTTGCTTTGTTCTGGAACAAAAAGGTTTTCAGACGCTTGAAGCAGAAAACTATGACAGTGCATTAACACAGATCTGTGAACCTTATCCTGAGTTAATTTTGATGGATTGGATGTTGCCAGGTGGTTCAGGGATCAACCTAATCAAGCACCTAAAGCGCGATACATTGACACGTCAGATTCCAGTTGTTATGTTAACTGCGCGGGGAGAGGAAGAAGATAAAGTGCACGGTTTGGAGGTAGGCGCAGATGATTACATCACGAAACCGTTTTCACCGAAAGAGCTAATGGCTCGACTAAAAGCCGTAATGCGTCGTGGTTCTCCGACATCGCTGGATGATGTGATTAATGCTCAGGGGTTAAAACTCGATCCTGCATCACATCGTGTAACTGTTCATGAAAAACCGTTAGATATGGGTCCAACTGAATTTAAGATGTTACACTTTTTCATGACGCATCAAGAACGTGTGTATAGCCGAGAGCAACTTCTTAACAATATATGGGGAACCAACGTTTATGTTGAAGATCGTACAGTTGATGTGCATATTCGTCGATTAAGAAAAGCACTAGAACCAGATGGTCATGATAAGCTAATACAGACCGTTCGTTGTGCAGGATACCGTTTTTCTACACGTATTTAATTGAATTAATTATCTATTCATGTTAATTCTCAAAGACTAATGGTTGATACGATGGAGCCATAAATGGTTGAACGACTTACTTGGAAAAAGCTGGCTCTTGAGCTGGCTTTTTTTTATTTACCTTGGTTAATCATCGGCTGGTTCTTTGGTGGACTGACTTGGCTTTTATTGCTGGCAACCGTACTTGTGTTGCTATGGAATTTTTATCACCAGCTCAAGCTGTCTGATTGGCTTTGGAAAGAACGTAGTCTTACTTATCCTTCTAGATTAGGTAATTGGACGCCGTTGTTCAATGACATTCATCGATTACAAAAACGAAACCGCCGTCACCGTAAAGAGCTGGCCAACTTTATTCGTCGTTTCAGAAATGGTGCTGAATCCCTACCTGATGCCGTGGTGGTTTTCGAATATGAGGGCTCAATTGTTTGGTGCAATAAACTGGCACAAGAACTCCTTGGTTTTCGTATGCCAGATGATGCAGGACAATATATCGCTAATCTAATCCGGACCCCAGAATTTATTGAATACCTTGCCAGAGCGGAATTTTGTGATGCTTTTGAAATGCGTTCACCACTCCACGCATCTAACACTCTTGAATTCCGAACCATGCATTATGCTGTGGGTGAATATCTGATGGTAGTGCGTGACATAACTCAATTGAAACAACTTGAAGGAATGCGCCGGAATTTCTTTGCCAACGTGTCTCACGAATTACGTACACCTATGACGGTATTGCGCGGCTACTTAGAAATGTCAGAAGATCCTGGAATACTAGTAGGATCCATGTGGGTGAAAGCTCATGAGGTGATGATAGAACAGTTATCTCGTATGGAAGGGTTAGTTGAACAGTTACTAACACTGTCTAAAATTGAGGCCAGTATCAAAATCGCGCTTGATCAGCAAGTAGATGTTCCCACTATGCTTGACGCTCTCGAGAAAGAAGCACGGACTCTTAGCGGTAATCGAGCTCATGTGTTTAAGTTTGATATTGACTACTCATTGAAAGTGCTAGGTGATGAAGATCAACTTCGTAGTGCCATTTCCAACCTTGTTTATAATGCAGTGAAACACACGCCATCAGGAGCTGATATTAAAGTACTATGGTTCCTTTCACCTAAAGGACCAAGATTGGAGGTAATCGACACGGGTGAGGGTATCGAATCTCGACATATAGATAGACTCACTGAACGTTTTTATCGTGTTGACAAAGCACGTTCCCGTCAAACTGGGGGAAGCGGTTTAGGCTTAGCTATAGTGAAACATTCGTTGAATCACCATGAGTCAGAACTCGAAATAAAAAGTAAAGTGGGCAAAGGAAGTGTCTTCTCGTTCACACTGCCTGAGTCGCTGATATGTTAAAATGTTTTATCTATCATTTTTTTCATTTGTGTGTGTTGGTAACAAGAACTTTGCCGTAGATGGGTAGTAGATTACCGTTTGATCACCAATAAGACAATGCCGCTGGCAACTTACTCACGGTTGATTCAGATAGACTCACGCACTGCAACCGTTCGCTAAGCTCCTATTAACAGCTAAGATTATCCAGAGGTCTTACAGAAAGCAATGAACCTAAGATCTGCATAAGCGCTTGCTTATCAAGCCAAGTTATCTTGATGCTCGGCTTTTTTTAGTTGAAATAAATACGCGATGAGCCCGCCAGCAACTTGACCATAAAGCTGATACAACTACGGTGCTAAAAATGCTTGATTTAGGGTATGTTTTCTAATTTATCAAAAACGGTTTCAATAATAAATCATCTCCGTAACATCAAGCGATCCTAAAGTTTCACCACTTTGGGTTTCATATTTTTTACACACGTTATCAGTGTCACTCCCTTGTCTGCAAGTTCCCGCTACAATGAAACAGAGATATAACCTTTATCTCCGTATAAAAAACCCCAAAGCTCGTCAACCATTTCAAATACAGGCTTTCTATCATCCACATTAGCCGTCGTCACTTTAATCGAGATAATGCACCTTGGTCATTGATAATAAAGTGTAACTTTAAGCCGTAGAACCACCCTATCGTTCCTTTTCCTAGCTTCGAGGTACCTTTAAAAACCTGATGTCTAAAAATGCGTAGGTTGTAACAAACCTATAGTTTGGATGAATCAACGAAGGCAATCAATGATTGGTGAGTGAGGTAAATGCAAAGAGGATCCAGAACAACCTGTATGAGCTTGAGCATTTACGTGTAGCTAACTAATTCTGGAAATTCGTTGGTGAGATAGTGGCAAACAAAGTGGATGTAATAGGTTTTGAAGTCTCGATACCCAGATTAATAGAAAGCCATCACTATCGTCATCACTTCGCTAACTGAGAAGCGAGAAGGCTTGTTTCTTTGTTTGATACTGGAAGAAATTAGGTATTTTTCCCATGCAGGGAGGAAAGTCTGGCAGATGTCGACGACATCAGCGTCTAAATTATTCATGCCCAAGTCCTTATGCAGTTAATAGTTTTTTTAAACGATCAGATCTCGACTTAGGCATTTAGTTCATTTCTTATGCGCAGTTCAGGTTGATTTACTGATGACATGCAAAAAGTATGTCTGTACGATTACGGCAGATAATGGTCAAGAGTTTACTCATCATGAGATGATAGCAAAGGCTTTGGATATTAAAATTCACCTTTCTACACTTTACTCTTCATGGAAACAAGGGATAAATAAAAATTCTAATGGGCTTTTGATATAGTACATAAAAGAGGAAACAAAAATTAAAAATATCTACGGATGAAGAAATTACCTTCGATCAAGTAAGATTAGCTCATAGATCTAAGAAGTTTTTAGGGTTTAAGTGACCTGCCGTTATTTTTAAAGAAATAGTATTAACATCTTGATCGGAAGGCACCACAATTCATACTTGAATTGAAGCTGTGATATTCATGGTCTCTCCTCATTTAAAGAGGAACACAAGACTACAGGATGATCAGGAGTTCAACCTAGTTTATTAATTGGATCAGAAACATTCATGACTTTAAACCGGTGTCCACTCAATTTGAAAGATCCAGAAATAAACATACAACCCTCTCAGTAAGCTAGTTTTATATGTTTGAGTCTATTAGAGAATGGGTTCAAAAAATAAACTCCCTAATTGATAGTCTCCCTTAATATCCATCAATTGATCGTTATCATCAAAAGATAGTATTAATTTTTTATGCTTTGGTGTTGCATGGCTGGGCTTGAACCATTGAACGAAATACCATGTATTATCATAACCGGCTTCTACTAACATTGGCGACCCTAGCAGGAACTTTACTTGTTCCTTGTTCATGCCAAATTTGAGGTTTTTAACTGCGTTTTGGTCGATGTAATTTCCCTGATTAATATCTACATGATAAACCAGCTTATTAACACAAGAGCATCCAGCTAGACTGCCAAGGATAAATAATACCACAGCGAGGGTCTTACAACACATGACTTTTGCTTCTATTCCTTTCTCAATTAGAGTTGATAATAAACAAGCTATTGGAAGAAGTAAAACCTCTTACCAAAATTCAGCACTATACTACTTATTGAGAACTTGCTTTTTTAACATCAATGCCCCTAAATTAAAGTCTGAAGTGCGGTGCCTTCCGATCAAGATGTTAATACTATTTCTTTAAAAATAACGGCAGGTCACTTAAACCCTAAAAACTTCTTAGATCTATGATTAAATCTTCTCTTGACTGAAGATAATCATCATTGTTGATTAAATCAACCTCAAATCTGTATGAGCGCTTGCTTATCAAACCGAGTTATCTTAATGCTCGGCTTCTTTAGTTAAAATAAATACGCAATGAGCTCTACCCGAAAATTGACCATAAAGTTGATACAACTACGGCGCCAAAAATGCTCGATTTGGGATATGTTTTTTAATTGATCAAAACTGGTTTCAATAATAAATCATTTTCGGAGCATCAGGCAGTTCCACCGTTTCATCACTTTGGATTTCATATCTTTTTTCATACCCGTTATCAGTGTTACTCCCTTATCTGTAAGTTCCCGCCCAATGGACTAGAGATATAACCTTTGTCTCCGTAGAACCACCCCATCGTTTTTTTTCCTCGCTTCGCGGTACATTTAAAAACCTGATGTCTGAGAATGCCTAGGTTGTAACAAACCTGTAGCTTGGACGAATCAACGAAGGTAATCCCTGACGGTGAGGTAAAGGCAAACAAAGTGAATGTAATAGATTTTGAAATCTCGATACCCCGAGTGATGGCAAGCTATCACTATCGTCATCACTTCGCGAACTGAGAGGCGAGAAGGCTTATTTCTTTGTTTGATACCGGAAGAAATTAGGTGTTTTTCCTATGCATGGGGAAAATTCTGGTAGAAGTCGTCAACATCGACAAAATAGCGTCTAAGTTAATTCATGCTCAAGCCCTTATGTAGTCAATAGTTTTTTTCAAACGATCAGATCGTAACTTTGGCATTTAGTTCATTTCTTATGCGCAACTCAGATTAAAACAGGCCTATAACGCACTGATCACAATCTTCTTTGACAATCTTAATTTGTCTACTGGTAAACAGGCATACTGCGTCTTATAACTTTATTCATCGCTTTCATATTTTCCAGCGTTCTACCAACTTGAGTATTATAATCACGAAGAGTAAGTTTAGGGCTAGGTAACTATTTATAGCGAAATATTGCTGTCTCTGCTAATGAGATTTTGTAATAACCTCTTCCTTTTTTAGCTCCGCCAATTTATCTTTTTCTAACGTCTTTACCTCTTCATTTCTAGGATCCCCTTCCTCCCAGTACCCTGCGTTTCTTCTAGGTGGAATACTGGGCGTTATTCCTTTATTTTTCAATAAGTGGTGACATGCTCTTATGTCAGAGGATCCATCAGCACTGACTTGCTGTATCTTTCGTCGTAATGTGTTAAATCATGTAGGTGAAACCTCATTGTCACCTACAGAAACTAGGCTAACTTCTGCGGCAATAACCTCATAAGTAAAAACATCAACTGCAAGATGAAGTTTGCGACAGATATGCCACTTATCCTTACCGTGTTTACGCGTTTTACATTCGTCTTCGCTGTAGGCTTGTGGTATCAATAACAACTTGGGCGATAGCGCCTCAACTCAGAAAATGGTACTTAACTTCTACGGTTTTGAATGCTTACTAATGCAAGTATATGTAGGGGATCTCAGCGGGACATTCATCAACGGAAGCACCTCATTGAGAACGCCATCTAATGCACAAATTTGGAGCTTGAAAATACCTTTCATCATTAGTGATGTTTCAATCACGGTATCCGAAAATATAAACCTACGTCCACGATGACCCTGATGCTTTAAACAATGCCATGCCTTAATGGCAACATCGTCTATCCAAAAAGTCACTAAGCTCTCGGTTTACTAATTCTTGATTATAGTGTTTCCAGTTGCTAATCTTGTGTTTGGCCTTTCCCATCTTCCTCTCCTGCTTAACTTCATGAGGATCTGATTGTAGGAATTGGAGTTAGTTCAGATAGTTAGGAAACAACGCCATTAAGGGTAATACTTTTACATGAGTTATCTTGATTATAGAATTCGGTATGTGGGCATTCTAGTATTAACTTGCCTCAGATGTAAATATTTTATATAGCTGACTTTAATACGATCTAGTTGTTATCTCCAGAACCACACTGTGTGTATTTGTAATCATTGGCTTACATGCACAAACGCTTACTTTTTCAGGAGAATCGATTGTACGGTTGATTTTTATAACTTGCTGGGTAAAATTGCCGACCATATGGAAGATCATCTAGAGATTTAAACTATTACTCTGATATCAATAACACTCATTATAGGAATGTAGCATGGTCAAACACCTGTTTACTTCAGAATCGGTTTCAGAAGGTCACCCAGACAAAATTGCTGACCAAATTTCAGATGCTATACTTGACGCAATTTTGGAGCAGGATTCTAAAGCCAGAGTTGCCTGTGAAACATATGTCAAAACCGGCATGGTCATGGTGGGTGGTGAAATTACAACTTCTGCATGGGTTGATATCGAAGAACTGACGCGTCAAACCGTTCGTGAGATTGGTTATATTCATTCAGACATGGGTTTTGATGCAGATTCTTGTGCAGTATTGAATACCATCGGTAAACAGTCCCTTGATATCAATCAAGGCGTTGACCGTATAAATCCGAAAGAACAAGGTGCTGGTGATCAAGGCATAATGTTTGGTTACGCCTGTAACGAAACAGAAGTGCTCATGCCTGCTCCGATTACGTACTCACACCGTTTGGTTCAGCGTCAAGCCAAAATGCGTAAGAACGGTACTTTGCCATGGTTACGTCCAGATGCAAAATCACAGGTAACTCTTCAGTACGACCAAGGCAAGATCGTGGCTATCGAGGCGGTTGTTCTGTCGACGCAACATTGTGACACCATTTCTACACCTGATCTTCGTGAAGCAGTTATGGAAGAGATCATAAAACCGGTACTTCCCACTGAATGGCTGACCAAAGAAACGAAATTTTTTATCAATCCAACTGGTCGTTTTGTTATTGGTGGTCCTATGGGTGACTGCGGTCTGACAGGTCGTAAAATTATCGTTGACACCTATGGTGGTATGGCACGTCACGGAGGTGGAGCTTTCTCAGGCAAAGATCCATCTAAAGTCGACCGTTCAGCGGCCTACGCTGCACGTTATGTAGCAAAAAACATAGTTGCGGCAGGAATGGCTGATCGCTGTGAAATACAATTGTCTTACGCTATCGGCATCGCAGATCCGACATCGATCATGGTCGAGACATTCGGTACCGAAAAAGTGACTCACGACACCATTATTGAAGCAATTCGCCAACACTTTGACTTGCGTCCATATGGACTGCAAGAAATGCTTAATTTACTGAAACCTATTTACAAAAAGACCGCAGCTTATGGCCACTTCGGGCGCGAGGAATTTCCTTGGGAAAAGACCGATAAAGTAGAAGCATTGAAAGATTTTCTCTAAATTAACCTGAGCTGCAGATAGGAAATGAACTAAATGTCCAAGTCGCGATCTGAGTAGTTTTAAAAAACTATTGACTGCATAAGGACTTGGGCATGAATAACTTAAATGCTATTTTTGTCGACTTCTGCCAAACTGTCCTCCCTGCATGGGAAAACACTTAATTTCTTCCGGTGTCAAACAACAAAACAAGCCTTTTCGTCTCTCAATTAGCGAAGTGATGACGATAGTGATAGCTTGCCATCAAGCGAGATATCGAGACTTCAAAACCTATTACATTCACTTTGTTTGCCGTTACCTCACCGTCAAGCAAGGCCGACAGGGATTACCTTCGTTGATTCGTCCAAGCTACAGGTTAGTCACAACCTACGCATTCTCAGACAGTAGGTTTTTAAATGTACCTCGAAGCGAAGAAAAGGGACGATGGGGTGGTTTTACCGAGGTAAATTACACCTTATTATCAATGACCAAGGTGGCATTATCTCAGTCAAATTAATGACGGATACCGTGGTTGATAGAAAGCTTGTATCGGAAATGACTGACGAGCTTTTTGGGTGTTTATACGGAGATAAAGGTTATATCTCTAGTTCATTGTAGCGGGAACTTGCAGACAAGGGAGTGACACTGATAACGGGTATAACAAACATGAAACCCAAAGTGATGAAAATTTGGAACCACCTGATGCTCCGGAAACGATTTATTATTGAAACCGTTTTTGACCAACTAAAAAACATATCCCAAATCGAGCATTCTCGGCACAGTAGTTGTATCAGCTTTATGGTCAACTTGCTGGCGTGGATTATCGTGTATTCATTTCAACCAAAGAAGCCGAGCATCAAAATAACTCGGTTTGATAAGCAAGCGCTTATGCAGATCTTAGCTTAACTGAAACTAATTTTATTTTTTAGGTAGAATTAGTCCTTGGTTTATGTCAATTAGATCTTGCTCACTCAACGTACCTACTGCTTCACGCAGTTTCAGGATATTCAGGATATAGTCGTAACGTGCATTAGATAAGTTGCGGTTCGCATCGTACAGGCGCCTAGTCGCGACCAGTACATCCACGATGGTACAGGTACCAACTGCGAAGCCTGCTTTTGTTACTTCCAGCGCGGAATTTTGGGAAACCACTGTCTGACCATACGCACGTAACGTACCAATACTGGCGTTGATGTTGTTATAAGACGCACGAACATTTTTCATTGTGCTCCGATAAATGCTTTGAAGAGACTCAGATATCGCAACGTAATTGAATTGAGCTTTTTTCACGCTCGCATCAATACGACCACCAGAATAGAGAGGAACAACGAGTTTTATACCTACAGAGAGCTGATTATAGTCAATATCTCGTGTGGAATTGCTTCTGTTTTTCTGATCAAGCAAGTCGTAACCTGTGCTTAAAGTGAGCAATGGCAGGTGGCTAGACTTTGCTAAACTGATTCGTTCTTTTGCGATATCCCGTGAAATTCTCGATACTAGCAAGTTAAGATTTTTTTCTTTTGCTTGTTCAAGAAGGGCGTTAAGGCTCTGTTTTGGTTGGCTTGCTGAAAAGGATTTCGTATTCAGTACATTGAGTTTAGTATGCACTTGTCCAGTAATCTCATGTACCTCTTCATAACTGTTGAGAACTTCATTTTCTGACAAAATCTCTCTCGCCAATACTGAGTCATATTGAGCTTGTGCATTATGAACATCAGTGATCGCGGAAAGACCCACTTTAAAACGTTGCCTCATTTGCACGAGCTGTCGACCAACAGCAACTTTTTCCGCACTGATAAGAGTCAGTCCATCAATAGTTCGCAAAACATGAAAGTATGCTTGAAAAACGCGAAGAATAAGTTTTTGTTGTTGCATGGCATACACGGCATCCTCTTTACGTGCCCTAATCTCAGCAATATCTAGGTTGATCCAGCTATTGCGGTTGAACAGTTCCTGATTCAGGGCAATACCTACGTTCAGACTGTTCGTATTAGATAAATCCGATGTGATACTGGCTTTGCTGTTAAGATTGAGGTTAAAACCCGCATTTAAATTGATTTGTGGAAGAATGACACTGCGTGAGGCGTTGATAGCTGTAAACGCCTCATCACGTTTTGCTATCGCTTGCAACAATAACGGATCACTTCGTTTCGCTTGCTCGTAAATTTGTACTAAATCATCGGCGTTAACTAGAGCACTTGTAGTGCTAAGCATAATTCCGATGAGAAATGGAAGAAATTCCTTCATATAGGTAATCCCTGAATCTGTCGTATTTTAATACATCGCTAGGTGGCATTAACCTATTGTAGGCCATGGATTTTCACCTAGAACTGACAATCCGATGATTTGTTGAGAACAAATTAATGGTTAAATAAGACTAAATTTTAGTGTGATTAAAATAGTTCTGCAATGCGTACCAAAAAAGTAAACGTTCGAGATTGCCGTCAATCAGATGCGATAGTTATTATTCACCTCCTATCTCAAAGTTGATATGGAATGCCCGTGATACAAAAAAAACAACTAAACCAATTTGGACAAAATGATGTTCAAATTGACGCAAGTAACCTTGTCTATAATGGTCACTTTAAAATAATCAAGTATCATTTTCGTCATCGCATGTTCGCTGGTGGCTGGAGTAATACAATTGAAAGAGAATTGTTTGAGCGTGGAAATGCCGTCGCGATGCTCCCTTATGACCCTGTCACAGACAAAGTGGTATTGATTGAGCAAATTCGGGTGGGTGCGATGATATCAAGTGAATCTCCATGGCAGTTAGAAATAGTGGCGGGAGTCATTGACGAAAGTGAAACGACAGAGTTAGTTGCAATACGAGAAGCCCAAGAAGAAGCAGGTTTACCCGTTAAGAGACTAATATTTATGACCAGTTATTTATCAAGTTCTGGAGGCTGTTCTGAACGGATAACACTCTACCTTGGATTGGTGGATTCAACGACTGCCGAAGGTCTCCACGGTTTGCCCGATGAGGGGGAAGATATACGGGTGCACGTTGTTCCTAGAAAAACAGCATATCAGTGGGTGGTTGATGGAAAAATTGAAAATGCAGCATCGGTCATTGCGTTGCAATGGTTAGCTCTTAATCAGAGAAAGTGGTGATAGAATACTCAAAAATGCACTCAACAGCCATATATAAGTCTGTAAAAACGATTAGTTTAATGTGAAATAGTAAAATCAGAGTATAGAGTTCCTCTAGGAACTCTATCTGTGAATGTACATAAACTAACCACAGATCTGCATAAGCGCTTGCTTATCAAACCGAGTTATTTTGATGCTCGGCTTCTTTGGTTGAAATAAATACACGATAATCCCCGCCAGCAAGTTGACCATAAAGCTGATACAACTATGGTGCCAAAAATGCTCGATTTGGGATATGTTTTTTAGTTGGTCAAAAACGGGTTTAATAATAAATCGTTTCCGTAGCATCGGCTGGTTCAAAAGTTTCATTACTTTTGGTTTCCTGTTTTTTACACCCGTTATCAGTGTCACTCCCTTGTCTGCAAGTTCCCGCTCCAATGAACTAGAGATCTAACCTTTATCTCCGTATAAACACCCCCAAAACTCGTCAGTCATTTCCGATACAAGCTTTCTATCAGCTACGGGATCTGTCATTCCTTTGACTGAGATAATGCCACCTTGGTCATTGATAATAAGGTGTGATTTGCCTCCGTAGAACCACCCCATCGTTCCTTTTCCTCGCTTCGAGGTACATTTAAAAACCTAATATCTGAAAATGCGTAGGTTGTGACCAACCTGTAGCTTGGACGAATCAACGAAGGTAATCCCTGTCGGCCTTGCCTGACGGTGAGGTAACGGCAAACAAAGTGAATGTAATAGGTTTTGAAGTCTCGATATCTCGCTTGATGGCAAGCTATCACTATCGTCATCACTTTGCTAATTGAGAGACGAAAAGGCTTGTTTTGTTGTTTGACACCGGAAGAAATTAAGTGTTTTCCCATGCAGGAAGGACAGTTTGTCAGAAGTAGACGAAAATAGCATCTAAGTTATTCATGCCCAAGTCCTTGTGCAGTCAATAGTTTTTTAAACTACTCAGATCGCGACTTGGACATTTAGTTTATTTCTTATGCGCAACTCAGGTTAAACTAATTACGACAAACCGATAAAGTTAATGCTGAATCAGCATGAAGTCGGATAATCCTACCTAGGATGTAGATACAAGGCAACGAGTTACAAGTCAACATTGTCCAGTTAACTTGGTATACCACTATATTAAGCACTTATCAGTATGTAGATTTCCCGAAATTTAACCGGACTATGAACTATGATTATCCCAATCTACATATGCTCCGGTGTGATGTGAAGTATTAGATTAACGTGTTCTTCCTCTACCTACAAAACGATTTTAAGAAACTCAGTACTATTTATTAGGTGACATGTTAGATACATGGATTATGACGGCACATAATAAATCGTGTGCTGAGGTTATGTATTCAATAAATTGAAGAATTCATTCCCTAAACAGAAACTAACTTATTGAACAAAAAACCGTGTGATGAATAGGTGCGAAATAACACAATAACAGTTGCTTACAATCAGGATTCTCAAAACGTTGCGGATTTGTCATTTACTTAGTCAATGCAGCCAAACCGTTCGGTTGTTGCAAATTACGGATACCCATCTTTTCGCAGACCCTTATAGAAGTTTGTTAGGGGTGAATACGGCTGCCAGTTATCAAGCAGTTGTAGACGAGATTCAACGTAAAAATGTTGTGTTTGATGCCATCATTGCCACGGGTGATTTATCTCAGGATCACTCAACGGCCTCTTATCAGCGTTTTGCAGAGGGTATTTCAAACTGGTCACAACCGTGTTACTGGCTACCAGGTAACCACGATTGCCAGCCAAAAATGAGGACTGTATTCGAGCAACCTACCTTGGTAGGTTGTGACCAAGTATTGATGGGTGAATATTGGCAACTAATTATACTAGATAGCCAAGTAAAAGGCTTGCCACATGGACGATTGACGGTGGAACAGCTTACTATGTTGGAAATAGCGTTAATATCCCATCCTAAAAGATACGGGTTGGTGTTGATGCATCATCATCCTTTAGCAGCAGGCAGTTCATGGCTTGATCAACATCAACTTAATAATCAGGACGCATTTTGGTCGAGTGTGGAAAAGTATGATAATGTTAAAGGTGTGGTCTGTGGCCACATTCATCAAGCGTTGGACATTCATCATGAGGGTCGTCGTGTGATGGCGGCACCGTCCACATGTATACAGTTTTTACCTGATTCAAGTAATTTTGCATTGGATTCTACCAATCCTGGCTGGCGTGAAATTCTATTACATCAAGACGGTAAGATTTCAAGTGAGATCGGACGTTTAAAAGGCAAAGTCTTCTGTCCTGACATGCATTCAACTGGGTACTGAACATATCAGTGAGGTTGCGCTATATTTACGGATTGTATAATCCACAGTTGTCGTGTAAGTAATGATGAAAATGAGGCAGTAGTGTGATTTCCACCGTCCCGATATAAAAGCTGGAAATTCTGAGACTAGCTTGCTACCCTATCGCTGAATAATCTAAATAACTGGTGATAAAGCTAGCAACGTTATTATCGTATCTGTTTGCTTGTATAGCCCTCTTAGGTGGCTATTTCACCATATAACTCGATGGTAAATACGGGTTTCTTATAGGATTGCTTAATACTTTTGTGAAACAGTATGACTGTTGTCTCGAGTATTTAGGATCGAAAAAATCACCTATGCGGGTGAACAATGGCTGCTAACATCGCATGACATGCATGCATTAGGCAAACTGGATACTGGACCCATTCCTCATCCTGAAACGATTCAGATGTTGCAGCAGCAGGGATATGAAGTTCTGAATTATCGACAAGATGTTGCCAAATATGAGGGATGTAATCAAACAGTTGACAAGCGTGGTATTCACATATTTGTTGGCTTTAAAAAAGCCCACGCTAAAATTATTCAATTCCTAGGTCTGTGAGTATATTTCACAGAAAAAATTCTTCAATCAATGTAATGCTTTGAGAAGCTAGAGAGCTTTCATCACCCATGTGACAAATCTAAAAAGCCATCCATTTATGACAGATCAAGTTTATAACGCAGGATGCATTGAAGTCCTCAATGGTCTTGAACCGGTGCAGCGTCGCCCTAGTATGTATACAGATACGACTCGTCCTAATCACCTCGGTCAGGAAGTCATCGATAACAGTGTTGATGAGGCATTGGCAGGCCATGCACGTAAAATAGAAGTTGTCCTTTATTCCGATCAATCTCTTAAAGTCATCGATGATGGACGAGGGATACCAGTAGATATCCATCCTGAAGAAAGGGTATCTGGTGTTGAACTGATCCTTTGTAAACTACACGCAGGTGGTAAGTTCTCCAACAAAAGCTACCAATTCAGTGGAGGTTTGCATGGTGTGGGTCTTTCTGTGGTGAATGCCCTTTCAAAAAGAGTTGAAGTCACTGTCAAACGTGATGGAAAGATTTACAAAATTTCATTTGAACACGGTAACAAAGTACAAGAACTTTCTGTTGTTGGAACGTGTGGCCGTCGCGCAAAAGGGACTAGTGTCCATTTTTGGCCAGATCCTGTGTACTTTGATTCACCAAAATTATCTGTTTCTCGCATGAAAAACATCCTCAAAGCCAAAGCTGTGTTATGTCCAGGACTTGAGGTCGTGTTTACCGATAAAAACATCAATGAGACAGTTAGATGGTACTATGAAAGTGGCTTGAAAGGTTACCTTTCAGAAGGTGTCAAGGGGTATGAAGTTTTGCCAGATAAGCCGTTTGTAGGTAACTTCACTACGCCATATGAAGTTGTCGATTGGGCTGTAATTTGGTTACCAGAAAGCAGTAAACTTATTACTGAAAGTTATGTTAACCTGATCCCTACCATACAAGGTGGTACTCACGTTAACGGATTTCGCCAAGGTCTACTGGATGCAATGCGAGAGTTTTGTCAATTCCATAACTTGTTACCGCGGGGCGTGAAGCTGGCGCCTGAAGATATTTGGGATTGCTGTGCGTATGTGTTGTCAGTAAAAATCCAGGATCCGCAATTTGTTGGTCAAACCAAAGAACGCCTTTCATCTCGTCAGTGTGCCGCATTCGTATCTGGTGTAGTGAAAGACTCGTTCAGTCTATGGCTGAATGAACGTCCACAAGTGGCGGAAAAATTGTCTGAAAGATGTATTGTCAACGCACATAGGCGAATGCGTGCCGCGAAGAAAGTGGTGCGTAAAAAAGTGTCTTCTGGTCCAGCTCTTCCAGGTAAATTGAGTGATTGTTCGCTGCAGGATTTATCGCGTACCGAACTATTTCTTGTCGAGGGTGACTCGGCTGGTGGTTCGGCAAAACAAGCACGTGACCGTGAGTTTCAAGCCATCATGCCATTGCGCGGAAAAATATTAAACACATGGGAAGTATCCACCGATCAGGTTCTCTCCTCACTGGAAGTACATGATATCTCTGTTGCTCTAGGAATTGATCCTGCCAGCGATGATTTGAGTGGTTTACGTTATGGAAAAGTGTGCATCCTAGCCGATGCAGATTCGGATGGACTGCACATTGCAACTCTTCTGTGCGCATTGTTCTTCAAACATTTCCGTGCTCTGGTGGCGGCAAATCACGTGTATGTGGCCATGCCACCACTATACCGTATCGACTGTGGTAAAGAAGTGTTCTATGCACTAGATGATTCCGAAAAAAACGGCATTTTGGAAAGCCTTAGCCAAAAACGTGTTAAAACCGATGTGCAGCGATTTAAAGGTTTGGGTGAAATGAACCCATTACAGCTTCGAGAAACCACCATGGATCCAAACACCCGTCGTTTGGTGCAACTCACCATTGATGATAATCATGCCACGGATTGTATGATGAATATGCTACTTGGAAAAAAGCGTGCTGAAGACCGCCGATATTGGCTGCAAGAAAAAGGTGACATGGCTGAGTTGTGCGAAATTTAACTGAATCCTTAGGATTGGATGTTTTAAATGAGTGAAATCACTTATGATGGAATTGAGCGACTTCCGCTTAGGAAGTTCACTGAGGATGCATATCTTAACTATTCGATGTACGTCATCATGGATCGTGCTCTGCCGTTTATCGGAGATGGGCTGAAACCGGTACAGCGCCGTATTATTTTTGCTATGTCTGAACTAGGTCTGTCAGCTACCGAAAAGTACAAAAAATCAGCCCGTACAGTGGGTGACGTATTGGGCAAATATCACCCACACAGTGACTCCGCCTGCTATGAAGCTATGGTGTTGATGGCACAGGCATTTTCTTATCGGCACCCTTTGGTGGATGGTCAGGGTAACTGGGGTGCACAGGATGATCCTAAATCCTTCGCTGCGATGCGTTATACCGAATCTCGTCTGTCCAACTTCTCCGAAGTCTTACTAAGTGAGATTAATCAGGGAACCGTTGATTGGAAACCAAACTTTGATGGCTCCTTAAAGGAACCTAAAACACTTCCTGCTCGTTTGCCACACATTCTGTTGAATGGAGTGACAGGTATTGCCGTTGGCATGGCAACTGATATTCCACCGCACAATGTACATGAAATTGCTAATGTTTTGGTCGCATTAATTGACTCACCAAACATGGATTTAGATAACGTCCTTGAATATGTAAAAGGCCCAGATTATCCAACTAAAGCGGAAATTATCACTCTTAAAGTGGATCTTAAGAGGCTGTACTGTAGTGGTAAAGGCTCTATTAGAATGCGTGCTTGCTGGCATATGGAAAATGGTGAGATTGTCATTACAGCATTGCCACATCAAGTATCTGGTGCTAAATTACTTGAACAGATTGCTAGTAAAATACGCATGAAAAAACTGCCGATGGTGGAAGATCTTCGTGATGAGTCTGATCATGAAAACCCGACTCGTATTGTGATCATGCTACGTTCAAGTCGTGTTGATTTTGACCAGTTGATGAACCACCTGTTTGCCTCGACCGATCTTGAGCGTAGCTATCGTGCAAACCTGAATATGATAGGACTAAATGGTCGACCTCAAGTAAAAGGCTTACTTCAAATTCTGACCGAATGGTTGGAATTCCGTCGTATTACTTTGCATCGACGTTTGCAGTATAGTTTGGATAAAGTACTGGTGCGCCTACACACTCTTGAAGGTTTGTTGGTGGCATATTTCAACATTGATGAAGTAATTGAGATCACTCGCATAAAAGACAATCCAAAAGCGACGTTGATGCAGCGTTTTAAGTTGAGTGTAAAGCAATCTGAAATGATTCTAGAAATCAAACTTAGGCAGTTAGCCAAACTGGAAGAGTTAAATATACGTGTCGAAAAAGATAAATTATGCAGAGAACGCGATCATCTTGAGGAATTACTAAGATCTGAAGATCGTTTTAACATACTAATGAAGAACGAAATTAAGGCTGATGCTGAGAAATACGGGGATGAACGTCGTTCTCCTCTTGTCGTGCGTGAAGAAGCTAAAGCTATGACAGAGCGCGATCTAATGCCTAGTGAACAAATCACTGTGGTTTTATCAGAAAAAGGTTGGATACGTCATGCGAAAGGACACGATGTTGATCCAAACATACTAAGTTACAAATCAGGTGATAACTTCCTTGCCGCAGCATGTGGTAAAAGTAATAATCAGATCGTATTAATTGGCTCTGATGGTCGAAGCTATGCACTAGAATCACACCATCTTCCGTCATCTCGCAGTCAAGGTGAGCCTATTACAGGTCGATTGAATATCACAGCAGGCACATCAATTCGCCATGTTATGATGGGTGAAAATGATAATATGGTGTTAATGGCGTCAGATGTAGGATATGGTTTTGTGTGTAAGTATGATGATCTCCTGTCAAAAAATCGCAGCGGAAAGGCATTATTAAGTTTGCCACAAGCTGCAAAAGTAATGCCACCTCTGAAAGTCGGTGACATTGTAAATGATGATATCCTCGTAATCACCAATGAAGGCCGCATGTTAGTTTTCCCAGTGAAAGAGTTACCTCAATTAGGTAAAGGAAAAGGTAATAAGATCATTAATATTCCTACTGTTAATGCCAAAGCACGTAGGGGATGTCTAGTACAACTGTTCATTGTTCCAAAAGGGGCAAGAGTTACCTTGCATGCAGGTAAGCGTAAATTGTCTCTTAAGCAAACTGATATGGATAGATTCCGAGATAAACATGGTCAACCAGGCTGGTTGTTACCACGTGGCTTACAGCGTGTCACTTCGATTACCATTTCGACACTAGACAAAGTGTCTAGTTGAGATACGTGATTACTGAAAATACAATATCCGAATGCATCCATAGGAATGAAGATGTCCCTGCATCTAGTTCATTTAATTGAAGTGATTAAAGAGATGGACTTTGACGATAGCTACGTATTCTCCTCACAATTTAATACAGCCAAAACCTGTACTCTTCACTTCTATAGAGGAACATTCACCTAAATTTAGATAATAACTACAACACTTGTACTCTAGCGTAAAATAAGAAGTAAACTACCAAAAGAGGGATGATCTTCTCTCCAAGAGAAAAAAGCAGTACTACCATGAATTATCATCAGTGGATTGTAAAAAAAGATACCAAATTGCAGCTAGTCTGGAACTGGAGATACCAATCTCCGATATTGTAAAAACAATCAAATACCATCGTATCTCAGTTCATCGAGAGCCAAAAAGATACTGTGATAACGGTTTTTATTACCCTAAACTTTTTAAGTTCTATCAACGAATAATTGTAATCGAGCAAGCAAATACAAAATACCCACAGATCAAAAATATTTCTTGTATCTGTTAATCAACACGATTGAAGTCAAAGCAAATATCACAGGTACTAACTAATGCAAAAGCACCCGTCAGCCATGAGTGAATTTAGAGTTTTGTCGCAACCTATAAATGGCAAGGAGGCAAGCTCTATTGTTACTAAAGGCAGGGATAAAATCGATATGGAGAAAACCTCCAAGAAAAGGAGACAACCCTTAAAAACGCGTTCTCCATTGATGAGCGATCATCGTTTATAGAGAATCAGAAATGATTTGCTAATTGAGAAATTAATACAGTTTTAGGTTAGGTATTCAATAAGTTAATTTCCGTCTAAAAAATGGATTTCTTCATAGTTACAAATCCTATTTGTAAACATAATATTGGCAGTAATAGACAACTGGTTTACAAGTCATTCTAAACGAACAATTCAACTTATTGAATACATGACGCATCTTTTAGGCAAACATTGTACTGTTGCTATAGTCACGATATTAGAACGTAAAAGCCGTTTTTATTTAACTAAATAAGTGACATCGAAATCAGCATCTGACGTCACCTCAGCAATAATTGATTTACTGATGCCATCAAAAAGCAGGTCTGTCCGATTACGACAGATAATGTAGAAATTTTACTCATTATGAAGAAACAACAAAATCTTTGGATATTGAAAGTCACTTTGCCCACCGTTTTAATCTTCATGGAAACGAGGTAAAAAAATTTTTTATGGGATTTTGAGCCAGTATGTGAAGAAATGGCCAAACTTTAAAATGGTCACGAATAGCGATATTACCTTCGCTTAAGCAAGGAGTAATCATCATCCTAAGGAATGTTTAGGATTTAAGTATCCTCCCGTTATTTTAAAAGAAATGGTATTAGAAGCGTGGTTGGAAAGTATTGTATTTCAAGCTCGAAGGCATGCTTACCCATCTTTCGATTCATCTATTTTAGGAGAAAAAATGTACTTAATACTGAGACTGTTGGTTGTCACGGTGTTTGCGATTATCATGCTTGTTTTCGGTTGTGGTTATTGTTTATTTAGTCCAAAAAATCCCAAACATGTTCACAGATTTGGTCTTTTGTTCGGAAAGCTATCGTATTTATTTGGTATCAAATTGGACTTACGTCAATCTGAGGCGTCCAAAGCAATTGGCACCTTCGTCTACGTTTCCAATCATCAAAGTTCTTGGGATCTGGTTACGGTATCTAATGCCGTGCGCCCTAGAACCGTAACAGTAGGTAAAAGGAGTCTAGCCTTTATTCCGATATTCGGTACCCTCTATTGGTTGACAGGTAATATTTTAATTGATCGCAATAACCGCAATAAAGCCATGAGTACCATTGGTCAGGTAATCAAAAAGATCAGAGAAAATAATGTGTCTGTATGGCTGTTCCCTGAGGGGACACGTTCACGTGGTCGTGGGATACTCCCATTTAAAACAGGTGCATTTCATATAGCGGTTGGGGCGGGCGTTTCAATTGTACCTATCGTGTGTAGTTCTACGGGACATTTGAGTCTGTTACTGGGTGACAACGGCCATATTATTGTCGAAATCATGGATCCTATTTCAATCAAAGGCTATGGCAAAGAACAAGTGCGAAAATTATCGAGGTATTGCCATGATGTTATGGCGATAAAATTGGCAGAGCTGGATGCAGAAGTCGCTAAGCTCAATAAGAAGGGAGCTATGATCAAATCTGGTGTACAGATTCCAGAGCAGTATCCTGATGATTGACATTTGTTTCATGGGTGCTATCTCTAAATTTCACGCCTTTGATGATATCTGCGAGTAATTTAAAGCCTCTCAGGCTACGCCAGTTAACCTCAGCGGTTCGCATCAGTTTACAAACAATTGCAGTGTCGTTTTTTGGCTTTCACAATTCTTGGTGTTATTCATTCTTAGTCTCACTGTTGCAAACATTGATTTAATGGGGTTGGTCGTTCGAATATGTGTCCAGTGCTCGGAGGGAAAATCGTAAAATGCCCGTATTTCCACTTTGTCTTTGGTCAGGCACTCTGCTGCTTTGGGATATTTAGCACCATATCGTGTTTCGAACTGTCCAAAGGCTTTCTGTACCTCTTCTTGTGTCTCCGCCATCCAGATATCATGAAGCGTTTCTTTTATTTTTGGTTGAACAGATTTTGTGGCTGTGTTTAATGCATTGACTGTTTTGTGTACCCAGCAGCGCTGATGACACGACGTTGGCCAATACTTTGCCACTGCATTCCAGAAACCGAAAGCACCATCAACAACGGAGAACACTTCCTTGCGGCCGGCATCATCGACACCGATGACAACAAGCAGGAAAAGCTTATCATCCATCCTAACTTTGCAGTAAAAACCATCGGCTAAAATGTAGACATATCACTGTTTACTTAGATCGCGCTTACGCTACTGGTTGTATTTTACTTCCCACTGCTGTGTGAATCGAGAAATAATATTTACTGACAACCCCTTGGCTTACTTACCTAAGAGCGATTCCAAGTCTGACTGCATAGCGCCCGTTGATATCCCCCGCAGATAAAGCCAAGGAATAGCTCTTCTATGGTTTTGATTCACTTGAAATAGGGTAGAACTAGTGTCTTGTTGAACTTGATCTCGCTCCCTGTTCTATCTCGAACCGTTGTAACGTTGATGACAATGTCGCCGAGCCCAGTTTGTGGATGCAGCTCACCATTGCGAACCACTCCCTAATTTCCATTAGCTTGGAGTGATGTAAAATTATCAAGCAAGGATTGAACCTCTGCTTCTATAGCTTGAGATAACAACTGCTGTATACCTTGTTTTAGCAGTTCATTAAGCAGGTTTTATAGTTTATAAAACTCGGTAACGTTATGATTATTGTCCATGCGTGTATTCCTTGTTGGTTATTGATCTAACAATATCAATCAATAGGTTACACCACATTATTTCCTACCCATACACCAGAAATCACGATAGCTCCATAAGAAGAAATAAAATACATTATTTGTTGAACAAAAGTATATATACACAAACAATTGAAGATATTTTTTTAGAAATCATCAGGGTATTCAATTCGAAATAAATCCTCATAGGAATAATTAATCGATTTCACATGGATGAAACAACGAAATATGCGAAAAAAAATATCTTCCACTAGGACTGGATTTCTCATACCACGCGCGGTGCGGTCAGTATTGAAAATATATCATTACACTTTTAAAAGGATGCCTTGATCACGAAATCAATAAATCTCGATAAAACCTGTATCTTCAAGTTATTTTGGTAGATATCACGGTAGGAAAGAGCGTAGGATGTAGTCTGTATCTTACCAGTTTATAGGTAAACAAGTGTGCTTACAAAATTGTAGGTATTCATCACGTTTGATGTGGCTATCAGACCAGAAAAAAGAGATACTGGATGCTGAATTAAATAGAGTAGGGAAATGTCACAGGCTTAATTTCTTTCGGTCATAATTTCGCGAGAAAACACTTTCTCACAATATCTACATTTCAAATATACATCATCCGATTTCAATACCACTTTGAAACTGCTTTCTATGGCTTCTTCATCATGAGTAATACAGTTAGTGTTCGGGCAATAGAACACTCCATTGATGGTGCTTGGTAAGGTCAGTGGTAGCTTGGCAACCACTGCATAATTTTCAATTTGATTAACGGTGGCTTTCGGTGCATACAGTGCCAATTGCTTAGCTTGCTCTTCGTTGATGAAGATGTTTTCAATCTTGATTATATCTTTCGCATTTAATACAGAAGAATGCAAGTTAAGACCTATTGTTACCCGTTCACAGGTATTATATAGTTTAAAGAGTTTCATAACCTTAAAACCAATATTTGCTGGAATATGGTCAATTACAGTACCATCTTTAATTGCTTCAACCTGCAGTTTTGTTTCTTTGACCATTTACGTGCACTCCCTGCTTCATAGTTCTTTGTTAATGACCAACGCCAGTAATGCTTGTCGCGCATATACTCCATTTTCGGCCTGTTGGAAATAGTAGGCATATGGGGTTTTATCAACCGCGACGGTAATTTCATCGACCCTTGGAAGGGGGTGGAGTACTTTAAGGTTGCTACGTGCATGCTCAAGTACGGGTGTATCAAGAATAAATGATTCTTTGATGTGGGCATATTCTGATTCATCGAACCGTTCTTTCTGTACACGAGTCATATAGATAATATCAAGCTCTGATACTACTTCTTCGATAGTTTCATGAGGCCGATATGTAATGCATGCTTCGTTGAGCTCTTCTAATATATACTCCGGCATCGCAAGTGCTTCAGGGGAAATGAAGTAGAAGTGATTGTTGTTGAATTTCGATAGCGCCTGAGCCAATGAGTGTACGGTACGTCCGTATTTGAGATCACCAACCATAGTGATGTTGAGATTGTCGAGACGTCCTTGGGTTTCATAAATACTGAAGAGATCTAGCAACGTTTGTGTAGGGTGCTGGTTTGCACCATCACCACCATTAATCACTGGCACACCATTGGAAAATTCGGATGCTAAACGTGCTGAACCTTCTTTTGGATGACGAATCACAAAGGCATCGACGTACGAGGAGATCACTTGAACAGAGTCAGACAAAGTCTCGCCTTTTTTACCAAAAGAGGTATGACTGCCATCTGGAAAACCTATCACACTCCCGCCAAGACGCTGTACCGCAGTTTCGAATGACAAACGGGTACGGGTAGAAGCTTCAAAGAAGCAACTTGCAACGACTTTATTTTGCAGCAACATTGGGTGTGGGAGAGCTTTCAACTTACCAGCTGTGTCGACGATCAACTCCAATTCTTCACGAGACAATTCTGGAATCGAGATGATATGTTTGCTGTACAGCGAGGTCACCATGTCTTCTCTTTTACTGTGGATAGTATATTCTGATCAAAAAAACCTCCTTGATCAGGAGGTTTTTTCTCAAAGTACAGTGATTATAAAATACATTATCTATACCATAAGTATGGCACGTTCCATGCCTTCTACGAGCTATCGTTAATTATACACCTATTCTCTATCAGGTACAAGGGTTCATCTGTTTTACCGTTGGCAACTAAGAAATATGTCTATATCCAGAGAACTTAAAGATATAGGTTTCAGCGAGCTCTACTGGTGTCATGATCAAGCCCTCCATTTGTAAGTGGAATAATCTCAATCAAAAATGGATAACACTAAACATGACGTTAGTAACGTTCTCCCTACGGGAGACTCTTAGGGCACCCATTCGTCATTAAATCCCCGTGAGATAGGTTGATTATTTTATGAGCCCTTGCCTAGAACTAAACGCACGGGTGACCTTTGAAATCAAGCATATTTAAGTTGTTTGAGTATATTGTGTGAGTATTCTTATTTTGTGGTAATAGGTAGGTGTCTCTCAATAATAACATTCAAGCTCATATAAAAAGTGTAGTTTAGTGTCGGTTGTACCGCTAGTATACCGAGGGTACAGCACTGTTCAAAGCTAAGCACAGATATGCCAATTTACCAACTCGACGGTGAACTCAATACCATCTTGTTTCAACATACCTGTCAACGGAGCAATAAAACTACTTTTAAGGTAGAAATTAAAGTGCATATCCCAGATAATTTTTACAGTGTATACTCTCATCATCTTGCATTGAAGATGGCTAAATAAACCTGCTCCAACACCAAGCACACGCTGACTTTTCGTTGTATTTCAGAGAAAAGAAAGACGTTCATTCATGAGCCTCTCAGCACGCATACGTCACCCGATGTAATTGGCGGCGAACTGGTTCTAAAGTACGATGTGTTACTCAGTAAAAACACTATTTACCGTATATATGGAATGACAAGAGTAATGGCGGGGCGCTATACAAGGATCTTCCCCACCATAGCAAACCCTACAAAATCAAAATGAGAAGAGGCGATAAAAAAGAATCGTGTTGACATTAAGAAACGGCCTAAGATCACAAACAAAAAGACAGTGTCTGGTCATTTCGAAATTACCACTGTCGCTGAGACTAGGCACAAGTCTTTCCTGCTTACCGTGGTAGATAAAACTAATAAACTCTGCTGCATCATAAAAATGCCCAATAAGCAGGTGAATACAGTGGTGGAGACATTTATTAATATTATAAATTCCATCTTCCCTGACTTCAACAGGCGTTGTTGATTAAATCAACCTGAGCTCCGCATAAGAAATGAACTAAATGCCAAAGTCCCGATCTGATCGTTTGAAATAAACTATTGACTCCATCAGGACTTGGGCATGAATAACTTAGACGCTGTTTTCGTCGATGTTGACGACTTCTGCCAGACTTTCCTCTCTGTATGATAAAAACACCTAATTTCTTCCGGTATCAAACAAAGAAACAAGCCTTCTCGCCTCTTACGTTAGCAAAGTGATAACGATAGTGATAGCTTTCCATCAATCTGGGTATCGAGACTTCAAAACCTATTACATCTATTTTGTTTATCGCTACTTACACCAACGAGTTTCCTGAATTAGTTAATTACACGAGGATGTTCAAGCTTATGCAAGGTATTTTAGTTCCACTTTGCTCTTACCTCAGATATCAGGTTTTTGAAGGTACCGAGAAGCGAGGAAAAGGAACTATGGGGTGGTTATACAGAGATAAAGGTTATATATCTGATCCATTGGAGCAGGAACTTGCAGACAAGGGAGTGATACTGATAACGGGTGTAAAAAGAATATGAAATCCGAAGTGATGAAACTGTTAAACCGCCTGATGCTCCGGAAACAATTTATTATTAAAACCATTTTTGACCAACTAAAAAATATATCCCAAATCGAGCATTTTAGCACCGTAGTTGTATTCATTTTATGCTTAACTTACTGTCGGGACTTATCGCATATTCATTTCAGCCAAAAAAGCTGAGCATCCAGATGATTAGGTTTGATAAGCAAGTGCTTATGCAGATCTGAGGTTATTTATACCCTGTGCAAATTTAACCCGAAGAAAGAGGGTAGGTAAAGAAAATTAGATGAGAAAAATTGAAGAAAAAGTGAACCAACACTGCAGCCCAGAGGCGACCGGAAAAGTGGAAAATCAATCCGTACCCTAGACCTGCAAGTGAAGCAAAAACGACCAGAAGTAACCCGCCTGATAAATGTGCCAAACCAAAGAGAGTACTAGCAATGAGCAAACCAAAAACCAATCCAAACCGCTGACTTAATGACCGTTGTAAAAATCCCCTAAAAAAGGCTTCTTCAACCACACATGTAAATAGAAGGTTTTTGATTAAAAAGAGCCACCACCAGTTTGGTATTGAGAATTCCAGTTCTAGTTTACCAAAGGTAGATGCAATCGGCAGCAGAGCAAACAAGGGAATAGTTGTAGCAACAATTGCTTGGAGGTTTTGTTTATGAATTTTACTGAGTAAGTCAGGATACGATAGTAATAACGCGAAGAATATCATTGGCTTGTCAAGATCAAGGTACATGTTGAAGGGAATACTTTGTGGCCCTGAAAATACATTATCTAGCACTCTGACATTATTAAATCCTGGGATAAGATGAAACCATAAGGAGAGCGACCAGAGAAACAAAAAACTATATCCGACGTAGCAAAGGGGAGGTTTTTGTTTTGATGTGTGATGTGCCACACCAAAACCTACTAAGACACTGAGGAGAGCGACAGCAGAGAGACGATCATTAACAAATGCAATTAAGAGTCCTATTACAGCCATGCTGATTGACATTCTTTTTTGCTTAGAAAAAGCAGCTATGATTCCAAACGCAAGTAATATCCAGACAAAATATATTCCAATAACTTCCATAGTCACCTCAAGTGATACTGCTCCGATAGTACGGAGATATAGCTGAGCAGGCGTAGCTATATACTAAAGGTGCATCCTTAGAAATGTCAGTCAGATCCGTATAGTTGTAGTATCAAGCATCGAACAACCGTGTCTATCTCTTTCAGCCTGATCAGCAGTCTGCAGTGCCCCTCTTAGCCTGTCTTATTTCAGCTAAGAGCCTAGAGCTTTTTTCTCGCTGCCGTTGTCGGAGGATTTAATGAGGGGGAGCGTGACGCGTTTCATGAACTGACGATCACTCGTCTTTAATACTCACGTCACTTACACCAAAACTTTTGTATCAGAGTATTTGTTTCATCAATATTAGTTCAAGTGACTCTGTAGTAATATAGCTTTCTCTTCTTCATTCCACCAATTTAATCAACGGGTGGGATCGTTCAACAGCCTGAAACCGATCAAAAGATCGGTCGTCACTTTCTGATGCTCTATGGTTGATTCCGGTAGTCAACAGGAAACTAGTTAACAATTACTTTTAATGGAACCACTATACCTACAAAGGAATACTTTGATCATAACATCAATAAAGCTTGCTAAAACCTACATCTTTAAGTCCTTTGAGTATACAGTTAACTAGGTTTGAATAACTAGTACTAATACAAGCCTGAGGGTAATCAGTCCGCTAACATAAGAGCCTCTTCAAGAAAACACACGGAGGTATCATCTACCATTAACAGAACAATTTAGCTGCTTAATTGCATAACAAAGTAGGTTTAAGCGTGCGCTCTTTCTTCTAATGACTATTTGATAGTCCCAACTCCATTATACAATTTTAAACATACCAATCTGGTTGGTCAACTGTAGTGTCTGCTCATTGATCGTGTTGGCAGTTGCATCAGTGTTGTGTGTCTTTTCTGACACAGATTCGGCGGAATGTGCAATATTATTAACGTTTTCAGTGATTTCCTCTGTTACGGAAGATTGTTCACTGGCTGCAGTAGCAATTTGCATATTCATGTCGTTTATTTCCTGCATCATACCTGCTATTCCTTCCAACATTTCATTGTTTTTATCGCAGTTTTCAACGCTACTCGCGACAAATTGGTTCGCAGTATTGATACCGTTGACCGCTGCTCCAGTTTCGGCTTGAAGTGACTCGACTTTAGATCGAATCTCTTCCGTCGATGTCTGTGTACGAATAGCTAATGAACGGACCTCATCAGCAACCACACTAAAACCGCGACCTTGCTCACCCGCTCTGGCGGCCTCAATCGCTGCATTCAACGCCAACAGGTTGGTTTGTTCAGCGATACCCTGAATGACATCAAGAACTGAGCCGATTGAAGCACTCTCAGTGGATAGTTGCTGCATTGATGCTGTGGCTTCTCCCATTTTATCTGACAGTGCTGATATCTCACTCACCAAACGATTACCCACACTTGTGCTTTCTATGACCGACTGAACGACATGTTCGGACGATTTTGAAGCATTCTTAGCAAAACTTGCTACTTCATTTACAGATGCACTCATTTGAGTAACCGCAGTGGCCACTTGACTGGAGTTCGTAGCTTGATTATCTATTTCAGTTCGCATTGTACTAATGTTGTTTTGAATCTCATTTGAGGCCGAATTAAGAGTTTTAATTGTGTTATCAGCGCCTTCAATAACATTGAGGAAATCATCAAGCATTAGATTCATAGATTGAGACAATTCAGATAACTCGTCTTTCCCTCGAACATGCAGGCGAAGTGTGAGATCATGGGTTTTAGCAATATGGATTATACGTGAGGTCAAACGGGAAATTGGATGACTAATACTGGTGGCTACAATCCACGCAATAAGAGCTGAAGTGATCACGAGGATCGTTCCTACAATAGCAGCAACCTTGATCAGTTTATTATTGAGAACTGTGACCTCATGGAGTGCTTCTTCACGTTCAATCTCAGACACTAATGCCCATTGTTTTCCCAAAATATCGATTGGTGTAAATGCTGATAAAACTTCCTTACTTGCATAATTAGTGGTGGTGGAGAAACTTCTTAACCCGTTCAATGCCTTACTAATATAGTCTGAAGTTATTAATTGTTGACCCGCAGAGGAGTTTGTTTTACTTATACGAGAGACCACTGACTCTGCTAAACCTTCGGCACGTAAAGCCTCTAAGTACGCTTCTTTATGTTCAACCAACATCCGACTTTGTGAACGAATTAATTTATCAGGACCGACAAGAAAAGACTCACCTGTCTTTCCCAATCCGTCTTCTTGCCATTTTTTATTATAAGTCATGATGGCATTAATATTGTTGATAGGCATTTGGAAAATAAGAACACCTAGGGTTTTTCCATTTTTTACTATGGGGGAACTGATGAAAGATGCAGGGCTATCATAAGACGGGTAATAGGGTGCAAAGTCAATGAAACTGTACTCGCCCTTACTCAGGTTCACAGAAGCATTGAATGCGTCGGCTAGACCGCTTTGTGCATAGGGACCAATAGCGAGATTAGTAGCGTAATCTAGTTCTTTAAAAACGGAGTACACGACATTTCCTTTTAGATCGACGAGAAAAATATCGTAATAGCCAAAAGACTCGAGAAATGTTCGATAGTTTGGATGGTAAACTTCGTGGACTTCGCTATAGGTAGTACCATCACTGCCTTTATCCATAATATGCTTGTTACCTAGAGAATTTGGATTATTACCAATATAGGTTTGCTGAAGCAATTTACCAGTTAAATCAATCTTATCCAAATTGGAAAGTGCGTCGGTATCGCTTGTATTAGTTTCAATATAAGTTTTGCCAAACGCATCAACGTAATAGTCTTTAAGAACTTGTGCTTGGTTGGGGAGTGCTTTTGTTTCAAACTGTATAGATTGAAAACTTTCAACAAACTGTGACATAGCATCTTCAGTCATTGTCGAATTAGCAAGATTAATTAGTTGCTTTTGCATATTGCTAAAGTAGCTTTCAATCTCTGATCTTTTTGCTTCTCGAACGGAAATAAGTTGGTTTTTCACCTGTTGCTCAAGTGCACTACTCGATGTTTTGCTAGCAGTTACAGTGAGCAAAAATGCAGTTGCTATGACAGCGAAAATACTGGTCAAGATTATTGCAGTTTTTATCTTTATGGCTATTCTCATGATATTTCGCTCCACCCAAGTTGGTCGTATTATAAAAATAACACTCTAATTGTAGGCAAACTTTACTAAAAAACAGGCGAAAATAGGTGTTTTTTATCTGGGATGTCGAATGCGGCAAAATGAAAGTAAAAGACTTGATTTCAGGGACGTGATCTCCAAAATATCTAAACTAATCGTAATTCCTACGATTAGTTCATATATTTTGGAAACAATGCCAGATTGCTAGAACACTTAGCTGTATTTACTCCACTATCATCTGGAAAATGAAGCGCTATATCACAAACACTCTTTACGGTGTGTACTGTCATCATCTTACATTAAAACAGGCCAAATAAAACCACTAAAACACTACGAATAGGCTGGCTTTGGCAGCATTCAAGAAAGAGCTAGGACATTCATTCATGAATGTCTCAGCACACCTACATCACCCGATGTGATGAGTGGAGAACTGGCTCTCAAATACAATGTAGTGCTCAATGAAAGCACTATTTATCAGTATATATGGCATAATAGAGATAATGTCGGGGCGCTCTACAAGGATCTTCTCCATAAAGATAAGCCCTACAAAATTAAGATAAGCATCGATGATAAGATCAAAACGAAAACCCGTGTAGGCATTAAACAACACTCTGATATTTATGACGAAAAGATCGAGTTTGATCATTACGATCATTGACGCTGTCGTCGGGACTTTGCACAAATCTTTTATGATTAACGTGGTTAATAAAACCAGTCAGTTCTGCTCCAGCAATAAGATAACCAATAAGCAGGCGGATACTGTAGTGGAAACGTTTATTGAAATTATGAATCCCACCTTTTACGTCTTCAGAACCTTCACGTCAAACAACAATACAGAATTTACCGGTCATGAGGAGATTGCTAAAATCACCGCCACTGATTTCTATTTTGCCAAACCTTATCGGTCAAGTGATTGGGGGTTGAATGAACATACCAATGGTTTAATAAAAAATTTCACCTAAAGAAACTGACTTCAACTATGTCAGTAATAAGAAAATTGCAAAGATAGAACAGAGCTATTGTAATTAAATCTGGTATACAGCTTCCAAAGCAGTATCCCGATGATTGATATTTATTTCATGAATGCCATCTCTAAATTTCACGCCGTTAGTAATATCTGAGGTTAATTTAGGAAATTTGGTGGTGAGGTAGCGGCGAACAAAGTAGATGGCATAGGTTTTGAAGTTTTGATACCTAAATTAATGGAAAGCTATCACTATCATCATCACTTCGCTAACGGAGAGATGAGAAGGTTTGTTTCTTTGTTTGACACCGGAAGAAATTAGCTCTTTTCCCATCTAGGGAGGAAAGTCTGGCAGAAATTGTCGACATCGACGATAACAGTGTCTAAGTTATTCATGCCCAAGTCCTTATGCAGTCAATGGTTCTTTTTCAAATGATCAGATCGCAACTTTGGCATTTAATTTATTTCTTATGCGCAAATGAGGTTCATTTAAAGCCTCGCTGGCTACGCCATTTAACTTCATCGGTTCACAGCAGTTTGCAGGCCATTGCAGTGTTGTTTTTCGGCTTCCCCAATTCTTGGGTGAACAGATTTTTAAACTTTGCTTAATACATTGGCCCTTTTGTGTACCCAGCAGCGCTGATGACGCGTTATTGGCCAATGCTTTGCCACTGCATTCCAAAAACCGAAATCACCAATGGCGAAGGCAGTAGCTATACTGATAACTTGGTATGTTAGCCGTGACAGAACTTCAAGCCAACTGACCTCTGACTCCCTGTACCCATCGACAACATCTAGCACTTCCTTACGGTCGGCATCCTCGACGCCAATGACAACAAGCAGGCAAAGCTTGTCATCCCTCCGAACTTTGCAGTAAATACCATCGGCTACAATGTAGACATACCACCGTTTACTTAGGTCGTGCTTACGCCATTGGTCATATTCTGCTTCCTACTGCTGATTGAGTCGAGAAACACTGTTTGTTGACAACCCCTTGATTGGCTTACCTAAGAGCTATTCTAGGGCTGGCTGCATATTGCCCGTGGAGATCCCCCGCAGATAGAGCCAAGGGATAAGCTCTTCTATGTTTTTAGTTAACTTGAGATAGGGCAGAACCAGTGTGCTATTAAACAGGATCTCGCTCCCTGTTCTATCACGAACCTTGGGGACTTTGACGCTAATGTCGCCGAGGCGACCATAGCTCGATAGAACATCTCCTCAACACACGTGGTAGAGCCAGTCTGAGGTAGCATTTACCTAACGATGTCTTTTTAGAGTATTTGATGGAAGTTTAGGATATAATAGTTGTGCATTTCACTGACGTAGGAGAAATAATCAAAATTAACCGAAATGCACGATAAAATGATCGGTACATTCATTGAATCTGAGTATTACCTTTAAAGCATAATCAACTTATTGAATACATGACCCAGCACTTGGTCATCTTTGGCCTAGCTTACTAGTGTATAATTAAGAGGTTAGTCATATCCAACGTGCGAAATTCATGTGCTTGAGATAAACTAAAGTTTGCATTTCTCTAACAACATAGATTATCAGAAACATGGCATTACGCGTCGCAATTAATGGGTTCGGCCGAATTGGCCGAAATGTGCTTAGAGCACTTTATGAAAGTGGTAAGTGTGATCAGATAGATGTGGTGGCGGTCAACGAATTAGCGGAACCTGAGGCAATGGCACATTTGCTGCAATATGACTCTAGTCATGGGCGTTTCTTTAAGAAAGTAAGCCATAGCCAAGAGTTTATGTTTATTGATAACGCCAGTATCCGTATTCTTCACCTTCCTGATATTCATCTGCTTCCGTGGCGCGACCTCGATATCGATCTAGTCCTTGACTGTACTGGTGTTTTTGGTGACCGAGAGCATGGGCAAGCACACCTTGATGCAGGTGCAACAAAAGTGCTTTTTTCTCATCCTGGCGGTAACGATCTCGACAATACCATTATTTATGGGGTGAATGAGAAAACCTTAAAGGTGACGGATCTCATCGTATCTAACGGATCTTGTACCACCAACTGTATCGTGCCTGTCATCAAAGTACTAGATGATCTGTTTGGTATTGAATCCGGTACTATCACCACCATTCACTCCTCAATGAATGATCAGCAAGTCATCGATGCTTATCACTCAGATTTACGTCGAACTCGTGCTGTGAGTCAATCAATTATTCCTGTAAACACTAAACTCCATCTTGGAATTGGAAGGATATTTCCAAAATTCTCTGACAAATTTGAAGCAATTTCAGTTAGAGTACCCACAATTAACGTCACAGCAATGGATCTAAGTGTCACAATTAACACAAAAGTAAAAGTTACTGATATAAATCAAGGAGTAGAGGAAGCCGCTCGGTGTCATTTAAAAGGCATCGTAGACTATACTGAAGTACCTCTTGTCTCTATAGACTTCAATCATGATCCTCACAGTGCGATTGTGGATGGCTCACAGACTCGCGTGAGCAACCACAATTTGGTCAAACTGTTAGTGTGGTGCGATAACGAATGGGGATTTTCTAACCGGATGCTTGATACCGCGTTGGCTATGGCAAAAGTTACCTGTAAATCAACAACAATTATAGTCAATTTGTGACGTATATAACTTAAGATAAGAGGACGACAATGTCTATAATTAAAATGATCGATCTAGATCTAGCTGGCAAACGCGTATTTATTCGTGCAGATCTAAATGTACCGGTAAAAAACACAAAAGTAACTTCTGACGCGCGTATCCTAGCATCTCTTCCGACCATCAAAATATGCTTAGAAGCTGGCGCAAAAGTGATGATTGCCTCTCACTTGGGTCGCCCAACTGAAGGCCAGTACAAAGACGAGTTTTCCTTACTACCCGTTGTTAACTATTTGAATAAGGCGTTGGAATGTGAAGTTAAACTGGTAAAAGATTATCTAGATGGACTAGAGCTAAACGAAGGGGAATTAGTCATTCTTGAGAACGTTCGCTTCAATAAAGGAGAAAAAAGGAATGAAGAAGGACTGTCTAAGAAGTACGCAGCACTATGTGACATCTTCGTGATGGACGCATTCGGTACTGCGCACCGTGCTCAAGCTTCTACTCACGGAATTGGTATGCACGCAGCGGTTGCATGTGCAGGTCCACTACTATCTGGTGAATTAGAAGCACTTACTAAAGCAATGGACAATCCTGCCCGTCCCTTGGTTGCCATCGTTGGTGGGTCAAAAGTATCAACTAAACTAACTGTTCTTGAGTCCCTATCTAAAATTTCAGACCAACTGATTGTTGGTGGCGGTATCGCTAATACCTTCATTGCAGCCGCAGGGCACAATGTCGGCAAATCTTTATACGAACCTAACTTTATACACACTGCGACAAAGCTGATGGCAGAGTGTATGATTCCTCTTGCTACTGACGTTGCATGTGCAAAAGTATTTGATGAAAATGCTGAAGCTGAAATAAAGCACATTTCAGAAGTCCAAGATGATGACATGATTTTCGATTTAGGTCCAGAATCAATAGCAACAATTGCTAAAATTATCAGTAATGCAAAAACTATTCTTTGGAATGGTCCAGTAGGTATATTTGAATTCAAAAACTTTGCTTCAGGAACTCAAAGGATTGCAGAACTCATCGCCACATCTGAAGGTTTTTCAGTAGCAGGTGGCGGTGATACCCTAGCGGCTATTGATAAATTTGGTATCAAAGAAGATATGTCTTACATCTCTACTGGAGGCGGCGCATTCCTTGAGTTTGTTCAAGGTAAAATACTTCCAGCAATTGAAATGCTACAAGCTCGTGCTAAGACATGATGATAAATGAGGATTAGTATCCCCGTTCTCTGTATATATGAATGTTCTTACATATGACCCAATGTAAAAAGTACTGTATTCAATGAAACATTTGGGTACAATATACGACGCTGTTCCAAAACTTTTGTTTACTTGAGCAAGTTCGTGAGATTATTTTATCTTGGATAAGACTGCACTCAAGACTACAAAGTAAATAGGACTTATATTATGTCTAAAGTTTTTGATTTTGTAAAATTTGGTGTTATCTCTGGTGACGATGTCCAAAAAGTATTTAAAATTGCAAAGGAAAATAAATTCGCTATTCCAGCCGTAAACGTGGTAAACACTGACTCTATTAACGCAGTCTTGGAAGCCGCAGCAAAGGCTAAAGCACCTGTGATTATCCAGTTCTCTAACGGAGGGGCAGGGTTCTTTATTGGGAAATTCCTTAAACTAAAAGATCAGGAAGCTCAAATTAAAGGCGCAGTATTAGGTGCAAAATATGTTCACGGCATCGCTGAATCATATGGCATCCCAGTCATCCTTCACACTGACCATGCAGCGAAGAAACTACTGCCATGGATCGACGGTCTACTAGACGCCGGTGAAGAGTTTTTCGCACAAACTGGTAAACCACTGTTTTCTTCTCACATGATCGATCTGTCAGAACAATCTCTGGAAGAAAACATTGAGATCTGTGCTAGTTACCTCACTCGTATGAAAAAGATGGGTATGACCTTGGAAATAGAACTGGGTTGTACTGGTGGAGAAGAAGACGGTACAGACAACTCGCACATGGATCAGTCTGAGCTGTATACATCTCCAGAAGACGTTGCATATGCATACGAAAAACTAAGTGAAATCAGCCCGCGTTTCACCATCGCAGCATCTTTCGGCAATGTACACGGCGTTTACCAAGCAGGTAACGTTGTACTGACTCCAACTATCCTGCGTGATTCACAAGCTTTCTGTGCAGAAAAGTTCGTTATTGCAACTGATGCCTTAAATTTTGTATTCCACGGAGGATCTGGTTCTTCTGAAGAAGAAATTCAAGAATCTATCAGCTACGGTGTAATCAAGATGAACATCGATACCGATACTCAATGGGCAACATGGAACGGTATCCGTGAATACGAAGCTACACACCATGATTATTTACAAGGACAAATTGGTAACCCAACTGGTGAAACAGCACCTAACAAAAAATATTATGATCCACGCGTATGGCTGCGAGCTGGTCAAAAGTCTATGGTCTCTCGCCTAGAGAAAGCGTTTTCTGATCTGAACGCAATCAACGTACTGTAATTTAGATTTTATAAAGATTTATTACAGCGATAGGGATCATACTCATAATATGAGTTGTTTTATTGTAATGACAGGATGAAATACAATTGAGACTGTGCAACACACAGATGACTCCGACTTTATGTACCTCTCTTTATCAAGCAATTCTCAAGTCGAATAGTTTGAATGGCGTTGTTTCCCAAAATATATGAACTAATCTTAATGTATACGATCAGATCATTATGGAGTTAAGCGGGAGTGATGATGGAAAAGGAAAAGGTCAAGCACAAGATCAGTAACCGGAAACAATATAATCCAAGCATTAGTAAATTGAGAGTCAGTCACTTGTTGGAGAGACGTCGCTGTCATTAAGGTATTGCATTGTCTAAAGCATCACGGTCATCATGGCCGTGGGTCTGTATTTTCTGATACTGAGATTGCAACGGCACCGATGGTGAAAGGTATTTTCAAGCTCCCACTTCGTAGATTAGAAGGCTTTCCAAATTCAGTTTTTGCGTTGATGAATATCCCGCTTCAATCACCTATATACCCCTGCATTAGTAATGAGTTCGAAGAGCATAGAAATTAAGTACCGTTTGCCGAGTCGTGGGAGTGTAGTACACGTCGTTACTCATGTCACAAGCCTAAAGGTATACGTCGAAGGTTAATAGAAAACACGTAAATACGGTAAGGAAAAGTGGCGTATCTGGCGAAAACTTAATCTTGCTGTTGATGTGTCTACCCATGGTATTATAGCTGTAGAAGTTAGCCTAGTTTCTGTGGAGGACAATGAGGTTTTACCTACATTGCTTAACCCATCACAACGAAAGATACAGCAAGTCAGTACTCTAGTCTCATATAGCTAGATAAAAATAAATTGGCATAATCCACATGCTAATAAAACATCTCGTCAATGGAACAGCCCTCTTCCCTTACTATAAACTTCACCTCTGCTCATTTATGTTTTATTGGGTTAAAATCTAGACTATAAGGAAGAAGCCACTTGAAAGTACAACCACGAGATTTAATTGCTTCCAGTGCATAGCCGCGCTTATGAAAGCTCGCATTATCCATAACAATCACAGCTTGCTCTGGAACTTTAGGAAGTAAATCTTGTTCGATCCCTGCGCAAAACACCTCCGAATTGGCGTTTCCAATTACTAAGCTAAACGTTAGAAACGTATGATTTATGATAGCACCAATGGCGTTAACTCTTCCTTTCGAATCCAATAATGAACTCCATAGCATCAATTTCCTTTTTTAGAGTAACCATGTATTCGAGATATACTCTGGGCAACATACTCTGAGCAAACTAACTTTCATCTAAGTAACCTGAGCTGCGAATAAGAAATGAACTCAATGCTAAAGTCGCGATCTGATCGTTTGAAAAAAACTATTGACTGCATAGGGACTTGAGTATGAATAATTTAAACGCTGTTTTCGGCGATGTCGACGACTTTTGCCAAACTTTCCTCCCTGCATGGGAAAAATACCTAATTTCTTTCGGTATCAAATAAAGAAACAAATCTTCTCGCCTCTTAGTTAGCAAAGTTATGACGATAGTGATAGCTTTCCATCAATCTGGGTATCGAGACTTCAAAACCTATTACATCTACTTTGTTTATCGCTACCTCACCAACTAATTCCCTGAATCAGTTAGCTACACGAGGATGCTGAAACTCATGCAAGGTGTTCTAGTTTCGCTTTGCTCTTACCTCACTAACCGTCAGGCAAGATCGACAGGGATTGCCTTCGTTGATTCGTCCAAGCTACAGGTTTGTCACAACTTACGCATTCTCAGACATTAGGTTTTTAAAGGCATCGCGAAGCGAGAAAAAGGAACGATAGGGTCGTTCTGCGATTTCAAATTACACCTTAGTATCAATGACCAAGGTGGCATTATCTCGATCAAAGTGACGACGGCTAATGTGGCTGATAGAAAGGCTGTGTCTGAAATGGTTGAGGAGATTTGAGGGTGTTTATACGGAGATAAAGGTTATATCTCTGGTCCATTTAAGCGGGAACTTGCAGACAAGGGAGTGACACTGATAACGGGTGTAAAAAAATATAAAACCCAAAGTGATGAAACTTTGGAACCGCTTGATGCTCCTGAAACGATTTATTATCGAAACTGTTTTTGACCAACTAAAAAACATATCCCAAATCGAGTATTATCGGCACGGTAGTTGTATCAGCTTTATGGTCAAGTTGCTGGCGGGGCTTATCGCGTATTCATTTCAACCAAAGAAGCCGAATATCAAGATGACTCAGTTTGATAAGCAAGCGATCATGCAGATCTGAGGTTACATAGCTAATACGTTTGGTGTAGCTCATCATTACATCCACCAAGTCTCCTACTACCCTCGCTATCACTTTATACCACTTCTTATAAAATCTCTGTCGCTTGAAGGTCATAATATCTCACTCATTGAAGTCCTTTAGGAGAAATGTACTAAACTAGCCTAGCTGCAAATACCTGAGCATCCACTGTTTCATACATTTTCAACTTCGTTTTATATGATTGATAGTAATACTTGATTTGAGGACCGTCATACCCCACTATCCTAGATAAACCTATCGGCAAAGATGATAAATATTTGGTTAAGTATCGTATTAACTTAACCCTCGGTATCTTTTGCTGTGGATTTTATTTTTATGACTATAACTAGGATGGGCATAGAAACCATCAGCATAATTATCCCATAAGGTTCTAATCACATATTGGTGCACCGGAAATTCAATCTCCATTAACTTCAGTAAGTATTTTTGCCAAAATAATCGTAGCTGAAATAACGATAAATGCTGGAACTATTTCCAATCTTAATTTGAAGGAAAGAAGGCAATTTCACACTGATCAGTCTTAAAGTGTGCCTGAATCAACTCTGATAAGAAGGCTACTGCCAAGGCCATAAACCCAGAATACAAACACTTCTGATTGGAGTAATTACGGAAAAGAATACGAAGTTTCTCAGGAAATGTTAAGGTAACTTACCGATATCTCACTCTAGGAAATAAACGGATGCCTATTTTAATCATACTCTCCCGTGCATAACGATTTCCACATTGCGGACAAGATTTCCCCTTACAACTAAAGTTAACTTTATATTGCCCTTGATCTCAACCCAAGCATGGGTAAGTAGCGAAGCTATTTTCTGAACTTCCACACTTCAGCATCTTAGCGATTTCTGAATAATAACAATCGGTGTCATAGCGGGGATGACTGGATACAAATATGACCCAATTCGTAGTGAAAATATGTTTAAAGCGAAGCAACTTCAATTTGATATCTTTAAAATTCATTCTTCCCTTTTATCTATTCAAGCGTGCTAAATATATCACAAAAATGGACATGCCTTAAGCCACACTACATATAGTTTCTGGGAGTAAATTTCTAGGTAAAAAATAAAGTTCTAAGACTCGGTATGCCTGTTCACTAGAAGATAAATTAAGACTATAAAGAAGATTAGGATCAGTGCATTATAGACCTAATGTAATCAATAATGACCATTCGAGAGGATAACAATAATGTATGGAAGCACACGTATATTTACGGGTATTTTCATATAGATCAAATCTTTCACTATTTTTGGAACAATACAGTTGCCACCGCATAGCACTTTTCATCTGAGATGCTTAGCATAACATTGGTCACACCTCGTTCAATAATAAGCTTCTCCGCCATGCCATGAAGAGCAAGCATCGGTTTACCCAATTGATGACTTCAAAATCTTGGAAGGTCACACCACAGGATATACCCGTACCTAAAGCCTTTGCTGCTGCCTCTTTCACAGCAAAATACTTAGCAAGATAGCGCGCTGGAAATTTTGAACTTGCATATTTGTGCAATTCGAGCACAGTTAAAACGCGCTTCGCGAACGTATTTTGCATACGAATGATAATTTTTTCCATGCGTGCGATTTCAACAATGTCAGTGCCTAAACCAACAACCACTATTGATTACGCGCCTCTTGCATGATGGCTTTCATATCTAAAACTGCTTTTGATAGACCATCAAACAACGCGCGACACACGATAGCATGTCCGATGTTCAATTCATAAATTTCTGGAATTGCCGCAATTGAAGTCACATTATGATAACTCAAACCATGGCCTGCGTTTACCTTGATATCCAGACCGTTTGCATAGCTAGCCGCTTCCATGATTTTCTTTAGCTCCTCTTTCCTCTCTACGTCGGTTTTTGCATCAGCATATTGTCCAGTATGCAATTCAATGTATGGCGCACCACAAGCTTTCGCTGCATTAATTTGTACACACCCTGCATCAATAAATAACGAAACTTTAATGCCTGCATCCATTAGTGTTTTGGTCGCCATTTTTATTTTATCTAGCTGGGAAACCACATCCAAGCCACCTTCGGTGGTCAACTCTTCACGTTTTTCTGGAACAAAACATACATAATCAGGTCTCACATCAAGTGCGATATTAATCATCTCATCGGTTGCAGCTATTTCTAGGTTCATGCGAGTTTGTAAAATATCTTTCAATACATATACATCACGATCCTTGATATGACGACGATCTTCACGAAGGTGTATCGTGATACCATCCGCACCAGCACACTCCACGATTTTTACAGCCTGAACAGGATCAGGATATATAGTACCACGCAAGTTTCGGAGGGTCGCTACATGATCAATATTGACACCAAGATAAATGCTATTCATTGCATAAATGCCCTTGTTCTTAGTAAGAATAACTCACAGCTCTTTATAGATTTAGAGCCAAGATACGAGCCTGAGAGATAGACATTTATACCTCTTAGCCATTTTAAATGGCTCAACTGTCTTGAATTGTTTCATCAACAGTGCTACGAGATCTCCATCGGTAAAAACTAGAGTGTTGCCCTTCATTAACGAGAACAAGGCTAAAATCCCATTTTAACCTCAAAAGAGATACGTCATGCTCCTGTCCACTGGCTCACCACTACCCGCACACTGTAAAAATCCATGCCATAACCAATAAAATCTAGCAGTGCGATCTCGAATCGACGAAATGCAGGCTCCTGACCTTTCTGGGTGGGCTAATTAAGTCAATGCGGTAACATCTTTAAAAAAGCTAATAATAGGCAGTTTCTTTTTTAACAACAGGGATTAATAGCTTATTGAGATAAAAACTAGAGAATAATGCATTACCAGAGATCTGGATAGCAAGGCCAATAGCTTCAGCATGACACATAAGTGTACATTTCACCATCACCTGTCTATTTCACTAACAAAGGTATAAACGGTTGAAGAATTCCTTTCAACGGTGAGAGTTTACCACTAATGCCTTTGGCTAGGACGCTGATTCACCCATAATTTTTGCTTAAGACCTCTAGGATGAAGTTGTTTTACTATTCACTGCACAGCCGTGAGTGCAGTGCAGAACAAAACAGCGCGCAAGCATTTCGTAATAGATCTTTCTCATTCTGGATGTAAACTGCTCAAAGCTGGTCTATATAACCAAGACTACGCAATGCACGTTCGTCATCCGCCCAACCTGATTTCACTTTCACCCAAAGATCGAGGTAGACCTTGCGTTCAAACAATAATTCCATGCCCAAGCGAGCTTCGCGACCAATAGTTTTAATTTTATCACCACCTTTACCAATCACCATTTTCTTTTGACTATTGCGATTAACCAAGATCAAGCCATTAATCTCAAATCCACCCGTATCTTGGTTATAGTCAAAACGTTCAATTTCTACCGTCACTGCGTATGGCAACTCATCACCGGTAAAACGCATCAATTTTTCAAGGATAATTTCAGACGCCATGAAGCGTTGAGAACGATCAGTTAGATACTCTTTAGGAAAGTTCCATTCGCCTTCAGGTAATGCCTGACGAACCCGTTTCTCAACAACGTCGATGTTGATGCTATTTTTTGCTGAAATTGGTATTATATCAACAAAATACATTTTCTCACTTAGTGCTTGGAGATATGGAAGTAACACACCCTTTTCCCTAATCTTATCAACTTTATTAATAAGTAAAACCGTGGGTAGATCAGCTTTTATGAGCTTTTTAAGGATCATATCATCGACTGTAGTCCAATGTGTACCAGATACAAGAAAAAGAATCAATTCAACATCATTCAATGAACTTAATGCAGCTCGGTTCATCAGCCGATTGATGGCCTGCTTCTCTTCAATGTGTATTCCAGGCGTATCCACGTATACAGCTTGATAACCATCACGGGTATCAACACCCATAATACAATGACGGGTGGTTTGAGGTTTACTCGAGGTAATTGATAACTTTTGACCAAGTAAGCGATTAAGAAGTGTTGACTTTCCAACATTAGGGCGACCTACAATGGATATAAAACCACAGTAGTGAATTTGTGACGTATCTGTCATAAATCCAGCTTCTCTAATGCCATTTCGGCAGCCTCTTGCTCAGCCTTGCGACGACTACTGCCTTTTCCTACCACAGATTGATCCAAACCTATAACTTCACACTCAACTGTAAACTGTTGATTGTGTGCCTCGCCTTGTACCTTAGTAATATTATAGGCAGGTAATTGTTTACGCTGTCCCTGTAAGTATTCTTGTAACCGAGTTTTTGGATCTTTCTGATTCACACCTGGTAAAATAGTATCTAGTCGGAATTTATACCAGCCCAATACAATTCCACGAACCATTTCTAAATTACTGTCAAGATAAACAGCACCGATTATAGCTTCAACAGCATTGGCTAGAATTGAATCTCGGCGTAAACCACCACTTTTTAACTCACCAGGCCCCAGCTGTAATACATTACCCAGTTCAAACTCTCTACCGAATTCAGCCAGAGTATTACCTCGCACGAGAGTTGCACGCATGCGACTCATGTCACCTTCATCAAGGTTCCTAAAACGGTGGTAAAGTTCATCAGCAACAACAAAACTCAAAATAGAATCCCCTAAGAATTCTAAACGTTCATTGTGGATATCACTTGCGCTGCAGTGGGTCAATGAGAGACTAAGTAATGTAATATCGCTAAATTCGTAGCTGATACGACGTTGTAATTTATTCAATGGTGTTATCATGTTGTTCCAAGTTAATTAATGCCACCGATGCGGTTAAACCGCACCCCGACAGGTACCCAAGATGGCAAGAAACCATCGGCCTGTTCATTAAATTCAAAACTGATCCAAATACCTACTGCTTTTCCCACTAGATGCGTTTCAGGTACAAAACCCCAAAAACGACTGTCTTTACTATTGTCTCGGTTATCACCCATCACAAAATACTGTCTATCCGGTACAAGCCATTCACCTAATCCCTGTGTCATATAGTACTGTTCTGTTTGATTTGGCATATATGAATTTATCAAAATTTGGTGTGCCTCTTTACCCAAGTACTCTTGAACTTGGGTAAGGTTCACACCACGCTGTGTGAATAAACTTGGGTGAATATAATCCACGGGAACCAAATCACAGCTAGATTCACCTTGCTTTTGAATACAAAGACGTTTTCCCTCACTGTATTTAACAGTATCCCCAGGAATGCCGACTACACGCTTAATATAATCGATATTTGGCTGTGGTGGATATTTAAATACCACCAGATCTCCACGCTCCGGCTTACTCATTTCAACCAATTTATGACGGAAAACAGGATCTTTCAGACCATAGGAAAACTTATCTACTAGAATGAAGTCACCAACAAGCAAAGTTGGCATCATCGAACCAGAAGGGATTTGGAAGGGCTCATAAATAAACGATCTAAGAACCAAAACAAGCGCAATTACAGGAAACACAGACGCGGTACTTTCAATCCATCTAGGCTGAGGTGAGACTACCTCGCCCTGTGCTCCACTCACCTCACAGTTTTCCTGCGCCGATTGAAGACGCCGATTCGATCCCCACCTTAATTTATCTAATATCCAAATAATCCCCGTAAACAGGGTGACGAGTACCAAAATCAGTGCAAAAGTATTTGCCATTGTGTTTTCCTAACTGTAATAACACTTTTCATTATTTGTCTTTGCCGACGCCTACGTTCAAAATTGCCAAAAACGCTTCTTGTGGCAGTTCAACATTACCGATACGCTTCATGCGTTTTTTACCCTCTTTCTGCTTCTGCAACAGTTTCTTCTTACGGCTAATATCACCACCGTAACATTTCGCAGTTACATTTTTACGCAGTTGTTTTACCGTTGAACGCGCAACAATATGGGTACCTATCGCAGCCTGAATAGAAATATCGAACTGCTGGCGGGGGATTAATTCTTTCATTTTCACAACCAGATTACGGCCACGGTTTTGTGCATAACTTTTATGGGTGATGATGGCCAGTGCATCAACGTTTTCCCCATTTAACAAGACATCAACACGAACCATGTTCGACAGTTCATATCGTTGGAAATTATAATCAAGAGACGCATAGCCACGTGACGTTGATTTCAACCGATCGAAGAAATCTAATACCACTTCTACCATTGGTATATCATAGGTCAACGCCACTTGTTTTTCATGATAAACCATGTCTATTTGTATACCACGTTTTTCGTGGCACAGCGTGATGACATTACCTAAATATTCTAACGGTACCAGAATGTAACAGCGGGCTATTGGCTCTCCTAACACGTCGATATCGTGCACACTTGGCAATTTCGCTGGGCTATCAACATAGACGATATCACCATTTGTTTTGGTGACTTCATACACTACGGTTGGCACTGTAGTAATCAGATCTAAATCATATTCACGCTCCAGACGCTCTTGAATGATTTCCATATGAAGCATTCCAAGAAAACCACAACGGAAACCAAGGCCCAATGCTGCAGAGCCTTCTGGCTCGTAGAATAACGATGCGTCATTCAGGCTTAATTTTCCCAATGCGTCACGAAAGCTCTCATAATCGTCAGAAGACACAGGAAAAAGACCTGCATATACTTGCGGTTTTACTTTCTTAAAACCGGGTAACGCAGATTCTGCACCATTTTTCGATTGAGTCAGTGTATCACCAACTGGTGCACCCAGAATGTCTTTTATTCCACAAGCAACCCAACCTACCTCACCGGTACACAAACCTTGGGTGTCAGTTTGTTTTGGAGTAAATATACCGACACGCTCTACCCCCCACGACTGACCTGTGCTCATGACTTTTATCTTGTCACCTTTGTTCAGCAAACCATGTTTGACGCGGACCAAAGACACAACTCCTAAATAGTTATCAAACCAAGAATCGATGATCAGTGCCTGCAATGGAAAGTCAGGATTTCCGTCTGGTGCAGGGATCCTTTTAACTATGTCTTCCAAAAGCGAATGGATGCCAAAACCAGTCTTCGCTGAACATCGGGTAGCGTCAGACGCATCAATACCAACAATGTTTTCAATTTCTTCGGTTACCCGATCAGGATCAGCTGCTGTCAAGTCGATTTTATTCAAGACTGCCACCACTTCAAGGTTCATCTCAATGGCCATGTAACAATTAGCCAGTGTTTGGGCTTCTACACCTTGACACGCATCAACAACAAGTAAAGCACCTTCACCCGCTGCCAGAGAACGTGAAACTTCATAAGAGAAATCAACGTGTCCTGGGGTATCAATGAAGTTCAGCTGATAAGTATCCCCGTCATCTGCGGTGTAATTCAGCGTCACACTTTGTGCTTTGATAGTAATACCACGCTCACGTTCTAGGTCCATAGAATCCAAGACTTGTTCTTCCATTTCACGGTCTGAGAGACCCCCACAAATCTGGATTAATCGATCTGCTAGTGTCGACTTACCGTGGTCAATGTGAGCAATAACCGAAAAGTTACGAATGTGCTTCATAGGTGGCGTGATTAACTCGTCTGTAAAAATAGGAGGATAAATAGATCAAGTGGCGAGATTCTACCGAAATTAACAGCTACTCGCTATCCTCCGTTACGGAATTTATTAAAAAAGACTCTGCGAGAGGTATATCAAAGACACGAATAAGGGTTGGAGTCACTTCCACCTTTTGTTCCAATCTACGAAAAAAATGACGGGCGATAGCCACTCCCACGCCACTGGCCAATAGTGAAGATAGGATAACGGTGCCCTCACCTCCAGCTACCCTTGTCGTTAAATACTGTCCAAAAAATGCCCCTGCTATCATAAACAGCAATGGCACAATATAAACAATCATTATAGATTTCAATATGGTTTGTTCTTCAAAGCCGATTTCGACTAGGCTTCCTGCACGTACAGGTGTCAATGCCAAAACACGGATATCCAGTACTTTTTCAAGAAACTTTTGACCAACAATACCGCAGTGATTTACCGATAGACAATCTTCACAATTAGGTTTTTGATGACAAATCACCGTAATGTAACCTTCGCCACTGCCTGTGACTTCGGCCAATGTAGTCATCATTAGTTCTGTACCTCATCATTCGCCATATTTATTTTCGGTGTTATGACGAGAGGATTAAAGCGGACAGATTCCGCAACTTTCTTTGCAGTTCTTGGTGGAATATCTCCGACCACCATAATTTCTGCATTTCCCTCAACGTGACTATGCAATATTATGCTTCCTTTGCGAACCAAGTGCTCACGTACAGAAAGTTCATCGGCTTCAGCAAAGTAAACAGAGAATCTGAATAAGCCGTCGCTAAACATCTGGCTTTCCACCGTACGTTCGGTAATTAGCCCACGATTACTATAGATAGGCTCGAATCCGTTCGGTAGCACCGTGACTTGCCACTGTAGGTCTGTCTTCGATTGTTTCGGTAAATATACTACTTGCGGTAATTCAAAACTTGCGAGCTGGCTCATAGCTTTGCTTATCTGTGACGAAACAATCAGGGATAACACGCGATACTGTTCTATTGGGTCACCATCACGATCTAGTATATCAGCCCGCAAGAGTAAATAGTTTTGTTGGTTAATCCAAAGCAAATAAGAGTAACGTTCTCCGTCTTTGGGTGATACTCGCACGATATCACACGGAACACCAGTCTCTCGAGCACTCCCCAACGGTACAAAATCATACAACATCGCAAGACGATCAATATTAGTTTGCATAATAGCTGGTAAAGGTGCCACCATTTGGGTGTGTGCAACCATAAACGGGTCTATATTCGGCTCAAAATAACTTACTTCATCACCACGACGGATAACTTCACGAAGTGGTCCACTAAGATAGGCAATGTGTCCGAAAGACTTGCCATCAACTAAGGCATGACGATAGCGAAGAGGTTCGATACTATTTTTTCTAACTAATATATAAGATAACTCGTAGTTTAGGTGAACAATAGCATGATTCATTTGACGCAATAATACTTCAGCGGGGTTATTTTCTACCGTGGCATGTGTAACTAGGCTGATCAGTGCAACAAAACCGATCAAGATGAGTTTCATCAATCTTGTGTTCCCACTGTTAATGTTAGTAAATCGTCTTTTTCTACTATTTTATCAGTATTCAAACGGAGCCGAAACTCGTAGTCTTGGAATATCGCGTTGATACGACGACGTTGTCCCCTTGCTTGCTCTTCACTGAACGGGCTTTGCTGCGATTCTCTACTCAAACTTACTGGTTCAGCGGAACTGGAAAGAGGGATTGTTAACAACACGGGGGGTTGTATTCCCTCCAGCATAGAATCAGTGACAGTATCAGCATTGTATTTCTGCACACAAATAATCACAGCTAAAGATATCGTTGCAGCCATACTGATCTTGGTTAGTTGTTCGAGCCAAAATTGGATGCCATGACGTGCAATATTTTGTATCGTTTTAGGTACTTGAATGAACGTCAAACCCTCAACCTGTTGCATACTGTATGTTTGTTCTTTTTCTAACGCCACAGCCACATCGTAGGAAATATTCCAGTTCATGTCTTTAGGCATATCTCCCCGCATCACATCTCGTGTAATGCTAAAGCTTTTCCATGCCTCTTGCGCAGACACATCGTTTCCTAGCTCTTCAATCGGACTGAGAACTGTAATATCACCATCAAATAATGCAGAGAGGTTCTTTTTTCCAGCCATTTATTTCACCGTTATAAACAGGTCATTCTGTTAGTGGTTCACTATCGGACGAACACATTTATCTACCGCTTCCCTAGCTCGAAAAATACGTGAACGCACTGTTCCTACCGGACAGTCCATCACTACCGCAATATCTTCGTAGCTTAAACCATCGATTTCACGCAGAGTAATTGCTGTTTTCAGATCGTCGGGCAATCCATCTATAGTGCTAAAAACGACCTGCTTTAGTTGCTCTGACAGCATAAGATTCTCAGGGTTCGATATTTCTTTTAATGCACCACCATTTTCGTAGTTTTCAGCCTCTTCGGCATTAATATCACTGGATGGTGGGCGTCGACTCTGAGCAACCAAATAATTCTTTGCTGTATTGACTGCAATACGATATAACCACGTATAAAAAGCACTTTCTCCACGAAAACTCGGCAAAGAACGATATGCTTTAATAAAGGCCTCTTGAGCAACATCTGGTACATCTCCACTATTATTTACATAGCGTGAAATAAGGCTACATACCTTACTTTGATATTTGATGACCAAAAAATTAAACGCCTGCTTATCTCCGTTTCTTACACGTAAGATTAGCGCTTGATCAGTAAACTGCTCGCTCATTCGAGCATCTTCTCCTTGATTATTGGTACCAATACATAGACCACCCCAACACTTAGCCCTAAATTTAAGTCTGAAGTGTGATACTTTCCAATCAAGCTGCTAATGCCATTTCTTTAAAAATAACGGCAGGGTGCTTAACGCCTAAATATTTCTTAAACCAATGATTAATCCTTGCTTGAGCAAAGGTAATATCTTCATTCTTAATCCTTTTTAAGTCTGTCCCTTTCTTTACGTACTGTCTCAAAAGCCCATTAGCATTTTTATTTTCTACTCATTCCAATGAATGAGTTAAGGATGGACAAAGTAAATCAATTATCACTACGGTGATATCAGTTGCCGATTTCGATGCCCCTTTTTAGTTTTAAAAACGATCTTTACATTCTGATAGCATCACGATATCACCAATACCATTTTTACCTAAAACTGTATCAATTTCCCAATTACAAATTATTCCCGACTATCTACAACGATGACCACTCATTCATGAAGACCTCATTTTAAATGGTTGCACCTTTTTTTGGAGACCTTTCCGATATCATTTCTGTCCCTGCCTTGAATTACGATAACGCTTACCTCCTAACCGTTTATAGACTTCGACAAAACAATAAATCTCCTCATGGCTGACGGGCGTTCCTACATTAGTTGGTACGGGCGATATCTGCTCGGAACTCCAATCGTTTTCGAGCAACAAATGAACGAAAGTTTTTTGATCTGTTGGTCTCCTTGTAAGAAGAGAGCGTACCTCTTTCGGTAATTGCTTTCTTTTCCTAGGATAAACCTTAATTGTCGCAGTTTTTATTTAAATTCAGGACCTTTCGGTTTAATGTCTGTTTTTGGTATTTTTTAACGCCTTGAAACTACCATAAACGCTCATGCCTAAAACAAAGAGTTATTGAAAGAATGAACACAGCACAGTGTGTGCGTTTGCAGGTAATAAAAAGTTCCCACCAAACAGCCACCATTCAAGTTCTTTCACAAACTAGAATACTAAGTTATGATCTTATCAGCATTCATTATCTTTAGCATTCTGACTCTCAATTTTTCTGGGCGACACTTTCCTTCCGACATCATCTTCTGTCAGCGTTCACCAAAGGTGGCTTGACTAGGTCTTTGTGAGATTAAACACGTCGAGATAGGATTGCTTGCGAATCACTGATGACACTACATCGCTAATGACATCCAATGCAGACAGCCCATGTTTCTTACATGGTTTCTACCACGAACAGAACGCGTGAACGAAACTGTTCTCCTCGATAAGAGCTGGTACCGAAGCAGATTTTCCGCATGATTCTGCTGCCCCGAATACACCGCTCAGCTTCATTATTAGTCAAAGGTACACGTTTATGATGAAGGAAAACCCAGAGTCCCTGTTCGTGCTTCAAGATATAGACAAACTTTCCAGCAAACCAAGATGTTAGGATATGTTCGCCTTTTCTTAACCAATCCAAAAGGTTTTTACTAATACGAAACATTCGGCGCCGCCACTCGATATCGGGAATTTCTCCTTGCTCATAGCAGTGCTGAATTTGAAATACCGGATGGCAGAACAAGACGTTTGCTAATATGAGACGTTAAACCTCCACCGCTATGCTCCGCCATTTGTTGTAAATTGCAGGTGACATGTGCCCAACAGAACTGGTGGCACATAGGATCTAGCTAGTTATAACTACCACATTGATCGGTTATTACTATCGCATGGCACTATTCATCCAGCATTTCTTTTGCTGTTTCCGCATTGATGACGATAACGAATAGTCTGATATACCACATCACTGCCACTGAGGAGAAAAACCCATCGGGTAGCCGCGTCCACATTTTATTTGTGCGTTGTTTCATCTATATGAATAACAGCGGATTTTTTACATGGTAAGGCAACGCCTGATGCAACGACGTTAACGTACTACTGACTTGTCCTTGGGTTTAACTAACCTGATCGGCTCATAAGAAATGAACTAAATGCCAAAGTTGCGATCTGATCGTTAAAAAACTACTGACTGCATAAGGACTTGAGCATGAATAACTTAGACGCTATTTTCGTCGATGCCGACAATTTCTGCTAGACCTTCCTTCCTGCATGAAAAAATACCTAATTCCTTCCGGTATCAAACAAAGAAACAAGCCTTCTCGCCTCTCAGTTAGCGAAGTGATGACGATAGTGATAGCGTTCCATCAATCGAAGTATCAAAACTTAAAAATCCATTACATCCACTTTGTTTGGTACTATCTCACCAACGAATTTCCTAAATTAGTTAGCTACACGAAGATGCTTAAGCTCATGCAAGGTATTCTGGTTTTGCTTTGCTCTTACCTCACTCACCGTCAGGCAAGACCGATAGAGATTGCCTTTGTTGATTCGTCCAAGCTATAGGTTTGTCACAACCTACGCATTTTTAGACATCAGGTCTTCAAAGGTACCGCGAAGCGAGGAAAAGGAACGATGGGGTGTTTCTACCATTTCAGATTACACTTTATTATCAATGATTAAGGTACATTATTTCAGTCAAAGTGACACGGCTAACGTGGATGATAAAAAGCCTGTGTAGGAAACGGCTGACGAGCTTCAGGGTGTGTATACGGAGATAAATGTCATATCTCTTGTCCATTGGAGCGGGAACTTGCAGACAAGGGAGTGACACTAATCATGGGTATGAAAAAGAATATGAAACCAAAAGTGATGAGACTTTGGAACCTCCTGATGCTCCGGAAACAATTTATTATTGAAATGGTTTTTAACCAATGAAAACACATATCCCGAATCGAACAGTCTCGGCACCGTAGTTGTATCAGTTTTATAGTCAACCTGCTGGTGGGGCTCATCACGCATTCATTTCAACCAAGGAAGCTGAGCATCAGGATAACTCGGCTTGATAAGCAAGCACTTATGCAGATCTGAGGTTAAGTTATTCATGCTCAAATCCTTATGCAGTCAGTAGTTTTTTAACGATCAGATCACGACTTTGGCATTTAGTTCATTTCTTATGTGTAGCTCAGGTTAAGCTATAAGGCAATGGTAACTTGTTCCAAATCGCAGTAGTATCCACTAGTCGAAACTGTGTATCCTCATTTAGATTGTTTGGCAATACCACCAACGCCAATGCTTGCCCATCGTCAAATCTGTATCCGGATAAAATAGTACCACCTGAACGCCAGTTACCTCGAACACTTCGCTCCATTACTCCACCTGCTTTTGGTGAGAAATTAGCTTCACCTTGCAGCAAGTATGTAGTGCGTTTATTAATGCCGCGATATTTGGCACGTGCAATCATTTCTTGTCCAGTATAACACCCTTTCTTAAAGCTGATAGCACCCAATATTTGCAAGTTAAGCGATTGAGGTATGAATTTGTTAGTGGTGACATCGGTTAACGATGGAATCGCAGCACGTAGTTCCAGAAGATCCCAAAAGGCTGCATCACTCAATATTGCATGTTTTTCCAGTTTATCCAGTAGGTGGCCTGCTTCGGATGCTCCTATAGCCAATAGCCAGCGGTTTCGTTCAATCCGTACTACAGTACCCGTTTGAGTAGCACGTACATTGCCGTTACCCATGTAGAGAGAAAACATCGTTTGATCTGCTTTATTACCAACTACGCCAAGTAGTACTTGATCACTAATTTCAAAGCTGACTTTTGAAAAGATGGCGTATTTCTTCAATTCAGTTAATTGCCTTTCAGCGATTAATGTAGGTTGAGTGAAGGCAATACCACCTTCGTGATGAAATAGACGAAGAGTCGACCATACCATACCTTTTGCATCGCAGTGAGCTGAAAGGGTTGAATTGATTTTATCCATCGATACCAAATCACAGGTTAACTGTCCTTGAAGGTAATCAATGGTATCTTCCCCTTTAGCAATAACAAGGGTGATGGTATCAAGAGCAATTACTGACAGCGGTGGCAGTTCACTGTCAGAAGAAAGGGCTAGTCGGGGAAAAGAATGCATGTCGTACCAGTTGGTCATGGTGTTTCTCACTTAAATGTTAGGATCATTATCTTAATGCTGTGATTAAAAAAAGTCAGCAAGAGACATGAAATAGGATTGCAGTAGTTGAGGTCCTTAGATCACAAGGTAAGAATACGTTTAGCTATGTAAATAGCACGGCAGGTAACGTACTGATACTATTCATTCTAATTATTATTGAAATGTATGAGGTAATAATCTTGTCCATAGAAGCCAAATCAAAAATTAGGTGGACGTGTCGTCGTGGTATGTTAGAGTTAGATCTGATCATCATGCCGTTTTTTGAAGAGTGTTTTGATGATCTGACCGAGTTAGAACAGCAGAGTTTTATTGCGTTGCTTGAGTGTGATGATCCAGACTTGTTTACTTGGTTGATAGGACGATCCGGAAATGATGTACATGCTCTTGGCGCAATAATAAAAAATATTATCGCACATAACCGAAGTAAACTACGCTGACGTGATCTGCGCATAAGAAATGAACTAAATGCCAAAGTTGCGATCTGATCGTTTAAAAAACTATTGCCTGCATAAGGACTTGGGCATGAATAACTTAGACACTGTTTTGTTGATATCGACGACTTTTGCCAAACTTTTATCCCTGCATGGGAAAAACACCTAATTTCTTCCGAAGTCAAACAAAAAAACAAGCCTTCTCACCTCTTAGTTAGCGCAGTGATGCTAATAGTGATAGTGATAGCTTTCCATCAATCTGGGTATCGAGAATTCAAAACCTATTACATCCACTTTGTTTGCCTCTACCTCACCAACAAATTTCCTGAATTAACCTCAGATCTGCATAAGCGCTTGCTTATGCAGATCTGAGGTTATTCACCGCCTAGCCAAACTTACGGGATCGCGTTCGTTGACTCAACCAAGCTACCTAGATTTTATCGAAAAGTTCTCTCAGTGATCTAATGCCAGTTCGGAAAGTCTACCAGATTGAACTGGCGTTGTTGATTAGATCAGGTCTATAACGCACTGATCTCATTTTTTTCTACAGTCTTAATTTGTTTGCTGGCAAATAGGCATACCTAGTCTTAGAACCTTGTAGATCACTTTCATATTTGCCAGCATTTCACCAACTTGAGCATTGTAATCACGAAGAATAAGTTTAGGGCTTAGCAACTGTTTATAGCGAAATATAGCTATTTCTGCTAATGAGTGTTTGTGATAATCCCTGTTCTTTTTCCACTATGCCAGTTTGTCATCTTTTAACGCCTTTAGAGCTTAATTTCTAGGATGGATTTTCTCCCAGTATCCCACGTTGCTTCGAGGTGGAATACTGGAGGTTATTCCTTTGTTTTTCAGTACGTGGTGACATGCTCGTATATCATAGGCTCCATCAGCACTGATTTATTGTATCTTTCATCGTAATGGATTAAGCGATATAGGTAAAACCTCATTGTCACCCACAGAAACTAGGCTAACTTCTGCAGCCATAATACCATGCGTAGACAAATCAACGGCAAGATGAAGTTTTCGCCAGATACGCCACTTGTCCTTATCGTATTTACGTGTTTTCTATTAACCTTCGACGTATACCTTTAGGCCTGTGACATGAATAACGACGTGGGTGATAGCTCCTTGACTCGGTAAACTGTACTTAACTTATAAGGTCTTCGAACGCATTACTAATGCAGGTGTATGTTAGGGATTGAAGCGGGACATTCATCAACATAAAAACAGAATTAAGAAAACCTTCTAATCCACAAAGTGGGCGCTTGAAAATACCTTTTACCATCAGTGCCGTTGCAATCTCGGTATCCGAAAATATAAACCCACAGCCGTGATGATTTAGACAATGCCATGCGTTAATGACAGCTACGTTTATCCAAAAAGTGACTGAACCTCATTTTACTAATGCTTAGATTATATTATTTCCAGTTGCTTATCTTATGCTTGGCCTTTCCCTTTCCCATCATCACCTCCCGCTTAACTACATGATGATCCGATCGTAAGAACTGAGATTGGTTCAGATATTTTGGAAACAACGCCCTAGAAGATTGTCATGTATCCAATAAGGTGATCTCCGTACAAAACGAGTTTTTATTCATGCTGTATAACTTCGGCTAGAAATCTTTACATATGCATTGGTGCACATCAAAATAACCGAGTTGTCAGTTATGCTGCCGCATCCCCCAACTTATTGGATACATAAGCTAGAAAACTATTAAATGGGCTCAGACCATTTGGTATCTTTATTGGAAAGCATATTGTGTTTAATTAGTTGAATTAGACTTAGTCTATTAACTATAAAATATGAGTATATATGCATATTAATAATCTCTCTTACATACGTTTCCTTTTGATTTTAATTATTTTATTATTCTCATTTAATAATTCATTAGCGAGTGATTACTTTAGAGCCGACAGTCGTACTCCAAATGAGATAATCAGAAGTAACGGTTTAGTATCTCGAGGTCATGACAATGTATACGAATACGGAACGCCTCAAAATATAAGTTTATATAACCATGCATTAGGAAATGTTCTGACAGGGAATACACGGTTTAATGATGGATACATATCCACTACAAATACACTCACGCTTGCTCACAATTTCGGACAAAATTTGCTTGGTGGCCAATCTGTATACTATATATACGTTATTGCTTCCGCACCCAATATATTCGATCTCAATGGTGTGCTTGGACGTTATTCTCCCCACCCAAGTGAATATGAGTTTTCCGCTCTAGGAGGTGTTCCGTTGAGCCAAATTATTGGCTGGTACAGAGTTAGTTTTGGTGTTGTTGATGTATCAATGTCACGTAATCCTGCATATTATCGAACTCTATTTCGGGCGTTGGATATAGCACCCACTGAGGATGGATATAGATTGGCTGGATTCCCTGATGGACATAGGGCATGGAGAGAAGAACCATGGAGAAATCATGCTCCTGCTCAGTGTAGATCAGACTTAAAAAGTCTTACGTGTAAAGAAGAAACTAATTCTTTGTCTGAGAAATCTTTAAGAAACTATAAGGATATGATAGTCAGGTATTCTATATTAATAGCTCTAATCACCACTGGTGATATTTGATTTGAAAATTAATCTGTTTAACTAATGGTTGTTGATTTTGAGTATCCAATCGCTTTCCTATTAAATCGTTTTAAATAGGCGTTATTAATGAACAAATGCCAATACCTCTAATGAGGAGTGTACGACTCATAAGATACAACAATATAATTGTTATGAGTAGAACAGACCGATGAGCATGGATTTAATAAAAAAGCCTATAATTTTGTTAAAGTTTTATGGTGTAAATAAAGAAACACCACTTAATGCTGAAATTAATTTAAATAAAGATCAAGGTTCTCTAATTCTTTGTTTATTAAATCCATTTCTATCACTTTTATTAATAGTGACTATCAGATAGAATAGGGAAGTGGATAAGGTTTATGATAAACCCAGAGTTCATGATCTATCTAAACGGAAATAACTTCAAAACTAGATAAGTATTTCTTTTCCAAGTTAAGTGCTTTTAAGGCTTGGTTGATTATATAATTAAGGTTAGTCCTGTTATGCTAAGATTTATTTATTGTACATTTTTCTTGTTATTATCATCTTACTCCCAAGCTATGGGAGAGGATGGAACTATCCAAGATAAATCGGATCGTTCTTTTGATGAAATGAATGTCACAATAACCTCAGTGAAAGCTACTGACCAAAATAAGTGTCTTGTAGGTTATAAATGGGCCCATACTACTGTTCCCGTTTACGGTATATGGCTATGTAATGATTATAAGGGGCAAAATATGTTTTCAGTTGCAAAGTTGGCATATCTTTCAAACACCAACGTAAAATTAAGTGTGATTGCAGGTCCTTGGCCTAAAACGGTTGTTGCTATCGAAACTTGGCACAAATAGACTTAGAGATCCATTCACGTATTCTATCCGTGGTGAAGACCTGTGAGAAACGTGGGCTGTCTGCATTGGATGTCATTAGCGATGTAGTATCATCGGTAATACGTAAGCAATCCTATTCCGATATGTTTAATCTCATAAAAACCGAGTCAAGCCACCTCTGGTGAACGCTGATAGTTTATGTAGACTCAAGCACGTTCAATAGGAAACGCTATCACCTCATTAATATGGGTTTTACCCAATGCAAGCATAATGAGTCGATCGATACCTAATGCCACACCGGCACAGTCGGATAGGCCGAAGTGAATTGCATCAATCAAATGATGATCGATAGGTTGAATATTGCGACCAATATCCACACGTCTTTTGTTATCTTTTTCGAAGCGAGCCAATTGTTCATTTGCGTTATCCAGTTCATAGAAACCGTTTGCCAGTTCAACACCTTGGTAATACACTTCAAACCGAGCGGCAACGCGAGAATCTCCTTCACAAACTCTTGCCGACGCTGCTTGTGATACGGGGAAGTCATAAACAAACGCAGGTACAGATCTGCCAATCTTTGCTTCCACTCCCTCGTTAAATAGCAGTTGTATCAAGGTGTCTCGATCTTCCTCGTTGTCTGCAATATCCAACACTCCAAGAGTTGTGGCTACCCTTTTAAGGTCAGTTATTGAAGCTTCAAGTGGACACACTCCTAATATTCGCTTAAATATCCCTTGATAGGTCATGCGATCTGCGGTAGAGGTACCCAGTATTGTGTGCAATAATGAATCTATTTCAGTCATTAAGGCATGATGGTCAAAACTCGGTCTATACCATTCGAGGATCATAAATTCTGGGTTGTGGTAACGTCCTACTTCTTCATTTCTGAATGATTTGCAAATTTGATAGATAGCACCACTTCCTGCTGCAAGTAGACGTTTCATGTGGAACTCAGGGCTCGTAATCATGTACAAGGGAATACCGTGTATATGCCCCTGCCCCACAAACTCTGTGCAGAACGTGTGCAGATGGATATCGGTTACGGCAGCATGACTCATAGCTGGGGTGTCTACTTCCAGTACATCACGCTCTAAAAAAAACTGCCGGATCTTCCGAATCAAGAGTGCTCGTGTTTTTAAGGTATCAATATTTGAGGTTGGACGCCATTGGTTTGTCATAAAAAATCACGGTTATCATAATGAGAATTATTATGTCTCTGGAGACTTTAGATTAGGAATCTACACGAGTGTTGTTGATTAAGTAAAGCCTATAATGCACTGATCCCATTCTTTTTTACAGTCTTAATTTGTATACTTGCTCGCCAGCAAACAAATTGAAACTGTAAAAAAGAATGGGATCAGTGCATTATAGGCTTTACTTAATCAACAACACCGCACCTAAGACTTTAATTCGGAAAAATATATTTTTAAGCAAATAAATAGGATTTTAATGAAAATGAGTTCTAGTGACCTAATACAGATTATATCAGAAGACAATTCAGTTTATGCAATTTTTGATGATAATAAGTCCTGTGAAATAAAATCTAAAAACATAATTTTACATTCTCCATCTGAACATATAATTGCATTTAATGAAGATGAAGTGTTAAAAGCAATAACAAAAATAGATGAACTAAAGAACAATGGACTTTATCTGGGTGGGTATATTTCTTATGAGGCCGGATATTCTTTTGTTGATAAAAGAATCTCTACAAGTAAGAAAGGAAGCTCACAACCACTAGTAAATTTTTACGCATTCACTGAGATGGTTAAGTTATCTAAAAGTAACTTGAATAGATTACTAATAGATTCTCTAAAAAAGGATAATCAAAGATTATCCATACATAATCTTACTCTTAACGAGAGTAAAGATAAATACAATAACTCAATAAATAAAATAATCGAATATATAACGTCTGGTGATACGTACCAAGTTAACTACACTTTAAAATATAAGTTCGACTTAGAAGGATCTCCTTTAGCATTGTATGCTAGCTTACGAAATAGGCAAAGTGTTAATTATGGAGCCTTCTTAAACTTTAAGAAAGAGAAAATACTGTCTATTTCTCCAGAATTGTTTATCGAGAAATATGCAAAATCAATCAAATCAAAACCCATGAAAGGTACAGCTAGAAGAGGTGATAGTGTTGAGGAAGATAATAGGATAATTCACTTCATGAGGAACGACCCTAAAACAATATCTGAAAATATAATAATTGTAGATTTGATCAGGAATGATTTAGGTAGGATATGTGATTCAGGAAGCATTAAAGTTGAAAATGTATTTGAAATTCAATCATTCGAAACTGTTCATCAAATGGTATCTACAGTTAGAGGAAAAATTGATGAAAATATCTCATTCCTCAATGTGATGAAGGGAATTTTTCCATGTGGATCAATTACCGGAGCTCCAAAGTTAAGAACGATGGAGATCATAAACGAGTTAGAATCCGAAGATCGCGGAGTCTATACTGGAGCAATAGGATTCATAATACCAAATAACAATTTCTGCTTTAATGTTCCAATTAGGACAATCAGAACACTAAATGGGAAATGTGAAATGGGTATAGGGAGTGGAATAACATCTGATAGTCACGCTGAAAAAGAATTCGATGAATGCTTACTAAAGGCAAAGTTTTTAACTGAAAGAAATGATAAATTTTATTTAATATAAACACATTAAGTTTAATGTTATTGAAAGAGTTTTTTATAATCCAGGACATCACTTAAATAGGTTAGGTAGATCAACTATGATTTTAAATTTCATTTATAATGACAATGTCATATTTAATAAGCTTACTGATATAACACTAAATTTAAAAGAAAGTATTCATGAATACTTACGTAAATATATACTAGGACGACAAATCAAAAATAACTCATTAACCTATTATTTAATTCATTGGATATAATGACGTATATATAAATAATGTAAATATTAACTATAGTTCTGTTTATTAGTACCATAAAACGTCGATGAGAAAACTATATGAATATGAATATAAATATCTATTAACAATGGATTATATGACGTTATCTTTTGAATGAAATTGGTACAGTTGTGGAAGCAAGTCGTCATAATGTTTCTATCAAGAAAGATAGATATCTATTCACACTACCTTGCTCGTCTGGGAATTTAAATGGTATTTATAGATAGGACTTAATATCTAATAATTTTATTTTTGAAAAAGAGATTAGTGTTAAGGAGTTATTTGATGCTGATAAAATGTATCTTACTAATCCAGCTATAGGTATAGTAGATATAAGTTCGTGTAAAGACATGGAGAACTAAAATGCTTTGCTTGATTGATAATTATGATTCATTCACTTATAACATTGTCCAATATCTACAAATACTAGGTGGGAAACCTTTAGTTATTAAAAATGATGAAATGACTATTCAAGAAATAATGGATATTCCACCTAGCAAACTTATTATATCACCAGGACCATGCACTCCAAAGGAGTCGGGGGTTTCTCTTGGTCTTATATCTCATTTAAGAGGAAAGATTCCAATCTTAGGTGTATGTCTTGGTCATCAAGTTATAGCTGAAGCATTTGGAGGAAAAGTAGTTCTATCAAGACGTGTTATGCACGGTAAAGTATCCGAAATTAAACACAACAATAAGGGAGTTTTTAAGGGAGTTCCATGTCCATTTAAAGTCAATAGATATCATTCATTAATAGTGGAAAGAGAATCTTTACCAAAAGATCTGGAAATAACGGCATGGTGTGAAAGTGACGATTATGGGTTTGAAATAATGGGTTTGAGGCATGCAAGATATGATATAGAAGGTGTTCAATTTCATCCAGAGTCTATTTTTACTGAATTTGGACTGAAAATTATAAAAACATTTCTTTATAGAAAATATGGGCGTTGCTGATTAAATTAAGCTTATAATACACTGATCCAACTATTTTTACAGTCTTAATTTATTTGCTAGCGAACAGGCATACCGAGTTTTATAACTCTGTCCATCGCTTTCATATTTACCAACGATTCACCAACTTGAGCATTCTAATTACGAAGGGTGAGTTGAGGGCTGAGCAACTGTTTATAGCAAAATATTGCTGTCTCTGCTAATGAGCTTTTGTGATAATCCCTGTCCTTTTTCCACTCCACTCGTTTATTATCTTTCAACGCCTTTAGCGCTTCATTTTTAGGATGCCCTTCCTCCCAGTACCCCGAGTTGCTTCGAGGTGGAATACTGGGTGTTATTTCTTTGTTTTTAGTACGTGGTGACATGTTTTTGTGTAAGAAGCTCCATCAGCACTTACTTGCTGTATCTTACATCGTAATGGGTTAAGCAATGTAGATAAAACAGCACTGTCACCCACAGAAACTGGGCTAACTTCTGCAAGAATAACCGCATGAGTAGACAAATCAACGCAAGATGAAGTTTGCGTCAGATATTTCACTTCTCCTTACCATATTTACGCATTTCCCATTCATCTTAGTCATATATTTTTAAGCCTGTATCATCAATAACGACATGGTCGACAGCTCCTCGACTCAGCAAACGGTACTTAACTTCTACGGTCTTCGAACGTTTACTAATGTAAGTGTATGTAAGGGATTCCAGCGGAACATTCATCAACGTAAAAACCGCATTGAGAAAGTATTCTCATCCACGAAGGGGGAGCTTAAAAATACCTTTAACCATCAGTACAATCTTAATCAAGGTATCCGAAAATATAAACCCACGTCCGTGATGACCGTGATGCTTTAGACATTGCCATGCCTTAATGGCAGTGACGTATATCCAAAAAGTAACTTAGCATCGGTTTACTAATGCTTGTTATATTATTTCCAGTTGCTGATCTTGTGCTTGGCATGACCTCATTACCAAGGAGATAACTGGAGATTTTATGGCTCAGAGAAAGCTAACAAAAATCGTCATAGTTGGGAACTACCGTGCAGTTAAAAAGAAGTCAGTCAAAATTGGAGTATCGTTATTACTTATTACATCAGCTCAGCAACGTTGGTATTAAAGCAAGTAGTTGACGCAATCAGAGAACATTCTAGGATAGAATCCATGCACTATATCTTGGATCTTAGTATGCAAGAAGATGCTTTCCAGATTTATTGCGAGAATGCCATAGAAAACTTGATTGACCGTAAAACACATGACCTTAAATAACCTGATCTATGCATAAGAAATGAACTAAATACCCAAGTCGAGATTTAATCGTTTAAAAAACTATTGCCTGCATAAGGACTTCAGCATGAATAACTTAGACGCTATTTTCGTTGATATCGACGACTTCTGCTAGACTTTCCTACCTGCATGGGAAAAACACCTAATTTCTTCTGGTATCAAACAAAAAACAAGCTTTCTTACCTCTCAGTTAGCGAAGTGATGACCATAGTGATAGCTTTCTATCAATCTGGGTATCGATACTTCAAAAGCTATTACATCCACTTTATTTGTCGCTACCTCACCAACGAATCCCCTAAATTAGTTAGCTAAACGAGGATGCTTAATCTCATACAAGGTGTTCTGGTTCCGCTTTGTTCTTACCTCACTCACCGTCAGGCAAAGCCGACCGAGATTACCTTCGTTGATTCTTCCAAGCTACAGGTTTGTCACAACCTACGCATTCTCAGACATCATGTTTTTAAGGTACCAAGAAGCGAGGAAAAGGAACGATAAGGTGTTTCTACAGCTTCAAATTACACCTTATTATCAATAACTAAGCATTATCTCAGTTAAAGTTATGACGGCTAACGTGGATGATAGAAAGCCTGTATCAGAAATGGTTGACGAGCTTTGGGGGTGTTGATACGGAGATAAAGATTATATCTCTGGTCCATTGGAGCGGGAACTTGCAGGCTTTTTTTCAGTAACCAAACAGTGAATACGCATGCAGATGATCTAGACTTCCCTATGGAAAATAGGTAAGCCTAGATAACGAATTAGACAAGGAAGTCAGGAACCAAAATGGTTGGGCCACTATTTTCCTGTTTGTCAGGATAATCTATATTGTAATGTAGACCTCGGCTTTCCTTACGGGCCATCGCGCACCGCACCATAAGTTCGGCCACCTGAAGTAAATTACGTAATTCTAATAAATTGTTAGATACTCTAAAATTGCTGTAGTACTCATTAGTTTCTTGTTTTAGGAGTTCAATACGATGCAAAGCACGCTCAAGACGTTTTGTAGATCGGACAATACCGACATAGTCCCACATGAACAAACGCAGTTCATGCCAGTTGTGTTGAATCACCACTTCTTCATCGGAACAAGATACTAGGCTGTCATCCCAATGCGGGAGTTCTGTTGGGATTTCAGCAGTTGCGGCGTTAGCACCAATATGCATAGCTGCGGCCCAAGCATAAACAACACATTCTAACAGCGAGTTGGAAGCCATACGGTTTGAACCGTGAAGTCCGGTGTAACTGACTTCACCGATAGCATATAGCCCATTCAAATCTGTTTTTCCATTTTTATCGACCATGACACCACCACAAGTGTAGTGCGCGGCAGGAACAATTGGAATAACATCTTTGGTTAGATCAAAACCATATGTTCTTAATTTTCCGTAAATTGTTGGAAAATGCTTTGTAATGAACATGGAATCCTTGTGACTGATGTCGAGGTACATACAGTCGGCACCTAAACGTTTCATTTCATAATCAATCGTGCGGGCAACCACATCACGAGGTGCTAACTCACAACGCTTATCAAAGTCAGGCATAAAGCGTGTGCCATCAGGGCGTCTTAGGTAGGCACCTTCACCACGTAATGCTTCTGTAAGAAGGAAGTTGCGTGCTTCTGGGTGGAATAGGCAAGTAGGATGGAACTGGTTGAATTCAAGATTGGCAACTCTACAACCTGCACGCCATGCCATGGCAATACCGTCTCCTGAAGAGACATCAGGATTAGAGGTGTATTGGTATACCTTGGAGGCGCCACCAGTCGCCAGCACAACGAATTTAGCACGCACAGTTTCTACGAGTTCACGATCTCGATTCCACACATAGGCACCTAAAACGCGGTTCGAGCCCATAATACCAATCTTCTTACGTGTGATAAGGTCGAGCGCGTTATGACGTTCCAGTACGGAGATATTTGGGTACTGAAGAATGTTTTCCTGCAAGGATGTTTGTACCGCCATGCCTGTTGCATCTGCAGTATGCAGAATGCGACGATGACTATGACCGCCTTCACGAGTTAGGTGGTATTTAGGGAGGTTATCGTTATCATTGTCTTCTCGATCAAAAGGCACACCTCCATCAATTAACCATTGCACACACTCTTTAGCATTTTCGGCAATAAAATTAACCACATTTTCATCGCAAATCCCGTCACCTGCCATTCTCGTGTCTTGCGCGTGTGATTCTGTCGAGTCACTTTCGTCAAATACCGCAGCAATCCCGCCCTGCGCGTAGGAGGTAGCCCCTTCACTGCTAAGTCCTTTACTCAAAACCAGCACTTTCTGGCTAGGTGCGAGATGCAGTGCTAAAGAAAGTCCCGCAGCACCGCTGCCTATAATCAGTACGTCACAAATTTTTTCTCGTTGATTGCTCATTAACTATGTATTCCTTCAACGCGAGCTAAATGATTTCCACGATTTATAATCGCTTCCTTCGAGACAGCGTGCTTTTCTCAGACCAACTAAAGAGAGTTTACACTAATCTTGAATGTTGGAGAATATTTAGATAATACTGTATATGATGAAATGAATACTTTCTGTACACTAACGTTAGCGCATATCATTGAGTAGATGATTATAGAGTATAATGCTCAATGGCGTTGTTTCCCCAAGGGGGCATTATCCGTATCAAGATTTGGAAATAATACCCTAATTGCCACAGTGACAATGGCGCGTACATAATAAGAACGATGAAGACCAATTTATCAAACAGGGCTACACATTAGGTGAAGCTTATCCTTATACGGTTACAGCGATTTATCATTACATCATGACAACATCAAATTGCTCGTGGGTATATTGTTGTTTAACATAGACTTTCACTTGTTTACCAATAAAAACTTCAAGTTCTGCAACTACATGTGATTTTTCACCTTTGAGAGCTTCACCAACTTCGGATGAGGCATAAATCACAAATTTATCTGCATCATTCGTGTGCTTAACGCGCGTAATTTCACGTAAAACTTCATAACATACCGTCTCCACAGTTTTCACTGTGCCACGACCGACACACGTAGGACACTGTTTACAGAGGACGTGTTCGATGCTTTCCCGTGTACGTTTACGTGTCATTTCAACCAAACCAAGCTGAGTAAAACCATTGATGCTTGTTTTTACTCGGTCTTTCAATAACGCTTGTTTCAAAGCTTGCAGCACACGTTGACGATGTTCATCGATATTCATATCGATGAAATCAATGACAATAATTCCTCCCAAGTTCCGTAAGCGAAGTTGACGGGCAATTGCACCCGTTGCCTCAATATTAGTATTGAAGATTGTCTCTTCGAGATTACGACGTCCCACAAACGCACCCGTATTGATATCAATGGTTATCATAGCTTCTGTTTGGTCGATGATGAGATAGCCACCGGACTTCATTTCCACCTTACGATCCAATGAACGTTGAATTTCATTTTCAGCATCATACATGTCGAAGAGTGGTTTATCTCCAATATAGAGTTCCAGTTTATGATTGAGCTCAGGTGCAAATTCTTCACTGAATTCTCTCAGAACATTTAAGGTGCTACGTGAATCAACTCGAATAATCTCTATTTCAGAGTAGAGAAAATCACGCAAAATTCGCTGGGCAAGCCCCAACTCACTGTACAGCATTGATGTAGACAAACACTTACTGCATCGTTCTAGAACTTTATTCCATAAGCATTTTAAAAAAGCAGCATCATGCGCCATTTCTGAAGCAGACGCACCCTCTGCCGCCGTACGGATAATAAAGCCACCCAAGTCATCACAGTATTCAGATACAATATACTTCAACCGCGCACGTTCGGCGTCATTTTCGATACGTTGTGACACACCTACGTGGGATATCCTTGGCATCAAAACTAAATAACGAGACGATAAGGTAATGTTTGTCGTTAAACGAGCCCCTTTTGTTCCAAGATGATCTTTAACCACTTGCACCACAATATCCTGACCTTGTCTAACAAGCTCTGAGATATTTCTTACTTGGAACTGCTGTTTTTCGTTTTCTGACACGCACTCAGTGCGTGGAATAATGTCGGAGGCATGCAGGAAAGCGGATTTATCAAAGCCAATGTCGACAAACGCAGCCTGCATACCAGGTAACACGCGACTAACTTTTCCCTTGTATATATTTCCAACGATGCCAAGCTTTGCTTCTCGTTCAATATGAATTTCCTGAAGACTGCTACCTTCAATCATTGCAACACGTGTTTCCGTCGGAGTTACATTGATCAATAATTCTGCACCCATATATTTTCACCACGTAATTCTTTAAATTAGGTTAACAGCGCATCTGTATTCAAATAACACTAGGACAATTAGCACATGATAGCTGCCATCTATCACATATCACGAAACGACCTATTAACCCATGAGTAGCCTAGTCAACACGAGCTACAAATAGAAAAAAACTAAATGCCAAAGTCACGATTTGATCTGTTAAATCCAATAATCAGTCATACAAGGACTTGAGCATGAATAATTTAGACGCTGTTTGCACTGATGTCGACGATTTCTGTCAGGCTTTCCCTTTTGCTTAGAAAAACATCGGATTTCAGGTGCCAAAATAAGAAATAAACCTTCTCAGCTTTCAATCAGTGAGGTCATTACGATTATTACCTATTTCCATCAATCTGGATTGTCGTGACTTTAAAACGTATTATGTGCAACTTTTCTGCCGTCACCTAACAATATGATATCCTGATTTAGGGGTAGACAGGGAATTAGTAAATTATCCTACGCTAAGGGCTTGGCCAACGGTACTCTCCAGTTAATGCAATGTGCTCCCAACCCAAGGGCGATATATGCTGATGAAGCTTGTCATCAACCTCTATACCTTGTCTTCTAAGGGTTCCTACTGCTTTTTCCAAGTAGATTATATTCCAAAGAACAATTGCCGCTGTGACTAGATTTAAGCCGCTGGCGCTGTAGCGCTGTTGCTCAAAACTACGGTCTCTAATTTCACCCAGTTGGTTAAAAAAAACGGCACGTGCAAGCGCATTACGAGCTTCACCTTTGTTTAAACCCACTTGGACTCGTCGTCTGAGCTCCGGACTTTGAATCCACTCCAGCATGAATAACGTACGCTCAAGCCGCCCAAACTCCCTTAGCGCGAGTGCTAGACCGTTTTGCCTCGGGTAACTTCCTAGCTTGCGCAAGATTAGAGACGCGCTCACAGATCCCTGTCTAATTGATGAGGCAAGCCTTAATATGTCATCCCAATAGTCTTCGATGAGTTTAATGTTGAGTTTCTGACCTATCATTGAAGACAATGCTGGAAGATCCTTTAAAATCGAGGCTGAAACAAATAGCTGCTTATCATTTAGATCTCTTATCCTTGGGGCAAAGCGAAAGCCAAGTAAATGGGTTAGCGCAAACACATGATCAGTAAACCCAGCCGTATCGGTATAGTATTCCTCTATGTCTGAGTTCAGACTCATGATAGAGAAGCCCGTCTAACACGTGGGTAGAATTACGTATTGCAGTGCTAATATTTTGAACATAGTAAGGAGCGTATTGGTCAGATATATGAGTATAAATCTGTGAACCTGCTTTTTGACCATATTTAAGATTAACCCGTCCACCGTAACTACCACGAGCACCAACCTTAAAATTTTGGCCGTCAGATAACGATGTGGTGCCATCCCCCCAAACGTCAGAATATGAGTGACGTGACTGAAAATTAACTATCTCAGCTAACGCCCCCGAGTACGTTTCATCTCTGACATACCAGGCTTGAAGCCAAGCTAGCTTAGAATAAGTGGTGCAAGGGCAGGCCTCAGACTTTTTGCTTAAACCTAAGTTAATAGCATCTGCCAAAACCGTAGTCAGTAGCTATGTTCTGTCGGGCGCTTCTTTGCCTGTTTTTAAGTGGTTAAACTGCTTCGTAAAGCCTGTCCACTGGTCAATCTCTGCCAACAAGTCAGTGATTTTAATGTGTGGAAAAAGCCCTACAACCTTTGAAGCTAGAAGTTCGGTCTCATACGGAACAAGGCGTTTGAGTGATGAGACCCGCAAACCACTTTCAGAGATTGAGGCATCCGGTAATTCGCCCTTAGAAGCTAAGTCATTGATAGTTCCTAAGTTTTTGTTGAGTGTTAATAATCGCTCCTCAAGATAGCTCTCGCATCGAGGATCAATACTAACAGGTAAGGAGCGGTTCTTTTCCAGATTACGATATTCTGCTAGAAGCATCATATAATCATAAAAGTCCTTGAATTGACGCGAACTGGTAATGTAAATATCCCCTGATTGTAATGCGGCTTTCAATTGAGTTAACGCACATATTTCATAGTAGTGTCTGTCGATAAGACCGTTGGTTGATACCACCGGTTTCCAGCGTTTAGGAATAAATTTTAACGGGGTATTGCTCGGCACACTACGTGTGTTTTCATTATTCATCTGCTGTATTGTTTTTATTGCTTGTAGCAAATCAGAGGCTGATGGTGCCGCCTTTAAATTGAGAATATTCAACATGGCCGGTGTATAGCGCCGTAATGTTCGATAGCCGTCAGCTACAAAGTGCAAAACATCATAGTTGTTGCTAGTAGTAAGTTGTGTGGCCTTGCCAAGGCTATTTTCAAACTGGCTCCAGGGCATTACATTTTCTATTGCATCAAATGGGTTCATCCCTTCCCGTTTAGCCGTGATCAGCGCTTGCCCTCTTTTCTGGAACTGATTGAGCTGGTGATGAATATCTTTTGACGACTGCTGTAGCTTCTTTGTTTGCGTTCGTTTTGCTTTATTGAAAATCTGGTTAATAAAGCGATCATGTAAATCTACTATCTGATCTATCAGGGTTGCGCGAGCTTCAACTGCAATTGCAGCTAACGTGGCATAGAGTCTGTTCGATTCGAATTTTGATAAATCCTTAGTCGTCATCTTCCCTCCCTCACGGGAGATTTTTAACAATCGATTTTGATGTATAAGTCGGCCTAAGCCATCAGGCAAATCAAGACCTTCAACGACGGAAAGTCGTTCTATGTGTAATAAGATATGTTTTGTATTTGCCTTCAATGGAGGTTGGCGCAGCCATACTAGTGTCGAAGTATGAGTTTTATCATGATAATCTAATAAACTGTTTAATGCTGTTTTTTGATTTTTAGTCAGTGCATTTGTAAGTGTCGAATAAACCCGCTTGCGTCCTGCAGTTAATGATTTAATACAAACACGCTCAATGACCGAAATCGAGGGAACTAAAACTCCCTCATGGCGAAGCCAAATAACCATGGCTCTAGCCAGTTCTATGCCTTTATCAGTTCGAGTTGCTAGCTCTGTTAAGTATTCAGTCACTCTTTCTCGGAGAACTGTTGTAAATGGAGTTAAATCGAAAAATTCATATAATTCCTTAAAGTGCTCCCATCGAGTCGTTGGTCGTTCACTGTAATCGTGCCACTTACTCACATCGATCTTAAGATTCTTGGCCACCATCGTAACTAAATTTGCGTTAGGCATTACACCAACTTCGATTACTGCACTAGTGTAATCGAGATAACAAAGCTGAAGGGCAAATCCAAGTTTGTTTGCATCACCTCGTCGTTTATCGATGAGATCTTTTTCTTTTTGTGTGAATGACGTTAACCGAATTAGCGTCGATTCATCGCCCGGAATACTTTTTAGCTCCTCACGCTCTAGTTGAGTTAACAATGGTTGTTTGCGTGGCATGCAAACTTTCCTCTATTGTAAAAACGTTCGTTTGTGCAACGGTTATTAACGCAAGGCAGAATAAAGGTTTGCGCGTTGCACAAAGACATTGCAAAATAAAAACAAATGGCAACAGGTTATCGCAACAATGAAATGTGGTTACGCACGAATATCAACTCAAGATCAAAACACCCAAGTACAGGTAGCAGCGCTCTTGAGCGCTGGGTGCAAACTGGTCTTCGAGAAACAAGCCTCTGGCGGCCGCTGGGATCGACCTGAGTTACACCGTCTGCTTGAGCAATTGCGCCCACGTCGATACGGTGGTAGTTTGGAAACTAGACCGACTATCGCGGTCATTAAAAGATTTACTAACGATCTTAGAAAAAATAGAAATTGCTGGGGCGACCTTTTTGAGTCTCACAGAATCAATCGATACCTCAGCCCCTGCTGGACGTTTGATGATGCAGATAGTGGGTTCGTTTGCTGAATTTAAACGAGCTACACTTCGAGAACGTACAAAAAATGGTCTAGATGCCGCCAGAAAAGAAGGGCGCGTTGGTGGGCGTCGGCCGAAACTAACCAAACAACAGCAAGACGAAATAGTCTCATTGGTTACGTCTGGTAAAAAACAGGCGCTGATGCGGCCAGGTTGTTTCAAGTACATCCGTCTACAGTTAGTCGTCTTTTAACAAAAGACAAATAAATTTTACCTGTACCATCCCCGAACTTTTAAAAAAGCTAGGTTTTAAGGTTGGCGATTGAAGAGAAAGTACGTGTTATTTTGTGTTTTTAAATCCTTAACGTAGGATAATTTACTAATTCCCTGTCTACCCCATTTAGTCCGCTATACACAAATGATTAAGTTAGTGCAAAGTCCTTTTCTTCCTATCTGTTTTATCTGACACACCTCCAAGACAAATCTACTGGCACCACGTTCGTTGATTCAAACCAAACTACAGGTCTATCACAATTTTCGTATTCCACAATAGTACGGGGTTGAGGGGGTATTTACACAAGGTAAGGCGACGATGGGAGGTTTTTATGACTTTCAACCCTAGGTTTAAATAATAATGCTGCTTCTTGCCCTAAAATTGCTCAAGATCCATCGACGACTAATCGTAAGCAAGCAATCAAAGACAAGATAGAAACAGATCAGAGATCTTTCGTTCATTTGTTGCTCGAAAACGATTAAAATCTAAAGCAAATATCACACGTACATGCTAATACAGGAATCACCGTCAACCATGAGTAAATGTATTGTTTTGTCGCAGTCGATAAACGGCAAAGAGGTAAACTCTACCATCACTTACGGCAGGAACATAAACGAGATCGCTAAGGTCGCAAAGAAAGGTGCCCACCATTAAAAATAAAGTCTTCATTGATGAACAACCCTCGTTTGCAGATGGTCGAGAACGGTTTGATAATTGGAAAATTAGTACAATTTTAGGTAAAATAATACTGGTGCTATCGTCACTATATTAGAATGTAAAAGTCATTCTTATTTGATTAAGAAAGTAGCATAAAAACGGGAAACTGATATCACCTAAGCGACAATTAATCTGCTGATACCATAGGTGTTGTTGCCCAGATATCTGAACTAATCACAATTCCTAGAATCAAATAATCATGGAGTTAAACAGGAGGTAATGATGGGAAAAGCCAAGCACAAGATCAGCAACTGGAAACAATATAATTAAGCATTAGCAAACCTTGTTTCAGTCATTTTTTAGATACCGTGATTGAAACGGCACTTATGGTAAAAGGTATGTTTAAGCTTCCACTTCGTAGATTTAAAGGCTTTCTCCATTCAGTTTTCACGTTGATGAACGTCCTACTGAAATCCCTTAAATCCACCTGCATTAATAATGTGTTAGAAGACCATAAAAGTTAAGTAACCTGAGCTGCGCATAAGAAATTAACTAAATGCCAAAGGCGCGATCTGATTATTTAAAAAAAACTATCCACTGCATAAGGACTTTGCCATGCATAACTTATAACGCTGTTTTCGTCGATGTCGACGACTTTTGCCAGACGTTCCTCCCTGCACGGGAGGAAACACCTAATTTCTTCCGGTGTCAAACAAAGAAACAAACCTTCTCGCCTCTCCATTAACGAAATTATGACGCTAGTGATAGTTTTCTATAAATCGGAGTATCGAGAATTTAAAATTTATTACATTCACTTTGTTTGTCGCTACCTCACCAACAAATTTCCTACATTAGTCAGTTACACGCAAATTCTCAAGCTCATGTAAAGTCTTCTGGATCTACTTTGCTCTTACCTCATTCACCGTCAGGTGAGGCCGACAAGGATTGCCCTCGTTGCTTCGTCTAAGCCACAGGTTTATCACAACCTACGCATTCTCAGACATCAGGTTTTTAAAGGTACCTCTAAGCGAGGAAAAGGAACAATGGGGTGGTTCTACGGCTTCAAATTACACCTTATTAACCTCAGATCTGCATAGGTAAGCGCTTAGGCAGATCTGAGGTTAATAACAATGCTCAAGTTAGTGAAACGCTATCAAATATAAAAGCGATAAACGAAGTTATAAGACTCGGTATGCCTGTTCGCCTGCAGATAAATTAAGACTGTAAAAAAGATTTGGATCAGCGTGTTATAGGAATAATTCAATCAACACCTCCTGGTTGTTGTATAACAAATAGCCTTCCGACTCTCTTATTAATCATTTTAATCTAGCAGATAAGTGTACTATTTTATAGCGCTATTTATTTGATTCGAAATAAGTCCCCCACCCATCATAATCAATGCTGTGTTTTTCAGCCAGCGCAACCAGCTTTCCAACTTGCCCATCGATACGATCTGCATTTAGCACTGTTTCCATTATGGCGTCAAAACAAATCATCCTGCTGCCATTTTTCACTTCCAGTTCTTTTACTTCAAAACCCAATTTGAATGCCTCCACCACTACACTATCCATCTCAGCATAGGTGCTTGTTGCCGACAGGTGGTGCTCAATTGTATAAAGTGCTGACGGATCACTGCCATCTTCAAGCAATGCAGCAATTATTCCTCTCGTTTCACTTTTTTGTTCTTTAATAATGTCCGTGTAAGACATTGTATAACTCTAGACTGAGAAAACACAGTGCACTATGGCAGGGATTACCAAGCTTTTCCATGTGTAATTTATGATATATTTTTTACTCTCATGAATATTTCTCAAACATAAAATACGCACTCATCGTATGTTAATTGAGAATTTAAAACTTACCTTAAATCTGAAGTGCGACATTTCTCAATCAAGCTGCTAATACTCTTTCCTTAAAGAAGGACGGAAGTGCCACTTAAACTTTAAACATTTCTTAGGTCGATGATTAATCCTTGCTTGAGAGAAGGTAATTTTTTCATCGCTGAGAATTCCTAAGTTTATCCCTTTCTTTACGTATTGTCTCAAAAGCCCATTAGCATTTTTATTTGCCCCTAGTTTCCACGAAAAGTAAGAATGTGCAAAGTCAATTTCAACATCCAAAGCTTTTGCTATCTTTTCATGATGAGCAAACTCTCGACCATTATTTATCGTAATCGTATGGACATGCTTTTTGTATGGCATTTAGTTCATTTCTTATGCGCAGTTCAGGTTAAGAAGAAGCGGCATCTATGGTGCAAACTTCATTTTGCCGTTGATGTATCTACTCATGAGATTATTGCTGCAGACAACGGGGGTAAAAAATAATATGAAACCCAAAGTGATGAAAATGTAGGACAGCCTGATGCTCCAGAAACGATTTATTATTGAAACCGTTTTTGACCAACTAAAAAACATATCCCAAATCAAGCATTCTCAGCACCGTAGTTGTATCAGCTTTATGGTCAACTTGCTAGTGGGGCTCATCGCGTATTCATTTCAACCGAAAAAGCCGAGTATCAAGATAACTCGGCTTGATAAGCAAGCTCTTATGCAGATCGGAGGTTAATCACTTCCTTGCCGGTACTGCAGACTTCTTTTGTCACTCAATAATCAAAACCATACACTTATTGTTACAAGTGAGATCAGTATTGGCCTCCAATTCCCATAAGTGACGATCGTCATCACTTGATGCTCACGGACGATCTTTCCCCTTACAATTAAAGTTAACTTTATGTTGCCTTTGACCGCAATCCAAGTATTGGTAAGTAGTAAAACTACGTTCTAAACTTCAGCATCTTAGCTATTTCTGAATGAAAATAATCCGTGTCATATCGGGGAAGACTAGATATGAATATGGCCTGATTTGCAGTGAAAATACGTTTAAAGCGAAACAGAAAACTATTTGGGTAGCAACTTCCAACATGGAGACATTGACACAATACACAATTAATGATCTGTCATCGCGTATTAAAATTACCTAATCGAGAACTGGCGACGTACTCGACGCAGTAAAAGAAAGAGCCAAGGCCAGAGAATAAAATTAAGCACACCTGACAACAGCAACTCTGGATAAAATTTGACACCAGATACCAGATACTCACCCAAGAATTCTAGGACTTTTCCTGCCAAGGTCAGCGGTAAGAGCAAAGTAGCCTGTTGCCAAAGAGACATATTTCTAAGTAATTGGAAATTCAGTGCAACAATATACACTAATATCGACATCATCAACCCGTGTATACCCAATGTCGAACCCAACATCAAATCCCACAACAAGCCTAAAATAAGCGCTGTCCCAACGTTGACACGGTGTGGCAAGGCTAACACCCAATAAAACGCGACCAGTAAAACCCATGAAGGACGAAACGGTGTTAACTCACTTGGCCACGGTGCCGTTTGTAAGATCAGGGCAATGATAAACGATAACCAAATTATCAGATAACCCCGAAATATAGAATTAGTCATTTTTTGTTTCTTGCTCTTCTAAAGCTGCATCATTTCTATTTTTTTCTAGTACAGCTTGTTGCCCATATTCCACAGGCATATTGGTATCCTCTGTGCCTTCAGTTTTATCAACATTCGTTTGCCATACTAGCAACAGATAACGTAATTTGTCGAACTGCACTGCTGGCATTGCATCCACTTGAGCAAAAGGCCGACGATTATCGAAAGAAAATGACGTCACTTTTGCAACCGGATACCCCTCAGGAAAAACCCCACCTAATCCAGACGTAACTAACATGTCCCCTGCCTCAATATCGGCACTGCTTGGAATGTTTTGTAATTGTATATTATCACTTTGTCCTCGACCTGCTGCGATGACGAGAATATCATTACGCATAACCCTAACTGGGATCGCATGGGTCGGATCCGTGATCAACAACACACGACTATTGTGTGCACCAACATAAGAAATTTGTCCGACAATTCCATGTTCATTGATCACAGATTGTCCTTTATACGCCCCATTTGTTCGCCCTTTGTTAATCATTACCTGATGCTTATAGGGATCAGAACCAACACCCATAACTTCCGCCAGCATTTTACGTTCTTCACGCACAAATGGGGAATGTAGTAACCTTCTCAATAGCTGGTTTTTCTTTTTAATTTGATCGAGCAGTAACTGATCGCTGCGAAGCAGCAAAAGCTCTTCCTTAAGTTGGGTATTTTCAATAAGAAGTTGCTGATGAGAGGTAAATTGACGGAAGACGTTATCCAACATATCCCGCGGCACATTCGAAGCATATTGAAGTGGTGCAACTACAGAATTGAGCAAATAGCGGAAATTGGTGAAATCTTCAAGAAGACCATCAGCCAGCATGAGGCTGACTGATACAAATAAAGCAGAAAACAGACGTAATGGTACAGATGGCCCTCGACCAAAGATTAGTTTCATTCAGCTACAACCTGTCATAGATAGATGACGATCAATCTTCGCTGAATAGATCACCGCCATGCATGTCGATCATTTCCAGCGCTTTACCTCCACCTCGCGCCACGCAGGTCAACGGCTCTTCAGCAACAACCACTGGAATACCTGTTTCTTCTGTCAGAAGACGATCCAAGTCGAGAAGCAATGCTCCACCACCAGTTAATACCATACCACGTTCAGAAATATCTGACGCTAACTCTGGTGGACACTGTTCAAGCGCAACCATTACCGCGGACACAATCCCTGATAACGGCTCTTGCAGGGCTTCCAAAATTTCGTTTGAGTTCAATGTAAAACTACGTGGCACACCCTCAGCAAGATTACGACCGCGTACTTCGATTTCACGTATTTCGTCACCCGGATAGGCTGAACCGATTTCATGTTTGATTCGCTCTGCGGTTGCTTCACCAATCAGGCTACCGTAGTTACGACGGACATAGTTGATGATTGACTCATCAAACCGATCCCCACCAATACGAACAGAGGAGGAATACACCACACCGTTCAGTGAGATGACGGCAACCTCAGTAGTACCACCCCCGATATCGATTACCATAGAACCGGTTGCTTCAGACACGGGTAAGCCAGCACCAATGGCTGCAGCCATTGGTTCGTCAATAAGATACACTTCGCGCGCACCCGCACCCAATGCTGATTCACGGATAGCACGACGCTCAACTTGGGTAGAGCCACAAGGCACCGCCACCAGCACACGAGGGCTAGGACGCATAAAGCTGTGATCGTGCACAGATTTAATAAAGTGCTGCAACATCTTTTCAGTGACGTAAAAGTCAGCAATAACACCATCTTTCATTGGACGAATTGCAGCAATGTTACCCGGAGTACGACCTAACATTCGCTTAGCGTCACGGCCAACGGCAGCAACACTTTTCGGTGAACCTGCACGATCTTGGCGAATCGCGACAACAGAAGGTTCATTAAGAACAATCCCTTGTCCTTTAACGTAAATAAGTGTGTTTGCTGTACCAAGATCAATCGATAGATCATTGGAAAACATACCACGGAGTTTCTTAAACATAGTCTTCGGTTAATCCTGCCAGCGTTAAATTTCTTAAAATTTCACTAAATGTACCAATGCAGACGAAAGGCGACAAGGTGAGGATCTACAAATCTGAATAAGATCAGTCTTTTTTCCATTTTCGTGTCCAAATAATGTTTTTAACCTTCTTGTGAGGAGATGTGATTACTCACTAGGTAGTGACCAAATGTATCCAATACGCAGGTATCATTTGTAAACGTTTTTTTGCCGATTATGTTGCAACCATGATTGAAAAATAACACAAAACCTCACTAGCACCTCACCATACTTTGATCATAACCTCAATCTGGATCCAAGTAATAAATGCAACACACTTACCAATAAAGATTTTAGATGGTGTAAGCCCATCTAATACTTTTATTCGAGGCGAGTATCAATCACTAACTCTGTAAGAGTTAGTATTTTACATTTTTTTGTTCAGAATCGTCTTATCCAACAAAGCGTGCCTCATTAAGTTCCTTACTTCCAACTTGCAGATGGCTTCATAAAGCATATGTAGTTGCTTTTGCAGGAAAACGTTTTTCCATCATAAATCGGATTCATTCTATCGATTAATGTCACAAGCTTCGTCTCTTTACCATGCACTGTGTCTCCTTCATCGGTTAGTTAATCACTCCCATCTATTCACAATATAGAGATAAGGTTTTTTATGATATCTCCTCGATTAGGGATGAAGATAATGTCGCTTTTTTATTACGTTTTTCTCTTTCCCATCCTGTTTTACTAAACCCAGGTAGGTAATGATATAAATTGCCACATTGTGCTTTCTTATCTTCAGTAACATTGTAAATGCGTCGTGTAACTGAATTACAAATCCAACACATTGTTTTTCGTGTGGAATACTTATTCCTCCAAGGTGATCATTGTAACTACCATTGCCAATTATGCAACAACACCTTACAGTCAGAACATACCTAACCGACTTATCCGGCAGGGACAACTAGAGAGAATTGATGAGCTTGCTATGAACAATTCAGATATCCACAATCTTTTTCGAATACGAGGCCTCAGCATGAATACCGTGGTACGAGTTTAAAAAACTCGTACCACGGTAGGCATTATATGATTAAACAAGGCCTAGAACACACTGATCCCTGTTTTCTTTACAGTCTTAATTTGTCTGCTGGCAAACAGGCATACTATTGTCTGCTGGCAAACAGGCATACTAAGTCTTATAACTTTGTTTATCGCTTTCACATTTGCCATATACCTTTAGGCCTGTAGCATCAATAACGACAAGGGAGATAGCTCCTCAATTCAGCAAACGGTGCTTAACTTCTACGGTTTTCGACCACTTACTAATGCAAGTATATGTAGGGAAGCGGGACATTCATCAACGCAAGAACTAAATTAAGAAAGCCTTTTAATCCATGAAGTGGGAGCTTAAAAATACCTTTTACCATCAGTGTTGTTTCAATCACGGTATCCGAAAATATAACCCCCACGCCCACGATGAGCGTGATACTTTAGACAATTCCATCCATTAATGGCTGCAGCATCTATCCAAAAAATCACTGAGCCACGGTTTACTAATGCTTGATTATATTGTTTCCAGTTTCTCATCTTGTGCTCAACCTCTCCCATCATCACCTCCCGTCTAACTTCATAATGATTTAATCGTAGAAATTACTGTTAGCTCAGATATTTGGGAAACAACGCCGATGCTATAGCATAAATTCACAACAATCTACATTGTTTTTCTTCAAAGCTGGTAACTGAATTCTTCATAATCTCCAACTCCGCTTCCTACTTAGAAAGCAGCAGTTTTAGTTCGGCATTTTTAGGGGCAAGTTCCCATTCTCTATATATCAACATTTGTACTGTAGTTTAAGTTACTTTACGCCAAACATAACACTGTTATTAATCTAAAGATAATTGTCTCTCTCACTTAATTTAAACTCTAATGGTTCAGCCAGCTTCAATACCTCAGCTTTTAATTTTAGAGTATGTTTAGTCCGTTTGGTTTGTTCGTAGTCATTAATTTACCTGATTAAACTCAGTTCTGGTATAAGTGTTATTTTTTAAGTTGAATGATTTTGATGCTAGGATTTCTTGTTGAAACGAATAAACAATGAGTTTACCAATCAAATTGACCATAAAGTTCATCCCACATTTGTGCCGAAAATGCTCGATTTGGGATAGATGTGTTAGTTGGTAAAAAACTGTTTTGCTGATAAATCGATTTCTCAGTATAATAAGACAGTCACAAAGTTCATTACCTTTGATCTCATGCTCTTCCGTGTATTCGTGATGAAAGAAAGCCATTTATATTAAAAATAACGTCAGGCTGTTTAAACCCTAAACATTTTTTAGGTTGATGATTGATCCTTGCTTGAGTAAGGATCATATATTCATCAGTGACCCTCTTTAAGTCTGTTCCTTTCTTTCACGTACTGTCTCAATATCCTATTAGCATTTTCATTTGCCCCTCATACCTATTAAGAGTAAGGTTGGGCAAAGTAAATCTCAAAATTAAAAGCTTTTTCTGTCATCTTATGCTGATAAAACTCTCAACCATTATCTGCCGTAATCGTATGGACATGCTTTTTGTGTGGTATCAGTAAATCAATGCTCACTACGGTGATATCAGCTCCCGATTTCGACGCCACTTTTTTAATTAACTTCAGATCTGTATTAAGTGCATCTTAAAAAACTGCGCCTATACAGACTTGGAGTTAATTAGTCCATGCAATATTTTCTCGGGATACCAATCGTTTTGGATTAACAGATAAACAAAAGTTCTTTGATCTGTTGGTATATTGTATTTACTTGCTCGCTTACGCTTATTCATCGATAGATCTCGAGCAATTCTAGGGGAAGACTCACCGTTATTACGGTACCTTTTCAGCTCTCGGTAAACTGAAGAACAGTAGCATTTGATTATCTTTTCAATATCTAAGATTATAATTCTCTATTCCAGAATAGCTGTAATTCGGTATCTCAATTCCGCTGACAACATCTGGTAATTAATGGTAGCACTGTTTGTTCAATTGGAGAGAAGAACGTACCACTTTCGGTAGTTGGCTTCCTCTTCTACACCAAACCATATCTGTCTCAGTTATCATATGAATTGACAAGCAAGTATGTAGAAATGATGATTAATGCTAAAAACCATACTCGAAGGTTATCAGTAAGCTTAGTTTCAAGATCTTTGAGAACTTATCAGAAGTTAGTGCAACCCATTTTTTAAATCACGCAGATATCCCTATGCAAGGCAGGTGAGAACTCTATTACAGATCTCGGTGAGAAAATCGTTAATTCATAAACTCTTGCGACGAAATACCCATCATAACCCCGTGGCTTAATTAAAGGCGAACATTTCTGATTAGACCAGTATTTTACTGCCATTTACTGTAATTCATCTATAATTGCGTTTTTGTAGTAGCCTGAACTACATAAACACGGATTCTCGCACCCATGAGTGTTGAAAAAAAATATATTATCTTTTATCTACAAGAACAGGGGCAAAGCGATCGGCATGACGAAAAATCGAAAAGTTTTACTCCTCAACGGCCCAAATCTGAACATGTTAGGGATTCGAGAACCTAGTCAATACGGACAAAAAACATTGAACAGCATAGTCACACACCTGACATCGCTGGCAGCCAAGCTCAATATTCAACTTAATCATTTGCAATCAAATGTGGAACACATCCTGATTGACACCATCCATCAGGCTATGGGTAACACCCATTTTATAATCATCAACCCTGCTGCTTTTACGCACACCAGTGTAGCACTAAGAGATGCTGTACTCTCAGTAGGCATTCCATTTATTGAGGTACACCTCTCCAACGTATATGCACGTGAACCTTTCCGTCATCATTCCTTTTTTTCTGACAAAGCGGTAGGTGTTATTTGCGGATTAGGCGCTGACGGATACGAATTTGCACTGATAGCAGCAGCTCGCTGTTTGCAATTAGATACCAACTGATACGATAATTTTAAAGAGTCAATACACCATGGATATTCGCAAGATTAAAAAACTGATTGAACTAGTCGAGGAATCTGGTATTTCAGAACTAGAAATTTCCGACGGTGAAGAATCAATACGCATCAGTCGCGTAGTCGCATCCCTCCCTGTACCTACGCATATACTAGGTACGCCGATTGTTACTGAACCTGTTACCACTGCACCCGTAGTAAATGCTCCTGCCGAAGTAGTTAATCATAAAGTATTATCTCCAATTGTAGGTACGTTCTACCGATCTTCCAGTCCTGAGGCCAAACCCTTCATCGAAGTAGGCCAACTCGTTGACGTTGGTGATACCCTTTGCATCATTGAAGCAATGAAAATGATGAACCAGATTCAAGCTGACAAAATGGGCGTGGTTAAAGCTATTTTATGTGTAGACGGCCAGACCGTTGAATTCGACGAAGTCTTGATCATCATCGAGTAATTAAGGACAACTATGTTAGATAAAATTGTCATCGCTAATCGCGGTGAAATTGCGCTTCGTATTTTACGTGCGTGTAAAGAGCTCGGTATCAAAACCGTGGCAGTTCATTCAACAGCAGATCGTGAACTTAAACACGTACTGCTCGCCGACGAATCAATTTGTATCGGATCAGCATCAAGCATTCAAAGCTACTTGAACATTCCACGTATCATCAGTGCAGCAGAAGTCACAGGCTCAGTCGCTATTCACCCAGGTTACGGTTTCTTATCAGAAAACGCTGACTTTGCAGAACAAGTTGAAAGGTCCGGCTTTATTTTCATCGGACCTCGAGCCGAAACCATTCGTTTAATGGGTGACAAAGTATCAGCCATCAGCGCAATGAAAAAGGCGAACGTACCGTGTGTTCCTGGTTCAGATGGTACACTGGACAACGATGAATTAAAAAACAAAACCTTCGCAAAGCGAATTGGCTACCCAGTTATCATCAAAGCTTCAGGTGGCGGTGGTGGGCGTGGCATGCGTGTAGTACGTTCTGATGGTGAACTTACCCACGCAATTGCCATGACTCGAGCTGAAGCGAAAGTTGCTTTCGATAATGATGTTGTTTACATGGAGAAATTTCTAGAAAACCCTCGTCACATTGAAATTCAGATTTTGGCTGACGGGAAAGATAGAGCAATTTCCCTCGGTGAACGTGACTGCTCAATGCAGCGTCGTCACCAAAAGGTGGTCGAAGAAGCACCCGCATTAGGTATTACAACAGAAATGCGCAAATATATAGGTGACCGTTGTTGCCAAGCGTGTATCGAAATTGGGTATCGTGGCGCTGGTACATTTGAATTCCTATATGAAAACGGTGAATTCTACTTTATCGAGATGAACACCCGTATTCAGGTTGAACACCCTGTGACCGAAATGGTAACAGGTATCGATCTGATAAAAGAACAATTGCGCATTGCGGCAGATCAACCTTTGTCATTCACCCAAGAGGATATCCAAATTCGTGGACATGCGATCGAATGTCGTATTAACGCGGAAGATCCGGTCCGATTTTTACCTTGTCCAGGTAAGATTGAACGCTTCCATGCTCCAGGTGGTATGGGTGTACGTTGGGAATCGCATGTTTATACTGGCTACACCGTGCCTCCCTACTACGATTCAATGATTGGTAAGTTAATTTGTCACGGTGAAAACCGTGCTGTTGCCATTGCTCGCATGCGTAATGCGTTAAGCGAAATCATCATTGACGGTATTAAAACTAACGTTCCACTCCAACTGGAAATTATGAAAGATGAAAACTTCCAACATGGAGGTGCAAACATCCATTATCTGGAAAAGAAATTAGGGATCTATAAGTAACTTGATACACAAAAAGACCTAAACGTAGTATGACTCACAATTAAATTAACCGTAATCACATCCCATGATTTTATCTTTAATTATACCTGAAGGGAAAATCATAGCATCAACGTATAGAGTTCAACGCTAGAATCTTTTTTTGCAACATGAATGAGGAAAGTGCTCATATCAAAGAGATATGCTGAATACTAAGTAACCTGATCTGCGCATAAAAAATGAACTAAATGCCTAAGTCGCGATCTGATCATTAAAAAACCATCTACTGCATAAGGACTTGGACATGAATAACTTAGACGTTCTTTTCGTTGATTTCGATGACTTCTGCCAGATTTTCCTCCCTGCATAGGCGGTGTTTCCAAAATATCTGAACTAATCGTAATTCCTACGATTAGTGCATCATGGAGTTAAGAGGGAGGTGATGATGGGAAAGGCAAAGGCTAAGATTAACAACTGGAAACAATATAATCAAGCATTAGTAAACCGTGGCTCAGTCACTTTTTGGATAAACGTCGCTTCTATTGAGGCATGGCTTTGTTTAAAGCATCATGCTCATCGTGGCCGTGGGTTTATATTTTCGAATACCAAGATTGAAACGACACTGATGGTGAAAGGCATTTTTAAACTTCCACTTCGTAGATTACGAAGGCTTTCTCAATTCAGTTCTTACCTTGATGAATGTCCCGCTGAAATCCCCTATATACACCTGCATTAATAAATGTTCGAAGACCGTAAAAGCTAAGTACCGTTTGCCGAGTCGAGAAGCAGTCGCCCACGTCGTTAATTATGCCACAGACCTAAAGGTATACGACAAAGGTGAATAGAAAACGCGTAAACACGGTAAGGATAAGCGACATATCGGGCGCAAATCTTATTTTGCCGTTGATGTGTCTACTTATGAGATGATTACTGTAGAAGTTAGCCTAGTTTCTGTAGGTGATAATGAGGTTTTACCTATACTGCTTAATCCATGACGACGAAAGATACTAAGTCAACCTCAGATCTGCATAAGCGCTTGCTTATCAAACCTAGTCATCTTGATGCTCGGCTCCTTGGGTTGAAATGAATACGCGATAAGTTCAACTATAAATCTGATACAACTACGGTGCCGAGAATGCTCGATTTGGGATATGTTTTTAGTTGATCAAAAACGGTATCAATAACAAATCGTTTCCGGAGTACCAGGCGGTTCCAAAGTTTCATCACTTTGGTTTTCATATTCTTTTTTATACCCGTTATCAGTATCACTCCCTTGTTTGCAAGTTCCCGCCACAATGGACCAGAGATATAACCTTTATCCCTTATCAATACCCCCAAAGCTCTGTCAGTCATTTCAGACACAGGCTTTCTATCATCCACGTCAGTCATCGTCACTTTGACTGAAATAATGCCACCTTGGTCATTGATAATGAGGTGTACGGTGAAGCTGTAGAACTACCCCATCGTTCCTTTTCCTCGTTTCACGGTACCCTTAAAGACCTGATGTCTGAAAATGCGTAAGTTGTGATAAACCTGTAGCTTGGATGCATCAACAAAGGCAAGCCCTGTCGGTTTGACCTGACGGTAAGTTAAGTAAGAGCAAAACGGAACCAGAACACCTTGCATGAACTTGAGCATTCACGTGTAGTTGACTAATTCAGGAAATTTGTTGGTGATGCAGAGGCAAACAAAGTGGATGTAATAGGTTTTGAAGTTTCTACACTCCGATTGATGGAAAGCTATCACTATCGTCATCACTTCGCTAACGGAGAGGCGAGAAGGTTTGTTTCTTTGTTTTATACCGGAAGAAATTAGGTATTTTCCCATGCTAGAGAGGAAAATCTGGTAGAAATACTATTTGCCAAGTGAGTCTAAAACTGTGGCAACTACTAGTTGACAAACACATACGTAATTTCATCACACCAACATAATAAAATACAACCATCTCTTTGCGGGTTAGTCTCCCATAGGTACACTGTAACCATGAATGATCTCCTTCAACCTAAACATTGCCAAATGACTCCAAAAATCGCTAAAGTCGCATTACCCTTACCGTTATACAAAACCTTTGATTACCTCATTGGCAATCATGTACCTATTGTCGGTGGACGCGTACGTGTACCCTTTGGTAAACAATGTAAAATTGGAATTGTAACTGCGCTTACTGACCAGTCTGATCTCCCACTAGAGCAACTTAAGCCAATTAATGACGTATTAGATAATACACCACTTTGGCCAACCTCTTTGTATAACCTACTCAATTGGGCAAGTCGCTATTACCAATATCCGTTTGGGAATGTGTTAACCACTGCTATGCCAGTCAGCCTAAGGAAAGGAAAGGCAGCTTTCCGTACACAAAATCGCCTATGGAAATTAACTGATATCGGAAAAATTCAACCATTAAGTTCACTGACCAGCGCTCCAAAACAGGCACGAATACTAACTCTATTACGCAATAGCGCCATGACGCACACTAAACTATTAGAAAATAATATCACCGCCACAGTTATAAATAAAGTAGAAAAAAAAGGCTGGATTGAAGTTGCCCAAAATGCGCATTACAAGCCATGGTCTACTCATTACAAAGTCATCGAAGATAAGCCAACATTGAATAACGAACAGGCAATGGCGGTGGCTACCATAAATGCCAATCCTAATTTTAGCTGTTACCTGATTGAAGGGGTGACAGCCTCGGGCAAGACAGAAGTATACCTCAACCTGTTAGAGCCTGTTCTCGCAAAAGGAAAACAGGCGTTAATTTTGGTACCAGAAATTGGCCTGACACCACAAACCATTGAGCGCTTTAAACGCCGATTCAATGTTCCCGTTGAAGTCCTTCACTCAGGACAAAACGAGACAGAACGTTTAAATACTTGGCTTGCCGCTCGCGACTGCGAAGTAGCGATTATTATCGGAACCCGCTCCGCATTATTTTCACCATGCACAAATCTTGGCATCATTATTGTAGATGAAGAACATGATGTATCGTATAAACAAAAAGATAGCTTCCGCTATCACTCCCGCGACTTAGCCGTGATGCGTGGTCACAAAGAGAATGTTCCTGTGGTACTTGGCTCGGCCACACCATCATTTGAAAGCATCCATAACGTGGAAATAGGGAAATATCATCACCTTATTCTCTCTACCCGTGCCGGTAACGTTTTAAATGCTAAACACGGTATACTCGATATTCGAGGTTTACACCTTGAGTCAGGATTATCGGCACCGCTAATATCCGAGATACGAAGACATTTAATAACAGGTAATCAAGTGATGCTTTTTTTGAATCGCCGTGGTTATTCTCCTGCTTTAATGTGCCATAAATGCGGATGGTTGGCCTCATGCAAGCATTGTGATGCTAACTACACACTCCACCAGCAACCACAAAAACTTCGCTGTCACCATTGCGGCATACAATGTTCAATTCCACATCAATGTGATCACTGTGGTTCCACGCAGCTGATCCGTGTTGGGGTAGGAACTGAGCAGTTGGAAACTCACCTAGCATCCATATTTCCTGAATACAAAACTGTCCGGATCGACCGAGATAATACGCGGAAAAAAGGTGTATTGGAAGAATACCTCCATGCCATTCATAATAAGGAATATCAAATACTGATTGGTACCCAGATGCTCGCAAAAGGTCACCACTTTCCTGATGTTACGCTGGTTGCATTGGTTGATACTGACAGTGCACTCTTCAGTAATGACTTTCGCGCGCCTGAACGATTAGCCCAATTATTTATTCAGGTGGCAGGCCGTGCTGGTCGGGCAAACAAGCCTGGGATGGTTTTGCTACAAACGCACCACCCTGAGCACTTTCTGTTGCAGTCGCTCATTCACAACGGTTATAATAGTTTTTCTCGGAAAGCATTACGTGAACGTCAGCAAGCAAGTCTACCCCCATTTAGCTATTTTTGTCTTATCCGCGCTGAATCACATAAGAGTGAACTCGTCGAGCAATTCCTACAACAAGCACGGACTGTACTTGAAATTGGAGCTCTAGACGACAATAGCTGCACGGTTATGGGTCCAACACCGGCACCCCTTCATCGCCGCGCTGCTCATTATCGATGGCAACTGATCGTTCAAACCCCAAGTCGTAGGATCCTTCAGCAAAAACTATCTATTGCACTCCACAGCATTCGACAACTACCACTGTCGAAGAAAGTACATTGGTCACTTGATATCGAGCCTCAGGACATGAACTGAACGCATGTCATACGGCGTTATTTCCCCAACATCTGAACTAATGGCAATTCCTACGATCAGATCATCATGGAGTTCAGTGGAAGGTGATGATGGGACAGGCCAAAGCCATGATCAGCAACTGGAAATAATATAATCAAGCATTAATAAACTTGGGCTAAGTCACTTTCTGGATAAACGTCACTGCCGTTAAGGTATGGCATTATCCGAAGCATCACGGTCATCGTAACCGTGAGTTTATATTTACCTATACCGAAATTGAGACGGCACTGCGGGTAAAAGATATTTTCAAGCTCCCACTTCGTGCGTTAAGAGGCTTTTTCAATTTGGTTTTTACGTTGATGAATGTCCCGCTGAAATCCCCTACATACACTTGCATTACCCTCAAACCTGTATAAGCACTTGCTTATCAAACCAAGTCATCTTGATACGCGGTTTCTTTAGTTGTAATGAATACGCGATAAACCCCCAACAAATTGACCATAAAGCTCATATAATTACGATGCCGAGAATACTCGATTTGGGAGATGTTTTTAGTTGTCAAAAACGGTTTGAATAAGAAATGGTTTCCAAAGTATCAGGCAGTCCCAAAGTTTTATCACTTTGGGTTTAATATTCTTTTTTATACCCGTTATTATCTCAGTCAAAGTGACGACAGCTAACATGGATGATAGGAAGCTTGTTTCAGAAATGACTGACGAACTTTTGGGGTGTTTATGGTGTTTATAAGGAGACTAAAGATTATATCTCTGGCCCATTAAAGCAGGAACTTGCAGACAGGGGAGTGAAACTAATACCACCTTGATCATTGATCATAAGCTGTAATTTGAAGCCGTAGAACCACCCTATCGTTCCTTTTCCTCGCTTCGAGGTACATCGATGTCTAAAAATGCGTAGGTTGTAATAAATCTGTAGCTTGAACGAATTAACGAAGGCAATCCCTGACGGTGAGTGAGGTAAGAGCAAAACAGAACAAAACCAAAACACCTTGCATGAACTTGAGCATTCACGTGTAGTTGACTAATTTAGGAAATTTGTTGGTGAGATGGTGGCAAACAAAAGTGGATGTAATAAGTTTTAAAGTCTTGACATCCCGATTGATGGAAAGCTATCACTATCGTTATCACTTTGCTAACGTAAGAGGCGATAAGGCTTGTTTCTTTGTTTGATACCGGAAGAAATGAGGTGTTTCTCCCATGCAGGGAGAAAAGGTTTGGAAGATGTCGTCAACAGCGTCTAAGTTATTCATGCTAAAGTCCTTATGCAATCAATAGTTTTTTTAAACGATCAGATCACAACTTTGGCATTTAGTTCATTTCTTATGCGCAACTCAGGTTAGCTATATGTCGGTAAGTTTAGCTTGGTGGGGAGTAAGATAAAAATGAGATATGATCAAATCTGGTGTACAACTTCCAGAGCAGTATCCTGATGATTGACGTTTCTTGCATGACTGTCATTTCTAAATTTCACGCCTTTGATAATATCTGAGAGTAATTTAAAGCTTCGCTAGCCTACGCCAGTTAACCTTAGCGTTACAAACATTGATTCAATGGGGTTTATCGTTCGCATATGTATCCAGTGCTCGGTGGAAAATCGTGAAATACCCACATTTCAACTTTGTTTTTGATCCGGTATTCCGCTGTTTTGGGACATTGAACACCATATCGTATTTCAAACTGTCTGAAGGCTTTCTGTACCCATCAATAACGAACGGCTAGCACTTCCTTGCGACTGGCATCATCGACGCCGATGACAACAAGCAGGCAAAGCTTGTCATCCATCTTAACTTTGCAGTAAATACCATCGGCCAAAATGTAGATATTCCACAGTTTACTTAGGTTGCGCTTACACCACTGGTCGCATTCTGCTTCCCACTGCTGCTTGAATCGAGAAACACTGTTTGCTGACAACCCCTTGACTTGCTTACCTAAGAGCAATTCTAGGGCTAGCTGCATATCGCCCGTAAAGATCCCACGCAGATAAAGCCAAGGGATAAGCTCTTCTATGTTTTTGGTTCGCTTGAGATAGGGCGGAACCAATGTGCTGTTGAACTTGATCCCACTCCCTGTTCTATCTCGAATCTTTGGGACTTTGACGGTAATGTCGCCAAATCCAGTTTGTAGGTGCCGCTCAGGCAAATGGCCATTGCAAACCACTCCCTGCTTTCCATTAGCTTGGAGTGATGTAAAATCATTGTGCATGGATTGAACCTCGGCTTCTATAGCTTAAACCAGCAACTGCCTTTCGCCTTATTTCAGCAGTTCATTAAGCGGGTTTTTTAGTTTATGAAACTCGGTAACGCTATGATTATTGTTCATGCGGTGTATTCTTTATTGGTTGTTAATCTGGCTAGATAAATCAACATGTTACACCGCATTATTCCCTACCCATACATCAGAAATCACTATAGCTCGATAAAAACTAAAGGGAACTAGAACATTTTGCATCAACTTAAGCATCTCTGTATAGAGGATCAAATCAGGAAATTTATCTGTTAGGTGACGGCAGTAAAAGTACATTTAATACGTTTTAAAATCACGAAATCTAGGCTGATAATAAAGATATAACAATCGTTATTGATTTCACTGATTGAAAAGCGAGACGGTTTATTTTTTGTTCTAAACTCTAAAATTAAGTATTTTTCCCAAGTAGGAAGGAAAACCTGACAGAAAGTGTCGATATCAATCGAAAGCAGCGTTTAAATTATTTTGCTAACGTTCTTTTGCGACTGATAATTTTGTTCAAACTGGCAGACCGAGACTTACGCATAGTTCAGGTTAATTAACAATGTGTTAGATCACGCAAAGAGACCATATGGTCTCTTTTTCTGGCTTATGCATTCAATAAGTTGAATGGTTCGTTAGTATAACTTGCAATCAAGTTGTTTACTATTACAAGTATCATGTGTCCTAACAGGATTTGGTAACCATGAAAAATTTATTGTTAAATAGAAACCAACTTATTAAACACATGATCTCTTTATTGCAACTTGTTATGAGCGGGATCTCTTTGGAAACCAATTTTGTCTTTCTCTAGTCTCAATAATAAATTCAATTTCAAGGTATTACCTATTATGATGAAGATCATGTCGACATCCAGTTTTCGATTATTTACTTTTTTTACGCTTGCTCTGTTTAGTGTGTTACACGTACATGCTAAATTCACCCTATTTAATTCACCTACCTTTTCCATCAAGAATGTACCCACTTTTGTGACAGTTGATCAGGCATATCCATTTAGCTTTAGTCAGCAAGGTGATCGGGTCTACCTCGATTGGCAAGTTACACCTGGATACTACCTGTATCAAAATAGAATTGAGATTATCGCCAGCGATGATGCGAAAATTGGTGCATTAGAAATGCGCCAAGGGCAACTTTATGAAGACGAATTCTTCGGTAAGATGCGACTCTACAAGAAAAAACTAACAGTCACTGTTCCTATTATTTCTGCCACGAACAATTCGACCTTAAGTGTTACTTACCAAGGTTGCGCAGAAACGGGATTTTGTTACCCATCCAAAAGGGTTGATGTGCCGTTAATAACAAGAGATGCAGATTCGTTGATAGCAACAGCCATACCATCTGTCACATCGGCTTCAATGTCATTGGTATCAAAAATATCAGATCTGGTCAGTCAGCAGGTAAACGTTGGTAATCTGGCTGATAATTGGTGGCAACCCCTATTGTTTTTAGGATTTGGTCTTGGTCTTTCCTTCACACCATGCGTACTACCAATGTATCCAACCTTGGCAGGAATTGTACTTGGTTGTGGTAAGAAAACCCACAGACAGACTTTCTCTTTATCAATGTGGTATGTGCAGGGAATGGCACTCACTTACACCTTACTTGGATTGGTTGTTACTTTTGCTGGTATGCAATTTCAGGTTGCTTTTCAACACCCCTATGTATTGGTTGGTATAAGCACGACGTTTATATTACTGGCGATGTCGATGTTTGGATTGTTCACTTTGCATCTTCCTTCCTTTTTACAAATCAAGTTGAGTCAACTCAGTAACCAACAGTCTATAGGGAGTAACCTTGGCATATTTACTATGGGTGCAATTTCTGGCCTTATTTACTCGCCATGCACCACCGCTCCGCTATCTGGTGCGTTACTGTATATCGCCCAAAGTAGTGATCTACTGACTGGTACCGTTACTCTTTATTCTCTCGCTATCGGTATGGGTATCCCTCTAATCATCACTACTATGTTCGGTAATAAGTTACTTCCAAAATCTGGGGATTGGATGGATAAAGTTAAAACATTCTTTGGCTTTGTGTTACTTATGGTTCCGTTGTTGATGTTTGAACGTTTGCTGTCAAAAGAGAGCAACATCTTGTTGTGGTCAGGATGGCTATTTGCTGTACTGAGTTGGTTGTATCATGTCAGTCGAGGATTGAAACCAAGTAAGTTGGCTAGTACCTGTGCGATCCTTGCCATTATTGGATTCAACATATGTACGGCGTATACTTATAACAAACTGTTTTCGAAATCAGAAATTGACATATCCACACGAGGTGTGGACTTTATTCGTATACAGTCAATCGACGATCTTAATCGAGAGTTAGCGTCTGCAAAGCAAGCTGGAAAACCTGTGATGCTAGATTTCTATGCTGACTGGTGTATTTCATGTAAAAAGTTTGAGAAGTATACGTTTCAAAATAATTGGGTTGTAACAAAACTGAAATACTTTGACTTTGTATTACTGCAATCGGATGTCACCGAAAACCGTCCACAAGACATTAAATTACTGATGTACCTCAACGTGAATGGGCTGCCTAGTTTAGACTTTTGGGATGTAGCAGGCAATGCCTTACCACGGGCACGTCTCACAGGTTTCGTGGATGCATCCTCTTTCCTTCTGCATCTTAACCAAAATAACCTAATGGAAGCAGAATGACTGATTGCCACCATACTTTATTCTTTCGGAAGAGCCACGAATTGGAGGGATCTAACTCTTACCTACAATTTATGTAACTTAATCTCAGTTGCTCATAAAAAATAAACTTAATACCAAAGTAGCGACCTGATCGTTTAAAAAACCATTACCCGCATAACCACTTTGGTCATGGATAATAAGGTGGCATTATCTCAGTCAAAGTGACGACGGCTAACGTGGATGATAGAAAGCCTGTATCAGAAATGGTTGACGAGCTTTGGGGGTTTATACGGAGATAAAGGTTATATCTCTGGTCCATTGGAGCGGGAACTTGCAGACAAGGGAGTTACACTGATAACGGGTATAAAAAACATCTCGCAAATCGAGCATTCTCGGCACCGTAGTTGTATCAGCTTTATGGTTAACCTGCTGGCAGGGCTTAGCGCGTATTCATTTCAACCAAAGAAGCCGAGCTTCAAGAGGATTAGGTTTGATAAGCAAGCGCTTATGCAGATCTGAGGTTAATTAAAATTACACTGTTGTTAACTATGTTTTATCAACCCCATCACTAGAAGCTCATTTACGTACATGGAGCTAGTTTACTTCTCTTTACTATTTAAAGCTGGCGTAACCTACTCGAATGAATGTGATGACGGAGAAGTATTAGATAAAAAAAAGAAAAAAATTACATTTCCCCCTTGGGATTGAGATAACCCATCCCCATCTACAAGTGTACTTTGGGATCTGCGAGTCGAGTACTGCAGGTATCTTTTAAAAAGTGTGCTTTGGGATCTGCGAGTACCGCAGGTACCTTTTTGTTCCTTAAATATGGATCACTACATTTAATTAGGAGAAGGCCGATGAACATTCGTCCACTACATGATCGAGTAATCGTTGAACGCCAAGAAGTTGAATCAAAATCGGCTGGTGGCATTGTTCTGACCGGTTCTGCCGCTGAAAAATCTACCCGTGGTGTTGTACTGGCGGTAGGAAAAGGTCGCGTTCTAGATAATGGTAACATATTACCTCTAGATGTTAAAATTGGCGACACTGTGATTTTCTCAGAAGGCTATGGAATGAAGACCGAAAAAATTGACGGTAAAGAAGTCCTGATCCTGTCTGAAAACGACGTCATGGCAATCGTTGAGTAATTACATTTCACTAGAAGAACAGATTTTAAAAGGAAGAGAGAAATGGCAGCTAAAGACGTTAAATTCGGCAATGATGCACGTACAAAAATGCTGGAAGGTGTAAATGTTCTGGCAAACGCAGTTAAAGTGACCTTAGGTCCTAAAGGACGTCACGTCGTACTGGATAAATCCTTTGGTGCTCCGGTTATCACTAAAGATGGTGTAACAGTGGCGCGCGAAATTGAACTGGAGGATAAATTCCAGAACATGGGCGCTCAAATGGTTAAAGAAGTTGCATCTCAGGCAAACGACGCGGCTGGAGATGGTACTACGACAGCAACAGTATTGGCTCAAGCGATTATTACTGAAGGTCTAAAAGCGGTTGCTGCCGGCATGAACCCAATGGATCTTAAGCGCGGTATCGACAAAGCGGTTATCGCTGTTGTTGAAGAGCTAAAGACGTTGTCTGTCCCTTGTGCGGATACTAAAGCGATCGCACAAGTAGGCACTATCTCAGCTAACTCCGACAAAATCGTAGGTAATATAATTGCAGAAGCGATGGATAAAGTTGGGCGTGATGGTGTTATCACCGTTGAGGAAGGTCAATCTCTAAAAGACGAGTTGGATGTTGTTGAAGGTATGCAGTTTGACCGTGGTTACCTGTCACCTTATTTTATTAACAACCAAGAGTCAGGTTCGATTGATCTCGAAAGTCCATTTATCCTGTTGGTTGATAAGAAAGTATCAAATATTCGTGAACTGCTGCCTACTTTAGAAATGGTTGCTAAATCTTCACGTCCACTGCTGCTAATTGCAGAAGATGTAGAGGGCGAAGCCTTAGCTACGCTAGTTGTGAATAATATGCGTGGTATTGTAAAAGTAGCGGCTGTGAAAGCACCTGGTTTCGGTGACCGCCGTAAAGCAATGCTGCAAGATATTGCAACACTGACAGCTGGTACTGTGATTTCTGAGGAAATCGGTTTAGAACTGGAAAAAGTGACGTTGGAAGATCTTGGTCAAGCTAAGCGTGTTACTATCACTAAAGAAAATACCACAATTATTGATGGTGGTGGTGATGAAGCGTCCATCCGCGGTCGTGTTGCACAAGTTCGTCAGCAAATCGAAGATGCAACATCGGACTACGATAAAGAAAAACTGCAAGAGCGTGTAGCTAAGCTGGCTGGCGGAGTTGCAGTGATCAAGGTTGGTGCTGCAACTGAAGTTGAAATGAAAGAGAAAAAGGCTCGTGTTGAAGATGCCTTGCATGCGACACGTGCAGCGGTAGAGGAAGGCGTTGTAGCTGGCGGCGGTGTTGCACTTATCCGAGCAGCGCATAGAGTTATTGACCTAAAAGGCGAAAATGAAGACCAAAATGTAGGTATTCGTGTTGCACTTCGTGCAATGGAAGCCCCTATTCGTCAAATCTCACTTAATGCCGGCGACGAAGATTCAGTTGTCGCGAACAATGTGAAAGCGGGTGATGGTAACTACGGTTATAACGCAGCAACAAGTGAATATGGGGATATGATTGAAATGGGTATCTTAGATCCAACTAAGGTTACCCGTTCAGCTCTGCAATTTGCTGCGTCTGTTGCTGGCCTGATGATCACCACAGAAACAATGGTGACTGAACGTCCTAAACAAGAGTCATCAGCAACCCCTGATATGGGCGGTATGGGTGGTATGGGTGGCATGATGTAATCATCGATCCTGCTATTCATAATAGAATACATCAAGGTTTCACTAAACCCGTAAAGCTCTGCTTTACGGGTTTTTTATTCGTGGGTTTATTTATGTCATTTCATTATAGGTTTATAACTTTTCAGTTATTTATTGGGTCTTAAGTGGGGGTAGCAATAGTTGCAGGTTGCTATGTGTATACTATGAATAGTAAAAATTTAAGCCCTTGAACTAAGATGGGAAATTACGAATTTAAATTAACTAAACTAGAAATGAAAAGTAGATTTTTTAGAGAACAAAAACCATATCAATTAACCACTATCGGAAGCAAACAAATCGAAGAGCACACCATGCTTTGGGTGGGTGAGCCGAACTAACTCCATCCCTCTCCTACAAAACACACATTTTAAGGGATTAGGACCTGCTACCTCTTCTTAAAGCTCACTGTCGCTTGAAGACCACAATATCTCACTAGTTGAAATCCTTTAGGAAGAATGTGCGGAACCAGCCTGCCAACAAATACCTGATCATCTACTATCTCATACGTTTTCAACTTCGTTTTATGTAATTGATAGTAATACCTGATTTGATGACCGTCATACCCAACTATCCTAGATAAGCCTATCAACGGGGATGATAAATAGTTGGTTAGGTATCGTATTAACCCTCGGTAGCTTGTACTTGATACTTTATTTTTACGACCATTGCCAAAATGGGCATAGAAACCATCAGGATAATTAGCCCATACGGTTCTTATCACATATTGACGCACCGGAAACTTAACCTCCATTAACTTCAGTAAGTGTTGTTGCTAAAGTAATCGTAGCTAAGATAACGATAAATGCTGAAACCCTTTCCAATCCTAGTTTGAAGGAAAGAATGCATCTTCAGCTAGTATCACATGTAAATGTGGATAATAGTTGCCATTACAACTATAGGTTATGGATGAAAACAATCACGACTATTTCACACGCATCGCTCTTAAAGTGCACTTGAATTAACTCTGATAGGCAGGATTCCGCCAAGATCATAAACCTAAAATACAAACTCTTCTGATTGGAGTGATTATGGAAAGGAATACGAAGTTGCTCAGGCAATGTTAAGATACCTTGCTGATATCTCACTCTAGGAAACAAGCAGACGCCTATTTTGACCATACTCTCCAGTACATAACCTTTTCCACGTTGCGGACAAGCTTTCCCCTTATAACTAAAGTTAACTTTATGTTGCCATTGACCGCAACCCAAGCATTGGTAAGTGGTAAGATCATTGTCTGAGCTTCCACACTTCAGCATCTTAGCAATTTTTGAATGATAATAATTGGTGATATAGCACGGATGACTGGATATGAATATGGCCCAATTCGTAGTGAAAATACGTTTAAAGCGAAGCAGCTTCAATTTGATACCTTGGAAATTCATTCATGCCTTTTATCTGTTCACTCGTGCTAAATGTATCACAGAAATGGACATGCCTTAAGCCCCACCACATATAGTTTCTGGGAGGAAATTCCTAGGTGAAAAAATAAAAAATAGAGCAAATAACCTGATAGAAGCACCCTCCTTCATCTGAAATAAACAGGTATTAGATCTTAATCAACCATCAAAAACTCTAAAAATATCGCCAGCAGAGCGATACCCAAGATGCGCACTACCACGTGTATTGAAAATGTGTTTCATCTTGGCAATTCCCTCATTAACTGACCGCATTAAAGTTAGTTCACTTGGGTAAAATCACCTTATCAGATCATTGGTATGCCAATTCAGTCCCCGAGCACTTACCAAGAAGATCTGGCGAAATAGAAATCAGCGTCCTTAATTTCAGTAATCTATCCATGATCTGCACACTCTATCCGTTGTCTGATCTGAGGATTTTGAAGTCATGGAAGGTGGAATTTACAATATCAATAAACGTCTCAACCCCTGTATCCGCCTGTTTATTAACCTGAACTACGCATAAGAAATGCACTAAATAACAAAGTCACGATCTGATCGTTTAAAAAAATGATTGACTGCATAAGGACTTGGGCATGAATAACTTAGACGTTGTTTTCATCGATGTTGACGATTTCTGCCAGACTTTCCTCCCTCACAGGGTAGAAACACCTAATTTCTTCCGGTGTTAAACAAAGAAACAAGCCTTCTCTCCTCTTAGTTGGCGAAGTGATGACGATAGTGATAACTTTCTATCCATCGGGGTATTGAGACTTTAAAACCTATAACATCCACTTTGTTTGCAGCTACTTCACCAACGAATTTCCTGAATTAGTCAGCTACAGGTTTGTCACACCCTACGCATTTTCAGATATCAGGTCTTTAAAGGTACCGAGAAGCGAGGAAAAGGAACGATGGGGTGGTTCTACGGAGATAAAAGTTATATATCTAGCCCATTAGTGCGGAAACTTACATACAAGAGAGTGACACTGATAACTGGTATGAAAAAGAATATGAAACCCAAAGTGCCAAAAGTGATGAAACTTTGGGACCGCCTGATGCTCCGAAAACGATTTATTATTGAAACCGATTTTGACCAACTAAAAAACATATCCTAAATCGAGCATTCTTGGCACCGTAATTATATCAGCTTTATGGTTGGACTTATCACGTATTCATTTCAACCAAAGAAGCTGAGCTTCAAGATGACTCGGCTTGATAAGCAAGTGCTTATGCAGATCTTAGGTTTATTAGACATCTTCCTGATGAAGTAGAGTTTATTAGCTTTATCCACCATATTGAGAAGAAAAGAGTTGTGCCCAATCCCGACGACAGTGTCACTTTCGTAGTGACCAAATTTAGTCTTCTCGTCTGCAATATCAGACCAATTCTCAATGCCAATACAGTTCTTTACCGTATCGCCGATACTCATCTTAATTTTATAAGATTTTCCACGATGGAGAAGATCCTTTTTATAGCGCCCAGCCATTACCCCTATCATGCCATATCTACCGATAAAGGGTGCTTTCACTAAGCACCACATCATGCTTTAACACTAGTTTCTCCGCTAATCACATCTAGTGACGTATGCATGGCTAAGATGACCATGAATGAACGCCTTCCTTCTCTCTTATATACATCTAAAAGCCAACCCATTCGTAGCGTTTAAGCAGTTTTTTAGCTTGTTCTGATACAAGGAGATGATAGTATACGCCGTGAAAATTATCTGGGATATAGCGCTTTATTTCTCGACTGATAGTGGGAAAAACACCACCGAAATATTCTGGCAATTTGGTTAAAAAAGTCACCGTAAGCCAATCGTTGCTCAAGGTGTTGTTTCCTAAATATCTGGAACTAATCGCAATTTCTACAATCAGATGCTTATGCAATTAAGCGAGAGATTATAATGGAAAAATCTAAGCACAAGATCAGCAACTTGAAATAATATAAATCAAGCATTAGTAAACCGTAGTTCAGTCACTTTTTAGATAAACAACGCTACCATTAAGGCATGGCATTGTCCAAAACATCACGGTCATCGTGGACATAAGTTTATATTTGCCAACACCGAGATTGATGGAAAGATATTACTATCGTCATCACTTCGCTAACTGAGAGGCGAGAAGGCTTGTTTCTTTGTTTGATACCAGAAGAAATTTGCAGTTTTTACCATGCAAGGAGGAAAGTTTGGCAGAAATCATCGACATCGATGAAAACAACGTCTAAGTTATTCATGCTCAAGTCCTTATGCAGTCAATCATTTTTTTAAACGATCAGATCGTGACTTTAGCATTCAGTTCATTTTTCATGCGTAGTTCAGATTAAAGTAGAAAACCCGCTTAATGAACCGCTGAAACAAGGCGCACAGCAGTTGTTAGCTCAAGCTATAGAAGCGGAGGTTAAATTCTGGCTCGATAATTTTACATCACTCCAAGTGAACGGAAAGCAGGGAGTGGTTTGCAATGGCCATTTGCCTGAGCGGCACCTACAAACTTGATTCGGCGACATTACCGTCAAAGTCCCAAAGGTTCAAAATAGATCAGGGAGCGAGATCAAGTTCAATAGCACACTGAGTCCATCCTATCTCAAGCGAACCAAAAACATAGAAGAGCTTATCCCTTGGCTCTATCTGCGGGGGATCTACACGAACGATATACAGCCAGCCTTGAAATCGCTCTTAGGTAAGCAAGGGGGCGTCAGCAAACAGTGTTTCTCGCCTCAAGCAGCAGTGGGAAGAAGAATACGACCAATGGCGTAAGCGCCTCCTAAGTAAACGTCAGTATGTCTCCACTTAGCTCGATGGTATTTACTGCAAAGTTTTGATGGATAACAAGTTTTGCCTACTTGTTGTCATCAGCGTCGATGATGCCAGACACAAGGAAGTGTTAGCCGTTGTCGATGGGTACAAGGGAGTTAGAGGTCAGTTGGCTTAGAGTTCTATCACAGCTAACGTTCCAATCAGCATCACTCCTGAACTCACCATTAGTGATGGTGCTTTCGACTTTTGGAATGCAGTGAAAAAGCATTGGCCAACGACGCGTCATCAGCGCTGCTGGGTATACCAAACAGCCAATGTATTAAACAAAATCCGAAAATCTGTTTAACCAAGAATGAAAAAACTCTTCACGATATCTGGATGGTGGAGACACAACAAGAGGAACAGAAAGCCTTCGGACAGTTCGAAACATGATATGGTGCTAAATCTCCCATAGCAGAGAGGTGCCTGATTAAAGACAAAGTTGAAATGCGGGCATTTTATGATTTCCACACCGAGCATTGCCATACATATTAGAACAAGAAAACCCATTGAATCAATGTTTGTAATAGTGAGGCCAAAAACGAACAAAACCAAAAATTGTGGAAATCGAAAAATAACACTGGCAATAACCTGCAAACTGATGCGAACCGCTAAGGTTAACTGGCATAGGCTACGCGGCTTTAAATTACTCACAGATATCATCAAAGGCATGAAATTCAGAGATAGCATTCGTGAAATAAACGTCAATCATCAGGATACTGCTCTGGAAGCAGTACACCCAATTTGACCATAGCTCCACTCAAGCAAGGGTCAATCATCGATCTAAGCAATGTTTAGGGTTTAAGCACCCTGCCGTTGTTTTAAAAGACATAGTATTAGCAGTTTGCTTGGAAAGCGTCGCACTTCAGATTTGAATTCAGGTGTATATGATTAATTGAAGGAAGTAAGAAAATAGAGCAGAAATGGAACTTGAAAAAGTGGGATCAAGGGAGTAAATTTGCTTGGTGACCATAACATTATATAACCACCTGATCCCATACTAAACTCAGTAGTGATATGTAACAGCCCCTATTGTAGGATCGGGGTTCCCCGTGCTTTAAATTAAAAAAGCGCAGTAAGTTTAACGAACCTCTCTATTACTTTTACACTGACTTAAAAGTTAACCGTGACATAAGAAGGATTTTTTACTTTATCTTCTAAGGAAATAAGGCGGAATTTTTTCTTGACTGAATATCAGGATGGCGTAAAATATGTGGCTTCAGTTTTCTGAAGTGCCATCGGTTAGCATATTGAAAGTCAACGTTCTTTAACAATTCAATTTATACAAATTTTGTGTGAACTCGTACATGGTATATAAAATCATCATCAGTGAACTGAGTGACTAAACGAATAACTCCGTTTTGCGGAATGGCCGTTATTATCTTGGTCAATTTGCTTCCTATTTTCGGACAGAAAAGAAACGTACGTTTTTTGCTGAGGAGCTTTGGACGGTGTGAGAACCCGGTGTGATGTCAGGACACAACAGTTGTTGTTAGTTAGTGGCTTAAATAATTTCATATCAAGGGGGCCTCCCTAACTGGTTTGAGATGATGATTAGGGGATATTAGAACTTAGAGTCAGCCCAAACTCCCGTGGGAAAAAGTAGTGAGAAACATTGAATAATAGGTGCAAGCCGGTACCTCCGTAACTTCACTTTAATTACAAAAGAAACATCGGTTGACTCCCCTATCAGGGGTCTTGGCAGGTTAGGTATTCAATAAGTTAAACATTTCGTCAGTAGGATTGGTAACTAAGTCGTCGAATCCTTTAAATATCACGGATCCTGAAAGAATTTATAATCCATGGAACATCAACTTCCTAAACGGAAATCGGATTACTAAACACATAGCCGTCGTGTAACACAGATGGTGAAAGCATGATTACTGAGAACAAAACCCTTCAGACTCTTTGTTAAGACAAAGTTGAAAGTTTTAACCTTAATCTAGATAAGATAAAGTTGTGTAGAGAGAGGTAAATTTTTAGGTGTAATGGTGAAATACGTGGTAGAGTGTGTTGCAATCAAAAGGAATATGAAAGGAGTGAAGGTGGATCCACTAGACAAAAATGATGCTTACATACGGAAATACGAGACGTGTTCATCTACGCCACAAACGAATTTTACGTAGAAATTGTAAGAATGAGACCTAAATATCCTCGCTATCGATTCAAGTTGATTGCTTGACAGGGACAGTCAGAAAATTCAAATGAATGATTGAGATTCATGACAAGAGGTGAAGCACATGGTTAAGTTTTCTGCCTTGCGAAGACCTCTTCTACTCTTAATACCCTCAGAAATGGAAAGAAATTATCTCTGGGAAATTCTCAAACAAGTACTATATAGTTATCTTCAACTAGTTTTGTGCAATGTTAGGTTAAGTTCTGCATTGAGCACACCACGTATCCTTAACTTCAAGTATATAGTATATTAAAGAGGGGAACTCTTAAGAAAACTGCGGATAATAGATTACAGGGAGAAGACAATGACGTCCAATTATCAGAGTTTTTCTGAGTGGATCTGTATACATGCTACAATGGCATATACAGAAGGCAGATCAGTGGAATGGAATCTCAAAAGTAGGTGATGGTCTGGATTATAGTTTGCAGCTAAAATCCTTGAAGTCGTAATTACTAGTAATGGTGAGTAAAAATGCTACGGTGAATACGTTTCTCATACGATAGGAGTAGTCTTGTAGCAAAAGGAAATATCTTTATCTTCATGGGAAGTTATTTATCTTGGTATCTGTCATGAGTGGAGTGAGTTATTAGGTAACCCTATGTTCAACTTGAACAGGATTGATTCCTTATTATTAAGGTAAATTTAACACGGATTGTATATATTGGAAAATAAAGATTAGTTGAAGCTTACAAAGCATAACCAATAAAGTGTCCCATTCGTCTAGAGGCCTAGGACACCGCCCTTTCACGGCGGTAACAGGGGTTCGACTCCCCTATGGGACGCCACGGGTCGTTAGCTCAGTTGGTAGAGCAGTTGACTTTTAATCAATTGGTCGCAGGTTCGAATCCTGCACGACCCACCATTTAACTGCAAGAAAGAGCGCGATTTGTTTTTTAATCTATATCAGTAATAAAGTAAAACGGCATGTGGGCGATTAGCTCAGTTGGTAGAGCACCTCCCTTACAAGGAGGGGGTCGCTGGTTCGAGTCCAGTATCGCCCACCATTTTTTAAATACCCGTATAAGCAATTATACTTCTAGACATGATCTACTGTGATCTAAATTAATTAAAAATCTAGTTCGGTAAGACCGTATATTATATACATATACTCTTTAGAAATATTGGAAAGTTTACTGGTTGCTGTCGCTTTTGCCATACAAAAATGTCATACTACTGACATTTCTTGAAAGAAATGTCATCTCTAGTTAAAACTGTAATGCATACTAAAATAAAGATACTTATATAAAGTACAGTCTAAACCACTTTTATTAATACCTCTCCCATAATTCCACTTAGCAATGAATGACGTGTTGTCATAACCTTTAACAGCAACTATCGCATTGAGTTCTGCACGGAAGTCTATAAGAATTTATGTATGAACAATAGCGTACCTTTACCTTTCTGATAACGCGAAGTAAAGAAGCAATCTGCCACAGTAGTTGCACGCCCTCCTTCATCTTAAGGGTACAGGTATTCTATCTTAAACCACCATCAAATACTCTAAAAACGTCATTAGGGAAACGATACCTAAGATTCGCTCTACCACATGTATTAAGGATGTATTTTATCTTGGTAATTGCCAAATTACTGACCGCATTGAAGTCAGTTCCCTTGGATAAAAATTAGTATGATCATTCAGCCACCGATTACTTGACTGATAAGGTTTGGCAAAATAGAACTCAGCGTCTGTGATTTCAGCAATCTCGTCATGTCCGACGGTCTATGTACCGTTATCTAATTTACAATATCAATAAATTTCTCAACCACTGTATCTGCCTACTTAATTTAGCATCTTTCTAATGAAGTAGAATTCATTGACTTTATCCACCTCGATAATAAGAAAAGATTTGTGCTAAAGCTCGATAACAGTATCAATTTCGAAAAGACTAAACTCGGTCTTTTTATCTTCAATATCAGGCTATTTCTCAATGCCAACATACTTCTTTATCCTTACCTTATCGTCGATATTCATCTTAATTTTGTAGAGTTTGCCATGATGGGGGAGATCCTTGTATAGTGCCACACCATTACCCCTATCATGCCATATATATCGGTAACGCCTACTTTTACTAAGCATTAAATCGAGTGACCTATGCTTGCTGAGACATTCCTGAAAAAATGCTTGCCTTCTCTCTAAGTACAGCCAAAAGCCATCAGGTTCGTAGCGTTAGGGCAGGTTCGTAGCGTTAGGGCAGGTTTCTTTAGCATGTTTGGATGCAAGGTGATGACAGTATACGCAATGAAAATTGTTTGGGAAATGATGCTTTCTTTCTTGACTGATAATGGAGTGAGCACAGTCAAATCTTCAGGAAATCTGGCTAGATAAATTACCCTTAGCCAATCACTGCTTAATATAAAATCGGTCATTGTCATTTAAGTGGTTATGATCCATGCACATCTCCAAACCAAAAGAGGATACGGAGAGTGTACTTTAGTCTAGCTAATTCTCCGCTAAGTCGTGCATTGTACCTGACGGAGGGCGAATTCATTTCAACAAAAAAATCCAAGTATCAAGATGACTCGGCTTGATAAGAAAGCGCTTATGCAGATCGCAGGTTAGTTACATCCAAAAGCAGATCAAATGAACCATGAGTAGCGATGACATTACTGTCATAGTATATCGAATGGCAAAATAATTTTAAGAGTGCGAAGGACGTCTGTTTCATGGAGGGCAAAGCTTAAAAAATCATAGCAAACCTCCAACCTGACGATGCAAGCAGTCCCATTGTTATATTATCGCGAACTTGACTATTAGTCCTTAGTATCATGCAAGGTTTCGAATACTTATTTTTGCTTCTTAATCACGATCATTTTCATAACCCGTATCTTGATCCTCCTTTTATTGAGACTCAAGCATCTTCAATGATCACGGGTATCCTAGATGTTGTTGATGACCAATAAATGTAACTACTTGTTTTAGTCTACATATCTATAGTCAGTGCTTAGTCACCTCTCATTAGGCGATAATAGTAACTGCCATGGTAACCATCATCGGAAGTATTCGCTTATGATGCTTTCTTTTTCAGTAAGGGTTTCAAGAAACGCGCAGTATGTGAACCTTTTACCTTAACTATATTTTCTGGTGTCCCTTCTGCGATAATTCGCCCACCACCGCTTCCTCCTTCTGGTCCTAAATCAAGAATCCAATCTGCTGTTTTAATGACATCAAGGTTATGCTCGATCACCACTATGGTATTACCGTGATCACGTAGGCGATGCAGTACCGTTAATAACTGTTGAATATCATGAAAATGTAGACCTGTAGTAGGTTCATCTAGGATATACAAAGTGCTCCCAGTGTCACGTTTAGATAGTTCACGTGCCAATTTAACACGCTGTGCTTCTCCACCCGACAGTGTGGTTGCCGCTTGACCCAAACGAATGTAAGACAAACCAACGTCCATAAGTGTTTGTAGTTTACTAAAAATGGAGGGAATAGCATGGAAATACTTATGTGCATCTTCTACCGTCATTTCCAAGACTTGATCTATGGTTTGTCCTTTGTAAATGACTTCTAACGTTTCACGATTGAACCGTTTGCCCTTACAAGTTTCACACGGTACGTAGATATCTGGCAAGAAATGCATTTCTATCTTTATAACACCGTCACCTTTACAAGCTTCACAACGTCCTCCTTTCACGTTGAAGCTGAAGCGTCCGACTTTATATCCACGTGAACGTGACTCTTGAGTACTAGCGAATAGCTCTCGAATTGGTGTGAAAATCCCCGTGTAAGTAGCTGGATTTGAGCGAGGAGTACGGCCAATGGGACTCTGGTCAATGTTGATGACTTTATCGAAATGATCAATGCCTTCAACCGCTTGGTAAGGTGCAGGTTCAGCAGTATTCGTACCGTTTAAATTCTGGTGGGCAATCCTATAAAAGGTATTGTTTATAAGCGTCGATTTTCCTGAACCTGAGACTCCTGTCACACAGGTAAATAAACCTATAGGTATGGTCAGGTTGACGTTATTTAGGTTATTACCATTTGCTCCCCACAGTTTGACGACCCGATCTGGGTCATAAGGTACACGTTGTTTAGGCAACATAATTTTCTTTTTACCACTAAGGTATTGTCCCGTTAGCGATGCTTCATTAGAAATGATGTCTTCATAGCTGCCTTCGGCAACTACATAACCACCGTGTACTCCTGCACCGGGACCAATATCGATGATGTGATCTGCAGTACGAATAGCCTCTTCGTCGTGTTCTACCACCATCACCGTATTACCCAAGTCTCGAAGGTGAATCAGTGTGCTGAGCAGACGTGCATTATCACGCTGATGAAGGCCTATTGACGGTTCATCCAGAACGTACATCACACCCATCAATCCTGCACCAATTTGGCTTGCCAGACGAATGCGCTGCGCTTCTCCCCCTGAAAGGGTGTCGGCGCTACGTGATAAATTAAGGTAGGTGAGACCAACATTGACTAGAAAGTCAAGACGATCATGAATTTCTTTTAAGATTTTATTGGCGATTTGTGCGCGTTGTCCAAGAAGTGACAAATTTGCGATAAAATTCAATGCCTGATGAATACTCATTTCACAGATAGTGGGTAGGTTTGTTTCACCCACAAACACGTGGCGTACTTCTTCACGTAGACGTGAACCCCTGCAACAGGTACATGTTCTAGTCGAAACATATTTCCTGAGATCCTCACGTACGGCCATGGATTTTGTGTCATGATAGCGACGATTTAGGTTGTTCAATACCCCTTCGAACGGGTGCTTGCGTATGGTGATATCACCACGGTCGTTGACGTACTTAAAGGTAATATCGGTAGAACCAGATCCGTTAAGTACAATATCTTGTATGGTTACTGGCAAGTTTCCCCATGGGGTTTCAATGTCAAAGGTATAGTGTTCTGCCAGCGATCTCAGCATTTGGGAGTAATAAATATTCCGACGATCCCAACCGCGAACTGCACCACCAGCAAGGCTAATTGCTGCATTTTGAATGACACGTTTTTGATCGAAGTATTGCTGAACACCTAGGCCTTCACAGGTTGGGCAGGCGCCTGCTGGATTATTAAATGAAAACATCCGTGGTTCCAGCTCTTGCATACTGTATCCACAATGTGAACAGGCAAAGTTTGCTGAGAATACCATGTCCTCACCCTCACCTTCCATCAACCCAATTACAGCCGTACCACCTGTTAGTTCTAGTGCGGTTTCAAACGAGTCTGCCAGACGTTGCAGCAGGTCGTCGCGTACTTTGAAGCGATCAACCACTACTTCGATGGTGTGTTTATTATGCAAAGCCAATGTCGGTGGAGTAGATAAATCATATACTTTCCCGTTAATACGGGCGCGGATAAAACCATGTGCCACCAAGTTTTTTAGTGTTTGAAGGTGTTCACCTTTACGTTCTTTTACAATTGGTGCAAGCAATATTAGTTGGGTGCCTTCTTCCAGTTCCATCACTTTATCGACCATTTGACTAACGGTTTGTGCTTCTAACGTGACATTGTGGATAGGACAACGAGGATCACCGACGCGCGCATAGAGTAAGCGTAAATAATCATATACTTCAGTGATGGTGCCAACAGTTGAGCGTGGATTGTGCGAAGTGGACTTTTGTTCAATAGAAATAGCGGGCGATAGACCGTCTATATGGTCTACGTTTGGTTTTTCCATCAACGATAAAAACTGACGCGCATAGGTAGACAGGGATTCTACATAACGACGCTGACCTTCAGCATACAACGTGTCGAAGGCCAGTGAGGACTTACCAGAACCAGACAAACCAGTGATCACAATCAATTTGTCTCTCGGTATGGTCAGATTAATATTTTTAAGATTATGGGTGCGAGCTCCTCTCACATCGATCGTATCCATGTTCTCCTTGTTTATTGTCTATTGCATGTCATATAACAAAATCAACCCTTATTCTCTTGAAGTCGCAACATTTCTGACGACAATTCATACTTATTTACTGTAGGTGACCTATATCCATGGGACTTAATCATTAACCTCTGCACTGCAACGAAAATGAAGTTAGGTATCACTGAATCTATCAGTATCCCATAAACAAGTGGCGTGGAAAAGAACAAGGCTGGATATTTAGACAGCCTTGTTCATGTCTATAACAACAGATATGAGCGCTATTGTACGTATAAAGTGAAAGTTAGTACTTTACCGTTGTATGTGATTGATTAGGTGCATCAGAGGTTAGATAAATGTTTTCGTAGCAATAGTTAGTAGCTTCGATAAATCCTTCCACGCTACCACAATCAAACCGCTTACCTTTGAATTTATGTGCCAGTACACAACCATCTTTGGCTTGCTTAAGTAGAGCATCGGTAATTTGAATTTCCCCATTCTTACCAGGTACAGTATGCTCGAGAATCTCAAAAATATCTGGGGTCAGAATATAGCGGCCAATGATCGCTAAATTGCTTGGTGCAGTGCCAAGTTCTGGTTTCTCAACCATGTTGTCGACACGAAATAAATCATGTTTTATTTCCTGACCAGAAATCACACCGTATTTGTGTGTTTCATTTTCTGGCACTTCTTCTACTGCTACAATTGAACAGCGAAATTGTTTGTATAGTGTGACCATTTGAGCCAAAACACCTTGCTCTTGGTTGATGCAAAGGTCATCGGCAAGTACAACCGAAAAGGCGTCATCACCCACTAATTCTTGACCTGTCAGAATCGCATGACCTAAACCACACATTTCTTTTTGGCGAATGTACGTGAACGAAGCAGCATAGATGGTTGCACGAATATCTTCCAGCAATGCTTCCTTGTTAGTACCTCGGATCTGATGTTCAAGTTCATAATTTTTATCAAAGTGATCCATCAAGCTGTATTTTCCACGACCTGTAACGATACACATTGCGTTAATTCCTGCTTGAATTGCTTCATCTACGCCGTATTCAATCAATGGTTTATTAACAATGGGCATCATCTCCTTTGGCATTGATTTGGTTGCGGGAAGAAAACGGGTACCATAACCAGCAGCGGGGAACAGGCACTTCTTAATCATCAGATATCCTTATTTGATCATATCCAGAATGTCGGCAAGATACTTAAAATATTAGACAGATAGGATCTATTCACTAACTCTATCCATTTTGCCAATTACTATAAGTATTAGATGAGGTTAGCTCATGGAATAAAAATCGAGACACTTTTTACTTTATGCTAAATGCTAGGCCAACAGGTTTTATGTACTTAAACCGAGACGCGCTGCAATCTCAATGCCTAAGTAACCATAAAGTGGCTTATGCTTCTACTTCGTAGATTTGTGATATGATCTATGTATTTGAAGGTTTCTATAATAATTAGAAATTTATATATTTAGGCTCGGTTAATCCTTGATAAGTTTTTTTAAATAGCAAGGTGAAGTGTTATAATCACTTTGCCAACAAAGACCGACAGACAACAACATACCTAGAACCCTGTTAATTGATAATCGCTAAAAACTATTATTGCAACTAAGGAGGAGTACTGGTCTTGTTTATAACAAGAGAGAATATAGGATTCTATCACAAACTGAAAAGCTAAGTTATGATCTTATCAGCATTCATTATCTTTAGCATTATGACTATCAATTTTTCGGGGCGATACTTGCTTTCCAACATCACCCTTTAGGTTGTTCTCTATTACGCTTTTTATAAACTCAGTTACCGTGAAATCGAAGAGATCATGGCTAAGTGGGATATCAAGCTTGATCACTCAACTATCAATCTGTGGGTTATCAAATATTCTATTTTGCTAGAACAGCAAGTTCGTCGAATAAAGAAGTGTGTTACCTCTTCGTCACGGATGGACAAGGCATATATCAACGTCAAAGGTCAGTGGAAGTATTATTATCTGGCTATTGATAAGTTCGGTAATGTCATTAAATTTCTACTTTGTAAACATCGTTTTGATAAAGAGGCTCTTGCCTTATTCAACAAGGTAAATAGGCCGTAATCATTTACTTTAAAAAGTGGTAATTGATAAGAGTAGTGACAAGTAGTTAACCTGAACTGCGCATAAGAAATGAACTAAATGCTAAAGTTGCGATCTGACCGTTTGAAATAAACTATTGACTGCACAAGTCCTTGTTCATGAATAACTTAGACGCCGTTTTCGTCGATGTCAACGACTTCTGCCAGACTTTCATTCCTGCATGGAAAAAATGCCTAATTTCTTCCGGTATTAAACAAAGAAACAAGCTTTCTTGCCTCTGAATTAGCGAAGTTATGACGATAGTGATAGCTTTCTATCAATCTTGGTATTGAGACTTCAAAACCTATTACATCCACTTTGTAGGTCGCTACCTCACCAACGAATTTCCTGAATTAGTCAGCTACACGCAAATGCGCAAGTTCATGCGAGGTGTTCTGGTTCCGCTTTTTTCTTACCTCATTCACCAACAGGCAAAGTCGACAGGAATTGCCTTCATTGATTCGTCTAAGCTACAGGTTTGTCACAACCTCCGCATTCTCAGACATCAGGTTTTTAAGGTACCCCGAAGCAAGGAAAAGGAACCATGAGGTGGTTCTACGGTTTCAAATTATAACTTATTATCCATGATTAAGCTAGCTTTATCTCAGTCAAAGTGACGACGACTAACGTGGATGATAAAAAGCCTGTATCGGAAAAGGTTGACGAACTTTAGAGATGTTGATATGGAGATAAAGATTATATCTCTGCTCCATTAGAGTAGGAACTTGCAGACAAGGGAGTGACACTAATCACGGGTGTAAAAAACATGAAACCCAAAGTTATGAAACTTTGAAACCGCCTGATACTCCGGAAACGATTTATTATTGAAACCGTTTTTAACCAACTAAAAAACATATCCCAAATCAAGCATTCTCGGCACGGTAATTGTAGCAGCTTTATGGTCAACTTACTGGCAGGGCTTATCGCGTATTCATTTCAACCAAAGATGCCTAAATTTGATAAGCAAGTGCTTATAAAGATCTGAGGTTAGTTAGCGTTGCTAAATATTAACATCTAATTTTAGTTTACGGAGAGGATGCTCAACTTGATTGAAGTACTTCAAGTTAAGTATGTAAACAACCTAGTCGAGCAAAGCCCGCGGCTGGTTACATGCATCCGTTTCGAGAATGCAATTAGATGAAGGCGCCACTTCAACATTCACCGTTATAGAGCTGTGGTCGATGATTAAAAATGGATAGCTCAACAACCCAGAGCTTTATCTGTTTGGGATTAACTTTACGCACTTACAGCCTGATTTCCCTTAAAAATCAGTATATTTCTCCTTCTGTATAACTTTGCTACAGCACCGATCTTTTTGGTTGGAACGTATAAGCAATGAATATTGCAATCCGCTTGACCATAAAGTTGACATTACTTCGATGCCAAGAATGCTCTATTTGGGATATGCTCTTTAATTGTTCAGAAACTGCCTCGGTGATAAATCGTTTTATTAACATAAGATAACCCCTTTATCTCCATATGAATGCTCCCCAGAGATTATCTTCCAGATAAGGCATGGGTTCTCTGTCATCAACATTGGCTGTTATTACCTTCACATGAATGATATCGCCTTGGTCGTTGACGATAAGGTTAAGTTTAAAGCCATAGAATCAGCACATCGTCCCCTTACCTCGTAAGGCCACCCCCTCAAACATTCAATGCGGTGGTATACGTAAATTATGACAGAGGGCACTATATCTTGGTAGTAAGTGAACATAATAAATGATAATAGAGAAACTAAATCACTAGTTTAGTTCAACATCCTAGATATAAGATAGTCAACAATGCCACAATTTCAAGTAAAAGAATATCCTATTTTTCCATCCATATCGACCAAGCATCCTTTACAGCTTTACGCTGTTCTACAAATTCGTTCGTGCTAATTTCCACCGATACATCCAATAGATTTAGACGATGAATTTCATCACGCATTTGTACGTAAGCATCACGTAATCTAAGTGCTTGCGCTGTATCGAGAATCCCCACCTTCACAAGATCTCCAAGAATACGTACATTATCGCTCCAACGTGTCAAAACTGGTTCGTCGTGGCTATTTGCGAGAACTAGGTACTGGGTCAAAAACTCAATATCGATGATACCCCCTAGATCTTTCTTGAGATGAAACACCCCTTTTTTTCTCCTGATAAAAGACTCATACATTTTTACCCGCATATCTACGACCTCTCGACGCAACACAGCAATATCTCGCAGTTTAGTCAATATTTGCCTACGCACCTTTGAAAACCCTTGTGATAGATCTCTATCTCCGAAAATAATACGTGTTCGCACAAGTGCCTGATGTTCCCAAGTCCATGCTTCTTTATCCTGATACTCTTGGAACCATTCAAGAGTACTGACCAACATTCCTGACGCCCCTGACGGGCGCAAGCGCGTGTCGATCTCATACAGAACTCCATAGGTCGTTCTGGTTGAAAACAAATGGACAATCCGTTGTGCTAAACGCAAATAGAATTGACGACCATCAATCTCCTTAGGACCGTCGGTATACACGTTATCTGGACAATCGTGCAAAAACACCAAATCGAGATCTGAGCTATAACTGAGTTCATTACCACCAACCTTACCATATCCAATCACGGCGAACCTTCGACCTGTCCCGCTCACGAGATGCATTGGTTGACCGTATTTCTCAGATATTTGATACCACGCCTGATTGACAACTGCTTCAACAATCACTTCTGCTAAGTAAGTCAGGTGATCACTCACTTCCATCACTGGTAACACACCCGTAATATCGGCAGCTGCAATTCGCAACAACTGGGTTTGTTTGAACTGACGTATCATCTCCATTTGCTGCTCCATATCCTCTTCTGGAATACGAACTGAAAATTCAAACAGTTCTTTTCGATATTCTTCAAGTCCCGTAGGGTTATACAAATGCTGCAGGTCTAACAGTTCATCGAGCAAAATAGGGAATTCTGTTAGTTGATCTGCGATCATCGGGCTGGCACTACACAATCGAACTAGCTGTGTGATCGCGCCGTGATGTTCATTTAAAAGCTCTAGGTAAGTAGTACGTGTGGCAATTCGTACCAATAGCTTCAGAACCCGTTCTAACACTACCAATCCATCCTCACGATACAAAATATTATTAAGAACATGAGGCATCAGTCGATTTAGTACCTCACGACCCCGAGGTCCAAGGGTACGCTTGGCAAGCTCTTGTTTAAAACGAAGCAAGACTCTTGCTTTTTTAACCGAATGATTGGTTCGAATATCTTGCGAGATCTTTTCAATACAGTCGGTATCTAGCACTGTATTCCAAATCTCACTAAACACTGTCACGCTCTTATCATTTTCAATGCCTTCATCGTCTCCAATTAGATCGTCAAAAATCCGATGCACGCCAGACATATGGACGTGAATTTTATCATAAAGCTGAACCCAGTCTTTTGTTCCCATCATAAGGACCAAACGTTGTTGATCTAATGAAGATTCCGGCAAGGTCTGTACTTGCTTATCACCGATCGCCTGTAGCAGATTTTCAACTCGCCGCAAATAACGATAGGATGCTTCAAGCATCTCAACATCTTCCTCTGATAAAAGATTCAACGAACGCAGAGCCTCTAACGTAGAGAAAAAACCACGTTGACGAAGAATAGGATCGCGACCACCACGAATTAGCTGAAAAGATTGCACAATGAATTCAATTTCACGAATACCGCCTACGCCAAGCTTGATGTTATTGATCACCCCACGACGACGCGCTTCGCTACGAATCATCGCCTTCATTCGACGCAGTGATTGAATGGCACTAAAATCAAGATAGCGTCGAAAGATAAAAGGCCGCAATAACTGACATAGTCTTTGGGAACATTCAAATTGCTCCTTGCCCATGACGCGTGCCTTGATCATGGCGTAGCGTTCCCAATTTCGTCCCTGTTCTTGATAGTAATCTTCCATAGCAGCAAAGCTCATGACTAACGGTCCACTGTCACCAAAGGGACGAAGACGCATATCAACTCGATAGCAAAAACAGTCATACGTTTTCTGATCAAGTGATTTAATCAGCTTCTGCCCTAAGCGGGTGAAAAACATTGAATTTTCCATACTACGGTGAGTGCCTTGGGTTTCTCCATTTTCTGGATAAGTAAATATAAGATCAACATCAGAAGAGAAGTTAAGCTCACCACCACCCAATTTTCCCATCCCTAAGATCAGCATAGGTTGTGGCTTTCCATCAGCATCACAGGGAGTGCCCCATTTAATACAGCAATGGCGATAAAGCCAGTCGTATGCCTCCATGATCAGGGCTTCAGCAAGTTTCGATAAATGAGAAAGGCTGTCATCAAGTGATATCAGGTCATTAAAATCATTCCACGCCAACCAAACCATTTCTCTTCGTCGAAAGATCCGAAGCTCACGCATCAGACCATTTTCAGATTGTTGTCTATTTAAATGTGCTTTGAGAGTCACTCGATACTGATCACTACGGTGGCCTGACATAAGATTATCCATAAGCCAAGGCAGTAGTGTTTTATCGTGTAATATAGCCTCCGCGATAAAATCACTCAGCGCCAGTGATCGGATTAACTGCTCACGCACAACACCTTTCCAGGGTTCAAGATTGTCCAGTTGAGTATCAAAAATAGAATTCAACGCTCGAGTAGCACAGTGCTCAAGTTCATCAGGTAGCGACATAATGTTTTCCTATTAGCCACACTTATAATCAATCATGCAAACAACGTTACCGTAAAAAAATATTCGAGCAGTTAACGCTGATTACGTTGGACGATCCTACCAATAGTTAGGGGTTGATGATCTTTGCTGTACAAAACTCATTTAACAAGACAACAACCACACTAACATTAATATCAGTAACATCCTGTAACATAATTTCTTTCGGATTTGTTATATCTAGCCAAAAATAAACGATATTATTTGATTCTCCAAAAGGTATTCTTTATATAAAAAACGATACTCATATAGAGAAAACCTCTACTATTTTTATCGACATTTCACCCATAATCTCGCTTATCAATGACGCTCTTTCCACCTTTAAACCGTGTTTTTTCAAAATATCTGAACTAATCGCAATTCCTACGATCAGATCATCATGGAGTTAAATAGGAAGTGATGATGGGAAAGTGAAAGCACAAGATCAGCAACTGGAAATAATATAATCAAGCATTAGTAAACCGTGGCTCAGTCACCTTTTGGATAAATGACGCTGCCATTAAGGTATGATTAAGGTATGCATTGTCTAATGCATCACGGTCATCGTGGCAGTGGGTTTACATTTTCGGATACGGCGATTGAAACGGCACTGATTGTGAAAGGTATTTTTAAACTCCTACTTAGTGGATTAGAAGGTGTACTCAATTTAGTTTTTATGTTGATGAATATCTCGCTGAAATCCCCTACAGACACCTGCATTAGTAATGCCTTCGAAGACCGTAAAAGTTAAGTACCGTTTGCCGAGTAGAAGAGCTCTCCACGTCGTGGTGGATGCCACAGGCTTAAAATATACGGCGAAGGTAAATGGAAAACGCGTAAACACGGTAAGGAAAAGTGGTGTATCTAGCGTAAACTTCATCCTGCCGTTGATGTGTTTACTTATGAGGTTATTGTTGCAGAAGTTAGCCTAGTTTCTATGAGTGACAATGAGGTTTTACCTATATTACTTAACCCATTACGATGAAAGATACAGCAAGTCAGTACTGATGGAGCCTATGAGGCAAGAGCATATCACCACGTACTAAAGAACAAAGGAATATCGCCCAGTATTCCACCTCTAAGCAACGTGGGGTATTGGAAGGAAGTACATCCTAAAAATGAAGCTGTAAAAGCTTTAAAAGAGGACAAACTGGCGGAATGGAAAAGGACAGGTATTATCAAAAATGCTCATGAGCAGAGACAGAAATGTTTCGCTATAGACAGTTGCTCAACCCTAAACTTCCTCTTCGTAATTACAATGCTCAAGTTAGTAAAGCGTTAGCAAATGTGAAAGCGATGAATAAAGTTATAAGACTCGGTATGCCTGTTCGACAGCAGACACATTAAGACTGTAAAAAATATTAGGATCAGTGCGTTATAGGCCTTATTTAATCAACAACGCCTCTCCACACTGGTGATGATTTTCGGCTACATTTATATCTCCCAGAAATGGGGCACTTGTTTTGCGCCAGCCAACGGTTATGAAGGTATTAAATGGATCTTTAATTTATTGATGGTTGTGACAGTATTTACAAAGGGTTCATAATGATGTAGCCACCGCAATCGGTTCTCAGTTAGCCATTGTGTTAATGATTAAGAATCATGGATCAAATTAGCAATAAAGCGTACATTGCCTACTGGATATAACCATTCGGCCGTATGGGTATGGGTACTTTAGTGGATTTGCAACGTTGGGTCACAAGGTTACCGGCGGTATTGACCTTACGCACTCTCACCGAATAGCAGTTTTACGACCCAGATTGTAATCGCTTTCACCGTAGTATTGGTATCAAAACAGGTCTAGCTATTTCCACTAAACAAACACTCGTTTTGGTGTAGGATTCATCCTTGGTTCCGTAATATCGGTGCATTAAATTTTAGCGCATTGAAAAACCTTGTTGCATCGTAGGGGTAACCTTACCTAGCGGTACACTACTGTCAGTAGTGTTATTTTATGTCATCCAAGCTACGCTCCGTTAACACGAAAGTACTTTCATCACGTTATTGGATAATAATATCCGTCTCCAGTCATGAAAAGACTGGTTCTGCCTCACTTTTTTTGTACCTAGCAGGCATAATTTTTAATATCTAATACAAACAAAATTCACAACCAACCAAAGGAATAACCCGTGAATCAATTTTTTTCTGTTCTGGCTGTGATACTAATGTTTGCAGCTCCAGTCACACAAGCGCAGGACAACTATATTTCTGATGAGCTTTTCACATATATGCACTCAGGTGCTGGATCTCAATTCAGGATTATCGGTAGTGTAGATGCAGGTTCAAAAATTACGATTTTGGATATAAACCGTAGTGCTGGTTACACGCAAGTACTCGATGACCGAGGTCGTAAAGGCTGGGTCGAAAGTAAGTTTATAACCAGTCAACCAAGTTTAAAAATACGAGTGCCTACGCTCGAGAAAGAATTGTTACAAATTAAGTCTGCATTAGTAAGTGCTCAAGGCGATTCGGAAGTAAAAACCAAAGGCTTAATTGAATCACTAAATCAGCGTAATTCTCAGTTAAAATCGATTGAAGGTCACACCAAAGAACTCAACCAAAAGCTGGTTGACGCACAAAGAGAAATTCGCGAATTGCGTGCTCGCATCGATACCCAGAAAGACGATCTTCTGATGCGTTACTTTGCATATGGGGGTATGGTAGCAGGTGGTGGTTTGCTACTTGGTTTACTCCTGCCACACCTGATTCCGCGTCGTAAAAAACGTAACAAAGGTTGGGCATAATTATATTCAATATAAGCACCCTTGAAGGTGGGAAATATCAATGCTTTTAATCGGTCGAAATGGTTAGAGTAAAAAGAGCAGGTTGCTCATTTTTGGAGTATGATAACCCTATAGAGGATAAAGAATGGCCAAACATCGACTGTTTTACCTCTTCAGACGACCTTCTCCAGTTCGAGACCGTCAAGTCGACATCATACGGTTAGGTTACATCGCTTGCCACACTCAGCTATTGGTATGCCTACACAGTAATCCGTAAAATTAACCGGAGAATCAACCGAAGTTTTCATAGGATGGATTCATAAGAATCCACCTTCATATATCCGTTCGGTATCGTAGCATAATATCGAGCTGCCGTTTTTCTCTTTATCACCCTACCCATCGCCTTTAGGCAGTATACCCTCACCGTGGCAAATCAAAAAACCATAATAACGGATCATGTTGAAGTGTTTATTCGAAATATAGTCTACCACTCTTTAAATTTGCTTTGGCAAGTGGTTTCAGTACTCACATGTAAGCATGATAGCCTTTGCTGTAGTTACGAAGGCAGAACTGTGAGGGAAATCGTTTTTAAATAACGGTCTAGATAGTTGATGCTCAACTGGATGTTATCGATCTTTTTGGCAAAGTGGACTTTTCAGTGTATCTTGTACGGATAGTCAAGATAATTATTCCATTTCAATTCATCTTGGATATGGGTATAAATATCAGCCAACACCTCAAGACTAGTATACACTCAGGTCTGTATCTACCCATAATTATTGAAGATGCATGATTTTCGTCGATGTCGACGACTTCTGATAGACTTTCCTTCCTGCATGGGCAAAGTACCTAATTTCTTCCGGTATCAAATAAAGAAACAAGCCTTCTCACCTCATCAATTAGCGAAGTGATGACGATAGTAATAGCTTTCAATCAATCAGGGTATCGAGACTTCAAAACTTATTACATCCACTTTATTTGTGTTACCTTACTCACCATCAGGCAAGGCCGACAGAGATTGCCTTTGTTGATTCGTTTAAGCTACAGGTTTATCACAACCTACGCATTCTCAGACATCATGTTTTTAAATGTACCGATAAGCGAGGAAAAGGGACGATTGGCTGGTTATACGGTTTCAAATTACACCTTATTATCAATGATCAAGGTGGCATTATCTCAGTCAAAGTGACGACGGATAACGAGTGTAAAAAACATATCCCAAATCGAGCATTTTTGGCACCGTTCTTCTATCATCTTTATGGTTAATTTGCTGGCAGATCTCGTCGCGTATTCATTTTAACTAAAGAAGCCGAACATCAAGGTGACTTGGCTTGATAAGCAAGTACTTATGCAGATCTGAGGTTAATTATAATGCTCAAGTTAGTGAAGTGCTGGCAAATATGAAAACGATGAAAAAAGTTATAAGCCTCGGTATGCCTATTCGACAGCAAACAAATTAAGATTGTAAAAAATAGTGGGATCAGTGCGTTATAGGCCTTATTTTAATCCACAACGCCACCTGATAATCCCAACATATCGAGCTACATCTTCAACAAGCAACTTTTCCCCCCAAAGAATAACCTCGATCACCAACATGATCGATTAAATCATGGTCTTAATTATCGCCCAAGTACGACTTTTGTTGGCCATACTCCAAATGACTTCGAGATTGTGATTTAAGGCTCAAAGATGAAGATAGGTAGTTGCCACTTTCACCATTTTTCTCCGTTATTCATCACCAAACGTAGAACCTGCGTAATTATCAAATCGGGAGAAACGGCCTTGAAAAGTCAATCTAACAGAGCCAATAGGACCGTTACGCTGCTTACCAATGATAATTTCCGCAATCCCTTTCAGGGAGCTATCTGTGTTATAGACCTCATCGCGGTAAATAAACATGATAAGGTCGGCATCTTGCTCAATCGCCCCTGATTCACGAAGATCTGAGTTTATTGGACGTTTGTCTGCACGTTGCTCCAAGGAACGATTAAGCTGCGACAGTGCAACAACAGGCACGTCAAGTTCCTTTGCCAGTGCTTTTAACGACCGGCTAATCTCAGAAATTTCCTGAGTTCTATTGTCTTTCATCCCCGGTACACGCATAAGTTGAAGGTAATCAATCATGATCATAGAAAGACCACCATGTTCACGCGCAACCCTGCGAGCACGAGAACGAATGTCCGTTGGTGTCAAACCAGAACTGTCATCAATATACATGTTCTTCTTCTGAGTAAGAAGACCCATGGTGGAAGAAATTCTAGCCCAGTCTTCATCGTCCAGTTGTCCAGTACGTATTTTAGTTTGATCGACACGAGAAAAAGAAGCTAACATACGCATCATTAGCTGTTCAGCAGGCATTTCGAGCGAGAAGATCAGCACAGGTTTTTCCTGATCCATAGAGGCATTTTCACACAAGTTCATTGCAAAGGTAGTTTTGCCCATTGATGGACGAGCCGCTACAATGATCAAATCTGAGTTCTGTAAACCTGCAGTTTTCTTATTAAGATCAGTAAAACCAGTAGAAATACCTGTTACTCCATCTTGCGGTGTTTTTAACAGTAATTCTATCCGCTCAAGAGTCTTTTCCAATACGGTTTCAACATTCTTTGGCCCTTCATTTTCACTGGTACGCGCTTCTGCGATAGCAAAAACTTTACTCTCTGCCATATCAAGCAACTCTGCAGATGTCCGTCCCTCTGGTTCGTATCCTGCATCAGCGATCTCATTAGCAACTCTGATAAGATTGCGTACGACGGCACGTTCCTGAACGATGTCTGCATAAGCCACAATATTCGCTGCACTTGGTGTATTGTTTGCCAACTCAGCCAAATAGGCAAAGCCACCCACGTCTTCTAACTGATTTAGCTTCTCAAGGTGTTCAGATAAAGTAATAAGATCAAGTGGTTGACTGGTATCCAACAACTTTTTAGTGCCTTCAAAAATTAATCGGTGTGAACGACTATAGAAGTCTGCCGTAACCACTTTTTCGACTACGCTATCCCAGCGTTCATTTTCCAGCATTAAACCACCGAGAACAGATTGCTCTGCTTCTAAAGAATAAGGAGGCATTTTGAGAGCCTCTACCTGACGATCCTGAGATTTACTGAAGTTAAATTGCTTGCCACGTTGCTCTACCATATCACTCATTACCTTATAATTACGCCTGTCATTATAGCCCTATCATGATTCCAATAACTATTGGAACCACAAAATGCACAGTAATGACATAATTCTTTTTCAATTTAACATTTTGTTGTTATTGTTATACATAGGGCATTTCCACTAAAACATCGCCCTGACAGTTGTAATAGTAAATCCATATGGACACCATCCTGTTGAAACCACTTTTTCTTCGTCTCCCGACACTGCTATTACGTAGGTTAGCCGATATACTTACCAAAGTGACGTTCTAAACTAGAATTAGTTTTTAGGTACTTTCACCTAAATCGATTCGCGTAACTATCAACGATCGACCCAGCATAAGCGATACCGAAAATCGGAGATTTAATACTTCATAAGCGACATTTCTTCTGGTCGAGAAATCCTAGATGGAAGAGAATAAATATAAAGGTCGCAATAGGACGTCAAGCCAACTACAAATTTAGTCATGTATCTCGTTCTGTCTTCAATAAGTCGATTTCTGTATAAAAAATGAATTCTTTCATGGATTACAAATCCTTGTTAAGACACATGACATCTGTAGTAGCCGACAACTGGGTTACCTGTTATACCACTGAACAATTCAACTTATTGAATACAGAACCACAAATTTTACCTATATCCTATACAATAATTGTTAGAAACATTATTTTAATTAAATTAATGTTGACGATATGGTCATACCATATAACATGCGGGAACCAATCCTGAGGATATAAATGAGAGTAACGTGATAAATGACAAGACCTATGAAACTTCAGGGTATCCTTAACTGTGATAGGTCGAACAAGTAATTAATCCCAGATCGATGTTGTTGATAAAATCAGACCTATAATGCACTGATCCCAATCTTCTTTACAGTCTTAATTTGTCTGCTGGCAAACAGGAATACCGAGTTTTATAATTTTGTTTATTGCTTTTACGTTTACAAGTACCTCATCAACGTGATGCATTGTAATGCATGAAGAGTGAGTTTAGGACTGAGCAACTGCTTATAGCGATATATTGCTGTTTCAGCGAATGAGCGTTTGTGATAACTACTATCCTTTCTTACACTCCGACAGTTTGTCGTCTTTCAACGCCATTACCACTGAATTTTTAGGATGTCCTTCTTCCCAGTGATCCGCATTGCTTCAAGGTCAAATAGTGGGCATTATTCCTTTATTTTTATTTTCAGTACGTAGTTCACATCCTTTTGTGTCATAGGCTCCATCAGCACTAACTTGCTGTATCTTTCGTTATAATGGGTTAAGCAATGTAGGTAAAACCTCATTGTCACCCACCGATATTAGGCTAGTTTCGGCAGCGATAATCTCATAAGTAGACATATCAACCGCAAGATGAAGTTTACGACAGATACACTTCTTCTCCTTACCCTGTTTACGTATTTTCCATTCACCTTGCCATATACTTTTAGGCCTATGTATCAATAACAACGTGGGCAACAGCTCCTCGATTAGATAAAAGATACTTAACTTCTACAATCCTCGAACACTTACTAATGTAGGTGTATGTAGGGGATATCAGTAGAACATTCATCAATATACAAGCCAAATTGAGAGATCCTTCTAACGCACGAAGTGGGAGCTTGAAAATACCTTTTATCATCAGTGCTGTTTTAATCGAGATATCGGCAAATATAAACCTACGGCCACGATGACCGTGATGATTTGGACAACACGATGCCTTAATGACAGCGTCATTTATCCAAAAGGTCACTGTACCACGGTTTACTAATGATTTATTATATTGTTTCCAGTTGCTGATCTTATGTTTGGCCTTTCCATCATAACCTCCCGCTTAACTCCATGATGAACTAATCGTAGAAGTTGCGATTAGTTCATATATGTTAGAAACACCGCCCTTTCAAGTTATCGCGTATATTGAATAGTAATTTGGCGTAATATATATAATTAACCTCAGATCTGCATAAGCGCTTACTTATCAAGCCGAGTTATCTTGATGCTCGGCTTTTTTAGTTTAAATGAATACACAATAAGCCCCTCCAGCAAATTGACCATAAAGCTGCTACAACTACCGTGCCGAGAATACTAGATTTGGGATATGTTTTTTAGTTGGTAAAAAACGGTTTCAATAATAAATCGTTTCTGGAACATCAGGCGGTTCCAAAGTTTCATCACTTTGGGTTTTCTATTTTTTTACACCCGTTATCAGTATCACTCCCTTGTCTGCAAGTTCCCCATCCAATGGATCAGAGATATAACCTTTATCTCCGTATAAACACCACCAAAGCTCGTCAGTCATTTCTGACACAGGCTTACTATCCTCCACGTTAGCCGTCATCACTCTGACTGAGATGATGCCACTGTGGTCATTGATAATAAGGTATAATTTGAAGCCGTATAACCACCCCCATCATTCCTTTTCCTTGCTTCTTGATACATTTAAAAAGCTGATGTCTGAGAATGCGGAGATTGTGATAAACCTGTAGTTTGGACAAATCAACGAAGGCAAGCCCTGTTTTCCTTGCTTGACGGTGAGTGAGATAAGAGCAAAGCGGAACTAGGACACCTTGCATGAGTTTGAGCATCATCGTGTAACTACTTCAGGAAATTAGTTCGTGAGGCAGCGACCAACAAAGTGGATGTAATAGGTTTTGGAGTCTCTATACTCCGATTGATGGAAAGCTATCACTATCGTCATCACTTCGCTAATTGAGAGGCGAGAAGGCTTATTTCTTTATTTGATACCGGAAGAAATAAGATGTTTTCCCATGCAGGAAGGAAAGTCTGTCAGAAGTCGTCGACATCAACGAAAATAGCGTCTAAGTTATTCATGCCCAAGTCCTTGTGCAGTTGATAGTTTTTTTCAAATGATCAGATCGCGACTTTGGTATTTAGTTCATTTTTTATGCGTAGCTCAGGTTAATTACTAGCATGACTAAATGGCTTCATTACAATGACTTCAGTTATAAAATTCCTAAAGTGGTCATGTATTCAATAGATTTTCTTCGTGTAAAATACCATGCTTTTGCATGGTGACCCTTCCAGCTAGCGTTGACGTTAAATGTCGTTTCTGCCCGCAAACAAAAATGGTTAAAAACATGGTATCAGCCTTGGTGGACACCAAGGCTATCGTTGCCAAGTATATTATCAAACCTTACAGCTTGTATATGCATACAGGGTTTGTCAAGCGTGGATAGAAGAGTAAATTATTGAACTTACTATGAATGATTCAGGTATTAGTGACTCCTATCAAGTACTACACATTAGCATTAATGAAGTTGTCCGAATTTTAAAAAAAATTTACACCACGCTGTAACCACATTCCATTTTGATGGACAGGAAGTGGAGCTTATCTGCGAAAATAGATGAGTAATGGTCTTTCGTAGGTAACAAAAATACCCCTCTCTGGCTTTAGTATGCTATGGCACCTCGATTGAAAAAATCATTGCTCACTCATTCTGGTATCGTGGAAGAAAGACATGAAATTTACTTTCCAATCGGTTATTTGTAATTCAATATTGCATTTTGGTGCATGGACGGTTTTAATATATACAAATATCTCTTCCCGAGAATAAACAAATTGTTAACAAGTTCTATACACAACACATTAAGAGGAAAAATTTAACCCTTCGGACACGCTTAAAACGACAAAACCTGAAAATGATTGAATACTTAAAATTAACGGAAATACACGACAAAGAGAACGGTACATTCATTGAACAGGAGTATTACCTTTAAACTATAATCAACTTATTGAATACATAATCGCTTAAATGTGTCATCCACAAGTTTAACTTAGAGAAACAACAGGATCTCATCCGTCACTCTGATGCGTTCAGAGTTCACTGCGCAAAGGATGAAGAAATTTTATTCATTGATGCCATCCATCCAACGTAAACGATAAAATAATCCATACATGGATACGCACGGCACAAGACAAAGCACATGAAACCAAAGAGCCACACAGTCGCCTGAATGTTATTCGGCACGCCCAATATCCCTAATATTGCAGGTACAGTTATCAGCGATAATGACACCATCAACAGCGTAAAGATTGTTGATCTTTTATGCAAGTTAAGAGATGATTAGCCACTAATTTATGAACTACATATAACCTTGGATAGAACGGAATATTACCGAAGTGTCTTAATGAGAAATGCCGTACACATCCTCAATATCGAACGTAACTATCTACCGTCTTACAATCCATATCTGTACCCAATATCAAGGTGTTATAAGATGAGGAATAAAAGGTCGCGAAACACATTTACTTTAAAAATAGATTAGATCTAAAATAGGCCATTGACCAATTTCCCACTGCAACTCTTCCAGATATTACAAAATCTTTAATATCTCGAATAAATAATGAATTTCAGGTACTTAAACCTGCATCTTCAAGATGATTTAATCTAGTTCAGTCTAGATTTAACACATCTATCTAAAAGATTAACATAGTTGATAAAGCCTATAAGCTCTGTTGCATCAGAAAAATACTAATAAGCAGGCGGTACTCTCGTAGAAACGTTTATTGAAATTGTGAATTCCACCTCTATAACTTAAAAATCCTCACATAAGACAACGGTACAGAGTTCGCCGGTCATGAGGAGATTGATAAAAATAGAACATATCCTCAACACACGTGATAAAACGTGTCTTTGGTATTGTTTCAATGACGATGTTTTTTAGAGTATTTGATAGCAGATTAGGGTATAACACCTATGAATTTCACATGAAGGAGGATAAACAGCTATAGCGACAATTCAATAGATATTCATTCTTTCATAGGTAGTGGTGGGTTACCCATCTACTTCGAGTTATCCGAAGGACAAAGGCACGATATTATTCATGTAGGAAGTCTTCTAGACCACCCTGTTAAGGTTAATACGATATTTGATGATAAATCTGATAACAATATGTCATTCAGAGAATGATGTAGTGATTATAAGGTGAACATACCATCATTGCTGAACGAAATCAGAGGCGAGATACCGGTAAAAATGGATAGACTGATATTTAATACAGATATCGTCATTTAACAGAAAACGTCTTTAAGCAAATTAAATAATATTGTTCAATTCCAACTAGATATGCAAATTAGAAATAAATTGTGTCAGCAGGGTATCAAGGAAATTTATTTTAATGTGGCTGCCGTTGTATTTTTGAACAAATTTTGTAAAGTAAAGATCAACAGCCCTATTATTTATTGGTGGGATTGTTTGTCAAAGTGCTCGGTGTTAGGCGAATAATTCACTTTGTTAAAGTAACGTATATTCTACCTAGTTACGACGCTTACCTTAACAGTAGCTAATACATCGGTATGTAGTTGCAGTCCGATTTCGTATTCACCCGTGTTGCGTAGTGCACCTGCTGGCAAGCGAACCTCACTCTTCGTGACATTGACGCCAACTGCAGTTATTGCATCAGCAATATCTCGAGCACCGACAGAACCGAACAATTTACCTCCATCACCCGCTTTAGAAATGATTACAACTTCCCCCAGAGCAGCAATTTTCTCAGATCGTGCACCTGCAGCAGCTAGAGTTTCAGCAATTTTTACTTCCCACTCAACACGTTGGGCTTTGAAATGTTCAACGTTTTCTTTAGTTGCCATAACAGCCTTACCTTGTGGTATAAGGAAGTTACGTGCGTAACCAGATTTAACCTTTACCTGATCACCTAGTTGACCTAGGTTACTAGTTTTATCAAGCAGTATAACTTGCATTATCGTATCCTCTTAAATTGAAGAGTGCCCATTACTGATGTTTATCAGTATACGGCAACAGAGCTAGGTAACGTGAACGCTTGATAGCACGAGCCAGCTGACGTTGGTACTTAGCACGAGTACCCGTGATACGGCTAGGTACAATTTTGCCAGCTTCAGTAATATAGTTTCTCAGAGTCGCTACATCTTTGTAATCGATCTCTTGTACGTTTTCTGCAGTAAAACGGCAGAATTTGCGACGACGGAAGAATCTCGCCATGGGATTTTCTCCTGATCTTAATATTTATTATATGCATCGGCATGCATATAGCACCACTTTGTCCATGCCATTTTATGGTTAGTTTTAGATGCAATGAAGCCAACTACCCTGATGTTATTCTTTGAGCTAAATACCGCGTTTAATGTTATTTCCCTTATCCAATAGTGACTAAATTCAGACGAGATACATATCTTGACAATGCCGTTTCCTCTTGTTACGAGTTGTACGTAGGCACAAAGTGAAATCTAAGTATACCCACAGGGCTTTATTCTTAAATAGCACTACCGATGAAGACATCCGAATGCATAATCTAATTAATCATCAAATCAAATTACTCTGTTACTCCGCCTTCAGCTTGTATAAAATTTTCACTATCTTCGCGCCGAGGTACGCGCTCTTCTTTAGCCTTCATCATCACAGATGGGTCAGTAATAATGTCTTTGGTACGCATAATTATATTTCGAATCACAGCATCATTAAAATGAAACGCGGTCTCTAACTCATCAATAACAGCTTTATCCGCTTCAACATTCATCAAAACATAGTGTGCTTTATGCAGCTTGTTGATCGGGTATGCCAGCTGACGACGCCCCCAGTCTTCTAGACGGTGGATTTGACCACCTGACTCTTTGATAGAACTTGTGTACCGCTCGATCATACCGACAACTTGCTCACTCTGATCAGGGTGCACCATGAATACGATTTCGTAATGACGCATTATTTGCTCCTTACGGACTATTCAGCTTCCAGTGTTGGCCAGTCGTCCAGAGGAAGCAAGGAACGAAAATAAAAGACTGGGAATTTGGAGACAGAATGTTACAGAGTTCCACAACCAATAGCAATCACTATTAAAAAGTGAGCACAGGAACCAAATGGGTGTGCAAACCAAATTCAGATAGCTTTCAAAAAGGGATAAAACCTGCCAACCAAAAATCGTTGGGGCATGAACACATTTGTTCTAAGGAGGGGTATGCTCTCATTAAGGTTGCTGAACCCAACCCATACACTAAAGCTAGAATACGGTATCGATATAAGCACCACATGATATGGACGAAACACAATGGAGCTATTCCAGCAAAGCTGTTATCCATTTTATCGAGGGTGAACCGTTAAATTGCGATATTAGCAATCTAACTTGTGAGACAAAATTCGTTAATATGAGGATGCATTAGAACCGTATGAATTCTTTCCATGTAGAGTTCAGATCAATGGCGAAAGCGATAACTTAACTTAAAGTGACGTTATTTGAAAGGACGGGGGCAGACCGATGAACAGGATGCTAATGGCGTAAGCGATGAGCATTAAAGTAAGTAACCCGACACGGAAGTTTGTTTTGTTTAAACTTGCAGATAATGCCGGTGGCAAGTGCTGGCCTTCGTATGAGCACATTGCTGATATGTATGAAATTGACCGACACACAGCGATGCCTCACACCAAGAAATTGAAGGAAGATGGCTTAATTTCGGTAACATATCATAAGGGTAAAAAAGGTAATTCTAGTAACATTTATTAGCTCTATTTAAGTAGTGATATACCATTACATGGGTAGTGGTAGAGGATCACCAACCTAGTGATCTTGTGTCACCCAGAACCAGTCATAGAACCTATAAAAAATAAACAAGAAGTATATGACTGCAATTGAATGTTGTTTCAAGCATGTGTGGTTTCAGTTTCCAACGAAGAAATCTAAGAAAAATTCTTTGGCAAAATTCAAGATTTTGGCTTAGGCGAGAAGTGAACCAGTGGATGAATTTACAAACAGGCTCTGTCAGAATATCAGAACTCGAATATCTAACCAACAATTCAGATTCAACAAACTACACCTTACGACTTACTTGAACCAACAGCGTTGGAGTGATGACTATGAAAGAAATCGACCAAGTACTAATAAAATAAACCATAAACAAAATCGATATAAGTAACACAATGCGGAGCTGCTCAAGTGTTATGACCACTCTTCCGCACCGAGTGGAAGGGTAATTGGTTCCAGTTAATCTTGGAAGATCGGATTCAAACGAAGTTTGTGGAGGGCTACGAGGCGTAATAGTCTCACAATGCACTACCCCTAGACTTGGATATAAGCGATTACGACGATGTCGAACAACGAAGTTTGCAGGGCTGTTAGTTACCTTTTGCTGGAAGGCGATGCATGGCTACCAAACTTACCAGAGTTTATTTCTTTGAGCCGACAAGAGCTTGTCAATTTTGACGACGCTTTCGATCAAATGATGCAAGGAAAACCCGAAAGCGATATTGAATACTAGGCGACGCAAGAGGTAGGTTTTCTGTGCCGTAGTTATTTAAGTGAAGAGAGACGCATAATTAAAATACCGCAAAGTGTTGAATAAATACGGTGAATAAGTATCGCACTGGTTCATTACCAACAAGAAACCAAAACCGCTTACAAGATAAATCAAACATCAAACTAATATCTACTATTCATCAGTGGCTTATGCCTGAATAATTTGATAAGAGTTCAGTGTTCGCAACAGTTACTTCAATGGCGCAAAAGTGTGATACAAGTAGAGAAACCACGGGCGAAATTTAACGTTAAATGGATTAACTACGAGCCGTCGTTAGGCGGTAAAGCGTTGCTGTTTCTTGAAGCCTGCTAAATGTATAACAGATGACTTAAGCCTCACCACATATAGTTTCTTGTAGGAAATTCCTAGCTGAAAGAACAAAGGACAAAAGTCATCATATTTAACCTGAACTGCGCTTAGGAAATGAACTAAATGCCAAAGTCACGATCTGATCGTTTTAAAAAACTATTGCCTGCATAAGGATTTTAGCATGAATAACTTAGAGGCTGTTTTCGTCGATGTCAATGATTTCTGCTAGACTTTCCTCCCTGCATGGTAAAAACACCCAATTTCTTCCGGTGTTAAACAAAGATACAAACCTTTTCGCCTCTCCGTTACCCAAGTGATGACGATAGTGATAGCTTTCCATTAATCTGGGTATCGAGACTTTAAAACCTAGTACATCCACTTCGTTTGCCGCTACCTCACCAACGAATTTCCTAAATTAGTTGCTACACGGAGGATGCTCAAGCGTATGCAATGTGTTTTGGTTCCGCTTTACTTTTACCTCAGTCACCATCAGGCAAGGACGACAGGGATTACCTTCGTTAATTCGTATAAGTTATAGGTTTATCACAACCTACGCATTTTCAGACATCAGGTTTTCAAAGGTACTGCGAAGCGAGGAAAAGGAACGATATGATGGTTTTAAATTACACCTTATTATCGATAACCAAGGTGGCATTATTTCAGTCAAAGTGACAACGGCAAACCTGGATGATAAAAAACCTGTATCGGAAATAGCTGACGAGCTTTGGGCATGTTTATACGGAGATAAAGGTTATATCTCTGATCCATTGAATAGGGAACTTGCAGACAAGGGAGTGACACTGATAACCGATATAAAAAAATAGGAAACCCAAAGTGATGAAATTTTGGAACCGCCTGATGTTCCAGAAACGATTTATTATCAAAATCGTTTTTAACCAACTAAAAAACATATCCCAAATCGAGCATTCTCGGCACCGTAGTTGTAGCAGCTTTATAGTCAATTTGCTGGCGGGGCTTATTGCATAGTCATTTAAACTAAAGAAGCCGAGCATCAAGATAACTAGCTTTGATAAGCAAGCACTGATACAGATCTAAGGTTAATTACGTGGAGCTGTCAGTAAGATATCATATAAAAGAAACAGTGATGAAGCGCGCCTTTTACATCGATTTAAGTTATAATAACCCAAATATATTTAGAAGCTTAGAGTTAACGAGTTTTTTAGACTAACGCCTGATGATTCTTATGTTTCTGGACATGCTTCCACCTGAATAGTTGATCAGTATCATTGTGATCGTAAACGAGTATGGGATGACCATGTAAACCATATGGTTCTGGTTATCAACGAAGTTATGTGGTTGGCGTTCGTGGTAAAATAGTAGGAAACGATTAGGCAGGCCAGTAGCATTAATTATTATGTAAATTAGAAACGCTTGTGAAGCGTAACACTGTTGTATCACCTCCGTTTTTCGTCTAACAAATGCTATGAAAGCCTTTCTCGAAAAAGAGACAATCTCACCTTCGTGGTATGATTGCAGGAAATAATGACCTACAACAGCCTTCGTACTCCTGTTTATCTCTGTTTAACTAGTGGTATTTGTAGACTGTGCCCAACCATTGCTGGCAATCCTGCTGAGCACTCATTTTATTTTATCTAAAGCGATATACTTAAATAAAGTGTCGCTAACGGGAATCCTATATGTCTCAGGACAAAGACTTGTATAGCAACGATCCATTTTCAGATCGTGAAGCAGAAAAATATGAGAACCCAGTACCAAGCCGTGAATACTTGTTAGATGTTATTAAAAGTTTTAGTGCACCTGTTAATCGCGATCAGCTCTTTGAAGTGCTGGGCTTGTGTTCAGACGATGAATACGAAGCTCTTCGTCGCCGACTTCGTGCCATGGAGCGTGACGGGCAGTTAATCTTTACCCGTCGCCGATGTTTTGCTCTTCCTGAACGTTTAGATCTAGTCAAAGGTACGGTGATTGGACACCGAGATGGTTTTGGTTTTCTTCGCACAGAAGGTAAAAGAAACCGTGAAGATTGGCTATTGCCATACCACCAAATGAAAAGTTTAATGCACGGGGATTACATATTGGCGCAGCCAATGGGTACCGATAAACGGGGTCGTAAAGAAGTTCGTGTAGTACGTGTGTTAAAAGAACGAAAAGGACAGATTGTTGGTCGTTATTTCGTTGAAAATACCCAAGGTTTTGTCACACCTGATGATTCTCGGCTAGGTCAGGACATTAAGATTCCTAACCAAGATCGTAAAGGTGCTCGCATGGGCAACGTAGTGGTGGTAGAAATTTTACAACGTCCAACTCGTCAACATAACCCTGTCGGTCAAGTTGTCGAGGTTCTTGGTGAAAACATGGCACCTGGAATGGAAATAGAGATCGCTCTCCGTACCCATGATATTCCAAATGAGTGGCCAATAGGACTCGAAAAACAAATTAAGGATTTGACTGAAGACGTCCCTGAAAATGCAAAAAATGGCCGTGTAGATCTACGTAAACTATTATTGGTGACTATAGATGGAGAAGATGCCAGAGACTTTGATGACGCCGTGTTTTGTGAAAAGAACAAACTTGGGGGGTGGCGTTTGTGGGTAGCTATTGCAGACGTCAGTTGGTACGTGCGTCCTAAATCAGCACTCGATAAAGAAGCAATTAACCGTGGTAATTCAGTTTACTTTCCCTCTCAAGTGGTTCCTATGTTGCCAGAAGCGCTGTCTAATGGAGTGTGTTCTTTAAATCCACACGTTGATCGTTTGTGTATGGTGTGTGAAATGACTATATCGGAATCGGGTATACTTTCAGGCTTCAAACACTACGAAGCCGTGATGAACTCATATGCTCGTTTAACCTATACTCAAGTGGCGAAGATGCTTGAAGGTAATGAGGAGCTGCGTGCACGTTACGCACATTTGGTTCCTCATATTGAAGAACTCAAAAACATGTATAAAGTACTCAAAGCATCGCGTGAAGAACGTGGAGCTATTGAATTCGAAACAATGGATACTAAGTTTATTCTTAATGCTATGCGTAAGATTGAACGTATTGTTCCGGTTGAGCGTAATGAGGCACACAGAATTATTGAGGAATGTATGATTCTAGCCAATATTGCATCTGCTCGTTATGTGGAAAGACACAAAGAAGCAGCCCTATATCGTGTGCATGAGGCGCCAAGCGAAGAACGCTTGACTGGTTTTAAAGATTTCTTGAATGAAATTGGCTTAACTCTTAATGGAGGGTTAACACCCTCACCAACGGATTACGCACAATTGGCACACCTTATTCAAACCCGTCCTGATAAAGAGTTAATCCAAACTATGCTATTGCGTTCAATGAAGCAAGCGGTGTATCAGGCAGATAACCAAGGACACTTTGGCTTAGCAATTAAGCAGTATGCACACTTTACGTCCCCAATTCGGCGTTATCCTGATTTGCTACTGCACCGTGTGATTAAATATCTAATAGCTAAAGAAAAAGGAAGCACCGATCGAGGAACACCAACGGGTGGTTATCACTACGCCTTTGATGATATGGATGTAGTAGGTGAGCAGTGTTCAATGACTGAACGTCGTGCTGATGATGCAACCCGTGATGTGTTTGATTGGCTCAAATGCGAATACATGCAAGATCATGTTGGTGATGTACTGGTAGGTACCATTGCCAACGTGACAGGATTTGGCTTTTTTGTGCGTCTTAATGAAATTCAAATTGATGGTCTGGTACATATATCAAATCTGGATAATGACTATTACCGTTTCGACATGGTCGGTCAAAAGCTGGTGGGTGAAAGTTCTGGTCGCATATTCCGACTTGGCGATCAGGTTACGGTTAAAGTATTATCGGTAAAGCTTGATGAAAGGATGATTGATTTCGAACTGGATGGTGTTTTACGTAAAATGCGTGGTACAGGGAAAACAGCGCGTAACAAAGCCAACAAAGGCAATGACGTATCTGGTAAGCCGCATGGAGTAAGTCAAAAGCGACTGTTTGTTCATCAACAGTTGAAACAAGGTGGGGTTTTAAAAGCTGAAGGTGATACGTCATCAAATGGAAAGCAAGGCGATAAAAACAACACAGTCAACTCGGCTAAAAAAAGAAGAAGAAAGAAAAGGTGTACAAAAAAGAGTCGAGCTGAAACAAGCCAACGAAAGCCAAATCTGTAAAAACAGGCAATCAAAAGAAGTAACTTATGAATGACGAATTAATTTATGGCATCCATGCCGTCAAAGCGATATTGGAAAGTGACCCCGCACGCTTTATCGAAGTTTATATCTTAAAAGAACGTGACGACGACCGTGTGCTTCCTTTACTAAAACAGTTAATTAAATTTAGCATTCCCACACAAAAAATGGGGAGAAAAGTGTTAGATACTAAATGTGATGGCGCGTCACATCAAGGCTTGATCGCACGTGTAAAATTGGGTCGCCAGTACAATGAAAATGATCTGAGTTTTATTCTTAATGGGAAAAAAAATCCATTGTTGTTGGTGTTGGATGGCGTGACTGATCCACATAACTTAGGTGCGTGTCTCCGTAATGCAGATGCCGCAGGCGTCTGTGCGGTTATCGTGCCAAAAGATCGCTCTGCCAAACTCAACGCTATAACACGAAAAGTTGCCGTGGGTGCCGCTGAATCTGTGCCATTGGTTCGTGTGACTAACCTAGCTCGTACCATGCGTACACTACAAGAAAAAGGTGTGTGGTTTATGGGCACAGCAAGAGAAGCGTTACTTGACATCTTTCAAAGCAAAATGACAGTACCACTGGCGATCGTTATGGGTGCGGAAGGTAATGGAATGCGCCGCCTAACGCGTGAAACATGTGATGAGTTAATCAGCATACCCATGGCGGGTAGTGTTTCGAGCTTGAACGTGTCGGTTGCGACTGGGATCTGTTTGTTTGAAGCCATACGTCAACGTCGTTGCTAACCACCAATGAATTGGTTTTAACCAAGAGTCATTCTGTTTTCTTATGAAAGTTATAGGTATACCTGATATTTTGACGTGTGTAAGTATACTGTATTGTGATAAAGTTATCCAGATGTAATGCTTGCCTGCCGTCAGTAAGGGATCATTTAATCTAATAGACTTTTCATAGTCGTGCTTATTGATAATAATAAAAATACCACATAGGCCTTTAGGTTTTCTTGTACGTTGCTACAATCAATGCCAACATAGACTTATAATCGTATATACGAAGAACGTTCCTCAAAGAATTTGATTTAACAAGTTATCGTGCTATGCCTGACTAAATTGTGATAAGTAATCTATGAGTTCATTACCATGGTAGAATTGCTTGGTAGGAACGTATTAATCTAACATAATCGGAGCTACGTATAAGAACTTGCTTATGCAGATCTAAGGTTACTTAGGTAGTTCTGAAGTTACCTAAGAACGCCACTGTTTAAAGGCATTAATCAGGCCATTAGTTGAACTATCGTGATTCGTCACTGCTTCTTGACCTCCCAACTCTGGTAAAATCTGATTCGCCAGTTTTTTACCTAGTTCAACACCCCACTGATCGAAACTGAAGATATTCCAAATAACTCCTTGTGCGAAAATCTTGTGTTCGTACATGGCAATTAATGCACCCAAAACATGCGGCGTTATTTTCTTCACTAATATAGAATTAGTTGGGCGGTTGCCGTAAAAAACTTTGAACGGCACTAGCTCAGCTACTTCTTCAAGTGATTTACCTGCTTCTACAAATTCAGCTTCAGCTTGCTCACGGGTTTTACCAAAGGCTAAGGCCTCGGTTTGTGCAAAGAAGTTTGCTAGTAGTTTCGGATGATGATCGTTTAACGGATTATGGCTAAGAGCTGGTGCAATGAAATCACATGGGATCAGCTTGGTACCTTGGTGGATTAACTGATAAAACGCATGCTGACCATTCGTTCCAGGTTCCCCCCAAATAACAGGACCTGTCTGGTAGTCAACGATATTGCCAGAACGATCTACAGCTTTGCCATTTGATTCCATATTACCTTGTTGAAAATAGGCTGCAAAACGATGTAGATATTGATCATACGGCAAGATCGCTTCTGACTCTGCACCATAAAAGTTGTTATACCACAAACCAATCAACGCCAGCAGAACTGGCAAGTTTTCTGAAAAGGGTGCCTGCTGAAAGTGGTTATCCATGTCATGTGCACCCGCCAGTAGCCCGATAAAGTTATCGTAACCTACAGAAAGGCAGATAGAGAGACCAATCGCTGACCATAGGGAATAACGCCCACCCACCCAATCCCAAAACTCGAACATATTATCCGTATCGATACCGAACTCTGCAACTAATTTTGAATTGGTTGACAACGCTACAAAATGCTTAGCCACATGCACTTGATTCCCTGCCGTCGCAAGGAACCAGTTACGTGCGGACAGCGCATTCGTCATCGTTTCTTGAGTGGTAAATGTTTTCGAGGCGACCAAGAATAAGGTAGTTTCTGGATTTAAGTTCTTCATGGTTTCTACAATGTGGGTACCATCAATGTTAGAAACAAAATGTAGGTTCAGGTGAGTTTTGTAGGCAGCCAATGCCTCAGAGACCATGTAAGGACCCAAATCAGAACCACCGATACCGATGTTTACTATATCAGTAATTTCTTTTCCTGTATAACCTTTCCAATTGCCCCCAAGTACACAATCAGAAAACACCTTCATTTTTTCAAGCACGGCATTGACGTAAGGCATAACATCTTCACCGCCAACAATCACTGGTGTATTGCTACGATTACGCAAGCCAATATGCAACACGGCACGATCCTCAGTTTTGTTTATTTTATCACCATTAAACATGGATCTGATCGCTCCTTTTAAGTCTGTTTCATCTGCTAGTGCGAACAGTTTATCAAGCGTTTGTTCACTAATGAGGTTCTTTGAGTAATCCAGCAGAATATCTTCACCGAAGTACACAGATAATTTAGAAAAGCGATTAGAATCGCTTAAAAAAAGAGAAGTAAGGGTCAAATCCTGTATATCTTCAAAGTGTGCCGTTAACGCTTTCCACGCCGCAGTTTGCGTCGGATTGATGGACTTTAACATAATCATTTCTCCTTGTAGACAAAATAAGTAACCGTGGTTAATGTCATCCCACAGTTACTGATATAAACTAAATATTGGTATGAAATCATCAGGTAACATAACGTGACTCTATCGCTATCCGTCATCTGAAATACACAAGTTTGATATCTTTAAAACCGACATCGAATGCTTGATAACAAATATCGTTAGGAGAGCAATAGCCAAGACTCCCTCTACCACGTATATTAAAGATGTGTTCTATCTTGTTAATTTTCTCATTACTGACTTCGTTGAAGTCAGTTCCCGTGGATGAAAAGCACCCTATCAAACCATTTGTATACTCATTCATCCCTCGACCACTTGACCTATAAAGTTTAGCAAAATAAGAATGAGCGTCTGGGATTCTAGCAACTGCTCAATGACCGTCAAATTCTGTTCCATTGTCTGACGTGAGGGTTTTTTAAGTCATGGAAGGTGGAATTTACAATATCAATCAACATCTCTACCACTGTACCCGCCTACTTATTGGGCATCTTTCTGATACAGCAGAGTTTATTGCCTTTATCCACAACTGATAAGAAGAAAATATTTGTGCTCAGTCCCAACAACAGTGTGAATTTCAAATTAATCAAACTCGGTCTTCTCGTCTGCAATATCAGGTTGTTTCTAAATGCCACCACAGTTCTTGATCTTTACCTTATCGCTGCTGCTCATCTTAATTTTCTAGGGTTTGCCATGATCTGGAAGATCCTTGTATAGCGCTCTGCCATGCTATATATACAGGTAATCGTGCTTTAGAGCCAGTTCTCCGCTAACTAACTCGGGTGACGTATGCGTGCTGAAACACTCATAAATGAACCCCTTCGTTCTCTAGGATATGGCTGCCAAGATATTCTTCATGCTGGATGTTTGCCCCGTACTATCTGCGCAACCCCTCTTTTTTATGCATTGATGGGGATTGATAACGACGCGCTAAAGTGGTTACGTAAATATGAAACTGAACGTCATTACAAAAAAACGTAAAAAGTTACGATACGGACAACGCGCTTCGTCAATATTATTGAAACAACATTTTAAGAATCTTGGAACATAGACATACCAAAAAACTCAAGTTATAAAATATTATTGTCCTCGATACCACCTCTTTCTCGCCTAGCATCGATAGCAAAAAATCTAAGAAAACGTTTCAACGAGAAAAGCTGGCATGTTAACACAAAGGCTAAAGCGAGCATCAAGATCGCTAATGTGATGCTGTGTCGCATGGGCACCCACACATGAAAATAACACTGAGGCGTATATAAGAAATATTTCTCATAGATTGTCTATTCGCGATGACACGGCATTAGCTTTGGCACATTATCCAGCATTGAGGATAATAATCATAACGTTACCGATCCTCATAAACTAGAAAACCGCTTAATTAACTGCTGAAATAAGGCGCACAGCAGTTGTTGCTTCAAGCTATAGAAGCCGAGGTTCAGTCCTTGCTTGATAATTCTACATCACTCCAAGCTAATGGAAATCGGGGAGTTGTTCGCCATGGGCATTTGCCTGAACGGCACCTATACACTAGGTTCGTCAACATTACCGTCAAGGTCCCAAAGGTTCGAGATAGTACATGCCTTAAGCCCCACTAAATATAGTTTCTGGAAGGAGATTCCTAGGTGAAATGAAACACAGCCAAAAGCCAGACCGTTCGAAGTGGCGAAGTGGGTTTCTTTAGCCTGTTCTGATGCAAGGTGATGACAGTCTACGCCGTGAAAGTTATTTTGGATATTACGATTTATTTCGCGACTGATAGTGAAGTGAACATAGCCAAGTATTCGGGTAATCTGGTTAAAGGAACCACCCACAGCCAATCGTTTCTCAATATAAAATCGGTCATTGTCATTTAACTGTTTATGAAGCCATATACATCTCCAAAGCAAAAATGGATACTGGAAAGTGTATTTTAGTCTGGCTGACTCTCCGTTAGGTTATGAATTTCACCTGACGAAGGGCGTGTTGATTAGTTTATCCTGATAGCACATACTCAGGGAGTAAGTTTAAACCATGAGATTTCAGTGTCTAGAATTTCAAGCGTGTGTTCAATAGGTTGAATTGTTCGTCAGTACAACTTGCAACCAAGTTGTCTACTGCTGTAGATATCCTGTGTCCTAACAGGATTCGTAATCCATGGAAAATTTCGTTTCCTAGACGAAAATAAACTTATTGAACACACGACCGGAATTCCCGTTAACAGTTGCTATTCGATCATATTCATTTCAACCTCAGGCAGTGTGAAAACCTATAAACACTAGGTAGATCCTGAGTTTGACACTACTTCTTCACCACACTTTTAACAGCACAACCCTAGCAGGGAGTGAACAAGAATGTCTGTCTCTCTCTGCCCTCTTCGACGGAGATTCTGACGATGGGCAACATGCCGAGTTTCATGAATTGACGGACAGTCGAACTTCATATTCGCGTAACTTGCACTAAAGTTCTTGTATCAGGGCTTTAGCGGAACCAATACTGCCTAGTTCAGGTAATTTTCGGTAAATATATTTGACCCTTCATTTCACACAGTTTAATCAACGCGTTGGATCGTTCAACAGGCAGAAGTGAACCAAGAGATGATCGTCATTTTCTGACGACTAATGGCTAATGGCTAATGGCTAATGGCTAATGGCTAATGGCTAATTCTGACTGTCAATAGAACTCTCCTGAACGGTTACACGTATCGTGGACAAGGTTACCACGACGACAATCGGCATACTTTTTGCTTGAGCCCATCAAGATAACTGATACCAAAATCTTTTATCTATTCCCAACCCACAATAACACCACAAACAGTTAACAGTCCGATATAAGAAAGCGTGTTATATACGTTTTAAGTTTATCATAACTATCTGATAAAAGGAAAGTATTCAAACAGAATCATCGCATTCATTGGTAACAATGATGGCAAAGAACAGCAAGTAAGATACTAATCACCTTATACCTTATTAAAGATGAAAAAACCTAAGGCTTTAATGACAATATAAATCTTCATAATCTCTCCCTAGGTATATGTAGGGAGATAGATAATGGAAAATGGATCATATTTTCCTATACAATTCCTTATAATCCAGTTGGTTCTCATGCTAATTTACTGTCAGTTCATGCCGTGCTTTTTCAGTTTCTTACGCAAAGTCCCTCGGTTAATACCCATTATGGTCGCGGCGTGCGTTTGGTTACCACGAGTATATTGCATGATGGTGTCCAGCAGGGGTTGCTCCACTTCCGCAAGTACTAACTCATACAGGTCATTAACTTTTTGGCCATTCAACTGTGCAAGATAGTTTTTCAGGGAGGACTTGACTGAGTCACGCAGTGGCTTTTCAGTGATTTGGTCTTGCGAAGTCACCGTGGTAACTATCAATGCTTCTGAAGTCGGGTTTTGTTCGAACATACTCTGTCAGCTCTTCTCATATTTATGCAGGGTTTAGGAAATATCTTTACAGCGAATCGATCTGCTGATATGCATCATCGATTACGTTGAGAATCAGGCGGAAATATCTATTTTATCAAGTTTTTTTAAGCTCCATCTCAGGTGTTTATATGCGATAAGTATCCCTTTAAAATAACCATAAAAATACTGAAGTTATTGAACATAATCCAACAAAATTTTTCTGATCTCATCAATTATCTGGACACGGAGCTCTTCGTCAATGGCGAGGTAATTTAAGTTTGCATCAAAATCCAATTTTGCCATTAAACTAGCGACCCATAATCAAGATCACAGTATTTGTGTAATTCAGCACCTATTTAGCTTTTTGATGAAAAACGATATCCTGTTAGGGATATCCGAACAATAGACACTATTTCTTTCACCATTTTTACATTCGCGTACTCATCAAATTATTTATACACACAAATGAGTATTCTGTCATATAAGCTAAACACTTGACCTGTGAGTTAAGATTGCCAGCTTAGATGAAAACTTGATACATATTTTTGTTTCCCAAATCTTAACTTACCTAGGTGTTAAGCGTCACGCTAACAACTCCAGCACCAATCATTTTATCTACAATTCGACCAAGCTTATTTTACTCATTGATATTAAATCAGCGAGTTCCTTATTGATCTTTTTACCGAACAATCCATGTTGATGTTAACGATCTGAGTACCCTTCACAATACAATAACAGTAACACCAAGAATCTGTCTAGATTATCGGTTCTGTACCGATCTGTTGGACAACAAGGAATCATTTCCGTAGAGATAAGCAATCCGATATTAACATTTATTTTCATGTTACATCGCCAGATTGTAATACATCAATTTTTGTTTACTCGAATGCCCTAGTTGTAACTAGAACAAAGTTCGTGAAATAGACTGTCAATTATATTCAGCTATAAAAACATCACTAAAGCGTGCCATCAGTTCACGTTATCAGATTTGGAAGAAAACACCTCTTTTATACAGCAAGGGGGCGTATTTTACGCATTTCTTCCTCCTTTTGGAAGGCTAATATTTGAACGTTTTTACTTCATTATATAAAAATTATTTAATTCAATTAGTTAGTTTATTAATCACCAAATTGTCACCTAGTCACCTCTTTTAACCTATGATGCAGCACTTTTTTTAGATAATTAGGATGTCCATGACTAGGCGCTGTTTCCTAACCTCAGATATGCATAAGCACTTGCTTATCAAACCTAGTCATCGTGATGCTCGGCTTCTTTGGTTGAAATGAATACGTGATAAGTCCTGCCAGCACGTTGACCAGAAAGTTGATACAACTACGGTGCTGAAAATGCTCGATTTGGGATATGTTTTTTAGTTGGTCAAAACGGTTTCAATAATCAATCGTTTCCGGAGCATCAGGCGGTTCTAAAGTTTCATCACTTTTGATTTCATGTTTTTTTACACCCGTTATCAGTGTCACTCCCTTGTCTGCAAGTTCCCGTTCAAATGGACCAGAGATGTAACCTTTATCTCCGTATAAACACCCCAAAAGCTCGTCAACTATTTCCAATACAGGCTTTCTATCATCCACGTTAGCCGTCGTTACTTTGACTGAGATAATGCCACCTCAATTTTTTTATCTTTACCTTATCGACGATGTTCATCTTAATTCTGTAGGGTTTAACATGATAGGTAAGATCCTTGTATAGCGGCATGCCATTACCCTTAGCATGATATCTATCTATAAAATATGCTTTCACTGAGCATTACATCGGCCTTTAGAGCTAGTTCGCCACTAATCACATCAGGTGACGTATACGTACTAAGACGTTCATGAATGAACACCTTTATTCTCTCTGAAATACGGCTAAAAACTATCCATTTCGTAGCATTAAAAATAGTTTCTTTAGCCTGTTTTGACGCAAAGTGGTCATAGTATATTCTGTAAAAATTATTTGGGATATGGCGCTTTCTTTCTTGACTGATAGTGGAGTGAACACAACCAAGTCTTCAGCCAATCATTACTCAATATAAAATCGGTCATTGTCATTTCACTGTTTATGAGCCATGCACATCTCCAAACCAAAATAGAATACAAAGAGTGTACTTTAATCTCGCTGACTCTCCGCTAGGTTGTGCCTTTCAAATGACGAATGGTGAAAGTAATGGACAAAGTTATAAGATTTGGTATGTCTATTCGCTAGTAGACAAATTAAGGCTGTTAGAAGACGATTGGGATCAGTGCGTTATAGGCCTGATTTAATAAACAACGCCTTTTCGAAAAACAGATGAACGGTGGTACTTATATTGTCTTTGCGATATCGAAGATTGGAATTTACCGTGGTCAATCATTGATAATTCATGGTAGTACTATTTGCTATCTTAGACAGAATAGCATACAACTTTGGATAGTTGGCTTCCTTTTTTCCGCTAAACCAATTAAGTGTTGCAGTTATTATTTGAATTCAGGTTTTATGATAAAATCACATAAGTAATCGATTGTGTAGGTGAATTCGATTAGGATGTTCACTATTCAACCTCATGGTTTTGCCTAAATTTAAGTCTTTGACAAAGCTACCTTAAGATATTGCAGTTTTGCTAAAAATCTTAATCTCCACAATTGAGAGAAATGGTACCGATGAAAGATCTTCATCCTATTCGTCATGCATTAATTAGCGTAGCTGACAAAACTGGCGTTATATATTTTGCCAATGCCCTAGCAGCACAAGGTGTGGATATTATCTCCACTGGCGGTACTGCAAGCTTATTGGCACAACAAGGTCTAACGATTACTGAAGTGTCAGATTATACAGGTTTCCCAGAAATAATGGGAGGACGCGTCAAGACCTTGCATCCGAAAGTGCACGGAGGTATTTTGAGACGTCGCAACACTGACGATGATGTTATGAACGAACACAGTATTACCCCTATTGACATGGTAGTAGTAAACTTATACCCATTTGCAGAATGCGTCGACAAGGAAGATTGTACGCTAGAAGATGCAGTTGAGAACATTGATATCGGCGGGCACACCTTGATTCGTTCTGCCGCAAAAAATCACAAAAATGTGGCTATCGTGGTAAATATATCTGATTATGACCGCGTATTGATAGAAATGAGAGCAAACGAAGGTTCGTTAACGCTTAAAACACGCTTTGACCTTGCTATTTTAGCATTCGTACACACAGCGGCTTACGATGGCATAATCACCAACTATTTCGACAGCTTGGTATCCTCTTGTCATAACCCATTCTTAAAAGAAAGAGGGATAAGTGGTGATAAAAAATCCAATTTTCCACGAACTTTCAATCAAAAATTCATAAAAAAACAAGATCTGCGTTATGGTGAAAACAGCCATCAAGCCGCAGCGTTCTACACTGAAGCCTCACCACAAGAAGCTTCAGTCTCAACAGCAACCCAGCTTCAAGGAAAGGCATTGTCTTACAACAATATAATGGATACTGATGCAGCACTTGAGTGTGTGAAAGAGTTCAACCCACCAGCATGCGTCATCGTTAAACATGCCAACCCGTGTGGGGTCGCTCTTGGTGAGAACATACTCGAAGCATACAGCCACGCATACAATACCGATCCGACGTCAGCATTTGGTGGTGTCATCGCGTTTAACCGTGAATTGGATATGGATACAGCACAAGCCATTATTGATCGCCAATTCGTGGAAGTTATCATTGCACCATCGGTATCTGCCTACGCATCCAAGACTATTAGCACGAAAAAAGATATTCGGCTACTCATCTGTGGAGAGTGGAGCATCAAGACCAGTGCTTTTCATCTAAAAAGTGTTAACGGCGGTCTGTTAGTGCAAGATCGTGATCAAGGTATGGTATCATTTGACGACCTAAAAATTATGTCTCAACGCCAACCAGAACAAGATGAACTGATCGATGCATTGTTTTGCTGGAAAGTTGCAAAATACGTAAAATCTAACGCCATTGTTTATGCGAAAGGACAAATGACTATTGGCATTGGTGCGGGGCAGATGAGCCGTGTCTATTCTGCAAAAATTGCGAGCATTAAGGCGACGGATGAGAATCAGACAATCACTGGGAGTGTCATGGCGTCCGATGCCTTCTTCCCGTTCTGCGATGCTATTGACATCGCAGCTGAGGCGGGAATTACCTGTGTGATCCAGCCAGGTGGTTCTATTCGTGACGATGAAGTGATCGCCACAGCCAACGAGCACGGTATGGCTATGATCTTTACAGGTATGCGTCATTTCCGACATTAATTAAACAGTTTTTATGTTCTAGATACGAAAACTCTAAAAACCGATAGCTCGCTACCAAAAAGTTTAAGTCAGTCCTATAAATCTATCTTTCTAGGCAAAGGGATGAGGTAAGTATTTAGATGAACGTTCTTGTTATTGGTAACGGAGGACGCGAGCATGCGTTGGCATGGAAGGCGGCACAGTCTCCAAAGGTTGACACCGTATTTATTGCACCTGGTAATGCAGGGACTGCACTTGAACCTCTACTAAAAAACGTCGAGATTAGCACCGAAGATATTCCAGCACTGGCTAGATTTGCCAAAGACAAAAATATCGGGTTAACCATTGTTGGTCCAGAAGGTCCTCTGGTTATCGGCATTGTTGATATTTTTCGTGCAAAAGGCCTTCCCATCTTTGGCCCAACACAAGCGGCAGCACAACTGGAAGGCTCAAAATCCTTTACCAAAGATTTCCTCTCACGCCACAAAATCCCTAGCGGGGAATACAAAAACTTCACCGAAGTTCAACCTGCATTGGCATATGTCAGAGAAAAAAATATGCCTATCGTTGTCAAAGCAAATGGTCTCGCTGCGGGCAAAGGTGTGATTGTGGCCATGACGCTAGGAGAAGCAGAAAATGCAATTAGAAATATGCTCTTATACAGCGTATTTGGCTCAGCCGGTCACTGTATAGTGATTGAAGAATTCCTCGACGGTGAAGAAGCCAGTTTCATTGTCATAACGGATGGAAAAAATGTTCTACCGATGGCCACCAGCCAAGACTACAAACGTGTCGGTAATGGTGATACAGGGTCAAATACAGGTGGTATGGGCGCCTATAGTCCAGCACCTGTTATTACACCTGAGATCCACTATCGAGTGATGAATGAAATAATTCTTCCTACTATTCACGGTATGGCAACAGAAGGCAATCCATATACTGGATGTCTATACGCAGGCTTGATGATCATGGCCGACGGGACACCAAAAGTAATTGAATACAATTGCCGCTTTGGTGATCCAGAGACCCAGCCCATTATGCTACGCCTGCAATCAGACTTGATCACACTTTGTGAAGCGTCTATCGGAGGCAATTTAGATATGGTTGAGTCCAAATGGGATCCACGTACATCCCTAGGTATCGTTTTAGCTGCTAAAGGTTACCCTTCTGCTTATAAAACAGGTAATATTATTTCCTTACCAACCACTGAATTAGACTGCACAAAAGTCTTTCATGCGGGCACTGCAGAAAAGGATGGCAACATCGTCACTGCAGGAGGACGTGTACTCTGTGCTACAGCAATGGGTGTTAACGTGTCAGACGCTCAGCAACGCGCATATGAACTGGCCTTACAGATCAGCTGGGATGGTATGTTCCACCGTGATGATATTGGCTACCGTGCTATCGCTCGCGAACAAAAATAACACGAACAAAATATAACGTATGAACAAAAACATCACTGTAAATGAAAAGGGAAGTACGATATATTCGACTTTCAGGATGATTTAGTTCTTGGAGACAGTCAGCACAGTGATGATCGTCTTGATGCTATGGTTCTTTGGTTTAAATGAATAAGTGATGAACCCCACCAATCAAGTTGATCATAAAGCTGATATAGCTAGATTAGAATAACTTGACATAATCCACATGCTGATAAAACAGCTCATCAATGTAACAGACTCTTTCCTTCTTATAGACTTCACCTCTGCCCATTTATGTCCTATTTGGTTAAGATCTGGATCTCCACTCTAAAGTACAACCACGAGCGTCAATTGCTTCCAATGTGTCGCTAAACTTATGAAAACTCGCATTATCCATAACAATCATAGCTTGCTCTGGAACTTTCGGAAGTAAATCTTGTTCTATCCACGTGTGATATACCTCCGCATTGACGCTTCCAATTACTAAGTTAAGCGTTCAAAACGTATAACTAATGATAGCACCAATGGCGTTAACTCTTCCTTTCGAGTGCCAATAATGAACTCCAGAATATCGACTTCCTTTTTTAGAGTAACAATGCGTTCGAGGCATATTTTGGTTAAATCCACTTTCAGATCAGGTTAGGTAACCTTGTCACTCATCTAAGAAATAGATGCTGATAACACCTACTTGGACAAGGATAGTTAGTAGTAAAAATAGGGTACTATGCACTCTCGGTCAAATCACAATCCATTTAAGCAACAAAAGGAAGAATAAAGGAAGCTATTGCTCAATAATGCATATATATCCGCCGAAACAAACAAAGTGTTTTGGCGGAGTATGTATAAATTTACTTAACTGCGTCTTTAAGGGATTTACCAGCGACAAATGCAGGCACGTTTACCGCTGCAATTTGAATCTCCTGACCAGTTTGCGGGTTACGGCCAATACGCCCAGCACGATGGTTAACTTTAAACGTACCGAAACCAATCAATTGTATTTGTTCACCATCTTTCAGTGCAGCTACAATACCTGACAACGTTGCTTCCAAAGCGGTTTTCGCTTGGATTTTAGATAAGTCTGCTTTTTCAGCAATCAGATCGATTAAGTTAGTTTTGTTCATTAGAACTTCCCTTTTAATAATTTTATTGAGAAAAGTCAACTCTAATTCAAAAGAAGCCCGCCTGACAAAGGTTTGTAGCAATTGCAGTGACTCTATACAGAGTTTTTAACCATAAAGTGAGTGCATCCTCACAAAATATTAGATATATTTTAGCGTCAACGCTTGTATTTACAGCACTAAAACCTGATCTTTGACACTACTATTACCCCAAATCATCACTACCACATTGGAATATAATGAGCCTGCTAATCCTGTTCGTGATACTGGCTATCAGTGTTTCTTTTTTTTGCTCTGTACTAGAAGCTATACTTTTGAGTATCACTCCCAGTTATCTCGCTCAGATGCGTCAACGAGGTGATCGTTCAGCAGCGCGTCTGCAAGTGCTTAAGGATAATATCGACCGACCACTTGCTTCTATCTTAACGTTAAATACCATTGCGCACACTGTAGGTGCAGCTGCGTCGGGTGCACAAGCTGCAAAAGTATTCGGTGAAGTGTGGCTCGGTCTGTTTTCTGGGATACTTACACTGGCTATCTTGTTGCTATCTGAAATCGTGCCAAAAACCCTAGGTGCAACGTACTGGCGTCAACTTGCACCTAGCACAGTATCTATACTGTACTGGATGGTTTGGACGTTAACACCCATCGTATGGGCTTCAGAACAGCTGACACGACGCTTAGCACGCGGTAAACAGGCACCTAAACTACGTGATGAAATCTCCGCAATGGCGATATTAGCAAGAGAAAGTGGTGAACTAGCTGATGATGAATCAACAATACTCACCAATCTACTGAGCCAACGTGATGTGCTGGTAACCAAATTGATGACACCACGCCCAGTACTGTTTCGTGTTGATGCAACAATGACCATTGAAGGATTTCTAAATCAGCACCATGATACGCCATTTTCACGTCCATTGGTCTATGCAGAACAACGCGACAACATTCTGGGTTTTGTACACCGTCTAGAACTATTTTATGCACGCCAACACAATAAAGGCGATCAACCCCTCAGTAGCTTGATGCGACCAATTCCAGTAATACATGACTCCATGTACGTACCAAAAGCATTCGATCGCCTAATGGCGCAACGTTCACAGTTAGCTCTGATTGTGGATGAATATGGAGATGTTCAGGGTATAATTACGTTAGAGGACATCTTTGAGCATTTGATGGGTAAAGAAATTATTGATGAGGCAGACAAGACTATGAACATGCAAATGTTAGCACACGAACGTTGGGCTGATTGGAAAGAAACCCACGGCGTGATTGAAAGTACAGATGATGATGAAGATCGCCAATCAAATTCAACCACCGAGACAAACGCAGGAAAAATAGAACTCGAGGAAAATAAATCAACAGATTACAACCACAAAAGCAATGAAAAATCTACAAAATAATATTTAACACAGCATGCACATTACAGGTATTATAGTGGGATCATTTTAAGTGAACCTCAGATCTACATAAGTGCTTGCTTATCAAAACTAGTTATCATGATACTCGGCTTCTTTGGTTTAAATCAATACGCGATAAGCCCAGCCAGCAAGTTAACCATAAAGCTGATACAACTACGGTGCTGAGAATGCTCAATTTAGGATATGTTTTTTAGTTAGTCAAAAACGTTTTCAATAATCAATCGTTTTCGGAGCATCAGGCAGTTCCAAAGTCTCATCACTTTGGGTTTCATGTTTTTTACACCCGTTATTAGTGTCACTCCCTTGTCTGCAAGTTCCCACTCCAATGGACCAGTGATATAACCTTTATTTCCATATAAACACCCTCAAAGTTCATTAACCATTTCCGATACAGGCTTTTTATCATCCACGTTAGCCGTTGTCACTTTGATTAAGATAATACCACCTTAGTCATTAATAGTAAGGTTTAATTTGAAACCTTAAAACCACCCCATCGTTCCTTTCCTCGCTTCTCGGTACCTTTAAAAACTTGATATCTGAAAATATGTAGGTTGGAACAAACCTGTAACTTGGACGAGTAAACTAAGGCAATCCCTATCGGCCTTGCCTGACGGTGAGTAAGGTAAGAGCAAAGCAGAATCAGAACACCTTGCATGAGCTTGCGCATTCGTGTCTAGCTAACTAACTCAGGAAATTCGTTGGTAAAGTAGCAACAAATAAAGTGGATATAATAGACTTTGTAGTCTCAATACCCCGATTGATGGAAAGCTATCACTATCGTCATAACTTCGCTAACAAAGAGGCGCAAAGGCTTGTTTCTTTGTTTGATACCGAAAGAAATTAGGTGTTTTTCCTAGGCAGGGAGGAAAGTTTGGCAGAAGTTTTCGACATCGACGACAACAGCGTTTAAGTTATTCATGCCTACGTCCTTATGCAGTCAATAGTTTATTTTAAACGATCAGATCATCATGGAGTTAAGCGGGAAGTTATAATGGGAAAGGGGAAAGGCCAAGATCAGCAACTAGAAACAATATAATCAAGCATTACTAAACCGTGGCTTAGTCACTTTGTGGATAGACGTCGTTACTATTAAGTCATGCATGCTCTAAAGCATCACAGTCATCTTGGCCGTGGGTTCATATTTTTGGATACCTCGATTTAAACGGCACTGATGGTGAAAGATATGTTCAAGCTCCTACTTCGTGGATTAGGAGGCTTTATCAATTCAGTTTTCACGTTAATGAATGTCCCTCTGAAATCCCCTATATACACTTGCATTGGCATTGTTGATTAAATCATGTCTATAACAAACTGTTTTAATCAACAACACTGGTATTACATCTTAAACCACCCTCAAATAATCTAAAAAACATCGGCAGGAGAGATATAGAAAAGACTCGCCCTACTACATGTATTGTAGAATGTATTTTATATTGACACTTGCCTCCTTACTGAGCTCGTTGAAGTCAGTTTCCTTGAATAAAAATCGCCTTATTAGACCATTAGTATACTCATTCAGCCCCTGATCACTTGAGCTATAAGGTTTTGCAAAATAGAAATTAGCTTCTATAATTTCAGCAATCTCTTCATGACCAACGAACTTTGTACCGTTGTTTGACGTGAGGGTTTTTAACCCATGGAAGGTAGAATTTACAATATCAATAAACATATCAACCACGGTAAACAGAAAATATTTGTGCCAAGTCCCGACGACAATATCAAGGTCGAAATGACTAAACGTAGTCTTCTCGTCTGCAATATTAGACCGTTTCTAAATACCAATGCAGTTCTTTATCTTTATCTTATCGACGTTGCTCATCTTGATTTTGTAGAGTTTTCCATAATGGGGAAGATCCTTGTATAAGGCCACGCAATTACCCTTCTCATGCCATATATAACGGTAAATCGTGCTTCTATTGAGCATAACATTGTACTTCAGAGCCAATTTAACGCTAATCACATCTGGTAACGTATGCGTGCTAAAACGTTCATTAATGAAAACTTTCGTTCTCTCTGAAATACAGCCAAAATCTAACCAGTTCGTAGCGTTGGAGTAAGATTTCTTATCCTGTTTTTATGTAATGGAGTTACAGTACGCCATGAAAATTGGCTGGGATATGACTCTTTATTTCTCAACTGATCCTAGAATGGACACAGCCAAGTGTTCGGGCAATTTGGCTAGATTAATCACCCTCAGTCCATCGTTACCCAATATAAAGTCGGTCATTGTCATTTAACTGTTTATGAGTCATGCATACTCTCGCAAGCCAAAAGAGGATATGGAGAGCGTACTTTAGTTTGGTTGCTTTTCCGATAGTTTTTGCATTTCACCTGACGGAAGGCGAAATTATAGGAGAATAACCGACGATCACAATATCAACACTGAGAGAAACAACATTCAAATTCCTTACCGTCAAGATCTTTACAAATACTACGGATACTGTATCTCTGACAATATCAAACTTGAGTTTTCACTAGTTGCTTATGATTAATCATAGTTCTCTGTTTATCTGTTAACCGAATAAATATTTCGCCTAAAATAGGTCATTTTTACATTAGCGGTAACACTCCAACCTTCTGATGAGAACAATATACTTTTATGCGGTCGTAGCCTCGATCATCACGCATTGTTTCATATTCGGTTCTGAGTGTTTGTTTTTGCTTCCTTAGTCAAAGTCACTGTCATAACGTATAAATTTATCCTCATTTTATTGTAAATCAAGCATCGCTAACGATTACGAGGATAACATGGTCTACATATGATATGATTCCATCATCTTGCCAATTAGAACAAATAATTCCAAGAAAATATCCAAAAATATATTAAAGCTGTCACACTCTTCCCTATTAAAAACTTTTTTATCGAATATATAATGCATAGATTAATTTTTATAAGCACTAATCCTACAACGTATCAATCTAAATTTTCCAATTGTAAATCAATAACTAGATATGACCGTCTTACCATAACTCACCTTCAGGTGAGTAACGTATATACATAATATAATTCTGACTAAGCATAACAGTACTTCGACTCTTGATAAGAGCAGTGAATACTGTCACTCTAAATTTAAATAAACAAATGTTAGTAAATAAATGGCCTGAATGATACGGCCATAATCAATCCGATATAGCGCTCAGTTACGCTGATCAAGGAACGTGGTCATGCTCAATAAACCCGAAAAAGCACAAAGAGAGTGGATAGGTAACGTTGACGTAATCAACTACTGGTTGACACTAAGACAACAGCTACTGGTTGAATACTCTAAAGTCGCAGGTCTGGTAGGGGATTATAAAAAACATTTGCCATCAGAAGATAAATTGAATCACTTTTGTGGAGCCTTGGTTGATTATATTTCCGCTGGACATTTCAAGATCTATGATATGGTGATGGAGAGATGGCAATCAACGGGTTTCACCACTAATTCAGATATAGATGCACTATACGCGCGAATCATCGAAACCACTGAACCCTTACTAAATTTCGACGATAAATATAGCAATGCTGAACTCAACGAGAATAATTTTGCAGGATTCGACAATGATGTCTCGACTATCGGGGAAATTATTGAACTGCGTTTCGAACAAGAAGATATGTTGATCCAACTAATAACTGATAGTCTCGCAATTCCTCCAGGGGCATAGCGCCTATCCTACACTAATGTCTGATTAGGTTATAATAGTAACTGGATACTCATTCTCTTTTCAGAAGAGATCCAGGCGACTTTTTATGTACAAAAAAGCACCCCTAAGGATGCCTTTTAATGAACCTGAGCTGCGCATAAGAAATGAACTAAATACCAAAGTTGAGATCTGATCGTTTGAAAAAACTATTGCCTGCATAAGCGCTTACTTATGCAGATCTGAGGTTAATTACATTACTGATTCTTAGCTACCGTCACTTAAACCTGCGTTTAACAGAGCTGCTAGATCATGAGATGCTTGTTCTGCATCGATCTGAGGAGTTACTGGCTCTGCAAGCACCGTACGTTTCGCTTGACGCATTTTATGGTAAGCGAAACCCGTTCCAGCTGGAATTAAGCGACCCACGATAACATTTTCTTTTAGACCACGTAACTCATCACGTTTACCAGAAACTGCTGCTTCCGTTAGTACGCGAGTCGTTTCTTGGAATGAGGCTGCGGAAATAAATGACTCAGTTGCCAGCGACGCTTTAGTAATCCCAAGCAGATCACGTACAAAGGAAGCAATCTGTTTGCCTTTCTCTCCCAGTTTACGATTCGAGATAGTTACCCGAGAAAATTCTACCTGTTCGCCACCTAAGAAGTCAGAGTCACCTGGATATAGAATGGTTACCTTTCGTAACATTTGACGAACAATGGTTTCAATATGTTTATCATTAATCCTCACTCCCTGCAGGCGGTAAACGTCTTGCACTTCGTTTGTAATATATTCGGTTACTGCACGCACACCACGTAAGCGTAGGATATCATGTGGAGATTCTGGCCCGTCGGAAATAACATCCCCTTTTTCAACCTTTTCACCTTCAAATACGTTTAATTGACGCCACTTAGGAATCATTTCTTCGTGTGGTTGTCCTTCAGTTGGTGTGATGATCAACCGACGTTTCCCTTTGGTTTCTTTACCATAGGAAATAACTCCAGTGATCTCGGCCAGAATTGCAGGCTCTTTAGGTTTACGGGCTTCAAACAGGTCTGCCACACGTGGTAAACCCCCAGTTATGTCTTTCGTACCACCAGATTCCTGAGGAATACGAGATAAAGTATCACCGATACCTACGTTTGCACCGTCTTCCAGCTGGACAATCGCTTTACCATGCAGGAAGTATTGTGCAGGCATAGACGTACCAGGGATCATTACGTCGCTACCAGAGGCATCGAGAAGCTTAACCATCGGACGCATATCTTTTCCGGCCAGAGTACGCTCAGATGCATCTAAAACAACCATTAAAGACAGTCCTGTCATTTCATCAGTTTGACGTTGAACGGTTACACCATCAACCATATCAACAAACTCGATACGACCTTCTACCTCAGTGATGATTGGCATAGTGTGCGGATCCCAGTTTGCAACTGTTTCACCAATAACAACTAAATCACCATCAGCTTTTGTCAGAATCGTGCCGTATGGTAGCTTATAGCTTTCCTTGGTACGACCAAACTCATCAACGATAGTCAGAATAGAAGCTCGGGACGTAACCACCAACTTTCCAGCATTATTAACAACAAATTTGGAATTATGTAGATGAAATGAACCATTATTCTTAACTTGAATACTATTCTCTGCAGCCGCACGAGATGCTGCACCACCAATGTGGAACGTACGCATCGTCAACTGTGTACCGGGTTCACCGATTGACTGAGCAGCAATAACACCCACTGCCTCACCATGGTTAACCATGTGACCTCTAGCCAAATCACGACCATAACAATTTGCACAACAGCCAAAGTCTGTTTCACAACTTACGACAGAACGTACTTTGATTTGGTCAACAGAGTTTTGTTCCAGAATGTCACACCACTTTTCATCGAGTAGAGTGTTACGCGGGGCAAGAACTTCTTCAGTATTAGGCTTAAGCACATCCTCAGCGACCACACGTCCAAGAACGCGCTCACGTAGCGCTTCTTTAACATCACCGCCTTCGATAACTGCCATCATATGAATACCTTCACTAGTACCACAGTCAGTTTCAGTAACGACCACATCTTGTGCGACGTCAACCAGACGACGCGTTAGGTAACCTGAGTTCGCTGTTTTAAGTGCAGTATCCGCCAGACCTTTACGAGCACCATGTGTTGAGATAAAATACTGGAGTACGTTCAAACCTTCACGGAAGTTCGCGGTAATTGGAGTTTCAATAATTGAGCCATCCGGCTTTGCCATCAAACCACGCATGCCTGCTAACTGACGGATCTGAGCAGCAGAACCACGAGCACCTGAGTCAGCCATCATGTATACACTGTTAAATGACTTTTGCTCAACTTTCACACCATTACGGTCAATAACTGTATCATGAGACAAGTTGTCCATCATCGCCTTAGCCACTTGTTCGTTGGCTGCAGCCCAGATATCAATAACTTTGTTATAACGCTCTCCTACAGTAACCAGACCAGATTGGAACTGCTCCTGAATTTCTGCAACTTCAGCTTCTGCTGCTTCTATAAGATCATATTTTGCTTGAGGGATCACCATGTCATCAATTCCAACTGATACACCAGATAGTGCAGCATATGCAAATCCTGTATACATAATTTGATCAGCGAAGATAACGGTTGCTTTCAAACCTAGTTTACGATAACAATTATTCAATAGATTAGAGATCTGTTTCTTACCAAGTGCTTGGTTGACAATACTGTATGGCAGACCTTCAGGAACTATTTGCCATAACATGGCACGACCAACAGTGGTATCGATCAACTTTATGGTCTCAGACCGGTTACCCACCTCATCAAATAGTACTTCTTTTAAACGTACTTTGACGTGAGCGTGTAGATCTGCATAACCCGTACGATAGGCTTTTTCAGCTTCTGCTGGATTAGATAGGTATAAACCCTCACCTTTAGCGTTAATCTTATCCCTAGTCATATAGTACAGACCCAAGACTACATCCTGAGAAGGCACAATGATTGGATCACCTGACGCAGGAGACAGGATGTTATTAGTAGACATCATAAGTGCACGAGCTTCAAGTTGAGCTTCCAACGTCAACGGTACGTGTACAGCCATCTGATCACCATCGAAGTCGGCATTATATGCCGTACACACGAGGGGATGTAACTGAATCGCTTTACCTTCGACTAACACAGGTTCGAATGCTTGGATACCAAGACGATGAAGCGTAGGTGCACGGTTCAACAATACTGGGTGTTCTCGGATAACATCATCCAATATATCCCAAACAACCGCTTCTTCACGTTCTACCATTTTTTTAGCCGCTTTAATGGTAGTAGCAAGCCCACGTGCTTCTAACTTGCCATAGATGAACGGTTTGAATAGTTCAAGAGCCATCTTTTTAGGAAGGCCACACTGGTGTAGACGCAAGTATGGACCAACGGTGATGACTGAACGCCCAGAGTAGTCAACACGCTTACCAAGCAAGTTTTGACGGAAGCGTCCTTGTTTACCTTTAATCATATCAGCCAGAGATTTAAGTGGGCGCTTATTCGAACCAGTGATAGCACGACCACGACGTCCATTGTCTAGCAGAGCATCCACCGACTCTTGTAACATACGCTTTTCGTTGCGGACAATGATATCAGGTGCTGCAAGATCTAGCAGCCGTTTCAGACGGTTATTACGGTTAATAACTCGACGGTACAGATCATTCAAATCTGACGTTGCGAAACGGCCACCATCCAGTGGTACTAACGGACGTAAATCTGGCGGCAATACTGGTAATACAGTCAGGATCATCCACTCAGGGTTGTTTCCAGACTGCAGGAATGCTTCAACAAGTTTCAAGCGCTTGGTAATTTTTTTACGCTTAGTTTCAGAATTGGTTTCTCCCAGCTCTTCACGCATCAGTTCCGTTTCAGCTCGCAGATCCATATTAGCCAAAAGAGCTTTAACTGCTTCTGCACCCATACGGGCATCGAATTCGTCACCCCATTGCTCCAACGCATCTAAGTACTGTTCTTCAGATAACATTTGGCTACGCTCGAGATCCGTCAGACCGGGTTCAATCACGACATAGGATTCAAAGTACAGAACACGCTCAATATCACGCAATGGCATGTCCATCAGTAGCCCAATACGAGACGGCAGTGATTTCAGGAACCAGATATGTGCTACTGGTGAAGCCAGCTCAATATGACCCATACGCTCACGGCGTACCTTCGTTTGAGTAACTTCAACACCACATTTTTCACAAATCACACCTCGGTGCTTCAGGCGTTTATATTTACCACAGAGACATTCGTAATCTTTTACTGGACCAAAAATACGTGCACAAAACAGACCGTCACGCTCAGGTTTAAAGGTACGATAGTTAATGGTTTCTGGTTTTTTTACTTCGCCAAAAGACCATGAACGGATCATATCCGGTGAAGCTAGACCAATTTTGATTGCATTAAATTCTTCAGTCTTATGCTGTGCTTTCAGAAACTTAAGTAGGTCTTTCACATTTCGCTCCTGTGAGGAGTTAACCCATAAAGTCGCTGTTAGTTAGCGACTTTATATTGATACCGAAAATAACGGTTAAGCGATAGCTTACTCGTCTTCCAGCTCGATGTTGATACCCAACGAGCGAATTTCTTTCAGTAGTACGTTGAAAGATTCCGGCATACCGGGCTCCATGCGGTGATCGCCGTCAACGATGTTTTTATACATCTTAGTACGACCATTCACGTCATCCGACTTAACAGTCAGCATTTCTTGCAGAGTATAAGCAGCACCGTATGCTTCTAGTGCCCAAACTTCCATTTCACCAAACCGCTGTCCACCGAACTGAGCTTTACCACCCAACGGTTGCTGAGTAACTAAGCTATAAGAACCAGTAGAACGAGCATGCATCTTATCATCAACCAAGTGATTCAATTTCAGCATATACATGTAACCGACAGTTACTGGACGCTCAAACCTGTCACCGGTACGTCCGTCAAACAAAGTCAGCTGACCAGATTCTGGTAAACCCGCTAATTTCAGCAACTCTTTGATTGATGATTCTGGCGCACCATCAAACACTGGAGTTGCGATCGGTAGACCTGCACATAAGTTCTTAACGAGTGTATGCACTTCGTCATCAGAAAAAGCGTTGATATCAACTGTTTGACGTGTTTCACCTAGATCGTAAACCTTCTGCAGGAACTCACGAAACCTAGCGAGTTCTTGCTCCTCTTGAACCATTTTGTTAATCTTATTACCAATACCCTTTGCCGCAAGACCTAGGTGGGTTTCAAGTATCTGCCCGATATTCATACGAGACGGTACACCCAACGGATTCAATACGATATCTATCGGATCACCATTTTTGTCATACGGCATATCCTCAACAGGGTTGATCTTAGAAATAACACCCTTATTACCATGCCGACCCGCCATTTTATCACCTGGCTGGATGTGGCGTTTAACAGCCAAGTAAACCTTGACAATTTTAAGGACGCCAGGTGCAAGATCATCTCCCTGAGTGATCTTTCGACGCTTAATGTCAAATCTCTTATCAAAGTCTGCTTTCAATTCATCATACTGTTCTGCCAATTGCTCTAATTGAGTTTGCAGAGCTTCATCGTCAAGGCTCTCTGTCAACATCCTATGACGAACCATGTTCGACAGTCGTGCTTGGTTGTAACCAGCTTGCATCAGTACACTTCGAACACGTGCTAACAAACCACCTTCCAGAATAGAGAATTCTTCTTCCAGATCTTTTTTCGCTTCTTTCAGCTGCATTTCTTCGATTTCTAGCGCACGTTTGTCTTTCTCCACACCATCACGGGTAAAAACCTGTACATCGATAATCGTACCAGATACACCATTAGGCGCACGTAGAGAGGAGTCCTTCACGTCAGAAGCTTTTTCACCGAAGATTGCACGTAGGAGTTTTTCTTCTGGCGTCAGTTGAGTTTCACCTTTAGGTGTTACTTTACCAACCAGTATGTCACCACCTTTCACTTCAGCACCAATATAAACAACACCCGACTCATCAAGTTTAGACAACGCTGCTTCGCCCACGTTGGGGATATCGGCCGTAATTTCCTCACTACCCAGTTTGGTATCACGTGCCACACAAGATAATTCTTGAATGTGGATGGTAGTCAGACGGTCTTCCTGTACTACACGTTCAGATACAAGAATAGAGTCTTCGAAGTTGTAACCATTCCAAGGCATGAATGCTATACGCATGTTCTGACCAAGAGCTAGTTCACCTAAATCCGTTGACGGACCATCAGCGAGTACGTCACCTTGGGAGACTGATTCACGGGGCATCACTGTAGGACGCTGGTTGATACAAGTATTTTGATTAGAACGGGTATACTTAGTCAGGTTATAAATATCGATCCCTGCTTCACCTGATACTAACTCTTCCTCATTGACTTTAATCACGATACGAGATGCGTCAACTGACTGAACCATACCACCACGTTTAGCAACTGCAGTAACACCAGAGTCAACCGCGACGGCACGTTCAATACCAGTACCCACTAATGGCTTTTCTGCACGCAAAGTCGGTACAGCCTGACGTTGCATATTAGCACCCATAAGTGCACGATTAGCATCATCGTGTTCAAGAAATGGGATCAGTGATGCTGCCACTGAAACAACTTGATTAGTTGCAACATCCATGTATTGAACATGGTCACGTGGGTGCAAACCTGATTCACCTTTTTGACGAGCAGTGATCAATTCCTCACCAAAATAACCATCCTTGTTTAACACAGCATTTGCCTGTGCAATAACAAATTGACCTTCTTCGATAGCAGATAAATAGTCGATGTCATCCGTCACTTTACCATTAATAACCTTACGGTAAGGTGTTTCGAGGAAACCGTATGAGTTAGTGCGTGCATATGCTGAAAGTGAGTTAATCAGACCAATGTTTGGTCCTTCAGGAGTTTCGATTGGACATAACCGACCATAGTGGGTTGCGTGAACATCTCGAACTTCAAAGCCTGCTCGCTCACGCGTCAAACCACCTGGACCTAATGCAGAAATACGACGTTTATGCGTTACTTCTGACAGTGGATTATTCTGATCCATAAATTGAGACAACTGAGAAGAACCAAAGAACTCTTTTACTGCTGCAGAAATAGGCTTCGCATTAATAAGATCCTGAGGCATTATTGCGTCAAGATCTCCAAGACTTAGGCGTTCTTTAACCGCACGTTCAACACGTACAAGTCCAACACGGAACTGGTTCTCAGCCATTTCTCCGACAGAACGGATACGACGGTTGCCAAGGTGGTCAATATCGTCCACTTCACCAATACCATTACGGATATCAATAAGTTTACGCATAACTTGGATGATATCATCATTGTTCAATACACCAGATCCAGTCATCTCTTCACGGAACAAGGAGCTGTTAAACTTCATACGGCCAACCGCAGAGAGATCATATCGTTCTTCTGAGAAGAACAGGCTTGCAAATAACTGTTCTGCTGCTTCACGTGTAGGGGGCTCCCCAGGACGCATCATGCGGTAAATTTCAACTAACGCGCTCAGTCGATCCGTCGTACTATCAATACGTAAGGTATCAGACATGTATGGACCATGATCTAGATCGTTGGTAAACAGGGTTTCGATCTTTTTATGACCAGCCTGAAACATCAGAGCTAGTGACTCTAAGCTTAGTTCTTCGTTAGCAGCAGCTATGATCTCACCCGTTTCCTTGTTGATGTAATCACGTGCAGAAATTTTGCTAACAATATACTCAACAGGAACTTCAATTTGATCGATTTTATCCTTTTCTAACTGACGTATATGACGCGCAGTAATACGACGGCCTGTTTCCACGTAGACTTGACCCTTTGCTTGGATATCAAAGTTTGCAGTTTCACCACGTAGGCGATCTGGTATCAGCTCCATGACAAAAGATTTGCCTTTTACTTTGAAAACAATTTTGTCGAAGAACAGGCCAAGAATTTGTTCGGTAGTGTATTCCAATGCACGAAGAATTATTGATGCAGGAAGCTTACGACGACGATCAATACGTACATATACAGCATCTTTAGGATCGAATTCAAAATCCAACCACGAACCACGGTAAGGAATAATACGTGCGTTGTATAACACTTTACCAGATGAATGGGTTTTACCCTTATCGCTGTCAAAAAAGACGCCTGGGCTACGATGCAACTGGGATACAATAACTCTCTCAGTACCGTTAATTACAAAAGTACCATTGTCAGTCATGAGTGGAATTTCACCCATGTAAACTTCTTGTTCCTTGATGTCTTTTACTGTGCCAGAAGGTGCATCCTTGTCAAACATCACCAAACGCAATTTTACGCGCAGTGGTGCTGAATAAGTTACACCACGGATCTGACATTCTTTAACATCAAAAACAGGCTCACCGAGACAATAGCTAACGTATTGCAACTCGGAGTTGCCATTATAACTCTTAATCGGGAAGACAGAGCGAAAAGCAGCTTCAAGCCCGTATTTCCCATCTAGATCTTGCTCAATAAATTTCTTGAAAGAATCAAGTTGGATAGACAGTAAATATGGTACATCCAGTACTTGAGGACGCTTACCAAAATCCTTACGGATACGCTTTTTTTCGGTATAAGAGTAAACCATAGGGTTCCTCAGCTCGCTGATAAGTGACCCAAACTGTCCAGACTGAGGACAGTTACTAAACAAACTTCGTTTACTATAACAGACACCAGAGGATTTATTCCGATGTCTTTTTTGCATAGCCAGTAGTGACTAAACGGGGTAAAATTCACTACTGCCCTACAGCGCAAAAAGGCTGGTGCCTCAATAGCCACCAGCCATCAACCTTTTGAGGCTAGGAAATAAAGTGATAATTACTTAATTTCAACAGAAGCACCGACTTCTTCCAGATCTTTTTTCAGGGCTTCTGCTTCTTCTCTGGAAACAGCTTCTCTCAGGGATGCTGGAGCACTATCTACAACCGCTTTAGCTTCTTTTAATCCAAGACCAGTTGCTGCACGTACTGCTTTGATAACAGGTACTTTGTTAGGACCAACAGCACTCAGGATTACATTGAATTCAGTTTGCTCTTCAACAGGTTCAGTAGACACCCCCCCAGGCACGACTACTGTAGAGACAGCAGAAACACCAAATTTCTCTTCCATAGCCTCGATCAGTTCAACAACCTGCATTACAGGCATTTCTGCAACTGCATCTAGGATTTGTTCGTTAGTGATAGACATAACAATTCTCTTAAAAATCAACAATTAGTTTAAATAGCAATCAGTGAAAAGTAATACAAATTATGCAGCTTCTTTATGATCGCGAATAGCTTCGATAGTTCGAACCAGCTTGCCCGCAGACGCTTCCTTCATACACATCATCAAACGTGCAATAGCTTCGTCATAAGTCGGCAACATAGCCAGTTTATCAACGTCTGTCAGTACGCCTTGGAATGCAGCAGCTTTGATCTCAAAATCTTTATTCTCTTTAGAGAAGTTTTTTAAAATACGCGCTGCAGAACCTAGGTGCTCGTTAGAGAACGCAATAAGAGTAGAACCGACGAAAGCATTTCGTAAACACTCATAATCAGTACCTTCAACCGCACGACGTGCCAAGGTGTTACGAACAACTCTGATATAAACACCCATTTCACGCGCTTTTTTACGTAGAGAAGTCATCGCACCAACTGCGATACCACAGGAATCAGCTACAACGGCAGACAGAGCAACACTGGCAGCTTCATTGACTTCAGTAACAATTGCTTTTTTGTCTTGAAGATTTAATGCCATTTAGATCTGCTCCTTGATTGTACACACACCACTCTATACTACACGGCAGAGTAATTACGGCGCAGATTCAAGATAGAAACCATCTATTCATGTTCTAGCACCATCTACGTAGGAATTATTAAGGTTCCTTCAATGAAAGAACACCTACGATATTGGATAAAATCCGACGCGCGGATATCAACCATTATTTTAAATGCGAAAAATTATATAACAAAGCTTTGCTTTAAGCAACTAGTTTACGATCTCTTCCAGAGTATTCTGATTAACCGCAACACCTGCACCCATGGTGGTGGAAAGACTTACCTTTTTGATGAAAGTGCCTTTTGCCGAAGCAGGCTTAGCCTTTTTCAGTGCTGACAGCAGAGATCCTAGGTTACCAATTAGTTTATCCGTGTCAAAGTCAACCTTGCCAATAGTTGTGTGTATGATACCATTTTTGTCGTTACGGTAACGAACCTGACCAGCCTTCGCATTTTTAACCGCTTCAGCTACATTTGGTGTTACCGTTCCCACTTTCGGGTTTGGCATCAAACCACGAGGACCTAGAATAGTACCCAATTGACCTACAACGCGCATTGCATCTGGGGATGCTATAACCACGTCGAAGTTCATATCTCCTTTCCTTATCTGATCAGCTAAATCTTCCATACCTACGATTTCAGCACCAGCTTTTTTCGCAGCTTCCACATTCAAACCTTGAGTGAATACGGCTACACGGATGTCACGGCCGGTACCGTGTGGCAATACAGTCGCACCACGAACGTTTTGATCAGATTTTCGTGCATCAATGCCTAATTTTACTGCAACATCAACACTTTCAATAAATTTAGCATTCGCTAATTCTTTTAAGATAACAATAGCTTCATTGATATCGTAATCACGATTCACATCAACTTTATCGCGGATTTTACCCATACGTTTAGTCAGTTTTGCCATTGTCTTAGCCCTCTACTGTCAAGCCCATTGAACGTGCAGTACCCACAATTGAGCGTTTTATCGCTTTCACATCCGCACCCGTCATGTCTTTCGCTTTTGTTTCCGCGATTTCTTGAATTTGCGCATCAGTAACAGCACCAACTGTGTCAGTATTAGGACGACTTGAACCAGACGTGATGCCAGCTGCTTTCTTCAGCAAAACTGCTGCAGGAGTCGTCTTCGTTTCAAACGTGAAAGAACGATCTGAATATACCGTAATAATGACTGGAGTGGGCAGACCCTTTTCCATAGTTTCTGTGCGTGCATTAAATGCTTTACAGAATTCCATGATGTTGACACCATGTTGACCCAAAGCTGGACCAACTGGTGGACTTGGATTAGCCATGCCAGCTGCAACTTGTATTTTGATATATGCTTCTACTTTTTTAGCCATTTCTGAATACCTAAGTTTGGGTTCAAACATCCATTTTACAAAAACAGACTCCCCGTTCAACAAAAGGGTATGAGACTGCATTCACATAGCACACCCCTAACAAAACTTTGTACAAAAATTCAGCTTTTTTCTACTTGGTTAAACTCTAACTCTACAGGCGTAGCTCGTCCAAAGATTGAAACAGAGACCTTCACACGGTTTTTTTCATAATCCACTTCTTCAACCACACCATTGAAGTCCACAAACGGACCTTCAGTAACCCGAACAACTTCACCTGCTTCGTATATAGTTTTATGTACTGGTGACTCGTTCGCCTTTTCTAAGCGATTCAGGATAGCATCCGCTTCTTTATCAGAAATCGGTGCTGGACGATCGGGTGTCCCACCAATGAAACCCATAACACGTGGTACACTTCGTACCAAGTGCCATGATTCATCGTTCATGATCATCTGAACCAACACGTAGCCTGGAAAGAATTTACGGTCGCTCTTACGCCGCTGTCCTGCGCGCATTTCGACTACTTCCTCTGTAGGCACCAAGATATCCCCAAAAAAGTCTTCCAACTCATGTATCCTGATATATTCTCTCAATGTTCTAGATACACGTCCTTCGAAACCGGAAAAAGCCTGAACAACATACCAACGTTTTTTTGGAGCTTCGGTCATAAATTTATCCTCACACGCCAGTGAATAGGCGAACCAGACGAACCATGATGCCGTCGATACCCCATAGTATAAGCGCCATGATGACAGTAACAACCAGAACAATAAGAGTGGTTTGTATGGTTTCTTGGCGAGTAGGCCATACCACTTTACGCACTTCCATACGCGAGTCTTGGGCAAAAGTAATTGCTGATCGTCCTTTTACAGTCATGGCGGCAGCAGCAGCAGCTGATGCAATAAGAAAAATGACAACTGCGGCTCGCAGTACGACAGATACTTCACTGTACAATCCATTTCCTGCAACCGCAATCGCCAGTAAGGTGAAGACCACAACCCATTTCAGTCCGTCCATAGATCCATTAGGGATTTCCGCATTTGGTTTCATACACTCTACCTGTAACTTGTTTATTTAATAAACTTTAATAAACTACGACAGCCTCGCATCAGCGAGGTGAGAAGAATACTGAAAATAAAACTTGGTAAATAATCGTCTATTTTCTTATTCCGTAAACATTTACTACACTACCTAATCAGTAAAAAACTCCAGTTCAATAATTAGGTGCATGAAAAGGCATCAAATAATGCCCCTTTTATTAGTATATCGTCAAATCTTATTCGAGGAGTTTAGCAACAAAACTAGTGCAAATGGTACACCTCCTTCTCGGATTACAAAGCGCAAGCCTTCATTCATCGCGACTGATATGATTCACAGTCATAGTCATTGAAGTGTTGTCGGCGGGCATTACCAGTTCAGCACCTTCAGGTAATTCGAGTGTACCTGTCACAATAGGTCGTACAGAAGTAGAATTTGTAGAGGATAGCCTTTGAAAAAGGAGTATGCCACCATCTTCATTTTTCGACAAAATGTATATTGCTGATGTGAAGATTTTATGTGGAGTGATTGAACTAGGATTATCCAGTACTTGCCCATGCTCAACTTCATCACGCTTCGTACCACGCAGAAGCACGCCAACATTTTTATCTGCTCCACTTTCATTGAGCAGTTTACGAAACATTTCGATACCAGTACACGTAAAAATAATCATTTCTTTGATATTAATGATCGCAACTTCTTTATCAACTTAAACAACACCTAGCTCAACATGAGCAGTAATGACTGTACCACGCCCTTGGATTGAGAATACATTTTCACTTGGTGGTGATCAATGGCTTGTCGATAGTACGCTCTAGCTCTGAAATGTAATCATCAATCATATCACACTTGTTCCTGAACACTAGGACGTCTGACATACAAACTTGCCAACTCAGCAAGATTTGTTCACGCGTTTGTGGCATTAGATCATCAATTGCTCCGACAACCAAGATACAGGCATCCATTTACGCAGCACCCGTTACCAGGTTCCTAACCTAATCGGTATGTTCAAGAAAATCCACATATGATGTAGTGACGCTGATGTAACACTTTCTCTCTTCAGGCAGATGGATCAATTGATGAAAAGTCACACGCTGAGACATCCTACTTTTTTAAACACGCCCACCCTTTAAAGCACGTCATTGTGGTTGGTATGAACACCCTACAACAAATAGAGAAATCTAGTTAAGAATAAATTAAACGCTTTGAAATTACTTGAAAGAGAAGAATGGTGCTGATACCCAGATTCGAACTGGGGACCTCACCCTTACCAAGGGTGTGCTCTAACCAACTGAGCTATATCAGCACGTTAGAATTGGAGCGGGCAGCGGGGATCGAACCCGCAACTTCAGCTTGGAAGGCTGAGGTAATAGCCATTATACGATGCCCGCTTTCAGTTTCTCGGAGAGCCAATCAAACTTTTTTAAATTGAAATATGGTGGTGGGAGAAGGATTCGAACCTTCGAAGGCTGAGCCGTCAGATTTACAGTCTGATCCCTTTGGCCACTCGGGAATCCCACCTAATTGTCTTATCTGGTATTCGCTGCCAAAATTAAACTGCCCATCTACTAATTAAAAGTCAGTTATTTGCAAGTCCTCTTGTCCAGCCTCTAACGACAAGTGCTGCGCATTTTATGCAATGATTTTTGACGTTGCAATACCTAATTTATGAAATCCCGAAAATCATTCCATATTGTGCGTTATTCAAACAATTTAGGCACCTCCTTAACTATCATATAGCGACAGATTAAGAATGTATCGCACTTTCACTCTCTGTAAGGATAATGTATTGTCGCGTTCCTTAGTCTAAGTAGATCTCCTTTTAGCATGAGCGACCTGTTAACTCCTTTTTTATCGTTTAATCGCAAACAATGGTCAGAACTCCGTGATTCTGTACCTATGACGCTGGACGAGACTGATATCCAAAATCTACGTGGTATTAACGAACATTTGACTATGGATGAGGTACAAGATATCTATCTTCCGTTATCTCGGCTTTTAAGCCTCTATGTTAAAGCACGGAAAGGGCGCACACAGGTTTTAAAACACTTTCTAGGCAAAAAAAATAATAATATCCCTTACATAATTGGTATTGCAGGGAGTGTTGCCGTAGGTAAAAGTACCACAGCACGCTTGTTAAAAACATTATTAGAGCGTTGGCCAGAACACCCTAAAGTAGCACTCATTACGACTGACGGTTTTCTTTTTCCCAATAATGTACTAAGAGAACGTGGCTTAATGGAAAAAAAAGGATTCCCACAATCTTATAACATCAGAGAGTTAGTACAGTTTGTCTCTAATGTGAAATCTGGCAAGCCACGAGTAGAGGCACCTATCTACTCGCATTTGATATATGACATCACTAAACATGTAAAAGTAGTGGAGCAACCAGACATTTTGATCGTGGAAGGGTTAAATGTACTTCAGACAGGTATGCATTATCCTCACGAACCTCACCGTGTTTTTATTTCTGATTTTCTCGATTTTTCCATTTATGTTGATGCCGATAACAAGTTATTAAAAACTTGGTATATCGACCGATTCATGGCATTTCGAGAAGGGGCATTTAAAAATCCTTCTGCATATTTCCATCATTACACAAACTTACCGCACGACAAAGCAATCAAGACGGCTTCAGCTATTTGGGATGATATAAACGGCAAAAATTTAGTCGAAAACATACTACCTACCCGTGGTCGTGCCGGGTTAATACTTCATAAAAGTAATAATCATGTTGTACAAACTGTTAAAGTTCGGAAGTAGCAGCCTTAGCTAACTAGCTTGAACTGCGCATAAGAAATGAACTAAATACCCAAATCGCGATCTGATCATTTAAAAGAACTGTTGTCTGCATAAGAATTTGGGCATGAATAACTTAGACGCTGTTTTCGTTGATGTCGACGACTTTTGCCAGACTTTCCTCCCTCCATGGGCAAAATACCTAATCCCTTCCGGTGTAAAACAAAGAAACAAGCTTTCGCACCTCTCAATTAGCGATGTGATGGCGATAGTGATAGTGATAGCTTTCCATCAATCTGGTCTCTGGACCTTAAAACCTATTACATCCACTTTGTTTGCCGCTACCTAACCAACGAATTTCCTGAATTAGTCAGCTACACGAGAATGCTCAAGCTCATGCAAGATGTTCTGGTTTTGGTTCCGCTTTGCTCTTACCTCACTCACCATCAGGCAAGGCCAATAGAGATTGCCTTCGTTGATTCGTCTAAGCTACAGGTTTGTCACAACCTACGTATTCTTAGATATCAGATTTTAAAAGGTACTGTGAAGCGAGGAAAAGGAACAATGTGGTGATTCTACAGATTTAAATTACACCTCACTTATCAATGAGTAAGGTGGTATTATCTCAGTTAAAGTGACGACGGCTAACGTGGATGATAGAAAGCCTGTATCGGAAATGGTTGACGAGTTTTGTGGGTGTTTATACGGAGACAAAGGTTATATATCTAGTCCATTGGAGCAGGAACTTGCAGACAAGGAAGTTACACTGACTACGAGGGTAGAAAAGAATATGAAACCCAAAGTGATGAAACTTTAGCACCGCCTGATACTCCTGAAATGATTTATTATTGAACCCAGTTTTAACCAACTAAAAAACATATCCCCAATCAAGCATTCTCAGCACCGTAGTTGTATCAGCTTTATGGTCAATTTACTGGCGGGGCTTATCGCCTATTTAATTTCCACCAAGGAAACCAAGCATCAAGATAACTCGGTTTGATAAGCAAGCGCTTATGCAGATCTGAGGTTAGGTTAACCTGAGCTGCGCATAAGGAATAAACTAAGTGCCAAAGATCTCGATCTGATCGTTTTAAATAAACTCTTTACTGCACAAGAACTTGAGCATTAATAATTTATACGCTGTTTTCGTCGATATCGACGACTTTTGCCAGACTTTCCTTCCTGCATAAGAAAAACACCTAACTTCTTCTGGTATCAAACAAAAAACAAGCCTTTTCGCCTTTTAGTTAGCGAAGTGATGACGATAGTGATCGCTTTCCATCAATCAGGGTATCAAGACTTCAAAATCTATTATATACACTTTGTTTGTCGCTACCTCACCAACGAATTTCCTGAATTAGTCAGCTACACGCAAATGCGCAAGTTCATGCGAGGTGTTCTGGTTCCGCTGTTCCCTTACCTCACTCCCCGTCAGGCAAGGCCCACAAGGATTTCCTTCGTTGATTCGTCCAAGCTACAGGTTTGTCACAACCTACGCATTCTCAGACATCAGATTTTGAAAGGTACCGTGAAGCAAGGAAAAGGAACGATGGGGTGGTTCTACGGTTTTAAATTATTATTATCAATGACCAGAGTGGCATTATCTCAGTCAAAATGACGACTGCTAATGTGGATGATAGAAAGCCTGTATCGGCAAGGGTTGACGAGCTTTGGGGTGTTTATACGGAGACAAAGGTTATATCTCTGGTCCATTGGAGCGGGAACTTGCAGACAGACAAGGGAGTGACACTGATAACGGGTGTGAAAAAACATGAAACCCAAAGTGATGAGACGTTGGTACCGCCTGATACTCCGGAAATGATTTATTATTCAACCCGTTTTTAACCAACTAAAAAAACATATCCCCAATCAAGCATTTTCAGCACCGTAGTTGTATCAGCTTTATGGTCAACTTGCTGGCGGACTTATCACCTATTCATTTCAACCAAAGAAGCCGAATATCAAGATAACTCGGTTGGATAAGCAAGCACTTATGCAGATTTTAGGTTAGAGTGTTTTTGGCTAAGCCATTAGATCACTTCACCACGCTTTTCAAAAAACTTATCACATATCAATACGCCATAAAAGGAAGAATATCTACAAATCTGAACGTAAGCTAATTTCACCATCAATATATGAAGTAATACCAACCTCTGTTTCCAGCAATAACTCCCCTTTATCATTGATACCACAGGAGATACCTTTTATCTTTCTCTCTCCAAGCAGTAATTTCACAGGTTTCCCATAAAAATTATCATACTTATCCCAAAGGTCAACGAATCCTTTCATTCCCGTAGATTCATATTCATGCAAGGTTTCATTTATGCCATTGATCAGTGCCACCGCCAAGGTATTTTTGTCTGGCAATGTAGATGACGTTTTTATCAGATTTATCCAATCTTGGTTGACCTCACTCGTCTCCGTCATCGCGACATTCAACCCAATCCCTATGACACAATGAGTAACATCACCAACTTGACCCCTTGTTTCGACTAAAATTCCAGCCAGCTTTCGCTCTTGCCAATATAGGTCATTCGGCCATTTTACCTTTATATCTTTGGCACCTAGTTTTTCTAATGTTTCCACCATGGATATTCCAACAACAAGGCTCAAACCCACTGCAGCAGCCATACCCGTGTTTAGCCGCCAATATATAGAAAGGTAAAGGTTAGTACCAAAAGGAGAAAACCAAACACGCCCACGTCGGCCACGGCCAGATTCTTGATATTCAGCTAAACAACTAGTTCCAGAGACCAATTGGTCTATACGATCCAATAGAAACTGATTCGTTGAATCAATGACAGGAATAAGTGAAAAATCTGGTACATTTAACTGCACCTTCAAACGCACTTCGTCAAGCAGATCAAGTGGAGAAGATAAACAATAACCTTTACCTTGCACTAAAAACACATCCAGACCCCATGTTCGTAGTATTTTTACGTGGTTAAGAATTGCAGCACGAGTCATACCCATTTCCTGTCTTAACTGTCTACCAGAATGGTAATTACCATCAGACAATTTCCGGATAAGAGCAAGTCGTGCTATATTCTCTAGCTCTGGCATATCGTCTCCAATGAGATTTCATGCTCACGTCCGATAAAACGTACTTCATGCTCCAGCTTAACAGCAAACTGCTGGTAAACCGTATCAAGGACATATTCAGCTAAATTAATCACATCTGTGGGGGTTGCTTTACCTGAATTAATCAACACCGGTGCCTGCTTTTCGTGAACAGCGGCTCCACCAATACAGTGACCCTTCAAGCCAGCTTGATCTATTAACCACCCTGCTAAAAGCTTCACCAGATTGTCGCCTACATGGTAAAATGGCATCATTGGGTATTCCAGCTGTATCTGTTCAGCCATTGATTTCAATATTACGGGATTTTTGAAGAAACTCCCTGCATTCCCTGTAACACTAGGATCGGGAAGTTTCTCTCGACGAATTTTACAGACTTTATCAAACACTGTTTGTGCAGTTATTTTTTCCCGTTCAGCAAGCTCCACAAGGGCACTGTACTCAATCACAGGTGACCATGCTTTTGCCAACATCAATCCTACTGCCAGTATAACTGTATCGTACTTAAGTTTACCTTTGAATACAGAATCCCGATAACCAAACCCACACTCAGCCGCTAAGAGCCGAACCTTTCCTCCTGAGCTTAATGACAACACATCGACATATTCACACCGCTTATCAAATTCTACGCCGTAAGCGCCAATATTTTGAATTGGTGCAGATCCTACCAATCCAGGGATAAGCGCCAAATTTTCGAGGCCAAGCATGCCATGTTTTACGGTCCACATCACCAATTCATGCCAACTTTCCCCACCTGCAACATGCAGGTGCCAATGTGTCGTCGACTCAGTTATACTGATTCCCTTCAATCGATTCAATACCACGATACCCTCAAAATTACCACAAAATAGGAGATTGCTCCCCTCTCCAACAATTAATTTAGGTTGACAAACATAGGGAGCTTCACGCCACAACATAAGGAAATCTTCGGGGCATTCTGCCTCAACGATTGTTTTCGCAAGAACATCTAAACCGAAGGTATGAATACGTTTGAGTGAAGTGTCCATATGAATTTTCATTTATACCCAATCAACTTAAAGATGCAAATCTTGCTACCTGAAATTTATCATTCATTTGATGATGCCAAAGAGTCTATAATATTTAGAAGAGTTGCAATGAAGGGTAGTTTAATGGCTGATTTAAGATCACGTTTATTTTCCAATAAAACATTATTCCTCAACCTTTTATGTATCATTTCCCAAAGCCTTTCTATTTAATTCAGATTCGGACTGCAAGGGGTAGGTAGTGAAATTCAATATTGAGGATGAATGTAGCATCTCTAACTAAGTTACTTTGATGATATCCCGCTATGTCCAAAATTACATACAGTTTATACGTCAATGGCTAATCTCCTCTCAACTTGCAGAAGGAACGAAGAAGACTTATACTATCGATAGTGTCATATACGCTGACAATTATACTTGTAATGTCAGAGATGTTGCGCACAATAACAATATTCAGGGAACTCCGATTTCCCGTGGTTTTAAGTGCTTGTTCTTGTCTCCTGAATCTCCATCCAGAGGTAAATTTTGTCTCTGGCGTTAGATGTACAGCGTTAATGAATGAAATGGTTTTATCCTTGGTATAAAAGGCGTTAAGCACATAATAATAATGGATGAAAGCGAGTTGTTTTCCACGTCAAACTTATGTGACACACCTTTAAGCATCTTATAACTGAAACCCTTGTGATTGAGCCAGTTATGTATACCCGTAATTGTATTTTTTACGCCAAATTGCTATTTAACATACTCCTCAATTTGAAAGATGTGATGATAGGTAAAATCGCTGAGATATTCGATGAAAACAAAATCTTCGGTGATTGAAAAATGGCTGTTTACTCCCCCATTTTCAAGCTGTAGTTTCTCAGACAGTTCATAGTCTTTGAACTGGTGAAAGACGGCTGATCCATAGATACGCAGAGCTTGAGAACTCAACGCAATACTCCAACCTTCGGATACAAAGAGTACCGCTTTTATACGGACACTAATTCAACCGTCACGTGTTGTATCCTAGTGGGTTTCGAATATTTGTTTTTGCTTTTTGATCAAAGTTACCTTCATAGCGCGTAGATTAATCCTAATTTTATTAAAAATAAAGCAGCATCAATGATATTCAGGCACATATAGTCAGAAAAACAAAAACTAAATAATATATGACAGATAGAGTACCGTCAACTCAAAATCGATTAATTAATCCCAGATCTTGATATTGTTGATTAAAACAACCTGAGCTGCGGAGTGAATAAGCAACGTCCTTTCATGGGTAACCAAAATAACCACCGCTGTCTCTAGTATGCTAGAGAAGTCTCAAGTGAAGAACAACATTCAATTTACTTTTCACTCTATTATTTATATTCAATTATGCATTTTGGTGCATACATTGAACATGAGTATTATCCTTAAATCATAATAAAGTTCTCTTAAATAGAACAACTTCAATTTATTGATGTATCAAACAGATATCTCAGTTTAGCATTGATAGCCAGCGCAATTAATTTCCTTTCCTATTGATTAAAAAGATCAGTCAAAAGATCTTTTGGATTATTAAATGTAACAATAGGACAATAAATCATTACAGTGTACCTTTATGATAATCGTTCTGAGCAGAACACATTCAACTGATTACACCACAACTTCTATTTTCCACCATACACCAAAAATCATCATAGTTTCTACTACAGTTGTTAGTTATCTATTGATAACAAATCATATTCACTTGACATCAGGTGCATTCTGGTACAAAACAGAATTCAATTTGCATTAACATGACATTACGTCAGATTTAATGAGGCAAGAATGGATTCAACTACTGCAAATAGGCAGCTAATCGAGCAACTCCCAAGAATTGCTCATCGTCCAGAACAACTAGAAACCTTACTCGACGCAGCCTCCTTTAGAGAGCGTTTGCTGCTAGAAATTAAACAAGCTAAATCTCGCATCTATTTAGTCGCACTTTATCTTCAAGATGATGAAGCTGGGCGACATATTTTAGATGCTCTATACCAAGCAAAGCAAAAGAATCCTCTACTAGACATTAAAGTCCTAGTTGACTGGCACCGAGCTCAACGCGGGCTTATCGGCGCTGAGGCCTCAAACGGTAATACAGCTCTGTATCAACATTACGCTGATAAGAATATCCATAAAATAGACGTTTTAGGGGTACCTGTCAGAAATCGAGAAGTCTTTGGTGTACTGCATCTAAAAGGATTTGTTATTGATGACAATGTCATTTACACGGGTGCTAGTTTAAATGATGTTTACTTAGCACAGCACAATCGTTACCGCTACGACCGATATCACGTTATCAAAAACAAAGCTCTGGCAGATTGCATGGTAGATTTCATCGGTAATACCTTAGTTGCTAGCGATGCGGTTACCTGTCTTTCGCAACCAAATCGTCCTAGAATAAAAGTCCTAAAGTCCGCAATTAAAGACTTACGCGAGAATCTACAAAGGGCTAGCTATTACTTCATTTCTCAACAGATCAATGAAGACCACGTTGGCTTAACACCCATGGTCGGCCTAGGTAGACGTAAAAACTATCTTAATACCCAGATTCGCCGATTAATCATTTGTGCACACGAAGAGTTGATTATCTGCACACCCTATTTCAATCTTCCAAGAAGCGTAATGCGTGAAGTCCGTCGCGCATTACGGCGCGGTGTTACCGTCACAATTATTATTGGAGATAAAACGGCAAACGATTTCTATATACCACCAGAAGAGCCATTTAAAACGATCTCTAGTCTGCCATATTTATATGAAATGAACCTACGTAATTTTGCACGTCGCAACGAAGCCACAATCGCAAAACGGCAGTTGCGAATTAATATTTGGAAACATCATAACAACAGTTTCCATTTAAAGGGTATTTGGGTAGACAAAACCTACATGCTTTTAACTGGCAATAACTTAAATCCACGTGCTTGGAAGCTGGATCTAGAAAATGCCATTCTAATTCATGATCGTAACCACCTCCTTGAAGGTCAAGCTCAACAGGAAATTAATACGATACTGCAACATACACAATTAATAGGCAGTTACAAACAAATTGAGAAACTTGAAAATTATCCTACCAAAGTTCGTAAACTATTAAAAAGAATAAAAAGGATTAAAGCTGATCATCTACTAAATCAGATACTGTAAAAAAGCCTCTGATTACCTCTATTAACATCAGTCCACAAAAAGGAATATACGTTACTAGGTGATAGTGAGTTCTTCATATCTGAAGACTATAAAATAGGTCTATCATTAAATTAAACTCAACTCAACTGATATATCCGTCTTCATTGAAGATACTTAATATTACTCATAAACTCAATAGATCATTTTTCGTCTAAAATCCCTATTTTTGCAGGGTTATTATTATAGCGCCCATTGACGTTAACTGTCGTTTTTGCAGGCACACTAAAACAGTTAGAAACAATGATATCTCCTGGTCATGGACACCAATGCTATCATTGCCCGTCATATTGCTGAACATTCAAGCTTAGATATATATACACGGCCTGTTAACTGAGGATAAAATAGTAAATTATTGAACCTGATATGAATAATGTCGGTATCTGAAACTCCTTTCGACTGCCACATATCAGCATTAATGAGTTTTTTGATTAAAAAACCACATACCGCTGTGTAACCACATTCCATCTTAGTGTACAAAAATGGTACTTATCTGCGAAGTAGAGGAGCAAGGTGTTTTTAATTAAATCAAGCCTATAACACACTGATCCCAATCTTTTTTACAGTCTTAATTTATCTGCTGATGAATAGGCATACCGAGTTTTATAACTTTGTTTATTGCTTTCACATTCACCAGTGTCTCACCAACATGAGCATTATGATCATGAAGAGTAAGTTTAGAGTTGAGCAACTGTTTATAGTGAAACATTCCTGTATCTTCTAATGATCGTTTGTGATAATCTCCGTTCTTTTTCCACTCTGCCAGTTTATCCTCTTTCAACGGCATTACAGTTTCATTGCTAGGATCTCCTTCTTCCTAGGACTGCACAGCGTATTCTTATAGCTGGAATACAGGACATTATTTCTTTATTTTTCAGCACGGGATAACATGCTTTTGCATCATAGAGATCCCATCAGTACTGACTTGCTGTTTCTTTCTTCGTAAGAAGTTAAGCAATGTAGGTAACCTGAGTTACGCATAAGCAATGGACTAAATGCCCAAGTTGCGATCTAATCGTTTAAAAAACTATTGACTACATAAGGACTTTGGCATGAATAACGTAGACGCTATTTTCGTCGATGTTGACAACTTCTGCCAAACTTTCCTCCTTACATGGGAAAATAACTAATTTCTTCCGGTGTAAAACAAAGCAACAAATCATCTCGCCTCTCAGTTAGCGAAGTGATAACTTTCCATCAATCTGGATATCAAGACTTTAAAGTCTTATTACATCCACTTTGTTTGCCGCTGCCTCACCAACGAATTTCCTGAATTAGTCAGCTACACGCAAATGCGCAAGCTCATGCGAGGTGTTCTGGTTCCGCTTTTTTCTTACCTCACTCACTGTCGGCCTTGCCTTCGTTGATTCGTCTAAGTTACAGGTTTGTAACAACCTACGCATTCTCAGATATCAGGTTTTTAAAGGGACTGCGAAGCGAGTAAAAGGAACGATGAGGTGATTCTACGGCTTAAAATTACACTTTCTTATCAATAACTAAGGTAGCATTATCGTCAATCAAAGTGATAACAGCTAATGTGGTTGATAGGAAACTAGAACTATAAAAAAGTAAAAAGCCCCCACCTTATACTGCATGGGGGCTTTTTACTTTCTACTTTCATCTTTTTTCTAAAAAGATGAAGACTCATTTAAAGCTTGGCAATGTCCTACTCTCACATGGGGAGACCCCACACTACCATCGGCGCTGATACATTTCACTACTGAGTTCGGCATGGGATCAGGTGGTTCTATAACGCTATGGTCGCCAAGCAAATTTGTTTGCTTTATCCCAATTTTGAAAAATTGGATTCTAACTATATTGCCTGTCCACTCTAGTTAATCATGTACCTATCGTACATTCCTTCACTCATCAGACGGTCCTATAAAACTAAACCCCATCCCCGCCATGTTTTAATGGCGACAGGATCATAAAATCTAGAAAACTGACTACGCTCAATACACACTTTAAATTCAATTTAAATCTCTTAAAACCACTTGGGTGTTGTATAGTTAAGCCTCACGGGCAATTAGTACAGGTTAGCTCAATACTTCACAGCACTTACACACCCTGCCTATCTACGTCGTAGTCTTCAACAACCCTTTAGAGGACTTATAATCCTAGGGATGACTCATCTTGAGGCTCGCTTCCCGCTTAGATGCTTTCAGCGGTTATCGATCCCGAACTTAGCTACCGGGCAATGCCACTGGCGTGACAACCCGAACACCAGAGGTTCGTCCACTCCGGTCCTCTCGTACTAGGAGTAGCCCCTCTCAATCATCCAACGCCCACGGCAGATAGGGACCGAACTGTCTCACGACGTTCTAAACCCAGCTCGCGTACCACTTTAAATGGCGAACAGCCATACCCTTGGGACCGACTTCAGCCCCAGGATGTGATGAGCCGACATCGAGGTGCCAAACACCGCCGTCGATATGAACTCTTGGGCGGTATCAGCCTGTTATCCCCGGAGTACCTTTTATCCGTTGAGCGATGGCCCTTCCATTCAGAACCACCGGATCACTATGACCTGCTTTCGCACCTGCTCGAATTGTCATTCTCGCAGTCAAGCGGGCTTATGCCATTGCACTAACCTCACGATGTCCGACCGTGATTAGCCCACCTTCGTGCTCCTCCGTTACTCTTTAGGAGGAGACCGCCCCAGTCAAACTACCCACCAGACACTGTCCGCAACCCCGATAAGGGGCCAACGTTAGAACATCGAACATACAAGGGTGGTATTTCAAGATTGCCTCCACTAGAACTTGCGTTCTTGCTTCTAAGGCTCCCACCTATCCTACACATGTAGGTTCAATGTTCAGTGCCAAGCTGTAGTAAAGGTTCACGGGGTCTTTCCGTCTAGCCGCGGGTACACAGCATCTTCACTGCAATTTCAATTTCACTGAGTCTCGGGTGGAGACAGCGTGGCCATCATTACGCCATTCGTGCAGGTCGGAACTTACCCGACAAGGAATTTCGCTACCTTAGGACCGTTATAGTTACGGCCGCCGTTTACCGGGGCTTCGATCAAGAGCTTCTCCGAAGATAACCCCATCAATTAACCTTCCGGCACCGGGCAGGCGTCACACCGTATACGTCATCTTTCGATTTTGCACAGTGCTATGTTTTTAATAAACAGTTGCAGCCACCTGGTATCTGCGACTGCCTCTAGCACCATCCGCGTGGGATTTCACCTGAGGCAGTGTACCTTCTCCCGAAGTTACGGTACCATTTTGCCTAGTTCCTTCACCCGAGTTCTCTCAAGCGCCTTGGTATTCTCTACCTGACCACCTGTGTCGGTTTGGGGTACGATTCCTTATAACCTGAAGCTTAGAGGCTTTTCTTGGAAGCATGGCATCAATGACTTCATCACCGTAGTGACTCGACATCAAGTCTCAACCTTACGTATTCTCGGATTTTCCTAAGAATACAGCCTACACTTTTGAACTTGGACAACCATCGCCAAGATCACCTAGCCTTCTCCGTCCCCCCATCGCAGTTATAAGCAGTACGGGAATATTAACCCGTTTCCCATCGACTACGCCTTTAGGCCTCGCCTTAGGGGTCGACTTACCCTGCCCCGATTAACGTTGGACAGGAACCCTTAGTCTTCCGGCGAGGGAGTTTTTCACTCCCTTTATCGTTACTTATGTCAGCATTCGCACTTCTGATACCTCCAGCAAACCTTACAGTTCACCTTCAATGGCTTACAGAACGCTCCCCTACCCAATGTGAATAAATCCACACTGCCACAGCTTCGGTGTATCGCTTAGCCCCGTTACATCTTCCGCGCAGGCCGACTCGACCAGTGAGCTATTACGCTTTCTTTAAATGATGGCTGCTTCTAAGCCAACATCCTGGCTGTCTGAGCCTTCCCACATCGTTTCCCACTTAGCGATAACTTTGGGACCTTAGCTGGTGGTCTGGGTTGTTTCCCTCTTCACAACGGACGTTAGCACCCGCTGTGTGCCTCCCGGATAGTACTTACTGGTATTCGGAGTTTGCAAAGGGTTGGTAAGTCGGGATGACCCCCTAGCCTTAACAGTGCTCTACCCCCAGTAGTATTCGTCCGAGGCGCTACCTAAATAGCTTTCGGGGAGAACCAGCTATCTCCAAGTTTGATTGGCCTTTCACCCCTAACCACAAGTCATCCGCTAATTTTTCAACATTAGTCGGTTCGGTCCTCCAGTTGATGTTACTCAACCTTCAACCTGCTCATGGCTAGATCACTTGGTTTCGGGTCTAATCCTAGCAACTCTTCGCCCAGTTAAGACTCGGTTTCCCTACGGCTCCCCTAGATGGTTAACCTTGCTACTAAAATTAAGTCGCTGACCCATTATACAAAAGGTACGCGGTCACCTCTTTTCAAAGAGGCTCCCACTGCTTGTACGTACACGGTTTCAGGTTCTATTTCACTCCCCTAACTGGGGTTCTTTTCGCCTTTCCCTCACGGTACTGGTTCACTATCGGTCAGTCAGGAGTATTTAGCCTTGGAGGATGGTCCCCCCATATTCAAACAGGATACCACGTGTCCCGTTTTACTCGTTTTCACGTTAAACAAGCCGTCATGTACGGGGCTATCACCCTGTATCGCTCCACTTTCCAGTGGATTCCACTAACTTACAAAACGCTTAAGGGCTACTCCGAGGTCGCTCGCCGCTACTGTCGGAATCTCAATTGATTTCTTTTCCTTCGGGTACTTAGATGTTTCAGTTCCCCGAGTTTGCCTCATACAGCTATGTATTCACTGTATGATACTGGTTTATACCAGTGGGTTTCCCCATTCGGAAATCCCAGACTAAAATGGCTTTCACTGCCTTATCTGGGCTTATCGCAAGTTGATACGTCCTTCATCGCCTCTGACTGCCTAGGCATCCACCGTGTACGCTTAATTACTTAACTATACAACCCCAAAAGGTCTCTACCTGTTTTTACTTTCAACAGGTTAAACAAATATGTATATGGTATAAACAACCAAGGTGTTCTCATCAAAGAACTGTTCAATTTAATGAACGATTTCATAGAACTTAAATATTGCTCAAACTCCCTAGATGGGAGAGATGCAAACTAAGAACCCTTGAATGTGTATTGTCGCTCATTTCCATATTTAATAACATGAAAACGAAACATTTGAGAACTCTTTTTTGTTCCTTACGCAGGATACAAAATTCAATTTATTCCTAAATACAAAAATAAATCTACTAGTCAGCTTTCCAGATTTTTAAAGAACAGAATTAATATTCATTTAATATTAATATTTATTTCCTAAACATTTACATTAATAAATATCCAAGAAATAGCCTAAAGTATTGGCTACAATTTTACCTATACAATCTGTGTGGACACTTGCCTTAATAATGTTATTTAAGGAGGTGATCCAGCCCCAGGTTCCCCTAGGGCTACCTTGTTACGACTTCACCCCAGTCATGAACCACACCGTGGTAAACGCCCTCCCCTAAAGGTTAAGCTATCCACTTCTGGTGCAACCCACTCCCATGGTGTGACGGGCGGTGTGTACAAGGCCCGAGAACGTATTCACCGTGACATTCTGATTCACGATTACTAGCGATTCCGACTTCACAGAGTCGAGTTGCAGACTCCGATCCGGACTACGACATACTTTGTGGGATTCGCTTCACCTCGCGGTCTCGCAACCCTCTGTATATGCCATTGTAGCACGTGTGTAGCCCTACTCGTAAGGGCCATGATGACTTGACGTCGTCCCCACCTTCCTCCAGTTTATCACCGGCAGTCTCCTTGGAGTTCCCACCTTTATGTGCTGGCAAACAAGGATAAGGGTTGCGCTCGTTGCGGGACTTAACCCAACATTTCACAACACGAGCTGACGACAGCCATGCAGCACCTGTCTCAGAGTTCCCAAAGGCACACCGAAATCTCTTTCGGC
>NZ_NBYY01000011.1 GCF_002464935.1 Candidatus Enterovibrio escicola
GGTAGCTCGCAACGACTGGCAGCGAGAACAAGATTGCGAAGTTTTAGAGCGTCTTGATCGTCAGGTTGAAGAGTGGAACGAAGAAAACGAATCTTTTGATCTGAACGATATTCCTCACGTTTTTGGTTTGGCTTCTAAAACCTCAACCTTAGATGGTATCAAAATTACTTACACCGAAGGCTTTAACTACGACGAATGCGACTCCGACTCTCTGTCTACAGGAACCGCGAGGGACAGGATGATGTTTGGTCTGTAGAAAGCGTTACGGTTGTTGATGAAGATGGTGACGAGCTGAATACACACGAATTGGCTGACTATCTGGATTCTGATTTCAGCAGCATTAATTACAGCGTACTTGAGATAGAGCAAATAATTGACGTAGACGAGGACTCTGACATGGAAACATTTACACTTGATATTGATAACGCGCCAAACGTTCGCTTTACTGGTGAACGGGTAGCAAATGCGGCTAGTTTTGATAATCAATCTATTGGCAGTAGTTATAACGGTCAAACTGGTCGTTGGACAGAGTTATCTCTTTACAAGACCAAAGGCGGAAAATTTATCTGTCATCAAGTTGGTCGCACTAGAAGGCAAGATGAGCGTGACCGTTTTAGCGGAAAGGTCAGTGAAACGCTGGAAGAGGTTAAAGAGTTTTTTGGCCACCGATGGCTATCCAAAGAGTTGTACGCTGAGGCTAGCATTGATGATGTAGTAGAAGTGGAGTGACCGCAAGGGGCTTCGGCTCCTTTCTTTTTGACTATGACAAATATTTTGAATTAGCCTGACTACAATGTTAGTCAGGTTCATGAATCTGAGTATGATTATCAGGTTTACGCTGAACTAAAATACCCGCCTTCATTTTGCATCCACTGCTACACATCTGATCTCGTTGGTTTTGGGAAAAGAACTGAAATTCTCATAGATATACCCATGCACGGCAAGCGTGTCGGCATCCACCTAAATCATAAACGTTTTAAGTGCCAAAGTTGTAATAAGACGTTCTATGAGCTTGTATCGCGCAAAGATGAAAAACGTAGGATGACTAAACAGCTTATTGAATACATCGAGCGAGAGAGCCAGAAACGTACATTTTTAAGTATTGCAGATGATATAGGTGTGGATGAAAAAACAATCCGTAACACATTTCAAGATTACTGCGAGCGTGAAGAAGAACGACTGAAATTCGAAATACCAAAATGGTTAGGAATTGATGAAATTTATATCATCAAGAAACCTCGATGCGTGTTAACCAATATTGAGCATCAAACAGTCATTGATATGCTTGACAACCGTAATAAATTAACTCTACTTCGCGACTTTACAAAACGCGAAGACAGAGAGCGTATTAAATTTGTCGCAATGAACATGTGGCATTCTTATAAGGACACGGAAGAAACCATGATACCGAATGCCACTATCGTCATAGATAAGTTCCACGTAGTCAAAATGGCTAACGAGTCGTTAGAACGTGCAAGAAAAGCAATACGTAGCCAACTTACGCCACAACAGCGCCGTGGACTACTAAAGGATAGGTTTGTACTGCTAAAGCGAAAGCACGAACTCTCAGATGCGGAATACTTACGTTATTCTGGCTGGATCCTACACGCCACCAGACATGTTTAGCACATGTCACCCGCAATTTATAACAAATATCGGAGTAAAGCGGTGGAGCTTTAACCTCTCATATTGGCAAATTTCTTGTTCTGCTCTGCCATGAGGTATTCCGAATTGAGCAAGGAAAATTACCGACATCGAGTGGCGGTGTCGAATATCTCGTCTTAAAAAAACCTTTTGGCTTGGCTACGAAAAGGCGAACAGGTCCCAACATTTCGGTATGCTGGAAGGTGTGCCTCTAGCTTGAAGCACGAACAGAGAATCTTAATTTTCCTTCATCATGAAGGCGTACTGTTAATCAATAATGAAGATGAGCGGTGTATTCGTGGCAGCGTATTCATACGGAAAATCTGCTTCGGTACCAGCTCCTCACCGAGGAGAACAGTTTCGTTTACGTGTTCTGTCCATGGTAGAAATCTGTAAGAAACGTGAGTTAGCTGCATTGGATGTCATTAGCGATGTAGTGTCATCAGTGATTCGCAAGCAATCCTATCCAGACGTGTTGAATTTCATAAACACCTAGTCAAGCTATTTCTTGTGAATACTTACATAAAGAAATGTCTTGCTCATAACATGAGTAAGGCTCTCCGAGATCTACCTCTTCAAGTTATTTTTGTATGTTCTTATATGATAACTAAAACTGTTTAAGGAAGCTATCAGTCAACGTGACTTATAAGACAGACAGCGTTCATTCAGGTACAATTATACCAACTTTGGGTTAAATGAGAGTATAAGATGAAGAAGTTTCTCATTGCACCATCGATCCTATCGGCGGATTTTGCACGTTTAGGTGAAGATGTCAAAAAAGTATTGGCAGCAGGTGCAGACATTATTCACTGTGACGTCATGGACAATCATTATGTACCTAACTTGACGTTTGGAACAGCTATCTGTAAAGCCCTTTGTGATTATGGTATCACAGCACCGATTGATGTGCATTTAATGATTAAACCAGTTGACCGAATTATTCCTGATTTTGCTAAGGCGGGTAGTAGCATAATCACTTTTCACGTGGAAGCGAGCGAACATGTTGATTATTCGTTGCAACTTATTAAAGATTGGGGATGTAAGGCTGGTCTCGTATTTAATCCAGCGACTCCACTTCACTATCTTGACCACGTCATGGATAAATTGGACGTAATCGTGTTGATGTCGGTGAACCCAGGTTTTGGTGGGCAACCCTTCATTCCAAAAACATTGACAAAGCTTCGTGCAGTGCGTCGTCGTATTGAAGAAAGTGGTCGCACTATCCGTCTTGAAATTGATGGCGGTGTAAATATTGACAACATACGTGTAATCGCAGAAGCTGGCGCGGACATGTTTGTCGCAGGTTCAGCGATTTTTAGCAAACCTGACTACAAAGCCGAGATTAATGCAATGCGTGAAGAATTAAGGAAAGTAGGAAAATAATTTGGATTATGTATTTATTTCAATCTAAATTGATACTCCCACTTAATGAAGATCCTGATTACCTTATCGTGCATTTCCACCGATTTTACCCTTACCTTCATTCCAGCCACTCATAGACCTTAGGCAGCATATCCTCCCAATGGCTAGTAACCAAAATAGTAATAGTAGATCTTCTTGAAAATTTTATCTGAAGTATATTCAATCAACCTTTCAAGCAACACTTCCAGTAGTACTGGTCAGCTTTTCCGTTTGTCCGGTACGATGGTTACGATAATCAAACGTCAATATGCCACTTTTTCTATAATCAACCTGCACTGCGCATAAGAAATGAACTAAATGCCTAAGTCAGGATATGATCCTTTGAAAAAACTATTGATAGCATAAAGACTTTGGCATGAATAACTTAGACCCTGTTTTCGTCGATATCGATGAAAATATTGGCTGAATTATTCATGATGAAGTCCCTTTAAGACTGATGGTTTGATCCAAACAATCAAATCTAGACCAGAGAGTCTAGTTCATTTCTTATGCGAAATTCAGGTTAAATTACCTAAAAGAATATTTTGATTAAGGTTAACAATACAAAATCTTAATCAAAAACATTCCTCTGATTTTCATCAAAAACTTTGTGTATCTTATCAAGACGGAACTTAAACCTACATTTTTACTCGCATTCAACATTATAGAGGATCAAGCTTGGCATAGTGTGTCACTAGCCATTTGATATCTTCACCCTTAAAGACTACCTGAACTCGGCTTTGTCGGCCACTGCCTTCAAAGTTAGAGATGATTCCCTCACCGAATTTCGGGTGTTGTACACGTTGACCCAATGCGAATCCGGTTTCGTTAAAATTGGACTGTTTTTGGGTTTGCGAGAAGCGACCATTCGTTACGACGGATCGCGTCACTTTCGTGCGCATGCGTACTTCCTCCAGACACTCTTCTGGCAATTCGCGAATAAAGCGTGAGGCTTTATGGAACGTATCTTTACCGTATACGCGTCGCATTTCCGCATAAGTAATGAACAGTTTCTTCATCGCTCGTGTCATACCTACATAACAAAGGCGACGTTCTTCTTCAAGGCGCCTTACTTCTTCAGAAGATATTTTATTGGGAAACATGCCTTCTTCTACACCCACCATAAATACTAATGGAAATTCGAGGCCTTTAGCACTATGCAGTGTCATCAACTGTACAGCGGAGTCAAACTCATTTGCTTGACTCTCCCCAGCTTCCAACGCAGCGTGGGATAAGAACGCAGACAATGGTGACATATCTTTTTGTAGCTCTTTTGGTACTTCAAAGTGACGGGTAGCCGTGACCAGTTCTTCCAAGTTTTCTATTCGAACCTGTGCTTTTTCGCCTTTTTCAGCTTCATACATGACACGAATTCCAGAGTGTTTGATCACGTAGTCCGTTTGCTGAAACAGCTCCATTTCACGGGTATTATCTTCCAGAGCATTCACTAGTACGATAAATCGGCGCAAAGCGTTTGAGGTACGACTTGCCAATACCTGCTCTTCCAGCAACTGATTACTCACTTCCCACATGGTGACACCTCGATCACGAGCGGCCAAGCGAAGTATTTCCAAGGTGTGCTCACCAATACCACGCGAAGGTCTATTTACCACCCGCTCAAAGGCTGCGTCGTCAAAGCGGTTTACCGACAAACGCAGGTAGGCTAGAGAATCTCTGATTTCCTGACGTTCGAAGAAACGCATCCCTCCGTATATACGATATGGAAGACCAACTTGAATAAGCCTTTCTTCTAGGACACGGGATTGAGCGTTATTACGATACAGAATTGCCGCATCAGTCAAAGAGCCACCTTTATCACGCCATGCTTCGATTTTTTCTACCACAAAACGAGCTTCATCCAATTCATTAAAGGCACTGTACATTGAAATTAGTTCGCCTTTCTTTCCGTCTGTCCATAGGCTCTTTCCCATACGTTCGGTGTTGTTAGCGATTAGGTGGTTAGACGCCTGAAGGATATTTCCTGTAGAACGGTAGTTTTGCTCCAGACGAATCATCTTTGCTGCGGTAAATTCATTCAAAAAACGTTTAATGTTTTCGATTTTCGCGCCACGCCAACCATAGATAGACTGGTCATCATCACACACGATCATCACGTTAGTTTGAGAGCCGGTTAACATACGGAGCCACGCATATTGAATATTGTTAGTATCTTGAAACTCATCCACCAGAATGTGCTGAAACCGTGATTGATAACGTTCGCGAATATCAATTTTATCGCGAAGCAATTCATGACACCGTAGCAATAGTTCAGAGAAGTCCACCAAACCTGAACGGTCACAAGCCTCTTGATAAGCCGAATACACCCTCAACCACGTTGTTTCAACTGGATCGTATTGGGCATCAATGTATTCTGGACGCAATCCATCATCTTTCTTGGAATTTATATACCACAGCCCTTGCCGCACTGTCCAATGTGTTTCATCAAGGTTTTGCGCTTTGATCACACGACGTAATAAGCGTTGCTGGTCATCCGAGTCAAGGATCTGAAAATCCTGAGGCAGGTTAGCATCAACATGATGCGCACGCAAAATACGATGACACAAACCGTGGAAAGTTCCACACCACAGACCAGATAAAGTATCATGCATTAAAAGTTCGATACGACACCGCATTTCCGCTGCCGATTTGTTAGTAAAGGTCACCGCCAACAACGAGAACGGGGAGGCATGTTTTACTTCCATCAACCAAGCGATCCGATGAACCAGTACTCGTGTTTTACCACTTCCTGCACCGGCCAGAACTAAATAATTACCGAGATCTGCCACTACGGCTTCACGTTGTTTATCGTTAAGATCTTTTATGAAATGGGATACATCCATCGTTCATTCACTGACCAATTATATACTGATTAGACATTATATACTCAAGCTAAGTAAAATTTATCTCTTCATAAACAAATTTCTGACAGAAAAAACCAGTATTACCGCCGATGTAGAAATAACCCACTAGCACCGATTGGAAAGCAGCCAACCTGAGATAAAATATTCGTTCATTCAACAGATAAACGACGGATTTGGATTAATCAATAGTGACTAGTTGAAATTCAATCCTTACACCATCAAGCATACAATTTTCATCATAGTACCAAAGAGCTTGGTATATCAAGAAATACGATGAAGGTATTATCTACGAACACAAGTGGCTTAATATAAAGTGAACCTGTTCGAACGGATCAAAGCTATAAGGTCATATTGGAACCCAGCAATAGTGCTGTCACGACAAATCAACCTTCTTGGTTGTAAATATGGCATTTTGATGTTAGGATCGCGTATTAAGCAATATTAAACAGACGTCTAAATCATGATTCTGTCCTTCATTTTCAAAACTGAACTAAGCCAGCAAATATAAAGTAATTTTACCCCCATCACTCACTATGACAAGCGTGTAAAAGCGTTCGTCACCAAACTTGGTGATATAGTAAAACACCTTCGTTAGCCTAAAAAGCACTCGGCGAGGAAAAGGCACGCTTATATAGATCTGAGATTAAATAGTCTTTATGTATCGCAGTTCATTATTTTTTAGAGGGTTAACGAGCAAGTGGTGCTGTTGCTTGTTTTAACCACTCCGCATCACTAGGTTGCAGTGATGGGCTGATATCTTGCCATACGCTTAAATGGTAATCGTTCCACCACGTGATTTCTCTATCTATTAATAATGCCGTGTCAACTAGACGTCGGTCAATTGGTACACGTGTCAATGATTCAAAGCCCATCATAGTCATGTCTCCGGACGTTGGAACCTCCACTACTAATTCTAGGTTTTCAATGCGAATACCAAAAGCGTTTGCACGGTAATATCCAGGCTCATTGGATAGCACCATACCAGGTAGCAAAGCCACTGTGTTAGGTGCTTTTGTGATGCGTTGTGGTCCTTCATGTACACTTAGGAAGTGACCCACTCCGTGGCCAGTGCCATGGTCGTAGTCAAAGCCGTATGCCCAAAGATGTTGGCGTGCTAGTGAGTCCAGTTGACTGCCACAAGTCCCTCGTGGGAAACGTGCTGTGGACAGTGCAATGTGGCCTTTAAGTACCAGTGTGAAGGCAGTTTTCACTTCATTTGAACATTCACCAATTGCAATGGTTCTAGTGATATCCGTAGTACCATCACGGTACTGGCCACCAGAATCCACAAGATATACATTATTAAGTTCAAGTTTACTAGGATCTGGTTGATGTAGGTGGTTATAGTGACAGATTGCAGCATTCCCGCTGGCCGCAGAAATGGTATCAAAGCTTAGATCTGTGAAGGTTTCATCGAGTGTTCGGAAGAGATATAGCATATCTGAAAGCTCAGCTTCATTTGGCAGATTTCCATCTGTAACTTGTGTGTCCAACCATGCTAAAAAACGGCTGACAGCAATACCATCACGAATGTGACAGGCTTTAAACCCCGCTATTTCTGTAGCATTTTTAGTGGCTTTTGGCAACATGCAAGGGTCAGGGGCATGCACAATATTGGCACCAATTTGATGAAGAACTTGACTTACCCACGCATTGCTGGTCAGCGGGTCAACCAAGACGGTTTTACTAGACAGCGCCGCTAGAGACGATTCCAGTACCTCTGGTAAAAGAACGGTTACACCTGTACCCACATGTTCATCAAAGTTTTTTGGTATCCGCGCAGGGTCTAGGAATAAATTAACGTTACCTTCAGTATCAATCAAGGCATGGGAAAGCAATACAGGCAAGTGAGATACGTCACCACCACGAATGTTTAGTAACCAGCAAATGCTGTCCAGTTGGCTTAGATATGATACATCTGCATTTATAATGGATTTACCTATATTGACGCGTTTGTTTTTGCTGCTTTGACCAGCTACGTCTATGCCTATTAATATAGCATCAGTCACCAAAGGGGCTGGACGATTATTCCAAAGCATATCAATTGGATTATCATTGATGTAACGTAATAACAATTTGTCAGCAACGGCTTTCTCAGCGTCTGCCAACCAGTTGATGCTATGCAGTTTTGGGTCAATGGCGACCTTACTACTATCTGGTAAAGTGTCAAGCAACCACTGTAGTATAGGATCTTCAATCAGATGGCGATATTCAAACATCTCAGCAGGCACTTGTTTACGTACCTGTACTGTGTAACGGCCATCAACAAAAATAACAGCATTTTCACGGGTGATTACAGCAATTCCGTCTGAACCCGTGAATCCTGTCACCCAGTGAAGTCGTTTGTTGTGAGTAGGAGTGTATTCCCCAAGGAATTCATCGGCGTGTGGGATGATCAGTGCGTCCATTGCCATATTATTCATCCAATTTCTCAATGCGTGGATGCGATCGGCATAATTATCGTGCATTTTCTATCCTATTTTCAATAGTTTGGCATGATCGTAATATTTAAGAAATAGATGATACCTGAACTTACCTATTATCCTCATTGAGGATAATTTATATTGTATGGTAACGTCGAAAATTATCAGTGTACTTAATCAATAATGACTATAGTCACGTAGCTAACTTTGATGAAAGTACAAGGTATACTCTATTAAGGGGTAATTGTTTTTATAATAGCAAGCGCATAATGTCGAGTTATTTGGTGACATGAGGATAAAAAAATGGAGGTTGCAGTAAATACCCAATCAGTAAGGTATACAAACTGGCAATACTGTTAAATTAAGTATATGGTTAAATAACCTGAAGATGTTAGATTCCAGAGATCTCGAGGTTGTTCAGTGTGAGGCAAATTATCATAGGAATAATCAATCTATTTCACGAGATTTGACGACGAAAGGGGCGAAAGAATACCCTCAAGTAGGCGAGTTTACTCAATGCCATACGCGGTGTTATCAATTTCTGATAGAACTCATTACAGCTCTTTGACCACCTCATTATGAGGACTGGATAAGACCTGCATCTTTAAGTTATTTTGGTCTATATTGTGATATGCTAAAAGCAGGTTGAGTCAGATGAAATTTGCAACTAAATAACCAGTTATTAAGGCTAGGATCACGCCATCTGAAATACACAGGTATTATATCTTAAGCCGCCATCAAATACTCTAAAAAACATCGTTAGGAGAGCGATAGCCAAGACACGCTCTACCACGTGTATTGTGGATGTATTTTATCTTGGTAATTTGCTCATTACTAACCTAGTTAAAGTAAATTTTTTGGTTAAAAATTGCCTTATTAGACCGTTAGTATGCTCATTCATCCCTCGATCACTGGATCTATGAAGGTTTAGCAAAATAGAAATCAGCGTCTGTGATTTCAGCAACCTATTCATGACCTGCGAACTCTATACCACTGTCTGACATAATGGTTTTGAAATCATGGAAGGTGGAATTTACAAGATCCATAAACGCCACTCCACCCATCTGCTTATTGGTTATCTTTCTGATGTAGCAGAGTCTATGGGCTTATCCACCACGGTAAGCAGAGAAGATTTGTGCTCAGTCCCAACGACTGTGTCAATTTCTAAATGACCAAATTCCGTCTTTTCATCTGTAATATCATCGCGTTGTTCTATGCCAACACCGTTCTTTATCTTTACCTTCTCGTCGCTACTCATCTTTATTTTATAGAGTTTTCCATGCTGAGGAAGATCCTTGTATAACACCCCTCATTACCCCGATCATACATATATACTGATCAATCGAACTTTCACTGAGCATCACATCGTGCTTTAGAGCCCGTTCACCTCCGATGACATCTGCGTGCGGAGACGCTCATGAATTAATGCCTTTAGTTCTCTCTGAGAGACAACCAAAAGCTAGCCCGTTCGTTGCGTTAGAGCATGGCCTGTTTTAATTCAAGCTGATGAGAGCATACACCGTGAAAATCATCTAGGATATAGTGCTTTATTTCTCGACTGATATTGGAGTGAGTACAACCAATCTTTGCTCACAATAAAATTGATCATTGTCATTTAACTGTTTATGAATCATGCACATCTCCAAGCCAGAAGAGGATGCAGGAGTGTACTTTAGTCTAGTTAACTCTCCACTAGATTGTGCATTTTACCTGACGGTGGGTGGAATAATCACGTTCAAAGAATGTCCCGATCACTTTATCGTACATTGCCGTTAATTGTGAGTATCTAATTATTTTATAATCAACTCATTTCAAGCATGTACAGAGGGTTAAAATTTCCCTCTCAATACATTTCGTGTAGATCTTGCCAACAATGTGTTTATTTTCGGGGAAGAGATCGTACACAGTGAAACCGTCCGTGGACTAAAATAAAATTTTGAATATTTATAATCGACTGAAAACTAGAGTGAATATCTTTATTTCATGACAACTAAATATATCAGCAATGATTTTCTTCAATCTAGACTCCCAAACCTACCAAAACTAGCGCTGATTATTTTTATGACCGACAAAACCATCGCTTATCTACTTCGTAGATAAGCACCTCTTCCTGTACATCAAGAGAGAATTTAATTACACAGGGAGGTGTAAGTTTCTTAAAACTCAGACAACCACATTAATAATGCTATGTAGCACTCGAGAGGAGTCAAGTATACCCTTATTATTCATGGAACATTCAACAATTTGCTCTTTTATCCCTGCCTGACAAGCCAAGGATGTATATCTAAATTAGAAAGTTCATCAACAAACGATATGGTATCTACCACGGCCAATACTATTCTTTTTAACCATTTTTGTATGTGGGTAAAGACGTATTTAACGACAACAGTATCCATAATGATCAGCAACTGGAAACAATATAATCCAAGTATTAGTAAACCGTGGTTCAGTCACTTTTGGGATACCGCACTTAATGGAAAGCTATCACTATCGTCATCACCTCTCTATCATCACCTCTCTAACTGAGAGGTGAGAAGGCTTGTTTTTTGTTTGATACCAGAAGAAATTAGGTGTATTTCCCCATGCAGGGAGGAAAATCTTGCAGAAGTCGTCGACATCGACGAAAATAGCATTTAGGTTATTCATGCCTAAATCCTTGTGCAGTTAATAGTTTATTTCAAACGGTCAGATCGCAACTTGGGCATTTAGTTCATTTCTTATGCGCATCTCAGATTGATTATTATCCATGCGGTGTATTCCTTGTTGGTTGTTGATCTGGCGAGAATAATCAACATGTTACACCGCATTATTTCCTACCCATACACCAGAAATCACTATAGTTCGCTCAAATTGGTAAATCGCTGGCCAATGTGAAAGAGATGAACAAGGTTATCAGGCTCGATATGCCTATTCAACAAAAGACAAGTGTAAGACTGTAAAAAGGATTGAGATCAGTCCGTCAAAGGAGTGATTTAATCAACAACACCATCTGGATTTAGAACAAATTAACAAATTAGAAGCTACGTCAACATGCTTGGAAATACGGTAGTTCTGGTATTCATATAAATGTAAATACCACGCATTTTTAATGACAGTTGTCACCATGAATAAATAAAATATTGTACTTACGAGTTCAATTTACTGTTTATACGATAATATATTTTATGCAGGTATTTTTGTTGCTAATTGATGAAATGAGGTATATTTAATATGCAACTCTTTCCTTTCTTCCTCAAATAATAAAACAGGCAGTTACAATCTATGTCAATGTCGACGATTGAATTAGCTCGTCATCTAGAGATGCTTGACGAATCTCCAGAGAAAATGATGTTTGGTAAACTCCTCACTGAATTAAGTGGGATGAGTGAAGAACGTGTTCAGAGTGCAGCTCGTCAGGTTCCAATCAGTGGTCTTTGTGAACTCATCTACCAGTTCAATAAAGTAATAAAAGATCTCCGTGGTGAACGTGTTCTAGAATTAGCGCAAGAAATAGCGGATGAAGGTATCTCCTCTGAAGAACTGCGCGAATATTTAGTACAACGAAACGGATAAGTTTTCACGCTTTATTTTTTGTAGTTGCACCTAAAAAAATAGTAATAATTATTACAGATTGAGTAATGGATCAATGAGTGGATTTATTCACCTATAATTTAGTTATGTATTCAATACGTAACCACAGAACTGTACACGGATGAATATATTTCCTTCACTCAAATAAGGCTCAATCATCAACCTAAGAAATGTTTGCGATTAAGCAGCCTGTCGTTATTTTTAAAGACATGGTATTAACTGCTTGATTGGGAAGTACCTCACTTCCGACTTGGTTTAGTTCTGTTACAGAAAACGGCGTTGTTGATCCAATCAGGCCTGTCTGCAGTAGTAAACAACTTAATTACAAGGCATACTAACGAACCTTTCAACTTATAAAATACATAACTATTTTTGATCGGGTCAAGCCCCTCTAACCATCGTATAATTTCCACCATTCATTACTTTTCCCGTTGCATTAACGGAGTAGTAACGATTGCAAATGGGTTGGGTGGCTTATATCCTACATCTGAGCTAACTGTTGTTCTGATATGTTTGATCATTGTGTCATCTATTAGCATCTAGGGGGAGGACACCTCCTATAACTCAGGGTTTTTAATGAAGTGTGCTACTGCACTTCGCTTAATCTAAAAATGAATTGAATAAAAAAGTTGCTATCAAAGGACTCCTTGATTAGAATTTTTCTTCTAATTTTCCGTTAACAACGTGTTTTGCTCAGCCACAACATTTAATTGGTAGAGCGGCACAGACTTTGAACTGAGGTTATCCCTATGAAAGCTGGTATCCATCCAGAATACCGCGTAGCCACAGCTAAGTGTTCTTGTAGTAATATATTTGAGTTCAACACTACTCTAGCTAAAGACTACATTAACTTGGACGTATGTGATAAATGCCACCCATTTTATACGGGTAAGCAACGTGTTACAGACATCGGTGGCCGAGTTGACCGTTTCAATAAGCGTTTTGGTATACTGGGTAGCAAGTAACATTTAATACAATTTAATCTAACAAAGCGTACCAGAAACACTTTCAATCTTTAATAGAGATTAAACCTTATTACATAAATCACAGCAGGTACTGCTTTTATCGTGAGCTTGAATTATTAGACCCATATTCTAATATCCACAATGTATTCATATCCTACTATAATTAGTCTATGGGGGTAGTTCTGCAAACTCTGCGCTTATTGATGCTTGATCTTACCCTATGCTACAAAAATGCAATCATATATCCAATAAACTTGGAGGCTCATTGACACAATTGGCAATGTGGTTGCGGTGGTGTCCCTCATTAACAGGATGTTATGTTTTTTAACAGCACTTATCACCATGAAGAAAATAGGGGCATGTATTCGATAAGTTGGTTTTCGTCTAGAAAATTAATTTTTCCGTGCTGACAAATCCCGTCGGGATATACGATATATCTAGTAGTAAACAACTTGGTTACAAGTCATACTGACAAACCATTCAGTTTATAGCATATATAACCAGTTTAAGGGGCTCTGCAGTAAATAGTTTTTTATTCTTCATCCCACCAGTTTGAGCAGCGTGTGAGATCGTTTAACAAGCAAAAGCCACTAAATAAAAGGTCATCACCTTCTTACGAACTATGGTTAATTCCTGTTGTCAAGAAGGGATAGTAAACGATTACCGATATTAGTGGGTGTGTTGATTAAATCAAACCTATAACGCACTGATCCCAATATTTGTTACAGTCTTAATTTGTCTGCTGGCGCACAGGCATACCAAGTCGTAAAACTTTGTTTATCACTTTCACATTTGCCAGCGCTTCACTAACTTGAACATTGTAATCATAAAGAGTGAGTTTAAGGCTGAGCTCCACATAAGAAATGAATTAAATGCCAAAGTCGCAATCTGATCGTTTAAGAAAAACTATTGACTGCAGAAGAACTTGAGTATAAATAACTTAGTCGCTGTTTTCGTCGATGTTGACGAGGTATGCCAGATTTTCCTCCCTGCATGGGAAAACACCTAATTTCTTCCGGTATAAAACAACGAAATAAACCTTCTCGCCTCTCCTTATAGCGAAGTGATAACGAGAATGATAGCTTTCCCTCAATCTGGTATCGAAACTTCAAAATCTATCATATCTACTTTGTTTGCCGCTACCTTACTAACGAATTTCCTGAATTAGTCAGCTACACGAAAATATTCAAACTTATAAAATGTGCTCTGGTTCCGCTTTGCCTTTACCTTAATTATCGTCAGGCAAGGACCACAGGGGTTGCCTTTGTTGATTGGTCCAAGCTACAGGATTATTACAACCTACGAATTCTCAGATATCAGGTTTCTAAAGGTACCGCGAAGCGAGAAAAAGAAACGAGGAGGTGGTTTTACGGCTTTAAATTAAACATCAATGACTAAGGTGGTATTATCTCAGTCAAAGTGACAACGGTTAATGTGGATGATAGAAAGCTTGTGCCGGAAATGGCTGATGAGCTTTGGGGGTGTTTACACGGAGATAAAGGTTATCTCTATAAATTAGTCCCAAAGATTATCGGCTATATCAGGCACAGATTTTCTGGTATCAATATTGGTTGTTGTTACCTTTACCGAAATGATACCACCTTGGTCGTTGATGAATAAGGTAAAGTTTAAAACCATAGAACTTTTTCCATCGTCCCCTTACCTCGTTTAACCACTCCCTCAAACAGGCGATGCCGTGGAATACGTAAATTGTAATAAACCTGTAGCTTGGTAGAATTAACGAACGCGATACCAGTAAGTTTAACCTAGTGGGGAATCAGATAAAAATAAACCCAGATCCGCATTTTCTATAAAAGATTTTATCTGGCAACAAAATGGTAACTGGAAGATATTTATTGTAAGTTGAGGGAATAGCTTCTGGGCAGAAAAACCTGTGCCAGTTGCAACTGGCATAATGAACCAGCACATATTACACAAAACAGTCAACCAAATATAAAACGAACGCAACATTTCCTCATTGATGGCGTTATTTTTATACTTATGTTGTTAAGGATTAACAGGCACAGGGCATAGATATGCATAAAAAGTATATCCACATAGATATGGATTGTTTTTTTGCTGCTGTTGAGATGCGTGATAATCCCAAACTGGCTAATATCCCTTTGGCTATAGGGGGAACTGTATCTGAACGGGGAGTCATATCAACTGCTAATTACCCAGCACGGTGTTTTGGTATTTATAGTGCCATGGCAACAGCAAGTGCCCTTAGGTTATGTGAAAATTTGGTTGTGCTACCAAGCCGAATGTCCGTATACAAAGAAGTATCGCAGCAGTTACATGAAATTTTTTGCGTTACACTCATCTGATCGAACCAGTCTCATTGGATGAAGCTTATTTAGATGTGTCAAACTCATCCTGTTGTAATGGTTCTGCAACTTTCATTGCGAATGATATCCATAAGATTATATTTAACGAAACTAATTTAACAGTATCAGCAGGGATTGCACCTCTAAAATTCTTAGCAAAAATAGCATCCGATATAAATAAACCAAATGTGATTTATGTAATAAAACCATGAGAAGTTATTGGTTTTATTAAAAACTTGCAGATAAGAAAGATTCCTGGAGTTGGTCCAAAAACAGAGGAAAGGCTTTTGTCAATGGGATTAAAAACATGTGCAGATGTTCAATGTTATGATTTTTCTTCGTTCATTAAAGAGTTTGGTAAATTCGGTTTTTCAATTTGGCAACGGTATCACCGTATAGATGATGGTCCTCTGTGTATAGATCCACCTATAAAATCGGTAGGCGTTGAATTTACACTCCCTAACGATATATATAGCTGGGATAAATGCTGTTCAATCATAGATGAGTTTATACCCTGAGCTAGAGAGTAGGCTAATAATTTACAGTCCCCATAAAAATATATCAGGTCATGGAATTAAATTTAAGTTTGATAATTTTAAATTAACAACCCATGACCATGCATACCCTATTCTGGATCTGACTAATTTATTATTGATTGCTAAAAATACTTGGGATATTAGGAGGGAGGGAAGAGGAGTAAGACTAATAGGTCTTCATGCATATTTGCCGGATCAGTTAAAAATGAAGCAACTTCAATTAAATTATGACTGAAATTTTTCAAATTGGCTATTAACCAATATTGAGCATCAAACAGTCATTGATATGCTCGACAACCGTAATAAATCAACTCTACTCCGCTACTTTACAAAACGCGAAGACAGAGAGCGTATTGAATTTGTCGCAATGGACATGTGGCGTCCTTATAAGGACACGGTAGAAACCATGATACCGAATGCCATTATCGTCATAGATAAGTTCCACGTAGTCAAAATGGCTAACGAGTTGTTAGAGTGTGCAAGAAAAGCAATACGAAGCCAACTTACGCCACAACAGCGCCCGTGGACTACTAAAGGATAGGTTTGTACTGCTAAAGCGAAAGCACGAACTCTCAGATGCGGAATACTTACGTTATTCTGGCTGGATACTTAACTATCCAGAAATGGGAGAAGCTTACGAACTTAAAGAGTCTTTCTTCAACAGGAGTTAAACAGCTGCGCCGTCGATCTGGTGGGTTGTCTCTGGGGGGATGCCTTTCCTGTCTAATCACTATTCATCACCCAGATTTAGTTCGTTCATTGACGTTGATCAGCACGGCACCGAGCTTCGGCGAAGATGTGTTCAGCAATACGCTGGACCTGCATGATGAACTGGAGGCGCATCGCGACATTCTGGAGTCGTGTTTGACGGCACGGAAAACATTGTCGCCAGTCTGTACGCCGGCGCGCCGATGAGCGTGTTTCGTTATTACTACGACACACTGACACGCTTTGACGTCAATGCACGCCTTGGTGGGATCGCTATGCCAGTGTTGTTGATTCACGGACAAAATGATTGTGTTATTGATGAAGCCACATTCGATCAGTTACGCCATATTCTTTCAGCCGCCGAAATGGTTGTGAAGGGGCACGGACACTTTATCCCACCGACTTCTAGCCGGCTTTTTAATGAGCAATTGCTCCGCTTTCTCAATGGGAAGCTTATCGATTAAATTGATCGTATTTATCCGATTCTCCGGTGTCATTCCTTTTTCTTCCCCCTGCTGCACAAGCTAAAATCAGTTGGGGAGCTAAGACGAAGACGTTTCGGTGAAGTTTCCAATAAAGCCTCAAATCAAAAGGCAATTAATAGTAAACATAAAGGACGTCCTTGTAGGGAGATCCAGTAAGAGAGGTTTTATGACAAACATAAGGATGTTGAGTTTAATCGGTATTTACCTTGTTATCTTTATTGATAATCTTAGCGCTAGCCTGATTATTCCCATGCTAACGCCCATCACCCACGATACCGCGGCTGGGCTAATCGGCGAAGGAACTGAAGGTTTCCGTAATAGCTTTTACGGCGTGGCTTTGGGCGCGTTCTCTATCGCCATGTTTTTCGACGCGCCGCTGTTGGATGCATTGTCTGATGGTTGAGGACGGAAGAATATGCTGCTGTTGTCCCTGACTGGTCTGGCGATGAGTTATGTCTTTCTGGCGCTCGCCCTGGCATTCAAGAGTCTGTGGCTGTTCATGGCGGGGCGCCTTATCGGCGGTTTCTTTTCCGGGAGTCTTCCCGTTGCACAGGCCTCCATTATCGATGTCACCGAGGAAACACAGCGGGCCAAGTATATTGGCTATATTATGTTCTTTGTTTCCTTGGGCTATGTCGTCGGCCCATTGATTGGCGGTTATCTTAGCGATCCTGCGCTAGTACCTTGGTTCAATCTGCAAACGCCTTTTATCTTTGTGGCGGCACTATCCGTGGTGAATTTTCTGATCCTACTGTTCCTATTTCAGGACCAAAAAGCGGACGTAGATAGTCTCGCTACGATGTTCCCCAACCCTATAACGAACCTGCTCGATGCAGTCAAAATCAGGGATATCCGCACTTACGCTTTGCTCCTGTTGTTGATGCTGATGGGCTGGAATACATTCTTCCAGTTTATCGGTCTGTATCTGACAGTCAGGCTCGGTTTTGGCCAGCAGGAAGTGAGCAGCTTCGTCTCCTGGGCCTGATTTGGACTAGCGTTGACTTTCCTGTTTCTGGTCGGCGTTGCTATGAAAATGCTGAAACCTGTTGGCATGGTTAGACTGGCGTTGGCACTGATGGCATTCTGTATAGGCGGAACTCTACTCAACACTCATCCATATGTGCTGTATCTACTAGCGGTATTGGGCGCGGTAGGCTTTGGCCTGTCATACAGCGGCTTAATGGCGCAATTATCCATTAGCGTTGATGCGAGCAAACAAGGCTCTATCATGGGAATGGCTGCCACTATCGCCGCTTTCAGCGCTGGCTTCTCCGGCTTCGCTTTCGGCTTTGTGGCCAACATCAACGCCCCTATCATGTCCGCATTATTTTATGTCGGCTTGGCGATTATTATCTGCTGCAAGAAACAATTCGGAAGATATATATAACAGGGGACTTTGTGATAGAAATTAATGCTCACACCTTAACTTATCGTTTCGACAACGGCGATACCCTGTTTTCCAACCTGAATTTTACTCTGGACGATAAAATAACAGGACTAGTTGGCAGAAACGGTGTAGGAAAGTCTATATTAGCATCGCTGCTGACAGGGGAAATAATGCCTTATTCCGGTTCTGTCACCACTTTCTGTCAAGTCGGGTGGCTGCGCCAGATTGGCGTGGAGGAAATACCTACTCTGTATGAGACTATCAGTGACTTTCTTGGAGTTCGGCACAGGTTGGAAGCCCTAACCCGAATTACTGCAGGAGGATGTGATTCTCATGACTTCGGTCTAATCGACGACAATTGGCAACTGCAGGAAAAGCTGGAGCAGCAACTACAGGTATTGGGATTACCTGTAGATCCATTTTTACCATGTAAAGACCAGAGCGGTGGTCACTTAACTCGGTTCGCGCTGCATCAGCTTTTCCAATCAAATTATGATTATCTCATCCTTGATGAACCAGGAAACCATCTGGATGAACAAGGAAAGAATTGGTTAATCGAACAGATGATGCACTTCGATGGCGGTATACTTATCATTAGTCATGATCGCGAGATTTTGCACAATGTAGATGATATCTTGGAGCTGAATACTCTCGGCATGCATCATTACGGTGGCGCCTATGAGGTTTACGCGAAACATCGCGCCAGTGAGCTGAATAGTTTGGAGCGAGACATCGACCATGCTAATTCAGAGATCAAGCTAATGCGTCAAACCATGCAAAAGAATCGAAAAAAGGCTCAACAACGAGCTAGTCAAGGTAAACAGGTTGCTCGTTCAGGTAGTCAGGCTGAAATTATCCTTAATACTTTAAAGCAGAGTGCTGAGCGTTCCAGCGGCTCTCGGGAAAGTAATCAGAACCGTCAATTGTTGCAGATGCAGGACCAGCTTAGCACTCTGAACAAGAAACAGGAGCTATTTAAGCAACAGAGCCTGTCCTTGGAAAAAGTATAGAAACGCGCCTTACGTATTTTGGATATCACCGAAGTGCGTCATGCCCTATATTCAACATGAAAACGATATCACATTTTCTGTTAATTTCGGAGAAAAAATCCACCTATCTGGCACAAACGGCAGTGGTAAGTCCACTTTATTGAAAGCCATAGCCGGGCACCTTTCTCCTGTTCACGGAAACATTCATGTGCGTACAGGCCTCTGCTATCTAGATCAGCATTTCACGTTGCTGGATAACACAAAGTCCACACTTGAAAACTTGGCCTTTTTTGCCCACATCTAACGGAAATGAACCAGCGAACGCTGCTGGCAGGTATTGGATTAAAACGAGAGAAAGCAACGCTTGATGTGGTAAACTTGAGCGGAGGCGAAAGGATGAAAGTCGCCATGTTAACCATCAGCCATCAATCTGACAACACCCTACTATTATTGGATGAGCCGAATAATCATCTAGATCTAGAATCTAGACTGATGCTGACTCAAGCTCTGAGTGACTTTAACGGCAGCGTGTTAGTCGTTAGCCACGACAAAGATTTTATTGACGATATAGGCGTAAGTAGGGTGATAAGTTTGGAAGACTCCAATGTAAAAACGCTTACTAATGCAAGTGTATGTAGGGGATTTCAGCGGGACATTTATTAACGTAAGAACCGAATCGAGAAAGCCTTCTAATCCATGAAGTGGGCGCTTAAAAATACCTTTCACCATCAGTGCCGTTTCAATCTAGGTAGGCGTGATTTAAGATATAACATTTGTTTATTTTAGAAAATGATATCAAAGAAATTTAAATGCATACTTTTACCCATTATGGGTTCAATGATGTATTTGGGTATGTATACACCTACAATATTGGCCGAAGAGCCAGTTGCTTTGAACAAAGGTGGTCAACAGTGGCTGATGCAACAATCACAACACTTTATCGTACACTTTCGTAGTGAATTGGTGCAATACGCTGCGCATTCTTTAGACATTGCAGAAAAAGTGCATCAAGATCTTGCCAGTCAGTTTTCACAGATGCCAACGGACAAAACTCATCTCACGCTGGTGGATGATTACGACCATTTCAATGGTTGGGCAACGCCGCTGTCTTCTGCTCAAATTCTTCTAAATTTACATTCTCCTAGCGATATAAATAATTCGGAAGGGAACGATGATGGGTTGCATACGCTGATCCGCCATGAATACACACACATTGTTCATATGGAGTTAAATGACCGTGCGGTAACTAGAGCACGTGATATTTTTGACCGCCAAATACTGTTTTTCTCGCATGCCCTGACTCCATCCAGGTTACTAGAAGGGGTGGCGATTTATGTGGAAAGTAAAAATGAACGAGACTATGGTCGCTTATACGATAGTCACTTTGCTATGCAAATGCGTATGTGAAGTGGCGAACGGTCAATTAGCTGACCTAAATCAAGTAGTGATGGAGAACCGTTTACCCATTGGTAGTGATTATCTCTACGGTGCGTATTTCATTGATTATTTAACCAAAACATATGCTGAAGAAGCGCTCCAGCACTTTTTAACCAATCACAGTGGCTATTTAATTCCGAGTTTTTTCTTAAACCGAAGCGCGCGACACGCTTTTAGTAAAGATTTTTTTACGCTTTAGGAAGAGTTTCGTGCCGATCTTATAACGCAGTTTTCAGATCAAATTGCGCAAAGTAAGGAACACTTTTCGGGTACTCAATCTCTAGATAGTCAGCCATTTAAATACTTATTGGCCAATGGAGCATCAGATCAACTGCTTGCTTGGCGTAATAATGGGGTTGATCATGAAAATTTAGCGATGTGGGATAGTGAGAAAAATTAATGGCATCGCTTATTGACAATAGAAAACTTAACCAGCCGGGATACTCATCCACAACAAGGTATTGTCGTCTCACAAATAAACCTAGATCAGGAAGAACAACAGTTCAATGACCTTTATCGCTATGTTAATGGGCAGTGGCAGAGTTTAACTGAGCAGCAGCGCTTTACCCAAGTGCGTTGGAGCTTAGATGGGCAAAGCGTTTTTGCAACGCGCCATAAGCAAAGTTTACCTGAATTGTGGAATGTGACACTTGATGGACAGCAAACTCGCCTATGGCAAGGTTCGTATGGCTGGATAATTGGTGATATGGCGCTATTCCCAACAGGTGAAATTTATTCATCCATTAAGGTATCATGGCTAACACCGCAATCAGAATACCGACCTACCGAGTATCTACAGCAATGGGTTCGATTTTGGTTTGATGATGCACTACGACTCGAAGCCGCAAAACAACTCCAACAAGAAAGGATCCGTCAAGTCAAAAAGCATTGGCTAAAAGCCAGTAAGCACGACGCGTTTCCTGTTTGTGTAAACCAGCTCAACGCCGCACTTTCTCGCTTTACGGATAAAATTGAAACCTGCACCACCACTCAAGACCTGTTGTCTCTTGAAGCAACAACCACCAAAACGCTCTACCGCCTAGCTTGCTACGCAAGCCAATATGGCGACTTCACTCGATCTGAACGCGGATACTCAAACGATATCGTCAATCGGTTCTTGGATCAGGGCAACTATCTTGCGTATGGCCTTGCCGCTACAGCCTAGGTGATTCCCCAAGCTTTTATTGCGGCTATGGAAGGTGACGACGAACAAGAGTTTCGACAACGCTGCTTAGTCAAGGTAATGAACAAAGTTATAAGACTCGGTATTCCTGTTCGCCAGCAGACTAATTAAGACTGTTAAAGAAAATTTAGATCAGTACATTATAGGCATGATTCAATCAATAATACCTCTACATGCTGTTATCAGGTTCCGCAGATAAGGATGCTTATTCTTTTCCACTTACCATCCCGCCCGAGCAAAAAAATTGAGATTCCTTACGTTGGACAGTTCGCATCAATTACGTAGTTTGTTTGATCAAATTGCTGCCATGCTCCAGATAGACCATCAACAACAAAAATGGAAACAATACCAAAATCAAGGAAAACCCCCAATAAAGTAGTTGGATCAAAAGATTTAGTCGCAAGTATAGTCACTGATTTACACTTGTCATTAGAACCCTGAACCGTTATGTTGTAATTATTTTTTTCTAAAAGTCGTAATGATATCCCCTTCACCTTTATAAGCTCCATTTATGAAAATTTTCGCCTTTGGATCGTGGCTTCTAACCGTTACTTCTTGTCAAGAACCATTGGACATTACGGCACAACCATTAAGAAATAGCACTAAAAGTAGCGATATAATTGATCTCAATTTAAACATTATATTAAATCCTTATCCCTGATTTCAGGTAATAATTGCAATATTTATGATCTAGCGTAGAAAAGAGGAAGCATCTCTCGCGTTATTGACAGAAAACTCAGGGACTACGCAGTGCGAAGTGATCTGTTAGCCCCGCCAGCATTGGGCGAGGATTTACCTCTATTGCTAGAGGTAAACCTGTTCAAAAACAGTCTTACCGTTCAATAACTTCCGCTCTCCAAACTGACCCCACTTATTTGTTTTTAATCGCTTCAAATAAAAGGCGGTTTTGTTCGTTCACGTCCATATTTCTGAAACCACTCAATAGAGCTTTAAGAATAATAGTTTTACTCACATTGTTTTCTGTGGCTAATTGTGTGAGTTCATCATCAGTTACCAAAGGCAAGTATAGGGTTACCCTTTTACCTTTTTCGGTAGCAGGCTTCTTATTTGCCTCTCGAATAAACTCCGCAGGGCTAGGTATTGGTGTGTTTGTGTCTTTTTTTGGCAGTGCCATTCTCTAAACTCCGATTTCCTGTGAAATTAACTCTATTTGTGCTTTTGCTGTCGCTGTGTTGCTCATTTCGTGAACACCCATCCCCTGTTCCGTTGATTTTTCAAAAGCAGTTAAAAAGGTCACGTAATTTTTTAACGGTTGAATCCAATCGCTATCAGCGGCCAGGTAGTTATATAGTTATATAGTTCCATTCTTTCTTTGTGATGATTTGGTTTGCAACGATAGAATAACACTCTTGCTTCCAGCTTAGGATTAAGTACCTGAGCTTGCTTTATGATGCTGTTAACTTCTGTCGCTGCTAAGGGTCTTACGGGACTGATTAATAAGTCTGCACACTGTAATGCACTCCTTAATTCAGGGCTATCATAGCCCGCCGTGTCAACAATCACGATATCAGATCGTTTGTTAAGTAGAATTATTTTATCTTTGACTTTTCCGAAACTCTCAACTAACGGAAATAAAGGCAATTTGCGTTGTTTCCTTTCTTCGTACCAGTCTGAAATACTGTTGTTATTATCAGTTTTTACTACCGTAACTGTTTTACCTTTTTTCATCAGAAAAAAGGCTAAATTTACTGTTAATGTGGTTTTCCCATGCCGCCTTTATCCCCGCCAATGACTATGATCATGCTCTCACTCCCCTGTATGTTTTTTGCTACCACGTTAGTGGTATAACCTAGTCAATACCTATACAATATCTATATGTATTAACCTAGTTACTACTTCTACAATACTTTTATAAAATGGGTATGCGGATTTAGTGATTGATTTACACAGGATGTATTAATTGGTTGAAATCGGATTTAATGATTGGCATCATAAACTAAATACACTAGTATTAAGATCGTGGAGACATCCACAGCCGAACTCAGCGGCGACTCTGAGAAGACAAGGATTTAACCATGAAAACTATCTCTAATTGCTAAATTCTAAACTCTGGTAGCTTGCAACGACTAGCAACGAGAACAAGATTGCGAAGTTTTAGAGCGTCTTGATCGTCAAGTTGAAGAGTGGAACGAAGAAAACGAATCTTTCTGATCTGAACGATATTCCTCACGTTTTTGGTTTGGCTTCTAAAACCTCAACCTTAGATGGTATCAAAATTACTTACACCGAAGGCTTTAACTACGACAAATGCGACTCCGACTCTCTGTCTACAGGGAACCGAGGGACAGGATGATGTTTGGTCTGTAGAAAGCGTTACGGTTGTTGATGAAGATGGTAACGAGCTGAATGCACACGAATTGGCTGACTATCTGGATTCTGATTTCAGCAGCATTAATTACAGCGTACTTGAGATAGAGCAAATAATTGACGTGGACGTAGACGAGGAGTCTGAAATGGAAACATTTACACTTGATATCGATAACGCGCCAAACATTCGCTTTACTGGTGAACTGGTAGCAAATGTGGTTAGTTCTGATAATCAAGCTATGGGCAGTAGGCATAGCGCCCAAACTGGTCGTTGGACAGAGTTATTTCTTTACAAGACCAAAGGCAGAAAATTCATCTGTCATCAAGTTGGTCGCACTAGTTGGCAAAGTGAGCATGACCGTTTTAGCGGCAAGGTCTGTGAAACGCGGGAAGAGGTTAAAGAGTTTTTTGGCCACCGCTGGCTATCCAAAGCATTGTACGCTGAAGCTAGCATTGATGATGCAGTAGAAGTGGAGTGACAGCAAGGGGCTACGGCTCCTTTCTTTTTGACTATGAAAAATATTTTAAATTGGCCTGACTACAATGTTACTCAGATTCATGAATCTGAGTATGATTATCAAGTTTACGCTAAACTAAAATACCCGCCTTCATTTTGCATCCACTGCTACACATCTGATCTTGTTGGTTTTGGGAAAAGAACCGAAATTCTCATGGATATACCCAGGCACGGCAAGCGTGTCGGCATCCACCTAAATCGTAAACGTTTTAAGTGCCAAAGTTGTAATAAGACGTTCTACGAGCTTGTATCGCGCAAAGATGAAAAACGTAGGATGACTAAACGGCTTATTGAATACATCGAGCGAGAGAGCCAGAAACGTACATTTTTAAGTATTGCAGATGATATAGGTGTAGATGAAAAAACAATCCGTAACATATTTCAAGATTACTGCGAGCGTGAAGAAGAACGACTGAAATGCGAAATGCCAAAATGGTTAGGAATTGATGAAATTCATATCATCAAGAAACCTCGATGCGTGTTAACCAATATTGAGCATCAAACAGTCATTGATATGCTCGACAACCGTAATAAATCAACTCTACTTCGCTACTTTACAAAACGCAAAGACAGAGAGCGTATTGAATTTGTCGCAATGGACATGTGGCATCCTTATAAGGACACGGTAGAAACCATTATACCGAATGCCACTATCGTCATAGATAAGTTCCACGTAGTCAAAATGGCCAACGAGTCGTTAGAGCGTGCAAGAAAAGCAATACGTAGCCAACTTACGCCACAACAGCGCCGTGGACTACTAAAGGATAGGTTTGTACTGCTAAAGCGAAAGCACGAACTCTCAGATGCGGAATACTTACGTTATTCTAGCTGGATACTTAACCATCCCGAAATGGGAGAAGCTTACGAACTTAAAGAGTCTTTCTTTGGCATTTGGAACAGTCAGACGCGTGATGAAGCTCAGCAAGCTTACTACGCTTGGCTACGACTGGTTTCACCTAAAATGACGCGGTATTTCGATCCGCTAATCAAAGCTATGGGTAACTGGCACAATGAAGTTTTTGCGTACTTTGATCATCCAATAACGAATGCTTATACGGAAAGTCTCAACAACCTCATTCGAGTTATGAACCGTACTGGTCGAGGTTATAGCTTTGAAGCTCTTAGAGCTAAAATGCTATTTACTGAAGGATTCCAAAAAGTGAAACATCCACTATATCAACGAGATCCAATTCATGATGATGCCATTAGCTTGTTTGATATGGCTGCGGAACCGCAAATAGCAACGAACTATGGTTCGAGCATATCAACTTTGATCAAAGAAGTTGAAAGGGATTAAAAAAGTCCCATTTCACTCACTAAATCCGCATACCACAATTTCATTCATGGCGTTAGTCAACTTCACGTAGTCCTCAACAAACCGACCACTGACTTGAGCTAGCGCTTGACCCATCTCATTCATCACTCGGTTAATTTCCTGCTGCATCGCAGCATCAATGAGTTTTAGCTGTGAATCAACGGCTTCCCCTGTTAATCCAATCTTCTGCTTAACTTGCTCTTCCATCGCACCAAATGTTCGTTTAGCTTAGTTAATTTGCTGTGTTGCAGCGTCATCAATCACTTCATCAAGTTTTTATTATAGCTTTTCAGCTGACTTCACTACAATATCTCGCATTTGCTCTGTATCCCTGACTAAATCCTTGTTTGCTTTTTTCATGGTCGCGGTCATATCTTTGGCATCAGTTACTAGCTTTTCAGTCATATCTCGGATAGTGCTGTTGAGATCGCTTCCCGCATCTTGTAAGTGTTGCTTAATCACTTCGGTTTGAGATTGCAGCACATCAGAGCTTGTTTGCAAGCTCTGGTTAGTTTTAGCAGCATTATTCGTGAATTCCTTTGCTGCTATATCAATGCTTTTACTGATAAGATCTGAGCTTCCCGTTAAACGAGTACCGACGCTAGTGATCCCTTTCTTTGTTTCACTGGCAAACTTTTCAAGTAGCTCGTTTGAGATCTTCACATGCTCTTTAATGTAGTCATCTGACTCTGAAATGAGCAATTTATAATGCTCGCTTACTGTGCTCACAGCAGCAGAAATGTCATTAGTTGTATTCTGCACTTGCTGTCTGATCTCTAGCACTGCTTTAATGGCTTCATCACGCATTAACTTGAACGCTTCTAGATGACGCTCAAGTTCAGTAAGTTGATGCTGATTCAATTGCAGATATAACATCTACACCTTGAGCATATTGTTGCTGCATTTGTTCTAGCTGAAGCTTATAGTTTTTTTACCTATCTACCAGTTTATGGTCGGCCTCATTTAACTGTTTAAAGTTTTCACTGAACTGTTCAGTTAAGTTGTGGTTAAAGTCTAAAATGACTTGCTTAAGTGCTTCAATTACCTGTTCGGTTGCCGATTCTGACAAGGTATCAGCAAAATCTTATAGATTAAGCCATAGTTTCTTAGAAAAAGTATCAAAGCTTTTTTGTTGCTTAACAGCTTGCTCTTGTGCATCTTTTACTGATAGTTTTGCATTATCATTCATGTCACTACGTAGTGATCCTTAACTGGCCAAATAATGTCGACTCTTCGTTACCTACCAATGCATCTTTTAGAAGTTTTATTTCCACAACCTGCGCTTGAATTACACCAAGAATAGCTTCTGGTGTTGTACGATAAATAATATCTAGAACTTGTTTAGGCTTTAAATATGAAAATGTTGACAAGGTTTTAAATATTAATGATGAAAAGATACCAGCCAAGCTGGTAATGAATGCTGTTTTCAACCCATTCAGCAAAGGTGGTATACTTGCCTCAATATCAAGCTGATTAAATTCTAACAATCCCAATACAATGCCTAAAAACGTGCCGAATATACCCATAGTCGTTAACAAAGTAGGTACGTATTCCACGAATTCGACTTGTTGTGCTTTTTTAAACCAAAGACCTTGTACGAAGATACTAGCCATCGTAATTAATATGGCACTGTTAACAATATCCGTATTGAACTCGCGCAATAAACTTTTTAATATTTCCATATCCACTCTATCTTCTTTGATTAATATGCCTATATATTCTAATTCAGGGTTATGTATTCAATAAGTTGAATAGTTCGTTGGTATGACAGGAAACAAAGTTATCGATTACTACAAATATCATGTGTATTAACAAGGCGTTGTAATGCATGAAAGAATTAATTTTCTATACGAAATTTAACTTATTGAAGACACAACCATAATTCAGTACAAATGTACCAGTGCGGTAATTACTAAGATTATTAATAGTCTATTATGGATCACTAGTTCCATTTTTCTTCGATTGAACCTATAACAAAGCTCACTGAGGTATTCTTGCAGGTACTTTCCCTAAACGCTATGACATATTTATATAAAAATGCTTTCAAATTACCTATTTCCCGTAATTATTCAAGAGGTTTTATTGACTAAATCAGTGTCAACTACTCAGCAATGCCGTGATCTGATCAGTAACGATAGTGTTTTGTAGCCTATTAGATGAGTAAAGTCATTTACTGAATCACCAGTAAGCTTGAGTATAATCAAGATCTAGTTAAACAAACCTACTTAATCTTTATTATTAGCACTGAAACCCCATCAATTAAATTTAGCAATGGCATGCAGGTAACCAATTGACCTAAAATACATTTTATGTTTAAATCAAGTGGTTTATTGTCATGCGTTTATCATTAATGGGGTTATGTTAACTAAACGAGTTATTCATTACCATCAGGAAAGTCAGACTTAGAAAGTGTCCTTCATAACCTGATTTTTTCTGATAAAATCAAAACCATCAGTAGAATGTTCAAAATTTCATATCAAAACTCCGTACTTTTTCTTTGCGGAAACAACACCTTATGTATTACCAACAAAAACCCTGTTATTTACAGTTTCAATGAGTTTTAATTCTATATACACTTTTGGCCTAGCCATTATGTTCACCTTATGTAACTTTTGTTATTGATTGGTTTGTTAAGTTATTTATATATCCATCTAATCTTATTAGCTCTAGCGTATTTTCCCTGCATCAATGGTTATTATCTATAGTCTTTTTCGTGTATTTATGGTTATTAGGTTCTATCGCATAAATCCTTTGCAAGGCTTGATCTTTAAGCGGATATGGCAATTTGAGCAACTGGTTTACTACCGTGTTGATGAAATCCATTACTTTGCTTTGATAACCCAACTCAGTGCTGTTTAAAGCCATGAATATATTGGTAACAAACTTTGTTAGGTGTGCAAGAACTTCATCTTTAAATGAGCGGATAATAGCCAATATAATTTATTTTCTGGCTCGTAGCTTAACCAGTTGTTCACTCAGAATCTGGTTATTTCATTTTAACTAGTTTCTATTTTCTTCTAGTAACAATAACTCACCTTTAGTGATATTGAGTTGATTATTGGCAGAGTTGAGTTCTTCTTTCACATTATTAACTTCTATGTTTAAGGCGTTTAATTTCTCTAATTGCCTTTCTATCATTCGATTATGGTAATTGTACTCGCGATCTAACTTAGGTAGTTTGCCCTCTCTATTCATTTCTTTCGTTGCTCAGAGCATCCCTCTGTTTCAGGAGCAAGAACTGCAACTAACCCCGTGCGTTTAAACAGATGATCGTTACCATATTCAAAATCCATTTTCTGCAAAATCTCTCCAAAGAACCTCTTTTCCTCTTTTGATAAATGGCTTCTTAGTGGTAATCACTTATCTCTCAATCCTTGTTTAATAATATTATCATTGACTACAGATCGCTGTGTTTGCAGTAAAACAAATCTGCCAGTCTCTGAGTTTTACCTGACAAAAATAGTGGGTATATCCACTTGTTTTTTCATCTTTATCACGCTCATCACCATGACCAAAAATCGCTTTTATCGGATATTGATAAAAGTGATGATTTCAAAACTTCGCTGTAAACAACACGTACTCATTAATTGATATTAATTCGTTGCTAATCTGCCATTGTCTCAGAATCTTCAATAGCCCTTCTTGTTGTGATCACGGATCGAAAGCTCAGGCGCAATCTGGTAAAGCATCAGTATTTTTTCTTCATCTGGAAATGCATTTAAGGGTAGAATTTCTCCATTACGCCAGAGCACATTTAGCTGCTGAAATTCTGCTGCCCCCTCAAGTTTTTTCGGGGGCTTCTCTTTGGTCACAATACGAAGTGAATGCGCCAATGATCTTTCACAACATGCACGATTTTTCTGGCTAAATGTAAAGTTTTATCGACGATGGGAAAATCTGACTTCGTTCATTTTCGACCTCCTTGAGGTAGAGTTAGAGAATCAAGAGAAACATATCTTGCCTGCATCTTTTGCGAAGCAAACGCGCAGCGAGTTGCTTTACCATCACATTTTTCAAATGCACGCATGCTAAATTGGTTTCAAGAATCATAAAGTTCATCATACATCCTCCACCATGGTTTAAAGGAACTCGAATAACTGAGGCTTTTTTGTAATATTCTCAATAGAGTTGTAGCAGAATCAGGCACAGCAGGTAACCAGATTGTTCTTTTTAGTCTCGGTAAGCCAAACGCATCTTGAAAATGTTGTGATGCTAGCAAAGCGCCGTTAGGCACATCTTCACGGAGCAATTTTCCATAATGCATATCCGATTATGTTAGTGCCCGTGTGATCCATTTGATTGGATATCCACTCTTTACTAATACCCACTGTTAAGCACTCTGCAGCGAAGGTATGTCGAAATTGGTCAGCCCCTCGATGTGCTATACCAATCTTTTCTAAAAATGGATTAAAAAAGGATTTGCCAAATTGTCTGGCGTTAAGAAAAGGCTCGCGTGTGCTGCTATTGAGAAATAAAAAGTCTATAGACTCTTTACGAAAACTTTTGTGGTCTCGCTGTAAAATATTAACAGTTTTTCTGCGACGCTCACCTGTGAACGTTGACTGATTTTTCAAAAATCTTAACACTAGCTGGTTAAGTTAAACCATACTGTAAAGAGCTAAGTGTTTTGGGGAATTTATAATAATTAAGCACTCGTGCATGGCGAACATAAAGAGTGCTTATCTGCCAGTCTATATTATCCCAAGAAAGCGCAATCAGTTCGCCAATGCGAAGGCCTGTTAATATATTAAGAAGCACCGCATTTTTGCCATGCTAGCACACATCCTTGCATTCATGCATAAATGCAATTTCTGCTTTGTTGAACGGGTACGGTTCGTTTAGTTTGTTCTTTAAGTTTTCGATTCCTTCCATTGGGTTTTTATCAATAAGCCCATCACTCATTGCTCTATAAAGAATTGCACGCAAGATCGTTAAATAACCATTTATCGATTTGTTGAAAAGTGCCTATGCCATCGCATGCTGAGTTGAAGAATATCACTATGTATTACTAAGTCAATAACTCGTTTACCGATCATTCTTTATGTTTTCTTCCTTGCTTGATTTTGAAATTAACGTAAATGGTGCCACACTAGAACGTCGTTCATTCAAGTAATTTTCTAGATATTCATTTATCGTTTGTATTTCTATAATTTTTTATTTTGGCAGCTCGGAATTTTTGCTTTTTCATGACCGGATTACGACCATTCACCAATGTCATAAAACTTAAATACTCCTTTAGAAACAACACGTAACCATTACTTTCTCTTTGATAGATATATAGTTAGAACGAAACGTGATTAAATTTATGTATATTTATCAACTAAGTTGGATAACGGTTTTTAGCCATATAAGTCAGGTTTAAGACGTAAAGATAGGAGTTTAATTTTTCGACCGAAAGTCACAGCAGCAAAGACTTAAAAGTATATGAGCCAGCCAAGGATGTGGAGTGGATGTCACCACAAACCTAAATGTATACTGCTAAAGTGAATGGAAATCGCGTAAACATGGTAAGAAAAATCGGCGTATCTGGCACAAACTGTATCTTGCCGTTGATGTGTCTACTCATGAGTATATCGCTGTAGAAATTGCCCTAGTGATGTTAAATGTTCTGTTGCACTTGCTGCTGATACGAAAAAAGAGTGACTTCAAGTAAGTGATCGAGCATGGGAGTAAAATTCATGGCTATGAAAACACCCCTTAATTTGGAGGTAATATAGTAAAACAATTTCAGAAAGAAATTCCTCACTAATAAGGCTATGGTGCCTGCTGGTCATGTCTTCAGTAGGTTGATTATGGTTTAAAGGTAATACTCCCGTTCAATGAATATACCGATCACTTTGTCGTGTATTTCCGTTAATCTGGAGTATCTAATTATTTTTCGGTTGAGTCGTTTTAAGCGTGTACGGAAGGTTAAAAATTCCCTCTCAATTCATTGAGTATAAAGCTTGTCAACAATATGCTTATTTTCGGGAAGGATATCGTACATATTGAAACCGTCCGTGCACCAACATGACACATCGAATATTGATAACCGATTGAAAAGTAAATTGAATATCTTTCTTTTACAACACACAAATTCGTAAGCAATAATTTTCTTCAATTGTAGTTCCCTAGTAGACCATAGCCAGCGAGGGATCTTTTTGTCACCAACTAAAGACCATTTCGCATCTATTTTACAGATAAGCACCACTTTCTGTACATCAAGAAGGAATATAGTTACACAGCCTAGTGTAAGTTTTTTAAAACTCTGACAACTGCATTAATGTTGATGTGTAGCACTCGAGAGGAGTCAAGAATACCAGAATTATTCATAGTGAGTTCAATAATTTGCTCTTTTATCCCCGCCTGACAAGCCCTGTATGTATATTCAAGCTAGAAGGTTCAGCAACAAACTTGGTAACGATAGAGTTGATGTCCACCAAGACCCATACCCTGCTTTTTAACCGTTTTTGTTTGCGGGAGAAAATAACATTTAACATCAATAGTAACTATAAGGATCACCCTGAAAAAACAGGGTTTTTACACGAAGAAAAATCTGTTAAATACATGACCTTTAAGAAGCGCACAACTATTAGTGATCGGATTCATAAATGAGTTGTCATATTATTTTCAATAAAATGATGAAATCCTATGGTATAGGAGATTAAAAACTAAGAGGTATATCACGTTCTCCATCAAGTGAAATACACAAACTAGTGGAGAGTCAACCAACATAAACTATACTATCTGCATCCAGTTTTCGTTATGAAATAAGTTTAATCTTTTATTATGATAATTCAATGATTGACATATGAAGTTTCATGTCGTGAAATACCTTTCTGTTAATATCTATATTTAATCCACTTGCAATTCATAAAAATTAATCTAAACATTAATTCTATTATTTAGGCACTTCATTATTTAAATAACTTCACTACCAATATTAAATTCTTTAACTTCTTTTCGGAAAACCAATAATATTCCAGTTACAATGTCGAACAAAATATCGAAACAATATTACTTTATTTCTTTATCGGTTTCGGCTACACACGCATTGTGAATAATAAGTGACATAAATCATCGCTATAATAGAAAAATATGTCATTTAATTTCTCTAGCCAACTTAGATATTAATTTATTAATACCTTCCTTTGCCTCAATGATATTTCTTGCAAGCATGTAAGCAGGAGTTGTAACTATATGATTATCATTATCACAAACTATATTAACCACCTCACACTCAACATGAGTGCCTCCATTTCGTTCGATAAATAGAGAAGTATCTTTACAATGACCTATTGTGCAAATTGGCTTTTTATAAATAAAAGGAAGAACTATAGGAGCTATACACATAAGACCAACCCATTTCTTTCTTTTCTTAAAGTTACAAAGTATTTCTTTAAAAGAAGGTAATATCTCAAAATCTAAACCTTTTGCGAAGTTGGACAGATTTTTAGCCACCCCAAAACCACCAACAACAACAAGTGATTGAAAATCATCAACATTAAGTGATTCAAGGGGAGATATATGACCTCGCGTTAACCTAGCCGATTCAACTAGAACATTTCTTACGTCTCCCTCGGTATTGTCAATATGATTTACCGAATTAAAATCCATTGAAGGTGCAAAACAATTATATGACAAGCCTTGCTCTTCTAGGCTAAGAAGAGTTAAAATAGCTTCGTTAACTTCTGAACCATCAAAAACTCCACACCCACTTAAAATAACTGCTACTTTTTTCATTTTAGTTCCTAATTTTAGTTAAAAATTAAACCGTTTTGTCATTCTGATATGCTTCCCTAACATCAATAATAATATTTATTATTTCATCAACACTCTTATTTAAAAAACACTATACAATATCCTCGATAAACCCATTCAAATTGAAAACATCTACATAAGTACCTCCTAAAGAAACTTTTGGAACATTTATTCTATGAAATTCTATTATATACACGGATGTTCTATGGAGCAATATATTATGCATTCGTCTTTTTACTACTGATTCATTGTCAATTTTATCATGGGTTCAATAAGTTTATTTCCATCTAGAAAATGGATTTTCCATGGTTATAAGTCCTGTTAGGAAACAGGATATTTGCAGTAATAGATAACTAGTCAATAAGTCATAATAAACGAATAATTTAACTTATTGAATACATAAGCATCAAATTTAACTTTCGACAAAATCATCCTTAGTTCAGTAAACTTCCTTCGAGAGGGATACCACATAGTTTTTTTGACATGCTTTATTTCCCCAATATCTGAACTAATCGCAATTTCTACGATCAGATCTTAATGGAATTAAACGGGAAGTTATCTTGGGCAAGGCCCTGCACAAGATCATCAACTGGAAACAATATAATCAAGCATTAATAAACCGTAGTTCAGTCATTTTTTGGATACCGCGATTGAAACGGCACTGATGATGAAAGGTATGTTCAAGCTCCCACTTCGTGGATTAAAAAGCTTTCTTAATTCGGTTCCTCTGTTGATGAATATCCCGCTGAAATCCCCTACATACACTTGTATTATTAAGCGTTTAAAAATCGTAGAATTTAAGTACTATTTACCGAATCAGGGAGCTGTCGCCCACGTCGTGATCGCTGCAGCAGTTAGCATAGTTCCTGTTGGTGACAATGCGGTTTTACCTACATTGCTTAACCCATTAAGACGAAAGATACAACAGGTCAGTACTTATGGAACCTATGACATAAAAGCGTGTCACCACGTACTGAAAAATAAAGGAATAACACTCAGTATTTACCTCGAAACAATGTAGGGTACTGGGAAGAATAGCATCCTAGAAATGAAGCTGTAAAGACGTTGAAATGATGACAAACTGTCGGAGTGAAAAAGAACCTCTAGATTCTTGAATTAAAAAAGCATGTTAAAAAAATCAGATTGAGATAATTAGAGTTCTTTGAACTCTAATTATTCTTCCCCTGATAAATCTAGAGATTTGCCGCACCTAATGATCAAGCTAATAAAAACAAAAGAATTAAATAACATAAGAACAAATAAACAGAATGGCAGGCATACCCATGCTCCGTGCTGGTTGATCTATGCTTACATGTAGAGACAGTGAGGAGCCGATAAGCGGAGCGTCATCAGTTGCTTTCTCCACGGTTAACTAGATCGATCTAGTTACTTTTTCGTTACCTTCCACAAAGTGGAATATTGAGTGTAGCGAGAATTCGACTCTATACTAAGAGGTAGTTAAATTTTTGATTTAAATCTAATTGGAGTTCAATGGGTTCTTTTGTTTGTTATACATATCAAAAGTGGTTATAACAACCCAATATTACACAAAAGAGAGGAATGGTGAAAAGAAGAGAGTTAATTAACCTCAGATCCGCATAAGCGCTTGCTTATCAAACCTAGTCATCTTAATGATCGGCTTTTTGGGTTGAAATGAATACGCAATAAGCAACGCCAGCAAGTTGACCATAAAGCTGATTCAACTACGGTGCCGAGAATGCTCCATCTGGGATATATTTTTAGTTCGTCAAAAACAATTTTAATAAAAATTATTACGGAGCATCAGGTGGTTCCAAAGTTTTATCACTTTGGGTTTCATGTTTTTTTACACCCATTATCAATGTCACTCCCTTGTCTGCCAGTTCCCGCTCCAATGGACCATTGGTATAACCTTTATCTCCGGATAAACACCCCAAAATCTCATCAACTATTTCCAATACAGGCTTTCTATCATCCACGTTAGCCGTCGTCACTTTGACTGAGATAATGCCACTTTAGTCAATTGATAATAAAGGTGTAATTTGAAACCTTAGAACCACCCTATCATTCCTTTTCCTCGCTTCGCGATACTTTGAAAAATCTGATATCTGAGAATGCGTAGGTTGTGATAAGCTTGTAGCTTTGACGGATCAACGAAAGTAATCCCTATCGGCCTTATCTAAGACGGTGAGTGAGGTAAAAGCAAAGCGGAGCAAAAACACTCTGCATGAGCTTAAGTATTCGCGTATAGCTGATTAATGCAGGAAATTTGTTGGTGCGGTAGCGGCAAACAAGGTGGGTGTAATAAGTTTTAAAGTCTCGATATCCTGATTGATGGAAGGATATCACTATCATCATCACTTCGCTAACTAAGAGGCAAGAAGGTTTGTTTCTTTATTTGAAACCAAAAAAATTAGGTGTTTTTCCCATGCAGGGAGGAAAGTCTGGCAGAAGTTGATAAAAACGGCATCTAACTTGTTCATGCATAAAGTCTTTGTGCAGTCAATATTTTATTTCAAACGATCAAATCACGATTTGGATATTTAGTTCATTTCTTATGCGCAGTTCAGGTTAATTAAAGAGGTAGAGGTAGCAGGTTTAGAGTTGATCAGAGTCAAAGCAAGTCATCACCAATTCAGACACACAGACCAAAAACTACCGCTCACAATGCCTCCTCCAAAGAAGGATTGAGGAATAGGACTTATGAAAGCAATTAGAAAACAGGCGAAGCTATAAGCCTCCTGATTCTATGGTTCACTCAGGAGAGAGCAATCCGATTGCAATTGAAACAGGCGACGACAACACCGAGTTTGGCGTTGTATTCCCTGACGCTGCGGATTATTTTGAGGATAACGACAGCTACGAAAATGCCTTAATTAAGGCAAAAGAAGCTCTAGAGTTTTACTTTTAAACGCTTGCCGATGTTAGCGAAGTCCCCCCATTAGCAAGTAGTGTTAATGATCACTTCGATAAAGAAGAGTTCAAAGGTTGGGTGTTGGCGCTGATAGATCTTGATATTGAGTCGTTCCTAGGGAAATCAAAGAAATATAACGTGTCACTGCCTACGTTCCTACGTAAAAAATTAATGATGCCGTCAATGAACACAAACATTACGGCGGCTTTTCTCAGTTCGTTCAAGAGGCCGTTGTTAAAGAGCTATCGCGCTGTGAACTACTCGGCACTAAAGTACCTAGCTTCCACGATAATAGCGTTATTACTGATCGTCCTTAATCGGGCGATATTTCTTATTTCGCTTGCTGCAACTCGAGAGTATCGAGTTTTAAGCACTTTCCATAAGCAGGAACTGCTATCTATCTTCTTTTAATTCCAGCAAGCCTTTATTGCAGACTTCTTAACCCAACGAAGTTGGGGTGGTTTACTTAAAATCAAGCGGTTATTTGTTAATTATTCATCTTTATCTGGACGGGTTTAAACATGTTTTGACGTATCGGAGGTCAATTTACGCTCACCCTCCTAGAGGGTTGAGCCGGATAACATCACCCAAATAATCAGGCGAAAAATCAGCGTATAGTAGCATGGGATTTATATCGCCATGGCCAAAGATCTTCTGCAGTACCAATATGTTTCCACCATTCATCATGAAGTAACTTAAAACAGTATGCGCAGAACGTGACTCGCTTACCCCTTTGTGGGGTTCAATTCAAGATTTTTAACAATACTATACAAATCAACATAATAACTATTAAATAAGTGACCAGATCCTTTTTGTTTAAGCTGCGCATTAAGCTTGTATCCAACAGGGATAGGTTTATTTTTATTGTTCTTGGTATCCAAAAACGTAACCAGACCATGAGTCAGCTGCTCCCCTCGCAAATCATTCGCCTCACTCCATCTCTCTCCCGTACTTAGGCATAGTTTTGCAATTATTGCAGAGTCACCTTGTAGGCGATGGAGTAGTTAGTTGATCTAATAGTGAGATCGGAACCCCATTTGAAATACCTTCTCCCTAAGCTTTATTATCCATTTAAAGGGGTGCGCATGGTGATACTCGCCAGTATCAATGAGCGCGGTAAAAACGCTGCCTAGGGCGTTATGCTCTCGATTAAGCGATAATGCCTGAATGCCTACGTCCATTCGTGACGCCCTACAAGCATATAAAGAACAGCTTGGTTATCTGGTAGGCTCTGTGGTGCCCCATGATCTTGTCAATTTTTAGCAGCCGTTGTTGCTCGCACTTTCCTCTCTTTAGTGTTTGCCCGTAAAGCTTGTACCAAAGCGTGATGACCTCAGATAGCACTCTCTTATTATCCGGCCTGTCTTGTCAGTCCGTGTCATCAAAGTTGGTAAGGACAAATTTTTTATAATGAGTCGCCTCGGTTTTACAATCATACTTTTTACGATACCGTTTTCCTTTCATACCAGCAGGTCTGACATCCACCGATGTATTAGCCACTATCGAGCTTCTGAATAAACATATTCAATCCCCTAGAATAAGTCATCATTGGTTACTCCACTACATAAACCGGAGTCTAACCAAAGGTTTAGCCAGTTATCTTGTCTGATTGATCTTGTTTTGTTTCGTATTACCAAAAGTGTGCGAGAGCCAGACTGATTTATCCGGATTTTGGCTCAATTTAATCAAATATAAACCACATTGTGTATTTTTAACATCTTGAATGTCCTAGAAATTTTTGTATAACGTTGAGTCCCATTACGGCTCTGTCTAACTCGTAGTCTGTAAGCGAATTATATGAAATTCCAGTCAAATCACAAACCGCATTTCGGCTTATCTATTCGCTTTCGCGCATGATGCTCAATTTTTCATACGTATTTATTGACATGATTGATTATCTCCAATATTCCTGTGTCATTCCATAAATTACATGTTGTGTGAATATACTCAGACAGGTCTGGATATATAACCCTAAAGGTTATCACAGATGGAAAATGAACTAACCATACCCCCTCGTACATAACCCCTCTGGGACTATCTAGACTTTATGGCCTATCGGAAGGCTCAGTGAAAGAGATATGTCATCGCGGGTAGTTACCTTGTAAAAAACGCCTGAACCGATTTAATAGGTGCAGAGTCAGTAATCGAACAAACCAACTTATTTGGTTGCTGAATTAATACAACATTTTTGTTAGTAAACAATGAAAGTTAATTAACATCAATTATTTAAAAGCATTTTCCGCGCTAAACGGCTATTTCGAAGTAGAATGCTTAGCTATAACTTATATGGCAGATATTCCTTGAAAATTTAAAGTCTGTGAAAGTATTAACAACGATATATTAAAGCGCTGTTATCTCTACACTAGCGTTGCATTTATCGACCGAGAAAGACCAAATAAACTTATTGAAAATAGCAGTGGCGCAAACTTGTTAACTTTGAAGTGATTACCATTTAAAATATGACTAAGAATGCGCTTAGCTTATACTTGGTTAAGTATTAAAATAACAATTAAAGCTGGTTTTCTGGAGGTTTGAAATGTCTACCATACAACATTCTGTTGTAATATTAGGAGGGCAAACCGCATTAACCAAGCTATTAGGTATTAGGCAATCCCACGTATGGAACTGGATCAATCGTAAACAACAAACCCCCGCTAGGTACATTCGTGCAATATCGGAAGCTACAGGTGGCAAAGTATCAATTAAAGATTTATTAACTGATCATGAAAAGAATATGAAATTAGAAATCAATTGATCGATTTAAATAATCACCTATTCACTCAAATGGAACGTTTGTCTAATGAAAGTCTTTCTGATAAGGACCTATAGAAAGAAATCAAGCGTATAAAAGCCGTGCCCTTGATATCGAAACAAATTGTTGATAACGCTTCTTTGGTGCTTTCTGATCAGAAATTTCGTACTGAATATACGGGCAAAGTTAAACTTCTATTAATGATTGAGGATAATACTTATACCTAAAGTAGGATACCGTTTATACAGTGATAAAGAAAAAACTTTTTAAAAAATAACTGTGCCTTACCTAGAAAGGAGCAAATTGATCTTTTTAATCAATAGTATGCTGCTCAGGTACAGATCTCCGCGATCACGGCATTTTGTAAACATCATGATTGGATGACAGTGTGTGATGGCCGATTTGAGATAGGTAATCAACCGTGGATCACGGAAACTAGGGGTGGTGGCAGCGGATTACCAACCTAGTGATACTTTGTCACCCAGAACCAATCAGTTACAACCTATAAAAATAAACAAAATATGTGACTGAAATTGAACGTTGTTTCAAGCGTGTGTGGTTTGAGTTTCTAACGAAGAAATCTAAGAAAAATTCTTTATCGAAATTCAAGAGGTTGGCTCAGGCGAAAAGTGAGCCAGTGGATGAATTTACAAACATGCTCTGTCAGGACATCAGAACTCGAATGGTTAACCAACAATTCGGATTTGACAAATTACACCTTAAGACGTAAGTGTTAACCAGAGGTGGCTTAACTAGATGTTTATGAGATTAAAAACGTCGGGATAAAATTGTTTTCAGATTACCGATGACACTACATCGACAATGACATCCAATGCAGACAACCAAAGTTTCTTACAAGTTTCCACCTCAGACATAACACGTGAACAGAACTGTTCTCCGCGGTAAAAGCTAGTATCGAAGCAGATTTTTCGCATGATACCACTGAGGAGACAAACCCCTCTGGTAGCAGCTTCCCCATTTCGTTTGTGCGTTGTTTCATCTATATGAATAACAACAGATTATTTTACATGGTGATGCAACGCCTGATACAATGGCAAGGTGGTTAAGTAGATGAGAGACCTAACTGACCTGATTGGGCGTTATCGGGCACATTGGTTAGAACGAGAGGGTTACAGTGCTGGCACCGACCATAGAATAACTGATATTCCGTAATATCCAATGAAGCTTTGGATAACACAAAGACTTCATGACGATGAGTAGATTCCGTGTTCTGAGCAACCTTCCCACTGCATTGGGTGCAGCAGGTATCTAGCTGACAATACACGATGGAATCGCTTTCTTTGAGTTCGCTTACTGATTTCTTTGTGTCCCTCATGGCCAAGTTGAGCGCCAACCTGATTTCGGCAGCTAGGGTGTTGCGATTTTTTCGCTAGTCCCTTGCTGCGAAGGAGTTTGACGACGGAGAGCATGATGAGTTCCGTGAACTAGCAGACAACCAATCTTCGTACTCACGAAGATTGTCCCATAATTTACGGATGAGTTCGTTGGCTTGCTCGGAGTCCAATTCTTCCACCGGGGGTGGTTTATTTTCAAAATTCTTCTTTATTCATGAAGCCCGTTTGGCAGGCTGCATAACTCAATAGGCAATTGGGAGATAATCATCTCTTATTTATTTTCAAGGGGGGACTGGTAAAAGATTACCCTTACATGCAATTTAGAACCATTTAATCGCTGTATCACACGATGTGTATCCACTGATGTGGATATTATTCTCGATTCCAGCTCTGATGGCGTTCTGTGTCACCTTTCATCTCGAGATCAAAAAGTTCTTCAAGTTCTAATCGGGCTTCTTTGGTTCGTGATGTTGCTGATACATCCTCACTGTGTTGAGGATGCATTTCATGGAGACGCATTTCATCAAGCTTTCTGAAAAACGCTGCTGCACGCTTTGCTTTGTACGGATGCATGCCCAACGTAATCAGTGCCTGCTTGCCTAAATCCAAAGCACTTAAAAAAGTCTCTCGCGAAAACCCTTTGACTTTGTGCCCCAGCAATTGATTGGCTTCTACACGGCTGCGTGCCCGTGCCAGTATTTTTAAGTTAGGGAAGTGTCGCTGGCAAAGTTCAACAATTTCAATAACTTCTTCCGGTGAATCTTCACATATGAGAATCGCTTCGGCCGATTCAGCTCCTGCAGCACGTAATAAATTAAGTTGTGTTGCATCGCCATAATATACCTCGTAACCAAATTTCCGCAATAGCGCTATCTGTGATGGATCACGTTCTAGAATAGTTAGTTTGATCTTATTAGCAAATAACAGCCTACCAACAACTTGGCCAAAACGCCCAAATCCCGTAATAATGACACGATTTACTTCGCTTTTGAACCGCTCATTTTCAGGTTCGATAACATCTAAATTAATGGTCCGAGAAAACCATTTCTTCTGCAACATTAGAAGAATAGGCGTGGTCATCATTGATAAACTCACTACCACCAGCAGGAAAGCATTAAGTGAAGGGTTAAGCAGTCCTTCCCTTTGTGCAGCAGTAAACAACACGAAAGCAAACTCACCTCCTTGACTTAGTAATAATACCACCTGACTACGTGATTGCCTATTAACGGAAAATATTCGCACTAAGCCACAGATAATGATAGCTTTCACCCCTATCAACGCAACTACTGCACTTAGAATTTCTAAAGGATGTTCAAGCAACAGACCCAAGTCAACAGCCATACCTACAGCAATAAAAAACAAGCCAAGTAAAAGTCCTTTGAAAGGTTCAATGGCTATTTCAAGCTCATGCCGATATTCACTTTCAGAAAGCAGCACTCCCGCTAAAAAGGTCCCTAGCGCCATCGACAATCCGAGGGCTTGCATTCCCAAGGCAATTCCTATCACCAAAAGCAAGGCTGTGACGGTGAACATTTCCTTGACTCGACTCATTACAACCCAACGCAGTAAAGGCCGCAATAGATAATGACCCCCTACAAGTAACCCTACCACAGCACCAAGCATGATAGCTACAGTTAACCAGCTATTACCCTTACCGCCAGCAAGTGCGGGTAAAATAGCAAGCATGGGGATTACCGCAATATCTTGGAATAACAACACAGCAAAAACAGATTGACCTACCTCGCTTCGCATCAATCGCTGCTCTTCAATAATCCGCAGAGCAATCGCGGTAGACGACAGCGCTAATCCCATCCCCACCACTAACGCATCAATACGGTTTGTATCCAACATCAGGAAAGACAAACCGATAACCACCGTACTCAGCAGCACTTGGCTACCTCCAAGCCCGAAAATAGGCAGGCGCATTTGCTGTAGTTTTTTTGAGTTAAGTTCAAGACCGATTAGAAACAATAAGAGCACTACTCCTAGTTCGGCGAAATGTAGGATTGCTTCAACATCATTGATAAGACCAAGTCCCCACGGACCAATTACAATCCCTGAAAAGAGATATCCCAACACCGAGCCAATACCTAAACGCTGAGCAATAGGGACGGCAACCGCGGCAGAAACTAAAAATATTAGAGTATCAAGAAGGTAATTATGCTCCATCAAACAACCTCCGGCACAGGCTTACAAAGCCAATTAACATAACATTCTGCATGTCTGTTGCGATCTTCATCCGTCACACGTCGTGCCCAGTGCAATACTAATGGTTCCACCCATCGCATTTTGCATAGTAGTACTGTTAATTCAAATGGTTGCAGCAATTCATCCATACTATATTTATTATATCCATTTTGGCTGAACGCTTCCGACACACCTCCAGTCGTTATCACAAATCGACATAATTTCCCCGATAACGCATTGCCCCCACCGTGGGCAAAACCTTTACCCAATACCACGTCTATCCATTCTTTGAGCAGTGAAGGGCAAGAATACATTTGCAGAGGATGTTGGAACACAATTACATCATGTTCAATCAACAGCTCACGTTCATAGTGCACATCAATAATAAAATCTGGGTAAGACGCGTAGAGATCGTGGACGGTAACATTGTCTAGCTGACATGCAGATTTAATCATGCATTTATTCGCCACAGATTCATGTGGATCTGGGTGGGCAAAAACCACCAACACTTTAGATCGAAAGAGTGTTGTCATCTTATTTTCCATCTAGCAGTAAAATCCTTTTTCCCAGTAACGGATGCTACACGTATCTCTCCACCATAACGGTAATTAACTTAAGCTGCGTCTAAAAAATAAGCTAAACAGCCAAGTCATAATCTGATAGTTTTGAATTCTGAAATATTCTCATTAATAACATAAATACTTTAGTATGAGTAAGTTAGACTCTATTCTCGCAGATGTCGATGCTTTTTATCCAGTTGATACCATACTTGAGAAAAACACATGATTTACAGACCTGAATTCAAGTCTGAAGTGTGACACTTCTCAATTAAACTGTTAATGTCATTTCTTTAAAAGAAACAGCAGGCTGCTTGAATCCTAAACATTTCTTAGGTCGATAATTGATCCCTTATTCATGTACTGTCTCAAAAGCTCATTAGCATTCTCATTTATCCCTCGTTCCCATGAAGAATAAAGGTGGTAAAATAAATTTTAATATCTAAAACTTTTGCTATATCCATTAAGGATAAACAAACTCTCGACCATTATTTACCCTAATCGTATACATATTCTTTTTGCATGGTACTGCCGTTGTTTCCAAAATATCTGAACTAGTCGAAATTTCTACAATCAGATCATCATGTAGTTAAGCGGGAAGTGATGATGGGAAAAACCAAGCACAAGATCAGTAACTGGAAACAATATAATCAAGCACTAGTAAACTGTGGCTTAGTCACTTTTTGGATACCACGATTGAAACGGCACTGATGGTGAAAGGTATTTTTAAACTCCCACTTCGTGGAATTAAAAGGCTTTCTCAATTTGGTTGTTACATTGATGAATATTCTGCTGGAATCTCCTACATACACCTACATTAGTAAGTGTTTGAAGATCGTAAAAGTTTAAGTAGAGTTTGCCGAGTTGAGGAGCTATTGCCTACATCGTTATTTATACCACAGGCCGTAAAAGTATACAGAGAAAGTGAATGTAAAACACGTAAACACGGGAAGGAGAATCGGCATATCTGGTGTAAACTTCATCTTGCCGTTGATGTGTATACTCATGAGGTTATTGCTGTAGGAGTTAGCCTAGTGTTAGTGGATGATAATGAGTTTTTACCTACATTTCTTAACCCATTTAATACAAAAGATACAGCAAGTCAGTGCTAATGGAGCCTATGATACAAGAGCATGTCACCACGTATTAAAAAACAAAGGAATAACCCCCAATATTTCACCTCGAAGCAACGCGGGATACTGGAAGAAAGGGCATCATCAACATGAAGCTGTTAAGGCGTTGAGATATGACAAACAGGCAAAGTATAAACAGGACATGGGTTATTATAAACGCTCATTAGCAGAGACAGTAATGTTTCGCTATAAACAGTTGCCTGCTCTAAACTCACTCTTCGTAATTACACTGCTCAAGTTGATGAAGCGCTGGCAAATATAAAAACGATTAAACAAAGTTATAAAACTCAGTATGCCTGTGCAGCGGCAGACAAATTAAGACTGTAAAAAAGATTAAGACCAGTGCGTTACAGGCCTGATTTAATCAACAACACCATTACTAGATCTTAAAGAATTTGTAGAAATAGTAATTTTAATCGGTAAATTAACCTAAGTTGCGCATAAGAAATGAACTAAATGCTAAAATCGCGATCTGATCGTTTAAAAAACTATCGCCTGCATAAGGATTTGGGCATGAATAACTTAGACGCTATTTTCATCGATGTCGACGACTTCTGCCAGATTTTACTCCCTACATGGGAAAATACCTAATTTCTTCCGGTGTCAAACAAAGAAACAAGCCTTTTTGCCTCTCCGTTAGCGAAGTGATGACTATAGTGATAGTTTTCCATCAATTGGGTTCTCGAGACTTCAAAACCTATTACATCCACTTTGTTTGTCGCTACCTCACTCACCATCAGGTAAGGCAGATAGGGATTGCCTTCGTTGATTCGTCCAAGCTACAGGTTTATCACAACTTACGCATTCTCAGACATCAGATTTTTAAAGGCACCTCGAAGCGAGACAAAGGAATGATGGGCTTTGGGGGTGTTTATACGGAGATAAAGGTTATATCTCTGGTCCATTTGAGCAAGAACTTACAGACAAGGGAGTGATACTGATAACGGGTGTGAAAAAAAATATGAAACCCAACGTGATGAAATTTTGCGACCGTCTGATACTCTGGATACGATTTATTATTGAAACCGTTTTTGACCAACTAAAAAACATATCCCAAATCGAACATTCTCGGCACCTTAGTTGTATCAGCTTTATGCTTAACTTGCTGGCTGGGATTATCGCGTATTCATTTCAACCAAAGAAGCCTAGCATAAAGATGGCTAGGCTTGATAGGCAAGCACTTATGCAGATCTGAAGTTAAATTATATATCAAATTAGTGTAAATTTAAGGTTAATACTTATTATTAAGCGTACCTCCGATATGGTTGGTGGCTGTCAAACAGCTACCATTAGCTTGAAATATGAATGAGAGTGATAATGAACCAGAATTTAGTACTACTTCCCCCTGACGAGAAACAGAAAATTGAAATTGATAAGCAAGCTTCTTTTGCTGTGTGGCAAGTAAAGAAGGGAACAGAAAATAGACAGTTTCTCTTTAATCAAACACAAGCGCAAACTGTTGGGGAAATGCGTGCATATTTCCAGCAGTGCGTTGAGAAATATTCACAAATAATGGGAATTTAATTGCCCCATATATTATTAGCTATCCTCAGATCTGTGTAAATTTATCTTTGTTAAGACAAGTGGTTCTCAGACTCGCTCTTTTTGATTGGAACACATAAGGAACAAGTCCAGAAAGCAGATTGACTATTAAATCTCATACCACTTTTATGCCTTATACTCGATTTGGAATGTGTTTTTTAGTTGGTCAAATACTATCTCGATGGTTCTGTGTTCAATAAGTTGGTTTCCGTCTAAAAATAATTCTTTCAGTGATTATAAATCATACTGACGAACCATCCAACTTATTGAATACATAACTGTCGATAGCATATAGAGGCGATCACTGACCAAATAACATCTACTTGACCTTGTCTCAACACCCTGATAATTGTTTGACATCTTTATTAAAATTATTAGGATACGTTATGTTTGCAAAACATCCCATAATTGCAGTCACTGATTCATCTGGCGTAAGTACAACAACAACGTCAGACGCTTTCCGGAAAATGTTTAATATAATGAACATTAATTCAGCATGGATTGAAGGTGACAGTTTCCACCGTTTTACCCGTTTGGAAGTGGACAGTGAGATTCAAAAGGCACGCGATCAGGGTCATTACTCAGCTATTTTGGCTCTCACGCAAATGATTTTACGACCCTAGAGGCCTTCTTTCAAGAGTACGGTGAGCACGGTATAGGTAAGTTTCGCTACTATCTCCACTCTTTTGATAAAAGCAGTGCCTTACAATCAGATTCCGAGTACCTTCACAGGATGGCAGGATTTAGCGGAAAATACGAACACGATGTTCTATGAAGAACTCCATGGTGGATTGATCGATGGTGACATAAATGTCACCAAGCATGTAGATCTCTTGATTGGGATGGTTCCCATCATTAACCTAGAATAGATTCAAAAGTTCGTTAGGAATACCCGTAACCGTGGATATTCCAGAGAAGCTGTGGTGGATTCTATCGTTTGCTCTCCTATGGAAGATTACCTCAATTACATTACACCACAGTTTAGCCAAACCCATATTAATTTCCAACGAGTACCCACTCGTCGATACCTCTAAAATCCGCTCAATGACAAAGCTATACCAAGCTTGGACGAAAGATTTTTAGTAATCCGTTTACGATGAGTCAAAAACGTTGACTTCCCGTATTTGCTTTCTATGGTTCATAGGCTCCTTCATTTTTCGCCACAATACCCTTATAGTTCCTAGTAGGAAGATGAGTTGAGTCATAGAACTGATCATTCGTCCACTCATTCATCAATTGATTGATACTGGAAAAATAAGCTAACCCTCCACTTTCGTATCATTAGACGCGTATCATTAGATAAAACCGATGTTATCCTCTTAAATTGTAAAAGTAACAAAATAACCAAAGGAGGCCAAAGACCTTAAAGAAAGCTCATGAATCCTTCTTATCTAATTTATAGAATATACCAAAATAACTAGAAGATGCAGGTTTCAACAACCTTTACCGATGTCATAATTAAGACATCATTTTGTAAAGATTCAGTTCCATCAAAAAGAGATAACACCGAGCACACCGCTGGTGAACTCACCCTCCGTAAGAGGGTGAGTTCGCACATTTCATCGTTAAATTTCTGTGAAATAGACTGATTATTCCTATGAAAATTTGCTTAGAACTGAACGCATTAGTAACCTCTTAAATGGAACCTTTTCAAGTTATTTAGGTATAGTTCGACTTCCTGATCATCCTGAATCTGAGGGTCTTATACCCCTATTTTTGAGGAGAAACCATAAGTATTACAGCAACAAAATAGCATTTTAGTGTGATTCGAGATTGATGCAAAAGCTCAAAAGTAGATTATCTATTCCACGCGGTGATTACCTGCACCACGGGTTGAACAGATATCTGTGAGGATATCCTCAGTTATTACCGATTAATTTCTTAAATAAAAGTTATTTAAGAAGTTTAAGAACTGAACTCTTATCAAAGATACCTTTGCTTGAGATAGGGTAATATTTTCACCGGTAACCATTCTTACAATCAGTCCTTTTCTTTGCATACTGTTTTAAAAAACCATTACAAATTTTACTGGCATTGTTGATTAAATCTGCCCTAAACTCACTCTTTGTAATTAACCTCAGATCTGCATAAGCGATTACTTATCAAGCTGAATAATCTTAATAATCGGCTTCTATAAGTTAAAATGAATACACGAAGAACCCCGTCAGCAAAGTAATCATAGAGCTGATACAACTAAGGTGCTAAGAATGCTAGATTTGGGATATGTTTTTTAGTAGGTCAAAAACGGTTTCAATAATAAATCGTATCCGGAGTATCAGACGGTCGCAAAATTTCATCACTTTGGGTTTCATATTTATTTTCACACCCGTTATCAGTATCACTCCCTTGTCTACAAGTTTTTGCTTAAATGAACCTGAGATATAACCTTTATCTCCGTATAAACACCCCAAAGCTCTTCAGCCATTTCTGACAGAGGCTTTTTATCATCCACGTTAACCGTCGTCACTTTGACTGAGATAATGCTACTTTGGTTATTGATAATGAGGTGTAAATTGAAATAGTAAAACTGCCTCATCGTTCCTTTTCCTCGCTTCTCGGTACCTTTAAAAACCTGATGTCTGAGAATGCGTAAGTTGTGATAAACCTGTAGCTTGGACGAATCAACGAAGGCAATCCCTATCTGCCTTACCTGACGGTGAGTGAGGTCGCGGCAAACAAAGTGGATGTAATAGGTTTTGAAGTCTCGATAACCCGATTGATGGAAAGCTATCACTATAGTCATCACTTCGCTAACAGAGAGGCAAGAAAGGTTGTTTCTTTGTTTGAAACCGAAAGAAATGAGGTGTTTTCCCATGCAGGGAGAAAAATCTGACAGTAGTCGTCGACATCGATGAAAATAGCGTCTAAGTTATTTATGCTCACATCCTTATGCAGGAGATAGTTTTTTAAACGATCAGATCGTAACTTTGGCATTTAGTTCATTTCTTATGCATAGCTTAGGTTAGTTATAGCCATCATAGACACCATTTTAATAGTGCTAGGTACATCCTTCATACCTCCAATTCCCATCCATGACAAGATGGTGGGCTTAAGTGACGATCCTCAGGAAATCTTTTTCTCGTTTCATTCAATGATTGCTGATATTTTATTCATCTACTTACTTGCAGTATTGTGATCTTAGCCACGATTTATTCTTTAATTGGTAGAGAAGTCCATATCAAAATCAAGAAATCGTACAGGAAAAAGGATAAACTCCATGACTCAAACAGGGAGCTTGTAGCCTGAGTATTGAAACTTTATTCTGTCCTAAAAACGTGTACCGCAAGCGGTGGTATAAATATTACTCACTAGGTAACAACTGCAGAGGAAATGAGATATATGGTTCCAGGAAAACCTCAAACAGACCCTACATTGGAATGGTTCCTTTCACACTGCCATATCCACAGATACCCGTCTAAAAGCACCCTCATCCACGCGGGGGAAAAAGCTGAAACACTGTATTACATAGTTAAAGGGTCTGTGGCTGTACTAATTAAAGATGAAGAAGGCAAAGAGATGATTCTTTCCTACCTCAATCAAGGTGACTTCATTGGTGAATTGGGTCTTTTCGAGGAAGATCAGGAGCGTACAGCTTGGGTTCGTGCTAAATCACCATGTGAAGTCGCTGAAATCTCATTCAAGAAATTCCGACAGCTGATCCAAGTTAACCCAGATATCCTGATGCGCCTATCTTCACAAATGGCTCTTCGATTGCAGGTAACCAGCCAGAAAGTTGGTGACTTGGCGTTCCTAGATGTTACTGGGCGTATCGCACAGACCCTATTAAATCTAGCAAAACAACCGGATGCAATGACCCACCCGGACGGTATGCAAATCAAGATCACACGTCAAGAAATTGGACAAATTGTAGGTTGTTCCCGCGAAACAGTTGGGCGAATCCTGAAGATGCTAGAAGAGCAGAACTTAATTTCTGCCCACGGTAAAACCATTGTGGTATATGGTACTCGCTAATCCCTACCTAGTCATACTAAAGCCACTTTATGCAGTGGCTTTAGTCGCCTTTTCTCTTCATTCGCCCTAAGCAACATTGAGTTCTTAACCTATACCAAACTTAGAACAAAGAAGGATCGTGCTAACTAGATTTAATGAGCCAAATCACTGGCCTTTTCAGCGGATGCAAGAAGAAGATGGTAACAATCAGCATACACCAACGCTATGTGAGTAGCTTACAGCTTAACAAGCACATGACTTGGCCGTCGTATCTTTTGACCATTTATTTGTCCATACAGACTACATATCTTCACTCTCAAATATCTTGTCAGCTTGAGCTTCGATAAGCCCTTGGGAAAATGTACTATCCGCCAAGGGTCAATGCGTCTCCAACACCAAGACTTACCACACCCTTATCCGTAAAGGTAGATAATTGCTCAATATACACTTTTTGGTTAGCCTGTACCTCCCCATGAATGCACTGATAGAGAATACGGATTAGTGCAGAAACTCATTGACCTGTTTCATTTCATCTAGGATACAGGATTGATACACGTTTAGGAATTGTTTCCCAAATATTTGAACTAATCACAATTCCTATAATCAGATCACCATGAAATTAAGCGGGAAGTGATGAAGGGAAAGGCTAAGCCTAATATCAAAAACTGGAAACAATATAATCAACCTCAGATCTGCATAAGTGCTTACTTATCAAACCTAGTCATCTTGATATTCGATATTCGGCTTTTTTGGTTAAAATGCATACGTGATAAGCCCCACCAACAAGTTGGCCATAAAGTTGATACAACGGCGATGCCGAGAATGCTCTATTTGGGATATGTTTTTTAGTTGGTCAAAAACAGGTTTAATAATAAATCGATTCCGAAGTATCAGGCTGTCCCACAGTTGCATTACTTTTGGTTGCATATTCTTTCTCACACCCATTATTAGTATGACTCCCTTCTCCGCAAGCTCCCGCTCCAATGGACCAGAGATATAACCTTTATTTCCCTATAAACACCCCCAAAGCTCCTCAGCCATTTCCAACACAGGATTTTTATCATCCACGTTAGCCGTCGTCACTTTGACTGAGATAATGCACCTTGGTCATTGATAATAAGGTGTAATTTGAAGTCGTAGAACCACCACATTGTTCCTTTTCCGCGGTTCGCGCTACCTTTAAAAACCTGATGTCTGAGAATTTGTAGGTTGTGGTAAACCTGTATCTTAAACGAATCAACGAAGGCAATCCCTATCTGCCTTACCTGACGGTGAGTGAGGTAAAAGCAAAGCGGAGCCAAAACACTCTGCATGAGCTTAAGTATTCGTGTGTAGCTGATTAATGCAGGAAATTCGTTGGTGCAGTAGCGGCAAACAAGGTGGGTGTAATAAGTTTTAAAGTCTCGATACCCAGATTGATGGAAAGCTATTACTATCATCATCACTTCGCTAACTGAGAAGCGAGAAGGTTCGTTTCTTTGTTTGAAACCGGAAAAATCAGGTGTTTTGCCCATGCAGGGAGGAAATTCTGGCAGAAGTCATCAACATCGACGAAAATAGCGTCTAAACTATTCATGCCAAAGTCCTTATGCAGTAAATGGACTGTTATAAGCTTGCTCCGTGGTGAGGCTCTGTCGACACATCTCCTAGCGACCCATATAATAATAACGTTCTTTATCCTGTATTTCTCATGCCTGCTGCAATACCTGCTATGGTTACCATGAGCGCATCATCTAACTGTTTATGCACACCTTTCACGGAACGAGTTCGGTACAGAAGCTCCGCTTGAAGCATGTTCAAGGGTTCTACGTAGATGTTACGTAAACTGATGGCTTCTGCTCCCCAAGGATTCTGCTCCATTAGGTGAGCGCTATTTTCCACCATAAGTACAGTTTTGATATCTTGTACCAAACGTGATCTGAGTTGCTCGCCCAACGGCCATAGCTTTTGGTCAACCAGTTTTTTATCGTAGTATTTTGAAACCGATACACTAGTTTTTGTGTAAACCATTTCAAGCATACCTAAACGTGTTGAAAAGAAAGGCCATTCCCTGCACATATCCTCTAGATGTTTCAAATAACCGTGGTCAATTGAATATTGAATCGCTTGACCTGCACCAAGCCATGCTGGCAACAGTAAGCGGTTCTGGCTCCATGCGAATATCCAAGGTATCGCACGTAAGCTTTCAACGCCACCGTCCGGATTACGTTTAGACGGGCGTGACCCCAATGGAAGTTTATCTAGTTCCAACTCAGGTGTTGCCGAGCGAAAATATGAGACAAAGTCTTTGTGGCCACGAACCACATCACGATACGCTTCACAGGAGACGTCACTCAGTATTTCCATTAAATCTCGCCACTCTTGTTTTGGATCTGGTGGTGGTAATAAATTGGCCTCTAAAATAGCACTCGCATAAAGATTTAAGCTGTTGGTTGCCACATCAGGAAGTCCTAATTTAAAGCGAATCATTTCACCCTGCTCGGTGACTCTCAGGCCACTTTTCAAACTTTTAGGTGGTTGAGATAGGAGCGCTGCATGCGCAGGCGCACCACCACGGCCAATAGAACCACCACGACCATGGAACAGAACTAGGTCAACACCTGCACTTTCACATACGGATACCAGTGCTTCCATGGCTTTGTATTGTGCCCATCCTGCTGCCATCACACCTGCATCCTTAGCAGAGTCTGAGTAACCAATCATGACCATTTGAAAGTTTTGGATAAAGCCACGATAGCAATCGGTAATAAGTAGTTGACTGATTACAGACCTAGCATTATTCAAGTCCTTTACGGTTTCAAATAGTGGGCACACGTCCATTCGGAACGGACAACCTGTTTCTTTAAGTAGTAGGTGAACGACAAGCACATCTGAAGCGCTACGTGTCATTGATATAACATATGCACCGAATGCTTCACGTGGCTGCTGCGCAATAATACGGCAAGTATCTAGCACTTCTTGTACTGCGTGAGAAGGCACCCAGTCCCGCGGTAGTAAAGGACGCTTAGAACTAAGTTCACGAATAAGGAAGGTTTGTTTGTCTTGCTCGCTCCATTGCCCGTAATCACCCATACCAAGACAATGTGTGATTTCTGATAATACTTCGGTATGACGTGAACTTTCTTGGCGGATATCTAGCTTGATAAGGTTAATACCGAAACATTGGACTCGATGGATGGTATCCAGCAACAAACCATCAGCAATTATGCTCATGCCACACTCATTCAGTGACTGATAGCATGCATGAAGCTTGGTCCACAGCTGATCCACATTTGTTAAAATATCTTTTTCGTCGACACGTTGACCTTTCATTTGTGCATCAAAGTAATTAATGGTATTAATGAGAGTTTTACGTAATGATTTGAGGAGTGCACGATAAGGTTCATGTGCATCACCCACTAAGGTGCGTACGAAGTCATTACAACGTGTCATTGATAATTCGTTGATTAGTTCTTGGATGTCGATCAGATACAGATCGGCCGCTTTCCAGCGTGATAACAGCAGTACCTGTCGGGTTACTGTGGAAGTCACAAATGGATTGCCGTCGCGGTCTCCGCCCATCCAGCTAGATATCTGGATGGGGGAAACATCAATTGGCAGAAACTGACCAAAGTGCTTGTTCAGTTTCTGATCAAATTGACGTAAGAATTCAGGAACCGCTTGCCACAGGCTATTTTCAATAACAGCATAACCCCATTTTGCTTCATCCAGAGGTGTCGGACGTTTCTGCCGTATGACATCAGAATGCCAAGCTTGTGCAATCAGTTGTTCAAGACGTAGCTCAGATTTTTTACGCTCACTGAGCGATAAATCACCCAGTTCCAACTTAGATAGGCACTGATTGATTTGGATTAGTTTATGAATGGTAGTACGACGTGCAATTTCGGTAGGATGAGCAGTGAGGACTAGTTCAATTTTTAGATCGGTGATGGCTTTTTCTATCTCTACTCGAGAGATATCGCTGCTCTTTAATCGTTGGAAAAGACTGTCTAGCGCATCTGGGCTACGAACCAGTTCTCCACAATGACGTGAAACAGTGTGGTATTGCTCGGCTATGTTGGTCAGATTCAAGAATTGACTAAACGCATGTGCCACAGGTAATAGCTGATCATTTGGTAAACTTTGAAGGACCTCAATTAGATTATCATGATCGTCAGCATTTCCAGCTGATGCAGATTTAGAGAGTTTACGGATCTCTTCTACCTTGGCCAGCAATTCGTCACCGTGGGCATTTCTGATAGTATTTCCAAGTAGGCGGCCAAGCATGTTAACGTTACTCTTTAGAACATCGTTCTTGTCATTCATAAGTCATCCATTTCGTAACTTCATTACATCTAAATTGGATTTGCAAATGAGTCACTCTAGCCAATGTGAGTCCCTCTGGTCAATGTTCATAGCATTGAATATCAATTCTGATTTATTGAGGTGGTGAACTCTGAAATACACATGTATGTGATAAAATTACAACAATTAACGGATAAAAGCGCATCATTTGCGCTTGCTCCTACCTTCGTATTATAGTTGTATACAACAGTTGACTGTGATCGATTTGTATGTGTCAAAAAATATCACAGATGTTTATAGCTCAATTAGTGTTTTCTATAGCTAGTTAAAAGATTTAATTTATCTTCCTCTGTTACCTGTCGTTAATATTCTTACCATTGAGGAGAATTCAGATGTAGTTCCCTAGCTAATTCAGGAAATTAGTTGGTGAGGTAGCGACACACAAAGTGGATGTAATAAGTTTTGAAGTCTCAATAACCAGATTGATGGAAAGCTATCACTATCATCATAACTTTGCTAACTGAGAGGCGAGAAAGTTTGTTTCTTTGTTTGATACCGTAAGAAATTAGGTATTTTTCCCATGCAGGAACAAAAGTCTAGCAGAAGCCATCGACATCACCGAAAATAACATCAAAGTTATTCATAGCCACGTCTAGATGCAGTCCATAGTTTATTTGAAACGATAAGATCGCGACTTGGGTATTTAGTTCATTTCTTATGCGCAGTTCAGGTTAATTACCATTAAAAATCGAATATTTTGTACGAAAAGCGACTTATTGAAAATATGACTCTACGCTAAACGATAAGTATCGTAGTTATTATCTGAATTCAGATGTTTATCTGTTACATTAAGTTATGCTATAATTCGGAAACCATAGCTCCATTATGGAGCAGGTCTATATCGTGTAGAATTAATAATTTTTATGCTTAATATATGGAAATAAAGTTTATTTTTACACTAATGTGCAATTTTCTAATGGAATATATGGTATGAAAAAAATAGTGTTCTTTCTCTTAAGTCTTCCTTTTATCACTCAGGGACATGGACAACACAACAGTTCAATAAAGGACTGCTCTGAACTTTTATCCAGCGGTATTTATAATATAAACATTGAAGTTGAGGTTGACGACTTTAAGGAATCAGGAAAGAATGATATTAAATTTTCGGTTTCAGAGGTAAACAAGAAAATGAACGAAGAAGAAAGAAATTCGATAAACGAGACAATATCGCCGTTTGTTCAATGTATTAGTCCATTAATTTCTGAGGAAATTACAGCCATGGACAACGGCACACAAACCCTGAAATAATGCTTAAAATGGTCGGAATTATACCTCCAATTTCCGCACTAACTTATTTCCGACCATGTCCTTTAATAAGTTAGTGTTTATATAAAATATTCCAGTAAGCATTGAAGATGATTCTTTTTTAATAAAAATAGAATCAAGCTATGCGCTGTGCTATGAAAGTAACTTTAATCAAGAAATAAAAACAAACACTCGACGCCGATGATACCAGACATGAGAGTCAAGATCGAGACTGCATATAAAGGAGTACTGCTTGCGGAGGACACTACACCGAGTTATCCAGCTCTGCGCATCTAAGAAACAACCATGGACAGAGTTATGTATTCAATATGTTTATTATAGTTTCAAGGGAACACATACGTTCAATGAATATACCAATCACTTTGTCGTACATTTCCGTTGATTTTGAGTATCCAATCGCTTTCCGGTTGAGTCGTTTCAAGCGTGTTACGGAGGGTTAAATTTTCTCTCTTACATGCGTTGTGTATAAAGCTTGCCAACAATGTGTTTATTGTCGGGAAGAGATATCGTACACATTGAAATCTTCCATGCACCAAACTAAAACATTGAATATAAATAACTGATTGAAAAGAAAATTGAATATCTCTCTATCTGCGACACCAAAATGCGTAAGCAAAAATTTTTTCAATTAAGCTACCAAGCATACCAAAGCCAGCGATGGGTATGTTTGTTACCTGTGAAAGACCATTGCTCATCTACTTTGCAGATAAGCACTACTTCCATCAGATCTTGATCTTTGAGGGAAGGGTTAAATGAAGTAAGGAGACAATGGGATTATTTTCATATGGAATACTTATTTTTGCTTAGTGATCATACATAACTCACGTTAAATGTTATACGTACTCGCACACAAGTACGGTTAAAAACCATAGTATCAGCCGTGGTGAACACCAACACTATCATTGCCTGTCATTTTGCCGAACCTTCCAGCTTTGATATACATTAACAGCTTATCAGTCGGATAACTTATTGAAGTTTAGATGAATCATGAGAGGATCCGTGATCCTCTCAAGTACTACACATTAACATTAATTCAGTTGTCAGGGTCTTTAAATACCCTCCGTTTACAAATAGATTAAAAAAGGTTATATACCACCTAAGAAGCTTTCACCATTATCGTGGTGTATTTGAAATAGATTCAAATTCTCAAAATGGATACATATATGATCGCGACTGACTTGACCACGTTAACATCAGGAATCGCTGATAAGCTATCTGTTCTGCATAGGGTCTTTGGCTATCATAGCTATCGTGACGGTCAAAAAGAGATCATTGATGCCGTGATGGCAGGATTAGATTGTATGGTAATAATGCCTACAGGTGGTGGTAAAAGCCTATGCTACCAAATGCCAGCGTTGATGCTGAATGGGGTATCGATCGTCATTTCACCACTTATCTCTTTGATGAAAGATCAAGTAGATCAACTGCTAGATAAGGGTGTGCAAGCCGCCTACCTTAACTCAACTATGACATATGACCAGAAGAACAACATCTGGAAACAGCTACGTCAAGGCAACCTAAAATTACTATATATATCACCAGAACGTATGTTGACACACGATTTCATAAAGCGTCTACAGTCCATAACTCTGGGATTGATTGCAGTAGATGAAGCCCACTGCGTATCTCAGTGGGGACATGATTTCCGACCTGAATATGCACAACTTGGCAACATGAAACTGTATTTTCCTAATGTGCCTGTAATGGCGTTGACAGCAACCGCCGATGATACGACACGACAAGACATTTGCCATCGATTGGCTCTCGACATGCCAAATACCTACCTTGGTAGGTTCGATCGCCCAAACATTCGTTACTCTTTGCTGGTTAAACACAAACCGTTAATACAAATTACTCAATTCCTTGCTAACCAATCAGGGAAGAGTGCGATTGTGTATTGCAACAGTCGCAAACGGGTGGAGCAAGTCTCACAGCACTTATGCGATCAAAATATTCGTGCTTCAGGCTATCACGCCGGTATGAGTAACGAACAACGCACGGGGGTGCATGAAGCTTTCCAGCATGATGATATTGAAGTGGTGGTGGCTACGGTTGCATTTGGAATGGGGATAAATAAACCTAATATTCGATTTGTAGTGCATTTCGATATTCCCCGGAATATTGAATCCTACTATCAGGAAACAGGTCGCGCTGGCCGTGATGGCTTGTTTGCCGAGGCTGTTATGTTTTATCACTCATCTGACATAGGTTGGTTATACAAATGTTTAGATAAAAAACCAGATTGTCAACAAAAGTTGGTTGAAAACCACAAGCTAAATGCTATGAGCGCGTTTGCAGAGGCATTGATATGCCGCCGTTTGGTATTGCTAACTTACTTTGGTGAATACAGCAATAAGACTTGCGGTAACTGTGATATTTGTCTTGATCCTCCTCCCTTGTTTGACTGCACCTCGCAAGCACAAAAGGCGATCTCCTGCGTTTATCGTGTCAATCAAAGTTTCGGAATCAGTTACGTGATCGAAGTGCTACGAGGTATAAAAACTCAACGCATCAAAGATCACGGCCACGAAAAACTCAGTACCTATGGATTGGGTAAAAACAACAGTCATGAATATTGGATCAGTATCTTTCGTCAGCTTATTCACCATGGGTATCTAGTGCAAAACATCATGCATAGTTCAGTGCTACAATTGACAGAAAAAGCCCGTCCGTTGTTACGTAATCAGATTGTGTTGGAATTAGCAGTACCAAGGTTGGGATTGTCACCATTTATCAAAACGGACACACTCGGGAAACCTAATTACGATAAGAAACTATTTGCTAAATTACGTCGCTTGCGAAAATCCATTGCAGAAAAAGAAGAAATTCCACCTTACGTGGTGTTTAACGACAAAACCCTAATTGAAATGGCGGAAAGGTTCCCTACGTCTCAAAGTGAGATGTTGACCGTTAATGGTATCGGACTCCGTAAATGGGAAAAATATGGTTCCGCATTCCAATATGTGATTGAAGAACATATAACACGACATATGGCCTAACTCCGAGTTGCATCATATTATATTGTAAATATTGTTTGATAAACATGAACACAAAAAATGGTTGATAGCCACCGTCATTTTACGATCTTCATTCTATAATACAGATGGGCATTGCCATCAAACTATCTTTTTTGCTTGAATACTAATTGCAACTAAATTGAGATCCTCAACTGACCCAACATCTATCTTTGCTATTTTTTACTTATGCCAACCAACGTTTGAAATTGAGTTCCGTGAAGAGCTTTACTAACTTAGGATTATCCGGATCAATATTGATCAACCCTTCAGGACCAGATGGTAACTCACAGTCGATTTTAATCGTTGCAAGTGAGTATGAAAGGAAGGCACTTTCTCTATGATCTTCCAGCCTTTTGGCCATAGTTTTCGATCCATGAAATCCAAGGTTTGAAATTGTATTCAGGTTCTCGTACAACATATTAAGGTCGCCAATGCCTGAAATCATCGCCCTAGCCGTTTTATTTCCCACTCCAGGTACTCCAGGAATATTGTCAACTTTATCCCCCATCAACGCTAAGTAGTCGATGATATATCTAGGAACAAAGCCGTATTTATTATAAACACTTTGTGGAGTCATGGTGATATTGGTCATGGTATTGATCAGTGTAACGTTTTCATCTACCAGTTGTGTCATATCCTTATCACCCGTACTAATAAGGATCGACATTCCGGCAGAAGATCCCTGAGAAGACAGAGTACCAATCACATCATCAGCTTCTACCCCTTTGATTACCATAATTGGAAACCCCATGGCCTTAATGATCTGGTGCAACGCTGATATTTGACCACGGAGATCATCGGGCATCCGTGGACGATGTGCCTTGTATTCCGAATACATATCATTACGGAACGTCTTGCCTTTAGCATCGAAAATTACTGCAATATTGGATTCCGGATACTGTTTAACTAAGCTACGTAGCATATTTACTACTCCGTATACAGCACCTGTCGGCTCACCTTTCGCATTAGTTAGGTTGGGAAAAGCGTGGTACGCTCGATATAGATAGGAGGAGCCATCAATCAAAATCAATGGGGTTTTAGAATTTATCGCCATAACGATCTTACTAACCGAAAAATGAGAGAAGGTAAAGGATGCCACGACTAGCAGATTTTGTTAACTAACGATTTTCATAAACAGCATTCATCCTGTGGATAAGATTGTTAATACTTATTTTAAACGCTGAAGGTTATCTGTCATAAACTTTCAATTTTTAACAATATTACACCTACTATCAATGGGTTAATTGTACATAATTGCTCATGATAAGCATATATATCAGATCATGGCTTGTGGAAAAATAAATTATTTACACTGATGAAGGTAAAAAAATAAATTTTCAGATCTTAAATCTTGGTATGTAATCCTACATGATTTAATCAGACATCTCTTCGCTAGTAAATCAGACATATTTTGTATAATATAGACGCATGGTCATTGGAACTGCTTAATTTTCAATAAAATAAGGATAAAAGTACACACTATTAAAGTGATTCTAACCAAGAAGCAAAAACAAACACTCTAAACCAAATAGGTTAAAACACGTGATGGTTGAATTCTCTGCCAGCAGAAAAACGATACTGATCGTATCAGAAGTTTGAAATACTATGACGCTTTTCAAACTCTTCGCATCCATGAAACGACCGTCCTCCACTACCTCAAAAACTATGACAAATCTGAGAAACGAGAACCTGAAAAAAGGAGAATGTGTCCAATAAATAAAAAGGTGTCCCCAGCAAATTTGCCGTAGAAAAAAATGGACTTTCATCTGTCACTATGATGAGTCCAACATCCACTGCACCAAGGATGAAACCCTAGTATTCATTGACGCCCTCCACCAAAAACAAGTGAGAAAAATCACTCATGGATGGATATGTAAGCTATAGTGATTTCTGGTGTATGGATAAAAAAGAATGAGGTATCACCTGTTAATTGATTTCGCCAAATCAACAACCAAACAAGAATACCCTGCATGAACAATAGTCATAAGGTTACCGAACTACATAAACTAAAAACTCGGTTAATAAACTGCTGAAACAAGGAAAATAGCAGTTATTGCTACAAGCTTATAGAAGGCGAAGTTCAAACCCTGCTGGATAACGTTGCATTACTTCAAGCAAACCAAAAATATAGAAGAGTTTATCCCCTAACTCTATCTGTAGGAGATCTCGACGGGCTGGCAGCCAGAGCTGAAATCATTCTTGGGTGAGCAAGTTAATGGTTTATCAGCAAATAGTGTTTTTTAACTTACGTCGCAGTGGGCTGCATAATATGACCAGTGGCACAAACGCTACATAAGTAAACGGCAGCATGTCTATATTTTGGCCAATGGTTTTAATTGTAAATTATAAAGTCCGTAGAGATGACAAGCTTTATCTACTTGTTGTCATCAGTATAGATGATATGAGTTAACCTCAGATCTGCATAAGCGCTTACTTATCAAGCCGAGTTATCTTGATACTCAGCTTCTTTAGTTGAAATGAATACGCGAGGAGCCCCGCCAGCGGGTTGATCATAAAGCTAATATAACTACGGTGCCGAGAATGCTCAATTTGGGATATATTTTCTAGTTGGTCAAAAACGGTTTTAATAATAAATCATTTTTGGAAGATCAGGCGATCCCAAAATTTCATCACTTTAGGTTTCATATTCTTTTTCATACCCGTTATAAGTGTCATTCCCTTATCTGTGAGTTTCCATTCCAATGGCCCAGAGATATAACCTTTGTCTCCGTATAAACACCCCCAAAGTTTATCAGTAACTTCCAGAACAAGCTTCCTATCATCCACGTTATCTGTCGTCACTTTGACTAAGATAATGCCACCTTGATCATTGATAATAAGGTATAATTTGAAGCCGTAGAACCACCCCATCATGCCTTCTCCTCGCTTTCGGTATCTCTAAAAACCTAATCTTTGAAAATGCGGAGGTTGTGATAAACCTGTAACTTGGATGAATCAACGAAGGTAATCCCTATCAACCTTGCCTGACGGTGAGTGAGGTAAGAGCAAAGAGGAACCATAACACTTTGCATGAGCTTGAGCATTCTCGTAGAGTTGATTAATTTAGAAAATTCGTTGGTGAGGCAGAGACAAACAAAGTGGATCTAATAGGTTTTGAAGACTAGATATTCCAATTGATGAAAAATTATTACCATCATCATCCCTTCGCTAACATGAGAGGCGAAAAGAGTTATTTCTTTGTTTGAAACCGAAAAAATTAGGTGTTCCTCCCATGCAGGGAGGAAAGTCTAGTATAAGTCAGCGACATCGACGAAAACAGCGTCTAAGTTATTCATGCTCAAGTCCTGATGCAGTCAATAGTTCTTTTAAACGATCAGATCACGACTTGGAAATTTCATTCATTTTTTATGCACAGCTCAGATTAAGGGAATTATGGTTTAAAGTAATACTCTCATTCAATGAATATACCGATCACTTTGTCGTGCATTTCCGTTGATTTTGAGTATCCAATCATTTTCCAGTTAAGTCGTTTTGAGCGTATACGGAGGGTTAAATTTTTCCTATCAATGTGTTATGTATAGAGCTTGCCAACAATATTTTTATTCTCGGGAAAGATATCGTATACATTGAAACCGTCCGTACACAAAAATGCAACATTAAATATGGATAACCGATTGAAAAGTAAATTTAATATCGTTCTTCTACAACACCAGAGGGCGTGAACAATAATTTTTTCAATTACTTTGCAGATAAGCACAACATCCCTTACATCAAGATGAAATAGTGTTAAAGAATGTTATGTAAGTTTTTTAAAACTATGACAACCACATTAATGCAAATATTTACCATTTGAGAGAAATCACGAATACCAGAATTATTCATAGCAAGTTCAAGAATTTACTCTTTTATCCCCGCCTGATAAGCCCTGTATGTATATCCAAGCTGGAAGGTTCGATAACATAATTAGCAACGATAGCGTTGGTTTTCACCAACGCCGATACCATGCTTTTTAACTGTTTTGTTTGCGGGCAAAACGACATCTAACGTCAACTTATAGGAAGAAAAATCTATTGAATACATGACCTGTATGTTTATGGTAATAGAAGTGAGTCATATGCAGACAGTACTAAACTAGGTGTTAGCTTTTTTAAGCACATTAGGTGGTTAAGTGGGCATTCTCTCTTAAAACAGGGGCGACATTCCATCTCAATACTCAAGATTCGAATCTTATTACTCAGTGGAGGTGTATAACTGGGAGAACTTGATCCGTATATTGCAATAATATTACAACCAACAGCTGCTGCAACATGCATCAAACCCGAGTCATTAGAAATGACTGTATGGCATTCAGCTAGTAAATCAACGGCTTCAACTAAGGAAGTTTTACCTGCAAGGTTAATACAGTAAGGTTTTTGTTCTATTGGCAATGCATTAAAAATATCAGCGCAAACTGACTCATCGTTGGATGATCCAAACATCCAAACTTGATTACCTCTTTGAATAAGCGTGGATGCTACTTCTGCATAGGTTTGATCTGGCCACTGTTTAGATGAACCGAACTCGGCGCCTGGACATAACCCCACGACTGGTTTCTCTTTTGATAAGAGCAAACGAGTCTTAGTAATACGTTGGGTAGTTTTATCAATCAGTAGTCTTGGAGCCTCAATGTTTATGATGCTTACTTCATGTAACATTGCTTCTTTCTTATGTGCTAAAGCAACGTATTGCTCGACCATATATTGAAATATTCTTTGATTAGGGCGTAGGTCATTTAACAAGCCATATCTCATTTCACCCTTCCAACCTGTACGCTGTTTTATCCCCGCAAATAGAGGGATTAGAGCTGATTTTGCTGAATTTGGTTGTATTATCGCATGTGTATAATTTTTTCCTGCCAATGATCTGCCAATTTGCCAACGTTGTACTAGATCAAACTTACCATGTTTAATTGGCATATCTATAGAGCAATTAACTTCAGGCATTCTTTTAAGAATCGGTTTAGACCATACAGGTGCTAACACATCAATAACAGCGTGTGGATATAAGTTAAGTAACCTCTTATAAAGGCTTTGGGACATGACCATATCACCGACCCATGAAGGTCCAATAACTAAGAACTTAATTTTTTTGTTTTCCATTATTTTCTCTGTATCGGAATACCATATTTTCTTGCAGGGATACAAGAGTAACTACGATAAAGGCATAATAGGAACTAATTAAATTAGCTTGTAGTGGTACCTCCGTTAAGCCATAAACTATGAAACCTATAACAAATAGGAAACCCACATAGGCTATTTTATTGTTAACTTGTTTACGCTTTTTGAAGAAATAAATGGAAGGAGCAAATAATATTAAAGAAATTGCAATCACTCCAAGAAGTCCATTACTCGCGAGCATTTCGAAATATTGACTATGTGCATGCCCCCTAGCAACTCCCTCTGTCCAACTGGTTACGTCACCTTTAGAGTGTAATTTTTTAATAATGCATTCGCGTTTAGAGTAAGTAGAACCTATTAATGGACTGGCTTTGAAAGCCTCTGTGGCAGACTTCCACAACTGTAGTCGTCCACCGGATGATACTGCTTTTTCAATATTTCCTGATGCAATGTTGGAGAACTCGTGTTTTGTGAAATTTATTCTTTCTTTAAAGTTTCCAGAAAGAAAATAAAGACATACAAAACCAAGAATTATTGATAGAGAAACAAGAGCAACTATTTTGAGGTGTATAGTGTGATACAAATACACTACAGAAGCGATTAGAATTATAGGAACAGAAAAGATTGAACCTCTTGCATTAGTAGAAATTATAGAAAACAGTGATAATATCATAGATATATAAAGCCAGTTTTTATGTTTAGAATCACTCAGTAAGGAGAATGCTAGGAAGAGCAATGAACATGAGAGGTACCCAAAGTTGATGCTAAAGATAAAACCATCCACTCTAACCATATTTAGAATAATAAACTGATAAAAGGCAATACCAAAGCTACCTATCGAACCTATAATTATACCAACTTCTAGTCGCTCAATCACTGAGCATGGATTTGGAGCTAAGTGCCTTAACATTAAATAGATTGGAATACAAGCTATGAATCTGCTAGGACCAGAAAGATAGCGGAAGTTACCTCCGTCTATTATGACATTCGGAATATTTGCTAGGGTATATGATGTTAAACAAAAAATAACTATCCAATCGAATCGAGTGATATATAAAGAACCACTATATTTTACGCAGTAATATAAAGAATATAAGAATAAGCAGGCAATTACCGCAACACTAAAATTAGGTGTTGATAGAAGCAATGCAGGAACTAGTAATATTGAAGTATTGACGAAGGGTTGAGGAAATACGAATAATCGCATTTTCATTTTCTCTTCCTAAACAAATAACCACCTGTAATTTTACGGGCAAAGGACAATACATCAGTTCCAGAAAATACCCCAATACGCCGGATTAAATACGGGTCTTCATGAAGCGCTAGTGGCCCGCTGTTTGTTGCAACAGCAAAATCATAACCGAGTTCTTTAGCCAGTCTTTTACTGTCCTCATTCCAATTTCCGTAAGGATAAGCAAAGGACAGCACAGGTTGACCTAGCAATGCCTCTAGTTCTTTTTTATTTTCGGCTATTTCACGATGTTGTTCGTCGAGTGAAAGCGTATCTAGGTATGGGTGGGTTAGGGTGTGACCCCCGAATTCGATATATCCTGAATTAGCCATGTCTTTTATTTCTTGAGCAGTTATGAGTTCGAAACGTTTTTCCGGCGTATTGGGGTGATTAACATCCCACTTGTTAAAGTCTACTCCTGTTACTACATATAACACAACTTTAAAGTTGTGTTTCTTTAATAGAGGTAGCATTAAGGTATGACTGTCTTTGAAGCCGTCATCGACAGTTATTATGCAGTAACGCCTGCCCGCTTCGAGACGCAAAATCATGCCTTTTCCTTTTAGATCAGAAAATGTTAGCGTTTCGAAGTTTAATCGTTTTAGAAGTTTGAGATGTTTTTCAAACATCTTGATATCAAGGTAAGGTCCGATTGTGCCTTTATCGATATCTTTATCGATAAATCGGTGGTACATTAATACTGGTATTTCTCGTTGCTTGGTGTGAATATAAACTGATTGGTAGATGTCTTCGATGTGTGAAACAATATTCTGCAAATCGTAGTTTTGTCTTACTTTTTCTGTCGCTGACTCGTTGCAGTGGGCAGTTGAAAGAGCCATATTAATTTGAGCTGGGATCTCGGAGAAATTAATAGCGCGGTCTTCATTACTGATGTCACCGAAGTTCGTGGTCATTGCGTGTGTGATATTAGCAGGTGTCACCAGACCAATATTAAGGGCTTCACCAATTGCGAGTGTTGGACGGCCACACAGTATAGACTCCATTGCTACACGTCCTGCACCAATCACCAAATCAGCACTTGCCAGCATGGCTGGCATGTCTTCTACGTAGCCAAAAAAGTTTACTTTATTTTTGAATTTATCAAAGCGTGTATCCGCTATGGTTCCCGTGATGATATTTACAACGTATTTTTCAAAATCAATACACTCGTCTAGAAGACGGTAACAGATATCGCCTTTTGGACCGCTGAGCCGTCCTATTATGGTAATGACTTTACGTATATTTCTTGGTGCGTTTACCCACTGATAGTTACTGGTATCTATACCATTACGGCTTATTTCTAGTGTTTCAGCTGGCACATTTAGATCGTCAATAAGTTGATGATAGATGGCCTCACATACAGGCATTGCTTTATTGCCCATGGCATGAAATTTCTTCCGTGAAGAATGAACAGGCTGACGCCCATGAATTGTGGTCACCATAGGTGTACCCGTGATTTTACAGGCGATATGGCAACTCCAACTGGAAGCGCGAGAATGTGCATGCACGATCTGGACCTTGTGCCTTTTTATTAAAAAAATAAGATATGCTATGTGCCAAAAGCGATGTGGAATGCTCCTTTTATTAAAGAGTAGTGAAAAGGAAAGCCCATAATGTGGCTTTGTAAACGTGTCTGATACGTAAAAGACATGGTGTCCACGTTTGGTTAGCTCATTACCGACCGTGGTCGCGTAAACTTCAGCACCTGTCACTTCAAGTTGTGATAGTGCCATCAAAATGTTCATTGTCAGTGCCTTTCAATAAAGCTGGTTACCATCTGATTGGGAGCGGAGAAAATTCATGATCCACATGTATTGCCCAAGGTCGTTTCCCAAAAATTGTTCGATACATTCGTTCATCATGCGTGCATCTGTTTTGTCGCTATCAGAAGGGAAGGGGGCGAGAGCAGGTTGTACGATAACCTCATAGTTCCCCGTTTTTCGGTTATATACTGGCATTAATGGTACAATCTTTGCCTTACATAGCCTTGCTAATTTACCCAAACCTGATAACGTAGCTTTCTCAGTGGCAAAAAAAGGTACAAACACACTGTGTTCGGGTCCATGATCTTCGTCGGGGAGATAATAGCCAAGATAGCCTTCTCGTACGGATTTAATAAATGGCTTCACGCCATCTGAACGCTCATGGGTACGGCCACCGTATTTCAGACGTTGCGTATTCATCAACCAATCTACCACTAGGTTAGATTGTTTTTTTACCATAGCAGCCACAGGTAAATTACGAGAAGCAAGCTGGACTGCAGGGTATTCCATCGCCCAAGTATGCGGTACGAGTAAGATGACTCTTTCTCCGTTATCAATTAGCTTCGTGATAATTTTTTCATTAAAAAACAGAGTCCGTTTTTTTAAGTAGCGTTTACTTCGCATCATAATGGTGGCAAATGCAAGCAAAATGCATCCTGCATTAATATAGCTTTGTTCAAGGATAGCGAAGCGTTCATCATCGGTTTTTCCTGGAAAACATTGCTGAAGGTTGATCACCGCCCGATGCTTAGCGGGATTATTCATTCTTACCATTCGTTTAGCGATGAGTTCAGCTAGTTTATCACGAAAATGAAATGGGACGAATGCGAGTATTACCACAAGTAGTATACCTGACCATGTTCCCCAATAACGAGGATGGAGAAATGCCAACTTAAATGTTGGCCGATAGAAATTTGTATTTAAATTATGGTCCATAAAGTCAGAACTACAGATAAATCAGGTGCAATATAAAAAATAAGCTGAGACTAGTTTTTCAGCTGATTATTTATTTAGAATGGTCATGTATTCGGCCACACCTTCCGAAACTGTCTTAAATGTATCGTTATAACCTGCGGTGCGCACTTTAGTGAGGTTGGCTTGGGTGAAGATTTGATAGTAGTCTTTCAGGTATTCAGGAAATTGGATTTCTTTCACCTCACCTTTCCCGTGGTATTTGATAACGGCTTGAGCGACAGCGAGGAATGGCTCTGCGCGTCCAGTGCCACAGTTAAAAATATTGGATTTATTATTTTGCCAGAACCAGATATTCATCTTGCAGACATCACCAACATAAACGAAATCGCGTCTAAATGTGTCACTGCCCTTGAACAATTTAGGGTTATGACCGTCTTTAATTTGGTTGTTCAGTTGGAATGCCATAGACGCCATTTTACCCTTGTGGTTTTCGCGCGGACCATACACGTTGAAGTAACGAAACCCAGTGACTTGAGATAGAGTTTTACCCTGCGCGTTAGCTACCGCCCATAAACGTCGTACGTAGTTATCGAATAACTGCTTAGAGTAACCGTAAATGTTTAATGCCCCTTCGTATTTCTGTTCCTCAATGAAGTCATAGTTACGATTGCCGTAGGTTGCGGCAGATGAAGCATAAAGGAAGGGTATGTGACGCTTAAGGCAGTAATGCAGCAGATTTTTAGAGTACTCATAGTTATTGTGCATCATGTATTTTCCATTCCACTCTGTGGTGGTAGAGCATGCCCCTTCGTGGAAAACAGCTTCAATAGAGCCGAATTCATCACCTTTTATAATTTTTGCGATAAAATCTTCTTTGTCCATGTAATCAGAAATATCTAGATCTACTAGATTAACGAACTTAGTACCATCTTTTAGGTTATCGACGACAAGAATATCTTTGTATCCTCTTTTGTTGAGGGTTTGAACTAGATTGCTACCGATCATGCCGGCACCACCAGTGACTATAATCATATTTTTACCTAACACCTGATAATGAGAGACCTCGCCATCACCAGAGTAGTGGTCATGGTAGCATTTGCATTTGTACTTTTGCCTCTAGGATAGCAGTTTAACCATGAAAACGCGTGACAATTCTGTGTAAGCACTATTTAATTAGGAGGGTGATCAGAGTATCACCATCAATAACTTTGATGTTAATCTTAGGATTCACTCAATAAATTTTTTACCCCTTTTTATAGAAGAAAAATATATTAGACACAATCTGTTTTATTAATACTGCTCGATATCAAGGTGGCTTTCAGCCAGAAGCTTCTGAGCAATACAATAACGTTTATTGATATGCCTTAATACCACTTTTCAGTCGATGGACTCCTGCGTGAAGAATTGGAAATGTGCAAATCTAGTAGATTTCAACTCGGTCTCCTACATAGTTCGTAAGTGCCACAAATCAATGTCATTTTTACCGTGATGTATCAATTGTTAAATGACCAATACCGTAATCTGATCCACTGCAAGATAAGATGTACCATCTTGATAAATGAACCTTTATTTAGAATAATATCATTAACTTCCTAATATGCCATACGGTATTACTATTTTCTAAATAGAAGTTTCTGTTTCTAGGATGTATAACAACCGTTGCCTCAAAGAGGAGTTGATGTTGCCGCGTACCTAATACCAATATTAGCAATAATAATTACTGACATGTTCCTATTTACTTTTGATGGAGTGAGTTATGTCTGCGGATTTTTACCAGCAAATTAACCAACAGCTTGAAAAGCTAAAAGCTGTTGGCCTTTATAAAAATGAACGCGTGATCACGTCTGCTCAAAAAGCATGTATCTCAGTGAGAACTAGCAATGAAGTACTGAATTTTTGTTCCAATAACTATCTGGGATTGGCGAATAACCCAACATTGATTGAAGCGGCCACAAAAGGGATGGAAGATCGTGGTTTTGGTATGGCATCTGTGCGCTTTATTTGTGGCACACAAGACAGACACAAGTTACTTGAGGAAAAATTAGCCGAGTTTTTAGGTATGGAAGATGCAATTCTCTATACCTCATGTTTTGATGCAAATATAGGGTTATTTGAAACTATTTTTGATGTAGAAGATGCCATTATCTCTGATGCGATGAACCATGCTTCTATCATTGACGGTATACGTTTATGTAAATCTATGCGATTTCTATATTCCAATAATAACATGGAAGACTTGGAGCAACAACTGACAGTAGCGAAGGGTGCTAATGCTCGTAATATGTTGATTGTGACAGATGGTGTCTTTTCGATGAATGGCGTGATAGTGAACCTACCTGCTATCTGTGATTTAGCTGATAAGTACGGTGCGCTGGTAATGATCGATGACTCTCATGCTGTTGGCGTGATGGGGGATAATGGTCGTGGTACACATGAGTATCATGATGTAATTGACCGTATTGATATCATCACAGGTACCTTGGGTAAAGCGCTTGGAGGTTCATCTGGTGGCTATACATCAGGAAAGAAAGAAGTCATTGACTGGTTGAGACAGCGCTCTCGCCCTTATTTATTCTCAAACTCACTGTCACCCTCGATTGTATCTGCATCTCTTAGTGTGATTGATTTACTTGCTAACACCACGGTTCTGCGTGCCAAGCTTTGGGATAATGTGAATCACTTCCGAGCGCGTATGAGTGAAGCTGGTTTTACCTTAGAGGGTGCTAATCATCCCATTATTCCAGTCATACTTGGCGATGATAAAGTAAGTGCTGATTTTGCGGAACGCATGTTGAAAGAAGGGATTTATGTGGTGAATTTCTCTTTCCCTGTTGTACCGAAAGGTCAGGCGCGTATTCGTATCCAAATGTCAGCAGTACACTGTAGGGAACAGCTAAATAGCGCGATTGATGCCTTTATAAATGTAGGGAAGGACATGGGATTGATAAGGTAATAATGATGAGTGTATTTCCTTATAAAATGAAAGCATTGGCAAAACTGAAAACTGAACTTGGTATTTGGATGACTGAGGTTGAGTTACCCAAACAGGGTCACAATGACCTGCGGATTAAAATTCGTAAAACTGCGATTTGTGGCACTGATATTCACATCTACAACTGGGATGAGTGGTCACAAAAAACCATCCCTATACCTATGGTTATAGGTCACGAGTATGTGGGTGAAGTGGTTGGCATAGGTCAAGAAGTTAGAGGATTTACCTTTGGTGACCGTGTGTCTGGCGAAGGCCACATTACCTGTGGCCATTGTCGTAACTGCCGTACTGGCCGTATACACTTCTGTCGTAACACCACAGGTGTTGGTGTCAACCGAGAAGGTTCATTCGCTGAATATATAGTTATTCCAGCATTCAACGCCTTCAAGATCCCAGATGATATCTCTGATGATTTAGCATCTATTCTTGACCCATTTGGCAATGCTGTACACACAGCTTTATCGTTTCCTCTTGTGAGTAAGGACGTATTGATCACTGGTGCCGGTCCTATCGGAATTATGGCTTCTGCTGTGGCAAAACACGTTGGTGCACGTTATGTGGTTATTACAGATGTTAATGAATACCGTCTAGATCTGGCTAGTAAAATGGGTGTGACTCGTGCTGTAAATGTAGTGAGAGAGAAGCTGGAAGATGTCATGGCTAATCTCGGTATGAAAGAAGGTTTCGATGTTGGGTTAGAAATGTCGGGTAATCCATCGGCGTTTGACTTGATGTTGAAAACCATGAATTATGGTGGTCATATTGCGCTACTAGGTATTCCTCCATCAGATATGGGCATTGATTGGAACCAAGTTATTTTCAAAGGTTTGGTTATTAAAGGTATCTATGGTCGTGAAATGTTTGATACTTGGTATCAGATGGTAGGCTTACTCCAATCTGGTTTGGACTTAAATCCCATCATTACTCATCATTATAATGTGGCTGATTTTCAGAAAGGTTTTGATGTTATGTGCTCTGGAATGTCAGGTAAAGTAATTTTAGATTGGCAGAAGTAATTGTTGTTTAATTTGATTGGAAGGGCTCCTGTTCTAATAGAGGGACAACTATTCCTTCTGTTTCTGAGGGTCATCCAAGGGATTTTATCGGATATCTAAGTGATGAAAAAGGAAGGATTAGGGCAATATTAAGTGATGAATCTGTTGTTATAGGTTATAGATAGCATTGTTGATTAAATCAGGCCTATAACGCACTGATCCCAATATTCTTTACAGTCTTACTTTGTCTGCTGGCGAACAGGCATACCGAGTCCTATGAACTTTATTCATTGCTTTTATATTTGCGAGTGCTTCACCAAATTGATCATTTTAATCACGAAGAGTGCGTTTAGGTCTAAGTAACTATTTATATCGAAACATTGCTGTCTCTGCTAATGAGTATTTGTGATAATCCCTGTTCTTTTTCATTCCACCAATTTATCTTCTTTTAATACCTTTACAACTCTATTTCTAGGATGCCATTTCTCCCATACCACACGTTGCTTCGAGGTGGAATACTGGGCGATATTTCTTGGTTTTTTAGTACAGGGTGGTATGCTTTTGTATCATAGGCTTCATCAGCACTGACTTGCTGTATCTTTCGTCGTGAAGGGTTAAACAATGTAGGTGAAATCTTATTGTAACCAACAGAAACTAGAGCTATAGTTAAACTAGGTGTACATCTTCCAGATCCAGAACAGTATCCTGATGATTGACGTTTGTTTCACGAATGCCATCTCTAAATTTCACGCCTTTGATGATATGCGTGAGAAATTTAAAGCCTCGCAGGCTACGTCAGTTAACCTCAGCGGTTCGCATCAGTTTGCAGGTCATTGACAGTGTCGTTTTTCGGCTTCCATAATTTTTAGTTTTGTTCGTTCTTAACCTCACCGTTGTAAACATTTATTCAATGTGGTTTGTCGTTCTAAGGTTTGTCGTTCTAATATGTGTCCAGTGATCGGCGTGGCAATCGTAAAATGCCTGCATCTCCACTTTGTCTTTCGTCAGGAGCTCCGCTGCTTTGGGATATTTAACACCATATCGTGTTTCGAACTGTCTGAAGGGTTTATGTGCCTCTTGTTGTATCTTCGCCATCCAGATAGTGTAGAGCATTTCTTTTATTCTTGATTGAACAGATTTTGGGACTTTCTTTAATACATTGGCCGTTTTGTGTACCCAACCGCGCTGATGACGCGTTGTTGGCCAATGCTTTCTCGCTGCATTATAAAAACTGAACGCGCCATCACTAATGGCGCGTTCAGGAGAGATACTGATACCTTTGGATATTAGCTGTGATAGAACTTCAAGCCAACTGACTTCTGACTCCCTGTACTCATCGACAACGGCTAGCACTTACCTACGGCTGACATCATCAACGCCGATGACAACAAGCAGGCAAAGCTTATCATCCATCCGAACTTTGCTGTAAACACCATCGGCTCAGATGTAGATATACCGCCGTTTACTTAGGTCACACTTACGCCACTGGTCGTCTTCTGCTTCCCACTGCTGCTTAAATCGAGAAACACTGTTTACTGACAACCCCTTGGCTTGCTTACCTAAGAACGATTCCAGGGCTGATGGCATATCACCCATGGAGATCCCACGCAAATAGAGCCAAGGGATAAGCTCTTCTATGTTTTTGGTTCGCCTAAAATAAAGCGAAACCAGTGTGCTGTTGAACTTGATCCCTCTCCCTGTTCTATCTCGAACCTTTGGGACTTTGCTGGTAATGTCGCCAAGCCTAGTTTATAGGTGCTGTTCAGGCAAATGGCCATTGCGAATCACTCCCTGCTTTCAATTAGCTTGGAGTGATATAAAATTATCGAGCAATGATTGAACCTCTGCTTCTATAGCTTGAACTAACAATTGATGTGCCTTGTTTCAGCAGTTCATTAAACGGGTTTCTAGTTTATAAAACTCTGTAACATTATGACTATTATCCATGCGGTGTATTCCTTGTTAGTTGTTGATTGGGAGAGATAAATCAATAGGTTATACCTCATTCTTTCCTACTCATACACCAGAAATCACTATAGCTCTAGAAACTTCGCTAACTTTTGCAGCGATAACCGCATGAGTAGACACACCAACGGCAAGATAACGTTTGCGCCAGATACGTCACTTCTCCTTACCGTGTTTACGTGTTGTCCATTCAGCTTCAGCGTATATCTTTAGGCCTGAGGCATCCATAACGACGTGGGCGACAACTCCTCGATTCGGCAAACGGTACTTAACTTCTACGTTCTTCGAACGCATTACTAATGCAAGTGTATGCAGGGGATTTTAGAGGGACGTTCATCAACGTAAAAACCGAATTGAGAAAGTAGCATAATCACACGAAGTGTGAGCTTGACAATACCTTTCACCATCAATGCCGTTTTAATCGCGATATCAGAAAATATAAACCTCCGTCTACGATGACCGTGATGTTTTAGACAATGCCATACCTTAATAGCAGTGACGTCTATTCAAAAAATGATTGAACCTCTGGTTTACTAATGCTTGATTATATTGTTTTCAGTTGCTGATCTGATCGTAGGAATTGCGATTAGTTCAGATATTTGGGAAACAACGCCCACGATAGAGCTTTCCTACTTGCTATTTATAAGCAGCAACAAAATAACAAAGCCACTAATGGCTGACGGGCGATCCTGCATTAGTTGACCTCAGATCTGCATAAGCGCTTGCTTATCAAACCTAGTCATTTTGATGCTCCGTTTTTTTGGTTGAAATGAATACGCGATGAACCCCGCCAGCAACTTGACCATAAAGCTGATACAACTACGGTGCCGAGAATGCTTGATTTGGGATATATTTTTTAGTTGGTTAAAAACGGTTTCAATAATAAATCGTTTCCGAAAGATCAGACAGTCCCAAATTTTCATCACTTTTAGTTTCATATTTTTTTGTACACAGATTATCAATCTTACTCTCTTGTCTGCAAGTTCCCGCTCCAATGGACTAGAGATATAACCTTTGTCTCCGTATAAACACCCCCAAAGCTCATCAACCATTTCCGATATGGGCTTTCTGTCATCCCCACGTTAACCATCATCACTTTGACTGAGATAATGCCACCTTGGTCATTGATAATGAGGTGTAATTTGAAGCCGTATAACCACCCCATCGTTCCTTTTCTTCACTTCTCGGTACCTTTAAAAACCTGATATCTGAGAATGTGGAGGTTGTAATAAACCTGTAGCGTGGACGAATCAACTAAGGCAATTCCTGTCAGCCTTGCCTGACAGTGAGTGAAGTAAGAGCAAAGTAGAATCAGAACACTTTGCATGAGCCTGAGCATTCGCGTGTAACTGACTAATTTAGGGAATTTGTTGGTGAAGTAGCGGTAAATAAAGTAGATGTAATAAGTTTTAAAGTCTCGATACCCAGATTGATGGAAAGCTATCACTATCATCATTACTTCGCGAATTGAGAGGCGAGAAGGTTTATTTCTTTAATACCGAAAGAAATTAGGTGTTTTTCCTATGCAAGGTGGAAAATCGAGCAGAAATCATCGACTTTGACAAAAACAACATCTCAGTTATTCATGCCCAAGTCCTTATGCAGTCAATAGTTTTTTTTCAAATAATCAGATTGCGACTTTGGCATTTAGTTCATTTATTATCCGTAGTTCAGATTAATTATAAAACTTTAAGGATGTGAGACTCTGCGTTTACCTGACTAACCAAGGGCTGGGATTAGTGGCATTACCTTTTCGGCGTATTTCAAAATAAAGACCAGTGTTGGTTTGTCCACCGCTATTCCCTACAAGGGCGATGGCATCGCCAGCCTTCACAGTATCTCCCACTTTTTTAAGCAGGGCTTGATTATAGCCGTAGGAACTCATGTCGCCTTTTCCATGGTCAATTACGACCATTAAACCATAACCACGCAGCCAATTTGAAAGTACAACGGTACCATCATGAGCTGCATTGACTTCGGCACCTTTTTTGGCAGATATAACGATGCCACTCCAGAGAAGTTTACCAGTTTGCACACTACCAAAACTATGTAGTACTTTGCCCTTCACCGGAGAAGATAAATGGCCTTTGTATTTACCGAGACCTTCCATTTTGATGTGGGCTTTTCCCACTGAGATATGGGTCTTTTTTGTGGCTTCTTCAAGCTCAATCTTGAAACGACTTTCATTATTACGCAATTCAGACAGGTAACCTTTATTACTGCGTATTTGATATTGAATAGCGTTGACTGTTTTTTGTTGTGTACCCTGTTCCTTTTTCAGTTTTGTTTGAACTGATGTTAGAACACTAAGTAGGACAGTTTGTTTTCTCGTTTGCTCTGCAAGCATATGATACTTTAGTTCGAGTTCCGTATCTGTGGTTGACAAAGTATTGATGGCGTGAGTGCGTGCTTTCGAAAGGTATTTTGCATAAACCGTCATGCGGTCAATAACACTGCTATTCTCTTCACTCAGAAAGGTGTTAAGTTGACTATGCTTACCTTGCCTATACTGGTTGTTGAGGAGTTTTTTGAGTAACTTAATCTGACCTAGTCTTAGTTGTTTTAAATGCTGACTTTCACGGTTCAGTGATACGATATCGGTTTCAAGTAGTTTGAGCGTAGCAGATGTGTTATGAATTTTCGTTGCAAATGAACTGATCGATTGCTCTTGTTTTTTTAGATGGGTTTGAAGGGTATTAAGTTGTTGTTCTTGACGGGAAATATTGTTTTTTATGTTGGATAATTGTTCGTTGCTGGTAAACGATAATGGACTGTGTAGCAGGTATAGCAGACCACCCGTACAGAGGACACTGTCACGAACTTTAGTGGATAAGCGTTTAATAAACTCCTGCATAGGGGTTTATTTAAGATTGAACAGCCGCTTCCCAGTCATCTCTGATGGGATAGATGTCTCTGTTAGTGCCAGTATGGTTGGTGCTAAGTCAGACAGTCTACCGCCTTTAATCAACTCTAAGTTCTTGCTACCAACGTAGATAAGTGGAACTAGCAGGTTAGTGTGTGCAGTGTGGATACTACCTGTCGTCGGGTTTATCATCATTTCTGCGTTACCGTGATCAGCAGTGATAAGTAGTTGGCCATCAACTTCTTTGATTGCTTCAACAACACGTGCGAGACAGAGATCTACTGCTTCACACGCCTTCACTGTTGCAGTGTAAACACCTGTGTGGCCAACCATATCACCATTCGGATAATTACAAATTATTTGGTCGAAGTCGCCGCTTTTAATCGCAGCAATCAGCTTGTCGGTCAGTTCTTTAGAATTCATTTCAGGCTGTAAGTCATAGGTTGCAACTTTTGGTGATGCAATCAAAGTACGTTCTTCGCCTTTAAACTTTTCTTCAATACCTCCATTGAAGAAAAAGGTGACATGTGCGTATTTTTCAGTTTCAGAAATACGCAACTGGGTTTGACCTTGTTTAGACAACCACTCACCAAAGGTATTGACTAGGTTATCTGAGGGATAAGCACAGGTCGAATTTATATCTGATGCATATTTGGTCAGTGTCACGAACTCAGCTAGTTCTATTACTTTTTCACGCTTAAAATGGTTAAATGTAGGTAGGAATGAACGTGAAATCTCACGTGCTCGGTCAGCTCGAAAATTCATAAAAATCAGACTGTCGCCATTATCGATAGAGGCACTGGGTTGACCTTTAGCGCGGATTTCAGACGCCTGAATGAATTCGTCATTCTCGTTCCGAGAATATGCTGCTTCCAGTGCGTCAATTGAAGATGCATAGGTAAATACACCTTTTGCTTCGGTTAGAAGACTGTAAGCTTTTTCCACGCGATCCCAATTGTTGTCACGATCCATCGCATAGTAACGACCGATAAGAGTCGCTATACGACCTCTCCCCAGTGTCGTGAATAATTCGTCGAAGCGTGCTAGCGAGTTATTCGCACTTCGTGGTGCTGTATCACGACCGTCTAGGAAGCAGTGAAGGTAAACATTTTCAGCCCCGCGACGAACAGCCATTTCAACTGCTGCTGCAATGTGGTCTTCATGGCTGTGAACACCTCCTACTGATACCAGACCCATGATGTGAACTGCTTTACCTGATTTAGCGGCCTTGTCGATAGCACCAGTCAGTGCGGAATTATCAAAGAATTCACCATCAGCGATCGCTTTGGTAATACGTGTCAGATCCTGATAGACAATACGTCCTGCACCAATGTTGGTGTGACCTACCTCAGAGTTACCCATTTGACCATCAGGAAGACCTACATCTAGACCTGATGCTGAAATCAGGGTGCTGGTTCCAGCCATTAAACCATCAAAAATTGGCGTTTTTGCGTTAGCAATGGCGTTATTGCTGCTATCTTCACGATAGCCCCAGCCGTCTAAAATAACGAGTGCAAAAGGTTTCTTAGCAGGCATACACTATCCTCTTTCTATATCGATTTTATAAAGTTCAGAAATACAAAACTAGTTTGAGTAACTTTACTACATTTTGTTGGTTGAATAGTAGGTGAAAGTTGCACCAATCCTTCAACAAAGGTGTAACGCCATTTTTTATTAAAAAATGGCAGGTTATTTAAACCCTAAACATTTTTAGGCCTAAGATTGGGTCGTGTATTCAGTAAATTAGGTTTCGTCTAAAAATTTAATCTTTTTAAGATTATAAATCCTGTTAGGACCCATACTCTCTAGAGTAGTAGACAATTGGTTTGCAAGTCATGCTGACAGATCACTCAACAGATATGAATAGCATAACCCGATGATTATTCCTTTCTTGAGTGAACGTAATCTCTTCATTCGTGATCATTTTAAAGTTTATTTTTCACCCGCCGTTATCTGAAATCTACAACCTAGCGGGGAGCGTGATCCTTATTGGACATACGACACGATTGTGCATTATAAATTTCTAATTTGACTCCTACTCGCTCAGACTGGTGACATGTATTCAATCAGTTTATTTTGTACAATATTCCTAATTTTCCATGGTAATTAAGCACTGTTTAAAAGCATAGCCTCTGTCATGGAAGACACCTATACTACCACGTTGATAGCCATGCTGATGAGCCTTACAATTTATTAGATATATGACCACCTTGTCGATATCGTAGATTGGGATTTCAAGTTTTACTAATGATTGAAATCTGGTATTTTTTCCTATCTGGAAACTGATGACACTTCATAAGTAGCGTTGTTGATTAGATCAGGCCTATAATGCAACTGAGCTCAATCTTCTTTACAGTCTTAATTGGCCTAGTTGATTAAATCAGACCTATAATGCACTGATCCCAATATTTTTATAGTCTTATACTTGTCTGCTGGCGAATAGGCATACCGAATCTATCATGTATTCAACAAGTTGATTCCCATTTAGAAAATGGATTTTACCATAGTTACATATCCTGTTAGTCAACATGATATTTGTAGTAATAGACAACTGATTTACAAGTCATACTAAACGAACAATTCACCTTATTGAATACATGATCTACCAAGTCTTATAACTTTGTTCATCGCTTCACTAACTTGAGCATTGTAATTACGAAAAGTTAACCTGAGCTATGCAATAACCTCATGAGTAAATACATCAACGGCAAGATGTAGTTTGCGCCAGATACGACGCTTTTCTTTTCCTTACCGTGTTTACGCGTTTTACATTCACTTTTGCTAGGCCTGTATCATAAATAACGACGTGGTCGACCTCTCCTCGACTCGGCAAACGGTATTTAACTTTTACGTTCTTCGAACAAATTACTAATACAGGTGTATGTAGGGGATTTCAACGGGACAGTCATCAACGTAAAAACTGAATTGAGATAGCCTTATAATCTATGAAGTAGGAGCGTAAAAATACCTTTCACCATCAGTGCTGTTTCAATCGCAGCATCCGAAAATATAAACCCACGGCCACGATGGCCATGATCCTTTAGACAATGCCATGTCTTACTTAATGGCAGCGACGTCTATCCAAAAAATCACTGAGCTACGGTTTACTAATACTTGATTATATTGTTTACAGTTGCTGATCTTGTGCTTGGTTTTTTCCATCATCATTTCCCGCTTAACTTTATGATGATCTAAATCGTAGAAATTGCGATTAGTTCAGATGTCTGGGAAACAACACCATTCATAGCAACTACTGCTTATTTTTTTACCGAGAAGAACTTATCCATTTCGGTACTTGGCTGCCTCTTCTTATGCTAGACCAAAAATGTTGCAGTTATGATTTAAAATCAAGTGGGTGTATGTATTGAAGTCTATGATAGGCAGACTTTTATGAATCATAAATCAAATGAAGATGAATGTGACGAGTATCAAACTTTTCCCTTCTTGTTGATTAGCTATGAGATAGACACCTATGCACATGCTGTACTTGCGAGCAAGTGCGGTTATACTCGAAGTCCAATTTTTGTGTATACATAAAAATAGAGGTGGACTATGCAGAAATTAGTTGAATTTATCCAAAATAACTTGGTTTTATCACTAGTATGGGTAGGTTTGATAGTAGCTCTGGTTTCTTCTCTCATTAAACAGAAAACCGCTGCCTATACCATAGTAACACCAAATGATGCTACTACTTTAGTAAACCATAAAGACGGTGTGTTTGTTGATATCCGTAGCCAAGATGCCTTTTACGCAGGTCACATTGCAGGCGCACTTCACGTTTTGGATGAAAACATTAAAGCGAATAATTTTGGTGAGATTACTAAACACAAGTCAGCGCCCATTATTTTGATTTGTAAGACAGGTCGGACGTCTATCGTAAGTGCAAATCTGTTGGTGAAAGCTGGATTCGAGAGCATTAACGTTCTCAAAGATGGTTTAATTTCTTGGAATGAAGCGAATCTTCCCTTAATTAGACATAAAAAGAAGAAGTAACCATTATGGATGTTATATTTTACATGCTGCTCTCCCAACGGATTTCTAGTTTCCTTTCATAAGAAATTTGTTTTAAATAACAAGGATTAAACATAGTGGTCGAAGCAGCAACTATCCAACCAGAAAAACAGGAATTTACAATTCAACGTGTCTTTTTAAAAGATGTTTCTTTTGAAGTACCCAACTCTCCATCTGTGTTCCAACAAGAATGGAATCCAGATGTAAATTTGGAACTAGACACTCATAGCCATGAATTGGGTGAGGGTGTTTTTGAAGTGGTTTTACGTTTGACTGTTACCGTCAAAAACAACGACTGTAATGCTTTCTTATGTGAAGTACAACAAGGAGGTATTTTCACCGTAGGTCGTATGGAATCATCTCAACTTGCACATTGCTTGGGTGCCTTCTGCCCAAATATTCTATTCCCATATGCACGGGAGACTATTTCTAGCTTGGTGGTGAAGGGTACTTTTCCACAATTGAACTTAGCGCCAGTTAATTTTGACACATTGTTCATGGATTACTTAAAAAAGCAAACACAAACTAAAAACGACGCTGAAAAGTAATTACAAAAAATAGAGTTGACGAAAATGATAGATAATATCAAACACAATGTTGTGATGACCGTATTGGGTGCGGGCTCATACGGTACTTCTCTCGCGATTTCACTATCTCGTAACGGAGCTAACGTGGTGTTGTGGGGACATAAAGCTGAGCATATGGCACAGTTGCAAACTGATCGTTCGAATAAAGTATATCTGCCAAGTTCCACCTTTCCAGACTCGCTGATCGTGAGCGCTAATCTAGAAGAATCAGTGAAAGCAACTCGTGACATTTTAGTTGTAGTACCTAGCCATTGTTTTGGTTTGGTCTTGGGGCAAGTCCACCAGTATTTACGTGCTGATTCACGGGTGTGCTGGGCCACGAAGGGCCTAGAGTCTAAAACTGGTCGTTTATTGCAAGATGTGGCACGCGAGCAGTTGGGTAATAATGTTCCACTAGCAGTATTGTCCGGGCCAACTTTTGCCAAAGAATTGGCGGCTGGTATGCCAACCGCCATTTCAGTAGCTTCTCCTAATGCGGAGTTTCTTGCTGATTTACAAGAAAAAATTCACTGTAGTCGTACATTTCGTGTATATGGCAACAGGGATTTTGTTGGTATGCAACTCGGAGGTGCGGTGAAAAATGTTATAGCGATTGGTGTTGGTATATCCGATGGTATTGGCTTTGGAGCAAATGCACGTACTGCTCTGATTACTCGCGGTCTGGTAGAACTCACTCGTCTTGGTATCGCTCTTGGTGCGGAACGTGAAACATTCATGGGAATGGCGGGTTTGGGTGATTTAGTTCTGACTTGTACCGATAACCAGTCCCGAAATCGACGCTTTGGTTTAGCGTTAGGTCAAGGTAAGTGTGTGGATGAAGTACAAAAGAATATTGGGCAGGTAGTTGAAGGTTATTTCAACACAAAAGAAGTTCGTATGCTGGCTAAACGCCTTAGTGTTGAAATGCCGATCGTTGAGCAAATCTACCAAGTACTTTATGAAGGTAAGGATGCTAATTTAGCGGCACAAGACCTATTGGCACGTCAGAAAACATCTGAATAAGGGTTGGGTGACAAAATGGATTTTAGAAATGCAGGAAAACCTCCGTGTTTTCTCCTATAGGATACATGATAAGCCGTTTAGATTTAATGAAAGAACCGCGTATAAATGATGAACTGAATGTTCGAATATGACCATCAACCACATAAGGGCTTTTGGTATGAATAACTCCGACACTATTTTTGTACATGTTGTAGCTAGATAAAAATAAACTGGCATAATCCACATGCTGATAAAACAGCTCGTTAATGGAACAGCGCTCTTTCCTTCTTACTAGACGTCATCTCTGCCCCTTTATGTTCCATTATATTATATTGGGTTAAGATATGGACTTTAAGGAGGCAGCCTCTTTAAAGTACAACCACGTGTTTCAATTGCTTCTAATGTATCGATACGCTTATGAAAACTCGCATTACCTATAACAATCATAGCTTGCCCTAGCACTTGCGGAAGTAAGTGTTGTTCGATCCATGCGTGAAATACCTCCGAATTTACGTTTCCAATTACTAAGCTAAACGTTAGAAACGTATGATTGACGATAGCACCAGTGGATCAGAGATATAACCTTTATCTCCAGATAAACACCCCAAAGCTCGTTAGCCATTTCTGACACAGGCTTTTTATCATCCACATTAGACGTCATCACTTTTACTGAGACAAAACACCTTACTCATTGATAATAAGACATAATTTGAAGCTATATAATCACCACATCGTTCCTTTTCATCGCTTCGCGGTACCTTTAAAAACCTGATGTCTGAGAATGAGTAGGTTATGACAAACCTGTAACTTAGACGAATCAACGAAGGCAATCCCTGTCGGCCTAGCTTCACGGTGAGTGAGGTAAGAGCAAAGCAGAACCAAAACACATTGCATGAGCTTGAGCATCCTCGTGTAGCTAACTAATTCAGGAAATTTGGTGGTGAGGTAGCGACAAACAAAGTGGATGGAATAGGTTTTGAAATCTCGATACCCCGATTGATGGAAAGCTATCACTATCGTCATCACTTCGCTAACGTAGAGGCGAGAAAACTTGTTTCTTTGTTTGATACCGGAAGAAATTAGGTGTTTTTCCCATGCAGAAAGGAAAGTCTGGCAGAAGTCGTCGACATCAACGAAAACAGTGTCTAAGTTAGACAGGCTCAAGTTTTTGTGCAGTCAATAGTTTTTTTCAAACGATCAGATCACGACTTTGGCATTTAGTTTATTTCTTATGCTCAGCTCAGGTTAATAAAATGAAATCAGTGCAATGAAGCGTTCGGGTTATCTTATTTCGAGAAAGTACTTTATCATCGAGGGCTTCTTTGGTTGTTTAGATATTTATGTCACACTCAAACTGTTTCTTTTCTTAAACATAAATTCCTCAATAAGGTTTTCACAAGTTGGTAAAACGGGGAATATGTTCACTAAAATAGTGTGATTTACTTATTAAAGTATAGGTATAAAAATGCAAAGGATGTTTGGTGAAGCTAGCGACAAGAAATGTTATCAAGACAATGTCTGGAAAACTATCAAACGGGAAGCGCAAGAAAAAACTAAGTGCGAGCCTATGTTAGCGAGTTTCTTTCACGCCACAATCATCAAGCATGATACGTTAGGCGAAGCCCTAAGCTATATTTTAGCCAATAAATTGGCTACACCCATCATGCCAGCAATGGCCGTACGAGAAGTGGTAGAAAAAGTGTATGAAGGTGATATTAATATTGTTTCCTCCGCAAGCTGTGATATTTGTGCGACGGTGGAGCGTGATCCTGCCGTAGAATTTTACTCTACTCCGTTATTGTATCTGAAGGGATTTCATGCCTTACAAGGCTTCCGTGTTGCTAACTGGTTATGGTGTCAAGGACGTAGAGAACTCGCTGTTTATTTACAAAACCAAATTTCTGTTGCCTGTCAGGTCGACGTTCACCCTGCAGCGACCATTGGTTGTGGTATCATGCTTGATCATGCCACTGGCATTGTGATTGGTGAAACCGCTGTGGTAGAAGACGATGTATCAATCTTACAGGATGTTACCTTGGGGGGAACGGGTAAAGAAAGTGGTGACCGGCACCCGAAAATACGAACTGGTGTGATGATTGGGGCGGGTGCCAAAATTCTTGGCAATATCGAAGTATGCGAGGGTGCGAAGATTGCTGCTTGCTCTGTTGTTTTAATGGATGTACCACCACATACGACCGCGGCCGGTGTGCCAGCAAAGATGGTGGGAATACCCAGCAGTGATAAACCATCACTGGACATGGATCAAAAGTTTACGGGTAATAATGAATTTACTGTGGGGGGTAAGATTTGATCTCAATTAATTGATATGGAGTGGGAGATTAGTACCTGACGTCAGAAGAAAAAGGGTTGGCTCGTAAAGAGGATAAAAGGAGCCGTCAGGCTCCATTTTATTACCTGTATTTTCTCCAATGTTTTTTCAATGAATAGGAGCTGTTGATCTTCCCTGTACAAGATTCGTTTAACAATATAACGGCAGCCAAATTAACATAGATGCCAGTGACCTCAGACTGACGTGAATTCTTTCCACTTTGTAATATATAATTGAAACTAAACGATATTGTTTAATTCGCCTAAAGATCTTTTCTACTAAATACCGATACTTCTATAGTAACTAGTTTTTACTACTTTTATGAATATCTCGCCCATAATTTCGTTTATCAATGACGGGTTTTTCACCTTTAAGTGGTATTGTTGATTAAATCAGGCCTATAACGTACTGATCCCACTCTTTTTATAGTCTTAATTTGTCTGTTGCTGAATAGGCAGACCGCATCTTATGACTTTGTTCATTGCTTTTATATTTACCAGTGCTTCACTAACTTGAGCATTGTAAGTAACCGCAGATCTGCATAAGCGCTTATGCAGATCTGCGGTTACTTCAGGAAATTCGTTGGGGAGGGAGCAGAAAACAAAGTGGATGCAATAGGTTCTAAAGTCTAGATATCCAGATTAATGGAAAGCTATCACTATCGTCATCAGTTCAATAATTGAGAGGAGAAAAGATTTATTTTTTGTTTAACACCAGAAGAAATTAGGTATTTTTCCCATGCAGGGGCGTTGTTTCTTAAATATCTGAACTAATCGTAGGAATTGCGATTAGTTCAGATATTTAAGAAACAACGCCCCTCGAGTAGCTTAGGATAACTTGTCCGCTACGTCGTAAAGATCTTGACGGAAAGGACGCCTCATGTTTTCAATTGCGTCAATGATGTCGTGGTGTAACAGCTCTTCACGCTGAATACCAACACAACGGCCACCCTCTCCTTTAATCAACAGCTCAACAGCGTAGGCACCCATGCGAGAAGCTAAAATACGGTCGAATGCGCTAGGTTGTCCACCACGTTGGATATGACCAAGGATGGTGGCACGTGTTTCACGACCCGTCTTCATTTCGATAAATTTCGCTAGTTCGTTTACGTCTGTCATGAGTTCAGTGATTGCGATGATGGCATGTTTCTTACCGTTGGATATACCTTCTTCGATTTTTGATAGAAGTTGTTCTTTGTTTAGCCCAATTTCTGGGGTAATGAAGTATTCACACCCACCAGCAATCGAGGCCATGAGCGTCAGATCGCCGCAATGGCGGCCCATGACCTCAACTAGGGAAATACGCTGGTGAGAGGAAGAAGTATCACGCAGACGGTCGATGGCGTCGATAACAGTATTCAATGCTGTTTGAAAGCCAATACTGTAGTCAGTACCAACTACGTCGTTATCTATAGTCCCAGGTAACCCAATACATGGAAAACCCATTTCAGTTAGTTTCTTCGCACCCATGTACGAGCCATCACCTCCAATCACAACTAATGCCTCAATACCATACATTTTCATGTTGAGAATAGCTTGTTCGCGAATTTTCTTATCACGGAACTCTGGAAATCGTGCTGAACCAAGGAAAGTACCACCTTTGTTGATGATATCTGATACGCTGGTACGGTTGAGTTTTTCAATGTTATTCTGATGTAAACCTTGGAAACCATCAAAAATACCATAAATTTCTAAACCTTCTCTCAGTGCTGCACGCACAACGCCACGAATTGCTGCATTCATACCTGGGGCGTCACCGCCACTGGTTAAAACACCAACTTTACTAACCATGATTACCCTCTCAACTTTGGGGATTGATACTTCAAATCCATTTTCGCATGTCGAGACATCAAGCCTCACTCCAAGATTCGCTAAGAAAAGTACTAGTGCTATCGAGGGTTTGTCCCAGTCATGCTTAAAGTGCCAGTTTAGCTTACTGGCTGTTTGTTTAAAACTGTAACTTCCCTACTCCTGAATTCACAGGAGTTAACTAAGGTAAAAAGATACCAAATTGTAGCTCTTTTGGAAGGGGGAATCTAATCTCAGATATTGTAAAAAGAATTAAGTGCCATCGTTCCTAAGTTTATCGAGTTATTAAGAGCTGAAAGGTACCGTAATAACAGTACCTATTGCCTTAAAATCACTCAAGTTCTATCGACGAACAAGCGTAAGCGAACACGCAAATACAAGATACCAGCATATCAAAGAGCTTTTGTTCATCTATTACTTGAAAACGATTGGAATCTCAAGCAGATATTACACGTACTAATTAACCCGAGCTACGCATAAGAAATAAACTAAATGCCCAAGGCATAATCTGTTAGTTTGAACTAAATCATCAAACGCATAAGAACTTTGCATTAATAATGCAGACGGTGTTTTAACCGATATCAAGATCTCCGTCAGGTTTTCCTTACTGCTTGGGAAAAATACAGGATTTCAGGTGTCAAAATAAGCAACAAACCTTTTCGCCTTTTAGTTAGAGAAGTCATAACGATAGTGATAGCTTTCCATTGATCTGGATATCAAGACTTTAAAACCTATTGCATCCACTTTGTTTTCCGCTCCCTCCCCAATGAATTTCCTGAATTAGTCGACTACACGTAAATGCTCAAGCTCTTACAAGATATTTTGATTTTGCTTTGCTTTTACCTCACTCACCGTCAGGCAAGGTTGACAGGGATTTCCTTCGTTGATTCGTTCAAGATATAGGTTTGTAACAACCTACGCATTCTCAGACATCAGGTTTTTAAGGCGTTATTAATGCCATAGGCCTAAAAGTATACGATGAAGGTGAATGGAAAACGCGCAACCACGGGAAGGTCGAGTGGTGTATGTGGCGCAAACTTTATCTTGACGTTGATTTATCTACTCATGCGGTTATGGCTGCAGAAGTTAGCCTAGTTTCTGTAGGTGATAATGAGTTTTTACCTACATTTCTTAACCCGTTATGACGAAAGATACAGCAAGTCAGTGCTGATGGTGCCTATGACATAAGAGCATATAACCACGTACTAAAAAATAAAGGAATTATGCCAAGTATTCCACCAAGGAGCAACGCGGGGTACTCGGAGGCAGGGCATCCGAGACATAAAACTATAAAGGCTTTAAAAGAAGATAAACTGGCGGAGTGAAAAAGGACATGGATTATCATAAATGCTCATTAGCAGAAACAGCAATGTTTCGCTATAAACAGTTGCTCAACCCTAAAATTACTCTTCGTAATTAAAATGATCCAGTTAGTGAAGCACTGGTAAATGTGAAAGCGATAAACAAAGTTATATGACTCAATATGCTTGTTCGCCAACAGACAAATTAAGACTGTAAAAAGTCGAAATCAGTGCGTTATAGGGTTGATTAAATTAACAACACCGTTTTATACCAGAAATAAACGATGCCTGTAAGAATCTGCGAGAAATAGTTGAAGGGCGTTAGAAAATGATCACTAGCACACAGTAACTTACCAGTACTGTTCGATAGTAACATGACCAGGAATACGACGCAAGTTCTTTTTTAATCCCTTGTTTATAAGTAAAAGTCGTACTTCTTTGACCATCTGTGGATTGCCGCACAACATCACTTGGCTTTGATCTGGAGATAGTGTAAAACCTACCCTACGTTCTAGCATTCCGTTATTAAGGGCATGCGTGATACGCCCAGACAGTGCACCAGATTCTAGTTCTCGACTCACAAAGGGCTGTACAATAAGCTGACCGCTATAGCGTTGTTTCAACGCATTAATTTTAGATTGGTAGCTCAGGTCTGCAGAAAATCGAACGGCATGGATCAGGATAACCTTACGAAAACGTTGCCATACATATTCTTGTTGTAGGATAGACAGAAATGGGCCTAATGCCGTACCTGTCGAAATCATCCATAGGTGTTTCCCTTGCGGAATTTCATCGAGGGTAAAGAATCCATAGGCCTCTTTGGTTATCATCACAGACTCGCCGATCTCAAGGGCGTGAAGTTTTGGAGATAGAAGACCGTTAACCACACGAGTTGCGTAAATCTCTAGGTTTCTACTGTTAGGCGCATTGACGTAGGAGTATGCACGTTGGATCAGTTTACCATCGATCTCTAAGCCGAGCTTGGTGAATTGCCCAGCAATAAAGCTGGTGACATCAGCGTCAAGAACAAGACTAAATAGATTCTTATTCCAATGGTGATTCTTAATAACTTCTGCTTTGATCCAATTAGTCATAGATCCTCCTGAACAGATCATTTTCTTGCTTGAACGTTATTCTATTAGTCGAACTCGATACATGCATCTACACCACCCACTTAAAAAGTATACTCAATCAACTTAAAATTCAGGTTTGAGTGCCTGAAATATATTATTTATTTGAGATACCAAAAATCTAGAATATTTAGAATAATTGCAGTAAAAGATTAGTTAATAACCTCTTTATAATCGCGGTTATTTTAAAATAACCGTTATTTCTCGATCTTTCATTCATCACTTTCCAAAATCTTTCTATTGAATTCAGATTTGAACTATACGGCATGTAGAGAGTGAAGTTCAATATTGAGAATGAATGCTCATCTATAACTAGATCACTTCGGTGATCTCCCGCTCCTTCCAAGATTATATGCAGCTTATGAAATAATTGGTAATCGTTTCTTACCTTTCATAATAAACGAACAACATTTTCACTTCAAATCGTGTCATAGTCTCTGACAACTATACTTGTCATATCAGATAGATATGGCATATAAATAATATTGAGGCGAGTACAACTCTCTGTTGTTTTAAGGGCATTATCATGGGCGTTTTTTCCAAAACATCTGAACTAATCGCGATTACTAAGATCAGATCATCATGGAGTTAAACGGGAGGTCATGATGGGAAAGACCAAGCACAATATCAGCAACTAAAAATAATATAATCAAACATTAGTAAATCGTGTAGTAGTCACTTTTTGTGATAGACCTCGCTGCCATTAATGCATTGCATTGTCTAATGCATCACGGTCATCGTAGACGTTGGTTTATATTTTCGGATGTCGTGATTGAAACGGCACTGATGGTGAAAGATATTTTCAAGTTCCTACTTCGTACGTTAGAAGGCTTTCTAAATTCAGTTTCTACATTGATACATGTCCTGCTGCAATACCCTACATACACTTGCATTAATAAGTGTTCGAAAAACGTAGAAGTTAAATACCGTTTGCTGGATGAGGAATTATCGCACACGTCGTTATTTATGCCACAAGCCTAAAGGTATACGGCGAAGGCAAATGGAAGATGCGTAAATACGGTAAGGAAAAGAGACGTATCTAACGCAAACTTCATTTTGCCGTTGATATATCTACTTATGAGGTTATTGCTGATGGATCCTATGACACAAAAGCATGTCACTCCGTACTGAAAAATAAAGCAATAACATCCTAGTATTCCACTGCGAAGCAACGCTTGATACTGGTAAGCAGGGCATCCTAGAAATGAAACTGCAAAAGCGTTAGAAGAAGATAAATTAGCTGAGTTGAAAAAGGATGGGGTTATCACAAACTCTCATTAGCAGAGACAGAAATGTTTCACTATAAACAGTTTCTTAATCTTAAAATCACTCTTCGTAATTAACCTAAACTGCGCTTAATAAATGCACTAAATGCCAAAGTCGCGATCTGATCTTTTAGAAGACTATTGACTTCATAAGGACTTTGGCATGAATAACTTAGACGCTGTTTTCATCGATGTCGACGATTTTTGCCAAACTTTTCTCCCTGCATGGGAGAAACCCCTAATTTTTTCCAGTTTCAAACAATGAAACAAACATTTTCACCTCTTACGTTAGCGAAGTGATGACGATAGTGATAGCTTTCCATCAATCTTGGTATCGAGACTTAAAAAGCTGTTATATCCACTTTATTTACCGCTCCCTCCCCAACGCATTTCCTGAATTAGTCAGCTACACGAGAATGCTCAAACGCATGCAATATGTTCTGGTTCATCTTTGCTCTTACCTCACTCACCGTCAGGCATTACCTTCGTTGATTTGTCCAAGCTACAGGTTTGTCACAACTTCCGCATTTTCAGATATCAGGTTTTTAAAGGTGCCGCGAAGTGAGAAAAAGGAATGATGGGGTGGTTCTACAGCCTAAAATTATAGCTTATTATCAATAATCGGTATTATTTCAAATCAAAGTAACGACGGCTAACGTGGATGATAGAAAGCCTGTATCGGAAATGGTTGACGAGCTTTGGGCGTGTTTACACGGAGATGAAGGTTATCTCTCTGATCCATTGGAGCGGGAACTCGTAGACAAGGGAGTGACACTGATAACGGGTGTGAAAAAACATATCCCAAATTGAGCAGTCTCAGCACCGTAGTTGTATCAGCTTTATGGTCAACTTACTGGCGTGGATCATCGCGTATTTATTTCAACAAAAGAAGCCGAGCTTCAAGATGATTAAGTTTGATAAGCAAGCACTTATGCAGATCTGAGGTTATTTAATATAAAAAGCAAGTCCATTACGATTATGACAGAAAATGGTCGAGAATTTAATCATCATGCAAGGATCAATCATCGCTCTGAGAAATATTTATGGTTTAAGCAGCCTATCGTTATTTTTAAAGAAATGTCATTATCAGCTTGATGGGAAAATATCACACTTTCGACTTAAATTTAAGGACTAGCACTATTCCCAAACGCCCCAATCAGGAAAACATAAGCTTTAACTTTGACATCAGAGATGTTGGAATTAGACGCTACCAATAGCTAGCTAAATTTAATTTTTAACAAAAAACAACATTGACGCCATAAAAACAGGGTTACTATACCACACAACAATATGACATGTGACGCATAACATGTTACCTATTACGATATTGCACCACTACTTCCTCTCCATTTTGTGTAATTGTAACTAGATACTTAGGAATCTCTTAAGATCAAAGTTTGCTTTGATAACAATATATACATTCTCTTCCTAAGATTTGTTATTAAAATGTTCATATTTACTTGAGAGACGATGACAGTTATGCTTTTAAAATAGGTAGTGTGAACAAGCTCTACTGCTATCATTTCGACAATTGATTTTGATAATTGGATCACGGAGATATTCCTATGCGCCGTCCACTAGTAATGGGTAACTGGAAACTTAACGGAAACAAAGCAGTAATTGAAGATTTAATCAAAGGAATTGATATAGAGCTTAACGGCGTAGAAGGTGTTGATATTGCGATCGCACCTCCTGTCATGTTTTTAGATTTGGCAAAGCAACTGCTAAGTCAAGTACAAAGCAAAATTATTTTAGGTGCACAAAACGTAGACGTAAACCTCAATGGCTCGTTTACCGGTGACATTTCCCCTAGAATGCTAAAAGAATTCGGCACCACTTATGTCATTATCGGCCATTCAGAGCGCCGAGAATACCACGCAGAATCTGATGAATTAGTTGCGAAGAAATTTGCATCAGTCAAAGAGAGCGGAATGGTTCCTATTCTTTGTATTGGTGAATCTAATGCACAAAATGAAGCAGGAGAAACCCTGGAAGTCTGTACACGTCAACTGGATGCTGTAATTAAGATACAAGGCGTTGATGCTCTGAACGGTACCGTTATCGCATACGAACCAATTTGGGCTATTGGTACCGGCAAAGCTGCAACATCTAAAAATGCACAATATATCCATTCGGCGATTCGGGCTCACATCGCTGTTCAGAGCGAAGAAGTAGCCAAGAATGTCATTATCCAATACGGAGGTTCTGTTAAGCCTGAAAATGCGGCAGCATACTTCACACAACCAGATATAGACGGGGCACTCGTTGGTGGCGCAGCACTGAACGCTAAAAGCTTCGCTGTAATTGCAAAAAAAGCAGCCACAGCAAAAGATTTAATTTATAGCAGAACACAGTTTATCGGTAAAAACATCATCTAAATCATTCATGCCCAAGTCCTTATTTGATTGATAGTTTTATTTGAACAATTAGACCGAGATCTTGGATATTTAATTCATTTATTATGTTCAGCTCAGGTTAACTAACCTCAGATCTGCATAAGTGCTTGCTTATCAAACTTAATCATCTTGAAGCTCGGCTTCTTTTGTTGAAATAAATACGCGATGATCCACGCCAGTAAGTTGACCATAAAGCTGATACAACGGCGGTGCCGAGAATGCTTGATTTGAAATATGTTTTTTAGTTGTTCAAAAACGGTTTAAATAATAAATCGTTTCCAAAAGATTAGGCGATCCCAAAGTTTTATAACTTTGGGTGTCATATGTTTTTGCATACCCGTTATCAGTGTCACTCCCTTGTCTACGAGTTCCCGCTCCAATGGATCAGAGAGATAACCTTCATCTCCGTGTAAACACGCCCAAAGCTCGTCAACCATTTCCGATACAGGCTTTCTATCATCCACGTTATCTGTTGTTACTTTGATTTGAAATAATACCGATCATTGATAATAAGCTATAATTTTAGGCTGTAGAACCACCCCATCGTTCCTTTTTCTCACTTCGCGGCACCTTTAAAAACCTGATATCTGAAAATGCGGAGGTTGTGACAAACCTGTAGCTTGGACAAATCAACGAAGGTAATGCCTGACGGTGAGTGAGGTAAGAGCAAAGATGAACCAGAACATATTGCATGCGTTTGAACATTCTCGTGTAGCTGACTAATTCAGGAAATGCGTTGGGGAGGGAGCGGTAAATAAAGTGGATATAACAGCTTTTTAAGTCTCGATACCAAGTTTTAAGTCTCGATACCAAGATTGATGGAAAGCTATCACTATCGTCATCACTTCGCTAACGTAAGAGGTGAAAATGTTTGTTTTATTGTTTGAAACTAGAAAAAATTAGGGGTTTCTCCCATGCAGGGAGAAAAGTCTGGCAAAAATCGTCGACATCGATGAAAACAGCGTCTAAGTTATTCATGCCAAAGTCCTTATGAAGTCAATAGTCTTTTAAAAGATCAGATCGCGACTTTGGCATTTAGTGCATTTCTTATGCACAACTCAGGTTAACTATGTTTTCGGTGAGTCTGTCTGACAACCGATACGGGATCCTGATGAATTAGTATGTCCGCACCAGGAAAAGCCACTTTCAATCTGTCTTCTACTACATCGGCAATAAGATGGGCATCTACAAGTTTTAAGTTGTCATCTAGTTCCAAATGCAATTGAATAAACCGCGTAGCACCAGCTTGACGTGTGCGAAGATCATGTATCCCTTCAACACCAGATACGGTGGATGCTAGAATTGCGATTTTTTTTTGGTCTTCTACGGGAAGTTGGTGGTCGAGTAATGATTGCACGGCTTGGTGCGCCATTCTGATGGCACTGAGCAAAATAAATATACCAATCACAATAGCGAACACAGCATCGGCTGTACTAATACCATACCATGCTAAACTAAGAGCCACGATAATAGCTATATTCATAAACAGGTCAGATTGATAATGTAGTGAGTCGGCTGAAATCGCCTGACTGCCTGTATGGTGTACCACCCATTTTTGAAACAGCACTAATCCTCCCGTGAGAAATGCCGAAATCACACTAACAAAAACACCTAATGCAGGGTTATGCAGTTCGGTAGGACGATGTAACCGATCAATACCATTGAGAAGTAAAAAGAATGCTGAACCTACAATAAATGCAGCTTGTGCAAGTGCCGCGAGAGATTCAGCTTTGCCATGACCAAAACTGTGCTCGTTATCTGCGGGTTGCAGCGCATATCGAATAACAACTAAGTTGGTGATGGACGCTAACATATCAAGTACAGTATCAACCAGAGACGCCAGTAGACTGATGGATCCTGTGTACCACCAAGTCACAAGCTTCATCAGCACTAAAAACAGTGCAGTAATTGTCGCTGCCCATGCGGCCGTCTGTACAAGTTGGGCGTATTTTTTGTTCATGCTAAAATATATTGAGGATAAGAACTGAGAGTATAACGGTTTTATTTCAGATTTGAGCAAACATTTCAAGAGAAAGTGATTCTCTTTGTGAAGGGTTCGAGAAGATCAGGCAGTCCCAAATTTTCATCACTTTGGGTTTCATATTCTTTTTTACACCCGTTATCAGTGTCACTCCCTTGTCTGAAAATTCCCGCTCCGATGGGCCAGAGATATAAACTTTGTTTTCCTATAAACACCCCCAAAGCTCGTCAGCCATTTTCGATACAGGCTTTCTATCATCCATGTTAGCCGTCGTCACTTTGACTGAGATAATACCGATCATTGATAATAAGATATAATTTGAAGCCGTAGAACCACCCCATCGTTCCTTTTCCTCGCTTCGCGGTACCTTTAGAAACCTGATATCTGAAAATGCGTAGGTTGTGACAAACCTGTAGCTTGGACAAATCAACGAAGGCAATACCTATTAACCTTACCTGACGGTTAGTGAGGTAAGAGCAAAGTGGCATCAAAAGACCTTGTATGAACTTGAGCATTCACGTGTAGTGAACTAATTCAGGAAATTTGTTGGTGCGGTAGCGGCAAATAAAGTGGATGTAATAGGTTTTGAAGTCTCGATATCCAGATTGATGGAAAGCTATCAGTAGCTTATCACTTCGCTAACTAAGAAGCGAGAAGGCTTGTTTCTTTGTTTGATACCGGAAGAAATGGGGTGTTTTTCCCATGCAGGGAGGAACGTCTGGTAGAAATCATCGACATTGACGAAAACAGCGTTTAAGCTATTTATGCCAAGTCCTTATGCAGTCGCTAGTTTTTTTAAACGAGTCAGATAGCAACTTGGGTATTGAGTTCATTTCTTATGCGCAGTTCAGGTTAATTTAATCAACAACGCCATTCATGGTAGTACTTTTTGTTTCCTAGGAGAGAAGAGCATATATCTTTCAATAGTTATTTTCCTCTTCATTATGTAAAACTGTAAGTATTGTAGTTATTAGCTCAATTTATGGACAACATAACTGACAATGATAATGTTGGTGTACACTCCGACCTATACCTTGTTTTCTACCCGTTTTTATCTACTGGCAAAAACGACATTTAATGTCAACATTAGCTATAATAATCACCCTGAAAAAAATACGCATGTCACACGAAGAACAATATATTGAATATATAACCGATTATTACTATAAGTATTTTCCGCGAACTAAACGCGCTTATGACCTATGAAATCTAGCATTTTTAAGTTATTTTGAAATAGAGTATCTTTCTGGTAAGCATTTTAAGAGGGTACTCTATTACCGATGTTTATTAAACCCCACTGAGAAAAACTCCACCCACCTTTTGTGTATATTGTGTACAAAGGAATAAAAAAAGAAAAGAACTAGAGGGCTAGGGATATACCGAGATATCGAAGGGTATTTGAATGTAAACCCGTATCAATGTATTATATTCTACAATCATCGGATGTTTGTCATTCATTACAGGGATAAATATCCTAGACAGGGATAAATATCCTAGAATTAATCATATCAATGTTCACCTATCTTCAAGATGTTAATAATGATATATCTTCAAATAACTTGAAGATACTCGATTTTAGAGGTCATTAGTGCATTCAGTCCGAGGAAAATTCTCATAGAGATAATTACTTTATTTCACAGGATTTAAGGACGCAATAGGCACATTGATACCTTCCTGTAGGACAAATTTACTAATGCCATGCTCGATACTATCCCTTTTTGATGAAGATCACTACACCTAGAAATGTGTACTTTGATCATGACAGCAGTAAAACTCACTGAAACCTGCATCTTCAAGTTGTGTTAATATAGAATCAAGAATAAAAAATAGACTGGAATTTATCAGGTGATCATGAAATCATCGATAAAATTCAAACTTCTTAAGTTCACAGTTTGCATGGCTTGCATGGCTTGCATGGCTTGCATGGCTTGCATGGCAAATCAGCAGTTGCATAATTCTAGCTACGATACTCACATATGTATTACTATGACCCTATTTACAAGCCCACCACGATCTATTTGTATTTTACGTTTATCCGCAATCGGAGATGTCTGTAATGCTATTGCTTCAGTACAAACTATTCAGCAGCAATGGCCACAAACCAGAATAACTTGGATCGCTGGTAATGCTGAAACCGCATTCCTCCGTCCTTTACTTCCCAGTGTCAAAGTTATCGCATTCGACAAACAGTTAGGGTTTAGAGGGATACAAGCAGTATGGAAGATCCTAAATAATCAATACTTTGATGCCCTACTCCACATGCAATGTGCCATTAGGGCAAGTTTGCTATCCGTAGGAATAAAAGCTAAGTATAAATTGGGGTTTGATCAAATTCGTGCCCATGATTTACAACTGTGGTTTACCAATGTGAAAGTGCTCTCACCAACATCTCTTCATGTATTAGATGGATTTATGGCGTTTACAGAAACACTAGGGCTCAAACAACAAACACCGACATGGACTCTTCCTCTTGCAGACACAGACATAATGTGGGCGAAAGCACAGTTAAATGAAAAGCCAACACTAATTGTGGCACCAGCGGCCAGTAAAACCTTTAAGAACTGGATCGTTGAAGGCTATGCAGCCGTAATTGAACATGCCATTAATAAAGGTTTCAATATCATCCTTACAGGTGGTTCAGGTAAAATAGAAATCGAATTAGGTGATAATATTGAGGCTATGCTAACCCACCCTGTCACAAACTTGATCGGTAAGATAACTCTACTCCAGCTTATCTCATTAGAGAAAGAAGCTTCACTAGTACTCGCACCAGACAGCGGGCCTGCACATTTGGCGAATGCTGTTGGTACACCCGTAATCGGCCTCTACGCACACCATAATCCTGAACGAACAGGTCCTTATAACTGGCGACAATATGTGGTTAACGCCTATGACGAAGCAATTAAAGTAGAAACTGGTAAAATGACTAACCAAGTGGATTGGCGAACTCGCGTTAAAGATAAAAATGCGATGCAACGAATCACTATTGGTGAAGTGATCTCGCGCTTTGACGAGGTCATTTCGAAGGAAGAACTTTGCTTATGAAGCATAGCCAACAACGTGCATCTATCAGTGCCATTGTAATCACCAAAAACGAAGAGCTAATTTTACCTGAATGCCTCGCCTCGCTTGACTGGGTGGATGAAATCATCGTGGTTGACTCTGGAAGCACAGATAAAACGGTTATGATTGCTAAAAACAGCGGGGCTAAAGTATATGTAACCGTAGAATGGTTTGGATTTGGAAAACAAAAACAATTAGCTCAAAGTTATGCAACCAAAGACTGGATTCTAGCCATCGATGCAGATGAAGTTGTCTCACTAAAACTAAAAAACCGCTTACTTTCTATGCTTAAGAACCCACCGAAAAATACCTTAGTTGAAGTAAACGAACTCACTTGGGTCTTTGGTCGTTTCCTTCGCCACTCCGGTTGGTATTATAGTCACGTCCGTGTGTACCCACGTGACTTCACACAGTACGATGATGCATTGGTACATGAAAAAGTAATTGTGCCTCACAACGCAAAAACAATTGTCATAGATGCCGAGCTGCTGCACTACTCCTACCGAGATTTGACACATTACCTCGTAAAATCAGCATCGTATGCCAAAGCTTGGGCCGATACTCGACAGGACAAAAGAGAAAAAATTAGCATTGGTCAGGGGATCATTCATGCAATCGGATGCTTTCTACGGATGTATGTCCTTAAACTAGGTTTTCTAGACGGTAAACAGGGGTTTTTGATTGCCCTCCTTTCAGCTCACTCAACTTTTATAAAATATGCTCATCTCTGGGTTCTTAACAACGACAGTCGAGTTCATTAATCTCAGCCAATCATTACTGAATATAAAATCGGTTATGATCATTTACCTGTTTATGAACCATGCACATTTCCAAGTCAAAAAATGACACGAGGAGTATACTTCAGTCTGACTAACCCTCCTCTAGGTTGTACATTTCACCTGACCGAGGGCAATTAGTATTGCAACAAAGCAGTTTGTCAGGAGGGGATAAAAAGACCAATTATTGAACTTGCTATGAACAATCTGGATATCGCTCTCCTAACGCTGTTTTTAGAGTATTTGATGGCAAATTAAGATATAACATCTGTGCATTCTAGATGATGGAAGGCGATCTAAGAACATCTAAATATGTTAGTAACGTACATGAAACGTTTTCAGATAGAGTGATTAGCGCAGGTAACGTTGTTAGGGGTGACCTGGTTGAAGAACTGATCCTTGCTGATGCAGACATCGTGAAAGTTTGCATTGACCCAGATTCTGTATGTACTACACGTGTAAAAACAGTTGTAAGCTATCCACAACTGTCAGCAATCATTGAGTGTGCTGACATGGCTCATGGTCTAAGTGGTCAAATTATCGGTGATGGTGGTTGTTCATATGCAGGCGACGTTGCTAAATCATTCGGTAGCAGCGCAGATTTAGTGATGTTGGGTGGTATGTTAGAAGATCATGAAGAAAGTAGTGGTGAACTAGTTGAGAAAGATAGTAAAACATTCATGAAATTTTATGGTATATCCTCAGAATCTACAATGGAGAAACACTCCGATGGCATAACCAAGTATCGAGCAGCTGAAGGAAAAACCGTACTGCTTCAATTCCGTATCTCTGTACACAATACAATGTCTGGTATTCTTGGTGGTGTGCATTCGACTTACACTTATGTTGGTGCAGCAAAGCTAAAAGAACTAATAAAGCGAACCACATTCATTCGAGTACAAGAACACAACGTTTAGTTTATAGTAAGTAATAACCATTCTTAATAATAAACAATTAAAAATGCGGGAGGAATATTTAAACCAGTATATACAGCGTGTCCCCTAACCTAAAACGAAATATACCAGTGACTGGCTTTAAAACTAACAGTGCCGTTTTAAAGGACATTCCTTAAGCCCCACCACATATAGTTTCTGAGAGGAACCTCCTAGGTAAACTAAAATAAAATTAACTTTCAATAATTACATTGACCAATTAAATTGGTATAAACATGAAGAAATATCTATTTATCGCTATATGTAGTCTATTTTTTAATCTGTTTTCAAGTACTTCTGTCTTGGCGACAGAGCTGACTATCAGCAATAGAGATTGAAATCATTCCTAATAGTTACATAGTTGTTTTCAAGGAGTCAGTTTTCTCTCCTAATGGAGAGACTCTACAAGGTCTTGGTTTTTCTGCAGGACAATCAGTTCAACAAGTAGCAGAAAGATTGATTGATGATGTAACTGATCGAACGTCTTATACTACTACCTCAAGTACTAAAAATAAACGAGGTCATGTTTATTCTTCTGCTTTAAAAGGTTTCTCTGCCACCTTAACTCCAGAAGCTGCTAAAGAATTAAAGAAAAAAGCAAAAGTTCATTATGTTATGGTTGATGGGGTTACTAACTTAAACCAAGTATCTTTAAATGATATAGAAAAATTCAATCAAGATGCTTCACCATCTTGGGGTCTAGATCGTATAGATCAAATAAGCTTGCCTTTCAATAATAAATATACCTACAACAACACTGGTATAGGTGTGCATGCTTATATTCTTGATTCAGGTATTCGCGCATCTCATCAAGAATTTATAGGTCGGATAGGTAATGGTTATGATGTTATAAACAAGGATAGTGATCCTGATGACTGCCTTGGTCAAGGCACCCCTGTGGTAGGTACTTTAGGTGGTACTCGATATGGTATAGCTAAGAACGTGACCTTACATGGTGTAAAAGTATTCGGCTGCACTAACACAGGATTTTACTCAGACATACTGGCAGGTGTTGATTGGATAGCTAAAAATCATATAAAGCCAGCAATAGTAAACCTAAATATAACTACAAGAGGTCCAATTAGTCCTTTAGATGATGCTATATTTAACTCTTTTCATGCTGGAATAGTATACATTGTATCTGCTTCTAATAGGCATGGAGCAGATGCTTGTTCTTCCTCACCTGCTAGAGAACCAACAGCAATCACATTAGCATCAATAGCAGCACCTCATGTAGCTGGAGTAGTAACTTTCTATTTATAAAATCATATAAGCGCTTATTTTGAAAATATTACACGTGCAATATTAAATATGGCCACTAAAAATGTGGTGACGGATGCTGGAACTAAATCTCCTAATTTGTTGTTATTTTCGACGTTATTTCCAAAATGATACCTCCTAACAATGTTGTTTTAATCTCAGATCTGCATAAGCACTTGCTTATCAAGCCGAATCATCTTGATATTTTGCTTCTTTGGTTGAAATGAATACGCGAGGATCACCGATGACACTACATCGCTAATGATATCCAATGCAGACAGTCCACGTTTCTTACAGGTTTCAACCACAAACAGAACACGAGAACGGAACTATTCTCCTCGGAGAGGAGCTGGTATCGAAGCAGATTTTCCGAACGATGACACTAATCCGAATACACCGCTCAGCTTCATTATTGGTCAACGTTACACCTTCATGATGAAGGAAAACCCAGAGTCCCTATTCGTGCTTCAAGATATAAGCACACCTTCCAGTATACCGAGATGTTGAAACCTGTTTGCCTTTCTTTAGCCAAGCCAAAAGATTTTTTCTAAGACGCAACATTCGTCGCTACCACTCGATGTCAGTGATTTTTCCTTGCTCATAGCAGTGCTGCATTCGGAATACCGAATGGCAGAACCGAATAAGACATTTGCCAATATGAGACATTAAATCTCCACTGCTGTATTCTGCCATTTGTTGAAAATTACGGATGACATGTGCTCAATATAACTGGTGACGAATAAGATCCAGCAAGTTATAACTACCCCATTGGTAGATTATCACTATCGCGTGGCATTGTTTATCCAGCATTGCTTTTTCTATTTCCGCATTACGCCGATAACGAATGGTCTAATATCCCGCATCACTGCCACTGAGGAGCCAGACCCATCGGGTAACCGCTTCCACATTTCGTTTGTACGTTGTTTCATTTATATTAATAACAACAGATTATTTTACAGGGGGATGCAGCGCCTGATGTAACGGCGTTAACATACTACTGACTCGTCCTTAGGCTTCAGTAATCAGTCCGATAGAAAAATGCGTACCGTATTAATCCATAAAAAGACACTATATTTTTCGGAGACTCAGGTGATATTAGCCAGACAAAACGGCAATGTGGCTAAACAGCCTAGGACCTCACTAACCTGATGGGGTGTCATCGAGTAAATTGACTCAGACGATATAGTTACAGTGCTGGCACCAACCATGGAATAACGGATATTCAGTAATATCAAACGATGCGTTAAGTGACTCAGAAACTTGATGACGATGGGGGACTGGTGAACGAAGGCTCTTTGATCTTTTGATATCTTGTATTTGCTTTCTTGTCTTTAATTATTTATCAATAGACCTCGAGAAATTCTAGGGCAATAAGTAGCGTAATTACTGTACTTCATCAGCTCTCGGTAAACTGAAGAACCATGGCATTTGATTATATTTGCAATGTCATGGATTAGAATTTACCATTCCAAAATAGTTGTCATTTAGTATCTTCTTCCAGCATTAATCTGTTGTTAATTCCTAGTAATACTGCTTATTATCTCAATTCAAACCTTGACCAACATGATACCGCCTTAGTCATTGATGATAAGGTGCAGTTTAAAACCATGGAACCCTCCCATCGTTTCCTTCCTTCATTTAGACACCACCTTAAACACACCATACCGTGGAATACATAAAGTGTGACAGACTTGTAGCTTGGTTGAATTAACGAACACGATGCCTGCAGGTTTGGTTTTTCGGTTAATCAAATCAGAGCAAAAGAGGAGCAGAGTGCTTTGTATTAACTCACGTATCCACATATAGTTGACAAAAGCATGGCATTTCTCCGTTAAGGAACGGAAGATAAATTGCGTATAATATATTTTATATATCACGAAATCCAAATTGATGAGAAGATACAATAATTATTATTACTTCACTGATTGAAAGGTGAAAAGGTCTATTTCTTGTTTTGAAACCTGAAATCAGGTATTTTGCCTAATCAAGAAGAGAAACCTGACAAAAATAGGTAATATCGGTAACAATAACGGCTAAATCATTCATACCAAAGTCCTTATGCGACTGATGATTTGATGCAAACATTCAGATCACAACTTTGGCATTTGATTTATTGCTGATGCGCAGCTCAGGTTAACTAACTCTACCTAAGAAGCTATTCACTCTTGCCAGAATGTCCTCAATGTTTATTTTTACCATATCTGTCGCCACGTTTTTGTTTTTGTTAGGTGGCGGGAAAAAGGCAAGATGACGACCTTTGCTATTGATTGGCTGCCAGCGAAGATGCGTCGCACTACATTTAGAAGGAAAAAATCCGATAGTTGGTACATCTATGGTAGCTGCAATATGCAACGGCCCCGTAGAGCCTGCGATAAAAACACTGGCACATGCGATTGAGCATGTGAAATCTTGCAAGCCGTCATTTTTATCATAAACTACCGATTTCACGTTTTTTTCTTCGAGCATTCCTTTTAATGCAACCGCTTTTTCTGTTTCACTCGGTCCTGCAGTCAGAATTATTTCCATATCCATCACTTGATACATACCCGTTACTAATTGAGCATATTGCGTAAGTGACAAATTATTGGCGGAACCCCCGCTGCCAACATGGATATACAACCACGGTTGCTCTTCATCAAGCAAAAGAGACTGTGATAACTTCCTTCGTTGAGCAGACAATATAGTAGGCTCGAACGATAAATAAGGTGCAGTAGGTTCAACAACCTCAATATTTTGTTCGTCCAGAAAGAAGCGGATTAAATCCAGATTATATTGATATTCCGGTTTCAACGATTGAGACCGACGCTGTGTAACCCGGTAGTTATAGAGTAACTGAAAGATTTTTGTCGCGGGTGCCAAACGGAATGGAATACCAACTTTCCAGACCAAAGTTGCATTATAGACATCAGAAAATAAACAAATAGATGCATCAAAACCGTTTCTTTTTATATTTCTAATAAGTTCTATTTTACTTAGTTTATCTGCATCTTTTCCACAATCGATTAACACCTTATGTATAAAAGGACACAAATCAGCCAAAGGCCTAGTATAAGCCGGCACTAAGGCGGTAATTTCAACCTTTGGCATCGATTGTTTAAGCATAGCGAATGCAGGCCAAGCCAACATAAAATCACCTATTTTATCATTACGAATGACTAGGATATTTTTCATTGTGTGTTCCCGTGTACGCTTATTAATAACAATTATACTGAATAGCTATAATTAAGCTAGAGTCAGTTAACGACCTGATGATAGTGGTACACTTCAGCTATCTGAAGCCGAAACACGTAACCATAATCTATCAACAATTTACTGGCTAAAAATAATATCTAGTTCCCCTTGTTAGCGGCATTTTTGATTAAATCATACCTACAACGCACTGAGACAAATCTTTTTTATGGTCTTAATTTGTCTGCTGGCGAACAGCAATACCGCGTCTTATAACTTTGTTTATCGTTTTCACATTTGCCAGCACTTCACCAACTTGATTATTGTAATCACGAAGAGTGGGTTTAGATCTGAGTAACTATTTATTAGAGAGACATTGCAGTTTCTGCTAATGAGAATTTGTGATAATCCTTTCCTTTTTCCACTCCACTAATTTATCTTCTTTTAACACCTTTTATAGCTTCATTTCTAGGATGCCTTTCCTCCCAATACCCCGCGTTGCTTCAAGGTTGAATACTGTACACAATTCCTTTGTTTTCCAGTATGTGGTGACCTATTTCTGTGTCATAGGCACAATCAGCACTAACTTCTGCAGCGATAACCTCATGAGTAGACACATCAACGGCAAGATGAAGTTTGCACCAAATACGCCGCTTTACCTTACCGTGTTTACGCGTTTTACATTCACTTTTTTCATATACCTTTAGGCCTGTGGCATCAATAATGATGGGGTTGACAGCTCCTAGACTCAGCAAACGGTATGTAACTTCTACGATCTTCGAATACTTACTAATGCAAGTGTATGTAGGGAATTTCTGCGAGACATTAATCAACGTAAAAACCGAATTGAAAAAGCCTTCTAATCCAACCTAAAATCTGCATAAGTGCTTACTTATGCAGATTTTAGGTTAATGAGGTGTAATTTAAAGCCTTAAAAAACTAGATCTATAGTGATTTCTGGTGTATTAGTAGGAAACAATACGTTGTAACCTGTTGATGGATTTCGATAAATCAACAACCATCAAGGAATACACCACAGGGACAATAATAATATCGTTACCGAACTAAATAAAGTAGAAAAACCGCTTAATAAACTGATAAAACAAGGCTCACAGCAGTTATTGTGGTCAAGCTCAAGCTATAAAAGCCGAGGTTTAATCCTTGCTTGAGCATTTCACATAACTCCAAGCTAACGGAAAGCAGGCAGTGGTTATCAATGGCCATTTGCCTGAGCGGCACCTACAAACTGGGTTCGGCGAGATTACCATCAAAGTTCAAAAGGTTTAAGATAGAACAGGGAGTTAGAGATCAGTTGACTTCACGTTCTGTGACAGCTAACGTACCAAGATATTAGTATCACTCCTTAACTCACCATTGATGATGGCCATTTTAGTTTTTAAAATGCAGTGACAACGCATGAACCAATGACGCGTTATCAGCGCTGCTTGGCACAAAAAACTGGCAATGTATTAAACAAAATTCCAAAATCTGTTTAACCAAGAATAAAAGAATCGCTTTACGAAATCTAAATAGTGGAAATACAACAAGAGGCACAGAAAGCCTTCGGATAGTTCAAAATACGATATGGTGCCAAATCTCCTAAAGTAACGGAGTGCCTAACAAAAGACAAAGTGGAAATGCTGGCATTTTATGATTTCCCCGCCTAACACTGGCAATGACCTGCAAACTGATGTGAACCTCTGAGGTTAACTGGCATAGACTGCGAGGCTTTAAATTACTCACGGATATCATCAAAGGCGTGAAATTCAAAGAGAGCCTGCGTGAAATAAACGTCAATCATCAGGATACTGCTTTGGAGAGCTGTACACCAGATTATGACCATATCTCATTGTTTAGTTGCAGCAGATAAACGGAAAAGAAATAAGCTATATCATAAGTTAAGGCAGGGACACAAAAGATATCGAAAGGGTCGATGATCAATAGAGATCCTCATTCCTAGAATGTCGAAAACGATTTGATAATTAGAAAATTTATACATGTTTAAACAACATGCACTTGTGTTATCGTCATGACATTAGAACATAACAGCTCTTCTTATTTAATCAAAAAAGTGACATCGAAATCGGTAACTGATATCAACGCAGCGACAATTGATCTACTGATACGAGACAAAAGGCATGTCCATACGATTAGAGCAAATAATGCTCGCTAGTTTGCTCATCATGAAAAGATAGCAAAAGCTTTGGACGTTAAGAGCTACTTAACAAACCCTTAATCTTCATGGACACGTGGGGCAAATGAAAACACGAATGGACTTTTAAAACAGTATATAAAAAATGGAACAAACTTAAAATTATTATGGATGAAGATATTACCTTATTTCAATAAATGATCAATCATCGGCCTAGAAAATGTTTAAGGGTTAAGAATCCTGCCCTTATTTTTAAAGACAGGACATTAACCGATTGCTTGCAACCTTTAGCACTTCAAACTTGAATTCAGGTTCAATAAGTTGATTATGCTTAAAGGTACATACTCCATATACAATAGGATGTACCGATCTCTTTGTCGTGTGTATCAGTTAATTCTGAGAATCCCATCGTTTTCTGATTGAGTTGTTTCAGGCGAATGCGGAGGATCCATTTTCCCTCTCAATGCGTTGTGTATAGAGCTTACAACAATGTATTTATTCTCGGAAAGGGACATCGTATACATTAAAACTGGACGACTACTAAAATAAAATCTTGAATATGGAAAACTGATTGAAAAATAAATTGAATGTAACTCTTCCACGACAACCGAATGCGTAAGAAAGAATTTTCTTCAATCAAGAGATCCAATCATGCAAAAACTAGCGCTAGATCTTTTTGTTACAAAAGCAAGATCAGGATCATATCCTTCAAAACAGGCACAACTTCCGATACATAAATAAAGAATGTGGTAACACACCATAATGTAAGTTTTTTAAAAATCGAGAGGACTATTAGATACCAGCATTGTTCATATCAAATTTAATAATTTGCTCGTTTATTTCCGTCTTGGAGACCATGTATATATATCAAAACTGGAAGGTTTGACAACATGTCTAGCAAGGATAATTGCTGTATCCACCACGGCCAATACCCTTCTTTCTGAGCGTATTTTTGTGCTGTAAAACGACATTTAATGCCAACAGAGGCCACAGTTATCACTATGCAAAAATAGGTATTTTACACAAATAACAATCTATAAAATACATGACCTGCTTCTGTATCACGACCACTTAAACTAGCTTGTATTTTTTATCACATTGATAAATCAGAAAATTGCAGGAAATAACTGTGAACAAAAAAAAATTGACTCGTGTTATATATCCAGGTACATTTGATCCCGTCACCAATGGTCACATCGATTTAGTGGAACGTGCTGCGGTTATGTTTGATGAAGTGATTGTCGGTGTTGCCACAAGTCCAATCAAAAAACCACTTTTTGGACTTGAGGAGCGTGTTGCCTTGATAATCGAGGTAACTAAACATCTTGACAATGTCATAACAGTCAGTTTTTCTGGATTACTTGTCAACTTTTCCAAAAAATATCAAGCCAATATTTTAGTACGAGGAGTACGTGCCGTATCGGATTTTGAATATGAATTCCAAATGGCGAACGTGAACCGTAGACTAATGCCAGAACTTGAAAGTGTTTTCCTCACACCATCAGAAGGGAATTTCTGTATCTCTTCTACACTGGTGAAAGAGATTGCAATGCATGGAGGTGATACCAGTGACTTTGTCCCCCCTATCACGCGTCAGGCACTGCGTAGACGGTTGAAGAGATAAATGCCCATTCAATATACGCAGCCTCGGCCGTTCGTTGGCGATTTTAAAAACTTATACGTCTGTTATTTTTGACAATGTGAACAGAACACCGTATTGCGTTGACCAATTTTAATACTCTCAAGAGTATTATTACAAACTAGACAGGGCTTTCCTGTCCTGCCATAAACCTGCAACTCTTGGAAAAAGTAACCAAGCTTACCATTTGGCTGGGTATAATCTTTGAGCGTTGTCCCACCTTGCTGAATTGCGGTGGTAAGCACAACCTTAATACTCTCCACAACAATCTCTATCTCTTCACTCGTCAACTTCCTCGCCTGACGCTTGGGATGGATCTTTGACATAAATAAGCTCTCACTTGCATAAATGTTCCCCACGCCAACTACAATCGAGTTATTCATAATAAACTCCTTGATTGTAGTACATCTATTTCGACTTTTTACGAACAAGTATTCGCTCGTAAACGCATCCGTAAGCGGTTCAGGACCCAGATTTTCTAGTACCTGAAGACGTTTGCCTTGTTTTGCCTGCCACAACCATGCACCAAATCGTCGAGGATCGTTATAGCGAATCACTGTACCTGAGCTTAAGTGGAGATCTACATGGTCATGCCTACCGGGTACCGAACTTTCTGGAAGTATACGTAAACTTCCAGACATACCAAAGTGGATTAAAGCATAGCCAATGTTTGTTTCAAGAATGAGATATTTGGCACGTCGCTTTAAAGAACGAATAACTTGACCTTCAATATCGTATATTGAATCCGGTACTGGCCATCGCAATTTCGGCTGTCTGACTTCAAGTTTCGTGACAGTTTGCCCTTCTACATAAGGTTTTATCCCTATCCGACTTACTTCTATTTCAGGTAATTCAGGCATGATATACTATACTAGTTGGAAACAGGGAAAAGGTAGTGTGATTCAACCGAAACAGCAAACCAACGGTTTTCCCAGTTTTGAATAAGCCAAAACGTGGGTAACTCATAATAGTTCAAACGATACGACTCTCCTTCTTTACCTCTATACACTTTCAGAGTAGAAGGTGTCATTAAGCTAACTTTAAGCCTATCATATATTTCTGTCGAAATTTCAGTTCCCGTCAAACTAATCCATCGATTAGCTAACTGAGTGGCAGAAATATCCAGCGTAGAATCAGTTTTCCATACTTTACCTTTGGTAAGGGTAAAGGTAGGAAATTGAAGGGCAGTAATGGTGATATGCTCAGGCACTAACGCAATCACACCGCTAGGTAGAACTTGCTCAATTTCTTTCGGTGTCCCGTCTTGAATAAGACTACCCCTAATGTACACTGGTAAATACACTATCGATATGAAAATTAAAATACCAATAATCAAAAAATTATTAAACGTGATACGGGAGATTCTTCCCATGCTTTTATCCTGAGATCTAGAAAAGATTATACACCTAAATTCAGATAATAACTGCTATACTTATAGTTTAGCGTTGGAGAGAAATTTAACTGCCGAATATCCTACCTTCTTAGAGCAAAAGAAACAAGCAATGCTACCATGAATTATCAGCAATTAACCAAAGATCAAAAAAACCAGATTGCGTTCATGTTATGACTATAAGGTGTTCGATAATCAAGATGAGTACCTAAGTGGTTAATTTCCACCCAAACCTCTAAATCTATCCGTAATTATTGAAGATGTTTGATCTCTCACCTCCGTCAAGTAAAATGCATAACCTATCAGAGAGATAGCGAGCTATGGTCAAATCTGGTGTACAACTTCTAGAGTTGTATCCTGAAGATTAACGTTTCTTTCACGAATGCCATTTTTAAATTTATTGCCTTTGATGATATCCACGAATAATTTAAAGCCTCGCAGGCTACGCCAGTTAACCTCAGCGGTTCACATCAGGTTGCAGGTCATTGCCAGTGTTGTTTTTCGGTTTCCACAATTCTTGGTTTTGTTCGTTCTTAGCCTCACCGTTGCAACCATTTGATTTAATTTGGTTGGTTGTTCAGATATATTTCCAGTGTTAGGCGGGGAAATCATAAAATGCCAGAATTTCCACTTTGTCTTTTGTTAGGCACTCCGTTACTTTAGGATGTTTGGCACCATATCGTATTTTGAACTATCCGAAGGCTTTCTGTGCCTCTTGTTGTGTTTCCACTATTTAGATTTCGTAAAGCGATTCTTTTATTCGTGGTTGAACAGATTTTGGGATTTTGTTTAATACATTGCCAGTTTTGTGTACCCACTGTATTAATGACGCGTCATTGGCCAATGATTTGTCACTGCATTCCAAAAACCGAATTCACCATCACCAATAGCAAGTTAAGGAGTGATACTAATACCTTTAGTACGTTAGCTATCACAGAACTTGAAGCCAACTGCTCTTTAACTCCCTGTACCTATCGACAACGGCTAGCACTTCCTTGTTGCCGGCATCATTGACGCCGATGACAACAAGCAGGCAAAGCTTTTTATCCATCCGAACTTTGCAATAAATACCATCGGCCAAACTGTAGACATACCGTCATTTACTTAGGTACTGCTTACGCCACTGGTCGTATTTTGCTTCCCACTTCTGCTTGAATTGAGAAATACTTTTTGCTGACAACCCCTTGACTTGCTTACCTAAGAGTTATTCCAGTGCTGGCTGCATATCTCCCGTGGAGATCACCCGCCGATAGAGCCAAGAGATAAGCTTTTTTATGTTTTTGATTTACTTGAGGTAGGGCAAAACCAGTTTGTTGTTGAACTTGATCCCGCTCCCTGTTCTATCTCGAACCTTTGGGACTTTGATGGTAATCTCACCGAACCCAGTTTCTAGGTGCCGCTCAGGCAAATGGCCATTTCGAACCACTCCCTGCTTTCTGTTAGCTTGGAGTGATGTACAAGTATCAAGCAATGATTGAACCTTGGCTTCTATAGCTTTACCCAACAACTGCTGTGGGTCTTGTTTCATCAGTTCATTAAGCGGGTTTTCTACTTTATGAAACTCGGTAACGTTATGATTATTATCCATGTAGTGTATTCCTTGATGATTGTTGGTTTATCAACATCAATCAACAGGTTATACCGTATTATTCCCTACCCATACACCAAAAATTACTGTAACTCTAATTTTTTACGGCTTCAAATTATACCTTATTAACCTCAGATCTGCATAAGCGCTTATTTTTCATACCGAGTAATTTTAAGGCTAGGCTTTTTTAGTGGGAAACTTATAAGCAATGAGTCCAGTAATAAGGGTGACCATAAAACTTACCCCACTTCAGTGCCGAGATTGCTTAATTTGGAATATGTTTTTAATCGGATAAAGACTATCTCAATGATAAATTATTTTCTTAACATAAGACGATCTCAAAGCTTCCTCACCTTTTCTTTCATGTTTTTCCGTTTTTTCGTGAAGAGACAACCCATTTCTCGGCGAGTGTTTTTTAAGGAAGTCAGATATATACTACTTATCTCCAAAGATTATCCGTCATATCAGGCACCAGTTTTCTGTCATAAACATTGATTGTTCTTACCTTTACCGAAATGATACCGCATCGCTCGTTGATGGTAAGGTGAAGTTTAAAGCCATAAAATCATCCCATCTTCCCTTTACCTCATTTAACCATTTCCTCAGACCAGCAATGCCATGGAATACGTAAATTGTGACAGGCCTTTCATAACCTACCCATTCTCAGACATCAGGTTTTTAAAGGTACCTCGAAGTGAGGAAAAGGTAAACAGATCCAAATTTATCAGTATGCTGGAAGGTGTACATATATCTTGAAGCACAAACAGGGACTCTGGATTTTTCTTTATCATGAGGCGTACCGTTGACTAATGATGAAGCTGAGCGGTGTATTCCTATCAGCGTCATCATGCGGAAAATCTGCTTTGGTACCAGCTATTACTGAGAAAAACGGTTCCGTTCACGTATTCTATCCGAGGTCGAAACCTGTAAGAAACGTGGGCTATCTGCATTGGATGTCATTAGCAATGTAGTGTCATCGGTGATCTGCAAGCAATCCTATCCAAACGATGTTTAATCTCATAAACATCGAGTCAAGCCACCTCTGCTAAACGCTCACCTAAAAACATATTTAAATCAAGCCTTCTCGGCACCGTAGTTGTATCAGCTTTATGGTCCACTTGCTGGCAGGACTCATCACGTATTCATTTCAACCAAAAAAGGTGAGCATCAAGATGACTCGGTTTGATAAGCAAACGCTTATGCAGATCTGAGGTTAACTAAAATAAAATTAAGGAGAGATAAGAGAGTGGAAACAAATCAAGTACTACATTCTATCAATACTAAAAAAATATCTAATTTTGCGCGATTCATATTTCAACATCAGCAGCTACACCGTTCAAACTAACACCTGCACCTAAAGAGGTGTTTAGGGTTTAAACTGGGGCAAGTTTTTATTAAGTTAAACATTTGTTACTTAATTTTCGCTTCTTTGTACATAACATGTTGACGAGCAACAGGATCGTATTTCTTGATTTCGAATTTACCAGGCATGTTGCGTTTACTTTTATCAGTTGTGTAGAAGTGCCCCGTACCAGCTGATGATACTAAACGGATCTTTTCACGAACATTTTTAGCCATTTTTAAACCTCTTAAACGTTTTCACCACGGGCACGTATCTCTGTAAGGACAGAATCAATGCCTTTTTTATCGATGATACGCATACCTTTAGGAGTTAGGCGCAGTTTAACAAAACGTTTTTCACCCTCTACCCAGAAACGATGAGTTTGAAGGTTAGGCAGAAAACGTCTCTTGGTAGCGTTATTCGCGTGTGATCGTCTGTTACCGACCACAGGGCGCTTACCAGTTACTTGGCATACTCTTGACATACTTATCCCTCCTTAAATCATTCTAACCTGTTGCTTACTTTTCGCTAACCCCGCGATTTCAAGCTCAGCCGATATACCTAAGATTAACCAAAAGTGGTATATTGTATAAATTAAATTTATAGTTTTCAACTATAAAAAAGATCTTTTTGATAGATTTTTAGCAATTCAGGGGCCTTGGTTTCCAAAATATCTGAACTAATCGTAATTCCTACGATCAGATCAGCATGGAGTTAAGCAGGAGCCTCATGATGGAAAAAGGAAAAGGAAAGGCCAAGCACAATATCAGCAACTAGAAATAATATAATCAACCTGAGTTGCGCATAAGTGATGACCTAGAGGCTCAAATCTCGACCTGATCGTTTGAATCAAATCCTCTGTCGTATAAGGACTTTGGCAAGGTAATTCAGATAACTTTTTACTGATATCGACGATTCATTATCATGAATTCAATAAGTTGATTATACTTTAAAGGGAATACTCGCGGTCAAAAAATATACCGATAACTTCGTCGTATATTTTGATTGATTTTGAGTATCTAATCATTCTTAGATTAAGCAGATACAAACGTGGATGGAGGGTCGAATCTTCCCGCTTAATACGTTGAGTATTAGAGCTTGCTAACAATGTGTTTATTCTCGGGAAGAAATAGCGTACACCTTGAAAAGGAGTTGTTGATTAAATCAGTCTTATCATGTACTGATCCCAATCTTTTTTACAGTCTTAATTTATCTGCATTATCTTCAGGTGAACAAGCATATCGAGTCTTATAACTTTGTTCATCGCTTTCATATTTGCCAGCGCTTCACCAACTTGAGCATTGTAATCACAAAGAGTGAGTTTAGGGCTTAAAAACTATTTATGGTGAAACATTGCTGTCTCTGCTAATGGACATTTATGATAAACCCTGTCCTTTTCCACTCCCCAAATTTATCATCTTTCAACGCCTTTACAGCTTCATTTCTAGGATGGCCTGCCTCCCAATACCCATCATTACTTCGAGGTTGAATACTAGGCGTTATTCCTTTGTTCTTCAGCACGTGGTGACAGCTCTTCGATTCGGCAAACAGTACTGAACTTCTACGGCTGTCAAACGCTTACTAATACAAGTGTATGTAAGGGATTCCAGCGGAACATTCATTAGCGTAAAAACCAAATTTAGAAAGCCTTCTAATCCACGAAGAGGGTGCTTAAAAGTACCTTCCACCATCAGTACCGTTTCAACCAAAGCTCCTAAGCATATAATATCCAGATAATTATTTTGTTACAGACAAAAAACCATTGCTCATCTATATTTTAAATAAGCACTACTTCCTGTACATCAAAAAAGAATGTGGTTACACAGCGGGGTGTAAAGTTTCTAAAACTCGGATAATTGCATTAATGCGAATGTATAGCACTCGATATGAATCACGGATGCCCGTATTTTTCATAGGAAATTTAATAATTTTCTCTTTTATCTCAATCTGATAAGTTGTGCATATATATTAACGATGAAATGTTCGATAACATAACTGGCAAGGATAGCGGTGATATCCCCTACGGCCGACTCCCTGCTTTTTAACCGTTCTTGTGTACGGGTAAAAACTATATTGAATGTCAACGATAATTATAATGATCACCATATAAAATATGCCTTATACACGAAGATCATCCTATTAAATTCATGACCGATTATTCCTATCAGAATTTCCCTTAAGATGTATACTCTTAATTAACCTGATCTGCGCATGAGAAATGAACTAAATGCCCAAGTCGTGATCTGATCATTTGAAATAAACTATTGATTGCACAAGGACTTGGGTATGAATAACTTAGACGCTGTTTTCGTTAATGTGGACGACTTCTGCCAGACTTTCCTTCCTGCATGGGGAAAAAGACCTAATTTCTTCTGGTATCAAACAAAGAAACAAACTTTCTCTCCTCTCAGTTAGCGATAGTGATCACTTTCCATCAATAGGGGTATCGAGACTTAAAAATCTATTACATCCACCTTGTGTGTCGCTACCTCACCAACGAATTTCCTGAATTAGTTAATTACACGAGGATGCTCAAACTCATGCCTGGTGTTTTGGTTTTGATTTGCTCTTACCTCACTCATCTTCAGGCAAAGCCGACAGGAATTGCCTTCGTTGATTCGTCCAAGCTACAGATTTGTCACAATCTACGTATTCTCAGAAATCAGGTTTTTAAAGGTACCTAGAAGCGAGAAAAAAACTATGGGCTGGTTTTACGGAGATAAAGGTTATATCGCTGATCCATTGTAGCGGGAACTTGCAAACAAGGGAGTGACACTGATAACGGGTATGAAAAAGAATATGAAACCCAAAGTGATGAAACTTTGAGATCTCCTGATATTCCGGAAACAATTTATTATTGAAACCGTTTTTGACCAACTAAAAACATATCTAAAATCGAGTACTTTAGGCACCGTAGTTGTATCATATTTGTGGCTAACTGGCTGTCGGGGCTTATCACGTATTCATTTTAACCAAAGAAGCCAAGCATCAAGATGACTAGGTTTGATAAACAAGCGCTTATGCAGATCTGAGGTTACGTTAGGGTAAATAAGTACAGAAGTTCTCTACTTTTTTAGTATTCTGTATACAGAAAAGCGATGGAACCTTAATTATCTTTTTAGATATCAGAGATTGGAGTTTAATGTGTAAAAACGGTTGCAATTTGGTATATTTATCCTTTGGATAACTGCTGATGATTCTTGGTAGTACTGTTCATTTCTTTGGCGAGAAGAGCGTAGTATTTTTGGTAGTTGGCTTCCTCTTTTATATTAGACTATAAGTGTCGCAGTCAGGTTATGTATTAAATAAGGTGAATGGTTCGTCAGTATTACTTGTGACCCACTTGTTTACGACTACAGATATCATCTGTCCTAATAGGATTAGTAATCCTGAAGAAATTTATTTTTAGATGGCAACTAACTTATTGAACACACGCCCTAGAATGCTATGCGAAAGTAGATGCTCAATTGTCTTTTGTTCGTAATGAAAAAGAACTAGCCCGTTACTAATATACTTACGAACCACGCTTATAAAAAGCATATCTGGATCTAAGATGGATTTTTAGTGTACAGGTGGTTCCAGTTTTCTCAAAAAATTTTTTGAGAAATAACTAAAGGAGAGGGAAACTTTTAATTCTTAAACGGGCTTAAAACGATTTAATTGGAGAGTGAACGAATATTTGAAATCGATGGAAATATGTGACAAGTTTATCGCTACTTGCATAAAAAGTAAGTATTCCTTTGAAAGTAACCTATTGAACAAATGATTAATTCGAGAGAGAAAGGATGCCTAAATACGTGGTGTGATTAGCAATCAACCGATTGAGAACGACAGGAGAATAATGAAAGCCTATCAGCGTCAATTTATTGAATTTGCATTGGAAAAACAGGTTCTGAAGTTCGGGGAGTTCACCCTGAAGTCTGGTCGCAAAAGCCCATACTTTTTTAATGCGGGTTTGTTTAATACGGGGCGGGAATTATCACGTTTAGGGCATTTCTATGCTGAAGCGTTGATAAATTCAAAAATTGATTATGATTTGCTGTTTGGTCCAGCATATAAGGGAATCCCCATTGTGACTACTACCGCAGTGGTGTTAGCAGAGTACTACGATGTAGATAAACCATATTGTTTTAATCGTAAAGAAACCAAAGACCATGGTGAAGGTGGCAGTTTGGTGGGGAGTGCACTTAAAGGTCGTGTTATGCTGGTTGATGACGTGATTACTGTGGGCACAGCGATCCGTGAGGCGATGGCAATCATCCAAGCAAATGGTGCCGATTTGGTTGGTGTGTTGGTCGCAATTGATCGCCAAGAAAATACAAAGGGTGCATTATCGGCAATTCAAGAACTGGAACATGACTTTGGATGCAAGGTGATATCGATTGTGAGCCTTAGTGATTTGGTGGTCTACCTTCAAGAAATAGGCGGTAACCCTGAGCAGTTGGAGGCAATAAAGGTGTATCGTACAGCGTACGGTATATAAAATTGTCTAAACTTAGACGATGATTATAAAAATGACAGTGTTGAATGTATGCTTATACCAAAATAACTTGAAGATGCAGGTCTCAGCTAATTTTGCTGATCTCCTTATCAAGGTATCATTTTAAGAGGCGTTGTTGATTAAATCAGGCCTATAACGCACTGATCCCAATATTTTTACAGTCTTAATTTGTCTGTTGGCGAATAGGCAGACCTTGTCTTAGAACTTTGTTCATTGCTTTCACATTTACCAGCGCTTCACCGACTTAGGCATTGTAATAACGAAAAGTGGGTTTAGGGCTGAGCAATTGTTTAGAGAAAAACATTGCTGTTTCTGCTAATGAGCGTTTATGATAACTCCTGTCTTTTTCCATTCCGCCAATTTATCTTCTTCTAACGCCTTTACAGCTTCATTTCTAGCATGCCCTTCCTCCTAGTACCCAGAATTACTTCGAAGTGGAATACTGGGCATTATTCCTTTGTTCTTTAGTACGTGGCGACATGCTCTTGTGTCATAAGATCCATCAGCACCAACTTGCTGTATCTTTCGTCATAATAGGTTAAGAAATATAGGTAAAACCTCAGTGTCACCCACAGAAGCCAGGTTAACTTCTGCAGCAATAACCTTATAAATAGATATATCAACGGCAAGATGAAGTTTACGCCAGATACACCCCGTCTCCTTACCGTATTTACGCGTTTTCCATTGATATTTGTCGTATACGTTTAGGTCTGTGGCATAAATAACGAAGTGGAAGACAGCTCCTTGATTCGGCAAACGGTACTTAACTTTTACGGTCTTCGAACGCATTACTAAGGTAGGTGTATGTAGAGGGATTTATCAGTGTAAAAACCGAATTGAGAAAGCTTTTTAATCTATGAAGTGGGCGTTTGAAAATACCTTTCACCATCAGTACCTTTTTAATTGAGGTATCCGAGAATATAAACTCATGGTCACGAGAACCGTGATATTGTAAACAAGGCCATTCGTTTAATAGAAGCAACGTCTATCTAACAAATAACTGATCCACGGTTTACTCATGCTTGATTATATTGTTTTCAGTTGCTGATCTTGTGCTTGATCGTTCTCATCATCACCTCCTCTAAACTCCATGATGATCTAATCGTAGAAATTGCGATTAATTTAGATATTTAGGAAACAACACTGCGTTAGTTTGGCAGGTAATAGTAAAGCATTGGTATCCACCCTTACAGGTACTCCTATTTTTAATATGGCTTATTTATATGAAATAAAAAGGAATTTTCATAAAAGCCTACTTATTGAATACAAAACCGTCATGAGACGTATCCGGGCGAGGATCCTTAACCAAATACTAAAAGTAGCTAAAGGTATAAGACGAAGTCGGATAGTGATATCTTTTTCTTCATTGAAGATACAGTTAATTCAGGTTATGAGAGATTTTTCTATAAACTCAATTAAACCTTCAACCATGTGTTCCTTACTTAAGAAATAGTTAACCTCAGATCTGCATAAGCGCTTGCTTATCAAACTTGGTCATCTTTATGCTCGGCTTCTTTGGTTGAAATAAATACGCTATAAGCCCCGCCAGCAAGTTAACCATAAAGCTGATACAACGGCGGTGTCGGAACTGCTTGATTTGTAATATATTTTTTAGTTGGTCAAAAACGGTTTCAATAATAAATCGTTTCCGGAGCATCAGGCAGTTCCAAAGTTTTATCACTTTAGGTTTCATATTTTTTTCATACCCGTTATCAGTGTCACTCCCTTGTTTGCACGTTCCCGCTACAATGGATCAGCGATATAGCCTTTATCTCCGTATAAACACCCTAAAGCTCGTCAACCATTTCCAATACAGGCTTTCTATCATCCACGTGATCCGTCATCAATTTGACTGAGATAATGCCACCTTGGTCATTAATAATAGGGTGTAATTTAAACCCGTAGAACAACCACATCGTTCCTTTTCCTCGCTTCTCGATATCTTTAAAAACCTGATGTTTGAGAATGCGTAGGTTGTGACAAACCTGTAACTTGAACGAATCCACGAAGGCAATCCCTATCGGTGAGTGAGGTAAGAGCACAGCAGAACTAGAAGTTTTTGCATGAACGTGAGCATCCTCGTGTAGCTAACTAATTCAGGAAATTCGTTGGAGAGGTAACAACAAACAAAGTGGATGTAATAGGTTTTGAAGTTTCGACACTCCGATTGATGAAAAGTTATCACTTCGCTAACTGAGAGGTAAGAAGACTTATTTCTTTGTTTGATACCGGAGAAAATTAGGTGCTTTTTCCATGTAGGGAGGAAAGTCTGGCAGATGTCGTCGACATCGACGACAACAGCGTCTAAGTTATTCATACACAAGTCCTTGTGCAATCAATAGTTTATTTCAAACGATCGGATCGCGACTTAGGCATTTAGTTCATTTCTTATGCGCAGCTCAGGTTAGTTATATATTTAATAAATTAAATGGTGCATTAGTATAACTTGCCGCCTAGTTGTCTACTATTGCAGATATCATGTGTCTTAACAGGATTTGTAACTATAAAAGAATTTATTTCTTAGATAGAAATCAACTTATTGGACATACGACCTAGAAGATTTCGATACAGTGCAGCTTTAAAAACTCTTACTTGTGCTGCAAGTTTTACGGTGTTAATGTTTTGGTTGCCCTGTGTAGATTTTAATATTCGAACCAGTGCCTAGCGAATTGCCTCGCGTCGGTTATATTTTTTCCTGTTATGTACAGATAGTTGTTTTTTTGATCACCAACCAAAATATATTAACGATCCGCACCGTCTATTTTAATAAAAATTAACCAATCGTCAATCTTTGCTAACTAAAAATATCAAGCCATGAGTATGGCTGTAAGAAAAACACACTCTCAGGTGGCATCCTTATGGAGTATTATCACGTTAATGCCGTTATTGTAGATCATGTATTCAATAAGTTGAATTATTCGTTTAGTATGACGTGTAACCCTGTTGTCTATTACTGCAAATATCATGTTTCCTGACAGGATGTATAACTATTAAACAATTCATTCTTTAGACGGCAATTAACTTATTAAATGCAGGATCTTATTTTGTGCCTGAGTGCCCAAAACCACGAACACCACGTTCTGTGGTGTAAAAGTCCTCTACAATATTAAATTCAACTTGAATCACGGGAACAAAAACCATCTGAGCAATACGCTCGCCTGGTTCAATAACAAAGATGTCTTTGCCTCGGTTCCAGCAAGAAACCATTAATTGACCTTGATAGTCTGAATCAATTAGACCGACTAAGTTACCTAGAACAACACCATGTTTATGACCAAGGCCTGATCGAGGAAGAATGATAGCAGTTATTGAAGGGTCTTCAATATAGATTGCCAAACCCGTTGGAATTAATTGTGTTTCCCCTGGATTTAGCGTCTTGGTTTCATTCAAGCACGCGCAGAGATCGAGACCTGCAGATCCTTCGGTAGCATAGGCAGGTATAGGAAATTTGTTTCCGATCTGTGGGTTGATGACTTTTAGGTTGATTATTTTCATGGCGGGTTCTACTAACTTTTTATTTGTTTTTATTAAACAGCGTTACTATTTCGCTGACGAGTTGATGTCCGATGTCGATCTTACTCGCCAATGGCAGAAGTTTGTCGCCATTGGCCCAATATAGATGCAGGGCATTTTGGTCACTGTTGAAGCCTTGATTTTTGCGTGAAACATCATTAGCACAGATAAGATCAAGGTTCTTCTTAGTTAGTTTACTACGTGCATATTGTTCAATATCTTGCGTTTCAGCGGCAAAGCCGATAGTAAAGGGTCGATTATTTGTCATCGCGGTAACGGATGCTATAATATCTTTAGTTTTTACTAATGAAAGAGTTATTTTATCGCACCCAGTTTTCTTCTTGATTTTGTGATCGGCAACCTGTACTGGTGTAAAATCTGACACAGCTGCACAGGCAACAAAAATTTGATGTTGTCCTGCGTGTCTCTGTACTTCGTTATGCATGTCTTCAGCGCTTTGCACATTGATACGCTCAACGTTGGTAGGTGTCGCTAACTGTATAGGGCCACTCACCAATGTGACTTTTGCGCCTCGTTTTGCAGCGGCATCAGCAATAGCGTATCCCATTTTACCTGAACTTTTGTTGGTAAGGTATCGAATAGGATCAATTGCTTCTCGTGTTGGACCCGCGGTAATAAGAAACGACATACCGTCAAGGTCGTTATCTGAAAAATGTTCTTCAATCAACGCTACTAACTTCAGGGGTTCAAGCATACGTCCTAGGCCAATGTCACCACAGACTTGTTCCCCAGAGGCTGGACCCCAGATAAGGTGACCACGACGTGTCAGTGTGGCTAGATTTTCTTGTGTCACGGTCGCATGATACATTTGCTGATTCATGGCGGGGACTACAGCAATAGGCGCACCTGTAGCCAAGCTGACGGAAGTGAGTAAGTCGTTGCCCATGCCAGCAGTTACACGTGCGATTAAATCCGCTGTTGCAGGGGCAAGAAGCATTAAATCAGCCCATTTTGCTATTTTTATATGCCCCATTGAAGCTTCGGCTGTTGGATCGAGCAAACTGTCGAAAACGGGGTGCCTTGATATGGCTTGCATTGTTAATGGGGTGATAAATTTTTTTGCAGCCTCTGTCATCACAACTTTCACTTCCGCTCCGCGCTCAATCAATCGACGAGTGAGATCTGCACACTTATAGGCAGCGATACCACCACCGATCCCCAACACAATACGTTTTCCAGATAAAGCTTGCACATTTTTTTGAACCATAATCACATTACACAATGGGTGACGGAGTCAAAATATATCATAAATACAAATCAATCACCTGCTATGCGCAACTGTATTGTGATAATGGATGTATCACTACAAGCGATATAATAAAGCAATTGCTCAATTTTGTTACTTTACTGGAAGATGTTTCGAGTAGTGTGGATTATTCAGGTTGCATTTCTCCATGTTGGTATTTGGTTAGCTATTTTTTACAAGGGTTTGAATACCAATTAGATTAGCAGGTTATTTTCTTGACAATTTTAAATTGTATTATTGATTAAATCAGGCCTATAATGCAATGATCTCTATATTTTACAGTCTTAATTTATCTGCAGGTAAACAGGCATATCAAATCTTATAACTTTGTTTATCGCTTTCATATTTGCCATCGCTTCACCAACTTGAGCATTGTAATCACGAAGAGTGAGTTTAGGGCTTAGAAACTGTTTATAGCGAAACATTGCTGTCTCTGTTAATGGACGTTTGTGAGAACCCCTGTCCTTTTCCACTCCGTCCATTTATCTTTTTTCACCTCTTTTATAGCTTCATATCTAGGATGGCCTCCCTCCCAGTACCAAGAATTACTTCTAGGTAGAATACTGGGTGTTATTACTTTGTTTATCAGTGCGTGGTGACATGATCTTGTATCATAGGCTCATGTGTCTACTCATGAGGTTATTGCTGCAGAAGTTAGCCTAGTTTCTGTAAGTGATAATGAGATCTTACCTATATCCATTCACCTTCGCCGTATACCCTTAGGCCTGTGGCGTCAATAACGACGTGGGAACTTGAAAATACCTTTCACCATCAGTTCCGTTTCAATCTTGGTATCCAACAAGTGACTGGCCTTGGTTTATTAATGCTTGATTAACCTGATCTACGCATAAGAAATGAACTACATGCCCAAGTCGCGATCTGATTTTTTGAAACAAACTATTAACTGCATAATGACTTGGGCATGAATAACCTAGACACTGTTTTCGGCGATATCGACAACTTCTGCCAGACTTTCCCCCCTGCATGGGAAAAATACCTAATTTCTGTCGGTGTCAAACAAAGAAAAAAGCCTTCTCGCCTCTCAGTTAGCGAAGTAATGACAATAGTGATAACTTTCCATCAATCAGGGTATCGAGACTTCAAAACCTATTACATCCACTTTACTCTTACCTCACTCACCATCAGGCAAGGCCGACAGAGATTGCCTTCGTTGATTCATCCAAGCTATATGTTTATCACAATTTACGCATTTTCTGAGATCAGTTTCCCAGTTCTTGATGTGGCGTAAAACAGTTGTTTCATAGATGCGCAGTGCTTGAAAACTCATCGCAATATACCAACCTTCAGATACAATCTGTACCACTCTTATTGCGATCGCAGACTCAACCCTGCACGCGTTGTATCATGCAGGGTTGAGAGTGTTTATTTTTACTTCTTGGTAAAAAGCCCTGTCACAGTGCGTTGCTTGATCCTAATTTTATTAAAAATCAAGTCTCTTCAATGATCAGGGTTATAAAATGACGGAAGAGAGCAATCCACTCGGACTAGAAGCCCCTTATTTATCCATTTACTAATGATGCTTTCTGAATAAAGATGATATCTTCAATGCCTTTCATAGCCATAGACAACATCACATTTAATTCTTCTATCGTGAACGGTTTACCTTCGGCAGTGCCTTGAACTTCAACCATTCGACCATTTTCCAGCATCACCACATTCATGTCGGTTTCTGCTGCAGAATCTTCAACATATTCAAGATCACAGATTGGTGTACCATTAAGAATACCAACAGACACCGCAGCAACATGACCTTTCATTGGATTCATAGCCAGTTTTCCTTCTACAACTAGCTTGTTCAGTGCATCAGCCAATGCCACGCTAGCACCAGAAATAGACGCGGTGCGCGTACCTCCATCAGCTTGAATTACATCACAGTCAACAGTAATGGTGAAGTTTCCAAGTTTATCCAAATTGACCGCTGCGCGCAAACTACGTGCAATAAGACGTTGAATTTCTAGGGTACGGCCACCTTGTTTCCCGTTTACCGCTTCACGGCTGTTGCGGGTATGAGTAGCACGCGGTAACATGCCGTACTCAGCAGTTATCCAGCCTTGTCCTTTACCTTTAAGAAAGCGAGGTACACCCTCCTCAACGCTTGCAGTACAAATAATTTTAGTGTCTCCAAACCTAACTAGTACTGAACCTTCCGCATGAATGGTAAAATGACGGGTAATGATAACCGGTCGAATTTGATCAACTTCCCTTCCGCTTGGACGCATAGGATTCCTCCTGTCTTAAACTACTGAATTTCGTTAACCCAACATTATAGTTATTTTGATCAAATCACGCTAATACTAACCACCCCCTCCGTTTTTTCTTACAATTTGTACTAGGTGCTGACACACCGGCTAGTATCTGCGTATAATGAAAATCACTTTGATAAAAGAGTGTACATTAATGATCTACAGTATGACTGCCTATTCCAGACAGGAAATAAAGAACACATGGGGTTCCGCCATTTGGGAAATCCATTCGGTGAATCACCGTTACCTCGAAACCTGTATCCGAATGCCAGAACAGTTCCGTGGTCTTGAACACATCCTTCGTGAACGCTTACGTCAGCGGCTTTCTCGCGGTAAGGTAGAATGCAGTCTACGTTTTGAAGCCAATTCGTCTTCGAACACACAACTCTGTATCAATGAAGAATTAGCAAAGAAAGTGATTCATGCAGCTAAGTGGATAAAAAAACTATCAGGTGAAGGTAACATCGAGCCATTCCAAGTCCTGCAATGGCCAGGCGTGATGGAGGATATAGGACAAAACAGGGATTCTATAAACAAAGAGTTAATAGAGAACTTCGATGAAACCGTGGTCAACCTCATAGCAGCACGCGCCCGTGAAGGTAACAATATGAGAATACTAATTGAACAGCGCTTAATGGCGATCAATGTGGAAGTAATCAAAATCCGTACTAAAATACCAGAAATTCTAAACTGGCAACGCCAACGTCTAATCCAAAAATTGGAAGAGGTAAAACTAAAATTAGACGCGCATCGTATCGAACAGGAAATGATTCTTATGGCACAAAAAACGGATGTCGCAGAAGAGCTAGAGCGACTAGATTCACATGTATCGGAGACGAAGAAAATCTTGGCTCAAGGAGGAGCCTGTGGCCGACGTTTAGATTTCATGATGCAGGAATTAAACCGTGAATCAAACACATTGGCATCTAAATCCATCAGCACCGAGGTTACTACATCTGGGATCGAATTAAAAGTTCTTATCGAACAGATACGTGAACAAATCCAGAATATAGAATAATAAATTCCTGCCACCTCCATTATAAACACACATGAAGCGCATCATCAATGACTTTATTATATATGCCCCTATAACATCCAACCTTGTCAAGTAATATCCCAAACTATTTGTGTTGTGATATGGGAAGTATTCCAGATTATAAAATCTTAGTTAGAAATTGCAAATTTACACTTGATGTAAAAAACCTTGTATGGAACAACTAGGGAATGTTGATCTTTGATAAGTTATCTTTAAACAGCAGGGTTACACATTATAATCACTTTATCAGAAAGACCATAACCTGAGTTACACATAAGAAATGAACTAAATGACTAAGTCTCGATCTGATCGTTTGAAATAACCTATTGATTGTACAATGCCTTGGGCATGAATAACTTAGAGACTGTTTTCGTCGATGTCGACGACTTCTACCAGACTTTCTTCCCTACATGGAAAAAACACCTCATTTCTTCCGGTATCAAACAAAGAAACCATCCTTCTCACCTCTCAGTTAGCAAAGTCATGATGATAGTGATAACTTTCCATCAATCTTAGTATCTCGACTTCAAAACCTATTACATCCACTTTATTTGTCGCTACCTCACCAACGAATTTCCTAAATTAGTTAGCTACATGAGGATGCTTAAACTCATGCAAGGTGTTCTGATTCAGTTTTATTCTTACCTAACTCACCGTCATGCAAGGCTGACAGAGATTGCCTTCGTTGATTCGTCCAAGCTACAGGTCTATCACAACCTACGCATTCTCAGACATCAGTTTTTTAAATATACCGCGAAGCAAGGAAAATTAACTAGGGGGTGGATCTACGGTTTTAAATTACACCTTATTATCAATGACCGAGGTAGCATTATCTCAGTCAAAGTGACGACGGATTACGTGGATGATAGAAAGCCTATATCGGAAAGGGTTGACGAGCTTTGGGGTGTTTATACGGAGATAAAGGTTATATCGCTGATCCATTGGAACAGGAACTTGTAAACAAGGAAATGACAATGATAACGGGTGTCAAAAAACATTAAACCTAAAGTGATAAAACTTTGGAACCACCTGATGCTCCGGAATCTATTTATTATTGAACCCGTTTTTGACCAACTAAAAAATATATTCCAAATCGTACATCTCGGCACCGCCGTTGTATCAGCTTTATGATCAACTTTCTGGCGGGGCTTATCACGTATTCATTTCAACTAAAAAAGCAGAACATCAAGATGGATAAGTTTGATAAGCACGCGCTTATGCAGATCTGAGGTTAATTAAATCAGACCGTTTATCAGGTGTAATACGATATCATTTTCAATGGCTGCTACCTGTTATATTGTGGCTGTTAAACTGTTATGAGGGTTTGCAGGGGTAGTGATCTTTTCTACTGTCTCAATTACACTCAAACTGATTAGAGTTAATAGGTAAGAACTTAAACGAGTGCATACCTTAATAGTGGAAAGTCCATGTGGTTTTAGATACCTCCACTTATAATGTGATACGCGTTACAAAGAAGGAGTATCTAATATCAAGTAATCAGTAGAAGGAATGCTTACCGTGAGAGTGTTCTGTGATATCACGCACAGAGGTGAGTTCGTCTCGGAACTCTTCGAGTAGTTGCTTTTCAATACCATTTTTCAATGTTAAATCTACCATTGAGCAACCGTTACAACCGCCACCAAATTGGATCACAGCGATGCCTTCTTCAGTGATTTCTATCAGCTGAATGTTGCCTCCATGACCAACTAACTGCGGATTAATTAGCGTTTGAATGACATATTCAACACGCTCAATTAACAAGGCGTCATCAGCCAATTTGCGTATTTTGGCATTTGGCGCTTTAAGCGTCAACTGAGAGCCAATTTTATCGGTAACAAGATCAATCTCTGCTTCTTCCAGAAAGGGGAAACTAAGCTCGTCAACATATGCTAAGAATCCGTCAAGAATTAACTCAGTATCGCTAGCTTCAATTGCATCCTCTGGGCAATAAGAAACACCACACTCAGCATTTTGAGTGCCAGGATTAACTACGAATACGCGGATATTGGTACCTTGTGGTTGCTGCGCCAACAATTTTACGAAATGATTTTGCGCACTTTTTGTAATTGTAATTTTAAACATAACGTCCTACCTAAATAGTCCAGTACTGTTTTTATAGTTTACGCTTTCTTTTCTGTACTATCACCCCTATATAAACAAAGATACTTATTTCATGAATGTATCCTCAAAAAGGCGTGGAACAAACAGTTAACGCTAATGACTTGATCTCATTTGTTTAAGTAATAAGCCAAACCTTGTAAGATAGCATCTATAATGAACACATCATGGTTTAAAACTACAGGATCAGGAACAGGGTCAATTGGAATAAAAAATCTGGGAAATTGGACAGTCGGTACTGGAACATAATTCTCTGTTGCTGAAGGATGTAAATGTGTAGCTCGCCCTATTTACTTGTTGAGGATACGCGCTAATGCATCAACCAGATAAAAATGAGTCTTGGCTCTGCCACTTATGGAGTAAGATAGACGTTGTTTTAATAATATCTTAACTAATCGCAATTCCTATGATCAGATCATCCCAGAGTTAAGCGGGAGGTTATAATGGGAAAGGGAAAGCACAAGATCAGCAACTGGAAACAATATAATTAAGCATTAGTAAACCGTGGCTCAGTGATTCTTTGGATAGACGTCGCTTCTATTAAGGCATGGCCTTGTCTAAAACATCACGGTTCTCGTGATTGTGGGTTTATATTCTCGGATACCTCAATTGAAACGGCACTGATGGTGAAAGGTATTTTTAAACTCCCCCTTCGTAGATTATAAAGTTTTCTCAATTCAGTTTTTATGTTGATGAATATCTCGCTGCCCCCCTACATACACCTGCATTAGTAATGCGTTCGAAGACCGTAAAAGTTAAGTACTGTTTGCCGAGTTGAGGAACTCTCGACCACGTCATTATTGATGCCACAAACCTAAAGGTACACGACGAAGATCAATGGAAAACGCATAAACACGATAAGGTGAAGTGATGTATCTAGCGCAAACTTCATCTTGCCGTTGATGTGTCTAGTCATGAAGTTTTACCTAACCTAAGCTGCGCTTAAAAAATGAACTAAATATCAAAGTCTCGATCTGATCGTTTGAAATAAACTATTGACTGCACAAAGACTTGAGCATGAATAACTTAGATGCTGTTTTCGTGGATGTCGACGACATCTACCAGACTTTCCTCCCTACATGGAAAAAACACCTAATTTCTTCCGGTATCAAACAATGAAATAAGTCCTCTCGCCTCTCAGTTAGCGAAGTGATAACTTTCCATCAATTGGGGTATCAAAACTTCAAAACCTATTACATCCACTTTGTTTGTCGCTACCTCACCAATAAATTTCCTGAATTAGTTAGCTACACGAGGATGCTCACGCTCATGCAAGATATTCTGGTTCAGCTTTGCTCTTACTTCACTCATAGACAGGGATTGCCTTCGTTGATTCGTTCAAGTTACAGATTTGTCATAACCTACGCATTCTCAAACTTCAGGTTTTTAAAGATACCGATAAGCGAGGAGAAGGAACGATGTGATTGTTCTACGATTCCAAATTACACTTTATTATCAATGAGTAAGGTAGTATGATCTCAGTCAAAGTGAGGACGGATAACGTGGATGATAGAAAGCCTGTATTGGAAATAGTTAACAAGCTTTTGGGGTGGTTCTACGGAGATAAAAGTTATATGTCTGGTCCATTGGAGCGGAAACTTATAGATAAGGGAGTGAAACTGATAACGAGTATGAAAAAAACATGAAACCCAAAGTTATGAAACTTTGGAACCACCTGATGCTCCGGAATCGATTTATTATTAAAACCGTTTTTGACCAACTAAAAAAAATATCCTACATCGCACATCTCGGCACCGCCGTTGTATCAGCTTTATGATCAAATTGCTGGCGGGGGGCTTATCGCATATTCATTTCAACTCAAGGAGCCGAACATCAAGATGACTAGGTTTGATAAGCAAGCGCTTATGCAGATCTGAGGTTACCTATATTGCTTAATCCATTACAACGAAAGATATAGCAAGTCAGTGCTGATGGAGCCTATGACACAAGATCATGTCACCACGTACTGAAGAACAAAAGAATAACGCCTACTATTCCATCTCTAAGCACCGCGGAATACTGGGAGGAAGGCTATCCTAGAAATCAAGCCGTGAAGGCGTTGAAAAAAGACAAACTGGCGGAGTTGGAAAAGGACTGGGGTTATCACAAACACTTATTAGCAAAGACAGCAATGTTTCGCTATAAACAGTTGCTCGACCCTAAACGCACGCTTCGTAATTACAATGATCAAGTTAGTGAGGCGCTAATAAATGTGAAAGAGATAAACAAAGTTGTAAGACTCAGTATGCCTGTTCGACAGAAGACAAATTAAGACTGTAAAAATATTGTGATCCGTGCATTATAGGCCTCATTTAATCAGTAACACCAGTAAGATATAGTAAGGAAAGATATAATCACCAAAGCAGTTCCAATTATCCCATGGCTATAAATTTTTCAGGCTACAGCATAATTATTTATTGGATGGGGTGTTTACAATCTGTACGGCATACAGCGATGAGTAGAGAAAAATATTTATGGCACATATTGAACTCAAGACAATAATGATCTCTATGCTGTGAAACACATAGCGACACATCAGTATAAGAACACGTAAGATAGTGCAGAAAATAAAGGATACCATTGTCCAGTAATACGTTTAGGCAGTGTAAATGACCACTTCACTTCATTGGTATAGATCAGGCCAAGGTTCTGACATGATTTTTATTCATGGATGGGGGATGAATAGTGCCGTTTGGCAACATCTGCTCCCGTTTCTCACTGCACACTATCGTGTGCATTGTGTCGATCTGCCTGGCTACGGTTATAGTCAACCCTCAGATGCACTTTCTTTAAAGGATATGGTACAGTGCTTGTTGGAAAATTCAGACCAACCAGCTATTTGGGTTGGTTGGTCCCTAGGAGGGATAGTAGCCACACAGGTCGCACTTCTTGCACCTGAACGTGTCCAAGGTTTAGTTACCGTAGCAAGCTCCCCTAGATTTCTAGAAAAACAGGGATGGAGAGGAACAAAACTTCAAGTGCTAGAAGCATTCTTGCAGCAACTAAGCGAGGACTTTATAGGTACAGTTGAGAGATTTATAGAGTTTCAGGCAATGGGAACCCTAACGGCTCGTCAAGATATAGAATGGTTGAAGAAAGTGGTAGTAGCGCATCCACCACCTCAAACTGAATCTCTAAAAGCTGGATTCTATATCCTCGGTCACACTGATTTACGTCCACGATTACATGAATTATCAATGCCTTGGTTACAGATCTACGGCCTACTAGATGCCATAGTTCCAGTGAGGGTAGCGCAAGCAGTTAATATATTGGTACCTCAATCTCAACAGAAAATCTTTGATAATTCAGCACATGCGCCATTTATCTCTCATCCTGAAGATTTTTCACAGGTATTATTGTCATTCTGTGGGCAATGCTTACCGGATTTTCACGAGAAAGTATCACAATAAGGCAGAATGCTGTTAAATTGTAAACTTATACTGCTGATATTCCATATGCCTGTTATTTATGGGGATTATGAAAGACTCCATATGAATATAGGGGACTCTGGATCTTATTGGTATATTGTACACTAAACACATATCTAATGACTAATAAATATGCGTCTCAAACATAGCATTTAGAGAGTGAAAAACAGTCTTCTGCGTAATTAACAACCAAGAAAGAGTTAAATGGTGCTGTCATAAGGAAATGAAAAGAGTTGGAGGTAAGATACCATCTTCTGGTTGCGTTGAGGCATTCACTTACGATATTTTAGTATGGATTACCCCAATGCAGTAAAGACCAACGAAGATACTGCGTACACAGCTTGTCAGCTGATATCCAAGTGGGGTAGTACTGGTATGATGTTGTTATTTTGCTGTAGAGATAGGCGGTGTTGATTAAATTAGAACTGTAACACACTGATCTCAATCTTTTCTACAGTCTTAATTTATCTTCTGGCGAGCAAGCATACCCAGTCTTATAACTTTGTTCATCTCTTCCACATTTGCCAGCGCTTCACTCACTTGAGCATTGTAATTAACCTGAGTTGCGCATAAGAAATAAACTAAATACCTTAGTCGAGATCTGATCGTTAGAAAACTATTGCCTTTATAAGGACTTGAGCATGAATAACTTAGACGCTGTTTTCGTCGATGTCGACTACTTCTGCCAAATTTCTTCCCCTGCATAGAAAAAACACCTAATTTCTTCTGGGATCAAACGAAGAAACAGACCGTCTCGCCTCTTAGTTAGCAAAATAATGACGACAGTTATAACTTTTCATCAATCGGGGTATAGAAACCTCAAAACCTATTACATCCATTTTGTTTGCCTCTTCCTCACCAACGAATTTCCTGAACTAGTCAGCCACATGAGAATGCTCAAACTCATGTAAGGTGTTTTGGTTTCGATTTGCTCTTACCTCACTCATTGTCAGGCAAAACCAACAGGAATTACCTTCAGTGATTCGTTTACGATACAGATTTGTCACAATCTACGCATTGTTAGATATCAGGTTTTTAAAAGTACTTCGAAGCGAGAAAAAGGAACGATGGGGTGGTTCTATGGTTTCAAATTAAACCTTATTATCAATGACCAAAGTGGCATTATCTCAGTTAAAGTGACGACGACTAACGTGGATAATAGAAAACCTGTGGCAGAAAGGGCCAACGAGCTTTAGGGTGTTTATACGGAGATAAAGGTTATATATCTCTGGTCCATTGGAGCGAGAACTTGCAGAAAAGGGAGTGACACTTATAACGGGTGTGCAAAATAATATGCAACCAAGAGTGATGAAACGTTGGGACCTTCTGATGCTCCGGAAACGATTTATTATTAAAATCGTTCTTGAGCAACTAAAAAACATATCCCAAATCAAGCATTCTTGGCACTGAAATGGGGTAAGTTTTATTGTCACCCTTATTCCTAGAGTCATTGCTTATTATTGCTTATATAGATCTAAGGTTATATTAGCCTTGGTGGGATCCACCAAAACACACTGAGCACGTTGATATGACGACAAATCAACAAGAATTTAATAGCGAGAAATTTCACGCATATGACACCTTAAGTTACTTTCCATTTCTATTATCGGAAAAGTTATTATGCCCCGAGTAATGAAACTGGATATGCGATGCAAATTAGGTTTCTAAACGAAATCTACGATAAAATTGAAGAGCTGAAAAGCTCGAAGCGAACGGATTTTATGGTGACCATACGTTATCAGCAAACTACAGTGGTGAATGTACCTCCGAGGTTATGCCATACAAAAAATATATCCATACGATTACGGTAGATAATTGTCGAGAGTTAGCTCATAACGAAATGATAGAAAAAGATTTGGATGTTGAAATTTACTTTGCACGCCCTTATTCGTTCATCGAAACGATGAAAAAATAAAACATGGGTTTTTGAGACAATATGAAAAAAGATAAACTTAAAAATACTCACGGATGGAGATTACCTTTACTCAAATAAGTATTAATCACCGGCTTAAAAAGTATTTATGGGTTAAACAGCCGGCCGTTCTTTTTAACGAAATGGCATTAGTCACTTGATTGGAAAGTATCGCACTCCAGCCTTAAATTCAGATTCAATGATATATAAAAATAATTTGAAGATACGGTCATATATTCAATAAATCTTTCTTTATATAAAACACCTGCTTTTACAAGGTAATCCTCAACGCTATCGCTGCCAGTAATGTTACCGGATCTTCGACCTGCTATCTTGAAGATACAAACACGACTTATCAGGCGGGGATAAAAGAGCAGTTTGTTGAACTTACTATGAACAATGCGGATATCCTCAACTCCTTTCTAGGACTACACATCAGCATTAAATTAAGTTGTCTAGATTGTATAAAACTTACACCCATCTGTGTAACCATATTCCCTATTGATGAACAAAAAGTTATGCTTATCTGCGAAGTAGATGAGCACTAGTATTTCATGGGTAACAAAAATAACCAGCATTGCATAGTATGCTTAAGAGTCTTGATTGAAGAAAATCATTACGCATGTATTGGTTTGTCTTAGAAGAAAATATTCAATCTAATTTTCAATCAATTATCAACATTTAATGTTACGTTTTGGTACAAGGACTCTTTCAATGTATACAATATCTCTTCCCGAGAATAAAAAACATTTTTGAACAGTTCTATAACGCAACGCATTGAGAGGGAGAATTTTACCCTCCGTATACGATTGAAATGATTCATTCAGAAAACGATTAAATACTCAACTCAACGGAAATGCACGACAAAGTAATCGGTACATTCATTGAACGTGAGTATTATCTTTAAAGTATAATCAACTTATTGAATACATAACCTGCTGATGCAGGTTTCAACAAGCTTTACTAATGTCATGATCAAGGTATCCTTTTTAGGTGTAAAGATACCGTTGTTTCCAAAATATCTGAACTAATCGCAATTCCTACGATCAGATCATCATGGAGTTAAGCGGAGATAATGCTATGATCGTAGGAATTGCGATTAGTTCAGATATTTTGGAAACAACACCCTTCTTAATTACAATGCTCAAGTTAGTGAAGCGTTGGCAAATGTGAAAGCGATAAACAAAAACCATATCAATTAACCACTATAAGGAAGCAAATTAAATCGAAGAATATACCATGCTTTGAGTGGAAGAGCCGAACCAATTCCATCCCTCGCCCAAAAAACACACATTTTAAGGGATTACGACCTGCTACCTCTTCGAAAAGATCTACATAGCTATAGCTGATACGTTTGGTGTAACTCATCATTTCATCCACCAAATTTCCTACTGCCCTCGCTATTACTTCATACCACTTCCTAAAATTCGCTGTCGCTTGATGGCTATAATATCTCACTCGTTAAAATTCTTTAGGAAAAATGTGCTGAACCAGCCTGCCAACAAATACCTAAGCATCCACTGTCTCATACATTTTCAACTTCGTCTTATATGATTGATAGTAATACCTGACTTGATGACCATCATACCCCACTATCCTAGATAAGCCTATCGGCGAGGATGACAAATATTTGGTTAGGTATCGTATTAACCCTCGGTATCTTTTGCTTGCAACTTTATTTTTATGACCCTTGCTAGGGTAAGTATAGAAACCATCAGGATAATTAGCCCATAAGGTTCTTATCACATATTGACGAACCGCAAACTCAATCTCCATTAACTTTAGTAAATGTTTTTGCCAAAATTAGCGTAGCTAAGATAACGATAAATTCTGAAATCTTTTCCAATCTTGGTTTGAAGGAAACAATGCACCTTCAACCAGTATCACTGGTAACTGCGGATTGTAGTTGCCATTACGACTATGGGTATGGATGAAAACAATGACGGCGATTTCACACGCATCAGACTTAAAGTGCGCCTGAATCAACTCTAATAAGCAGGTTTCCGCCAAGACCATAAACTCAAAATATAAACGCTTCTGATTGAAGTTATAATAGAAAGGAATACGAAGTTATTCAGGAAATGTTGAGACAACTTGCCCGATAACTCACCCTAGGAAATAACCGGACGCCTCTTTTGACCATACTCTCCCGTGCATAACGCTTTCCACATTGCAGACACGCTTTTCCCTTATAACTAAAGTTAACTTTGTATTGCCCTTCAGCGCAAACAAAGTTTTAGTAAGTGGAAAAGCCATTTTCTGAGCTACCACACTTCAGCATCTTGGCGCTTTCTAAATCATCATAGTCTGTGTCATGGCGGGGATTACTGAATATAAATATAGCTCGATTCGTAGTAAAAATACGTTTAAAGCGAAGCAGCTTCGATTTGATACCTTTAAAATTCATTCATGCCTTTTATCTGTTCAATCGTGCTAAATGTTATCACAGAAAGGGACATGCCTTAAGCCATACCACATATAGTTTCTGAAGGGGGAATTTCTAGGTGAAAAAACAAAATTATAAGACTCGGTATGCCTGTTTACCAGAGGACTAATTAAGACTGTAAAAAAGATTGAGATCAGTTCATTGTAGACTTAATTTAATCAACAACACCTGTAAAGATCTCCATAAAAAGAGTTAATACTAAGCATGTCATCATCACATTCGCCCTACTGGAAGGGTATGGTTATACCTATTTTTTTGTTAAATCCCCGTAAAACAAACTACTTATTCCTATAAAATTACCTCGAACTGAACACCATGATGACTTCTAAAATCGAGTATCTTCAAATTGTTTTTATATAAGCTCTTTATAATTACCTTGAAGCATATAGAAAAAGAAATTCTCCCTCGGAGATTAAATGTCAGGAGAAATAGTTTGTCGTATCCTAAATTTGTGAACAAAAAACGGGAGAGTCGTAATACCTGTAACAGTTTTTCTCTCTCCAAAGCTGTACGTTGATGTTTCATATGCAAGTCAGGCTATACAATCTACGGGATATCTAAGTAACGTTATGGTCTTCTCGATCAGAGGTGGCTGATCAATATTACTACCACCGGAATAGAAAGGGGTGTTATGCAAGACAATTACAAAATCCTAGTCGTTGATGATGATATGAGATTGCGCGCGCTGCTTAAACGCTATTTATCTGAACAAGGTTTTCAAGTACGTAGTGTAGCCAATTCTGAACAGATGGATCGCTTGTTGTTTCGTGAAAATTTTCATCTTATGGTCTTGGATTTAATGCTACCTGGCGAGGATGGTTTATCTATTTGTCGTCGTTTGCGTCAAGCTAACAATAAGCTTCCAATCCTGATTGTTGACAGCAAAAATCGATGAAATCGATCGCATTGTAGGGTTGGAAGTGGGTGCAGATGATTATCTGCCGAAACCGTTCAATCCACGGGAACTGTTAGCGCGTATTCGTGCCGTGTTACGTCGACAGACAACTGAAGCACCTGGTGCACCCTCTAGTGAAGAAAAAATTATCACTTTTGGCCAATTCAAATTAAATTTAGGTACTCGAGAAATGTTCCGCACCGATGAGAACCCCTGACGCTGACATCTGGTGAATTTGCGGTGCTGAAAGCACTGGTAATAAATGCACGTGAGCCGATGTCTCGTGACAAACTAATGAATATGGCTCGGGGGCGTGAATACTCGGCAATGGAGCGCTCGATTGATGTACAAATCTCCCGTCTTCGTCGAATGATCGAAAAAGATCCGAGTAAACCTCGTTACATTCAGACAGTTTGGGGTTTTGGTTATGTATTCGTGCCCGAGGGAGAATCGTAAGTCATGCACTTTCTTCCCAGAAGAAAGTGTTCATACACACTCTTGGTATTGGTTTTCCTCTTGATTACCAGTCAGATTGTTTTTTACTTCACTCTCTTAAACTATGCATTACTACCTAGTGTAGAACAATTCAACAGCTTACTGGCACACAAAATTTCAGTAATACTGGGAAATGATGTTTTTCTAGATGACTATGAAACCTCCGACCTAGATAATCTTCTAAGGAGACCACTCTTAGCTGAGTTGGGTATGACGTTGCACGATAGGTCAGAGCCGGAAATAATGTATAAGTTTCATCGGGCTGCACCCATTCACTTTGTCGGTAAGGACATGTTTCATAAACTCAATGCAACGATAGAAACGCGGATTAGTCTTGAACCAACAAGCTCTGTGCTTTGGCTGTCAAGCGAAACGTTCTTCGGTTACGTGATGCAAATTCCGCTTTTGCGGCTAGAACGAGATGATTTCCAGTTGTTACTGACCTATGCGATGGTAATCACTTTATTGGTGATGAGTGGTGGATGGCTGTTTATTAAAATGCTAAATCGACCTCTTGTCATACTTGCAAAAGCGGCTATTGATGTTGACCAAGGTCGCTTTACACTGCCCTTACCAGAATGTGGTGTATCAGATATACGTGCCGTGACACGGGCGTTTAACCAAATGAGTGAAGGAATACGAAAGCTCGAAGAGGATCGAGCTTTACTCATGGCAGGCGTAAGTCACGATCTTCGTATACCACTAACCCGTATCCGGTTGGCAATTGAAATGATGTCTACAGAAGACAACAACTTAGTTGACAGCATGATTAAAGATACGGAAGAATGCAACGAAATTATTAATCAATTTATGGATTACTTACGCTCGGTACAGTTGCAGGACATGACGGATATTGAGCTCAACTCTCTGGTTGATGGTTTGTCGGTAGCGTATGGTGCAACTGGGCATAAATTCGATGTTGAAAAGGGCGAGTTAATTGGCCGTCTTGATGCGAACAAAGTGGCGATTCGTCGTGCTGTGACGAATTTAGTAGATAATGCAGTACGTTACGGTGGTGGTTGGGTAAAAATTAGCACGAGTAATACTGATGATCTTCGTTATCAGTGGATTATGGTAGAAGATAATGGTCTGGGTATTGCCCCTAATTAGGTGGAGACGGTGTTGCAACCGTTTACACGCGGTGATACATCACAAGGCAGTGGAAGCCACAGGGTTGGGTCTTACTATCGTTCAACGTATCATTGAACAACACAACGGGGTGCTTCATCTGACACCAAGATCTAGTAGTGGGTTGTGTGCGCAAATTTTATTACCAGTAGTCCTAAATTAACTTGTAACGAGCACCCTTAAGGTAAATGCTGATCTGTTGAAGCAATACAAAAAAGTTATCCATTGTTTGTGTCTTTTATTTTTTGAGCCTTCCTATCATCTTTCCTGTAACACTCATTTGTTATCTCTATTACTGTAATGATGTGTCAATACAGTAAGGATAGAAAAATGAAGATTTTTATTGATCCTCAAGATCTGTTGCCAGAATTTCGATAATTGCTGTCTCAGATCCACTGGAAAATTGTAGGTGGAGCGCTCCATCTAAGTGATCGAATTTTATTCGTCAGAAAGTTAGCCTCTGAATTAAATATCAATTTTTTGACAATTTCTCGCTGCTTTTAATTGATAAAAGACAAATGCTGATTAAAACAAAAATCATATCAATTAACCGGAGCAACGCACAAGAAATGAACTAAATTCCCTCCCTTCTAGTCTTCGCATTGCTTCTAGGTGAAATACTGGGCGTTATTCATTTATTTTTCAGTACGTGATGACATGCTCTTATGTCATAGGCTCCATTAGCACTAACTTTCTGTATCTTTTGTCGTAATGGGTTAAGCAATATAGGTAAAACCTCATTATCACCCACAGAAACTGTGGCTAACTTATGCAGCAATAATTTCATGATTAGACATACTAACAAGATGAAGTTTTCGCCAGATACGCCGTTTCTCCTTCCCGTGTTTACACGGTTTCCATTCACCTTCGTCGTTATTTATAGCTGTGGCCTAAATAACGACGTCGGAACTTAAAAATACCTTTCACTATCAGTTCCGTTGCAATCGCGGCATCCGAAAATATAAACCCACGGCCACGATGACCATGATGCTTTAGACAAAGCTAAGCCTTGATGGCAACATCGTCTATCCAAAAAGTGACTAGCCTCGGTTTATTAATGCTTGATTATATTATTTCCAGTTACTGATCATGTGTTTGGTGTTTGGCCTTTCCCTTTCCCATCATCATCTCCCGCCTAACTCCATGACGATCTAATTGTAGGAATTGCGATGAGTTCAGATATTTTGGAAACAACGCCATTTTGAACGGGTACCTGTTAGATTAGATTGGGATGAAATTACTTTCTACCCACTCTTTATATCATTAATTGATGTTTTAATCCTGCATAGGGCTTGTGCATTTCCGTTGATGTTTAGTATCCAATCATTTTCAGATTAAATCATTTCAAACGTGTACGAAAGACCAAATATCACCTCTTAATACGTTGGGTATCTAGTTTGATAATAATATGCTTATCCTATACAATGCTATCATACATATGAAAATCGACCGTGCACATAAATGCAATCTTGAATATATATAACAGATTGAAAAACAATTGAATGTCTTTCTTGCACGACGACTGAAATACTTTTCTTCAATCTAAGCTCGCACGTATACTAGAACCCGTGATGGCTATTTTTGTTATCCACGAAAAACCATTTCTAATCTGCGTCGTAGATAAATACTTATTCCTTTTATATTAAAAGTGAATAGAATTACACTGAGGGGTGTAAATTGTTTAAAACCCTGACAACCGAATTAATGGTGATGTGTAGCACTCGAGAGGAGTCGCGAATACTAGCCTTATTCATCGCAAGTTCAGCAATTTACTCTTTTATACCCCACCTGATAAACCGTGTTTGTAGATCTAAATTGGAAGATTCGGCAATATTACAGGTAACAATAATGTTGTTGGACAACACAGCCGATACCTTGATTGTTAACCATTTTTGTGTACTAGAAAAAAACATTTAACGTCAACAGTAGTTAATCTGAGCTACCTGAAAAAATAGGCTTATTACACGAAGAGAAACGCACCCTTAGGGTAGAAAATTATTCTTTTATTCTGCAATTGAGATTTAGTTCTTCTGACGACTTACCTTCACCATATGTTTCATGATGCGAATACGACGCATAATATTAGCCAAGTGGACGCGGTTCTTGGTGGTTAACTTGATATAAACAGTATATAAGCGACCATCACGGTCTTCTGTCGTTAACCCTAAAATATTTGAGCCAGTCGAAGCAATCGTGTGGGTCAGATCGGCCAACGCACCTTGATGGTTGAGCATGTCAACGCGAAGCCTAGAGAAAAACTCTTGATCAATATCCTCATCCCATTCTACAGGCATGTACTTATCCGGTTCTTGGCGGTAACCTCTAATATTGGCACACTCTTCACGGTGAATGACCAGACCTTTGCCAGGGCTAACGTGTGCAATCACAGGATCGCCTGGAATTGGGCGGCAACAGTTGGCGTAAGTTAGCAGAATACCGTCTGCGCCACGAATCGGCAAAAAGCCATTTTGTTGCTCAAGATCATCGGCATTACCTAACAGACGTTTGGCAATCACTACGCTCATTAACTCACCAAGACCAATTTCCGCTAATAGATCTTCCATTGACTCCAGTTTCAAATCATGCAGCACTTTGTCGAGATTGGTGCTATTAACATCTTGCATGTTGACATCGGCCAATGCATGTTTAAGTAGGCGCCGACCTAAAATTACAGACTCTTTACGACGCTTTGTTTTCAAAACCTGTCTAATTTTAGTACGTGCACGCGACGTTACGACATAGTTCAACCACGCTGCATTTGGATGAGCGCCCAATGCGGTAATAATTTCGATGGTTTGCCCATTTTCTAACGGTTGGCTTAGTGGATACGATTGTCGATTTACTCTTGCACCAACACAGGAGTTACCAATATTGGTGTGTACTGCGTAAGCAAAATCTACAGCAGTAGCAGCCACTGGTAACTCGACGATCCTACCTTTTGGTGTAAAAACGAAAAGCTCATCTGGAAATAAATCAGACTTGACGCTTTCGATGAATTCGAAGGAGTTTCCAGCACTTTGCTGTAGTTCAAGCAGACTCTGCATCCATCGATGTGCTCGAACTTGTGCTGTTGAGCCTCCTGTTCCTGGTGTGTGCACTTCACCCTCTTTACAAGCCCAATGTGCAGCGACACCTTTATCTGCCATCTGATCCATATCTTCAGTACGTATTTGTACCTCCACAGGCACGCCGCGTGGCCCAATCATCGATGTGTGCAAAGATTGATAGCCATTCGCTTTGGGTACGGCAATGTAATCTTTCATGCGTCCAGGACGAGGTTTATATAGATTGTGCATCTGTCCCAACACTCGGTAACAGGTATCTAAATCATCAACAATCACACGAAATGCATATAAATCCATAATGGTGTGGAAACGTTGTTCTTTGTTCTTCATCTTGTTGTAGATGGAATAGAGATTCTTTTCGCGACCCAGTACCATCGCTTTGATGCTCGCGTCTTCAAGACGGCCTTCAATCTCAGCGTGGATTTTTTCGATCATTTCTTTACGGTTACCACGTGCCTGCACCACTACTTTTCTCAATACACGATAACGGGTCGGATATAATGCTTCGAAGCCAAGTTCTTCCAGCTCAACCTTGATGTTGTGTATACCGAGACGATGTGCCAAAGGAGAGAAAATCTCAAGGGTTTCACTGGCAATACGTCGACGTTTGTCTGGACGAAGTGCGCCTAGTGTACGCATGTTGTGCGTGCGGTCTGCCAATTTAATCAGAATAACTCGAATGTCATGAGCCATTGCCATGATCATTTTTCGGAAGTTTTCTGCCTTGGCTTCTCTGCGGTCACGAAACTTAAGTTTATCGAGTTTAGATACGCCATCAACAAGATCGGCAACATTATCCCCAAATCGTTGTTGCAAGTCTTCTTTTGTTACTTCGGTGTCTTCAATCACGTCATGAAGCAAGGCTGCCATTAATGTTTCTTGATCAAGTCGCATTTCTGCAAGAATTTGAGCTACGGCAATAGGGTGGATAATGTACGGTTCACCACTAGATCTATTTTGTCCCTCGTGGGCATCACGTGCTACCAAATATGCCTGTCGGAGAGCTTCTAAGTGCGACTTAGGTAAGTATTGTGCAGCAATTCCTTTTAGATTATCAAATAGATACAAACACCTTCTTCCCTGAAGTTAGATTAACGAAGTGATCCAGGAATAGTGTTTACTGCAGCCATTTCAGCAGCTTCTTGTTCTTTTTGCTCTTGACGTTGACGAGCATCTAGAACTTCTCTGGTAATGAGTCCTTCTTCTATTTCTCGTAGAGCGATAACAGTTGGTTTGTCGTTTTCTTCCTGAACGAGTGAATCTTTTCCACCAGTTTGCATCTGGCGTGCACGCCGAGATGCGACTAATATTAGATCGAAACGATTGCCAATTTTTTCAACAGCATCTTGAATAGTTACTCGTGCCATGGAGGTCTCCAGTTAGTAAAAATCAGAATAAGTTTGAATTGTACAAAAGCAGAGGTTATTGTGCCAGCAATCTATTGATTGTATCGTGATATTTACTGGCCTGCTTGTCCTGTTTCATCCTCTCGGCGCGAAGAATGGCTTTAATATCCATTAAAGCCACGTCAAAATCATCATTCACAATAACGTAGTCATATTCATTAAAATGAGAAATTTCAGACTGAGCTTCTTCCATACGTTTGGTGAGCACTTCAGAGGAATCCTTGTCACGTACATTTAGGCGGCGCGCCAATTCCTCTCGGCTTAGTGGTAAAATGAATATGCTTTTTGCCTTTGGCATTTTCTGGCGAACTTGCTGAGCACCTTGCCAGTCAATTTCCAAAAAAATATCGATGCCTTTTTTTAAGGTATCTTCAATCCACTGACATGAAGTTCCGTAAAGATTCCCAAATACCCTCGCATGTTCTAAAAAAATATTTTTCTCGATTAGCGCCTTAAATTCATCAACAGATACGAAATGGTAGTGAACATTATTTTCTTCTCCTAAACGCATTGCGCGAGTTGTATGGGAAACAGACACGGTCATGTCGTAACGAGGGTTATTGTTCAACAGTGCCGAAATTAGACTTGACTTACCAGCACCACTTGGTGCTGAAACGATGTAAAGCGTACCTTGGTTCATGGTTTTGATCACCAACAGGTTATACGGCGCACAGCCTACTATATGACCGCACAGGAATTGAATTCGCCTTTTAATATAACTTAAAGGGTTCATATTCAGGATGAGTTTAAAAAGCCTGCGTTAAGATCATAACTACGACGCTTATGATCCCACATAGAATATACCAAAATTTAATCATGTATCCAATAGCAGGGTCTCCGTACAAAACGTATCTTTAATTCATGATACAATTTATGCTAATACACCTTGATGTCTGCATTGGTGGATACCTGAGCTACCGAGTTGTCTATTGTGCTGACCACCTTCTCACTTATATGAGATACATCATCTAAAGGCTTGGTAAGAAACACAATCTGTTACTACAGAAATAGACAAAAAGGTATGTGATATTTTTATCGAACTCGAGGTTTATTACTAAGGATTGTTGATCTTTGCTGTACAAAACTCGTTCAACAATACACCAACAGACACATTAACATAAATGCAAAGGATAAAATCCTAACGTAATTTACCTCAGATCTGTATAAGCTCGGCTTTTTCAAACCGAGTAATTTTAAAGTTAGTTTTTTAGTTGGAACGAATAAGCAATGAGTACAGCAACCAGGTTGATCATAAAACATACCCCCCCTACTTCGGTGCAAAGAATACTCTATTTGGGATATTTATGTAGTTGGTCAAAGAATATCTCGATGATAAACGCCCTCCATCAGGTGAAATGCACAAACTAGCGGAAAGTCAACCAGATCAAAGTACACCCACCGCATCCTCTTTTGGTTTCGAGATCTACATGGCTCATAAACAGTTAAATGACACTGACTGATTTTATATTGAGCAGCGATTGACTAAGGGTGCTTCCTTTAACCAAAGTGCCCGAACACTTGGCTGTAAACACTCTTCTATAAAGTCAAGAAATAAAACGCCATATCCCAAACAATTTTTACGGTATATACCGTTGTCTTTTTACATCAAACTAGGCTAAAGAAACCTGCTTCAACGCTCAGAACTGGCTGAATTATAATTGTATTTCAGAGATAACCAATACATTCATTCATGAGCGTATCAGCACAAATACCTCACTCGGTGTGATTAGTGACAAACTAGATCAAAAGCACGATTTATCGGTATATATGGGCGTTATTTCACAAATATTTGAACTAATCGCAATTCCTACGATCAGATCCTCATGGAGTTAAAAGGAGGTGATGATGGGAAAGACTCAGCACAAGATTAGTAACTGGAAACAATATAATCAAGCATTAGTAAACCGTGGCTCAGTGACTTTTTGGATAGACATCGCTGCCATTAAAGCATGCCATTATCTAAAGCATCACAGGCACCATTGCCGTGGGTTTATATTTCCGGATATCATGATTCAAACGGCACTGATGGTAAGAGGTATTTTAAGCTCCCACTTTGTGGATTAGCAGGCTTCTCAATTCAGTTTTTACGTTGATGAATATCCCGCTGAGATCTCATATATACACCTACATTAGTAATACGTTCGAAAACCGTAAAAGTTAAGTATCGTTTGCCGAGTTGAGGAGCGGTCACTCACGTCGCTATTGATGTCACAGGCATAAAAGTATACAATGAAGGTAAATGGAAAACGCGTAAACACGAACGGTGTCTCTAGCGCAAACTTCATATTGCCGTTGATGTATCTACTCATGAGGTTATTATTGCAGAAGTTAGCCTAGTTTTTGTGGGTGACAAAGAGGTCTTACCTATATTGCTTAACGCATTACGATGAAAGATATAGTAAGTCAGTACTGATGGGTTTTATGACACAAGATCATGTCCCCACGTACTGAAAAAATAAAGGAATAACGCCTAATATTTCACCTTGAAGCAACACGGAGTACTAGGGGAAAGGGCATTCTAAGAATAAAGCTGTGAAAGCATTACATGAGGACAAACTGATGGAGTAGAGAAATGACAGGGGTTATCACAAATGCTCATTAGCAGAGATAGCAATGTTTCGCTATAAACAGTTGATCAACCCTAAAGTAACTCTTCGTAATTAACCTAAGTTGCGCTTAAGAAATAAACCTTCACGCCTCTCCGTTAATGAAGTGATAACTTTCCATTAATAGGGATATCGAGACTTCAAAACCTATTACTTCCACTTTATTTGATTCTACCTCACCAACAAATTTCCTAAAGTAGTCAGCTACACGCGAATGCTCAATCTCATGCAAGGTGTTCTGGTTCCGTTTTGCTCTTAACTCACTCACCGTCAGGCAAGGCCTGACAGGGATTGCTTTCGTTGATTCGTCTAAGCTACTGGTTTGTCACAACCTACGCATTCTCAGATATCAGTTTTTTAAAGGTACAGTGAAACGAGGAAAAGGAACTATGAGGTAGTTCTACGGTTTCAAATTATACTTTATTATCAATGACCAAAGTGGCATTATCTCAGTCAAAGTGACGACAGCTAACGTAGCTGATAGAAAGTCTTTGGCGTAAATGGTTGACGAGCTTTGGGGTGTTTATACGGAAACAAAGGTTATATCTCTGATCCATTGGAGTAAGAACGTGAAGACAAGGGAGTGATACTGATAACGGGTGTGAAAAAAACATAAAATCTAAAGTGATGAAACTTTTGGACAGCTTGATACTCCGAAAACGATTTATTATCGAAACCATTTTTAACCAACTAAGAAATATATTCCAAATCGAGCATTCTCAGTACCGTAGTTATATCAACTGTATGGTCAACTTGCTGGCGGGACGCTACACAAGGATCTTCCACATTATGGCAAACCCTACAAAATTAAGATGAGCATCGGCGATAAGGCAATGATAAAGAACCGTGGTGGCATTGAGAAAAGGCCTTACATTGCAGACGCGAAGACCCAGTTTAGTCATTTCGAAATTGACTCTGTATCTGGACTGGGCACAAATATTTTCTTCTTCCATCTGTGGATAAAACCAATAAACTCTGCTGCATCAGAAAGATACAAATAAGCAGGTAGGTATAAGAAACGTTTTTTGATACTATAAATCCAACCTTCCATGACTTCAAAACTTTCGCATCAGAAAACGGTACAGCGTTAGCCGGTCATGAAAAGGTTGCTGAAATCATAGACGCTGATTTCTATTCAGCCAGACTTTATCGGTCAAGTAATTACAAACTGAATAAGTAGACCAATGATCTGATAAGATTATTTTTATCCAAGGTAACTGACTTCAACGAAATTAGTCATGAGGAAATCTTCAAGATAGAACACATCTTCAATACACGTGGTAGAGCGAGTTTTTAGTATCGCTTTCCTAACGATGTTTTTTAAAGTATGTTGTAACGGCTTAAAAGGTAACAGCTGTGCATTTCAGATGACGGAAGGTGTACACATTAACCAACATAAACAATTACCTCTATCCAAGATAGGTTTAACCTCAGGTGCTTCACATCTGAGTCAGAGTTGTTGTCACTCTAACAGTAAACAACTAAGCATATATTTCTAACAGAATTTAATAAAACAACAATAACCGTCGGTAACAACAACGCTGTAAAAGCTATGTAATCAATAAGGTATCCTTTTGTACTTAATAATTAATAAATCAATACCTTCATACTAATGAATACCAAGAATGATCAACTAACAAAGCCACAAATAAGCCAAAGATATACCAGATAGAATACTTAAACGTTTGCCTCGCTAAGCCTTTTTTATCCGAAAATTTTAACTTTAATGCATACCATACAAATCCTAAATTTAATACTAAACTACCTAGTAGATATATCACCCCGTTCATATCCACTAACCAAGGAAGCAAACTCACGATAACCAATAACATTGTATAAAAAACAATCATGGTCTTGGTTAATGCTATACCATGAGTTACTGGTAACATGGGTACGCCAGCCTTGGCATAATCTTTTTGGCGATGAATGGCAAGCGCCCAGAAATGTGGTGGTGTCCAAGTAAAAACTAACATCACCAACAACAAGGCATCTGGATCAAAATGACCCGTTACTGCCACCCAACCCAATAATGGAGGCATCGCACCAGCAAGGCCACCAATCACGATGTTTTGTGGTGTTGAATATTTCAACCAGACTGTGTAAATCAATGCATAACCAATCAAGCTAGCAAATGTTAACCATGCCACCAACGCGTTTAATATCCACAGCACACTGAATCCAGCCACCATTAACATCACACCAAATGCTAGCGCGTGATTGACCGTCACCCGACCTTTAGCAAGTGGTCGATGACTCGTACGTTGCATCTGACGATCAATACGTAGATCAATTACATGATTAAACACAGCCGCTGCGCCAGATTGCATACCAATTCCGAGTAAACCCAAGAGTACAGATTTCACCGGTGGAAGAGTTGGAACGGCTAAACACATACCCACCATAGCGGTCAACAATAACATCGCCACTACCTTCGGTTTCGTCAATTCAAGATAATCACACCACCTAGCTGTTTCAGCCATAATCAAGATGTCACTGCTCAGTGATGATATTGAAAATTTATTAGCCACGATTTAATCTCCCTGTTTTTTTCACAGAAACATGCACTGCTGATGTTGGAGCCATGAAAATCCTGACTGTTATTCTGAGCATCACCAGCAATAGTAACATTCCACAAAGGTTATGTGCCACGGCAACAGACAGTGGCAACTGTGCTACAACATTAGTAACACCCAGAAGAATCTGGAGTAATAATGATGCACTAAGTCCAAGTGCAGCTCTGATTCCAAGAGAATGACGAACAGCCATTGCTAATAGCAAAACGAGCATGGATACGATCATTGAACCGATGCAATGTGTGGCATGAATGGTAACCCGTTGTTCGAAATTCAGTACCCCATATTGATAAGTTTCCTTGGTGGGACTAACTGGGTGAAAGGCCGATATATCATATTTACTAACCCAGTCAACCTCACATACAGGTAATTGTGTGCACACACTTGACGCGTAATTAGCGGATGTCCAACCGCCTAATACAATTTGCAGTACCACAGCAATTAACGCCGAAATAGCCAATACTTTAATACTAAAGGTAGTAGTTAATTTACGAACAACATTTTCGATTGAAAAAGATTTCATAGTACTAACCGTCTTTAAATTGGTCATTGATAACAAGTACTGTGTAGTCTTACTGATACGCTGATTTTCCACAATAGCTAACAAGAAAAGTAAAGAGACAGTGATAAACCCACCCAATAAATGTCCCATCACCACGATGGGCATTAAATTCATGGTTACCGTCAACATACCTAATACTGCTTGGAGCAAAACAACAACCAAAAGTACACTTGGCAAGACTTTATTACGCTCAGATTTTCGCCAAGCAAGAAACGTTATCGCGGCAATCAACAACCCAAGCAGGCCTGCCATATAGCGGTGAACCATTTCATTCCACGCTTTTTGTATATCCACGAAAATATCAGGAAATACCACAGCTACCTGTGATAATCTTTCTTGTGATTGAGGAACGGTAAGAAAACCAAAGCACCCCGGCCAGTCTGGGCAGCCTAAGCCAGCTTCAGTTAGACGTGTGAAGACACCTAACCCTACCACCAAAACGGCGAGAATAAACACACTATAGATCAGTGTCTGATAATATTTATTTCTTGCCATACTCACCTTAACTTCGATAACTTCATAAGTACGCGAAGATCGGATAACAGCCCTTTTCCTTGGGTGATTTGTGCTACTTTTCCTTGAGGAACAGGATACGCCATAATTAAGTTATTGAATGGATCAACAATATAAATTGCATTCTCACTATAAGGGAGTGCCGACAGAAAAGCATGTTGCAGTGAACTTATGTTTTGGTAACCAATCTTGATATCGTCAATAGATTGCTCAGTAGGCATCAACACGATGCTAGAAACACGATCTCGCTCTGTTCCAACGGCTATTAGACTTTGGGTCAGCTGAAACAGTGCGCTTTCACATTGAGCATCACAAAATGATGGAAAAGTATATACCAATCGCCATTGCCCACTTTGTTGCAACCAGCCTACCTTCTCTGAGGGATACAATAGGATACCATTATTCATGACACCCTTGTTATACCAGCCAAATTCAAGTACCAACTGAGCCAACACCACAGGTAAAATAAAGAGAGTTCCTACCAGTATGAGTGTTTTTTTTCTGGTCATACCCACCCTCTGTTCCACCACACTAGAAAGCCAATTAATACAACAAAAGTCAACCCAAACCATTGCATTGCATAGGCATAATGTTTTTGTGGCGGTATTCCTACAGGTCGCCAAACAGGCACTGTATTCCATTCCACCCCCAAATATTCACCTTCATCATTGCTCACTGTATCTGCACGAACAATCCACGGTAGAAAGATCTTTCCTGTCACTTTCGCTATCTTATCGATATCCACAGCCTGTACCCGCCAAGGCCAACTCACTAATTCAATCTCATCGCTGAGTACCATGCGCCTAGATGGAAGGTCTAGCACACCCTTGACCTGATATAGTCCGTTAACTTCGGGTAGTACTGGTAATTCATCACGCCTAGCTGGCGCTGCAATCCACCCTAATTCAACCAATAACCATTGCCCATTCACCTGAAATGGCATTATCCATCGGTAACCAACACGTTTCTGATAGATTTGATTATCCAGCAATAAGCTGTTAACAACATCGAACTGCCCTAATACATCAATACGGTAGCCCTTTCTATCATCAGATAGATTAGCTAGTTTCTTAATGGTTTGCTGTTGACGAGACTGCAATTTTTCGAGCAAATCCTCTTTTTCCAAGGCACGTGAGATTTGCCACATCCCTAACTTGATTAATAACACCGTCATCACGAGAATAAAGAGTAGAAACCCAAATCGTCTTACTGAGTGATTAGGAGAAGAAGTAAATACTAATGCGTGTTTATAATTACCCATGGAATCACCGTTCTGATTCGATGGAGGCACTCTTTTGTTCAAAATAAACCTAGGTGGTCTGCTCATATTTATTTATTGTGTTCAACCTGTTTTAGGCACTCCAGATTATAGTGAGGGATGAATCCCAAACGCCTCTGTGGTGCCACATAGGCAGATGTTTATTATTGTCAGCGATAGTATATGTGATTTTATTGACTGCGATATCAACCGATGCAATCCGCAGAATAGTTGCCATTATATAATCCACTTTATAATTTACGTGACAACATCACTCCACTACAAAATGTACACGAACATGAACAAGAAAAGCCAAACTATATCCACAAAGTGCCAATACAAAGAACCGGCTTGAATTGCAAAATGGTGATTTGACGTCATGTGCCCTTTTAGCACCCTCAACCAGACAATAAATAAGATAATTGAGCCCAAAAACACATGTACACTATGGAAACCAGTTAGTAGAAAAAACGTACTTCCATAAATACCTGAATCGATTCGAAGATTGATCTCTTGGTAGGCATAAGTATATTCTTCCCCTTGAAAAAAAAGAAAAATCCAACCTAGTAATACTGTCAGCAATAGGAATACTATCAAATAATTACGATTACCTTTAACCAACGCCACTTGGGCGATATATATCGTAATAGATGAAGTTAAAAGAATAACTGTGTTCATTAGTGGCAATCCCCATGCAGATATCGCTGTCGTTTCATGACCATCAGGGGTTTTGATGAGGGGCCATTCTGGAATAAATTCTGGCCATAACACAGCTGCCGTCATTACATTGTTACTTGCTCCTCCTAGCCAAGGAACCGAAATAAATCTGGCATAGAACAACACACCAAAAAGAACAGCAAAAAACATAACTTCAGAGAAGATAAACCAGTTCATACCTTGTCGGAACGAACGATCCAACTGGTGCGAATACAATCCGCTCATAGATTCACTAATCACATCTCGAAACCAGCCTATAAGCATGAATATAATTAACCCAAATCCTACAAACAACAACCAAGTGCCATTCCTACTGGACAATCCTGATACCGTCAATCCTAATCCCATTGCAATGAGATAAAGTGCTAATGCTCCCATGATAGGCCACTTACTCTGAGCAGGAACGTAATAGCTTTCATACTCCTGAGGGACGTCATTATCGGTATGTGCTGTTGACATGATGAACTCACTGCGATTATTAAGTAACTGGTTTGGATTTGGCTTTGAACATGGTATAGGACAATGTCAGTGTTTTAATATCATTAGGGATCGCCGGATCGACGTAAAAGACCAGCGTTAATTCGGTATCTTTTCCAGCCGCTAGGTACTGATGATTAAAACAAAAGCACTCAGTTTTATTCAAATATTTCGCAGCAGAACCCGGTGTTACAGACGGAATAGCCTGACCAATAGAATCAACTGAAGTATTGTTTGTAGCCTTGTAGGTAATGGTGCGTGTTTCACCTGGATACACCGTCAACCGCTTTATCTCTGTATCAAATTTCCACCCGATCTTAGGATTAACATAAGTCACGAACTCCACCTTCACCGTACGATCTTCATCCACAAAAAAACTTTGGTGTGCAATTTTTTTGTCGGTTTTTCCATTGATACCTGTGATATCACAAAACACGTCGTAAAGAGGTACTAGTGCAAAAGTAAAACAAAACATTAAGATAGCCAATACTACCAGTTTGATCGCAGTGTAGGCAGACCTGTTTCTATGTTGATTTTGCCGGTGGTAAAAGTTTCTCATTTGCTACCCTCAGTCTATTTTCGGTGGCCTTGAAAAGGTGTGATATGGCGCTGGAGATGCAATTTCCCACTCTAACCCTTCTGCACCTTCCCACGGTTTTGCTAGTGCAGGCACACCACCACGGACACATTTAACGACAACCACCAAGAAAAATAATTGTGAAAAGCCAAAAAGAAAAGCACCAACACTAACAATGGCGTTAATATCTGCAAATTGCAACGCATAGTCAGGGATCCGACGTGGCATCCCAGCCAGTCCCAAAAAATGCATAGGGAAAAAAAGGATATTGACGGAAATCAGCGAACACCAGAAATGCCACGAAGCCAGATTGGTGTCATACATGTACCCAGTCCACTTGGGTATCCAGTAATAAACCGCCGCAATAATGGAAAAAACAGCGCCAGTTACCAGAACATAATGGAAATGAGCCACCACAAAATAGGTATCGTGGTATTGAAAATCTGCTGGAATTATTGCCAACATTAAGCCGGAAAAACCACCTATCGTAAACAGTATGATGAACGTAAGTGCAAACAACATTGGTGTTTCAAAGGTCAACGCACCTCGCCACATGGTTGCCACCCAGTTAAATATTTTCACACCCGTCGGTACCGAGATTAACATGGTACAATACATAAAGAACAATTCAGCGAACACTGGCATGCCTGTAGTAAACATATGGTGTGCCCACACGACAAAGCTCAACCCCGCAATGGATGCAGTGGCATATACCATTGATACGTACCCAAATAGTTTCTTACGAGAAAACGCAGGAACAATAGCAGATACAATACCAAAACTTGGCAAAATCATAATATATACTTCTGGATGACCAAAAAACCAAAAAATATGTTGAAACATCACTGGATCACCGCCACCAGCGGCCTCAAAAAATGAGGTATCAAAATATTTATCGGTTAAAACCATGGTAACGGTACCTGCCAACACTGGCATAACGGCAATCAGTAAAAATGCAGTAATAAACCAAGTCCAAACGAATAACGGCATTTTCATATACGTCAAACTAGGAGCTCGTAGGTTCATAATGGTCACAATAATATTGATTGCACCCATGATTGAACTCATCCCCATGATATGAATACTGAATACAAACAATGCGGTGCTGTCCGGTGAATATACAGTAGAAAGTGGCGCATAAAAGGTCCAACCGAAGTTGGGACCACCCCCTTCCATAAACAGAGAGCCCAAGAGTATCAGGAAGGCAAACGGTAGAATCCAAAAACTCCAGTTATTCATTCTCGGAAATGCCATATCAGGTGCACCGATCATCATTGGCACCATCCAGTTTGCTAGGCCAGTAAAAGCAGGCATCACCGCACCAAAGACCATGATAAGACCATGCACCGTTGTCATTTGGTTAAAGAAATTAGGTTCTATCAATTGTAATCCTGGCTGAAACAATTCAGCACGAATGATTAGAGCCATCACGCCACCAATTAGGAACATGACGAAACTGAAAACTAAATACAGAGTACCAATATCTTTATGGTTGGTGGTAAACAGCCAACGCACCCAGCCGTTGAACTTACAATCGTGTTCAACCTCAACTGGTATCACTTCTGTCATTAAAGTTTCTCCTTAAAGACCGCTACCCTTTAGAATTGCATTGATGTCAGCAATTTGAATTGTATCATTCGTGTTATTCCCCCAAGCATTTCGTTCATACGTGATCACAGCTGCCAATTCTTTCAATCCTAACTGTGAACCAAATGCTTGCATGGCTGTGCCCTCTTTACCGAATATGACAATATTAAGATGATCCATCAAGCGGTCTGGATTGACTACAATGTCTGAATTAGCTAACGCTGGGAACATACTTGATAAACCAAGACCGTTAACTTGGTGACATCCTGAACAATGGCTTTTATATACTTCTTCTCCTAACGCCATCAGTTCATTCATTCCCATGTCTATTCCCAGTGACTTTTGTTCTTCTTCACGAATCCTTGCTTGAACCGATACCGTTTCCTTCACCCAGACATCAAACTCTTCGGAAGACTTCGCAATTACTACAATCGGCATAAAACCATGAGCCTTCCCACACAATTCCGCGCACTGACCACGATAGATACCTGGCTTATCGATTTTGGTCCACGCTTCATTAATAAAGCCTGGGTTTGCATCTTTCTTTACAGCAAAGGCAGGAACCCACCACGAATGAATCACATCTTCAGATGTGATAAGGAAACGAATTTTTTTTCCAATAGGAAGTACCAGAGGACGATCAACTTCTAGCAAGTAATTTTCGCGTTTTTTATGTTTACCATAGATTTGCGCAGGAGAAGATGCTAACAGTGAAAAATAATTAATGTCCTGATCGAAATAGCGATAATGCCACTTCCACTGAGAACCCGTCACTTGCACTGTGATATCAGGCTCTGAGGTGTCTTCCATAGCCAACAATACTCGAGATGCAGGTATTGCCATCCCAACCAAGATAACAATCGGAATAAGCGTCCAAATAACTTCTACTTTGGTACTTTCGTGGAAGTTAGCGGCAACCGCACCTCTAGATTTTCTATGATAAATTATCACCCACAACATGGCACCAAACACCACAATACCGATGACAATACATATATAAAGAATCATCATGTGAAGATCATAAACTTGACCACTGATGTTAGTCACACCTTTGGTGAGATTTAATGACAATGAACTTTCTGATGCAAAACCAATGGAGGATGGAAATAAAACGAGTGTAAGTAGAAGTTTTCGAATTATCACCGGAACCCTCTCAAAATAACCACATATGACATTACGTCATATAAAAGCGATCAATAAGCAAATAGCAATTATCAGTTCGTACATACATAAAGCTAGGCAATGAATCCCAAAAGAACAAAAAATGTACAGTTAAATACGTCGAAACTTGGAACCCACCACGAAATCAGAGGTAAAATAAGAGTAGATTATAGGGTCAGTACAAAATAAAAAGAGATGCTACATTAGCATCAAGAGGTATGAATAGCGGGTTGATAGCACGATACTTGCCTACTTAACTTGGGTTGTACACAAGAAATGAACTAAATGCCAACGTCGCAATCTGAGAGCTATAGTGATTTCTAGTGTATGGGTAGGAAATAATGCGGTGTAGCCTGTTGATTGATCTTGCCAGATCAACAACCAACAAGGAATATACTGCATGAACAATAATCATAACGTTACTGAGCTTTATAAACTATAAAACCCGCTTAATGAACTGCTGAAACAAAGCGCACAGCAGTTGTTGCTTCAAGCTATAGAAGCCTAGGTTCAATCCTAGATTGATAATTTTACATCACTCCAAGCTAACGGAAAGCAGAGAGTGGTTCGCAATGGCTATTTGCCTGTGCGGTACCTACAAACTAGATTCGGCGACATTACCGTCAAAGTTCTAAAGGTTCGAGATATAAAATCAATCATATTTCCACTTCCACTGACCACGCGTTTTATAGCCATGAATGCTAGGATGACATCTTTAATATTCCACATCGAAATACAGTCGATTCGCGTCTATCACGTCAAGCATTTTTGATGCGAGTCGTTCCTTCGTTTTGTTGCTATAGTGAATTATAATGGCTTCTAAGGGGTGATTAGCGTATATCCAATCTCAAACACCCAAACCAATACCCGTGGTATCAATACCGATGTGCGTCACATTATATCGCATACAAACAGCATCTATCTAGCTCAATTGATATGGAAAATTGAGTCCTCACCAATAGTGTTTTTCTAGAATCCTAGAACAGTCAGATTCTGCAAAAAGCGGAGCGATAATAAGAACAAAAAACATATCAATTAACCCCTATCGGAAGCAAATAATTCGAAGAATACACCATGCTTGACGTGGGTGAACTGAACCAATGCCATCCCTCTCCCACAAAATACACATTTTAAGGGATTACGAGCTGCTACCTCTTCGAAAAGCTCTACATAACTAATACGTTTGGTCCCGCTAATCATTCCATCCACAAAGTCTCCTGCTGCCATCGCTATCACTTCATACCACTGATTAAAGCTCGCTGGCGCTTGAAGGCCATCATATCTCATTCATTGAAATCCTTTAGGAAAAATGTACCAAACTAACCTGCCAACAAATACCTGAGCATCCACTCTCTTATACGTTTTCAACTTCGTTTTATGTGATTGATAGTAATAGCTGACTTGATGACGGTCATACCCAACTATTCTAGATAAGCCTATCAGCGGGAATGACAAATAGTTGGTTAGGTATCGTATTAACCCTTGGTAGCTTTTACGTGGAACTTTATTTTACGACCATTGTCAAGATGGTCATAAAAACCATCAGGGTAATTAGCCCATAAGATTCTAATCACATATTGACTCGCCGAAAACTCCATCTCCATTAACTTCAGTAAGTATTTTTGCCAAAGTAATCGTAGCTGAGATAACAATAAATGTTGAAACCCTTTCCAGTCCTAGTTTGAAGGAAAAAATGCACCTTCAGCCAGTATCACATGTAAATGCGAGGATAGTTGCCATTACAACTATAGGTCTGGATGAAAACCATGCCGGTAATTTCACACGAATCTATCTTAAAGTGCGCCTGAATAAACTCTGATAAGCAGGCTTCCGCCAAGAGCATAAACCCAGAGTACAAACGTTTCTTATTGGAGTGATTATGGAAATGAATACGAAATTGCTTAGGAAATATTAAGACAACTTGCCGATAGCTCACTTTAAGCAACAAGCAGACATTTTTTTTGATCATACTCTCCCGTGCATAACTCTTTCCACATTGCAGACAAGCTTTCCCTTTACAACTAAAGTTAACTTTATGTTGCTCTTGACCGAAACTCAAGCATTGGTAAGTGCCAAAGCCATGTTCTGAGCTTCCACACTTTAGCATCTTAGCGATTTATAAATGATAATAATCAGTTTTATATCTGGGATGATCGGATACTAATATAGCCCAATGCGTAGTGAAAATACGTTTAAAGCGAAGCAGCTTCGATTTGATACCTTGAAATGCATTCATACCTTTTATTTGTTTAATCGTGCTCTGTATATCACAGAAAGGGAAATGCCTTAAACCCCTCCACATATAGTTTCTGGGAGGAAATTCCTAGGTAAAATGAAATCCAAAGTGATGAAACGTTGGGAGCTCTTGATGCTCCGAAAACGATTTATTATTAAAACTGTTTTTGACCAACTAGAAAATATATCCCAAATCAAGCATTCTCAGCACCGTAATTCTATCAGAATTATGGTCAACTTGTTGGCTAAACACTCATCGCGTATTCATTTCAACCAAAGAAATGAGTATTAAGATGACTCGGATTTATAAACAAGCTCTTACGCAGATCTGAGATTATCATAGGGATCTTCTTGGACTCGTTACAAAGCACTTCTCATATAAAGAATTCACGGTACCAAAATCTTATTGACTTTATGAGCAACCTGCTTGCAAGGGTTTTCCAGTTGATCCTTACTTTCTATTTCAATGTCTTGGGTTTCGACGATTAATTCTTCGATGAGATCTGTTGTAAATGCTCGGTTCCTTCACTACTCAAGCATCACAATAAAACACTTACACACACACCAATAGAAATCCACATACCAACATAGTTGTTGTTCAAGAAGGCTTGGAAACACACATCACGGTCTCGACTTCGAACCAACCATTGCTGGTAGACAAACAAAGAAGATACCATCAATAAGCAACAATAGTAGAAGATGGCCAGATCACTCAGGTACCCTACCAAGACAAGCAATAGTACCGTCACTAGCTGTAGTACCCCGATCGCCACTTTATCAAAACGCCCAAATAATATTGCCGAAGATTTAACACCAACTTTTACATCATCATCAGAATCGACCATAGCATAAAGAGTATCGTACGCGACAGTCCATGCCACATTGGCCAAGAATAAAATCCAAGAGACTGGTGATACTTCACCTGTTTGCGCGGCATACGCCATCGGGATTACCCAACTAAATGACATCCCAAGCATCAACTGTGGCATATGAGTATAGCGTTTCATGTAAGGATAGACAGCCACAAAGATAAGAGCAATGACTGAGAGCTGAATAGTTAGCGGATCCAGCGTCAATACCAGTAAGAATGAGCATAAAACCAAAAAGGAAAACAACCACAACGCCTCTTTAGTCGTCACTTTACCTGACGGAAATGGACGGGACTTAGTTCGTTTTACATGTTTATCGAAGTCACGGTCCGCAAAATCATTGATGACACAGCCAGCCGCTCGCATCATCACCACACCAAGTAAAAACACAACCAACACATGCGGATTAGGGAATCCATCTGCCGCGAAAAACAAAGCCCACATCGTAGGCCACAGCAGCAAAAAGCTGCCAATGGGTCGATCCATTCTCATCAATTGCCAAAACACTCTTACCTTCGCCATATCCATCTAGCAATTTCCATGATAGATTGGTGCCTGAGGTAAGAATAGTTCAGATACCAACATAGGTTTATTATTGGCCCAAAGTCTAGAGCGACGCGCCAGCAGTGTTTTTCCCTCAATCACTACGGTTGCTACTTCAATTTCATCACGACGCGCATTAGTCCGGCTAAAAACTCGCTGACCCAGTGGTACAGCACCCAAATACACAATGTCTTCTTCTTGTTCTGTCAGAGTTGACATAGGTACCAAGGTGCGAGCATATAACCATGGCATATTATCGCCAGAGAGCAAAACTTCACGCACAAAACACGCTTCATTGCCCAACAAACTACGTTCACTCTCCGTCAGTACATTCACTTCACATTGATGCAACCCCAGCACATTTACATCCAGTGTTACGCAGCAACATTTCAAACGATCAGTCATTGAATGAAGCTCCCGCAACCATTCACTTTGTGTTGTTGTTTCCAGTTGTTGCCGATCCAAGGCTTTCCAATTTGCACTCATCAAGGCTGACATGTGTAGTAGTCTGAAATTTAACATTTTTTCCTGACAAATAGCAGAAAATATAAAATTTCGTCAAACTTACGAATAATGAGTAAAATTACTAATGTGCTATTTTACAGAGTTGTTCATTATTACATGTAAGTAAACGAGCAGAAGAGATTTAATTAATCTGGAGTATATCAAGAATCATGCATAAAAATAGGATCGCACTTTTCACATTACTCATGGCACTGTTAGTCTCTTTTCCTTCTACAGCAAAGAGTGATGAAGAAGTTATACCATACAGCTACTTTACCCTTGAGCCTGAAATCACTACCAACTTTATTACAGGAAATCAGAAGCTCGGATTTATCAACGTGAGGATTAATCTGATGGTCGATGACCCTTCACTCATACAGTTACTTAAATACCACCAACCATTAATACGCGACACAATTATAGGCTTGCTAAGTCAAGAACATATGGCGCAAATACAATCTCTATCAGGACGTGAAGCAATTCGTAATAACTGTTTGGAAAAAGTTAACGCATTGCTATTAGCAGAAACAAATCAAAAGGTATTAATAGACTTACTTTTTACAAAATACTTGTACCAATAAGCACATCATTCTAAAAAAGCGTACTCTTGTATTTGTACGCCTTTTCCTGTTTTCGTATCTCAATCACTCTAACTCTATACTTATACATTGAGCTTATCTATTCAGTAATTTCTGTATAATGCATTTGAATACACCACGTTGCCACTTTTAGCACAGTTAAAGCCACAAAATAATTATAGATACATAGAAAACTCTTCATCTAAATCCAATATTCCTTGGTCACCAAATATTCAACTGCTCCTTGCATCAAACCTGTATCAAAGTCATGACTGAAGTAGGTATATACATTGGGATACGCAAGCCATATTCTGTTCATTTACCATAGATCGGCACTATACCTAATCAACCTGAAGACTAAGGTTTAAATGTCTGAAATTTATCGTTTATTCGAGATATCAAAGAGTTTCCAATATCTGAAAAAAGTACAGTGTAAAATTGATCAAGGGCTTCTTTCAGATTGCGTTTATTGTTAAAGTAGACACCATTCATCACCTTCCCCTGAATTCAGATAATAACTTCGACACCTATCATCTCGTTTAGAAGAGGAAACAAAACACTGAAAACGATACGCTCTTCTCTTCCAAGAAACAAGCAAGACTACCCTGAATTATAAACAGTTTACCACTGGTGGAAGAGATTTCATTGTGATCAATTTGGAACAAATAATTCCAGTATCAAATATCGCAGAGACAATTAAGTTCCATTTTTCCTCAGTCTAACTAAGACTGAGATGATACCATCATAACAGCGCTTATTACCCTAAAATTGCTTAAGATCTATCGACGGATAATCGCAAGCAAGCAAAAACAAGATACCAACGATATTATTGATTAAATCAGGCCTATCACGCACTGATACCAAGCTTCTTTACAGTCTTAATTTGTCTGCTGGTAAACAGGAATACCAAGTCTTATAACTTTGTTCATCGATTTTTCATTTGCCCACGCTTCACTAATTTGAGCATTGTAATTAACCTGAGCTACGCATAAGAAAAAAACTAAATCCCAAAGTTGCAATCTGATCGTTTAAAAAAACTATTGATTGCACAAGGACTTGTGCATGAATAACTTAGACGTTGTTTTCAGCGATGTCTACAACTTCTGTCAGACTTTCCTCTTTGTATGGGAAAACAGTTGATTTCTTCTGGTATCAAACAAAGAAACAAGCCTTCTCGCCTCTCAGTTAGCGAAGTGATGACGATAGTGATAGCTTTCCATCAATCGGGGTATCGAGACTGCAAAACCTATTAAATCCACTTTGTTTATCGCTATCTTACCAACGAATTTCCTGAATTATTTTGCTATACGAGGGTGCTGAAGCTCATACAAGATGTTCTGGTTTCGCTTTGCTCTTACCTCACTCATCATCAGGCAATGCTGACAGAGATTTACCTTCGTTGATTCGTCCAAGCTACAGGCTTGTCACAACCTACGCATTCTCAGACATCAGGTGTTTAAAGGTACCGCGAAGCGAGGAAAAGGAACGATGGGGTGGTTCATACGGTTACAAATTAGACCTTATTATCAATGATCAAGGTAGCATTATCTCAGTCAAAGTGACGACGGCTAACGTGGATGATAGAAAGCCTATATCGTAAATGGTTGATGAGATTTTTGGGTGTTTATACTGAGATAAAGGTTATATCTCTAATCCATTGGAATGGGAGCTTGTAGACAAGGGAGTGACACTGATAACGGGTATAAAAAACATGAAACCCAAAGTGATGAAACTTTGGAACCACCCGATACTCCCGAAACAATTTATTATTGAAACCGTTTTTGACCAACTAAAAAACATATCCCAAATCAAGCATTCTCGGCACCGTAATTATATCAGCTTTATGGTTAACTTGCTGGCGGGGCTTATTGCGTATTGATTTCAACCAAAGAAACCGAGCTTGAAGATGACTAGGTTTGATAAGCAAGCGTTTATGCAGATCTGGAGGTTAATTACGAAGAGTGAGTTTAGAGCTGAGCAACTGTTTATAGCAAAACATTGCTGTTTCTGCTAATGAGAGTGTATTATAATCACTGTTCTTTTTCCACTCCGATAGTCTATCCTCTTTCAACGCCTTTACAGCATCCATTTCTAGGATGCCCTTCCGCCCTTCCTACCAGTACTCCGCTTTACTTCTCGGTGGAATAGTAGGCGTTATTCATTTGTTCTTCAATACGTGGTGACATGCTCTTGTATCATAAATTCCATCAGCACTGACTTGCTGTATCTTTCGTCGTAATGGGTTAAGCAATACAGGTAAGACCTTATTATCACCCACAAAAACTAGGCTAACTTCTGCAGCAATAAGTTCATAAGTAGACAAATCAACGGCAAGATGAAGTTTGTGCCAGATACGCCGCTTCTCCTTACAGTGTTTACAAATTTTCCAGTCACCTTCGTCGTATACCTTTAGGCTTGTGGCATCAATAACGACATGAGCGACAGCTTCTCAACTCGGAAAACGGTACTTAACTTTTACGGTCTTCGAATACATTACTCATGCAGGTGTATGTAGGAGATTTCAGTGGAACATTCATCAACGGAAAAAACGAATTGAGAAAATCTTCTAATCCATGAAGAGGGAGCTTAAAAATACCTCTTACCATCAGTGCCGTTTCAATCATGATATCCGGAAATATAAACCCAAGGCCATGATGACCATGATGCTTTAGACAATACCATGCCTTAATGGCCACGTCGTTTATCCAAACAGTTACTGAGCCTCAGTTTACTAATACTTGATTATATCGTTTCCAGTTGCTAATCTTGTGCTTGGCCTTTCCCATCATCACCTCCCGCTTAACTCCATGCTGATATGAATCGTAGGAATTGCAATTAATTTAGATATTTGGAAAACAACGCCCTTCGTAAATATAAATCAGTTTTATTTTTGGAGCAGAGAAATATCAGCGACATTCATAAATTGGCTACGCAGGAGATGTAGAAGTGCGAGGCGGTTTGCCTTTAATGTTTCATCTTCAACCATAACCATGACATTATTAAAGAATGTATCGACAGGCTCACGCAAACCAGCTAATTGTATTAGTATCGTTTTGTAATCGCCTGCTACAAGTAGAGGTGCAAGTCTTTCGACTAGTGCCGTCACTTTTCCAGCTAGAGCTATTTCAGCATCTTCTATTAGCAGTGATGTATTGATATATACTGGGAGTATACCGTCGAATTTAGCTAGAATATTAGCGACTCGTTTATTGGCAGCGGCTAGAGATTTAGCTGCATCTAATGAACGGAAGTGTGAAACTGCTTGTACTCGTTGGTTAAAATCTGCCGGTTTGGTAGGGCGACGCGCTAGCACCGCTTGAATGACATCGACACTGTGCCCTTCATCCTGATGCCAAGCAAGGAAGCGACCTAGTATAAACTCGATAACATCAGGCTCAATGTTGTTTGTCAAACGGTCACCAAACAAAGATTGAGATTTCGCAACCAAAGAAACCAAGTCTAAGTCATAACCATATTCAACGATGATACGAAGCACACCTAAAGATGCCCGACGCAATGCGAAGGGATCGGAACCTTTAGGGGCTTGTCCAATACCAAAAATACCTACGATCGTGTCCAGTTTATCAGCTAATGCTATAACCGCTGAAACACCCTTGCTTGGTAACTTGTCACCTGAGAAACGTGGCATATATTGCTCGCTTAAAGCAAGGCTGACTTCTTTGTCTTCGCCATCACGACGTGCATAATGCATACCCATAATACCTTGGGTATCTGTAAACTCAAATACCATTGATGTCATCAGGTCGCATTTAGAAAGCAGAGCGGCACGTTTTGATTTCTCGACGTCTGCTTCAATTTTATCAGCGATATAGCCTGCCAATTGAGTAATGCGATCGGTTTTGTCTTTAATGGTACCTAGCTGTTCATGAAATATAGCTGTTTCCAGTTGGGGTAAGCGATCAACTAAGGGACATGTCAAGTCTGTATTAAAAAAGAATTCTGCATCGGCAAAACGTGCACGTACAACTTTTTCATTACCTTCAATAACGTGGCATGGTTCTTTAGACTCAATATTTGATACAAAAATGAAGTTAGGAAGTAGTCGCTTGTCCTCACTATAAATAGGGAAGCACTTCTGATCCCCCTTCATGGTATAAACAAGGGCTTCTGAAGGTACTTTTAAAAATTTTTCTTCAAAGGTTGCAGTTAGTATAACTGGCCATTCAACCAATGAGGTGACTTCTTCGACTAAAATATCATCTATATCGGCGATGCCGTTAACTAGGAATGCCGCTCTCTGTATAGCTGCGATGATTAACGTTTTACGCTCATCATAATCTGCTATAACTTTACCTCGTTCTTTTAAAATAGAGGGATATTGATCGGCATGGTCGATGATAAATTCGGCTTCACCCATAAAGCGGTGACCACGGATAGTGCGGCTTGAAGCAGCACCTAAAATACTACCTTTAATAAGCTCTTCACCCATAAGTACGGTCAAAGTTTTTACTGGACGGATAAATAGGATGTCTTTATCACCCCACCGCATTGGTTTTGTAATTGGAAGATTAACTAATGCATTATTAGCTAGAGAAACTATTATGTTTTTGGTTATTTTGCCTTTTACTTCCTGCTTGAAGAACAACCATTTTCCTTGGTCTGTTACAAGACGTTCCGCTTGTTCAATAGTAATACCGTTCATGAGTGCCCAGCTTTTTGCCGCCTTAGTCGGTTTGTCATTAGCATCAAATGCAATAATTATTGAGGGACCACGCTTCTCAACCAACTTGTCTGGTTGCTGTTCAGCCAATGCTATTACCTTTAATGCGAGACGGCGAGGTGTTGCATACCAAGTAATATATTCATGCGTAAGTTCTGCATTTATTAATTCTTGTTTGAAGTTTGCTGCGAACGATTCTGCCAGAGTACGCAGATGTTTTGGTGGTAGTTCTTCCGTACCTAACTCTATCAGAAAATTCTTAGCCATCTTACTTATTTTCATCCTTTTTAGGTACGCGGTTCTTCAACATTGGGAAACCAAGGGCTTCACGTGATGCATAGTAGGCTTCAGCAACTAACTTGGTCAGTTTACGAATACGCAAAATATAGCGTTGACGCTCAGTCGTAGAGACAGCTTTACGTGCTGTCAAAAGGTTAAAAGCATGACTCGCTTTTAGAATGCGTTCATAGGCGGGCAATGGGAGCCTATTTTCAAGGTTAAGTAGATATATACATTCTTTCTCACACTGATCGAAATAGCTGAACAAAAAGTTCACGTCAGCATGCTTGAAGTTGTACATCGAGTGTTCAACCTCATTTTGGTGGAAGATGTCACCATAGGTAATTTTACCTAATACACCATCAGACCACACCAGATCATATACAGAGTCAACTCCCTGGATGTATAGAGCCAGACGTTCAAGACCGTAGGTTATTTCTCCAGTTATTGGGTTACATTCAATACCACCAACTTGTTGGAAATAAGTGAACTGGGTCACTTCCATTCCATTCAACCACACTTCCCAACCAAGACCCCAAGCACCAAGTGTTGGATTTTCCCAGTTATCTTCTACGAAGCGTACATCATGTACTTTTGGATCGATACCCAATACCAACAGTGAATTCAGATACAATTCTTGAATGTTGTCTGGTGATGGCTTGATAATAGTTTGGAACTGGTAGTAATGTTGCAGCCGATTAGGGTTTTCTCCATAACGCCCATCAGTCGGGCGACGTGACGGTTGAACATAAGCTACTGCGATTGGCTCAGGGCCGATTGCTCGCAAACACGTCATAGGGTGAGATGTGCCAGCCCCTACCTCCATGTCAAGCGGTTGTACGATAGCGCAACCTTGTTGCGCCCAGTAATCCTGTAGTGAGATGATTATATCCTGAAACGTTCTAACGTTAACTTTATGTATCATTGGGTTCGTGCGATCTTTTTATGTAAAATGGTTGACGATTATAACGCGCTAGACGAGGGATAAGTAGTGCTGGTAGCTGTTATCTGTTTATTGAGATAAAAGGAGAGCTAACATTGTTATTATAATATTCATAAAGGGTATGAATTCTAATATGTATTCAGGAAAAATGAATCGTATCAGGGGAGTAGATGATGCGTCATCGAGTATATTATCAACGTAATTGTTACTTAATTTTATCAAATATCTGTAAACATAACTTCATAGAAAGGATGACTTATATTTAGGGGAGTTATCGAATCCAGTGACACATCCAGTGACACATTAAACTTTGAATTCAGATAATAACTGCCAAGACTATTAGTCTAATGTATAAAATGAAGAAAACTACCTAAAATAGTAGGCTCTTCTCTCCAAAGGAACAAGTAGTACTACCATTAATTATCAGTGCTTGCTATCTGGAAGATAGCTACCAAATTGCAACTATTTTAGAATGTGTAATTCCATATTTTTAATATTACAAAAGATAATCAATTTTCATCATTTTTTAGTTTGTAGGAACTGAAAAGTATTGCAATACTGGTATTATTACCCTAAAGTTGCTTAAGCTCTATCGACGAATAATCACAAGAAAGCAAGCAGATATAAGATACCTACAGATCAAATATCTTTGGTTTATTTCTTGTGTGCAGCTCAAGTTAAATTACATAGAATAAAGAATGCCCAAAACTTAGAATAAAGTTATAAGACTCTATATAACTATTCGACAGAAGACAAATTAAGATCATAAAAAGATTTAGATCAGTGCGTTATGGGAATGATTTGATTAACCATGCCATACTAACACGTAAGAGTCACGAATTCCTCGGAGCCTGTTGGATGAATCGCAACGACACTGTCGAAGTCTGCTTTTTTTGCACCCATCTTCATGGCAACGCCAAAGCCTTGGATCATCTCATCGACTGCAAAACCTATACCATGTAGACCTACTATGATCTCTTCTCTACCTATGCAAACCAGCTTCATTCTGCAGGGCTGGCGATGCCTAGTGATAGCAGTATACATAGCGGTAAAGTCTGTTGTATATACAGTCACATTCTTATCACCATATTGCACTTTAGCTTCTGGCTCAGTCATGCCAATGGTGCCGATAGGCGGGTGGCTGAATACAACCGTTGGAATAAGGCTATAATCCATTTTCGCATTAGTTTTTCCGTTGAATAAACGCTCAGATAATTGCCGACCCGCTTTCACGGCTACAGGCGTAAGTTCAACACCGCCTGCCATGCTATCACCGATACAGTAAATGCCCACTACATTAGTGTTCTGAAATTCATCGACTTTGATGTAATCGCGATCCGTTGTTTCGACACCCGTTGCTTCTAAATTGATTTTTAGGGTGCTTGGCTTACGCCCAATCGCCCATATGAGTATGTCAGTGTTGTGAGTTTCACGGTTTTTAAAGTGTAGGGTCACGCTTCCGTCCTTCTCTTTCAGCACTTTCTTAGGGGTTGAATGTGTGTGTAACTGAGGACCTTCTTTTTTCATTACTTCAACTAGGGTATTAATTATCATTGGGTCGAAGTTGCGGATCGGTGAATCTTTACGCACGAATAGGTGTGTTTCAGTTCCAAGGGCATTGAGAACCCCAGCAATTTCAGTCGCAATGTATCCAGCGCCCACAACAGCTACACGCTTAGGTTGCTCATTCAGCGCAAAAAAACCGTTTGAATCGATACCGTTCTTTGCACCGAGAATTGACGGAATTATGGGTTCACCTCCAACCGCGATTAAAATGTGATCAGCAGTAAATATTTCACCGTTAACTTCAACACTTTTGGCATCAACGAAAGTAGCGAAACCTTGAATCACTTCGATGTTGTTTTTGTTGAATATATTTTTGTAAGAGGTATGGATCCGCTTAATATAGGCTTCTCTATTTGTAACCAGTTTCGCCCAATCAAATTTATTAATTGTAAGGTCAAAGCCGTAATCAGAGCTATATAGCTTGATTGCTTCTGCGACTTGTGCCCCATACCACATTATTTTCTTCGGTACACAGCCTACGTTGACACAGGTTCCACCAAGATGGCGAGCCTCAATAATTGCTACCTTTACGCCATACATTGCAGCGCGGTTTGCTGATGCAATACCGCCGCTTCCCGCACCAATACAAATATAATCAAAGTGCTTTGCCATTTTTTCTCCTGTAACCTATATAATGCATAGTCAAGGCTCTTATCAGATCCGACATATTTTGCCTCCTATCTTCAGTTTTTCGTATTTAATAGATTGTTATTCTCGTAGCATGTTTATTGTTACAGAGTGTATCATTATAGCTATCTTTGATGTTAAACGTTCTTTTTTATCACACAAAAACGGTCAAAATCAAGGTATCAGCTTGGGTGGACACCTAAGCTACCGTTGCAGATCATGTTGACGAACCTTCCAGCTTGAATATACCTACACGACTTATTAGGAGGGAAGAACAAAAGCCATATCAATTAACCACTATTGGAAGCAAATAAATCGAAGAATACACCATGCTTTGGGTCGGAGAGACGAACCAACTCCATCCCTCTCCCACAAAACACACATTTCAAGAAATTACGACCTGCTACCTCTTCGAAAAGTTTTACTATAGCTGATACGTTTGGTGTAGCTCATCATTGCATCCACCAAATCTCCTGCTGCCTTCGCTATCACTTCATACCACTTATTAAAGCTCGCTGTCTCTTGAATGCTATAACATCTAACTCATTGAAATATATTGTGAAAATCGTGATAAACTGACTTGACAATAAATACACAAGCATCCCCATTTCATACATTTTTAACTTAGTTTTATGTGATTGATAGTAATACCTGACTTGATGACCGTCATATCCAACTATCCTAGATAAGCCTATCTGGGGGATAAAAAAGATTTGCTTAATTTGAGCTGCGCATAAGAAATGAACTAAATGCCAAAGCCGCGATCTGATCGTTTGAAAAAAACTATTGCCTGCATAAGGACTTGGGCATGAATAACTTAGACGCTATTTTCATCGATGTTTATGACTTCTGCCAGATTTTCCTCCCTGCATGGGGAAAATCTCCTTTCTTCCGGTATCCCATAAAAAACAAGCCTTCTCGCCTCTCAGTTAGCGAAGTGATGACAATAGTGATCGCTTTCCATCAATCGATGGAATCGCGACTTTAAAACTTATTACATCCACTTTATTTGCCACTACCTCACCATCAGGTAAGGCCGACAGGGATTTCCTTCGTTGATTCGTCCAAACTACAGGTTTGTCACAACCTACGCATTCTCAAACATCAAGTTTTTAAAGGTACTGCGAAGCGAGGAAAAGGAAAGATGGAGTGGTTCTACGGCTTCAAATTATACCTTATTATCAATGACCAAGGTGGCATTATTTCAGTCAAAGTGACAACGGCTAACGTTGATGATAAACAGCCTGTTTCAGAAATGGCTGACGAGCTTTGGGGGTTATCGCTTATTCATTTCAACCAAAGAAGCCGAACATCAAGATGACTAGGTTTGATAAGTAAACACTTATGCATATCTGAGGTTAAAAAATGATCCCTATTAATGCATTATTCACCGAGCAAAATGGTGCATTTTTCTCAGGTGCAATGCCGAAGTGCAACCATGGCAAACTGTCTTACATTTCACTTTTTAATATCTACGGTAGGTTGATAAGAAACATGTCAAAGGGTGTTTATGCAACGCTTCTTCAGAATCTTGGCAACACCATCTCGCTTTGACGAATTTCACGAAAATCTAATGTAACCTTAGATCTTCATAAGAGAAATTTTTTCAAAAAGAATAATTCAAATTACCAGCTAGTGTGGTTGGGTGCATACCCAAACAACTTAAACATTCAGGTTTCAGAGAGCATTACTAATGTTATAATCAAGGTACCGATTTGTAGGGTGTAGTAAGCTTCTTAAAAGGGCGATCACTCCGAGCATGACGTTAGCAAACTCGCATTACAAGAGAGCATGGTTATGCCAATTCCGTCGTAAAGTCCCCATGAAATGGCCTGATTATCCCTATGAGCATTGACCTCGAACTGAATGTACTGATAGGCTCTGAAATTTAGTCGCTTGTATTGCTTAAGCCATTCAATGATCAAGTTTTAAACAATATTCTTGACGACATTAGCGTGGTTTCTAGTGTGAAATCTATACCGATAACTGAGCATGGTATGCTCTGATAAAAATAAAGAAAATAGCGAACATTATTGCGGATTGTGAGATAAAACACAGTATCAACCTTGAAAATCTATCTATTTGCCTTCATAAATAAAAGAAACAATGAAAGGATAAGTGTGATGTATAATCCACTGTTGTCGTGGAGTGATTTGCCGTCATTTTCTAAAATTAAGGCAGAGCATGTACAACCTGCGGTTGAAAAGACCATTCTTGCTTGCCGTACAGCAATTAAGGAGGTGTTAGAAAATAACATCGATCCAAGCTGGGATTCAGTTTGCGTACCTCTAGCAGAAAGTGATGATATTTTGAGCCGTATTTGGTCGCCAATCGAGCATATGAATGCGGTGGTTAATAGCAGAGTGTTACGTGATGCATATGAAGTATGTCTGTCACTGTTGTCAGATTACACTACATGGGTAGGCCAGTATAAGCCACTTTATGACGCATACAAAGCAATCAAAGTACGTGATGATTTCCAATCGTTGTCTGTTGCTCAGCAGAAAAGTGTTATTGACGCGTTACGGGACTTTGAGCTTTCTGGTATTACCCTAGGGTTGAAAGAACAACACCGTTTTGGAGAAGCCAGTAAGCGCTTATCGGAGCTTTCATCGACGTTCTCTAACAATGTACTCGATGCTACTATGGGCTGGAATAAACACATTACAGATAAAAATATGCTGGTTGGTATACCTGAATCGTCGTTATCGGCGTTAGCTGCCCAAGCAAAAACCAAAAAACTGGATGGTTGGTTACTAACGTTAGATTTTCCGTCTTATTTACCTGTAATGACCTATTGTGACAATCGTCAATTACGTAAAGAAATGTATAAAGCCTACTATACGAGGGCGTCTGATCGTGGTCCAAATGCGGGGAAGTGGGATAATACAGATCTCATCAATGAAATATTACAATTGTCGCATGAAATCGCTCACTTACTAGGTTATGCGAGCTATAGTGAACTGTCGTTGTCGACTAAAATGGCGTCGACAACTGATCAAGTACTGACATTCTTGAATGAAATGGTAGAAAAGGTACATCCACAAGGTGTTCAAGAATTCGAAGAGCTGCGACAGTTCGCCAACGATAACTTTGGTGTAAACAAACTTGAAATGTGGGATATGACGTTCTATTCAGAGAAACTCAAACAGCATCAATACACTATTTCTGACGAAGAGATACGACCCTATTTCCCTGAAAAGAAAGTGGTCGCCGGTCTATTTGAAGTGGTGAAGCGCGTGTTTGGTGTGGTAGTAAAACGTCGATATGGTGTGGAAGTGTGGAATGAATCAGTGTCTTTTTATGACATTTTTGATGATGCTGGCAGTCTACGTGGAAGTTTTTATCTTGATCTTTACGCACGTGAACATAAGCGGGGGGGAGCATGGATGAATGAGTGCCGTGTGCGTCGCGTGACGGCATCTGGGGATTTGCAAAAACCAGTTGCCTATCTAACCTGCAACTTCAACATACCCATTGATGGTAAACCTGCGCTATTTACCCATGATGAAGTGGTCACTTTATTCCATGAATTTGGTCATGGTCTTCACCACATACTGACACAAGTGGATGTGTCTTCGGTATCTGGTATCAATGGTGTCCCATGGGATGCGGTTGAGGTGCCAAGTCAGTTTCTTGAAAACTGGTGTTGGGAAAAAGACGCACTGGCGTTTATCTCTGGTCACTACGAGACAGGTGAGCCTTTACCGCAAGATATGCTGGATAATATGTTGTCGGCGAAGAACTTTCAATCTGCAATGGGCTTATTACATCAATTGGAATTAAGCTTGTTTGACTTTTCATTGTTTACCCAATTTGATCCAGAAGAAGGAGCAAACGTATTGGAAACATTGGCAAACGTGAGAAGTCGTGTAGCCGTGATGACTTCGCCTGAGTGGAAGCGCTTCCCACACTCGTTCAGCCATATATTCGCGGGTGGTTATAGCGCAGGCTATTACAGTTATCTATGGGCAGAAGTATTATCATCTGATGCATTTAATCGCTTCGAGGAAGAGGGTATCTTCAATACTGAAACAGGTCTGTCGTTTCTAGAAAACATTTTAGAACGTGGTGCCAGCGAAGAACCGATGGTGCTATTCCAACGTTTCCGTGGTCGAGAACCTTCACCTGATACACTACTTCGTCATCGTGGTATCACAGAGAAATAATCCGCGCTGCAATAAAAAATAGCAAGTAACATGTTGTTTTTTATTTATTAAAAAATATAACGCCCCGTTGAGTGGGCGTATCTCGACGTTGTGCTTATTAAAGCCAGCTCAGCGGTCATCAGTGGGTTTTCTAAGTATCCACCAGAGTGCGCCAAGTGTCATTTCTATAGAGGGCTTCATGCTTTCACGCAATTCTGCTTCTGTTCTAAGTATATATCCCTATTACAGACTAGGTAAACTAGGGAAAGATCACTAAGATTTACTGTGTCATTAAAACCTTAGTTTTTCATTCAAAAGACGATTCTGATCTTAGTACTATTATTGGTTAAAGTTGTTGCCAATGATCGTGATGATCATGTTTGAACACTTCTCTGTTATTAAGAACTTACGTAAAACATGAAAAATAAACTACAAATTCTCCTGTTAACCGTTTGTTGTATTATTAAGAGCAGTAAGGGTTGGAAAAAAATAAAAGAGTTCAGTGCCGATTATCTCGATCGGCCTCAAGAGGTATGGCGCTTTTCATTGTGGTAACCCTTTTCACGATATAATCGCACGTATTACTAGCCAAATACATCCTCGCCAGTTTTATGGCTGCCTTATCGATTGGATTGATGAGTTGTCAGGGCATTATTGGTTAAATTAGGCCTATAACGAACTGATCCCAACATTTATTACAGTCTTAATTTATTTGCTAGCGAACAGGCATACCGAATCTTATAACTTTGTTCCTAGCTTTCACATTTGCCAGCGCTTCACTAACTTGAGTATCCTAATTATGAAGAATGAGTTTAGGGTTGAGCAACTGTTTATAGCGAAATATTACTGTCTCTGCTAATTAGGATTTGTTATAACCCTTGCCCTTGCTCTTTTCCACTCCTCGAATTTATCCTCTTTCAACGCCAGCACAGCTTTATTTCTAGGATGCAATTCTTCCCAGTACCCCGCATTGCTTTGAGGTGGAATACTTGGCGTTATATTTTGTTTTTAAGTACGTGGTGACACGCTCTTGTATCATAGGCTATATCAGCACTCACTTGCTGTATCTTTCGTCGTAATGGGTTAAGCAAGGTAGGTAACCTCAGATCTGCATAAGCGCTTACTTATCAAACCTAATCATCTTGATGCTCAACTTCTTTGGTTGAAATCAATACGCGATGAGCTCAGCCAGCAAGTTGCCCATAAAGCGGATACAACTACGGTGCCGTAGAATGCTCTATTTGGGAGTATGTTTTTTAGTTGTTCAAAAACAGTTTAAATAATAAATCGTTTCCAGAAGATCAGGCGGTCCTAAAGTTTCATAACTTTGGGTTTCATATTCTTTTTCACACCCATTATCAGTATCACTCCCTTGTCTACGAGTTCCTGCTCTAATGGACTAAAGAGATAACCTTTGTCTCTGTGTAAACACCCCCAAAGATCGTCAGCCATTTCCGGTAAAATCTTTTATCATCCACGTTAGCCGTCATCACTTATGACTAAAATAATACCGATCATTGATAATAAGGTATAATTTGAAGCCATAGAACCAGCACATCGTTCCTTTTGCTCGTTTCTCGGCACCTTTAAAAAACGGATACCTGAGAATGCATAGGTTCTGTTAAATCTGTAGCGTGGACGAATAAATGAAGGCAATCCCTGTCGGCCTTGACTGACGGTGAGTGAGGTAAGAGCAAAGCGGAACCAGAACACATTGCATGCGTTTTAGCATTCTCGTGTAGCTGACTAATTCAGGAAATTTGTTGGTGAGGTAGCGGCAAATAAAGTGGATGTAATAGATTTTGAAGTCTTGATATTAAGATTGATGGAAAGCTATAACTATCGACATCACTTCGCTAACTGAGAGGCGATAAATCTTGTTTTTTATTTAATACCGGAAGGAATTAGGTATTTTTCCCATGCAGGAAGGTAAGTCTAGCAGAAATCGTCGACATCAACGAAAATAGCGTCTAAGTTATTCATGCCCAAGTCTTTCTGCAGTCAATAGTTTATTTCAAACAATCAGATCACGACTTTAGCGTTTAGTTCATTTCTTATGCGCAGCTCAGCTTAAATACATGACCGATGTTGAGTTCAACAATTCTCACATGCTGATTATTTTTTAAGTTGCGCTCAATGTGCAAATAGAGGTAACAATAAAACGCAATAAACACCGTATCGCAGATATGAAATAACAAATATCACCTAAGTCATGAGGTAATGCAATGTGGTTAGTATTGCTCAACCCTCTTTTAGCAGAGGGTTTGTAGTACAGTGGCAACATCCATATTATCGCATTCCTTAATGCTTTATTCGTTGTTGTCTGAGTTAATATAACGTGGTTATCTTCGAGTTTTACCTGTTGTGTTACGAGGACCATTTACTTTACGTGACCGATTTATTTTAAGTGGCGCCGGTAGTTCTGTGAGCAACGCCTTTTTATCATATTCTGATACTGGAATAGAGTGCTGAATGTACTCCTCAATGCTAGGCAGGTTTACCGCATAATCTTCACATGCAAGGCTGATGGAAGAGCCACTGGATCCTGCACGACCTGTACGGCCAATACGGTGTACATAGTCCTCAGAGTCCTCAGGCAAATCATAGTTGAATACGTGGGTTACTTTAGGAATATGTAGGCCACGTGCGGCGATGTCTGTCGCAACTAAAACGTCGACATTACCTTTCGTGAATTCTTCTAGGATCTTAACACGCTTTTTTTGTGGTACGTCACCTGTCAACAAGCCCGCACGGATGTTGTCTGCTGCTAAATGCCCCCAGATGTCTTCACAGCGATGTTTGGTGTTTGCGAACACAATCGCTCGCTCTGGCCACTCTTCTTCGATGAGTGTTTGTAGCAAACTCATCTTGTCCATGTTAGATGGGTAGAATAACTCTTCTTTTATGAGGTGGCCGGTTTTCTGGTTAGGTTCGACTTCAACACGCACAGGATTGATCATGTGTTCAAACGCTAATTCTTGCACACGGTAAGATAGAGTGGCAGAAAATAGCATATTTAGACGCGCCGATGGCTTAGGCATACGGCGTAATAAAAAACGGATGTCTTTAATAAAACCGAGGTCAAACATACGGTCAGCTTCATCAAGAACCACTGCTTGGATTGCACTTAAGTCAAAAACTTTGTGCTTGTAGAAATCGATGATACGACCACAGGTACCAATTAGAATATCAACACCTTCTTCTAGTAATTTTTGCTGTTGTTCATAAGCTTCACCACCATAGGCGAGAGCAGCTTTTATCGAGGTTGCATCTGATAATGGAGCTGCATCGTTATAAATTTGAATTGCAAGTTCACGTGTTGGTGCAATGATAATTGCGCGTGGGCAGTTTTTCTTACGGTTAGCAGATGTCTCCGTGGTTAATATGTGATGAAAAGTGGCAGTCAGGAAAGCTAGTGTTTTACCCGTACCCGTTTGAGCCTGCCCTGTAACGTCTTGGCCGGTGAGCAGGACCGGCAATGCCAAAGCTTGAATAGGGGTACAATATTTAAACCCTTTCTTATCCAAACCCTTAATTACATCGGTGTGAAGACCGAAATCGGCAAATTTCTGCTCTGTGAGATGTGTCATTTTCATTCGTATAGAATATCAGCTTAGGCTTGCAATACGATAGTGAATACATTCAAATAGTACGATGATTTATTGGTTATACCCAAACAACTTGAAAATTCAGGTTTCAGCGAGCTTTACTTCTGTCATGATGTAAGGTCTCATTTTATAGTTGTAGAGGCTTTAATGACATAGAGCAAGGTGTCAGCAAACTCGCCTTATGAAAGGGTATTGTTCTGCCAATTTTGTTGTTAAATCCTCGTGAAATAGTCTGATTATGCCTATCTGCATTTGCATTGGCCTGAACACACTTAAGACCTATGAAATCTAGTATATTTAAATTGTTTTAGTATAGTGTATGACTAGTAACAGGATACAATCATTGGAGTGGAAAATGAGCAACAAAATTTTACAATTGACTGACGACAGTTTCGAAGTAGATGTTATCAAGTCAGCAGTCCCTGTGTTGGTAGATTTCTGGGCAGAATGGTGTGGTCCTTGTAAAATGATTGCACCAATACTCGAAGAAATTGCTTTTGAATATGAAGAAAAAGTTACTATTGGTAAGCTGAATATCGATCAGAACTCGGGTACTCCACCTAAATTCGGTATTCGAGGTATTCCAACTTTGTTATTATTTAAAGACGGTAGCCTAGTCGCAACTAAGGTTGGTGTACTGTCTAAAACTCAACTGAAAGAGTTCCTAGATGTCAATTTATAATGTAATCTGGAAGCCATGTGCTACTTGAAAGACGACTTAATTTCGCCTATTAGCTAGACAGCTCCCTCATCAGGTGCTAGTTTATTGCACGTAAAGCGATCATATGTTCATTTCTCGATCACACTCTGTGATCTCTTAAACTCAAATTAAATCAGATCTCAACTTTGACTGACAAGACACCTACCACTATGAATTTAACTGAACTGAAGAATCAGACCGTATCAGAGCTGGTCGCCTTAGGCGAAAGTTTGGGCATTGAAAATCTTGCCCGCCTCCGTAAACAAGATGTTATCTTTGCAATTCTTAAGCAACACGCGAAAGGTGGCGAAGACATCTTTGGCAACGGTGTGCTAGAAATTCTTCAGGATGGTTTTGGCTTTCTGCGCAGCGCAGACAGTTCCTATCTTGCTGGCCCAGATGATATATATGTATCACCAAGTCAAGTTCGTCGATTCAATCTACGCACTGGCGACACGATTTCAGGTAAAATTCGTCCACCCAAAGACGGTGAACGTTACTTTGCTCTGCTAAAAGTAAACGAAGTTAACTATGACAAGCCTGATAATGCCCGTAACAAAATCCTGTTTGAAAACCTAACACCATTGCACGCTAATGAGCGTATGGTGATGGAACGTGGTAACGGTTCAACTGAAGATATTACATCTCGTATTCTAGATTTAGCATCACCAATTGGTAAAGGACAACGAGGTCTGATTGTTGCACCACCAAAAGCGGGTAAAACCTTGCTATTACAAAATATCGCTCAAAGTATTGCTCATAACCACTCAGAATGTGTCCTGATGGTTCTGCTGATTGACGAACGTCCAGAGGAAGTAACTGAAATGCAGCGTTTGGTCAACGGTGAAGTTATTGCTTCAACTTTTGATGAGCCAGCAAGCCGTCACGTTCAAGTCTCTGAAATGGTGATAGAGAAGGCCAAACGTTTGGTTGAACACAAGAAAGACGTAGTCATCCTTCTGGATTCTATTACGCGTCTGGCTCGTGCTTATAACACGGTAGTACCAAGCTCTGGTAAAGTTCTGACGGGTGGTGTGGATGCCAATGCCTTGCATCGCCCTAAACGTTTCTTTGGTGCAGCACGTAATGTGGAAGAAGGAGGTAGCCTGACAATTATTGCAACAGCACTAGTTGATACTGGTTCTAAGATGGATGAAGTTATCTACGAAGAATTTAAAGGTACTGGTAACATGGAACTCCATCTATCTCGAAAGATTGCAGATAAACGTGTATTCCCTGCTATTGACTTTACTCGTTCAGGTACCCGTCGTGAAGAACTATTGACTCGTTCAGATGAACTGCAGAAGATGTGGATACTACGGAAGATTGTTCATCCAATGGGTGAAATTGAAGGCATGGAATTCCTTATCGATAAGTTAGCAATGAGCAAGACTAACGAAGAGTTCTTTGAAGCCATGCGTCGTCAGAGATCGTAAGAAAACGTTACACTTTTAATAAAAACACCGCTATGCGGTGTTTTTATATCGGAAGATACATTGGTTAACACTATTATTAGTTGGTAATATTTAGGTCTATTTTTAGGAGACAACTGGCTAGGAACAGTTAATATGTGCTGTACAAAATTCGTTCAATAATGCATATGGAAGCTAAATGAACATAAATACAGGGATACCGTGCTGATGTGATTTATTTACAACTTGTAATATCTAGTTGAAACGGAAAGATCTTGTTTAATTAGCCTAAAAGCATTTTCTACCAAATGCCGATACTTATATAAAGATTGATTTATACCACTTTTATCTATATATCACCCATGCTTTTACTTATAAATCAGGGTATTTCCACTTTAATAAGCTCTACTTTAATAAGCTCTATATATCCTATGAATAACGTGCTGTCAAAACCTTTGTAATCAACTATCTTATTGACTGCAGTAAAAGATCCATTCGGCATTTGAAATGTACAGGTGCTATATCTCAAGTTCCCATCAAAAATTCTAAAAAACATAGTTAACCTCAGATCTGCATAAGTGCTTGTGTAGTCAATAGTTTATTTCAAGCAATCAGATCGTAACTTGGGCATTTAGTACATTTCTTATGTGCATCTCAGGTCAATTAACTTATTATACACGGATAATGTGAGTTTGCAGGGAGTTAAAAAGAAGGGAAAATTGGTATACAACTCATCTTATAATGGCTAGGAGCAATAGGGAGTTCTTATGTTAAAATTATGTAATTTGGATAAGTCTGTGAGTAACTAGTGCTAAGATACGGCTGTTCTGCCTGTAATTGTGCGATCAGTGTGCATAACTTCGGACTTATTCACTGAGAAAGGGATATTTTCGCTAGCGATCCTTGTTATAGAAGTATAAAATTAATTTCATTTTCATTATTATAGCGTGTGGGGTCGGACGTGTCATCTTCGCTTTGGTCGAGGTGCCTTCAGCGCCTTAAAGAGGATCTCTCTGCAACAGAATTTAGTATGTGGGTTCGACCGCTTCAGGCGGAGTTACATGATAATACCCTTACTCTATTTGCACCAAATCGTTTTGTTCTTTATTGGGTAAGAGATAAATATCTCAATAGTATCAATGTGTTGCTTAACGAATTTTGTGGCATTAATATGCCAATTTTGCGCTTTGAAGTGGGTAGTAAACCTGTTGTGCGCATAACATCCCAGAGTCAATCAGATGTTAAAACAGATCCAGTCGTAAAACCGAATTTCAATCGTACTTGGGAACCTGCACCATCACCAGTACAGTCTGACATTAATCACAGATCAAATGTTAACCCTAAGCATAAGTTTACTAATTTCGTTGAGGGAAAATCTAATCAATTGGCTTTAGCTGCAGCACGTCAGGTTGCAGACAACCCAGGCGCAGCATATAATCCGCTTTTTCTATACGGTGGTACAGGCTTAGGTAAAACGCACTTATTGCACGCTATCGGTAATGCTATCACAATCCGTAAATCTGATGCATGTGTCGTCTATATGCATTCCGAGCGTTTTGTACAAGATATGGTTAAAGCACTACAAAACAATCAAATTGAAGAATTTAAGCGCTACTATCGAAGTGTCGACGCGTTACTTATTGATGACATTCAGTTTTTTGCTAATAAAGAGAGATCTCAGGAGGAATTCTTTCACACATTTAACGCACTGCTTGAAGGCAACCAACAAATTATTTTGACGTCGGATCGCTACCCAAAAGAAATTCATGGGGTAGAGGATCGTCTGAAATCTAGATTTGGCTGGGGACTGACGGTAGCGATTGAACCACCTGAACTTGAAACGCGAGTTGCTATATTAATGAAGAAGGCGGAAGCGCACAATATTCGTTTGCCGGATGAAGTGGCATTTTTTATCGCAAAACGCTTACGATCAAATGTCCGTGAATTGGAAGGTGCGCTGAACCGAGTGATCGCGAATGCGAACTTTACTGGACGTGCTATTACTATTGATTTTGTACGCGACGCATTGCGTGATTTGCTTGCGTTGCAGGAGAAACTTGTCACTATCGACAATATTCAGAAGACGGTAGCGGAGTATTACAAAATTAAAATGTCAGATCTTTTGTCGAAGCGACGGAGTCGATCGGTTGCGCGTCCTCGTCAGGTGGCAATGGCATTGTCAAAAGAATTAACAAACCATAGCTTGCCGGAAATTGGTGATGCGTTTGGGGGGCGCGACCATACAACTGTGCTCCATGCGTGCCGCAAAATTGCACAGTTACGTGAAGAAAGTCACGATATTAAAGAAGATTATTCAAATCTAATCCGAACATTGTCGTCATAGAATGAAATTTTCTCTTACTCGAGAGCAATTACTGAAACCTTTGCAACAGGTATCAGGGGCGTTGGGAAAACGCCTCCTTTTGCCTATCCTAGGGAATATTCTTCTTAAGCTTAAGAAGGGTCAATTATCGATTACTTCTACGGATCTTGAAGTTGAAGTGACTGTGTCTCTGCCATTTCAGGGGGATGCTAAAGAGGGGGCGGTTACTGTCCCTTCTCGTAAGTTTCTCGATATTTGTCGTGGTTTACCTGATGGTGCACTGATTCACTTCGCAGTTGAAGGTGAGCGAGCAGTTATTCGCTCTGGTCGTAGCCATTTCACGCTGTCAACGTTACCTGCGTCAGATTTTCCAAATATTGAAGATTGGGCAAGTGCTGTGGAATTCACCTTGCCACAAAGTGTGTTGCGCCATTTAATCGAGAGTACTGCATTCTCAATGGCTAATAAGGACGTACGATACTTCCTTAACGGCATGTTACTTGAAATTGACGGATCAAAGCTCCGCTTTGTTGCGACAGACGGTCACCGTATGGCTGTCAGTATGACTGTTCTAGAGAAAACTCAGAATGTTCAGCAAGTAATTGTACCTCGTAAAGGTATAACAGAGTTAATTCGTTTATTGGATCAGCATGAATCACCTGTAATCATTCAAATTGGTAGCACGAATATTCGCGCACAGGTTAATCAATTTGTATTCACCTCTAAGTTGGTGGACGGGCGATTCCCTGATTATCGTCGTGTGTTACCTCAATCATCCAATAAAATTATGGAAGCAAATTGCCTTGAATTACGTCAATCCTTTTCTCGTGTTGCGATACTCTCAAACGAAAAGTTTCGGGGTGTCCGTTTAAATCTGAGTAACGACCAACTACGTATTTCTACGCATAATCCCGAGCAGGAATCAGCAGAGGAGTTTGTCAATGTTAATTATCAAGGTGAAGATCTAGAAATTGGCTTTAATGTCAGCTATGTACTGGACGTTCTAAATACACTTAAGTGCGATCAGGTGCGTTTTTCTATGACTGATGGTACCGCCAGTACTTTAGTTGAAAGTTGTAACAATACAAATACTATGTATGTAGTAATGCCTATCCGTCTATAACAGGACACTATCCAGATTTTCCGTATATGATTTATGTAATATTGAAGCCTATGACCTTACCTTAGTCATGAGCTTCATCTCGTAGCACACTTCTCGTACACGTGATCTGATATCAACAAAATAGATTGGTTATTCACGGTCGTATTTCGATGGGTTATCTAGTGTTGCTATTGGATTCACAAAAAAACAATGATGGTTCTAACGACGTTAAAAGGCGTCAATAAAAAGATCAAAATCTAATTTAACTGGCTAAAACATTACCGATTTAACTTATTATCCCTAAGGGAGTTAAACTGGTGACTGGTAGATTTAAGTTTCGTCTGACTTTATCGACTGGGGATATGTTCCATGTGGAACCTCAGTTTATCTAGGTTGTTTTTAAATAAGAAGACTAATAAAACAACGAAATACATTGATACAAATCACCAGAAGCTGTAGGAAATTAACTCATTGTGATAAAAAGTTAGTATCTCTAACCGACGTAGTTCCCCAAATATCTAAACTAATCATAATTTCTACGATCAGATCATCATGGAGTTAAAAAGGAGATGATGATGGAAAAGGGAAAGATCAGCAACTGGAAACAATATAATCAAGCATTATTACACCGAGGTTCAGTCACTTTTTAGATAGACGCTGCCTAAAGGTATACAGCAAAGGCGAATGAAAGACCCGTAAACACGATAAAGTGAAGCACCGGCAAATGTGAAAGCAATGAACAAGGTTCTAAGACTAGGTATGCCTGTTCGATAGCAGACAAATTAAAACTGTAACAAATTTTGGGATCAGTGCGTTATAGGCCTGATTTAATCAACAACACCTAGTCACGCGGTTGGGGGAGAAGCACGGATTATACCGAGTTACTAGAGAAGAATTATTTAACCTCAGATCTGCATAAGCGTTTGCTTATCAAACTGAGTCATCTTGATACTCGGCTTTTTTGGTTGAAATAAATACGCGATGAGTCCCGCCAGAAAGTTGACTATAAAGCTGAGACAACTACAGTGCCTAGAATGCTTGATTTAGGATATGTTTTTTAGTTGGTTAAGAACAGTTTTGTTAATAAATCGTTTCCGGACCATCAGACGGTCCCAAAGTTTCATCACTTTAGGTTTCATATTTTTTATACCCGTTATCAGTGTCACTCCCTTGTCTGCAAGTTCTCGATCTAATGGACTAGAGATATAACCTTTATCTCCGTATAAACACCAAAAAGCTCATCAGTCATTTCCGATATAGGCTTTCTATCATCCACATTATCCGTCATTACTTTAACTGAGATAATGCCACCTTGGTCGTTGATAATAAGGTGTAATTTGAAGCCGTAGAATCACCCCGTAATTCCTTTTCTTCGCTTTGAGGTACCTTTAAAAACCTAATGTCTGAAAATGCGGAGGTTGTGATAAACTTGTATCTTGGACGAATCAACGAAGGCAATCCCTATCAGCCTTACCTGATGGTGAATGAGGTAAGAGTAAAGCGAAACTAGAACACCTTGCATAAATCTGAGCATCCTCGTATAACTAACTCATTCAGGAAATTCATTGGTGAGGTAACGACAAACAAAGTGGATGTAATAAGTTTTGAAGTCTCGATATCCCGATTGATGGAAAGCTATCACTATCGTCATCACTTCGCTAACTGAGAAGCGAGAAATCTTGTTTCTTTATTTAATATCGGAAGAAATTAGGTATTTTTTCCATGCAGGAAGGAAAGTCTGGCAGAAGTCATCAACATCGACGAAAATAGCGTCTAAGTTATTCATACTTGAGTCCTTCTGCAGTCAATAGTTTATTTTAAACGATCAGATCACGACTTTAGCCGTTAGTTTATTTCTTATGCGAAGCTCAGGTTATTTACGGGATCAACAGCTTGTTTATACTGTCAAAGGGCTAGACAAAGTAGATTTATTTTTTCGTATTACTAATACAGCAGTAAAAGATGTACTCTATCGTGGACATCTAAAACAGATGATCTGTGCGTTACGTTTAGCACAAGGTTAACGAATATACTACGTATAGTAGGTAAGAAATGTATTTACTTGATTGATTTTTTTGTCTGAACGGGAGAGTCCATGCCGGCTGTTTTTAGTGTCGCAGTTAAAAGCTACAGGTATACAGATATTAGTTAGTGCTATTAGGACGGATTAAATCTCTGAAATGTGCGATCAAAATAGTAAGATGTTTCATGTTAGACACGGTAAAATAACTGCTTAATAAATTAAGCGAGAGCAACTCAATGTCCAATGATTATAATTCATCGAGTATCAAGGTACTCAAGGGTCTGGATGCAGTACGTAAGCGCCCTGGAATGTATATAGGTAATACCGATGACGGTACTGGTCTACATCACATGGTATTTGAAGTGGTAGATAATTCTATCGATGAAGCTTTAGCGGGGCACTGTACTGAAATTACTGTTACCATCTATACAGACGACTCGGTGTCAGTCAAAGATGATGGGCGTGGTATCCCTGTCGATCTTCATGAAGAAGAGGGAGTGTCTGCTGCTGAAGTTATCATGACGGTACTTCATGCTGGCGGAAAATTTGATGACAACTCGTATAAAGTATCAGGTGGACTACATGGTGTAGGTGTTTCCGTGGTTAATGCCTTGTCAGAAAAATTGGAGCTAACTATTTGGCGTCATGGTTATGTTCATCAGCAAATTTACAATCTTGGTGTGCCTGTCTCACCACTGGCTGTTGTGGGTGAGTCTGATGAAACGGGGACTCGCATCCGTTTTTGGCCAAGTGATCAAACGTTTACTGAAATTTTATTCCATTTCGAAATCCTAGCTAAACGTCTCCGTGAATTATCGTTCCTTAACTCAGGGGTTGCCATCAAATTGGTGGATGAACGTGAGGTAAATAAACAAGAATACTTTATGTATGACGGAGGTATTCGTGCTTTCATCAAGCATTTAAATCGCAATAAAACACCTATTCATCTTATGGTTTTTCACTTCGAATATCAACGGTTAGATGGTGTGGTCGTTGAAGTGGCAATGCAGTGGAATGATGGTTTCCAAGAAAACATATATTGTTTTACCAACAATATTCCTCAGCGGGATGGAGGTACTCACTTGGCGGGTTTTCGTGCGGCACTGACGCGGACCTTGAACACTTATATGGAAAAAGAAGGCTATACAAAAAAAGCTAATGCATCGACCTTGGGTGATGATACACGTGAAGGTCTAACGGCTGTGGTGTCAGTGAAGGTGCCAGACCCAAAATTCTCAAGCCAAACTAAAGATAAGCTAGTTTCTTCAGAAGTGAAGTCGGCGGTAGAGTCGGCAATGAATGAAAAACTTGGCGAGTTTCTGATAGAAAACCCTCAGGAATCTAAAATAATTTGTACCAAAATCATTGATGCTGCGCGTGCTCGTGAAGCTGCACGTAAGGCTCGAGAAATGACCCGTCGTAAAGGTGCGCTGGATCTAGGTGGCTTGCCGGGAAAATTGGCTGACTGTCAGGAAAAAGATCCTGCACTTTCAGAACTCTACATTGTAGAAGGGGATTCTGCCGGCGGTTCAGCCAAGCAGGGACGTAACCGGAAAAATCAAGCAATTCTACCACTGAAAGGTAAGATACTTAACGTTGAGAAAGCTCGTTTTGACAAGATGTTGTCTTCACAGGAAGTGGCGACGCTTATCACTGCTATGGGTTGTGGTATTGGCAGGGATGAATACAATCCAGACAAACTGCGTTACCACAACATCATCATCATGACCGATGCCGATGTCGATGGTTCACACATTCGTACATTGCTACTTACTTTCTTCTATCGTCAGATGCCAGAGTTAATCGAGCGTGGTTATATTTATATTGCCCAGCCACCATTGTATAAAGTTAAAAAAGGCAAGCAAGAGCAATACATTAAAGATGATGAATCGATGGAGCAATACCAGGTTGCTCTAGCATTGGAAAATGCATCGCTATTTGTAAACCAAGAAGCGCCAGCGTTGAGTGGTGTGGCTCTTGAAGAACTTATTAAACAATATAACAGTGTGATGAAACTTATTGCTCGTATGGGACGTCGTTATCCTTTAGCATTACTTAATGAACTTGTATACCAACCACGCTTGTCTATTGACAGAACTCGCGATAAAGCTAAGGTTCAAGGTTGGATTGATAGAATTGTTAAGGTTTTGAATGAAAATTCAACGGGTGCTAGCCAATACAGTTCGGATATAAGATTACACGAAGAACATGCTACTTATCAGCCTGAGTTGGTGGTTCGTACTCATGGTATGGATCAAAAACACTTGATCAGCCATGATCTGTTAAATTCGAAGGAATATGCGCGTATTGCTGATCTGGCTGAGGTATTAGATGATTTACTGGATGACACTGCATATATTCAACGTGGCGAGCGTAAACAACCTGTGAAGAGCTTTGCTGATGCACTAACGTGGATTATGAAGGAATCAAACCGTGGTTTATCTCGCCAGCGTTATAAAGGTCTGGGAGAAATGAACCCAAATCAATTGTGGGAAACTACTATGGATCCAGAGTCACGCCGTATGTTACGTGTTACCATTAATGATGCCGTTGCTGCCGATGAGTTGTTTGCTACATTAATGGGTGACCAAGTTGAACCCCGTCGAGCATTTATTGAAAATAATGCATTGAAAGTAGCAAATCTCGATGTGTAATCGTCACTGTTCCTAGCTTATTTTGCTTAAAAATCCTAAAAACATGAGTAATTAAGCAAAAAATTACCTAAAAATATCCGGGCTGTTTTTTTTCAATAAAAAATGTAAATTCGATAGTAAATACCTAATTTAATAATAGAAGGTTCGGAGAACCAATAATCCATATTATGGGTTATTGGCCTGCTTTTATCAACAACGCTGTATAGATAGCATGACAGGGGTAATGGCGTAACACTATACAAGCATCTTCCCCATAATGGTAAACCCTATAAAATCAAGATAAAAATCGTCGATAAGGTAAAGATGCAGAACCGTGTTGACATTGAAGATTACTAACGAGAAGATATCGTCTGGTCATTTTAGAAATTACACTGGCATTAGGCTTGTGTACAAATATTTTCTGCTTTTCGTGGTGGATAAAATCAATAAACTTTTCTGTATCAAAAAGATGCCAAATAAGCAGGAAGGTACAGTGGTAGAGAGGTTTATTGATATTGTAAATTTAACCTTCCATGACTGAGAAACCCTTACAGCAGACAACGCTACAGAGTTCGCCAATCATGAAGCGGTTACACAAATCCTGATTTCTATTTTACCAGACTTTATTAATCAAGTGATCGGGAGCCAAATGAACAGATAAATGGTCTGATAAGGAGATTTTTACCCAAGGTAACTGACTTCAATGATATTAGTAATAAGGGACTTACCAAGATAAAATACATCCCTCAATACACGTGGAAGAGCAAGTCTTCTGTCTTACTCTACTAACGATATTTTTAGAGTATTTAATGGCAGATTAAGACATAACACCTGCGCATTTCAGATAACGGGGGTGTAATCAATGAGTGTAGAATCCGAGATTTTAATCCATTTTTTACAGCTAAATTATATATTTTTTCCTACATAAAGATAAAGATTCGTATTATAAGTAATTATGGTATTTATCATACTGATAATGACCATTGAGCATCAAATACACCTACAAAACACCCTGCAAATAAGCCAAACAAATAAACCAAAATAGCAATAACCATACCAAATGGTTTAAAAAAGCCGAGAGCTAAACACAACAATATAAAGATGAAATATGCAGAGTCGATTGACAAGCCACGCTATGGCGCCAATCTGCCCATAAACCATAGATAACCCAGTAACGTATACACCATACCAGACATATCACTGAACCTTGACCCATCAAACATATATTGCCAAAAACCAAAAAATAAAAAAGTATAAATAAAAAACCGTACTAATTTAGCACTACTATAGTGTTTCTCAAGTCAACCCCCAAATACCCACCACCACGATCAGTGTAACCGATCCCGTATTTTGACGCAGAGCATCGATAAACCCTATTCGTGGATAATAGAAGTTGGCCGTATGGTTCTCAACCCTATCCCACGATGCAGATAAATATTTTTTGGCAGTCGGATTCTTCAAGAATCTTTGTAATTCCATTTTAACCTACACTTGATCACAATCCTCGAAGAGCCCTAAAATAAAGCCTCCTTCATCTTCAGGCGTCATTTTTATTTCAATATCATGAGATGACATGTAATCGATAAACGCCTGATCAGCACGAGAATTAGAAATCAAGATCAGCTAAATCATAGCTCTCCTCGGTTATCTTTTACTGTTTTTAGTTATACTATTCTTAACTTAAAGGTACAGCATAGTTGACTACGTCATATCACCGATGAGCATAGTCCTTTTATGCTCATGGCGTTATTAACTTCTAACCTAGTTGGAATTCCAGTTACTTTGGATCTATTGTCAATAGACATAATTGGCATTACGAACAGCCAATACTATTGGTACTAGATACCACTGGTAGTTGTTGTCGATGCCATGCCACAAAGCCTACATCCACATTATGGACAGATTGAAACCCTTGGTTAATAAGATATTGTACAACGCCTTTACTGCTAACACCGTGATAACACATCACCAATATTGGCTGTTTATAATCCACCTCTCGTTTAAACTGGACAATGGAGTCATATGTAAGGTGAAAAGCACCAAGTGGATGAGAAAGCTGAAAAGATTTAGGATCTCTAATATCAACAATTACAGCCTGAAGATCCCTAGATTGAAGCATGTTCCAAGCATTTAAAACTGATATATACGCAAATTGTCCCATTAGTTATTCCATTTTTGCTAACAATTCTTATCGTTATTTTATAGAAGGTAACCACCAGAGATGGCCATCAAAGCAACATTGTATCCGCCTCTTCACACAACCCTATCATAGAGAGAGATAGCATCTGTATAATTTATAATCACCTGTGGAAAAATCTGTGGATTGCGTTGATAAGCCAGAATATTTCATTTGGATCCACAACATATAGTTGTTGAACATTATAAACAAGTGGATAACTGATCTAACATTAACCTTAGATCTGCATAAGCGCTTGCTTATCAAGCATAGTCATCTTGATACTTGGCTTCTTTGGTTGAAATGAAGACGCGATGAGCCCCTCCAGCAAGTTAACCATAAAACTGACACAACTACGGTGCCAAGAATGCTCGTTTGAGATATGTTTTTTAGTTGGTTAAAAACGGTTTCAATAATAAATAGTTGTCGGCACATCAGGCGATCCAAAAATTTCATCACTTTGAGTTTAATATTCTTTTTTATACCAGTTATAAGCATCACTCCCTTGTTTGCTAATTATCCCTTCAATAGACCAGAGATATAACCTTTATTTCCGTATAAACACCTAAAAAGCTTGTTAGCCATTTCCGACACAGGCTTTCTATCATCCACATTATCTGTCGTTACTTTGTCTGAGATAATGCCACTTTGGTTGTTGATAATAAGGTGTAATTTGAAGCCGTAGAACCACCCTATCATCCCTTTTCCTCGCTTTGAGGTACCTTTAGAAAACTGATGTCTAAGAATGCGTAGGTTATGACAAACCTGTAGCTTGGACGAATCAACGAAAGCAATCCCTGTCGGCCTTGCCTGATGGAGTGTGAGGTAAGAGAAAAGTGGAACCAAAACACTTTGCATGCGTTTGAACATTCGCCTGTAGCTGACTAATTCAGAAAATTCGTTGGTGAGGTAGCGGCAAACAAAGTAGATGTAATAGGTGTTGAAGTCTCTATACCTCGATTGATGGAAAGCTATCACTATCGTCATTACTTCGCTAAATAAGAGACGAGAAGGCTTATTTCTTTATTTGATACTAGAAGAAATAAGGTATTTTTCCATGAGGGAAGAAAAGTCTGGCAGAAGTAGTCGACATCGACGAAGACAGAATCTAGGTTTTTCATACTCAAGTCCTTATGCCGTCAATAGTTTTTCTTTAACTATCAGATCGAGACTTGAGCATTTAGTTCATTTCTTATGCACATTTCAGGTTAAGATTAGTTATCTTAAGGGATTAATAGGCACAAGACAATTGGCATTCGCCCATTTTTACAATCTTCGGGAGTAGTAATCAAAGTACACGCCCATAGCGTCTCTCAGTTTATACATGGCATTTTTTTCTAACTGACGAATACGTTCTGCGGATACTTGATAATAATCGGCTAGCTCTTGCAAAGTTCTTTTATTATCATCCAACCACCGTGAACGAACAATATGCTGGCTACGTTCATCCAACCCAGACATGGCTTGTTCCAGTCGCTGGTTCGCATAATTTTCCCAGTCTTCCAACTCTATATTTATCGCAACATCTGAACTTTTATCTTCCAAATAATAGACTGGAGCCACAGAGCCTTCGCGTTCGTCTTCATCCGTACCCACATCAAATCCTGCATCTTGTGCTGCTAAACGAGATTCCATCTCTCGTACTTCCTCGGGGTCAACACCTAAATGCTCTGCAACCATGTTAACTTCTTCTGAATTGAACCAACCAAGGCGTTTTTTCGCTTTGCGTAAATTAAAAAACAATTTACGTTGCGCTTTAGTGGTCGCTACTTTCACAATACGCCAGTTACGCAACACGTATTCATGGATTTCTGCTTTGATCCAGTGCACTGCAAAAGAGACCAAACGAACACCCACTTCAGGATTAAAGCGTTTTACCGCTTTCATTAGTCCAATATTACCTTCTTGAACTAAATCAGATACAGGTAAACCGTAGCCAGAATAACCACGAGCAATATGAACAACAAATCGGAGATGAGACAAGATCAAACGCCTTGCTGCATCCAACTCCCCCTTATAGTGCAGACGTTCTGCAAGAATTCGTTCCTCCTCAACAGTCAACATTGGATGGCTGTTTACCTGTTGCAGATAACTATCCATGCTATCTTTAAAGATCGGGGCTATTACATATATCTCTGCTGTCATTTTTACCTCTTTTGGACTATTACAAACATATGTGAACCAATTTCAACTCTCGCCATACTCTGCTTATGTTTAAGAGACTGCAACTTTCTGTCACCTACATCTGAGTTACTCAGAAGACAATAAGTTTAATTATGTTGACATTGTGACCCCAAAATTTCACACAGGTTCAATCTCTCGTAAATGCTTACCTGCTACCAAACGTGCCGCAAGAAAGCCAATTAGACCTGCAACCATTAATAAAATTAGGGTCTCATCAACCCTAAGACCTAAGAGACGAAAACCACTATTGTATAAAATAGCTAAGTTTTCTACTGCAGTGTTTAAAATCAGCCCATTAATTAACGTCACAAACCAAGCCACAACGGCACCTGCTAACGCGAACCACACACCTGTGTATAAATATGGACGTAGAATATAGCTGTCTGTTGCTCCCACCAACTTTAATACCTGTATTTCTGCTTTATGGTTAAACAGGTGTAAACGCAGGGTATTACCTATGATGAGAAACACTGCCATAAGGATTAAACCAGAAAAAACCAACGTAAGCATCATCATCAGCCATTCAATCGCCGATAAGCGTTGCAGCCATTCACTGTCTAACCGTACTTCTTCTACCTCAGATTCCGCACGCAGCTTAGCCGCAAGTGCAGTGGCTGATACCATATCCTCATTGACAAGCATCACCACAATCACCGAGGGTAACGGGTTATCGTCAAGCAAACTGATGGCCTCATCAAATCCTTGGCTTTGATGAAACTGAACAAGTCCTTGTTCAGGCGAAATAAAGCTAGTACTTTTCACATTTTCCCACAACTCAACTACTTCAAGGAGTGACTGTGCCTGTGCCCCAGAAACATCCTGATTTAAATATGCAGTCAATTGGTTTGGGATTTGCCACGATTCAGTAACGGCCATGACGTTTTTTACCAGCATGAATAGGGTAGCAGGTAAAGCAAGTGAAAATGCAAGTGCTAACATTGTTAACATATTACCCAGTGGATGCACCATTAAATCATGTAGTGCCTGAGTACCTTGTTGTTTATGCAGTGTTAAAAACTTAACCACGACGACCCACCTCAGAAAAATGACCACGATTTAAATCAAAATGACGCATATCATAGTTATTTAACAACGACGTATCATGTGTTGCCATTAACACTGTAACCCCTACTTGGTTAAACTGGCGAAATAACTTCATGATTTGCTGTGATAATTCTGCATCCAAATTTCCTGTTGGTTCATCGGCAAGAAGGACTTGAGGACGGTTAACAACTGCCCGCGCAATGCCAACACGTTGCTGTTCACCACCGGAAAGTTGAATGGGGAGACAATTGAGTTTATCTAGTAAGCCAACCTTATCAAGAGCAGCAGGTACCCGTTTTTTAATGTCAATTTTACTCGCCTGTCCTATGCACAGTGGCAACGCCACATTGTCAAACACACTTCGATCCATCAAAAGCTTATGATCTTGAAAAATCGCTCCAATGTTGCGGCGTAAGAATGGAACGTCTTTACTATTAATTTTGGCGATATCATGGCCATTAAATAAGATTTGCCCATCTGTTGGTCTCTCAATTGCACAGAGTAACTTCAACAGCGTACTTTTACCCGCACCAGAGTGGCCGGTTAGAAATGCCATATCCCCCTTCAGTAAGTGGAAATTAACTTTCTGTAATGCTTGATGACCACCTCGGTAGGCCTTGCTTACTTGATGAAATCGGATCATACTATTTAATCCTCCTGACTGAATAAAGCCTCAATAAAGTCTTCCGCGACGAATGGTTCTAAATCGTCAATCCCTTCACCCATACTAAGATAACGAAGCGGAATGTTAAATTTATCGGCCACTGCGAAGATCACACCACCTTTAGCAGTACCATCTAGCTTGGTCAAGGTGATACCTGACAACGGTACAATGTCATTGAATAAACGAGCTTGGCTCATTGCGTTTTGGCCAGTGCCAGCATCAATGATTAGCATCATTTCATGTGGTGCATTTGGGTCAATCTTTTTCATTACGCGAATAATTTTTCGAAGCTCTTCCATTAGATAAGTTTTATTCTGAAGACGACCTGCAGTATCTGCGATTACAATATCGACCTTACGCGCTTTTGCTGACTCAATAGCATCGTAGATGACAGATGCACTGTCTGCACCCGTATGTTGTGCAATAACCTGAACATTATTTCGTTTTCCCCACACCTCTAACTGTTCGACGGCGGCTGAACGGAAGGTATCACCCGCTGCTAAGATAACCGACTTTCCTTGTTGTTGGAACTGTTTCGCCAGCTTGCCGATTGTGGTAGTTTTACCCACGCCATTCACACCAACCACGAGGATCACAAATGGACCATTTTTACAGTAGGCGTCTAACGGTTTCTCAACCTTGCGTAGAATTCCCACCAATTCCTGCTTAAGTAAACCATACAACACTTCTCCGTCTTTGAGTTCATGTCGATTAGCTTTGTCCATCAAACGATTGACTATTTTGGTGGTTGTATCCATACCAACATCAGCGATTAGTAACTGCTCTACTAACTCTTCAAACAAGTCATTATCAATTTTCTTGCCACTGAACAAGCTAAAAAAGCCTAACCTAATGTTTGATCTTGTTTTTTGAAGACCACGTTTAAGACGTGTGAAAAAACTTTTACGCTTTATTTCTTTTTGCTCTTTCTGTCCTGCTTTGGTTACCTCTTTTGCCTTTAAACGTGTTTGTTTACCTCTAGGGTTTTTCTCGCCTGCGTGTATCTTAAGGCAGGTAGTTTCTTCTAAGTTCGATTGCGTTCCAATCTGTGACTGTTCTAATTCTTCATCTTTATTCCAGTCAAAATACGGCAAAGATATAAATTCATATTTCTTTTTTTCTGCCATTGGTAAATCCTCAAGAATGATTCGTATAATCCTCTCGATAACAGTGTTCAGATTAAAAACCTTGAACACTGTTTCTATAAATACAGTACGGTAACAGTGGTTCAATACATGACTTGTAGCTTAGCTACAATGGCTAAAACCCTTCTATCACTAACCTCGTAATAAATGGAAAACGCTGACGATAGTCATCGAACCGATATATACTAACATCTTATTGGCGGTCAAAAGAATTTATGGTAAAATAGACCACGGAAATATTTATGACATAAATATGAACAGAAACTCAGCGATAAAAGTAGGCAGTAAGTCTAATTTTATTCGTATAAATAGTGGAAAATGGCGTGGTAAAAAACTTCCTGTTAAAAATGTAAAAGGTTTACGTCCCACTACTAATAGAATTAAAGAAACTGTATTTAACTGGCTGGCTAAAGACTTGTATCAGGCTAAGTGCTTAGATGTATTTGCTGGCAGTGGTGCCCTTGGACTCGAGGCCTTGTCTCGGCAAGCAGGGCATGTCACCCTACTGGAACTGGATAAAGGTGCAGCTTCACAAATCCAACTTAATCTCAATACGTTGAAAATAAACAATGCAATTGTACTGAACATCGATGCCTTTTCCTATTTATCTCAATCTGGCCAACCGTTTGATGTGGTATTTATCGACCCACCGTTTAGAAATAACCTTCTAAGCAATATCATTGATCGATTGGATAAAAACTATTGGCTTAGCCCCTCTGCACTAATTTATATTGAAGCTGAAAAAGAACTCGGCGCACCCAATGTTCCACTAAAATGGAACATGATGAAAGAAAAGAAGGCCGGCCAAGTAAGTTTCAGATTGTATCAGAGAGGGTAAAAATGACAGTGTTTATCTTGCTAGATAAAGCCAAAATTAGCTTTATTTGGTTGATATTGATAACAAATATGGTTATTTCATTCCCTAGCATCACAGTAAACCTACTTTACATAATGACCGCTTTTCTGTCATACATACTCGGTCTGCAACCGAAGATTTTCCTCAGTGCCTTTGGTGACAAAATCAAAATAACTCGTTGGGAAAAATGGTCAATCTTAATATTCGGTATCTTTGCGCTACTGGACAGTCGTCGTAACCATATGATAGATAACTGAACCTATAAATTACTTTATTTCTTCTACAACTAAATACACAGTTCAAAGGAGAATAAACAGGACATCAAGATCGATATATTGATACCTTTTCTCTATATTCTATCTTAGATACACTGAACACTATTACTTTCCCAGTATTGAGGTATCCATGTACAAAATAGTTGCATCCGATCTCGATGGAACCCTACTGATGCCTGACCATAAGATCGCGACTTATACCCGTGATGTATTGCATCGCTTGCACAACAAAGGTGAGCATTTTGTATTTGCCACAGGTCGCCATCACATTGATGTCGCCAGTATACGCAAAAATATTGGTATTCCTGCTTTCAGGATTACATCGAATGGCGCACGCATCCATGATGAAGAAGACAACCTCGTATTCAGCCGTAATGTCAAACCTGAAGTAGTAGCTCAACTAATAAAAATGGTGAAAGATGATGAAACTGTAACCATTCATATTTATCGTGAAAATGATTGGTTATTAAACCGACCTGATGAGGATTTAGCAAAATACCACAAAGAATCTGGCTTTTCATTTTCAATTTTTGACACAGAAAATCCACCACTACAGAACGCAATCAAAGTCTTTTTTATTCATCATGACCACGACTATCTCACTGGTTACGAGCAAAAATTCATCGAAACCTTTGCTAACAATGTTAGTGTTGCATTTTCTACACCATTTTGTTTGGAAGTAATGGCCGAAGGTGTATCAAAAGGCGAAGCACTAAGAACCGTAGTGAAGCTGAAAGGTCTAAGCCTAAATGACTGCATCGCGTTTGGTGATGGTATGAATGATGTGGAAATGCTGATTGTAGCTAAGAAAGGACTGATTATGGCTACCGCCCACGAACGCGTAAAAGCCACCTTACCGAACCATGAAGTTATAGGAAGCCACGTCGATGAGGCAGTTGCGAACTACCTTGATCATCACATGTTATAAGTGATTTGTTATAAACCTTAAAACAGTGTTTAACCTCAATAGTAGCGATTAGATCTCGCTGCCGTTTTTTACGTAGACTCGATTTTCAGGTTCAGATTTCAGCTTCAAATTTAGGATAGGATCCAACTTAAGCATCAACTACTATTCAGTCACTATGCAGGACTCAGACACGCGCTTTTTGATCATGTATTCGATAAGTTTATTTCCGTCTAGAAAATGGATTTTTTCATAATTACAAATCCTATTAAGAAACATGATATTTGCAGTAATAGACAACTAGTTTACAAGTCATACTAAACGAACAATTCAACTTATGGAGAAACCTAATCTGCGCACAAGAAATGAACTAAATGTCAAAATCGCGATCTGATCGTTTGAAGAAAAACTATTGACTGCATAAGGACTTTGGCATGAATAACTTAGAAGTTATTTTCGGCGATGTCGACGACTTCTGCAAAACTTCCCTCCCTGCATGGGAAAAATATCTCATTTCTTCCGGTATCAAATAAAGATACAAGCCTTATCACCTCTCCGTTAGCGAAGTAATGATGATAGTGATAGCTTTCCATCAATCAGGGTATCAAAACTTCAAAACCTATTACATCCACTTTGTTTGTCGCTACCTCACCAACGAATTTTCTGAATTAATTATCTACACGCGAATGCTCAAGCTCATACAAGGTGCTATGGTTCCGCTTTACTCTTACCTCACTCACCGTCAGGCAAGGCTAACAGGGATTGCCTTAGTTGATTCATCCACGCTGCAGGTTTGTCACAACCTACGCATTCTAAGATATCAGGTTTGTAAATGTACCGAGAAGCGAGGAAAAGGAACGATAGGGTCGTTCTACGGCTTCAAATTACACCTTATTATCAATGACCAAGGTGGCATCATCTCAATCAAAGTGACGATGGCTAACGTGGATGATAAAAAGCCTGTGTCAGAAATGGTTAATGAGCTTTGGGCGTGTTTATACGGAGATAAATATTATATCTCTAGTCCATTGGAGCGGGAACTTGCAGACAATGGAGTGACACTAATAACTGGTGTGAAACGGAATAAGAAACCAAAAATGATGGAACTGTGGAACCCCCTAATGCTCCGGAAAAGATTTATTATTGAAATCGTTTTTGACCGACTAAAAAACATATCCCAAATCAAGCATTCTAGGCACCATAATTGTATCAGCTCTATGGTCAACTTGCTGGCTGGGATCATCGCGTATTCACTCAAAAAAAGAAGCCGAATATCAAGATGACTCAGATGTATAAGCAAGCTCTTATGCAGATCTTAGGTTGAGTACATGACCCGCTTTTTTAAAGTAATATTCCGCCTAACATTAAAGTTAGCTTAAAATCGTATCGACGTCACATTATTAATGTGAGCTAAGATTAAACTATTAATCAAAAATCTTTGCTTTCTTAAAGAGAGTGTACGTAATTTATCTCCCGTGACCTAGAATTAAATTTTATTATTTGGTAGGTTTATAGATGTATCTTTAAGTTAACCATCAGTTAAGCTTATTACGATATCTAAAATACGCGACCCTGTTCAGAGATAAGCAGAGAAAAAAACCGTTTAACAACATTATTAACTTGTTATAAGCTTCTGGGTTACGAGTATATTATGAAACACCTTTCATTTGTCACCATTCTCTGGGCATTTTCTTTTAGTTTGATTGGTGTTTATCTCGCTGGACAGGTAGATAGTTATTTCTCAGTAGTCAGCCGTGTAACTCTTGCCGCATTAGTCTTCCTACCCTTCCTTCGCCTGAAAGGAATCCCTAACACACTAATATTACAATTAATGGCAATCGGTGCTATCCAGTTAGGATTGATGTATTGCTTCTACTATCAATCATTCTTATACTTGTCAATACCAGAAGTATTACTGTTTACCGTATTCACACCTATTTATGTTACTCTGACTTACGATGTACTCCACCGATGTTTTTCTCCTTGGTACTTGATGACCGCGCTGATTGCTGTATTGGGGGCAGTGATGATCAAATTTTCTTCGGTAAACCAGAATTTCATGCTGGGATTTATAATCGTTCAGTGTGCAAATCTCTGTTTTGCTATTGGACAAGTTAGTTATAAAGTGGTGATGGAAAGATCAAATCTTAACATCTCTCAGCATACGACATTTGGACTTTTTTATCTCGGAGCCCTGTGTGTTGCAATCCCTGCCTTCTTAATATTGGGTAATCCAGATAAATTACCTACTAATCTCCACCAATGGTTGATCTTAACATATCTTGGTACCGTCGCTTCTGGTTTAGGTTACTTCTTATGGAATAAAGGTACCACATTGGTTAATTCTGGCGCACTGGCTATAATGAATAATGCATTAATTCCTGCTGGAATTATAGTCAATCTAGTAATTTGGAATCACAACGCAGACATAGTGACCTTGTCGATAGGTGGCGCAGTCATTTTACTATCACTGTGGTTCAATGAAACTTGGGTAAAAAGAAAAATCACTACATCAGGTACCCCCTAAATATCCCAATTACAACCTTATTAAAGCGTTGTTTCCAAAATATCTGAACTAATCACAATTCCTACGATCAGATCATCAAGGAGTTAAGCCGGATGTGCTGATGGGAAAGGCAAATGCCAAATACAAGATTAATAACTGGAAACAATATAATCAAGTATTAGTAAACCGTGATTCAGTGACTTTTTTAGGAGACGTCGCTGCTATTAAGGCATGGTCTTGTCCAAAGCATCACGGTTATAGTGGCCGTGGGTTTATATTTTCGGATGCAGCGATGAAAATGGCACTGATGGTGAAAGATATTTTTAAACTCCCACTTCGTGGATTAGTAGGCTTTCTCAATTCAATTTTTACGTTAATGAATGTCCCTCTGAAATTACCTACATACACCCACATTAGTAATGTGTTCGAAAACCGTAAAAGTTAAGTATCGTTTGCCGAGTCTTGGAGCTGTTATCTACGTCATTATTTATGCCACAGGCCTAAAAGTATACGACGAAGGTGAATGGAAAATGCGTAAACACGGTAAGTGGAAGCAGCGGATCTGGCTCAAACTTAATCTTGACATTGATGTGTCTACTGCATGAGGTTATTGCTACAGAAGTTAGCCTCGTTTCTGTGGGTGACAATGAGGTTTTATATCTATAATGGCTTAACCCATTCCGACGAAAAGTACAGCAAGTTAGTGCTGATGGAGCCTATGACACAAGAGTATGTCACCACATACTGAAGAACAAAGGAATAACGCCACGCATTCCACCTCAAAGCAACGCGGGGTACTGGGAGGATGGGCATCCTAGAAATGAAGCGGTAAAGATATTAAAAGAAGATAAATTGACGGAGTAAAAAAGGACAGGGGTTATCACAAACGCTCAGTAACAGAAACAGCAATCTTTCGCTATAAAGAGTTGCTCAATCCTAAACTTACTCTTCGTAATTAACCTGAGCTGCGCATATAAAACAAACTAAATGCCAAAGTTACGATCTGATCGTTTAAAAAAACTATTTCCTGTATAAGGACGTGTGCATGAATAACTTAGACGCTGTTTTCGTTGATGTCGACGACTTCTACCAGACTTTCCTCCCTGCATGGGAAATATCTCATTTCTTCCGGTATCAAACAAAGATACAAGCATTTTCGCCTCTCCGTTAGCAAAGTGATGACGATAGTGATAGCTTTCCATCAATCGGGATATCGAAACTTCAAAACCTATTACATCCACTTTGTTTGTCGCCACCTCACCAACGAATTTCCTGAATTAATTAGCTACACGCGAATGCTCAAGCTCATACAAGGTGCTATGGTTCCGCTTTACTCTTACCTCACTCACCGTCAGGCAAGGCCGACAGGGATTGCCTTAGTTGATTCATCCACGCTACAGGTTTGTCACAACCTACGCATTCTAAGATATCAGGTTTGTAAATGTACCGAGAAGCGAGGAAAAGGAACGATAGGGTCGTTCTACGACTTCAAATTACACCTTATTATCAATGACCAAGGTGGCATCATCTCAATCAAAGTGACGATGGCTAACGTGGATGATAAAAAGCCTGTGTCAGAAATGGTTAATGAGCTTTGGGCGTGTTTATACGGAGATAAATATTATATCTCTAGTCCATTGGAGCGGGAACTTACAGACAATGGAGTGACACTAATAACTGGTGTGAAACGGAATAAGAAACCAAAAATGATGGAACTGTGGGACCCCCCTAATGCTCCGGAAAAGATTTATTATTGAAATCGTTTTTGACCAACTAAAAAACATATCCCAAATCAAGGATTTTAGGCACCTTAATTGTATCAGCTTATGGTCAACTTGCTGGCTTGGCTCATCGCGTATTCATTTCGACCAAAGAAGCCGAGTATCAAGATGACTCGGATTTATAAACAATCTCTTATGCAGATCTGAGGTTAATTACAATGCTCAAGTTAGTGAAGCGCTGGCAAATATGAAAACAATGAACAAAGTTATAAGACTCGGTATGCCTATTCGCCATCAGACTAATTAAGACTGTAACAAATATTGAGATCAGTGCGTTATAGACCTGATTTAATCAATAATACCGGAGAGAATCTTTCTTTCTTATTTTAACATCTGAAATCCTAGCTGTTTCCAGAGAAGAAAAAACCTGATAGAACTCATCGATATCGGTGAAAACATCGGTTATCGATATCGGTGAAAACATCGGTTAATTTATTCAGACCAAAGTCCTTTCACGACTGATGGTTTAATTCAAACAATCAGATTAAATAAGAAATTAGATACTATCTACGGCAGAATGAATATTTAGCGAATTATCACCACAACTTTTTCCTATTATCTCATGATTTGGAATCACTCCAACACGATTGTGTTGGAGTGCTCGAATGCTGGAACCGTAAATAAAGATCCATTCAAAATCAGCTATTTTAGATAACTCTTTGAGAAGTTTTCTTGAAATACCTTTTCTAAACAAAAGATTAAATCTTCGATATACGTTACACTTTTTTCAAAACCAACATGGTAAATCTCGCTATAGTATACCAGTTCAAATCCGATAGAGAATACTTTCAAAAGTCATTCTATGTTCTGGCTTGTCATAAATATGACAGTACTCTTCATTAGTTCGAGTAATAGTTCCTAGAGATTATCAGTTAATATAGTTTTAGGCAGGGTATTATACGTTAGGTTATTTTTGGCGAAATGATTATAATTTTTCACTACACTGTTTAAAAAAAACTCATCAAAGATAAACACCCCATTGCCAATAATGATACTGAATATATTTACTGTTAAATTTACACCTTTGCTGCATATTTTTCTCTGTAAACATGGATTCAAGATAATTGCAAGATTACTCTTAAATAACTATATCAACACACTGAACAGACCATTATCTATGTAAGATAATACACTTTGCACAAAGTGCACCTAGTAATAAAGGCAAGTGTTCATGTTCAGGTACTCTGTTCACAACAGACGTGATTTAGATACTTAATTTTTCCCACATTTCGTCGATCTTTGTAACCATCTCTGGATCTTTTATAATCGGTGTTCCCCACCCTCTAGTCGATTCAGTCGGTAATTTATTGGTAGCATCTAATCCCATTTTGGATCCGTGATCAATAACCAGCGACATAGAATCAAGATCATCAATTGGCGTACTTTCTATCATTAAGGTATCTCGTGAGGGATCCATACGAGTTGTAATCGCCCAAATGACATCATTCCAATCACGAATATTGATGTCTTCATCAAAAATCATCACGAATTTTGTGTACATATGCGGGTCTAATATCGACCAAACACCATCCATCACACGCTTAGCTTGGCCTACCACGCTTTTTTTAATGTTAACCAATGCCATCTCTCTCGAATTTGCTTCTGGAGGTAAGTAGAAATCTATAACCTCTGGGAATTGTCTCTTCAAAATATCCGTCAGCACTTTTATATCCACTGCCTCCTTAATGCTACTGTTTCCTAAATCAACCTTGACCGAATTGACGATTTCAACGTCCCATTTACTCGTTGCATCTAGCCCCATTTTTGAGCCTAACCCCACGACAGGGGAAGCGAAATCGAGTGAGTCGATCGGAGTGTTTTCGATCACTACCGTATCACGAACCGGATCCATTCGAGTGATCATCGCCTGAATGACACTGTTCCAATCACGTGCGTTTACACCATCATCACAGACAATTATATACTTTGTGTACATGAATTGGGGCAAAAATGACCATATTCCCATCATCACGCGCTTAGCATGTCCCGGATACTGCTTTCTCATGATAACTACCGCCATGCGATATGAGCACCCTTCTGGTGGTAAATAGAAATCCACAATTTCTGGAAACTGCTTTTGTAGAATTGGAACGAAAATTTCGTTTAACGCAACGCCTAACACGGCTGGTTCATCCGGTGGACGTCCTGTATAGGTGCTGTGGTATATCGGATTTTTACGCATAGTGATATGTGTAATTGTGAACACATGATGAGGTTCAATTTCATTGTAGTAGCCAGTATGATCTCCATACGGACCCTCATCAGCATACTCATTGGGATCAATATACCCTTCCATCACAATTTCAGAACTTGCTGGGATGTCTAAGTTATTGCTAATGCTCTTGATCACTTGTGTCCGACTACCTCGCAGTAAACCCGCAAAAGCATATTCAGATAAGGCATCAGGAACAGGCATTACAGCACCCAAAATAGTAGCCGGATCGGCGCCATACGCCACGGAAACAGGGAACAGTAGACTAGGATATTTTTTTATCCATTCACGTAAATCTAACGCACCACCGCGGTGTGCAAGCCAACGCATTATGACCTTGTTTTTTCCTATTTTCTGCTGGCGGTAAATACCCAAATTTTGACGATGTTTATTCGGTGCTTTCGTGATAGTCAAACCCCAAGTCAGTAACGGAGCGACATCAGCCGACCAACACTTCATCACTGGAATCTTATCGAGATCGACTTCATTACCTTTCCACACAATATCCTGACAAGGAGCCTTACGTACCCTTTTTGCTGACATGTTAAACACGTGCCTAAATACTCGCAATTTATCAATAGCATCTTTAAAACCGTTTGGTAGTTCTGGCTCTTTGAGATAGGCCAGCAGTTTGCCTATTTCATGCAACTGAGTTACATCCTCACGCCCTAGGCCCATAGCCACGCGTTTGGGTGTACCAAATAAATTGGCCAATACTGGCATATTATAGCCAACAGGATTTTCGAATAGTAAAGCCATGCCACGCGTCCGCAAGACACGGTCGGCAATTTCCACCATTTCCTGATCTGGACTTACCAGATGAGTGATGCGTTTTAGCTCACCGACTGATTCCAAATAGGTGATAAATTCACGTAAATTAGTAAATTTCATAACTTTCTCTAGTGAAGTATGTCTGGTCGATTAAACTAAATCATCAATCGCCAAATGATTTTGGCATGAATAACTCAGATGCTGTGTTCAGCAATATTACCGATTTCTGTCAAGTTTTGCTTCCTGTTTGGGAAACACATCGGATTTCAGACACAAAAACAAGGAATAACGCCTGCCGTTAGGTGAAATGCACAGGCGTTATATTTTAACTGGCCATCAAATACTCTAAAGAATCATCGTTAAGTGAACGATATCAAAGAGTCACTTTAGCACGGATCTTAAGTATATGTTCTATCTTGGCAATTCCCTCGTTTTCGTGTTGTTAGAGCAGATTTGTTGCCTATTTTTATGGACGTTGTTTCCTAAATATCTGAACTAATCGCAATTCATACGATCAAATCATCATGGAGTTAAGCGGAGACAACGATGGGGAAAGATCAAGCACAAGATCAGCAACTGGAAACAATCTAATCAACCATTAGTAAACCGTGGCTCAGTGACTTTTTGGATATTGCTTCCATTTCGGTATGCTCTTGTATAAAGCATCCTGGTCATCGTGGCTGGGGGTTTATATTTTCGGATAGCTCAATTGAAACGGCACTAGATGATGAAAGGTATTTTTAAGCTCTCACTTCATGGATTAAAAGGCTTTTTCAATTCAGTTTTGACGTTGATGAATGTCCCGTTAAAATCCATTTCAGATACCTGCATTAGTAACGTGTTTAAAGAACGTAAAAGTTAATTAACCTCAGATCTGCATAAGCTAGTGCTTATGCAGATCTGAGGTTAATTAAAATTGGATCAGCAGCTTTAACATACTGACTTAACTATCTGTATAATTACACGGCGAAGGGATCTTGCTTCTGGATAGTAACCATTTCTGGTTTTAACATTGACTATTACTAAGCCAGTGATTACAATTTGTCCTTCTTCGCTGGTATGCCTGTTGAACATAGCTCGCATCCACCACATCAGGTCAACAAACCTGAAACTTGTAATTAAAGGTAGAAACCATGAAACGCACTTTCCAACCTTCTGTTCTAAAGCGTAAGCGCACTCACGGTTTCCGTGCACGCATGGCAACTAAGGGTGGCCGCAGGGTTATTGCCGCCCGCCGAGCAAAAGGCCGTAAGCAGCTTTCTAAGTAATGACTAATAATTTGTGAATAAGTTTGCTTTTTCTCGAGAGTTCAGACTGTTAACTCCAAAACATTTTGACTCAATTTTCCAGCAACCACATACACATCGCGCTGGCTCTCAGCACTTAACTATTCTTGTCGGTAACAACACTGTCAATAATCCACGTTTGGGGCAAACTGTACCAAAAAAACAAATCAAACTTGCCGTAGATCGAAACCGTTTTAAACGTCTCGTTCGTGAAAGTTTTCGCTTACATCAACATTCACTACCTGCGAAAGATTTTGTTGTTATTGCAAGGAAAAGTGCAAAAGATCTGAGTAACGAAGAACTAAGGGCGCTGCTCCATAAATTATGGCAACGTTTATCTCAACTACCTCAAAAAAAATAGTCATTGGCGTGTTTCACACATACCAACTCTTCATCAGCCCGTTGCTAGGACCTCATTGTCGGTTTACACCGTCGTGCTCTCAATACGCCATAGAAGCTGTCAACCGTCACGGTATGATAAAAGGATGTTGGATCACTAGCAAACGTTTATTGAAATGCCACCCTCTTAATCATGGTGGGTATGATCCTGTACCCCCACATCATCCTAATAATCGAGACAACTAACAATGGATTCTCAACGTAATATTCTGTTGATTGCCCTCATGTTTGTTTCGTTCATGTTGTATATCAACTGGAATGAAACAACCCCCCCTCAACAAGAAGATCTTAGCGTAACACAGCAAGGACAATACAGTGGTGATATACCTTCCAGTTTAGAAGGCTCCCAACTTCTAATGCAGAATTCAATATCTAGCAAGCACATTAGTATCCATACCGATGTGCTGACTTTGATCGTTGATATACAAGGCGGTGATGTTATTCGTGCCGAGTTAGAGAATTATGCCGCGGCATTAGATTCCGAAAATAAATTTGTCCTACTGAAAAAAGATCCGGATCACGAATTTATAGCCCAAAGTGGATTAATTGGTTCTAACGGTATTGACACACTGAATGGCCGAGCACAATTTGCCACTACTACAAGCAGTTTCTTCCTTGAAGATAACCAAGAAGAACTGCGTGTTCCTCTGATATTGGTAAAAGATGGCATTACTTACACAAAAGTTTTCACTCTTAAGCGTGGTAGCTATGCAGTTGATGTATCTTACATTATCGACAACAAAAGCGACAAACCTACATCTGTCCAAATGTATACACAATTAAAACAAAATCTGATGGATGACGGTGGTAGTTTAACAATGCCTACTTACCGAGGAGGTGTATACTCTGTAGATGATACTCGATACAAAAAATACAGCTTTGATGATATGCAGGATAATAATCTTAATCTGACTATGACTCATAGTGGTTGGGCAGCCATGATGCAACACTATTTTATTGCTGCTTGGATTCCACATGCATCAGGTGAAGCAAATCTGTATACTAGAACCCATAAGGGTCAAGGATTTATCGGTGTTCGCTACCCTACAACCATCGTTGTTCCCGGTACTGAGACAACTTTAAATACGACTCTTTGGGTTGGTCCAAAACTGCAAGATCAGATGACAGAAACCGCCCTTTATTTGAATCTAACAGTGGATTATGGTTGGTTGTCAGTTATTGCAACTCCACTACACTGGTTGTTATCTCAGATCCACGAAATCGTCGGTAACTGGGGGGTCGCAATCATTATCCTTACCTTCATCGTTCGTGGCGCCATGTATCCGTTGACAAAAGCACAATACACCTCTATGGCAAAAATGCGGATGCTACAGCCTAAACTGGTAGAAATGCGTGAACGTATTGGTGATGACCGTCAACGTATGAGCCAAGAAATGATGACGTTATACAAAAAAGAGAAAGTGAACCCATTGGGTGGCTGCCTCCCTCTGGTCCTGCAAATGCCTATTTTTATTGCACTTTACTGGGCATTGATGGAATCGGTAGAATTGAGGCACGCACCGTTCATACTCTGGATACGCGATTTGTCTGCACCAGACCCATATTATGTACTGCCACTGTTAATGGGTGCTTCTATGTTCATCATTCAAAAGATGAGTCCAAGCACAGTCACTGACCCTATACAGCAAAAAATCATGAATTTCATGCCGATAATGTTCACCTTGTTTTTCCTGTGGTTCCCTGCTGGTCTGGTTCTGTACTGGTTGATATCCAATATAGTGACACTTCTACAGCAAACCTTAATTTACCATTCACTCGAGAAAAAAGGCCTTCATAGCCGAAAATGACATTAATAAACAATAGAAAGGTGGTCAAAAACTGCCTTTCTTCTTTCCTGTCTTATACACAACGTAGAATAGCACTGATATAGACTAGCAACAATTTTACAGAAAGGTCTAGTTCCTATGATTCAAACAGACACTATCGTCGCACAAGCGACGCCACTAGGGCGGAGTGGAATCGGTATTATTCGAGTCTCCGGTCCGAAAGCAAAAGATGTCACAAGAGCAATTACTGGCCAAGATCTGCCTGTTCGTCACGCTACCTATCTCACGTTTAAAGACGAGGAAGGAACTCCACTGGATCAAGGGATTGCTCTCTTCTTCCAAGCACCAAATTCTTTTACAGGAGAAGATGTCCTTGAACTCCAAGGGCATGGAGGTCCAGTGATTATGGACATGCTTATCAAACGCATCATCGCCATTGACAGCGTACGCACAGCACGACCTGGTGAATTTTCAGAACGCGCCTTTCTTAATGAAAAGCTTGATTTAACACAAGCGGAAGCCATTGCCGACCTAATTGATGCCAGCTCCGAACAGGCGGCAAGAAACGCACTTCGAAGCTTACAAGGAACCTTTTCTAAAAAGGTTAAACAACTGGTAGAATCCCTGATCTCTATAAGAATTTATGTTGAAGCATCGATTGATTTCCCTGACGAAGAAATTGATTACCTATCGGATGCTAAAGTAGCCACAGATCTAGATGACATTATAAATACCCTCAATGAGGTTCGTAAGGAAGCCAATCAGGGCACAATCATGCGTGAAGGTATGAAAATCGTGATTGTAGGCCGTCCTAATGCAGGAAAATCAAGTTTACTCAATGCCCTTTCAGGTAAAGAGAGTGCCATAGTAACCCATATTGCCGGTACCACACGTGATATACTTCGTGAACAGATCCACATTGACGGAATGCCATTACATCTAATTGATACTGCTGGTCTTCGAGTAGCATCAAATGACATTGAAATCATTGGTATAGAACGCGCTTGGAACGAAATTTCACAGGCAGATCGTATGCTATTGGTGGTAGATGGCACTACCACCGATGCTACCTTACCCGAAGAAATTTGGCCTGAATTCATTGACCGTTTTCCTACAAGGATTGGCATGACAGTCATCCGAAATAAAGCTGATGTGACGGGGGAAACTCTTGGTATTTCTAAGACGAACCAAATGACATTGATCCGTCTTAGTGCAAAAACAGGCAATGGCATTAATACCCTGCGCGAACACTTAAAAGCCTGTATGGGCTTCTCTGGTTCAACTGAAGGAAGCTTTATGGCTCGTCGTCGTCATCTGGAAGCGATCGATGACGCAGCCTACCATCTTAAGATAGGGAAAGAACAGTTTGAAGACAATGCAGCGAGGGAAATTTTAGCTGAGGAGCTTAGGATCGCTCAACAACATTTAAGTCAAATCATCGGAAAATTTACATCAGATGATCTTCTAGGCCGGATCTTCAGCTCATTTTGCATTGGAAAATGACGCAATAAAACAATAAAAACCAAAATTACATTTAACTATATGTCAATAAGGCATTTATTCTATTTCCCCATTTTCTTTCTTTGTGTACTAATTGTATATCTATATTTTCCCTTCCGATAACCCTTTACCATAGGTAATTTTAACTCAGGAGAAATAAGATCGAATACATCCGAATAGGACTGCCTTCGTGTCACAGACGACACAATATCATTGATAGCAGATGGCACCGACAAACCAAAGTTTTTACAGGTCGCCACCACTGACAGTACGCGTGAACTGAACAATGTTTCTCTGTGTAAGTTACTCCCAAAATAGATTTTTCGCATGATGACACTACCAAGGAAGTTACGCTCAACTTCATTATTAGTCAGCGCTACACCATAATCAATTTCCGATCTGCATAAGTGCTTGCTTATCAAGCCAAATCATCTTGATACTAGGCTTCTTTGGTTAAAATAAATACGCGATAAACCCCACCAGCAAGTTGACCATAAAGCTGACACAACTACCGTGCCTACGATCAGCCTATCATGGAGTTAAGCTAGAGGTAATGATGGGAAAGGTAAAGGCCAAGATCAGCAACTGGAAACAATATAATCAAGCATTAGTAAACCGAGACTCAGTAATTTTTTGGATAGACCTCGCTGCTATTAAGGCATGGCCTTATCTAATGCATAACGCTCATCATGGCCGTTAGTTTATATTTTTGGATACCTCGATTGAAACGTTACTAATTGTGAAAGTTATTTTTTAAACTCCCACTTCACGGATTAAAAGGCTTTCTCAATTCGGTTTTTACGTTGATGAATATCCCGACGAAATCCCCTATATACACCTAAATGAGTAAGTGTTCGAAGAACGTAAAAGTTAAGTACTTTTTTCTGAGTTAAGGAGCTGTAGCCCACGTCGTTATTGATGATACAGGTCTAAAAGTATACGACGCAGGCAAATGGAAAACGCGTAAACACGGTAAGGAGAAGTGGTGTATCTGGCGCAAACTTCATCTTGCCGTTGATGTATTTATTCATGGGGTTATTGCTGCAGCAGGTAACCTATTTTCTGTAGGTGACAATGAGGTTTTACCTATATTGCTGCACCCATTACGATGAGAGATACAGCAAATTAGTACTGATGGAGCCTATGGTACAAGAGCATGTCACCACGTACTGAAAAAGAAAGGAATAACGTCAAGTATTCCACCTCGAAGTAACGCAGGGTACAGGGAGGAAAGACATCCTAGAAATGAAGCTGTAAAGGCTTTGAAAGAAGACAAACTGGCGGACTAGAAAAAGGACAAGGGTTATCACAAATTATCATTAGCAGAGACAGCAATGTTTCGCTATAAACAATTGCTCAGCCCTAAACTTACTCTTCGTAATTACACTGCTCAAGTTAGTGAGGCGCTGGCAAATATGAAAAAATGAACAAAGTTATAAGACTCAGTATGCCCTTTCGCCTTCAGACAAATTAAAGACTGTAAAAAGATTGGGATCAGTGCATTATCAGCCTGATTTAATCAACAAATCCTCTTTGAGATATCGGAGATTAGAATTTCACAGTCCAAAAAAGTTGAAACTTTATATCTTATTTCCGCTAGAAAATCTTGATAATTCATGCTGGTACTATTTATTTCCTTAGAGATAAAAACCTCCCACTTTCGGTAGCTGGCTTCCTGTTTTACACTAGACCACAAGTGTCTCCATTATTATCTAAATTCAAGATCTATCATTGCCTAATCTAGTTAATCCTAATACAAACCCTATTTTAAGAACTAATAAGATGCGTTAAACATACCATATAAATACTCAACCTCTCTGAGATGATTTTGAGTAATTAACCATAAATGAGGCCATATTAACGCTTTGGTTTAAGATTACTGTTCGTGCTTCATAGGGTAACTTTGAGAAGTATTCTAACAATCTATTAACATCCTGCTTATATTGTACATCCTTCAGTTCAACATCAGCATCGCCGTAAACGAACCAACCAAATGGACGTTCTGTGATTTCTGCAATCTCAGACAACATTCTAACACGAGGTTCTGTTTTTCCAGTTTCAATATCTAAATATGTTTGACGTGCTACAGCAAGTAATTTCGCCATTTTTACCTGAGTGATACCTTTCCACTCACGTGCATCTTTAATACGCTTCGCTACTTGTGATTTTGAGTCGATCATATTTCATTCCCTACGACATTCATATATTTGTTATTCTTTTACTGCTTTATCTATAACCTGCACAATACGCGCCAATTATTTGTACATGCCTTAAATCATTCATCATCAAGTAATTATATTAACTTGAGGATGAAGTGTTTATATTTTAAATATGAAACGCCTTGTTTTTACTGCGGAATGAGTTGCATTTTGTAAAAAAAATGATGTATTTTAAGCTTGTAAATATTAGATAGAATAAAGAGTATAGTAGTAATGAGATGCCATGAAGGATTATTTATTCAATAAGTAAGTTTTCGTATAAACGACCTTTTCATTCCATGTTGATAAGTATCATTTAAAAAATATAGTAATAGTATCTGTAATATTGAATACAAATGTTTCCCTATTACCAGACAGGCTGTATCCAATTCTGTAGATTACTCAACGGTAACAGATTTTGCCAAATTTCGAGGCTGGTCAACATCAGTTCCCTTAATCAAGGCCACGTGATATGATAGCAGTTGCAAAGGAATAATAAAAAACATAGGTGCACAAACTTCCTCAACAGGAGGCATTTGAACAATCGTTATACCTTCAGATTCTTTAAAACCTGCGTTTTTATCAGCAAACACATATAATTGTGCACCGCGCGCTCGCACTTCTTCAATATTGGATTTTAACTTTTCTAACAAATCATTGTTTGGAGCAATTACGATAACTGGCATATTAGCATCAACTAGTGCTAATGGACCGTGTTTCAACTCCCCCGCAGCATAAGCTTCAGCATGAATATAAGAGATTTCTTTTAACTTCAACGAAGCTTCCATCGCTATAGGAAAGAACTCACCACGTCCTAAAAACAGTGCATGCTGTTTATCAACAAACCCCTTAGCGAGAGATTCAATTTGCTTATCAAACGTTAACGCTATCTCAAGATAAACTGGCAAATGCTGTAGTGCTTTCACAATATTCGCTTCTTTTTTTTCACTAACGGTACCCCGTAGCTTACCAAGCGACGTTACTATCATAAGTAGAACCGCAAGCTGCGTGGTAAACGCCTTAGTGGACGCCACACTAATTTCGGTGCCTGCTCGTGTCATAATAGCGATATCTGACTCTCTCACCAGAGACGAACTCGCAACATTACACACCGTAATGGTAGCCATAAATCCTCTGTCTTTAGCCAAACGTTGAGCAGCTAGAGTGTCAGCCGTTTCTCCAGATTGTGAAAGGGTTATCAACACACTGTTTTGACGAGTAACAAACTTTCGATAGCGAAATTCAGAGGCAATTTCAACATCACATCGGATCCCTGCAATCGATTCAAACCAGTATCCTGCAACCAATCCTGCATTGTAGGACGTACCACAGGCGACGATTTGAATATGATCAGCCTTTTGCAGGATATCTTTTGTTCCATGAGCAAGTTTATCTACAAGAACAGTATTTGCATCCATTCGCCCTTCTAATGTCTTGATAATAGCGAATGGTTGCTCAAATATTTCTTTTTGCATATAGTGTTTATATGACCCTTTATCAGCCGTACACGTCTCAAACCTCAATTCATGGATCTCACGCTCAACAGCGTTTCCATCAATATCATAGATATCAACATTACAATGAGTAATTTCTACAATGTCACCTTCTTCAAGAAAAATAAAACGTCGTGTTACACTCAAAAGAGCCAACGGATCAGATGCAAGAAAATTTTCGCCAACCCCCAAACCAATAACTAAAGGACTTCCGGAACACGCAGAAATCAACCGATCAGGATCTAGCCTATTCATTACTACCGTGCTATATGCACCTTTAAGCTGAGCTGTGGTTCGCTGAAAAGCGTCTAACAGTACACCACCTTGTGCCAATTCCCAATGTACTAGGTGTGCTATTACTTCAGTATCCGTACAGGATGTAAAAACGTATCCTCTGTGGATCAACATATCACGAAGCAGCTCGTGGTTTTCGATGATGCCGTTGTGAACAACGGCAATAGTATCGCCGGACATATGTGGATGTGCATTGCATTCACTCGGTTTACCATGTGTGGCCCATCGAGTATGGGCAATGCCTACACCGCCAGAGAGAACTTGTACATCAAGTGCATTGATCAACACTTTCACTTTACCCAATCGTCGAAGACGGTTAAGTTGCTTTTTACTATTAATCACCGCCAATCCCGAAGAATCATAACCACGATATTCCAAACGGCGCAACCCTTCAACCAAGATTTCTGACACGTCCCTCTGCGCAACCGCACCGACAATTCCACACATAGCATTCTCCGTTCAGAACTCAAGGGAGGGCACAGATCACCTCTGTACTTCTTTTTTAATGGCAAGTTTATACTGAAAAGACTTAAAAATTTTCGATTTAATAACTCATTAGAACGTTCAGTTCTAAATAAATGCCCATAGGAATAATCAGTCTATATCATGAGGATTCAATGACGAAATTAACGCACCTATACCCTCATATTCTCCCGTATGGCGGTTTACTGACTCCTTGCTCGGTATTATCCCTTAATTAATATAGTTAACTACACCTACAAAGGGATGCCTTAATCGTCACATCAGTAAAGCTCACTTAAACCGGCATCTTCAAGTTATTTTAGTATAGTGGTCTTATCCATATGACTGGACGTGATTACGGTATTAATGTCATTCTAGGGCAACCCAAGATTAGGAATCTTACAACCAATCTTATTGGACTTCATCACTACCTTGATCTCTCGTAAGATTTACACAATCTCCTTACTAACATTAAACGTCGTTATCCCTCGATTGACGTTAATTTTAGACCATCAACATTCTAAGCACGTTATCTAACTCTTTAAATTACTTGTCCACCACACTTTATTTTGTGCCATCAAATACAACTTGCTGCCATCTTTCCTATTAATAACTTTCGCTTCGTAACTTTCATCACAAGACCAAAAACTATTTAGTTAACTATATGCACTGCCATACTATCGCAGTAAAATCTTTTTTTAAGTGCTGTTAGTTCTTTACAGATCGTCACTTCTGATATTTTAAATAAGTTAAACAGCTCATCAACACTGACTTGGCCTTCACAGCCAACCTTCCAACTATCTCATAGTGTTACTGTTAAGGGTTACACTTAAACATAGTAATAAACTATCTTTCGTTCCGAAAGATAGTCTTTAAATTATAGACGAAATCAATAATTCGATATAAAAATATCACATTGAAATCAAAAGCATGCCTATATCTGATAAGATATACGGAATTAGACATATGGCGTGTAAGGAATGTCAGAGTAAAGATGAACTATACAGGGAAATAATCCAAAAGACTCCTTCTTGCATAGTAAAACAGAATGTGCCAAGAAATGTACACCTTTCAATACTTACATCTAGAGAGGCTGTGCTCCCTGTAAACTCCGACAATTATTCCTTGTTCAAGGAGTATTTAATTTGGTGCGGAGGAAGGGAGTTGAACCCTCACGTCCGTTAGGACACTAACACCTGAAGCTAGCGCGTCTACCAATTCCGCCACCCCCGCAACTTACTTCAAATGATAAAATGTGCATTCCAATACTGATTGGTGTCTTGTCTGTTTGTACAAAACCTATTTAAAACCTTCTGAATGTATGGTGGCTACGACAGGATTCGAACCTGTGACCCCATCATTATGAGTGATGTGCTCTAACCAACTGAGCTACGTAGCCAACCTTTTAAACACAGCTGCAATGCCATATATAATGTGGCTGATATACTGAGATTTTAACTAGAGTGTAGAGGAACAAAAAACGCTTTACCATTTTTATGGTATAGCAAACAATGACTAAGTTCGTAACCATAACACTGCAAATAAATGGTGCGGAAGGAGAGACTTGAACTCTCATACCTTACGGCGCCAGAACCTAAATCTGGTGCGTCTACCAATTTCGCCACTTCCGCATACACAGACATTAATCAAAGTCCCTAGAAGGGGAGGAATGGCGCGTCCGGGAGGATTCGAACCTCCGACCGCCTAGTTCGTAGCCAGGTACTCTATCCAGCTGAGCTACGGACGCGTCGTTGGCTGGGATACCTGGATTCGAACCAGGGTATGGCGGCATCAAAAGCCGCTGCCTTACCGCTTGGCGATATCCCAACTGAGGCGCGTATGATAGGGTGGAATAATAAAAGCGTCAAGTACCTATTTTTAATTTGCTATACTTTTGACAAAAACCACGAATCGTAGCAAGTATAATATTCTTCTCCAATCTAGTATTTTATTTCTTTTTTGGACGTCGCCAATTTTCGATTTTACGGGCTTTTACACGAGTAACAACCAGTACATTATCCTCCACATCATCCGTCACGGTTGTCCCCGCACCAATCGTTGCCCCTTTACCGACAGTCACAGCTGCCACCAATTGACTGTCCGAGCCGATAAATACATCATCTTGAATTATGGTCTTGTGCTTGTTGGCACCATCGTAATTACATGTAATGGTACCAGCACCAATATTTACACGATCTCCAATTTCAGCATCACCTAGATAAGTTAAATGATTGGCTTTAGACCCTTTACCAATACGTACATTTTTCACTTCAACAAAGTTTCCCACGTGTGAATCACCCACCAACACTGTACTAGGACGCAGACGTGCAAATGGACCAACTGAACAATCTTCACCAATAGATGTCCCGTCAATCATACTATAAGGACGAATAATGGTATTATCCCCAACTTCGCAATCTTTTAATATACTACCTGCCCCGATAAGCACATTATTACCAACAGAAACTCTACCTTCAATAATAACATTGACGTCAATTTCAACGTCTATGCCACATTGCAACTGCCCGCGAAGATCAAAGCGTGCTGGGTCACGAAGCATTACACCACTTTCCAGCAGTTTTTCCGCCTGTGCTGCCTGATAGGAACGCTCAAGGCGAGCTAATTGAAAGCGGTTATTGACACCTGATACTTCAATTATACTCTCTGTCTGTACAGCTTCAACCATTCGACCCTCATCGTACGCTATGGAAATAACATCTGTCAGATAATATTCACCCTGAGCATTTTCCTTTTTGAGTTCCGATAACCAACGCCGTAAATCACGACCTGTTGCGACCATTACACCCGTATTAATTTCATTGGTCAGATCTTGAGACTGTATCGCATCTTTTTCTTCAACTATAGCAACTACAGAGTTGTTACGACGCACAATACGACCGTAGCCAGATGCATCTTCTAATTCGACAGTTAGCAACGCTATTCCACCATCAGGCTGGGCATTTAATAAATTTTCGATGGTCTTTTTACCTATGAGAGGTACATCCCCATAAAGGATCAGAATTTGCTCATCATCTTGAAACTCACCCGCAGCTTGACTAACCGCATGTCCAGTTCCAAGTTGTTCTCTTTGCAATACCCAGCTCACAGGTTCATCAGCCAATATCGATTGCATCACATCAGCACCATATCCAAAAATTAAATAAATATTTTTCACACCCAGAGAACTGCAGCTATCGATAACATGCTTAACCATAGGTTTACCCGCAATGGTATGAAGAACCTTTGGTAAGTTTGAATACATCCGAGCGCCTTTACCTGCAGCTAAAATAACAGCACTAAAATTCATCGTGGTGAGCTATCCTTCATTAATCAGAATAAACTTTCAAAAGTTAACTTATATTGTAAAGACAAGATATTGCAAATAAAGATTTGGTAAATAACAAATAAATAGGATAATAACCAGTGTACTGACATATTATATCTTTTTATACTTGAATTCAGGGTATTCATTCAATAAGTTAATCATGCCTTAAAGGGAATACTCCCGTTCGGTCATGTATTTAATAAGTTAAATTATTCGTTTAGTATGACTTGTAAACCAGTTGTCTATTACTGCAAATATCATTTTTTCTAACAGAATGAATAACTTTGAGGAAATTAATTTATTGAACACATCACCACCGATTTTTATAACTTTGTTCATTGCTTTCACATTTACCAACGCTTCACCAACTTGAGCATTGTAATCACAAGAGTGAGTCTAGGGCTCAGAAACTGTTTACAGCTAAACATTACTGTCTCTGTTCATGAGTGTTTGTGATAACCCTTGTCCTTTTTCCACTCCGCCAATTTATCTTCTTCTAACGCCTTTACAGCTTCATTCCTAGGATGCCTTTCCTCCCAGTACCCCGCGTTGCTTCGAGGTGGAATGCGTGACGTTATTCCTTTGTTCTTCAGTACGTGATGACATACTCTTATATCATAGGCTCCATCAGTACTGATTTGCTGTATCTCCCATCGTAATGAGTTCAGCAATATAGGTAAAACCTCATTGTCACCCACAGAAACTAGGCTACCTGCTGCAGCAATAACCCTATGCGTAAACACATCAACAGCAAGATGAAGTTTTCGCCAGATACACCATTTCACCTTCACCGCATACCTTTAGGCCTGTGGCATCAATAACGACGTGGGTGATATATCCTAAATTCGGCAAAAAGTACTTAACTTATACGGTCTTCGAACGCTTACTAATGCAAGTGTATGTAAGGGATTCCAGCGGAATATTTATCAAAATAAAAACCAAATTAAGAAAGCCTTTTAATCCACGAAGTGGATGCTTAAAAATACCTTTAACCATCAGTGCTGTTTCAAGCTTGATATCCGAAAATATAAACCCAAGACCAAGAAAAATCTACGGGTAACGCGTGCTTCAGGGGATGGCTAAACGATGGGATGGTTATATGGCTTTAAACTTCACCTTTTCATCACTAACAAGTGAGGTATAATTCCAGTAAAGATAACAACAGTCAATGTTGATAACAGAAAATCCATGCCGAATAAAGCCGATAATCTCTAGAGATTACTTTATGTAAGATAAGGGTATACATTTGGCTCCCTTGAATAAACCTCACCGCGGAATGGGTTAGTTTCATCACGAATACACGGAAGCGCATAAAACCAAAGGTAATGAAACTTTAGAATTATTTTATGTTGAGAAAATAATTTATTATCGATGACAGTCTTTGATCAACAAAAAAACTAGCCTTAATATTACTCAGTTTAAAAAAGTTCTGCTTATACAGATCTTAGGTTAGTTATAAGAGGATGTAAATATGGTATGTGAATGTAGATCTATCCCTATATATTTTATGCCATATTCGGTTGGTGTTTACCACGTTTATGAGAGGGTTAACGTTAAAGAATTAATTAGCCAAGCAACGTTATAGTCACGGATATTGCGGGTTTAAATGCCAGAACCAGAGATGAGTACGACTAAAATTTACATATCGCGCAATTATCAGACAATTTCTGAGTAAAGAAAGAAATCATGATAGCATAACCAACGGTCAAAAGGAAAAAATCATAGGAGAATAACCAACAAGCCTAGTATTAAGACTATAGAGACACAACATCCCAATTCTTTACCGTCAAATCATTAACGTGCCTTTTTCGTTAACTCTATAACACGAAGCTGGGCAATTGCTTTCGCTAGTTCACTAGCCACCTGAGCAAAGTCCATATCACCGTGGTTATTAAGAATACATGCTTCAGCACGGCGCTTCGCTTCTTCTGCTTTAGCCTGATCCAAATCAACACCACGAATTGCGGTATCAGCAAGCACAGTTACTGTCCTAGGTTGTACTTCCAACATGCCACCAGAAAGGTAAATAACTTCCTCGTGACCAAATTTTTTAGTGATACGGATCATGCCTGGCGTAATACGGGTCAACAGAGGAGTATGACTGGGGAAAATACCAAGTTCACCTTCACTACCCGTTACCTGAATAGATTCTGCAAGACCAGAAAACAATTGTCTCTCTGCACTTACTACATCCAGATGAAAAGTCCTTGCTACCATATCTCCTCCTCTGTAAACCTTTATAGGTTTTTTGCTTTTATGAACACGTCTTCGATCTTACCACAGTAGAGAAAGGCTTGCTCTGGGATGTCATCAAATTCACCGTTTAACAATCCTTTAAATCCCGCAATGGTATCTTTAAGAGAAACGTAAACACCCAAGTTCCCCGTAAATACTTCTGCTACATGGTAAGGCTGAGTAAGGAAACGTTCAATCTTACGTGCACGTGAAACGGTTAGCTTGTCTTTTTCAGATAGTTCATCCATACCCAAAATAGCAATGATGTCTTTCAGTTCTTTATAGCGCTGAAGTACAGTCTGAACACCATGTGCCACATCATAGTGCTCTTGACCGATAACTAACGGATCAAGCTGACGAGACGTAGAATCCAAGGGATCAATTGCAGGATACAAACCCAACGAAGCAATGTAACGTGACAGAACTACGGTCGCATCCAAATGGGCAAATGTGGTTGCAGGAGAGGGGTCAGTTAAATCATCTGCAGGGACATATACAGCCTGCACCGATGTAATAGAACCGCTTTTCGTTGAAGTAATTCGCTCTTGAAGCATTCCCATTTCTTCTGCAAGCGTCGGTTGATAGCCGACTGCAGAAGGCATACGACCCAATAAGGCAGACACTTCCGTTCCAGCTAGAGTATAACGGTATATATTATCTATGAATAATAAAACATCACGCCCGTCATCACGAAACTTTTCTGCAATGGTTAAACCAGTTAGCGCAACTCGTAAACGGTTACCTGGAGGTTCATTCATCTGTCCATAAACCATTGCCACTTTTGATTCACTTAGGTTGTCAACGTTTACAACACCAGCTTCTTGCATTTCGAAATAGAAATCGTTCCCCTCACGGGTACGCTCACCCACACCTGCAAAAACTGATAAACCTGAGTGTTGTAGAGCAATGTTATTGATAAGTTCCATCATGTTGACAGTCTTACCTACACCCGCACCGCCGAACAAACCAATTTTCCCGCCTTTGGAAAATGGGCAAATTAGATCGATTACTTTAACACCTGTTTCTAACAATTCTATTGAAGTGGATTGTTCAGCGTAACTTGGTGCTTCACGGTGAATTGAATAACGCACCTGCTCACCAATATCGCCACGTTCGTCGATTGGATCACCAAGAACATTCATAATACGCCCCAAGGTTTCAATACCAACTGGTACTTCAATCGATTTTCCAGTATTTTCTACTTCAAGTCCACGACGTAGACCATCAGACGAACCCATCGCTATAGTACGGACTACACCACCCCCCAACTGTTGTTGAACTTCCAGAACCAGATACGCGCCTTCACGTTTCACATTCAGAGCATCATATACTTTAGGTACGGACTCAGGTGGAAACTCTATGTCAATAACCGCACCGATGATCTGAACGATCTTACCTGTAGCCATTGTTATTCCTCTAAATATAGTTTCTTGTCCCTTATTTTATACTTCATACCGCAGAGGCACCTGATACTATCTCCGATAATTCTTGGGTAATGGCAGCCTGACGAGCTTTGTTATATACTAACTTAAGTTCGTCAATAAGATCCCCTGCATTATCTGTTGCAGACTTCATTGCAACCCTTCGCGCCGCTTGTTCTGATGCGAGGTTTTCGACTACACCTTGATATACTTGTGACTCCACATAACGAATCAATAATGTATCCAGCAAAGGTTGTGCCTCTGGTTCATAGATATAGTCCCAAGAATGGCAGTGTTTCATCTTTTCGTCTTTTGATTTTGGCAAAGGAATCAATTGGTCGATTACTGGTTCCTGCATCAGGGTATTTATAAATTTATTATATACTAAATACAGGCGATCCAGTTGCCCTTCATCGTATTTTTCCAACATCACACTAACCGTACCTATAAGGTCTTCCAACAATGGAAAATCGCCTAAACCAGAAACTTGTGCTGAAACTTTCCCGCCATAGTTATTGAAGAATGCTGTAGCTTTTGAACCGATCAGTGCAGTTTCAATTTCTGCATATTTTTGACTCCAAGCTTGCATGTGATCTACTGCACGTTTAAATAAATTAATGTTCAAACCGCCACACAGTCCACGATCAGAAAACACCATTATATAACCAACACGCTTAGCTTCTCGCTCTTCCAAGTAAGTATGGCGATATTCAAGACTACCAAGAGCAACACGACCGATCACTTTACGCATAGTAGTTGCATATGGACGGGAAGCTTCCATCGCATCTTGAGAACGACGCATTTTTGAAGTTGCTACCATTTCCATCGCTTTAGTGATTTTCTGTGTACTTTTAACACTTCCGATCTTATTACGAATTTCTTTTTCGCTGACCATCATAACTCTCCGTTGTTAAGAGACCGCAAAAACTGAATTCTACCCACTACCAAGTTTGCGTTGCCTTGAAACATTCAACCAGCTTAAACATCTGAGTTTCAATTTCACCATTGTAATCACCTGTTTCTTCTATTAAAGATACTAACTCAACATATTCCATCTTAGAATATGTAATCAGAGCAGTTTCGAAATCAACCAATTTGCTTAGTTCAACATCTATCAAAAAGCCTTTTTCTGCTGCAAATATTACAATTCCCTGCTCAAAGACAGACTTTGGTTCATATTGCTTCTGCTTCATCAATTCGGTTACTTTTTGACCATGATCCAGCTGTTTTTTAGTCGCTTCATCAAGATCAGAAGAAAACTGTGCAAATGCTGCAAGTTCACGATACTGAGCCAGTGCAGTACGAATACCTCCAGACAGTTTTTTCATGATTTTAGTCTGTGCCGCTCCTCCTACACGAGATACTGAAATACCAGGATCAACCGCAGGACGAATACCCGCGTTAAACAGTTCCGTTTGCAGAAATATTTGGCCATCAGTGATCGAAATAACGTTAGTTGGCACGAATGCAGAGACGTCACCAGCTTGCGTTTCAATAATGGGCAGTGCAGTTAAAGAGCCTGTTTTACCTTTCACTTTACCTGCGGTAAATCTGTCTACATAATGAGCATTTACGCGCGCTGCCCGTTCTAGTAAACGTGAGTGAAGATAAAAAATATCGCCTGGGTACGCTTCACGACCAGGTGGACGCCGCAGCAAGAGTGAAATCTGACGGTAGGCAACAGCCTGCTTAGACAGATCATCGTATACAATAAGCGCATCTTCACCGCGATCACGGAAGTATTCACCCATCGTACAACCTGCATACGGTGCTAAAAATTGCAGTGCCGCAGCTTCCGATGCAGTTGCGATCACAACGATCGTATTTTTCAGCGCATCATGTTCTTCCAGTTTATGCACAACATTAGCAATGGTTGACGCTTTTTGGCCAATAGCAACATAGATAGAGTAGATCCCAGAATTCTTTTGATTGATGATCGTATCGATTGCCAATGCTGTTTTACCCGTCTGACGGTCACCGATGATCAGCTCACGCTGACCACGTCCAATGGGAATCATAGCATCAACCGCTTTATAACCTGTTTGTACTGGCTGGTCGACAGATTTACGAGCAATTACACCCGGTGCAATGACTTCTACAGGTGATGTTAGTTTCGCATAAATAGGTCCTTTACCATCAACAGGTTCACCCAAGGTATTAACTACACGACCCAGTAGCTCCGGACCTACGGGTACTTCTAAAATGTGACCGGTTCCTATTACTTTCATACCTTCTTTGAGGTCGGTATAAGGGCCCATAACAACCGCACCTACAGAATCCCGCTCAAGGTTAAGGGCTAAAGCAAAACTGGTACTCGGCAGTTTAATCATTTCACCTTGCATTACGTCAGCCAGGCCATGAATACGAACAATACCATCACCGACTGACACAATGGTACCTTCGTTACGAACTTCACTTACAACATTGAATTTTTCAATACGCTGTTTGATCAGATCGGCAATTTCGGTGGAATTAAGTTGCATTCTCCAATTCCCTAAATCAAGACTGCAAGGTATCTTTCAATCGACGGATACTACCGCTCACTGAATTGTCGATAACTAAGTCTCCAACTCGAATAACAACCCCAGCAATCAGGGTCTCGTCTACACTACAATCGAGCCTTATATTACGCGCAAGGCGTACTTCCAGCTTCCTAGCAATAGCATCTAATTGCGCTGAATCAAGCACAATTGCAGAAAAAACATAAACATCCACCTGTTTTTCATAGTTATGGCGCAGTGCCATAAACTGGATATACATTTCTGGTATCATCTTCAGGCGGTTATTTTCAGCCATTATCCTAACTAGATTCTGACCAAACTCATTGAGCTGTTCACCACACACACAGATAAAAAGATCTGCCAACTTTGAAATTGAATGCATACCGCCGATATAATCGGAAATGACTTCATTACAAGACACCTCAGCAGCAAAATACAGCATCTCAGACCACTGATCTAATTCACCTTTTTCAATTGCCAGATCGAAAACTGCTTTAGCATATGGGCGTACAATAGTAGTCAGTTCAGACATGTTTCCCACCCCTTCTTAGAGTTCTGATGCGATTTTATCGAGAATATCTTTATGGGTGTTTTTATCGATTGACCGCTTTATAATTTTCTCAGCACCGATAACAGCTAGAGCTGCAACTTGTTTACGAAGTTCATCACGGGCACGCCTATTCTCAGCTTCTAACTCGGCCTGTCCAAGATTCAAGATGCTATCACGTTCAGCATTAGCTTCATTTCGAGCTTGATCCATAATCTGTGCTTTACGTTTATATGCCTGATCAATAATTTTAGTTGCAGTACGTTTTGCTTCTTTCAATTTATCAGAAACCTTTACTTGGGCAAAATTTAGATCCTTTACGGCACGATCAGCTGCCGATAGACCGTCAGCAATTTTATTTTGACGTGCTTCAATCGCTTGCATGATTGGTGGCCACACATATTTCATGCAAAACCTGACAAAAATAAAAAATGCAATAGCTTGTCCAAACAGAGTTGCGTTTATATTCATAACAGCGACTCCTTACTAATTTCAAATTTCTACACAACTAAATCAACTGGCAGTCATTAGTCCTACAAATGGATTCGCAAAAATTAACAGCAATGCGATTACTATACCAATCATTGGAATAGCATCCAGCAGCCCAGCAATGATAAACATTTTAACTTGCAGCATTGGAGCCATTTCTGGTTGACGTGCAGCACCCTCAAGGAATTTACCACCAAGCAATGCGAAACCAATCGCTGTACCTATGGAAGCAAGACCTACAATTATACCTACTGCAATTGCTGAAAAGCTCAATAAAGTTTCCATCACTATCTCCAGTATCTTGTTATCGGCCTAAATGCCGATAAAGTCTAATAAATCACTTACTAAAAACGTATCAATGACTTGAATCGTTATGTGCCTGAGACAGATAAACAATAGTCAACATCATGAAAACGAATGCTTGGATCGTAATGACCAGTATGTGGAAAATTGCCCACGGTACTGCACCTAGCCATTGCGCCCACCACGGCAACAAAGCGGCGATAAGAATAAACACCACTTCACCGGCAAACATATTACCAAATAAACGCATGCCAAGGGATACAGGTTTCGCCAGCAACGATACAATTTCCAACAGCAGGTTAAACGGAATCATAATCGGATGATTGAACGGATGAAGAGCCAGTTCTTTAGCAAAACCGCCAATACCTTTAATCTTGATACTGTAATAAATGACCAAGAAAAAGACACCAAGTGCCATCGATAAGGTAATATTTACATCTGCAGTCGGTACCACCTTAAGATAAGGAATGCCTGCTAATTTTGCTGAATACGGAATAAAATCAACAGGAATTAAATCCATCATATTCATCAAAAATATCCAAATAAAAATGGTCAGAGCCAGAGGTGCAATCAGAGCGTTATTTCCTTGGAAGGTATCACGAACATTGCCATCAACAAACTCTACTACCATTTCCACAGCACATTGCAGCCTACCGGGAACCCCAGTAGTTGCTTTTTTTGCTACTGAGTGTAACAGCCATAAAAAACTGTAACCAATCAAAACAGAGAAAAACAAGCTATCAATGTGAACTGTCCAAAATCCCTCACCACCTGACAAATTTGTCAGGTGGTGCGTGATATAACTGGACGGTGTTAGCACTTCACCGAGCACATTCATAACTCATCCTATTTATCGTTAATGAATAAAACTGGTGCAAGTATATTAGACCCAAGTACCAGCAAGTAGGCTAGTTTAAGGGGAATAAGTTCCGCCTCGGCATACAGGTAAACAACGGAAAACAAGACGACGATTAACAGAATTTTGAGTACTTCACCACTGAAAAAACATACAACGATGAGTTTAGCTGATCTCGCTCCACTAAATAGAAATGAACATGACGCAAATACACCGTTGGCTATTATAAATATGCCCCCGCCAATCAATGCAGAAATTCCCCAGTGAACATTGATTATGGTAACCATCAAGATTGCCGTTACTAACACGACACAGACCTGTAACTGCAGTAATCTTTTCGCAAGTCTTCGACCTGGAGTCGTGAGCGACACCACCATGTGTTAGTTCCTCAATGTTTTCCCTTTTCCTGTATTTTAGCTCGTCGGGGAGAACTGCTAAGTTTATACGGATCACTGTTCTGAATGCAATATCATCAGTTTGATAATGGTCATTATATTGTACAACAGGCTAACCAGATCACAACAAGTAAAAATATGTAACTAAAGAACAACCTTAATTAGTTAACTAACCTCAGATCTGCATAAGTGCTTGCTTATCAAGCAATCCATATTGATAATCGGCTTCTTTGGTTGAAATGAATACGCGATGAGCCTCGCCCGCAAATTAACCATAAAACTGATACAACTACAGTGCCGAGAATGCTTGATTTGGGTTTTATATTCTTTTTCACACCCGTTATCAGTATCACTCCTTTGTCTACAAGCTTCCGACCTAATGGGCTAGAGATATAACCTTTTTCTCCGTATAAGCACCCCAAAAAACTCGTCAGCCATTTCCGATATAGGCTTTCTATCATCCACGTTAGATATGGTTACTTTGACTGAGATAATACCAGTTTGGTCATTGATAATCAGGTGTGATTTGAAGCCGTAGAATCACCCCATCGTTCCTTTTCCTCGCTTCTCGGTACCTTTAAAAACCTGATGTCTAAGAATGCATAGGTTGTGATAAAGCTATAACGTGGACGAATCAACGAAGGCAATCCCTGTTAGCCTTGACTGATAGTGAGTGAGGTAAGAGCAAAGCGGAACTAGAAAATCTTGCATGAGCTTGGTATCCTCGTGTAGCTAACTAATTCAGGAAATTCGTTGATGAGGTAGCGACAACAAAAGTGGATGTAATAGATTTTGAAGTCCCAATACCCAGATTGATGGAAAGCTATCACTATCGTTATTACTTCGCGAACTAAAAGGCGAGAAGGTTTCTTTGTTTGATACCGGAAGAAATTAGGTGTTTTTCGATGCAGGGAGGAAAGTCTGGCAGAAGTTCGTCGACATCAACAAAAACAGCGTCTAAATTATTCATGCTAAAGTGCTTATGTAGTCAATAGTTTTTCTTAAATGAATCAGATCTCGACTTTGGTATTTAGTTCATTTCTTATGCGCAGCTCAGGTTTAACTAGAAAAAATGCTGACGAAAATATACGTAGCATTAGAAGTCGAGGAAAGAGATAAATCAGGAGGGGTTTATTTATGCGATGATCCTAAAAGGATATGTAAATGTATATGTATTACATATCTATATAGTACACAAGTTAGTTGGTGTTTACCACGATCATGAAAGGGGTACGCTAAAATAATTTATCGTCTAATGTAACGCTCCAATTACGGATCTTTCTGGTGTAAATACCAGATTTCTAGGAAGGCACGCCTGAAATTTATATATAGATCACAGTATCAAATCTATGAGGATATTACATTCAAGTTTTTTACCGTCAAGAAGCTTGCTTTGAGCTGCTACAAGAACACCACTAGATTAATACAAGTCGGAATTTTGAATTTCCTCTTTTTTAATTCACAATGGCTATATTTTTCTTCACGAGTAGACCCTGTCTAACAATTTTATTTAACCAAAATTACTAGATGACGTTCTCCTTCCAATCCTGGAACAATCAAAGGTTTGATATCAGTCACAGAACATTCCGCCGGTAAGTCATCAATCTCCTTTTGATCTATTCGTCCTTTGAGGGCAAGAAAACGACCATTCTGAGATGGTAAATGATGACATATTTTTACCATATTTTTCATTGAAGCAAACCCTCGGCTCAACACCCCATCAAAACCTTCTTCAGGTTGAAACTCTTCAACTCGGCTTTTCACAGTGGTGATATTGTTGATCTTAAGCTCATAAATGACTTGCCTGATAAAGTTGATACGTTTACCTAAGCAATCCAGCAAGGTAAGCGATTTAGTGGGATTAATGATAGCTAACGGAATACCTGGCAATCCTGGACCAGTTCCCACATCGATAAATGTCTTACCTTTTAAATATGGGCTTACTACGAGGCTATCCATGATGTGCTTAATTACCATGTCATGAGGATCACGAACCGACGTAAGATTATAGGTGCTATTCCACTTATGGAGAAGTTCAACATAGCGAATCAATTGGTATTCTTGGTAAGAAGAAATATCCATACGTCCTTGCTTAATCAGTTCTGTTAAACGTTTTTTCACAGTCTGTTAGGCTCCCTTTTGGGAATATTTTTTTAAATAAACCAAAAGAATAGAAATAGCCACGGGCGTAATACCAGAAACACGAGAAGCTTTACCTATTGTTTCTGGACGGGTATTTTGAAGCTTAGCAACTACTTCATTCGACAATCCGTTAATTTTTTTGTAATCTAACGTCTTAGGTATAAGGGTATTTTCATGACGGATCGATTTTTCTATTTCATCTTTCTGTCGATTAATATAGCCAGCATATTTTATCTGAATTTCAACTTGTTCCCGTGCTTGTTTATCATCATGAGGTGGTGAAAATACTGGGTGTGTAACGAGTTGATCGTACGATATTTCAGGACGCCTTAGTAGATCCTCGCCGTTTGCTTCTCTCGTCAATGCAGTTTTTAACATGGTATTAAGGGCATCTAAGTGCTCTGAGGTAGGATTGATCCATATCGAACGAAGACGTTGAGCTTCTTGCTCGATATTTTCCAGTTTTTGGTTAAAACGTCTCCAACGTGCATCATCTACTAAACCCAACTTCCAACCAGTTTCAGTTAAACGAAGATCTGCATTATCCTCACGCAGCAACAACCTATATTCGGCACGCGACGTGAACATTCGATACGGTTCTTTAGTACCGAGGGTCGTCAAATCATCTATCAACACTCCAATGTAAGCTTCATCACGACGTGGGCACCAACCCTCATTATCTTGTGAAAACAAAGCAGCGTTAGCACCTGCCAGCAAACCTTGAGCTGCTGCTTCTTCATAACCAGTAGTACCGTTAATTTGTCCAGCGAAAAACAAACCACTAATAAACTTAGTTTCAAAAGTTTGTTTGAGATCGCGAGGATCGAAAAAGTCATATTCGATCGCATATCCAGGGCTAATCACTTTAGCCTTTTCGAAACCTTTGATAGAGTGGATAATTGCCATTTGTAGATCAAATGGTAGGCTGGTGGAAATCCCGTTAGGATAAAGAGTATGGGTGGTAAGTCCTTCAGGTTCGACGAAAATCTGGTGTTTGTTCTTGTCTGTAAAGCGGATCACCTTATCTTCAATTGAAGGGCAATAACGAGGACCAATACCTTCAATAAGGCCGGAATACATAGGACTTCGATCCAAGTTATTACGTATTAAATCATGTGTTTTTTCATTAGTATAGGTAATGTAGCAGAGTAATTGACGAGGGTGGTCGTAGATATTTCCCATAAATGAGAAGACTGGACATGGTTTATCACCTTGTTGTTTTTCCATTACACTAAAATCAACGGTTCGTGCATCAATACGAGGCGGTGTTCCTGTTTTTAGGCGTTCTGCGCGAAATGGTAATTCACGAAGTCGATCAGCCAGAACGCTCGACGATGGATCGCCCGCCCGTCCTCCTGAATAATTTTCTAAACCAATATATATTTTACCACCAAGAAATGTTCCTACTGTCAGGACTACAGCTTTCGCACGAAATTTTAAACCCATTTCAGTGACAACACCAATTATAGAATTCTGTTCTACAATCAGATCAGTAACAGCTTGTTGGAACAACATTAAATTTTGTTGATTTTCAAGAGATTGGCGTATTAAAGATTTATATAACAAGCGATCCGCCTGAGCGCGTGTTGCACGCACCGCTGGACCTTTAGATGCATTTAGAATGCGGAATTGAATTCCAGATTTATCGATAGCCTGTGCCATTAAACCACCCAATGCATCAATTTCTTTCACCAAATGCCCCTTTCCAATCCCACCAATAGCTGGATTACATGACATTTGCCCTAGCGTTTCAATGTTGTGGGTTAGTAAGAGTGTTCGTTGACCCATACGTGCAGCTGCCAATGATGCTTCTGTTCCTGAATGACCTCCACCTACAACGATGACGTCAAAGTTATCTTGATAAAACATTATTTGACCTTAAAAAGGTTGATCCATATGTTGATCTCTAGAGGATCATTCTACCGAATTTTAAACACATATAATACTCAAAGTGTTTTATCTGTAAGAGAGCAAGGTAGCTTTATAAAGATAAAGATCTTTTATTAGATCTTTTATTAGATCTTTTATTATGTTAGGTGATCTTTGTGTGTAACTGATAAATCATAAATACGATCATATAGTTATGAATGATGAGTTACTGTGTATTTGCTTGGATCAATATAGGTACAATCTGGGAGTAAAGTTGATGGTTATCCACAACAATCGAATTAGGAGGAAGTTATTATATAGATAACTCTAGTTTAATCACCGTTTATATGTCTAGTTATGCACAGGTTAGAGGTCGTAAAATTATTTTTTGAAGGTAATGCCTTCCAATGTTTTTGTTCTGGGAAATATTCTGATTTAGATCATGACCGTTTCTTATTCAATTAGTTTTATTTCCCCAAATATCTGAACTAATCGCAATTCCTACGATTAGATCATTATGGAGTTAAGTGGGAGGTAAGGATGGGAAAGGTATTTTCAAGCTCCTACTTTGTAGATTAGAAGGCTTTCTCAATTCAGTTTTTACGTTGATGAATGTCCTGCTGAGATCCCCTACATACACTTTCATTAGTAAGTGTTCGAAGATCGTAAGAAGTTAAGTGCCGTGTATAGAAACTATCGACTACATCGTTATTGATGCCATAGCCCTAAAGGTATACGGCGAAGGTGAATGGGAAACGCATAAACACGACAAGGCGAAGCCGAGTATCAGGTGCAAACTTCATCTTTCTGTTGAAGCCTCTACTCATGAGGCTATTGTTGTAGAAGTTAGCTTAGTTTCTGTGGGTGATAATGAGATTTTACCTACTATTGATTAACCACTTATGGTGAAAGATAGAGCAAGTCAGTTATGATGCAGTCAATAGTTTTTTTCAAACAATCAGATCTCGCTTTTTGTATTTAGTTCATTTCTCAAGCGCAGCTTAGGTTAAAAATAGTCACGGATGAAGAGATTACCTTCGCTCAAGCAAGGATCAATTATCAACCTAAGTAACCTCAGATCTGCATAAGTTCTTATGCAGATCTGAGGTTACTTAATATCAACGATAGTGGTAAGAATTACCATGTAAAAGTAGGCATATTGAATAAAGAACAAGATATTAAATGCATGACTCATACTTTTTAGAAATGTACTTTAATTACTGGATCAGTAGGAATTGCACCAACGAAACATAATCGGCGGGGGTTGTTATGGTTTTTGGGGTTAAGTGATATCGGCCGTTAACTATAACCGCAGGAACACTTTGCAGACCTGAATCTTGAAATTCTTTGTCAAAACGGTTTGCCATGGAGTTAACTATAAAACTGTTGTAGGTGGCATCAAATTTTTCGGCCTGTATACCTTTATCTATGTACATTTTACGTAATTCTTCTAGGTTCATCGGAGGCTTTTGTAATAAGTGAATTCGGTGGAAAATTACTGGGATCATGGTATCTTCAACGTTTAGAATGACTGCTGTCGCATAGGCTTTATTCAGTTCTTTACCCATGTTACCTCCCATAAAAGAAACGTGGTTCTTTTGAAACTGTGTGTTTTCTGGGATCTGTTTTTTGAGTTCTTTCATTAAATCTTCACTTTTGTAGCAATGTAGGCAGAAGAAAGAGAAAAAATGGGTAATGGTTGGTGAGTGAGTTTTCGGTAAATCTAGTACTTGATAATCTTCACCGGCGTTAAAGCGACCTGACTGTGCTGAGAAGGAAAGTATGGTTACGGCGACTATGATGCACAATTTTTTCAACATAATTGACTTTATCCTTGGTAATTATAAAATAGTACACGTATGGTATACGTGTCCGTTTGTTCAGAGAAGATAATTGTTATTTAAAAAAGGCAACAATCTAATTTTTCAGTATTCTCTCTCAGAGAACCAAGATAATTGACGGAAAATACAGGCCTTTTCCGAGGACTTATTGATTAAATCAGGCCTATAATGCACTAATCCAGATTTTTTATAGTCTTAATTTGTCTGCAAGCGAACAGGCATACCGAGTCTTATAACTTGGTCCATTGCTTTCACATTGATCAGCTCTTCACTAACTTGAGCATTGTAATCCCGAAGAGTGAGTTTAGGGCTCAGAAAGTGTTTATAGCGAAACAGGACTGTCTCTGCTAATGAGCGTTTATGATAACCCATATCCTTTGATCACTCCGCTAATTTATCTTTTTCTAACGCCTTTATAGCTTCCATCCTAGAAAGCCTTTCCTCCCAATACCCTGTATTTCGTCGTAAGTGGTTAATCAATAGTAGGTAAAATCTCATTATCACCCACAGAAACTAAGCTAACTTCTACAACAATAGCCTCATGAGTAGAGGCTTCAACAGAAAGATGAAGTTTGCACCTGATACTCGGCTTCGCCTTGTCGTGTTTATGCGTTTTCCATTCACCTTTGCCGTATACCTTTAGGCCTATGGCATCAATAACGATGTAGTCGATAGTTTCTATACACAGCACTTAACTTCTTACGGTCTTCGAACACTTACTAATGAAAGTGTATGTAGGGGATCTCAGCGGGACATTCATCAACGTAAAAACTGAATTGAGAAAGCCTTCTAATCTACAAAGTAGGAGCTTGAAAATACCTTTCACCATCCGTGTCGTTTCAAACGAGGTATTAGAAAATATAAACCCACGTCAACGATGACCGTGATATTTTAGATAATGGTGTGGTTCTCTATCCAAAAAGTAACTGATCTGCGGTTAATCAGGTGTAATTTTACACTGTAGAACCACCCCATCGTTCCTTTTTCACGTTTCACAGTACTCTAAAAAGCTGATGTCTAAAAATGCGTAGGTTGTGACAAACCTGTAGCTTAGACGAATCAACAAAGGCAATCCCTGTCGATCTTTCCTGACGATGAGTGAAGTAAGATTAAAGCGGAACTAGGACACCTTGCATGAGTTTGAGCATTCTCGTGTAACTAACTAAAGTGATGGAAAGCTATCACTATTGTCATCACTTTGCGAACTGAGAGGCGAGAAGGTTTCTTTGTTTGATACCGGAAGAAATTAGGTGTTTTCCGATGCAGGGAGGAAAGTCTGGTAGAAGTCGACAAAAACGGCGTCTAACGTTATTTATGCCCAAGTTATAGTGAAGTCAATAGTTTATTTCAAACGAGTCAGATCGCGACTTTGGCATTTAGTTCATTTCTTATGCGTAGCTTAGGTTTATTATATTGTTTCCAGTTGCTAATTTTGTGCTGGGTCTTTCCCATTATAACCTCCCTCTTAACTCCATGATAATCTAATCGTAGGAATTGCGATTAGTTCAGATATTTGGTAAATAACGCCTACGTGCATTAAAAACACTTGGCATATATTGAGGTTTAGTGAGTCCTAGTACTTCGTAAAGAAGTGCGATCAGAATATTGTACAAGTAATTTACATTGATTTGTGTATTGATTTTTGTGATTGGTGAGTAATGACTAATTCTCCAGTTTACTCCTATCACGAACGGCACCTCTGTCAGCACTGGTGGCCAAGCTAGCGTATGCTTTTAGTGCTAACGATACTGATCGTTCACGAGAAATTGGTGTCCAACCTCGTGCATCAGCGTCTGTTCTTCGTGTGGCAAGTTCAGTATTATCTACTTCTAATATGATAGAACGGTTTGGGATATTAATGCTAATTATATCACTTTTCTTTATCAAACCAATGGTACCTCCGCTTGCCGCTTCTGGTGATACATGACCGATAGATAGGCCACTGGTGCCTCCAGAAAATCGGCCATCAGTAATAAGTGCACAGGTTTTATCTAACCCCATTGATTTCAGGTAAGTGGTAGGGTATAACATTTCTTGCATTCCAGGACCACCCTTCGGGCCTTCATAGCGGATTACCACGACTTCTCCAGGTTTCACGTCACCAGCCAAAATACCGCTGACAGCTTCTTCTTGGGCTTCGAACACGTGTGCAGGCCCACGGAAAACGAAATTTTCTTTGTCGACCCCTGAAGTTTTAACAATACAACCATCCACTGCGATGTTACCGCTAAGCACGGCAAGGCTCCCTTCTTGGCTAAAAGCATGTTCTCGGGTGCGAATACAACCGTTTACTCGGTTATCATCAAGTGTGTCCCAACGGCAATTTTGGGAAAAAGCTTTAGTGGTTCGGATACCAGCAGGCCCCGCACGGAAGAAGGTTTTAACATCTTCATCATGAGTGACCATTATATCGTATTTGGCAAGAGTATCTGCCATGTTTTTACCCAAGATATTGGGAACATTAGTGTCCAGCAAACCAGCACGATCGAGTTCACCTAAAATCCCCATGACGCCTCCTGCACGGTGTACATCTTCCATGTGATATTTTTGGGACGAAGGGGAAACTTTGCATAGATGAGGAACTCGCTGAGAAATGCGCTCAATATCCACCATATTAAAGTTAACCTTACCTTCTTGTGCAGCGGCCAATAAATGTAGCACAGTGTTACTTGAACCTCCCATGGCGATATCTAAAGTCATAGCATTCTCGAAGGCGGCTTTATTGGCAATGTTGCGTGGCAAAACAGTCGAGTCGTCTTGTTCATAGTAGCGTTTGGTTAATTCAACAATGAGCTGACCGGCTTTTAGGAATAATTGCTTACGATCCGTGTGTGTCGCCAGCATGGAGCCATTACCAGGTTGGCTCAAACCGAGTGCTTCAGTCAGACAGTTCATAGAGTTAGCAGTAAACATACCTGAGCATGAACCACAGGTTGGGCAGGCTGAACGTTCGATTTGTTCGCTTTTCTCGTTAGATACCTTGGGGTTAGCTCCTTGGATCATAGCATCGATCAGATCGAGTTTTAGAAGTTTATTTGATAATTTGGTTTTTCCTGCTTCCATTGGGCCACCTGAGACAAATATCACAGGAATATTGAGGCGCATGGCTGCCATCAGCATACCAGGGGTGATTTTATCACAGTTTGAAATGCAAACCATGGCATCAGCGCAGTGAGCATTTATCATGTATTCTACAGAGTCAGCGATCAGTTCACGTGATGGTAAACTGTATAGCATGCCACCGTGACCCATGGCGATACCATCATCTATAGCAATGGTATTGAATTCTTTTGCGATGGCACCGCTCTTATAAATTTCGTGTGCAACAAGCTGTCCCATATCTTTTAAGTGAACATGCCCTGGGACAAACTGGGTAAAAGAGTTTACCACTGCGATGATTGGTTTGCCAAAATCTTCATCTTTGACACCAGTTGCGCGCCATAAAGCACGGGCACCAGCCATATTACGTCCATGGGTTGTGGTGGTTGAAGGGTATTTAGGCATTTACTTGTCCTTTTTTACTACTTATTTTAGCAATTGGATAGACTGGATCGAGCCATCCCCATTGATCTTCAGTTTGACCATTAAACAAGCCAAAAAATGCGGTTTGAATTTTTTCTGTTACTGACCCACGATCGCCTTCGCCTACAGTTATCTGATCAACACTGCGAACTGGCACAATTTCCACTGCAGTACCCGTCATGAATACTTCGTCGGCAAGGTAAAGAGATTCACGTGCAATGTTTTCTTCGCGTACCTCGTGACCCATCTGAGTAGCCAAGATAATGATCGAGTCACGAGTGATCCCTGGCAAGATAGCGCTGGTAGATGGAGGGGTTGAGATGACATTATTTTTTACCACAAATAAGTTTTCACCTGCACCTTCTGATAAATAACCCTGGACGCTTAGAGCAATGCCTTCTGCGTAACCATGACGGCGTGCTTCGCCACCTACGAGCAAGCTAGATAGATAGTTACCGCCAGCTTTTGCCACTGTAGGAATGGTGTTGGGTGAGGTGCGGTTCCAGCTTGAAATCATGGTATCAACTCCATTTTCCAAAGCCCCTTTACCGAAATAAGATTCCCAGTTAAATGCGGCAATGATAATATCCATTATCGTTTCTGGTGGAGGACATATGCCAAGACCGACATTACCAATAAAGCCAAGAGGGCGGATATATGCAGAGCGAAGCTTATTAGTCCGGAGTGTTTCTCGGCACGCCTCCATGAGGCTATCAACATTATATGGAATCGGAAAGCGATAAATTTTTGCACTGTCTTTTAAGCGTTGCATATGATCGCGATTGCGGAAAACAATCGGACCATTTGGTGTGTCGTAAGAACGAATACCTTCGAAAACAGATGTCCCATAATGCATGGCGTGAGTTAGAACGTGAACGGTGGCGTCTTGCCAAGAAATGAGTTCGCCATTTACCCAAATATAATCCGCTGTATTTGCCATTTTTTAATCCTTTTAATTGCATACTCGTATGATTTTAGTACAAGAGACTCTCTATATTAGAGATATAGTAATACGTTAAATTATTTTTGAAGGTGAGTCAGAGGTCAGAAGTTTTTCACCTTTAATATATTTAAATGACTTGAAGATACTAGTTGGAGCCTGAATTTAAGTCTGAAATGTGACACTTTCTAAGTGAGCTGCTAATGCCATTATTTAAAAATAACAGAAGGATTTATTAAATCCTAAATAACCCAGGCTGTGCAGTAAGAAACAAACTAAATGCCAAAGTCGCGATCTGATCGTTTGAAATAAACTATTGATTGCACAAGGATTTTGGCATGAATAACCTAGATGCTGTTTTCATCGATGTCACCGACTTCTGCCAGACTTTCCTCCTGCATGGAAAACATACCTAATTTCTTCCGGTATCAAACAAAGAAACAAACCTTCTTGCCTCTTAGTTAGCGAAGTGATAACGATAGTGATAGCTTTCCATCAATTGGGGTATTGAGACTTAAAAACCTATTACATCCACTTTTATTGTCGCTACCTCATCAACGAATTTCCTGAATTAGTTAGCTACACGAAGATACTTAAGCTCATGCAAGATATTCTAGTTCCGCTTTGCTCTTACCTCACTCACCGTCAGTCAAGGCCAACAGGAATTACCTTCGTTGATTCATCTAAGATACAGGTTTATCACAACCTCTGCATTCTCAGACATCAGCTTTTTAAAGATACCGTGAAGCAAGGGAAAGGAACGATGGGGTGGTTCTACGGCTTCAAGTCATACCTGATTATCAATGACCAAAGTGGTATTATCTCAATTAAAGTGACCACGTCTAACGTGGATGATAGAAAGCCTATATCGGAAACGGCTGAGGAGCTCTGGGGTGTTTATACGTAGACAAAGATTATATCGCTGATCCATTAGAGCGGGAACTTGTAGACAAGAGAGTGACACTAATAACGGGTATGAAAAAGAATATAAAACCCAAAGTTATGAAACTTTAAGATCGCCTGATATTCCGGAAATAATTTATTATTGAACCCGTTTTTGATCAACTAAAAACATATCTAAAATCTAGTACTCTAGGCACACATAGTTGTGTCAGCTTTATGGCGGGGCTCCTCGCGTATTCATTTCAACCAAAGAAGCCGAATATCAAGATAATTCGGCTTGATAAGCAAGCACTTATGCAGATCTGCGGTTACTTAACTTTTACTGTCTTCGATCGCTTACTAATGCAGGTGTATGTAGGGAATTTCAGCGGGAAATACATCAACATAAAAACTGAAGTGAGAAAACTTTCTAATCTACAAAGTAGAGTTTAAAAAGACCTTTCACCATCAGTGCCGTTTCAATCGAGATATCCGAAAATAGAAACCCACCATCACGATGACTGGGATGTTTTAGACAAGGCCATGCCTTAATAGAAGCGACGTCTATCTAGAAAGTGATTGAGCCTCGTTTTAATAATGCTTGGATTATATTGTTTCCAGTTGCCAAGCTTGTGCTTGGTCTTTTTCATTATAACCTCCCGCTTAACTCCATGATAATCTGATCGTAGGAATTGAGATTAGTTCAGATATTTGGGAAATAATGCCGTTAGGAGATGTTAGATAAGTTGCCTGTAATACGTTCTAAAATTACGAAATCTAGATTGACAAAAGGATACAATAATCGTCATTATTATTACTGATTGAAAGACGAGAAGTTTTATTTCTTATTTGAACACCTGAAATCCGGTATTTTTCCAGATCAGGAAGAAAAACTAGCTAGAAATCGCGTCTGAATTATTCATGCTTTCATGCTAAAGTTCTTTTGCGAGTGATAATTTAATTCCAACGATCAGATCGCGACTTTGGCATGCTTTCCTTGAAATATAACTTTATTTAGTTTGAATCATATCGATGTTAAGTTGAGATGCCTGAAGGTTGATGAATTACTAAAAGTAATACAATGCTAACGATAAGCTCATACACCTTGAAACCACTCATGTTGCATGTAAGGTACTCGTATTGCATGTTGCTAACATCATAACGCGAGTGTTCGGTAAAATCTCTAGTGCAGAAGTAAAAATGTGGTAGGACTGAGACTACTACATCTACCTCTAAGACTTAGCTCAGAGTAAATATGTTATTTTTGGCTTTTATTTGTTGATAATCTAGATTAAATTGCCTTATCATCCAGCTTGCCTGTTAAATCTTCAAAATGGTATTTTTCCGAATTTCCATGGAGTTGAGGATTGTAGGTCAGGTTAATATTAAATGGATTCTACCCACCCATCCCTGATGGAAATATGCATATAAACAATATTGTGCGTTATCGATAATATAAGAGATCATATTGAATGATGCTAGACCTTATCGCAGAAATCCTCGGATGGACATCGGTTGCTTTTTATATATCCCTCACAGTTTTTAATACCATTAAGTCCACACGATACGCGGCGTTTTGCTCCGCAGCCAATGACACGGTGTGGGCATTCTTGATGGGTTGGTGGCCAAAAGTGATCTTGAATATCTCAGTGGCCTCGTTGAATACTTACCGCTATGCAAAAGATTTCACTAGTACCTCTAAGGCGGTAATCATTGGGCTTGGTAGCATTATGGTTACGGGTATTCTCTACATAGTATATCTAGCGGTTACAGCATTCATGGTTGAACCAACACTGCCGGTTGCTCTACAATTTGCCGATTTAAGTGTAATTCTAGCAGCTCTCTACATGACGACATTAACCAACTATCGTCAACTGTTGTTGTTATCAGGTTTTATCGGTATGGCGGCTTATTATGGTAACCCACAAATGATGACCATCAAGGCCTTGGTTATTTGTATGATGACATACAAGTTGTTATATGACAGGTCACAGTCGAAGAAGATAAAAATATTATAAAATAATTTAACAAGCGCCCTCTGTCATTTGAAATACACAAGGTGTTATATCTTAATTTGCAATCAAATACTCTAAAAGAACATCGTTAACCAAAGATCTGCATAAGTGCTTGCTTATCAAGCCGAATTATCTTGATATTCGGCTTCTTTGGTTGAAATGAATACGCGAGGAGCCCCGCCATAAAGCTGGCACAACTATGTGTTCCTAGAGTACTCGATTTTAGATATGTTTTTAGTTGATCAAAAACGGGTTCAATAATAAATTATTTCCGGAATATCAGGCGATCTTAAAGTTTCATAACTTAGGGTTTCATATTCTTTTTTATACCCGTTATTAGTGTCACTCTCTTGTCTGCAAGTTCCCGCTCTAATGGATCAGCGATATAATCTTTGTCTACGTATAAACACCCCATCGTTCCTTTCCCTTGCTTCACGGTACCTTTAAAAACCTGATGTCTAAGAATGCATAGGTTGTGATAAAGCTATAACGTGGACGAATCAACGAAGGCAATCCCTGTTAGCCTTGACTGATAGTGAGTGAGGTAAGAGCAAAGCGGAACTAGAATATCTTGCATGAGCTTAAGTATCTTCGTGTAGCTAACTAATTCAGGAAGTTCGTTGATGAGGTAGCGACAATAAAAGTGGATGTAATAGGTTTTTAAGTCTCGATACCCCAATTGATGGAAAGCTATCACTATCGTTATCACTTCGCTAACTAAGAGGCAAGAAGGTTTGTTTCTTTGTTTGATACCGGAAGAAATTAGGTGTGTTTTCCATGCAGGAGGAAAGTCTGGCAGAAGTCGGTGACATTGATGAAAACAGCATCTAGGTTATTCATGCCAAAGTCCTTGTGCAGTCAATAGTTTATTTCAAACGATCAGATCGCGACTTTGGCATTTAGTTTGTTTCTTGAGCGCAGCTCAGGTTAAATAATATTATTCCAATAACAAAAAGTACGGATTGAAGATGAATCATAGAAGCCGGTTAGGATTAAAGGAAAAGTGGATTCGGCTGAAAAAGCCGCTCCACATCCTGAATATACTTTTTGTCCACTAAGAACATCACAATGTGGTCGTTTTGCTGAATAACTGTTTTATCATGTGCGATCAGAACTTCATCTTCTCGGACAATGGCACCGATAGTTGTGCCAGGAGGCAATTTTATGTTACCAATAGCTCGACCTACGACCTTAGATGTGCGGGAATCACCGTGTGCGATTGCTTCAATCGCTTCCGCTGCCCCATGGCGTAAGGAGGATACATTCACGATATCGGCTTTACGCACGTGTGTCAGCAAGGCGGAAATAGTTGCTTGCTGAGGTGAGATCGCCACATCAATCACACCACCTTGAACTAAGTATAAATAAGCAGCACGTTGGATTAGTACTAAGACCTTTTTGGCACCAAGGCGTTTTGCTAGCATGGCGGACATTATGTTGGCTTCGTCTTCGTTGGTGACTGCGATAAACACATCAATTTGATCGATATGTTCTTCACTGAGCAATTCCTGATCGGCGGCATCACCACAAAAGACAATGGTATTTCCGAGAATTTCCGACAATTGTTCAGCACGTTTAGGATTGCGTTCTATTAGTTTTACTCTATAGGCACTTTCAAGACTTTTTGCTAATCCAGCTCCGATATTACCACCACCTACAATCATTATGCGTTTGTATGGTTTCTCAAGACGTTGTAACTCGCTCATAACGGCACGAATATTATTACTTGCTGCAACGAAAAACACTTCGTCATCAGCTTCAATGATTGTGGTTCCTTGCGGACGGATGGGACGGTCTCTGCGGAAAATTGCGGCTACACGAGTGTCAATATGTGGCATGTGCTCGCGTAGTGCTGATAGTGCATTACCGACTAAGGGGCCGCCGTAGTAAGCTTTGACCGCGACTAGACCGACTTTATTGTCAGCAAAGTTAACAACCTGTAGTGCACCAGGATATTCAATCAAACGATTGATATAGCAAGTAACTAGTTCTTCTGGTGCAATCAAGTGATCTACTGGACAGGAATCGGTTTGAAACAGTTCTTCTTTGGCTGCGAGGTATTCTTGGCTTCGTATGCGTGCGACGCGGTTTGGAGTATTGTAGAGCGTGAAAGCAATTTGGCAGGCAATCATATTGATTTCGTCAGAGTTGGTGACGGCAACTAGCATGTCGGCGTATTGAGCACCTGCTTCAAATAAGGTGGAAGGATAACTGGCATAACCGTGAACAACTCTAAGATCGTATTTGTCTTGTAGCTCTCTGAGGCGTTCAGAGTTTATATCTACAATGGTGATATCATTGTTTTCGCCGACTAGATTTTCAGCCAATGTGCCCCCGACCTGTCCTGCCCCCAAAATGATGATTTTCATAACGTGTTGTGAACCTCGGTTCCTTTTTTTATTTGTTATGATCGGTGGTTCATTAGGATACAACAGAGTTGTTCTACGCCACTTTGATCAACGATATTTTATTTAATACTGCGTAATAGAAACCATCCATATTTTCTTGTCCTGGTAGGATTTGTCGTCCTAGTGATTTTGGTGTACAGGTTTCCAGTGAGGCATCGCTGGTTCGTGCAAGGAATGCTGAAACTTGCTCGTGGTTTTCTTGTGGTGTAATGGAACATGTCGCGTATACCAGTGTACCTCCTGGTTTGAGCTGTCTCCATATTGCGTCCAAAATTTCTGCCTGAAGTAACACAAGCCGCTTGATGTCATCAGGACGACGTAACCACTTTATATCAGGATGACGACGGATCACGCCAGTAGCTGAACAGGGAGCATCGAGAAGAATTCGGTCAAACTGTTCACCTATCGACCATTCTTCAGGATAACGGGCATCTCCACAAATTACTTGTGCAGTAAGCTTTAAACGTCTGAGGTTCTCTTCCACGTATATAAGTCGGGTAGGATCTACATCCATTGCGACAACCTTTGCACCCCCTTGGTGCTCAAGAATGTGGCAGGTTTTACTACCTGGGGCTGCGCAGCAATCTAAAATAAGATCACCTAGTTGAGGCTTAAGATAATCGACGGCTAGTTGCGATGCTGCATCTTGAACTGAGACCCAACCGTCAGAAAAACCTGGAAGCAGGTTGACATCACATGGTGTAGTTAAGTTTAACGCGTCTTCAGCTTCAGAGTGGATATTAGTATCGATTCCACGTTCAGTCAGTAGTGCCCGATAGCTGTCGCGACTATTGTGGATGCGATTAACGCGCAGCCACATTGGAGCTCTGTCATTGTTGGCTGAAATTACAAGTTCCCACTGTGAAGGATATGCGTTTTTAAGTAATTTAAGGAACCAATTAGGATGAACATATTTACCCGCATCGTGAGATATGGAGGCGATATCGAGTTTATTTTGGTTACGTTGATAATTACGTAAAACTGCATTAACCAAGCCGCGTAGTTGAGGTTTATTCAGCACTTTCGTTGCCTCCACAGTTTCTGCAACGGCTGCATAGGCAGGAATGCGCATAGAGGATATTTGGTAGAAACCAACTAGTATTAGGTAGTGGAAGACGCGTTGTTTACCTTCTAGTGGCTTATTTATTAACGTTTTGGTGATCGATTCTAGGCGAGGTAGCCAGCGAAGTACGCCATAGCAGATCTCTTTTAGAAGGGTATTATCCCGTTGTGCTATTTTTTGCTGAGCGAAGGGGAGTATCGTGGATAGTGATTGCCCTTGATCTACTACCTGATAGATAATCTGTGCAGCGACAGCTCTTACGTTCATTGAAGTTACCTTCGTCAGGATTTTTTTCATTGTCATTGTGTCACGAACGACAAACTGTGTTATTAATCACTAAAAAGTCTTGCTTGCTAGCATTGCTTTACAGGGTACTAGTAGGTTCAAACCAGTTCAGACGTGAGTTGATAATATCTGTAATGCTCATGGTTTTCTTACCTGGAGGTTGAAGAGAAGTCAGGCGCAATACCCCGTCTCCTGTGGCGACACGAATACCCATTTTGTCTACTGATAGAATTGTGCCTGGGGTTTTGTCGCTGGTTTCCATTTCTACTTCAGCATCCCACACTTTGATATTGTTCTTACCCACAAGAAAATAACTCATGGGCCATGGATTGAAGGCTCGAATGCAACGATCAATGGCAACAGCACTCAGTGTCCAATCTATCAGGGCTTCACTTTTGCTTAGCTTCTTGGCATAGTTAGCAAGTTTATCGTCTTGTTTTTTGGGGACTGTGCTACCCGCAGAGATATTATCTAAACACGAAATGAGCATGTTAGTCCCTATTACAGCCAGTCGCTCATAAAGCGTTCCGCTAGTTTCTTTATCAGCGATGTTCAGGGTTGTGATTTTTAGTATATCACCGCTATCAAGTCCTTCATTCATTTGAATGATAGTGACACCTGTTTGTTCATCACCGGCCAAAATGGCACGTTGAATCGGTGCAGCACCGCGCCAGCGTGGAAGAATAGATCCGTGAATATTTATACAACCCAGACGTGGAATAGCGAGTGCAACTTTTGGTAAAATCAGACCATAGGCCACGACGACCATGATATCCGCATCGATTGTTGCTAATTCACGCTGCGATTCTTCAGATTTTAGGGTAGTGGGTTGATAAATGGCAATGTCATTTTCAATCGCCAGCATTTTTACGGGGCTGGCAGTTAATTTTTTACCTCGTCCTGCTGGACTATCCGGTTTGGTGTATACAGCAACGATCTCGTGGTGTGAAGACAATAAGGTGGTCATATGACGAACAGCGAAATCTGGTGTACCTGCAAATATGATTTGTAGTGAGTTGCGCAAGGAAACCTCTAGCTCTTTTTTAGATTGGTGCGTTTTATTTTTTCGAGTTTTTGTTTGATACGTTGTTGTTTCAACGGTGAAAGGTAATCGATAAATAATTTTCCTTCCAGATGATCGAGTTCATGTTGAATACAAATAGCTAGTAGGTCATTGGCTTTGAACTGAAATTCTTTCCCGTTGTGGTCGAGTGCTTTTACGGACACTTTTGCTGCACGTGTTACCCACGCACGAATACTGGGTACAGAGAGGCATCCCTCTTCGAAAGTATATTCACCATTCTTTTCACGGATTTCTGGGTTTATCAACACTATAGGTTCGTTACGTATTTCAGATAAATCGATTACCACTATGCGTTGGTGGATATTAACCTGTGTAGCGGCGAGACCAATACCGTCTTCCTCATACATGGTTTCTAGCATGTCATCGACAATTTTATGGATTTCTGGTGTAACGATTTTTACCAGTTTTGCAACCCTGCGAAGACGATCATCTGGAAAGGTCAAAACTTGCAATACACTCATCAACTTCTCTTAAATTAAATATGTTGAACTGCGCCTTATCCTGCTTTTGTTATTGGGCTAATTTTAGATATTTTAAAATTCAAATGAAAGCCCCTAAACTGAAAGTATGATTTTGAAGATACGGAGAGCTTTAAAAAACGATCATAACTATATTAGACAGTACCTGCTATCTAAGTTTTAATGGTAAACTTGATTTATAGGAATTTCAATCGTTCTATCGAACAAGATAATGCTATCGTATCAAATCACTATGGTGTTTGTAGCAGTAAGAAGCTTTGTTTCCAAAATACCTGAACTAATCACAATTCCTACGATCAGATTAGCATGGAGTTAAGCTGGAGGTGATGATGGGAAAGGCCAAGAACAAGATCAGCAACTGGAAACAATATAATCAAGCATGAGTAATCCGCAGCTCAGTTACTTTTCGGATAGACGACCACGCCATTATCTAAAGTATCACGGTCATCGTTGACGTGGGTTTATATTTCCGGATACTGGGATTGAAACGGCACTGATGGTTAAAGGTATGTTTAAACTCCCACTTCGTGGATTATAAGGTTTTCTTAATTCGTTTTTTACGTTGATGAATGTTCCGCTAAAATCCCCTACATACACCCTGCATTAGGAATGCGTTCGAAGACCGTAAAAGTTAAGTACTTTTTGCTGAGTCGAGGAGCTGTCGCAAACTTCATCTTGCCGTTAATGTGTCTACTCATGAAGTTATTGTTGCAGACGTTAGCCTAGTTTCTGTGGATGATAATGAGGTTTTACCTATATTGATTAACCCATTACGACGAAAGATACAGTAAATTAGTGCTGATGGAGCCCATGACACCATAGCATGTCACCACGTACTGAAGAACAAAAGAATAACGCAACTATTCCACCTAGAAGCAGCTCGGAGTCTGGGGAGGAATGGCATCCTAGAAATAAAGCCATAAAGGCTTTAAAAGAGGACAAACTGGCGGAGTGGAAAAGGACATAGGTTGTCACAAACGCTCATTAGTAGAGACAACAATGTTTTGCTATAAACAGTTGCTCAACCCTAAACTTACGCTTTGTAAGTAACAACGCCATCCAGAACACCTTGCATGAGCTTGCGCATTTGCGTGTAGCTGACTAATTCAGGAAATTAGTTGGTGAGGCAGAGGAAAATAAAGTGGAACTAATGGGTTTTGAAATTTCGATATCCCAATTGATGGAAAGCTATTACTGTCATCCTCACTTCAGTAACTGAGAAGCGAGAATGTTTCTTTCTTTGACACAGGAGGAAATTAGGTGTTGTTTCCATGCGGGTAGGAGAATCTAGCAGAAGTCGTCGACTTCGCCAAAACAGCGTCTAAGTTATTCATGCCAAAGTCCTTATGCAGTCGATAATTTTTTTAAACAATCAGATCGATACTTGGATATTTAGTTCATTTCTTATGCGCAACGCGCGTTGGTTTAGTAATTGGAAACGTCAATAAAAAGGTATTTCACATATAGATCAAACAAGATTTATTTTCGAAAGTTCCAGAGTAAGCTATGATTGTTATGGATAATACGAGTATTCATAAGCGTAGCGACACACTGAAAGCAATTGAAGCTCGTGGTTGTACTTTAGAGTCGCTTTCTTCTCTTAACAATCCAGATCTTAATCCAATAGAACATAAATGGGGAAAGCTGAAGATTGTAAAAAATAAAGAGCGTTGTTCCATTAACGCGCTATTTTATCAGCATATAGATTATGCTAATTTATTTTAGCCTAGCTATAGCATATTAAAAATATAAATTAAATCTTTTCTTCACCGATAACTGATTGCGTGAAGAATACTTTATTCAATCAAGGCTCCAAAGCATACGTGGACTATTTTGTTACCAAGGAAAGATTATTGATCATCTCCTTCTCAGATAAGAACAACTTCCTATATATCAAGAGGGAATTTGCTTATACAGCGTGGTGTAAGTTTTTCAAATTCAAATTTGCTTAAACGAACCACGTTTGCTGTGCCTTATAACATGAATTTTTCCTATGTAGATCACAGTACATTTTACTCGATTACATGTTCATCTAAGATAACAAACTATTCGCTAATTTTTCATACCAAAATAATTTAATTCAAACAACTTACTAATTAAAAACAGTTTCAGTGGAGATTTTCATCTTCCGTCATGCAATAAAGCAATTCCTCCATCTGATCATAGGCACGCTCGTTGCCAGGCACATTGAACAACACCATAAGAATCACCCACTTCAGATCCTCGAGGACAAGTTCTTGTGTTTCCAATTCCATCACACGATCAATAGCCATTTCACGGGTTTCTGGATTCAGAACGCTGATTTGCTCAAGAAACATCAGAAAACCACGGCTCTCCGTGTCCAAACGACCCATTTCTTTCGCTGTAAAAATACGAACAGACGTTAATGAACTCCCTGACAAGTAGGGAATTTTATCAGCATCCTGCAACAAGGCCAGCTTCTCAAGCCAACTTAGCGCCTTATATATGTCTTCTTGGTGAAATCCAGCTCTTAGGAGCTCATCCGCTAACTCGTCCTGATCCACCATCAATTCTACATCACTATGAATATAGGTTTCAAATAGGTACATTAGGATCTCCATCATGGCTAGTACCTCCTCGTTCTGATATAGTCACTGGGTACTGTAGATACAACCCCGTATCTCTAGCTCTAACAACTTAATAATGATCTCGTGAAAGAATTAGTCGTAGATTTCTGCAAGAACGTCAATGTACCTTAATTCATTTCCTACGCTAGCCAACTGTTCAAAAATGGTAATTCTTTTCGCGAAATTTAAGTATGCACCACGTTTAAGGAACGATTCGCTGAGCAATCAAACAGCATAATAACCTACCCTAAAGTCTCTTCAATAGCTTTGACTAAAAATTCCCGCTGTTTATAGAGCCTGCTTACCTTATAAACATTAGGGTTATTTATTATATACCCAAATAACCTGAAGATGCAGATTTCAGCAATTTTTACTGCTGTCATGATCAAGGAATTTCTTTGCAGGTATAATGAGTTCCCTCAAAATTTGGCAAAACTCAGCTTCTCGGCAGTAACCGCGCTTTACGGGAAGGCATCAGCCTGACCCTTTTGTCGTTAAATACAGATGAAATTCATTCATGCCTTTTATCTGTTCAATAGTGCTAAATATATCATAGAAATGGATATGCCTTAAGCCCCACCACATATAGTTTCTGGGAGGAAATTCCTAGGTAAAATAAAATAGGAGCTATGGTCAAATCTGGTGTACAATTTCTAGAGCAATATCCTGATGATTGATGTTTATTTCACGAATTCCATTTCTGAATTTCAAGCCTCTGATGATATTCACGAGTAATTTAAAACCTCGCAAGCTACGCTAGGTAACCACAGCAGTTCTCATCAGTTTGCAGGCCATTGCCCGTGTCGTTTTTCGGCGTCCACAATTCTTGGTTTTGTTCATTCTTAATCCTCACAGTTGAAAACATTGATTCAATGGGGTTTGTCGTTCGAATATGTGTCCAGTGCTCAGCGGGGAAATCGTAAAA
>NZ_NBYY01000033.1 GCF_002464935.1 Candidatus Enterovibrio escicola
ACCTAATTTTAGACACTGGAACGGTGTTGTCTGACGATGGAGTTCTTCAACTCAAGTCAGATAGTGGACGTGGAGGGAACCGTAAGACAAGTAGAGCCAAAAGCTCAACTCGCAGTACCCAGAGAAACGTCAAAAAAGAAGAGCTAGTGGCTTAGGCTGTTATCTTGGAAGCTAGGTACTTTAGTGCCGAGTAGTTCACGGAGTGGTCTGAGTTCTTTATTTAGGGGGTATGGCGTATGCTGATACGCCTCTACAATGATAGAATAGTTAACACTTTATGGTTGTTCTTATCTCGACCCCTATTCAAAGCAATTTCTCCTGTAAAACCCAGTAAACATATCGGTATTCCTTTTGTTAGCGCGCTCGAAAGATAATCCGTCCTTTTGATAGGTCGTAGGGAGTCATTTCAACACTAACTTTATCACCAGTTAGTATTCGAATGTAATTCTTACGCATTTTACCAGAGATGTGAGCGGTAATTACATGGCCGTTCTCTAACTCTACGCGAAACATGGTATTTGGCAGGGTATCAAGGACGACACCTTGCAATTCAATTACGTCTTCTTTTGTCATTTAACCCTCTTAGGCTGCCTATCAGCCAATTTTTGACTGCCAGATAATGCCTTGATTGTTGGAGTCTGTAAAGTTCAGCGCAGAATTTTACGCCTTTGTCTTCTAAAGAATCCATAAAAATGTGATACAGATCCAGGTTTTCAGGGTGATTCTGTGAAATATACCCCATTATTTATCGATTCCTGTATGTTCATTCATTCATTCGTTAAAGTGGCTTCAATAAGTAGTTATACACTTACTTCTGTTTATCGATCTAGTTACCTTAGATATAATCATGTAACAGAGATCACGAATCAGACTGACGAACCCCTAAATTTATTGAATACATAAACCCCCTCAATCTTTAGAAAGTTAGCTCCCTCCAAAGGAGGGAGGAGGGAACTTTCTCAAGCGTCGAAGACGCTTAATGTGGCTTATCCTGTTACTGGATGTATTGCTTTATCACATCTAACAGATCGTCGTCGCTAGTTCCTGCAAAATAACTCTGACTCTAGAGAATACTCTTGCTAAATATACCTGCAATATCATTAAATTCCCATCGAAGTCTTCTGGAACTAACGGCTTTAAGTGGGCGTTGTTTCCCCAATATTTGGACTAATTGTAATTCCTACGATCAGATTATCATGGAGTTAAGCGGGGAGTGATGATGGGAAAGGGAAAGCACAAGATCAGCAACTGGAAACAGTATAATCAAGTATTAGTAAACCGTGGATTAGTTACTTTTTGGATAAACAACCATGCCACCAAGGCATGGTATTTTCTAAAGCATCACGGTCATCGTGGCCGTGGTTTTATATTTTCGGATACCGCGATTGAAACGGTACTGATGGTTGAAGGTGTTTTTAAGCTCCCACTTTGTGGATTAAAAGGATTTCTTAATTCGGTTTTTACGTTGAGTAATGTCCTGCTGAAATAGGTATTGTTGATTAAATTATGCCTATAACGCACTGATCTTAATCTTTTTTATAGTCTTAATTTGTCTGCTGTTGAACAGGCATACCAAGTCTTAGAACTTTGTTCATTGCTATAAACAGTTGCTCTGTCCTAAACTCACTCTTCGTAATTAACTTAAGCTGCGCATAAGAAATGAACTAAATGCCAAAGTCGCAATCTGATCGTTTGAAATAAACTATTGACTGCACAAGGACTTGGATATAAATAACGTAGACGCAATTTTCGTTGACTTCTGCCAGACGTTCCTTCTTGCATGGGCAAAGACGTCTAATTTCTTCCGGTATCAAACAAAGAAACAAGCCTTTTCTCCTCTTAAATTAGCGAAGTGATGACGATAGTGATAGCTTTCCATCAATTGGAGTATCTAGACTTCAAAACCTATTACATCCACTTTGTTTGTCGCTACCTCACCAACGAATATCCTGAATTCGTTAGCTATACTAGGATGCTCAAGCTCATGCAATGTGTCCTAGTTCCACCTTGCTCTTACCTCACTCACCGTCAGGTGAGACCGACAGGGATGGTTTTTGTTTATTCGTCTAAGCTACAGGTTTGTCACAATCTACGCATTTTTAGACATCAGGTTTTTAAAGGTACCGCGAAGCGAGAAAAATGAACGATGGGGTGGTTATATGGTTTCAAATTACACCTTAGTATCAATGATCCAAGGTAACATTATATTAGTCAGAGTGACAACGGATAACGTGGATGATAGAAAACCTGTGTAGGAAATGGCTGACGATCTTTGGATGTGTTTATACGGAGACAAAGGTTATATCACTGATCTAGTGGAGCGGGAACTCGCAGACAAGAGGGTTACACTGATAATAGGTGTAAAAAAATATGAAACCAAAAGTGATGAAGCTTTGGAACCGCCTGATACTCCGGAAACGATTTATTATTAAAACCGTTTTTGAAAACCGTTTTTGACCAACTAAAAAATATATCCCAAATCGAGTATTCTCGGCACCGTAGTTGTATCAGATTTATGGGCAACTTGCTAACGGGGCTTATCACGTATTCATTTTAACCAAAGAAGCCGAGTATCCAAATAACTCGGCTTGATAAGCAATCGATTATGCAGATCTTAGATTAATAAGCATCGCCCTTGATCGGGTGATACTTAGTCACATGAAGATAAATTTATTGGAGATAAGAGAAAATAAATGATTAAATACTCCGCAGTAAGTTTGTGTAGCGACTTCCTGCATCCTTGAGTGTTTGATGTGATCCTTGCTCGATAATTTTTCCCTCATCCATTAGATAAACAGTGTCCATTTCTGTAAGTCCAACAAGACGGTGAGTGATGAACAGGACTGTTTTGTTTTTACAGTGATCAAGTAACAACGATAATATTTGCTGTTCTGTTTTTACATCAAGCCCTTCTGTGGGCTCGTCCAGTAAAAGGATGGGGGCGTGGCGAAGAATGACACGGGCAATGCCTAAACGTCGACGCTCACCACCTGAAAGTTGTCGGCCACCATCACCTAACCACGTATTTAATCCTAGGCTATCAAGTAGCACGGACAAGCCGACCTGTTGGATAATCTGCAGGAGTTCTTCATCGCTAGCTGAGGGTTTTGCCATCATGAGGTTGCTTCTAAGTGTACCGTTAAAAACATCAATACGCTGGCTAACCACAGCAATAGATTTGCGTAACGCTGATTCTGTCCATCGTGATAGAGGCACGCCATCGATAAGGATATTTCCTTGTGTTGGATCCCAAGAACGGGTCAACAACTGTAATAAGGTAGATTTACCACATCCTGTTCGGCCTAGTAACGCTACTTTCTCACCTACTTTGATGTGAAGAGATACCATGTCGATAGAGGGCTGGTTGGTGTCTTGATAGTAATAGGTTACACCATCAAACCGGATATCCCCTTTTGCGGTCTTATTATAACCCATTGGATTAAACTTAGTTTCAGGTGTCGCTTCGATGATTTCATTGAGGCGTTTTGCTGATGTGGCAGTCTGCGTGAGATATTGAAAAGCACACGCTATAGGAATCATTAACTCAAAGCTTGCCATTGTCGCAAATGCTACCATCGCAACCATTGGGTTAGGGGTATTCACGCCCACACCGTCTGCAGCTAGCCAGACGATCAAGACCAAGGTCAATCCATTAGCAGCAAGCAAGAAACCGTTCGCAAGACTTGAAATTTCCGCCATTTTACGTTGGACGTTTAACAAAGCACATTCATGAATGTGTGTTTGTTCCCTATAACGATCAGCGGCACCGAAAATTTGCAGTTCTGCATGACCTTGCAACCAATCCAGTAAAGTAATACGCAAGTTTGATTTTGTAAGTGTTATTGCAGCGCCGTGAGTTCTGCCAAGAAAAAAGAACACTACTGGTAAAATAAGCATCATCGTGAGTAAAATAATTCCTAATGTAATGCCTAGTGTTGAATCAAACCAATAAATCAAACCACTGATACCGAAAATGCCAAATACACCAACCACCATTGGACTTATTAGTCGTAAATAAACATGATCCATTGCATCTACATCCGCTATCAGACGGTTAAGGATGTCTGCATCACGCAAATTACCAAGATTTCCAGGAATTAATTGTGTTAGTTTATCAAAAAATAAAATCCGCAGATCGGTAAGCAACTTAAAGGTTGTATTGTGACTGATAACACGTTCAGCCCATCGACCAGTGGTTCTAACAATGGACAATCCACGTACACTTGCGGCGGGAAGCATGTAGTTGAAGTTACTGGTAAGACCTGCGACAGCGGAAGCTGAAATAAACCAGCCAGATAATGTTAATAGACCGAATGCCGCTGCTAACGTGAAAAATGAAAGTAACACGCCTAAGGATAACTCGAAGTAGTGTTTTTTGTAGATTCTTAAAAATGGAATGAGATCACGCATCAAAGTTCCTTTTATCGACTGTTTTTATCATTTCTGCAAAAAGACCTTTTTGACGCAATGCTTCAAACTTTCCTTGTTGAACCAATTTCCCTTTCTCCATGATCAGCAAGAGATCACAGGTACCTAACAGGTCGATTCGATGGCTAATCAATAGTGTTGTCGTATCTTGGGTGGCATGCTCCAAGCTCGCCATTATAAGACGTTCGCTAGTAGCATCTAAACTGGTTGTAGGTTCATCAAGAAGCCAAAAATAACCATCTTGTAACAATGCACGTGCCACGGCGATACGTTGAGCTTGCCCGACAGATAATCTGCTTGATTTATCACCAACATGATGTAGAGAACCATGTTCTAAACGTGAGATGAATTCATTTACATAGGAAGCTTTGGTTACATAGTGCATTCGGTCTTCTGTTACACGTGATGATCTTAAGCAGATGTTGTCTTTTATCGTACCATAGAACAGTTGTGGGTTTTGCCCAACCCAACTTATTTGCTTATGCCAGTGCGACAGATCAGCCTTTCTCAGTTCTACATTGTTGATAGTCAAGCTGCCACGATAGGGAAGGAAACCTAAAATAGCGTTAATAAGGCTGGTTTTACCTGCACCACTTTCTCCAACGAGAGCAACTTTTTGTCCTGCATGGATGGTAAATGAAAGCGGGCCGGCTAGTACAACTCCATCTGGGCTTAATACTTCTAGTTTACTTGCTTTCAACTCGATCGTTTTTGATGGAATTTTCTTGTTCCCTGATGTTTGATACGCAGGCTTTGATTCAAGGAAGTGGACGATTGACTCAGCGGCTCCGATAGCTTGTGCTCTTACGTGGTAATAGGTACCAAGGTCGCGTAGAGGTTGGTAGAATTCGGGTGCAAGCACCAAGATAAATAGGCCAACGAATAGCGTATTTTCGAGACCGTAATGTCCAAAATTTAATTTACCAATAAAGCTAAAACCAAAGTAAACCGCTGTTACGGCTATAGACAGTGCCGTGAAAAATTCAAGTACGGCGGAGGAGATAAAAGCGAGTCTTAGAACTTCCATGGTGCGTTGACGGAAACCTTCAGAAGCTATGATAAGATTTTTTCTTTCAGCTTCCACTTGGTCAAATAGACGAATGGTTGTTAGTCCACGAAGACGATCATAAAAATATCCGGATAGGTGTTGAAGGGCCTTAAAGTTACGGCGATTTGCATCCGCAGCTCCCATACCAACCAACGCCATAAAAAAAGGAATCAGTGGTGCTGTGATTAAAAAGATCAATCCTGCCACCCAGTTAATTGGGAAGATTGCAATGAGAATCACAGAAGGTATCAATACCGAGATGGCCATTTGTGGCAAATAGAGTGCAAAGAAATCCTGCATTTCTTCGATTTGTTCGAGAACAAGACTTGCCCAAGTACCAGAAGGCTTTCCTTGGATAGTTGCAGGGCCGAGTAATTGGAGCTTGTCCAAAATTAAGTGTCGAATGTGAAGGCGAACCATTTCACCTGCACGGTAACCAGCAAGCTCTTTACCCCAGCGACACAACGCACGTAAGCAAACAATGATAGCTAGGCTAAAAAAAGATAGCCAAAGGTCATATTTATTCGTTTGTTCTATGATAAGCCCGTGTAAGATATTAGCTAGCAGAGCTGCTTGTACAATCAACAATAAACTTGACATAAATGCAAGACCAATAGCTGTTAGAAGCCAAGTTGTGCCAAGCTTGCTCTGCTCTTTGAGCCATAGGGCTAGTGAGCGCTGTTTTTCTTTATCCATAATACTTCATAGGTGTTTGTATCGTCTTTTCATTCGTAGAATTGCAATTCTATGCATCGAGTGATGGAAGAGATATATGGTTTAAAGATCCTTGACCTACTGTCAGGAAGCTTAGTGAGATAGCTAGTTTACGTATTTTACTCTTTTGCGTAGAGGTAACGTTCGGCATCAAGCGCTACCATGCAACCTGTACCTGCAGAGGTAATGGCTTGACGGTATACGTGATCCATGACATCGCCCGCGGCGAATACACCTTCAATGCTGGTTTGCGTAGCGTTACCGTCAAGACCAGAATTGACCTTGATATAGCCATTGTGCATCTCCAATTGACCTTCAAATATTTCAGTGTTTGGTTTGTGGCCTATTGCAACAAACACCCCCATCACTTCTAATTCTTCTGTTGCATCAGATTGAGTCTCTTTGATACGGAGGCGAGTGACGCCCATGTCATCACCTAACACTTCATCTAAAACGCGGTCAGTGTGCAAAACTATGTTTCCGTTGTTTACTTTATCCATAAGACGACTAATCATAATTTTCTCGGCGCGGAATGTATCGCGACGGTGGATAAGGTGAACTTCAGCCGCAATATTAGAGAGGTAAATAGCTTCTTCAACAGCAGTGTTACCGCCTCCGATCACTGCCACATTCTTGTTGCGATAAAAAAATCCATCGCATATTGCACAGGCTGAAACACCTCGGCCTTTAAATCTTTCCTCGGATTCTACACCCAAATACTGAGCAGATGCTCCTGTTGCAATAATCAGTGCATCACATGTGTATTCTCTGTTATCACCTTTTAAGCGGAAAGGTCGTTGAGACAGGTCGGTTTCGCAGATGTGGTCGAAGAGGATTTCAGTATTAAACTTCTCTGCATGTTTTTTCATCCGATCCATCAGTGCTGATCCTGTCAAATATTCAGGATCACCAGGCCAATTCTCAACTTCTGTTGTGGTGGTAAGTTGACCGCCCTGTTGCAGACCCGTTATCATTACTGGATTCAGGTTAGCGCGCGCGGCATAAACCGCAGCGGTATAACCAGCAGGGCCAGAACCTAAGATTAGAAGGTTTGCATGCTTTATTTTGCTCATTGTTTCTCCGAGTTAATATTTTATATATTGAAGGTGATTGTATGGAAATTGAGACGTTAATGAAAGACCACCAGAGGGAACTCTTTAGTCTTTTATACTACTTTAACCATCAATCGTACTTGCATATTGTAACATTGTTGATTACCCTATCTTATCTATGGTCACATAAGTCGATTATGTTCATAGAGTTCATTCAATGAGCAGGAATTTCAAGCTGTTTATCCATCAGGATAATGATGGATTTATCTAATGTAGTGAAATAGTGAAATTCGATTATTTCCTAATTTTGTACGAGATTTCCATGTTGGAAGTTGACAATCGTCTTTTTAGACTGCTTTTAGTCTGCCTTCCATCAGGTGAAGTGCGCAACCTATTGGAAAGTCAACCAGACTAAAGTACTCTTTTAGCTTGGATATGTGCGTAACTCATAAATAGTTAAATGACAATGACCGATAGTATATTTGAGCAATGATTAGCTAAGGGTGGTTCCTTTAGGCAGATTGCCAGAACACTTGACTGAGTTCACTCCACTATCAGTCGAGAAATAAAACGTCATATCCACGATAATTTTTAAGGCATATACTTTCATTTCCTTGCATCAAAACAGGTTAAATTAATCTGTGCCAACGCCACGAACGTGCTGCCATTTGACTGTATTCAAAAAAATCAAGGTGTTCATTCATGAGTGTCTCAAGAACGCATACATGACCAGAGATTCTCAATGAATGCACGCTTTACCGATATATATGGCGTGACAGGGGTAATGAGTGGGTGTTCTATAAGGAGCTTCCCCATCATGGTAAATCCTACCATCATGGTAAATCCTACAACATAAAGATGAGCAGTGGCGATAAGGTAAAGATAAAAGATTGGGTAAAGATAAAAGATTGAGTTTGATCATTTCGAAATTGACACCGAATTGACACCGTCGTCGGGACTTGGCGGAAATAGTTTTTTCTTACCGAGGTGGATAAGGCCAGTAAATTCTACTGCATCAGAAAGATATCCAATAAGCAGACTGGTAGAGTAATAGAGATATTTATTACTATTGTAAATTTCACCTTCTATAATCTCATCACGTAATCGTTCCCCAGTTCCCCATTGAATCAACACTCATTAGTATACAGCTCTGGAGAGCTGTATACCAGAGTTTACCATAACTCCAGTGAGCGGTATATCAAACTATTCGTTATCGGCATAATGCAGAAACAGCAAAAGCGATGCTAGATAAACAGTGCTACTGTGATAGTGATAACCTACCAATATGGTAGGTATAACTGGCTGGATGCTACACGCCACTAGTTCTGTTGGACACATGTCACTCGCAATTTACAACAAATGGCGGAGTACAGCGGTAGAGGTTCAACGTCTCATATTGGCAAACGTTTTGTTCTGCTCTGCCATGCGGTATTCCGAATTTAGCATCGATATGAGCAAGAAAAAATTACTGACATTGAGTGGCGGCGACGAATGTCTCGTCTTAGTAAAAACCTTTCTGCTTGGCTAAAAAAGTGAACAGGTACCAACATCTCAGTATGCTGGAAGGTGTACCTATATCTTAAAGCACGAACAAGGATTCTGGTTTTTCCTTCATCATGAAGGCATACCGTTAACCAATAATGAAGTTAAGCAGTGTATTTTGGGTGGCTTCATCATGCGGGAAATCTGCTTTGGTACCAACTCTCACCGAGGTGAATAGTTCCGTTTTCGTATTCTTTTACCTAGGAATTTTCTCCCAAAAACTATATGTGGTGGGACTTAAGGCATGTCCTTTTACTTTTCCTAAGCAGCTTTGCCTTTTGCGTTCCTGAATTCCAACTGACAAGCTTTGCACCAACTCTGCAACACATCGTGGGGTCTCCTTCCTAGCTACCAAAATAAGGTGTCTTGAGGTCAATACTCTTGGCTGGGGTGGGGATAACCTTTCTGCAAGCATAGTTCAGCATCTAGTATAGCTTTCCCATTCGCTAATAGGCGTTGTAATAAACCTGATTTCATTAGTGGTGTGTATTCACCAAACATAATAAAAACCTCATTATAGCTTTGTGTCGTACTGGCTGATTATCAGTTCCTAGTGCGTTTGCTAGATAGACAAGCAATGTTCGCTTGTTACTCAAGGCACCTTTCTTTTGTAATTGGTTTTTTCATTCTTCATATTCCTTTTCATTGCTTGATATTGATGTCACTCACTTCGCTTTGGATAATTGCGTATTGCGCCAATCACCGCAGTTGTTATCTGCCCATTATTCTGCTTTTAGTTGAGAGCAGCGGAGAAACTTTATGATATATCTAATTAATTGATTAGGCCGCTTTACTTTTATCTTTTCCATTGAGTTCCTCCTTCATGTCTTCATACTTTTCTCGAACGTTCGAACCTGACTAATTTAGAATGAACTTCAGTGCTGCGATGTAACATTTTTCAAATATGTAATCTGGAAACGCAATGCCGTTTTTTTTAATTAAGGCTTCTGCCATTTCAATTTCGAGATCAATCAGGCTACGTGTATGCGCGGTAGTAAAAGAACGTTGGAGTGGGTTGGCTATATGCATGTTTAAACCCTCAATTCCGTTTGTCATAAACGGTTACGATGTTGTTGTATCTCATAGGGAGACTCACGTTTATCTCTCCATGTAGGGTGCTTATCAGTAACATTTACACCTCGCTACAGCTTGGCGATATCAAGGTCGATTTGTTTATACTGACAATTACATTGGCGTTCATAGATGCGCAGGTAAGGCCTTTTGCCTACAGTGCGAATTGAATTAGCAATGGCATTCATCGCTTCTAACCAATCTTGGTCGGTAATATTCAGCTAGCGAAGGTTAAGCACTTGCTTTACATCGATGTGACCTTGCTTGTTTACACTGAAAGACAAATCAACTAGGGCTTTTATTTCATCAATTAAGTTCTCATTTTAACGGTTAATGCCTTCGTCAATTTTTGCCCTAGCAGCTAGGGATGTGTTTACCGAATATACGATGCTCTCAGAGAGAGCGTTACACCTTATATTTTCATCAAATGAAAGCAGGGTAATGTGGCTTTTGATTTCACATGAAATTCAGCAGAACCTAAGTCTACAAAATCTGCTACGTTTTGCCTGGCTTTTTTCTTAAACAGCGCGAGTTTTTCTTGTGTCGCAATTGTCTTTTTACGATGTCGGTAACTACGTCATCATGCCATAAGTCAATATCTTTAATTTGGTTTACTGGTACTTGATGCTTTGGTCGTTAAAGCGAAAACCGTCTTGTGGTTGGCTTTGATTAGTCATTATTTTTCTCCCCTCTATTGAATGTAAAAGCGCCGTCTTTTTCAGTAACTTTAACTTCGTCGAAGCCGAGTTATCTTGATACTCGGCTTCTTTGGTTGAAATGAATACGTGATGAGCCCCGCCAGCAAGTTGACCATAAAGCTGATACAACTACAGTGCCGCAAATGCTAGATTTAGGAGATGTTTTTTGTTGGTCAAAAAACGGTTCCGATAATAAATCATTTCCGGAGTATCAGGCGATCCCAAAGTTTCATAATTTTGGGTTTCATATTCTTTTTTACCCATATTATTAATGTCCCTCCCTTGTCTGCGAGTTCCCGCTACAATGAGCCAGAGATATAACTTTTGTATCCGTATAAATACCCTCAAAGCTCGTCAGCCCTTTCCAATACATAATTTCTATCATCCACGTTAGCCGTCGTCACTTTGATTGAGATAATGCCACCTTGGTCATTGATAATAAGGTGTAATTTGAAGCCGTAGAACTACCAAATCGTTCCTTCTTCTCGCTTCGCGGTACCTTTGAAAAATCGGATATCTGAGAATGCCTAGGTTGTGACAAACCTATATCTGGGACGAATCAACGAAGGCAATCCCTGACGGTGAGTGAGATAAGAACAAAGCGGAACCAGAACACCTTGCATGAGCTTGAGCATCCTCGTGTAGCTAACTAATTCAGGAAATTCGGTGGTGAGGTAGCGATAAATAAAGTGGATGTAATAGGTTTCAAAATCTTGATACCCAGATTGATGAAAAGCTATCACTATCATCATCACTTCGCTAACTGAGAGGAGAGAAGGCTTGTTTCTTTGTTTGATACCGGAAGAAATTAGGTGTTTTTTCCCATGCAGGGAGAAAAGTCTAGCAGAAATCATCTACATCAACAAAAACAGCGTCTAAGTTATTCATGCACAAAGTCCTTGTGCAGTCACTGCTTTATTATAAAACTCGGTATGCCTGTTCGCCAGCAGATAAATTAAGACTGTAAAAAAGATTGGGATCAGTGCGTTATAGGCCTGATTTAATCAATAATACCTTGGCATTTACATAACCACATCAATTAGATAATACTAATGAAACCCCATTTAAATGATCTACATATGCTTAACACGACGTCTTACTTCTTCCTGCTTTCCATCGTTAAACGGACGAGCATCAGGGCTTCCCAAATAGCCACACACGCGCCGTGTGACTGAGACTTTTGTCGAATCATAATTACCACACTTAGGGCATACGAAACCTTTGCTGGAGCAGTGAAATTCACCCTTGAATCCACACTCATAACACTCATCAATAGGTGTATTTGTCCCGTAATAAGGCACTCGATCGTAGCTATAATCCCAAACGTTTTCTAATGCTTCGATATTGTGTTGAATATTTGGGTATTCGCCATAGCAAATGAAACCCCCGTTTGCGATCAACGGATAAGGCATCTCGAAGTCAATTTTGTCATACAGATTTACATGTTTTTCCACGTCCAAGTGGAAACTATTTGTGTAATATCCCTTGTCTGTTACTCCCTCTATTACGCCAAATTCTTTTGCATCAATTTTGCAAAAACGGGTGCATAGGTTTTCGCTCGGTGTACTATATAAACTGAATCCATAACCCGTCTCGTTTTTCCAACGGTCAGTTGCATTTTTCATATATTCTACAATGGAGAGTGCTTTTTTACGCAACATTCCTGAATCGTATACATGTTCACCAATACCGTACAAGGCATTCATTGTTTCATGCAAACCAATGTATCCGAGAGATATAGATGCACGACCGTGTTTAAATATCTCACTAATGTTGTCGTTTGCTTTCAACCTAACCCCACATGCACCTTCCATATACAGGATTGGAGCAACTCTAGCTTTCACACTATCAAGGCGTGAAATACGGGTATCTAAACCTTCACGTGCCACAATCATAGTGTCATCAAGTAGTTTATAGAAGGTTTCTTCACAACCGTTTGAACGAATCGCGATACGGGGTAGATTCAAACTAATCACGCCAATATTGTTGCGACCTTCATGGATCAGTTCTCCATTCTCTTCATATGGTTCCAAGAAACTGCGGCATCCCATTGGGGTTTTAAATGAACCCGTCACTTTTACAACACTATCGTAGTTAAGAATATCTGGGTACATACGCTTAGAAGCACACTCCAGGGCAAGTTGTTTGATATCATAGTTCGGTTCACTAATTTTCAGATTTAAGCCTGCTTTCACACTAAATACAAGTTTCGGAAACACAGCGGTCTTACGGCTACGTCCCAAGCCTGCGATGCGGTTTTTTAAAATTGATAACTGGATCAAACGAGCCGACCAAGATTCACCCAAACCAAAACCGAAAGTGACAAATGGCGTCTGTCCATTCGCAGTGTGTAGCGTGTTCACTTCATATTCAAGTGATTGAAAAGCGTCATAACATTCTTTCTGAGTGCGGGATCTTGCATAGCCCTTCAAATCAGAAATTCCCCACTCTTTTGCCACATTTAAGTGTTTTTCGTAACTGATTTCAACATACGGCGAGAGGATTTCATCAATACGGTTAATAGTAGTTCCTCCATAAATATGACTAGCCACCTGTGCGATGATTTGGGCAGTCACGGAGGTTGCAGTGGTAATAGATTTTGGTTGATCAATTTCAGCGTCACCCATTTTAAAACCTTTGGTTAACATGCCTTCTAGATCAATCAACATGCAGTTAAACATGGGGAAAAAAGGTGCATAATCTAAATCATGGTAGTGAATATCCCCTTGTTCATGTGCACTAACAACGGTTTTAGGCAGCATATATTGCTTGGCGTAATGTTTAGCAACAATGCCGGCTAACAAGTCACGTTGAGTCGGGATCACTTTGCTATCTTTATTCGCATTTTCGTTAAGTATGTCGGGGTTTGTTTGTTCAACCAAACCACGGATATCCTGGTTCAGTCGGTTTTTACATTCTCTGATGTTATCACGATCATGACGATATTCTATGTACGAGCGAGCAATAGCCTTATACGGCCCTGCCATCAAATGGTTTTCAACCGCATCTTGTATTTGGTGAATTTCAATCTCAGGAACACGCCTGAATTGTGCTAGAACGTCATCGGCCACTCCCGCCGCATAAGATGGAGCCATGCCTTTTATTGCCTGTGACGCACTGATTATTGCATTTTCAATGCGTTGCTGCTGGAAAGGTTCACGAGAACCATCCCGTTTAATAACAACTGGTTTCACTACTTACCACCTCAATTAATGCCATGCCACGAAGGGTACATTTTGTATAAAAACCGTAATTGTGTTCATTTTTAGACGAAAAATGTAACCTAAAAGACTTAATCACTCGATAACATATAATCAACTTCTGAAAAATACCTACTTATGACTGGAAGTTTCGCGTAATTTCTTAAAACTTATATGTTTATCGTTATTTTGCGCATTCCGTCAACAAATACTAAATATGGAAAAATATACAAACATTACTACAAGATATATCTTATTAGACGATTGGAAAGCATCAAAAACATTGATTTAGATCATGGTGGAATAAAGTATTATGTTTATCTCTTTAGATAGTGTGGATAAAAGTCAGTTTTTAATAAAAGCCAATAAAAAAAATTAAGCATAATGCTCAAAAGCATCATGTGATAAAATCACTGTGCATGACATTCACTAGGGACTATTGATGTTTACTGTACAAAATTCGTTTAAGAACAGTCTAAAAAACTAGGGTTTTCTCGCAAACTGGAGTGCTAAGTTATGATCTCATCAACATTCATTATTTCTAGTATTATTATTATCAACTTTTATGGTTGCTACTTTCCTTCCGACATCATCCTCTAGGTTGTTCGCTATTACGTTTTTTATACACTTAGTTACCGTGAAATCGAAGAGATGATGCTTGATGCGTATCAATGCTGATCACTCAGCCATCAATCGGTGGTTTATCAGAAATATCCTCCTTTTCTGGAATATTAGGCTCACTGAATAAAGAAACCTATCGCCTCTTCGTGGCAGATGGACGTGACATATATCAACGTCAAAGGTTAGTGGAAGTATTCCTATCTGGCTGTTTGATAAGTTCGGTAATGTCATTCATCTTCTACTGTGTGAACACAGTGATGAGAAAGTGATCCATACCTTCTTCAACAAAGCAATAGACCATAACGGTTTACCTGAAAGGGTTATGATTAATAAGAGTAGTACCAATGTGTTAGCACTGCTAAATATCAACATCCAACTCTAGTTGGCGGGGAGGAAGCTCAACTTGGTCGAGAAAAGTCACCGGAAAGTTAAAGGTAAGATACATCAGTGCTTAGGATGGAAATCAAATGAAGGAGTCACTGTAACACTCGCTAGTATAAAGCTATAATCGATAATTAAAAATGGACAGTTCCATAGTCCATAGGGTTTATCTATTTCACCTTACGTCATCTGAAATGCACAGGTGTTATATCTGAAACCACCATTAAATACTCAAAAAAATATCATTAGGAGAACGATCTCTAAGACTCGATCTACCACATGTATTGAGGATGTGCTATATCTTGGTAGTTTCTTCATTACTAACCTCGTTGAAGTCAGTTCCCTTGAATAAAAATCGCCTTATCAAACCATTGGTATGCTCATTAAAAACCCGATCACTTAATCGATAAGGTTTAGCAAAATAGCAATCAACGTCGGTGATCTCAACAACTTCTTCATGACCTGTAAACTCTGTACTGTTATCTGACGTAAGGGTTTTGAAGTCATAGAAAGTAAAATTTACAATATCAATAAACGTCTACAGCACTGTACCTACCTGCTTATTGGGTATCCTTCTGATGCAGCAGAGTTTATTGGCTTTATCTATCATGGTAAGAAAAAAGATTTGTGCCAAATTCCGACAACAGTGTCAATTCCAAAATGACAAAACTCGGTCTTTTCATCTGCAATATCAGGCCATTTCTTAATACCAACACAGTTCTTTATCTTTACTTTATCACCGCTGCTCATCTTGATTCTGTAGGGTTTGCCTGGATGGGGAAGATCTTTGTATAGCACCCAACAATTAGCCCTATCATGCTATATATACCGGTAAAGGGTGTTTTCACTGAGCATCACATCAAGCTTCAGAGCCAGTTCTCCGCTAATGACATCGGGTGACGTATGCGTGCTGGGATGCTCATGAATGAACACTTTCATTCTCTTTGAAACACCGTTAAAATCCAGCCTGTTTGTGGCGGTGGAGCGTGTTTCTTTATCCTGTTTTGATGCAAGGTGAGGACAGTCCACTCTGTGAGAATTGTCTGGGATATGGCGCTTTATTTCTCGACTGATAGTGGAGTGAACACAATCGAGTATTCGGGCAATCTGGCTAAAGAAATAAGCCTCAACCAATCGTTGTTCAATATAAAATCGGTCATTGTCATTTAACTGTGTATGAGCCATGAACATCTCCAAGCCAAAAGAGGATGTAAGAGTGTTCTTTAGGAGATATAATGATTTCTGCTGTATGGGTAGGAAATAATGCGGTGTAACCTGTTGATTCATCTCGTCAGATTAACAACCAACAAGGAATACACCACATGGACGATAATCATAACATTTTAATTAACTGCTGAACAAAGCGCACAGCAGTTGTTGGCTCAAGCTATAGAAGACGAGGTTAAATCCTTACTCGATAATTTTACATCACTCCAAGCTAACGGAAAGAAGGGAGAGGTTCGCAACCGCCATTTACCGGTACTTCACCAACTTGAGTATTGTAATTAACCTCAGATCTGCATAAGTGCGTGCTTATCAAGCCTAATAATCTTGATACTCGGCTCCTTTGGTTGAAATTAATACGCGATAAGCCCCGCCAGCAAATTGACCATAAAGCTGATACAACTACGGTGCCGAGAATGCTCAATTTGGGAGATGTTGTTTGTTGATCAAAAACGGTTTCAATAATAAATCGTTTCTGGAGTATCAGTGAAACCTAAAGTTTCATGACTTTGGGTTTCATCTTTTTTTTCACACCCGTTATCAGTATCACTCCCTTATCTTCAGGTTCTCGCTCCAATAGATCAGAGATATAACCTTTATCTCCATATAAACACTCCCAAAACTCGTCAACCATTTCCGATATAGATTTTCTATCATTTACGTTAGTCATCGTCACCTTTGACTGAGATAATGCCCCCTTGGTCATTGATAATAAGGTGTGATTTAAAACCGTAGAACCACTACATCGTTCCTTTCTTCACTTCGCGGTACCTTTAAAAACCTGATGTCTGAGAATGCGAGGGTTGTGATAAACCTGTAGCTTAGACGAATCAACAAAGGCCTTGCCTGACGGTGAGTGAGGTAATAGCAAAGCGGAACCAGAACACCTTGCATGAACTTGAGCATCCTCGTGTAGCTAACTAATTCAGGAAATTCGTTGGTGAGGTAGAGACAAACAAAGTGGATCTAATAAGTTTTGCAGTCTTGATACCCGGATTGATGGAAAGCTATCAGTATCGTCATCACTTCCTCTTTCAACTCCTTTACAGCTTCATTTCTAGGATATCCTTCCTCCCAATACCCCGCGTTGCTTCGAGGTGGAATACTGGGTGTTATTCCTTTGTTTTCTAGTATGTGGTGAAATGCTATTTCGTCATAGGTTTCATCAACATTGACTTGCTATATCTTTCGTCGTAATTGGTTAATCAATATAGATAAAATCTCATTTTCACCCACAAAAACCAGGTTAACTTCTGCAGCAATAACTGCATGACTAGACACATCAACGGCAAGATGATATTGGCGACAGATATACTGGTTCTCCTTACCGTGTTTACGCGTTTTCCATTTACTTTTTCCGTATATCTTTAAGCCTGTGGTGTCAATAACGACTCGGCAACCGATACTTAACTTCTACGATCTTATAACACATTACTAATGCAAGTGTATGTAGGGTATTTTAACGGGACATTCATCAACGTAAAAACCAAATTGAGAAAGCCTTTTAATCCACGAAGTGGGAGCTTTGAAATACCTTTCACCATCAGTACCGTTTCAATCTCGGTATCTAAAATATAAACCCACGGCCACGATGACCCTGATGCTTTAGACAATGCCATGCCTTAATGGCATGGACGTTTATCTAGAAAGTGACTGAGCCTTGATTTACTAATTTTTGATTGTATTGTTTCCAGTTGCTGATCTTATGCCTGGCCTTTCCCTTTCCCATCAGCACTTCCCGCGTAACTCCATGATGATCTGATCGCAGGAATTAGTATTAGTTCAGATAGTTGGGAAACAACGCCTTGCTCATATACATTCTCAGATAAGTACCACCCTCCGTCAGGTGACATTCACAATCTAGCGGAGAGTCAGCCAGATTAAAGTCCACTCTCCGCATCCTATTTTAGCTTGGAGTTATTCATGTTTCATAAACAGTTAAATGACAATGACTGACTTTATATTGAGCAATGATTGGCTGAGGCTGATTCCTTTAGCCAGCTTTCTAGAACATTTGGCTGTCTTCACCTCACTATCAGTCGAGAAATAAAGCTGCATATCCCAAATAATTTTCACGGCGGATACTAGTATCTCCTTGCATAAAATCCGGCTCAAAAACTTACTCCAACACTATGAAATGGTTGGCTTTTGAACGTATTTCAGAGAGAATGAAGGTGTTCATTCATGAGCGCTTTCACATGTATACGTCACCCGATGTGATTAGCGGCGAACTGGCTCTAAAGCAACATGTGACACTCAGTAAAAATACGCTTTACCGCTATATTGTATTACCATGGTAATGGTGGTGCGTTATACAATGATCTTTTCTATCATGGTAAACCCTATAAAATTAGGATGAAACGTGACGATAAGGTGAAGATAAAGAAGGGCATCCTATACATCAAGAAGGGAAGTCGTTACACACATCGGTGTGCGTCTTTTAAAACGCAGCCAACCGCATTAATGCAGATGTGTAGTACTCGATAGGAGTCGCGGATATCCGAATTTGTTCATAGCAAGTTCAACAATTTACTATTGTATCCACACCTAACAATCCGTGTATACCAAAATAACTTGAAGACGTAGGCTTAAGCAAGCTTTACAGATGTCATAATCAAGGCATCCCTTTGTAAGGCTAGAGATCTCCATCAAAAAATGATAATACCAATGATAATACCAAGAATGGCGTCAGTAAATTTAACCTATGGAAAAGCATAGATGTGCACGTTGTGTCGTTAAATTCCCGTGAAATAGACTTATTATTCCTATGATAATTTGCCACTAAGTGAACACACTGATAACCTCTTGAATCGAATATCTTCAAGTCCTTTAGGTATATGTATATCCAAGATGGAAGGTCTTGCAACATGCCTGGCAACGATCGCTATAATGGTCTCGATACAGACATAGGCTTCCTACACGAAGAACAACCAATTGAACATACAAGCCCAAAATAAAGCATTCTTGGCACCGTAGTGGGTAAGCTTTATGGTCAACCTGATTACTGTATCCATTGCTTATATATTCCAACTAACAAAGTCAAGCCTTTAAATTACTTGGCTTAAAAAAGACGCGCTTATACAAATCTGAGGTTAACTGGTTAGATATGGAAAAGATTTATCAATTTCTCGTTTGGTCTAGCGTCTTTTTTTACTGGCTATTGATCGCCTCTGTTACCATCCGTGTTGCGTTAAAACGCCGTGCATTAGGTGTTTCAATAGCTTGGTTGATGATCATTTATATCGTTCCCATTGTCGGTGTGATTCTCTACTTACTTTTAGGTGAATTAAATCTGGGTAAAACCCGAGCTGAACGATCAAAATCGATGTTTGAGCCCTATCGATATTGGCTGGAATCCTTCAACCAATGTGAAGTCTATCGTTCTCAACATGAGATCTCCCTTTCCAGACCAGTTCATGACCTCTGTCTAAAACGCACCGGTATTCCTGCCATAACTGGTAACCAGCTCTCACTGCAAAGTGAAACGAGCAATATCCTTCGTGCCATTACAAGAGATATCGAAAATGCCAAACGTTCCCTAAATATGGTCTTTTACATTTGGCAGCCTGGAGGGCATACGAATGATGTTGCCAAAGCTGCTTGTGATGCAGCTGGGCGCGGTGTTACCGTTCGTATAATGCTTGATTCCGCTGGCAGCAAAGTATTTTTCAAAAGCCATTGGCCAGATAAAATGCGCCAATCAGGTATCGAGTTAGTGGAAGCATTAGCAGTAAGCCCCTTTCGTATGTTCTTACGGCGCCTCGATATTAGACAACACCGAAAAATCATCATTATCGACAACACTGTTGGTTACACTGGTTCAATGAACATGGTTGATCCGCGGTTCTTCAAGCAAAATGTAGGAGTCGGACAATGGATAGATATAATGGTGAAAGCAGAAGGCCCAGCTGTCCCAATCTTAAATAGTATATTCGCGTGGGATTGGGAGGTAGAAACGGGACTTCGCCATCTACCAGATTTGCCTAAATGTTGTTTGCTTGAACAACGTGAGCATGCAAAACACGTAATGCAAATAACCCCTTCAGGCCCAGGTATGCCCGACGGTATTATTCAACAAGTACTTATGCTTTCAATTCATCAAGCCAAGGAGAGCCTCACGATTACCACGCCATATTTGATCCCCAGCGAGAGCTTAATGGATGCGCTTCAAACAACCGCACAACGTGGCGTAACTGTGAATATTATTATTCCAGCCAAGAATGACAGTCTGATGGTGGATTGGGCAAGCCGTTCGTTTTTTAATGATTTGTTGAGAGCCGACGTAAACATATATCGATTTCACGGTGGGTTACTTCATACAAAGTCTGTTATGGTCGACGAATCTTTCTGTCTAATCGGCACCGTGAATTTAGACATGCGCAGCCTCTGGCTTAATTTTGAATTAACCCTCTATGTTGAAGATCCTAACTTTTGTCGTGACTTGATTGCTCTTCAGAAGGCCTATATTGAAGTATCGACAACAATCTCTCTTCAAGAATGGCAGAGACGGCCAGTATTCAATCGTCCCATTGAACAGTTCTTCTATATGTTTAGTCCCCTACTCTAGGGTTTCATGCTAACTGAACCACCTACTAAGGGCAATTAAAATTTTAAAGTGATAAAAACCATATATATAAAAATAACTTGAAGATGCAGGTTTCAGTGATCCTTATTGATGTAATGATCAAGGTGGCATCAGCTCAGTCAAAGTAACGACGGCTAACGTGGATGATAGAAAGCCTGTATCAGAAATAGCTGACGAGCTTTGGGGGGGGGTTATAGGGATAGAAAGGTTCTATCTCTTGCCCATTGAAGCGGGAATTCGCAGATAAGGGAGTGACACTGATAACGGGTATGAAAAAGAATATGAAACCAAGGTGATGAAACTTTGAAACCGACTAATACTCCGGAAACGATTTATTATTGAAACCGTTTTGACCAACAAAAGATCTCCCAAATCAAGCATTCTCGGCACCGTAGTTGTATCAGATTTATAGTTAACTTGCTGGCGAGCCTCATTGCGTATTTATTTCAACCAACGAAGCGTTCATCAAGATTACTCGGCTTGGAAAAGATACAATTATACAGTTCTTAGGTTAAGAAGGGTCAAGGATAAACAAATTACCTTAGCTCAAGTAGGGATAAATAATCGCCCTAGAAAATGATTAGGATTTAAGCAACCTACCGTTATTTTTAATAAATGGTATTAGTAGCTTGTTTGGAAAGTGGCGTACTTCAGATTTAAATTCAGGAGTTTTCTAATAAAAACGATATTTAATGTCATCGGTAACCACAAGGACCAGTATTGATAAATGGTGATTTTACAAGAAAAACAACCTATTGGATAGGTGACAGAATAGCAGTTATTATCTAAATTTAGGGACTTTATGTACGATTTAACATGTTTTAAAAGGAGTAGAAATCTAATGATGCAAAATAGACACTCGCGATCCTTAAACAAAGGAACAACGTTATTATAATGAGAGACTTGAGCAATCATTATCTAAAAATAAAACTAGGAACTGATACAGATGTCTACAACAAAATAGAACTGTCGGTCGTTTAACTGCCGTCATAGGCGGACTATATGCAAGTAGATAACATGCTTCTAACTTCTATACCTTAGGTAATTTGTATATAATGGCATACTATTTGCATTAAAGATCGTTGCCGGTTTTAAGAGATTATACGATGCAGAGAATTGAATGGCTTGCTGAACAACGACAACTTCTTTTAACACGACTATCTACCCATTTTGTGCAGGTTTTTGCACTTTTTGTACTGTCGATGTGCATAGTATGGGTTATCATCCCCCACCCACTAATCCCTATTGCTATTGGTTTAATTCCAATAGCAATCTTGATTATCAATAGTCAACCCGTGCTGTTAGGCTTGGCATTTATCGCCTTTTCTTTTTTTCGTCTTCATGAAGCTTTTTCTTTTCTTTATCCACTTAAAATACCACTAATGCTCTCACTCGGTACGCTCATAAGCTTAGGGTGGCATATCTGGATAGGCGGTAAGATTAAAATTTTTATAGGTAAAGAATTAATCTGTTTCTACGTATTTTTTGTGTTGGTTACCCTCGGGCTAGCTTTTTCTGGGAATATGAGTGAAGCAAGTACTTACTACAAGCAAGTTTACATTAAAATTGGAATAATGACTCCTGTGCTAGCTTGGATTTTGTATAACACCAATCACTACCGAAAAGCCCTATCTATGATATCCTTATCGGGACTTGCCGTTGCCTTAGTTACGATCAACAATAAGTTTATGAACATTGGAATCGTCGAAGAAACACGTGTCACTGTAGGACGCGAGCTAGGCTCTGTATTGGGAGATCCTAATGATCTTGCTTTAGTGCTGCTGTTTCCATTTTCATTTTCACTCAGTATCGCGATGACAGATGGATTGACAAAAAAACGACGCGTTTTTGGTCTCGTGACAGCTATTGCAATTCTCATCGCTATTATAGGCACACAAAGCCGTGGTGGTTTGCTTGGAATACTATCTGCCTTAAGCGCCATCGCATGGCGACGTGTAAAATCTAAAGTATTGCTGTTTTCGTTAGGAGGCGTCCTATGTGGAGTTTTGTTTCTTGTTGCAGGAATTAGTGAAAGGCACTCAGGTGGAGCATCAGAAGCAGGATTAGATCAATCCGCGAAAGGACGTCTGTATGCATGGGAAGCCGCATTTTTAATGGCTGTTGAAAATCCTATCACGGGTGTTGGCTTGAATAACTTTTACTTCAATTACTTCTACTATACTCCAAATTGGGATGGCGTGAACCACGCGGTTCACAGTACATGGTTTGGTGTATTAAGTGAAACAGGTTTTATTGGTTTAGCCACCTTTTTAACAATGACATTAGTGATCTACCTGTCAGCCCACAAGACAGTGAACACAGTCTTTAAACCTTCCCCCGTTTATTCCTCTGAGATTAGAGCCTTAAGCGTGGGGCTTTATTCTGGTATTATTGCTTTTTGTGTGTCAGGTACTTTTTTGACTCATGGATTTACTTGGCCACTATATATTTTGTTAGCACTAACCGCCTCTGTGTCGAATTATGTCAACAATAAGGAAATCGAGTTTAGATGACGATAAAAAAGTACGCAAGACGCAAGATGCGCCTATCTGTGTCTTCTTTAGTTCACAATGAAGCAATGGTTTTGCACCTCAACGTAAGAAGTGATTAAAAAGTTTATCCGTGTGTTCAGTTCGTGGAAAATTCTCATAGGAATAATCAATCTATTTTATGAAGATCTGAAGTTAACTATTTAAAATATTCCCCAGAAATTTATTTTCTATACCAAAGATTAGATCATCGAGATACGCTGCTCAACTCCCCACATGAATGTGGTCAATTTCGCCATAGAATACAAATTCTCCTCCGATAGAGAATATCTTCAGAAGTTATTCTATTTTTTTACGTGTCATAAACACGAGCAGTAGCCTTTATTAGTTGAAGTAACAATTTCCAGAGTTTATACCGAACTTAGGTTGATTAAAGAAGTAGCGTCGGAAACGGTAGTTGATGTTACAACAGCAACAATTGATCTATTGATGCCCTATAAAAACCATGCACATACAATTACAACAGATAAAGATCAAGAGTTCTCTAATCATGGAAGATTAAAAAATTCAGATCTTAATGTTTTGTTTACACACTCTTCATTTTCATAGGAACAAGGGGCAACTAAAGATGATAGTTAGCTTTTAAGACAGTACGATACGAAAAAATGAGACAGATTTAAGAATGGTACGGATGAAGAAATTACCTTCGATCAAGCAAAGATTAATCCTCGTTCTAAGGAATATTTATGATTAAAGCAGTTTGTCGTTATCTTTAAAGAAAGGACATTAGCAGCTTGCTCGGAGAGCATTTCATTTCAGATTTGGATTCAAGGATAACAAGAACAACCACCACTAACTCTAGCACGCATGTGCTATAATTTTAAACCGATCATTACTTATGCATTTAACCAATTAAAAGACCTGATGACACCTTTGCACCATTCACAGTTTGTGAGTCATGACCAAGCTATATACTTTTATATTTAAAAGATCATTATATATTACTCTTTACGTGAAGCTGCAAGTCAGTAGCAAAATTCAGCATACGGTTCAGTGGAATCAGCGATTTCAAACGAACTATATCATCGACATAAATTGCATGCTGATCACCCCCTTTTTTCAATGCTAGTTCAATAGATTTTAAACAATTCATTGCCATCCAAGGACAATGGGCACAGCTCCTACAGGTTGCACCTACACCTGCGGTTGGTGCTTCGATAAGCTCTTTATCTGGCACAACTTGCTGCATCTTAAAGAAGATTCCTTTATCCGTTGCCACTATCATTTGCGGATGTGGGAGTTCTTTTGCCGCTTTGATTAATTGGCTAGTAGAACCAACGAAGTCGGCTAATTGCACTACACTAGCTGGTGACTCAGGATGCACAAGGATAGCTGCATCTGGATATACATTTTTCATGTCTTTCAATGCGTTGCTGGAGAATTCGTCATGCACGATACATTCGCCTTGCCACAATAACATATCTGCCTGGGTTTTATTTGCAATGTAGGCACCTAAGTGACGATCGGGAGCCCAAATTATTTTTTTGCCAAGTTCGTCAAGATGAGTCACTATTTCAAGTGCGATAGAAGACGTTACCACCCAATCTGCACGGGCTTTGACTGCGGCAGATGTATTAGCGTAAACTACTACAATGTGCTCTGGATGAGCATCACAAAATGCAGAGAATCTATCAACAGGACAACCTAGATCTAGCGAGCATTCCGCATCCAACGTTGGCATGATAACATTTTTTTCTGGTGTCAGAATTTTCGCACTTTCTCCCATAAATCGAACTCCCGCGATGAGGAGTGTCTTTGCAGAGTGCTTATGACCGAACTTGGCCATCTCAAGAGAATCCCCAACAAAACCTCCAGTTTGTTCTGCCAACGACTGAATTTCAGGATCGGTGTAGTAATGAACAACCATCACCGCCTCTTTTTCTATCAAGAGCTCCTTGATGTTTGCAATGTGATCTGCTTTTTGTCGTTCAGATAACACTTCTGGCTTCGGAGGAAATAGATGTACTCTCTCAGAGAGATTGATAACGTGCCTCATCGTCTTACTCAGATTTGCTTGCAATTCAAATATTATACACAGATCATCTGTGTATTTTTAGAGTATATAACGTGGATCTTACTAAAGAACCTCAGATCTGCATCAGCGCTTGCTTATTAAAATCAGTTATCTTTATGCTCGGTTTTTTTAGTTGAAATGAATACGCGATAAGCCCCGCCAGTAAATTAGCCATAAAGCTGATACAATTACGGTGCCAAAAATGCCAGATTTGGGATATATTTTCAGTTGGTCAAAAATAGTTGAAATAATAAATCGTTTCCGGAGCATCAGGCAGTTCCAAAGTTTCGTCACTTTGGATTTCATATCCTTTTTCACACCCGTTATCAGTGTCACTCCCTTGTTTGAAAATCTCCGTTTCAATAGATCAGAGATATAACCTTTATCTCCGTGGAACCACCCCATCGTTCCTTTTACTCTCTTCGAGGTACCTTTAAAAACCGGATGTCTGAGAATGCGTAGGTTGTGATAAACCTATAGCTTGAACAAATCAACGAAGGCCTTGCCTAACAGTGAGTGAGATAAGAGCAAAGCCTAACCAAAACACCTTGTATCAGCTTGAACATTCACGCGTAGCTGACTAATTCAGGAAATTTATTGGTGAGGTAACTGTAAACAAAGTGGATGTAATAGGTTTTGAAGTCTCAATATCCAGATTGATGGGAAGCTATCACTATCGTCATCACTTCGCTAACTGAGAGGTGAAAAGGTTTGTTTCTTTGTGTGACACCGGAAGAAATTAGGTGTTCTTTCCATGCAGGGGATTTGTTTCCCAAATATCTGAACTAATAGAAATTCCTAGAATCAGATTATCATGGAGTTAAGCGTGAAGTTATAATGGAAAAAGCTCACTACAATATCAGCAACTGGAAACACTCTAATCAAGCATTAGTAAACCGTGGCTCAGTTACTTTTTAGATAGATGACACTGCCATTAAGGCATGGCATTGTCTAAAGCATCACGGACATCGTGGCCGAGGGTTTATCTTTTCGGATACCTCGATTGAAACGGCACTGATGGTGAAAGGTACTTTCAAGCTCCTACGTCGTTATTAATGAAAAAAGTCTAAAGGTATACGACGCATGTGAATCGAAAACGCGTAAACAGGGGAAGGAGAAGCGACGTATTTGGCAGAAACTTCATCTTTCCGTTGATGTGTCTACTCATTAGGTTATTGCTGCAGAAGTTAGCCTAGTTTCTATGGGTAACAATGAGGTTTTACCTACATTTCTTACCCCATTCCGACGCAAGATACAGCAAGTCAGTGCTGATGGAGCCTATGACGCAATAGCATGTCACCACGTACTAACAAACAAAGGAATAACACCCACTATTCTACCTCGAAGCAACGCGGGGTACCCGGAGGAAGGGCATCCTCGAAATTAAGCTGTAAAGGTATTAATAAGAGGACAAACTGGCGGAGTGGAAACAGGACAGGGGTTATCACAAACGCTCATTAGCAGAGATAGCAATGTTTTTCTATAAACAGTTGCTCAGCCCTAAACTTACTCTTCATAATTACAATTCTCAAGTTAATGAAGCGCTGATAAATATAAAAGTGATGAACAAAGTTATAAGGCTCGGTATGCCTGTTCGCCAGTAGACAAATTGAGATTATAAAAAAGATTGGGAGCAGTGCGTTATAGGCCTGATTTAATCAACAACTCCCATGCAGGGAGGAAAGTTTGGCAGAAGTCGTTGACATCAATGAAAACAGCGTCTAGGATATTATGTTCAAGTCTTTATGCAATCAATAGCTTATTTCAAACGAATCAGATCGCGACTTTGACATTTAGTTTATTTCTTATGCGTAGTTCAGGTTAAAGAGAAAGTTAAAAAGAAAAAGCCGACTGAACGTCGACTTTCCTGATTACGTATTGTTACGTTAATTTTTTTGTCATTTCTTCAATTTCTTTTCAGCTTGATTGGCGGTCGTTGTTCCTACATATTCATTAATTACTCTCTGGAATAACGTATTAGCAGCAACACTATCACCTTGTTTTTGTGCAATCATACCCAATTTCAGAAGCGCATCAGCACGCTTACTCGACTTCGCAAACGTACTAACAGCATTAAAGTGTCGTTTAGCCAGATTAAGGCTATTATTAATAAAATAAAGCTGACCTAACCAATAATGCGCATTCGGCATGTAGACCGATTCAGGATATTCAGTCAAAAAGGTGTTGAATGCATCAGTAGCACCCATGTAATTTTTCTCTTTAAGAATAAGCTTTACGGCAGTATCGTATGCCCTATTTTCGGATTGATTATTAGAATACACCTCTGAGGAATTTAGTTGTTCAGTTTTTAGTTCCACTGAAGATACCGGACCAGCATTCCGAAGAGTATCAATTTCTCTGTAAAGTTCCCGCTGTCTCTCCACGATCTGCTTTAGTTCATGTCTGTTTTTTTCTACCCCACCATGCAGTTCATCAAGCTCTCCAGCCATTTGCGCAAGCTGACGTTGCATATCAATTTGCATTTGATTGCGGACTTCTAGCATTCTCTCCAAGTGTTCAAAGGAACTACTACTACCACTGCCCAATTCAATCACCGGAATAGCAGCCACTTTGGCTGCTACACACACGAGTAACGCTAGCGAAAGATAACGCAAAGTGTTACTGTCCATAATGATTTACCTACTTCTAGTAAACCAGAACGGCACGACGGTTCTTAGCGTAAGCTTCATCTGCTTGACCTAGCACCAACGGTTTTTCTTCACCATAACTTACTATAGATATTTGAGACTCTGGAACGCCTAGTGCTTGTAAGTATTTTGCTACTGCACCAGCACGACGCTCACCCAATGCAATGTTGTATTCTGGTGTGCCACGCTCATCTGCGTGGCCTTCCACCACCACTTTGATATTGTCGTTTACACGCAAGTAGTCAGCCTGTGTATCCAGCATGTCTTCGAATTGTGGCAATACAGAATAATTATCAAAGTTAAAATAGATAGTTTGCGGTTGATGTAGTTCATTGCTACTGATTTCTTGCTCTATCAGACCACTTTGAGCGCCATCTACTGGGGTTACGATCGTAGTTTCTGTATCTTTATTGACTTGAGTGCCAGTGACATCAGTCTCATTATAGCTTGAGCTACACGCTGCTAGCGTTAACATCGGCAACGCAACAATCAGACCCTTAAGTATTAAATTAACTTGCATCTTGTTTTCCTTATATCAGATAAGCACAAATATTATTGGAACGGAGACCATGCTGGCGCTCTAACCCGACCATTTGTAGCAGGGATCAGAGCCTTAAACCGTCCATCAATGGAGACCAGAGAAAGAACGTTCTTACGCCCGTGAATCGAGCTATAAATCACCATGCTGCCATTTGGCGCGAGACTAGGCGATTCATCCAACAGTGTTTTAGTTAAGATTTCAACGACTCCTGTTTGCAAATCTTGTTTTGCAATGTTGTAGCCTGAATCCGAGCGGTGAACCGTCACTAAGTATCTACCATCCGGAGTCAGTTGACCCCCGAGGTTGTGACTGCCATGCCACGTCACCCTATTGATAAAACCGTCGCCCAAATTTACTCGATATATCTGTGGTTTACCACCGCGATCTGAGGTAAAAATTAAAGACTGACCGTTTGGGTCCCAGAATGGTTCCGTGTTGTTAGCTCGACCTTTGGTAATTTGCCCCATTTCTCGCGTTTGCAGATCCAACACATAGATTTGCAAACTACCAGTTTTAGACAGTACTACAGCTAGCTTGCTGCCATCAGGTGAAAAGCGCGGCGAACCATTATGACGATGAAAGGACGATATCATCTCACGCTTACCCGTATATATGTTAATCAAGAAGATCTGAGCCTGACCATTTTCAAAGCTTACATAAGCAAGTTTTTTTCCATCTGGAGACCAAGCTGGGGACATCAAAGGTTGTTTAGAACGCAAGACCATCAGCTCGTTATAACCATCGTAGTCAGCTATACGTAATTGGTAGGGATAATCCACTTTATCATCAATTACCACATAGGCTATACGAGTAAGGAAAGCCCCTTTTTCTCTGGTAAGTTTCTCATAGACCAGATCGGAAATCCGGTGTGCGTATTGCCTAAGTTGTTTTTCCGTTACGGTTTTTCGATTATTAATAAGCAAGTGATCTTTCGTCAATGCTAGCTGGTCGTTGCCTAACAAGCCTTTGCTCATCCCCTTTGTCAATTGACCCCTGATGATATCGATAAGTTGGTATTCAATCAGATATTTACCGTCGAATGTTGGACTGATTTTTCCCGTCACCAACGCATCTACTCCCATAGCTATCCAGTCATTAAAATTAACGTCTTCATAGGTGTATGGAGTTTGTGGCATTTTATCTGTAGGAACAGGACTAAATTTTCCACTACGTTGCAAATCTGACGCAATGACATTAGACATTTTACTAGGTAATTTTCCCTTTCCTTCCCATTTAAAGGGTACGACGGCAATAGGACGTGCTGAGTTAATTCCCTCTGTGATGAAAAGCTCTAATGCTGCATGTGTCAGTCCACAACTAATCATCCAAATGAAGCCACCCAAAACGATCCAACTTTTTAACATCCTATTATTCCTCTATCAACGCACAAAATTGAGATTTAAGTCTCTCAATTTGGTCACAACATCGACATCCAATGGCATGGTGAACTTTGATACTTTTGTAACACTCGCAATGGCAGATCGACATAGTTCTGGGCTGCCTGAAATGGTTAGGACATCAATCACAAGCCCATCTGGTGCCAATTTCAGATTTAAACGGCATTTGTGTCCATCCATACTCGAATCGACAATCCAATTTTTCTGAATGATTGAAACAAACCGCCCTGACCACTCTGTTACCTCATTAGCAACTTGTTGTTCTCGAGCCGTACCTCTATTGGTAAATTCTGATTCGAGCTCGCTGAAAACCTCGTTGAGTGCGGCTTCCTGTTTTACCCATTCTTTTTTTGTGCCCTCAGATTGATGCATTGCTTCTTCGGTTTTTTGTTGTTCAGCTATCAAGCGTTTTTGTTTATCTGCTAATTTACGTTGACGTTGCTTTCTTTCATACTCATTTTTATACACTTTTTCAGCACGTTCACGCTCGGCATCAGCTTTCTTCGCCGCCACTTCTTCGGCGTTACGCCACTCAGCAATTTTCTGCTTATGTTCCGTTTCTATCACGACCATTTTCTCTTTAGCTATATGAGCCGCTTTCTCAGCAGCCAACTTTTCAAGTCTTAGCTGTTGAATTTGTTTTTCGGTTTCTTTTCGTTGTTTTTTGAGTTCTTTTTCTTGTTGTTCCAAGCGTCGAAGACGATTATTTTCTTGGCGTTTTTCCTCATCACGTTGCTGACGAATATTACGAACTTGTTCTTTCACAACATTTGATTCAATTATGATAGCCTGAATATGACCTGCTATCGGCTGACTACGTACCTTGGTAAAATCTACTCCAAGAAACAAAATACCCAGTAGTGCTGTATGAAGTAGCAACGAGATGACCGCCACACCTGAATAATTGTTGTTCTCATTTTCTTTCATTCAGCATCTCATTTCAAGAATCAAGCACATTAGTCATGAGCCCAACCGATGTCACTCCAACTTGGCTCAGTGCGTCCAATGTTAGCATAATTTTTGAATAAGACACTTTTCCGTCCCCACCCACAAGAACCGACGATTTTGGATTAATGACCAATTCGGCTTGTACCTGTAGCAAAAGATCGTTCAGTGACAACCCGTGTACCATATCACCATTATTTACACTCAATCCTAGATCACCATGTTGATTAACCTCAACAATAATAAATGCAACACCACCGGTATTTGTCACGGTTTTCGCGTTGGTAGTCTGAGGTAAATCCACATCAACACCTTGAGTGATAAATGGAGCAGATGCCATAAAGATAATAAGCAACACCAACATTACGTCGATGTAGGGCACTACATTTATTTCAGCGGTCAACTTACGTCGTTTAGATTGGTAAGCCATGGTTTACTCCTTCAGAGCAGTAAACGCTTGGTGATGTAAAATGCTAGAAAACGATTCCATGAAATTCATGTAGTTATTTTCTAGTTTACTGACTTTTACTGTCAGTCTATTATATGCTATCACAGCAGGTATCGCCGTAAATAACCCCATTGCTGTTGCAATTAGCGCTTCTGCTATACCAGGAGCCACCATAGCAAGCGTAGCATGCTTCACGGCACCCAACGCGAGGAAGGCATGCATAATGCCCCATACAGTACCAAACAAACCAATATAGGGGCTAATTGAGCCAACGGTTGCTAGAAATGATAGGTTGGTTTCTAATACTTCTACTTCTTTCGATAGAGATACGCGCATCACACGAGTCGTTCCGTCTATCACCGCACCTGGTACTTGGATATTGCTACGGTGAAGACGCGCAAATTCCTTAAATCCTGAATAGAAGATCTGTTCACTGCCGGAAAGGTAGCTTTTAGACACCTGAATTTCTTGGAATAATTGAGACAAATCCATCCCTGACCAAAAACGGTCTTCAAAACGTGCTGCTCGTATATCTGCTCGGGAAAGAACCTGAGAACGTTTCATGATCATCGTCCAAGACACGATCGACATACCCAGTAAAACTAACATCACTGCTTTTACTAGCAGGCTCGCTTGCAAAAACAAGTCAAGCATTGACAGTTCAGTGCTCACTTAAAATCTCCGATTGGATCAAAATCTCCGATTGGATCAATGGTAACATGTAACATGCTTATAGGTTTATTTTCTCTAGAAAATACACATGCTAACGCGCCGCATGCTGGATACCGTGGTCAGAGTGATAAATTGATCATCACGCGTGGCCTTTCCCCTAAAGTCGATGTTTCTGTGGCAAACGACGTTTATTGATTGACCCCGATGCTATACATAACTTCTGTACGTGAACACTCGGAGTACTTGATGTATATTGTGTTATAAACAAGACCGCGATATCGATATCTGTGTCTTCATATTATACACGTTATACACGAACTGACCCGTAGCATAGATGAAGATTTCTCATCCGAATAATTAACCTAAGCTATACACGAGCAATGAATAGACTTTCCAAGTCTCGGGTTGATTCATTTGTATCAAACAATCAGTCGCATAAGAATTTTGGCGTGAACTAATTTAGAAGTGGTTTTCACTGATATCCACGATTTTGTCAGGTTTTTATTTCCTTTTGGGAGGACACCGGTTTTCAGTAGTCAAAACAAAAAATAAACTTTCTCGTTTTTTCCTCGGTGAGCTAATGACGATTATTGTATCTTTTTATCACTCTGGGTGTTGTGATTTTAAAATGTACTACACGCAATTTTTCTGCCATCACTGAACAGGTTAATTTCCTAATTTGGTAGGTTACAACCCAACAACTTAAAAATACTTAATGTAAAAGGTCATCAGTGCATTAAGTTTGAGGCAAATCCTCATAGGAATAATCAATCCCTTCCACGGGGATGTAACGACGAAATGGACGCATCTCCCTTTCCTGTAAGGGGCATTTATTGACGCCATGCTCGGTGTTATCCCCTTTTTATAACTTATAACGTTCACTACACCAGTCATATATTCAATAAATTGATTATGATTTACAGGTAATACTCACATTCAACGAATGTAGTGATCACTTTGTCGTACATTTCAGTTGATTTTAAGTATACAATTGTTTTCCGATGAGAGTCGTTTCAAGCGTGTGAGGAAGGTCAGAACTTCCCTCTCAATGTGTTGAGTATAAATGCTAACAATGTGTTTGTTTTGGGAAGGAATATCGTACACCGTACACAATGAATATAAATAACAGATTAAAAAGTCAATTGAATATTTCTTTCCACGACGAGTGAGCAAGGCTCTTCTTCAATCGAAGCTCTCAAGCATACCAGAGCTAGCGATGGTTGTTTTTGTTCTCAACTCAAGACCATTGCTTATCTACTTCGCAGAGAAGAACCACTTCATGTGCATGAAGTGGAAATTTTGTTACACAGAGGAGTCTAAGTTTTCTAGAATCCTGACAACCGTATTAATGCTGATATGTAGCACTCGAGAAAGGTCGCAGATACCAGCATTATTCATAGCAAGTTCAACAATTTGATCTTTCCTCCCTGCATGGAAAAAATACCTAATTTCTTCCGATGTCAAACAAAGAAACAAGCATTCTCGCCTCTCAGTTAACTAAGTGATAACTTTCCATAAATCTTGGTATCGAGACTTCAAAACTTATTACATCCACTTTGTTTGCCTCTATCTCACCAACGAATTTCCTGAATTAGTCAACTACACGAGAATGCTCAAGCTCATGCAAGATGTTCTGGTTCCGCTTTTCTCTTACCTCACTCACCATCAGGCAAGGCCAATAGAAATTGCCTTCGTTGATTCACCTAAGCTACAGGTTTGTCAAAACCTACGTACTCTTAGACATCAGATTTTGAAAGGTACTGTGAAGCGAGGAAAAGAAACAATGTGGTGATTCTACAGACTTAAATTACACCTCACTTATCAATGAGTAAGGTGGTATTATCTCAGTTAAAGTGACGACGGCTAACGTGGATGATAGAAAGCCTATATCGGAAATTGTTGACGAGTTTTATGGGTGTTTATACGGAGACAAAGGTTATATATCTAGTCCATTGGAGCAGGAACTTGCAGACAAGGAAGTGACACTGACTACGACGGTAGAAAAGAATATGAAACCCAAAGTAATGAAACTTTAGCACCGCCTGATACTCCGGAAACGATTTATTATTGAACCCTGTTTTGACCAACTAAAAAACATATCCCAAATCAAGCATTCTCGGCACCGTAGTTGTATCAGCTTTATGGTCAATTTACTGGCGGGGCTTATCGCCTATTTATTTCCACCAAGGAAACCAAGCATCAAGATAACTCGGTTTGATAAGCAAGTGCTTATGCAGATCATAGGTTAATGAGGGTTTATTATAACTCCTGTCCTCTTTTAATGCCTTTACAGCTTCTTTTTTAGGATGCCTTTTCTCCCAGTACTCGGCGTTGCTTCGAGGTGAAATACTGGGCGTTCTTCCTTTTTTCTTCAGTACGGGGTGACATACTTTTGTGTCATAGGCTCTATCAGCACTGACTTGCTGTATTTTTAGTCGTAATTGGTTAAGCCATGTAGGTAAAAATTCATTGTCTCCCACAGAAATCAAACTAATTTCTGCAGCGATAACCTCATAAGGAGAAACATCAACAGTAAGATGAAGTTTGCGACAGATACGACGCTTCTCCTTATAGTGTTTACGCGTTTTCCATTTACCTTCACCGTATACCTTTAGGCCTGTGGCATCAATAATGACTTGGGTGACAACTCCTTGACTCGGAAAATGGTACTTAACTTCTACGGTCTTCGACCACTGACTAATGCAAGTGTATGTAAGGGATCTCAGCGGGATATTCATCAACGTAAAAAATGAATTTAGAAAGCCTTCTAATTCACGAAGTGGGAGTTTGAAAATAGCTTTCACCATCAGTGTGTTTCAATCTCGGTACCTGAAAATATAAACCCACGGTCACGATGACCGTGATACTTTAGATAACACCAGTTTCAACAGAAAAAACTTAGCCTTGAAATCACTCAGCTTAAAAAATATACGCTTATACAGATCTGGATTACTTTAAGTACATACGCCCAGACTGAGAATAGGAATTATAGAATATCTTTCATATCTGTTAGTTGTGCTAACTCTCGATGAAGAAGCACGTCGTTTCCGACATTCAGTTCTATCAGGCGTTTTAAATGACTAGCACTGTCGATATCGATGTGGTCGATTTTAAATCGAAGATATTTGCCACACTCTTTAATCAGTTTTAAATCCATGTCGATATAGATATCAGATTCGTTCAATTGAAATTGAATACTATAATCTTCTTCGTTACCTAATTTCCAATCGATCGGTACCTCTAGCAAGGCACCTTTTAAGGATAAGTCAAAAATTCTTGATGACCAACTGATACATCCCTGCCTAATTGTTGCGGGGACGCGAAAAACTATCCGAAAGAATTTACGCCGCTCCATCATTTAATAATCCTAGATCTTTTCAAATTGAGTGTCTGTATTCTCTATGCCAAACTTTCATATTCCTTGTTTTTTTGTAGGTGAAACGAAGTTAAATCTCTACTATGATTATCCATCTTTATGACGTGTCATGAGTCTTATATTAAATATATACGTAAAATGAAGAAGAGGCGAAGAAAGAGTAAACGACATGACCCGTAAGAATTTACTAGGGTAAGCCTAGTTAATATGTTTACGAGACTAAATAGGTGTTGTTGATTAAATCAGGCCTATAACACACTGATCTCAATCTTTCTTACAGTCTTAATTGGTCTGCAGGCAAATAGGCATACCGAGTTTTAGAATTTTGTTCATCGCTTTCACATTACCAGCGCTTCACCAATTTTAGTATTGTAATTAACCTGAGCTGCGCATAAGAAATGAACTAAAAGCCAAAGTCGCGATCTGCTTATTTAAAAAACTATCGACTCCATAAGGACTTGGTCATGAATAACCTAGACGATATTTTCCTCGATATCCACGACTTCTTCCAGTTTTCCTCCCCGCATGGGAAAAATACCTAATTTCTTCCGGCATCAAATAAAGATACAAATCTTCTCATCTCTCCATTAGCGTAGTGAAGTGATAACGATAGTGATAGCTTTCCATCACTCTAGATATCAAGACTTCAAAACCTATTACATCCACTTTGTTTGTCGCTACCTCTACCAACAAATTTCCTGAATTAGTTAGCTACACGAGGAGTTTCAAGCTCATGCAAGGTGTTTTGGCTCTGCTTTGCTCTTACCTCACTCACCGTCAGGCAAGGACGACAGGGATTGCATTTGTTGATTCGTCTAAGCTACAGGTTTATCACAACTTACGCATT
>NZ_NBYY01000019.1 GCF_002464935.1 Candidatus Enterovibrio escicola
TTTATAGCGAAACATTGCTGTCTCTGTTAATGAGAGTTTGTAATAACCCCTGTCCTTTTTCCACTCCGCCAGTTTGTCCTCTTTTAAAGCCTTTACAGCTTTATTTCTAGGATGCCCTTCCTCCCAGTACCCCGCGTTGCTTCAAGGTGGAATAGTGGGCGTTATTCCTTTGTTCTTCGGTACGTGGTGATACGCTCTTCGAACGCTTACTAATGCAGGTGTATGTAGGGGATTTAATCGGGATATTAATCAATATAAAAACCAAATTGAGTAAGATTTTTAATCCACGAAGTGGGAGTTTAGAAATACCGTTCACCATCAGTGCCATTTCAATCTCGGTATCCGGAAATATAAATATAGGGCCACGATAACAGTGATGCTTTAAACAATACCATGCCTTAATAGCAGTGACGTCTATCCAAAAAGTCACTGAGCCACGGTTTACTAATTCTTGATTATATTGTTGCCAGTTGCTGATCTTGTGCCTTGCCTTTCCCATCATCACCTCCTACTTAACTCCATGATGATCTAATCGTAGAAATTACGATTAGTTCAAATATTTAGGAAACAACGCCATTGAAAGCAATGAAAGACAGTTATTACTGTATCTTTTCAAATCTCGGTACACTGAGAAACGTTAGCACTTAATTGTCCTTGCGATATCGGAGATTAGAATTTTCCATTTTAAAATGGCTGTAATTTAACCTGAGTTACGCATAAGAAATAAACTAAATACCAAAGTTGCGATCTCATCGTTTAAAAAAATCATTGTCTGCATAAGGACTTGGGCATGTATAACTTTAACTCTGTTTTCGTCGATGTCGATGACCTCTGCTAGACTTCCCTCCCTACATGGAAAAAACACCTCATTTCTTCCGGTATCAAACAAAGAAACAAACCTTCTCACCTCTCCGTTAGCGAAGTGATGATGATAGTGATAACTTTCCATCAATCTAAGTATCAAAACTTCAAAACCTATTACATCCACTTTGTTTGTCGCGACCTCACTAACGCATTTCCTGAATTAATTAGTTACAGGAGGATGCTCAAACTCATGCAAGATGTCCTAATTCCGCTTTGCTCTTACCTTACTCACCGTCAAGCAAGGCCAACAGGGATTGCCTTTGTTGATTCATCTAAGCTACAGGTTTGTCATAACCTACGCATTTTCAAACATCATGTTTTCAAAGGTACCGAAAAGCGAGGCAAAGGAAAGATGGGGTGGTTCTACGGTTTTAAATTACACCTTTTTATCAATGACCAAGGTGGCATTATCTCAGTCAAAGTGACGATGGCTAACGTGGATGATAGAAAGCCTGTGTCGGAAATGATTGACGAGCTTTGGGGGTGTTTATATAGAGGTAAAGATTATATCTCTGGTCCATTGCAGAGGGAATTTACAGACAAGGGAGTGACACTGATAACGGGTATAAAAAACATGAAACCCAAAATGATGAAACTTTGGAAACGATTTATTATTGAAACTGTTTTGCTCAACTAAAAAACATATCCCAAATCGAACATTCTCGGCACCGTAGTTGTATTAACTTTATGGTCAACTAGCTGGCGAGGCTTATCGCATATTCATTTCAACTAAAAAAGCCGAGCTTCAAAATGACTATGGTTTGATAAGCAAGCGCTTATGTAGATCTGCGGTTAATTTAGTATCTTCTTCCCGTGTCTAACTGCTGATGATGCATGGTAGTACTACTTGTTTCCTTGGAGAGGAAAGAAGAGCGTAGCACTTTCGGTAGTTGGCTTCCTCGTCTATCATAGACTATGAGTGTCGTAGTTATTATCTTAATTCAGTGGTTAATTTGAAAATACAGAGTGTTTATTTAAGTATTTATAGGGGATATCATCATTGTTACCCTCTCTTTATTCAAAAAGAACCTCATATTTCTTTTCAAGGTGAAACACTATAGAAAATACAAGGTGAGATAAACTGAATTATGCGTTGGTAATTAGTGAGTGATAAGGGAAAATAAACGATCTACGCCTTCTTTCTAGGACGTAGATCATATCCGTGGAAGTGCTGTTAGTCTGCTCATGCTTTTAGGCGTAAAGTCTGAAGAAGTTCATCACGTCGCTGTGGTGTAATCACTGACCAGTGTTTGCCTTTTATAGCGCCTTCCAAAGCCCAAAGCAATTTAAGGCTCAGTAAGTCATCATGAGAATTTTGAAGAGCTTGATATGCGCGCGCAGAACCCTGGTTATGTAATTTATCAACACTGTCGATTCCAACTTTTCTCAACATACGCTCGGTAGCAAGCCGTAGATTCGGAAGATCTTTAATACGATTTGGAATCCTAGTCTTTTTTACTTGCTTGTCATCTCGTGCAATGTCAAGTGCACGTGTCGCAAAGTCCATCATTACGTCTGTTTGTTCCCACCAAATTTCAGGAACACTGTAGTATTTGGTTATAACTGGAAAACCTCGTTTTTTGTAAACGTAAGGTTGCATGTATAAACGTTTAAAGTCGGCTTCGTTTTTCTGGCCGGCGCGTAGGTGTAGATGATTGTTTACAACCAATGCGAACATAGCCTGATCGCAGAATATACCGAAGCCACCGAACATGGAACGCGACGTAACTGAGTCCAGACATTCGAAGAATTTGAGCGTGTTTTTAAGAGTGGGTGTATTCATGCTACTTATTCTCAATCAATACGTTTTTAGATGAACGATTAAGCAATGGTAACGTGGCCAAGCTAATTCAGAACATCGTCATTAAGGAACTTGAGGATACCATCCTGTGAGATGTTAACGTGATCGCCCGCCTTGCTACTATACATACCGTATGTTGCATCACGTAAGGTCGGAAGGCGGCCAAAGTTTTTTCGACAGGATTACCCTCTTTTTGCTTCTTGATACTGAGAAGCTCGACTATCGTTATTGCTAGTCTCAGAAAGTTAGATATCTGTTCAGATAGAACACTATCCTAACTTAGGAAATATAGTTTTTTACTTACCATTGAAGTCATACTAGAAAGCTCTGTCAATTATTCTATATTTTATAGGTACATTTTTCACCATAAAACTAGACATTAACATTAGTTGATGTAAATTATTGTTACAGTCAATGTGAAAATAACCCACATGTCTCCGACTGAAAATCAACCCTCCTGAGGAAAATATTTGGCCGTTTAATAGATAAACAGCTGATTAAACTGAGCTACACATGAGAAATCGACTCAATTTTCAATCTGATCATTTGAATTAAAGCATCAGTCAAAAAATGACTTTAGTAGACATAAATTAGACGCTATTTTCATCGAAATCGATGATTCTTATCAAATATCCCCTCATGCTTGGGCATGATACCTAATTTCTTTCGGTATCAAACGAAGAAACAAGCCTTTTCACCTCTACGTTAGCGAAGTATGACGATAATAATAACTTTCGGCATTATTTCCCAAATATCTAAACTAATCGCAATTTCTACGATTAGATCATTATGGAGTTAAGTAGGAGGTGATGATGGGAAAGGCAAGCACAAGATCAGCAATTGAAAACAATTTAATCAAGCATTAGTAAACCGTGGCTCAGTGACTTTTTGGATAGACGTCACTGCTATTAAGGCATGGTATTGTTTAAAGCATCACTGTTATCGTAGCCATATATTTATATTTCCGGATACCTAGATTGAAATGGCACTGATGGTGAACGGTATTTTTAAACTCCCACTTCGTGGATTAAAAGGCTTGCTCAATTCGGTTTTTATGTTGATTAATATCCCGATGAGATCCCCTACATACACCTGCATTAGTAAGCGTTTGAAGAGCATAAAAGTTAAGTACCGTTTGCCGAATCGAGGAGCTGTCACTCACTTCATTAGTGATACCACAGTCCTAAAAGGATACGATGAAGGTGAATAGAAAAAGCTTAAACACTGTAAGGAGAAACAACGTATCTGGCGCAAACTTCATCTTGCCGTTAATTTGTCTACTCATGAGATTATTGCTGCAGAAGTTAGCCTAGTTTTTGTGGGTGATAATGAGGTTATACCTGTATTACTTAACTCATTATGACGAAAGATACAGCAAGTCAGTGCTGATGGAACCTATGATATAAGAGCATATCACCACGTATCGAAGAACAAAGGAATAACGCCCACTATTCCACCTCGAAGCAACGCGGGGTACTGGAAGGAAAGGCATCCTAGAAATAAAGCTGTAAAGGCTTTAAAAGAGGACAAACTGGCGGAGTGGAAAAAGGAAAGGGGTTATCATAAGCGCTCATTAGCAGAGACAGCAAGGTTTAGCTATAAACAGTTGCTCAGTCCTAAACTTACTCTTCGTAATCACAATGCGCAAGTTAGTGAAGCGCTGGCAAATGTGAAAGCGATGAACAAAGTTATGATACTCGGTATACCTGTTCGCCAGCAGAAAAGTTAAGACTATAAAAATATTTAAATCGGTGCATTATAGGCCTGATTTAGTCAAAAATACCTTAGCTTTCCATCAATCTTGGTATCGAAACTTCAAAACCTATTACATCCACTTTATTTGCCTCTACCTCACCAACTAATTTCCTGAATTAATCAACTACACGCTAATACTCAAGCTCATGCAAGGTGCTCTGGTTCTACTTTGATCTTACCTTACTTACCGTTAGGTAAGGCCGATAGGGATTGCCTTCGTTAATTCATCCAAGCTACTGGTTTGTCACAACCTACGCATTCTCAGACATCAGGTTTTCAAAGGTACTGCGTAGTGAGAAAAAGGAACGATGTGGTGGTTTTACGGCTTTAAATTACACCTTATTATCAATGACCAAGGTAGCATTATCTCAATCCAAGTGACGACGGCTAACATGGCTAATAAGAAGCTTGTGTCGGAAATGGCTGACGATCTTTGGGGCTGTTTATACAGAGATAAAGGTTATATCTCTAGTCCATTGGAGTGGGAACTCGCAAACAAGGGAGTGACTCTAATAACAGGTGTGAAAAGAAATATGAAACCCAAAGTGATGAAACCTTAGGACCACCTTATACTCCGGAAAGGATTTATTATTGAAACTATTTTTGCTCAACTAAAAAATATATCCCAAATTGAGCATTCTTGGCACTATAGTTATATCAGCTTTATGGTCAACTTGCTGGCGGGGCTCCTCGCATACTATTTCAACCAAAGAAGCCGAGTATCAAGATGACTCGGCTTGATAAGCAAGCGCTTATTCAGATCTGGAGTTTTTTACCGTGTTTATGGTTTTTCCATTCACCTTCACCGTATATCTTTAGGCTTGTGGCATCAATAACAACGTGGGAAATAACTCCTTAATTCGGCAAACGGTATTTAAATTCTACGTTCTTTAAACGCTTACTGATTCAAGTGATGTAGGGAATGTCATCGGGACATTCATCAACGTAAGAACCGGATTGAGAAAGCCTTTTAATCCACGGAGCGGGAGTTTGAACATACCTTTCACCATCAGTGCCGTTTCAATCTCGGTACCCAAAAATATAAACCCACGGCTACGATGACCGTGATAATCTAACCTTAGGAATGGCGATTAGTTAAAATATTTTGAAAACAACCCCGTTAAAACCGTACGTACACTAAAATGCAACATTGGATATGGATAACAGATTGAAAAGTAAATCGAATGTTTTTATTTACGGTAACCGATGCGTAAGCAGTGATTTTTTCAATCGAGGCTCCCAAGTATACCAGTTCAGGTAATGGCTATTCTTTTTACCTCCAAAGAATCATTTATTATCTACTTCCTAGCAGAACACCACCTCTTGTACCTTTAAATAGAAAGAAAGTGTGGTTACACAGCGGGGTAGAAATTTTTTAAACTAAGACAAGCCGCCGCATTGGTGCGTATGTATAGCCCTAGATACCTAGATAGGAGTCTCGGATACCCGCATCGTTCATAGAATATTCATCAATTTGCTCTTTATCCCTCCCTGCCTAACAAGCCATGTATATCTATCCAAATTAGAAATTTCAGCACTAAACGGTAGTTTTAGGTGATCTCCAAGGTTAATACCACAATTTTAAATTGTTTTTATGTGACAAGAAAACGATATTTAACGTTAACGATAACCCTAATGATCACTAGGAAAATAAAGGCCTTGCACACAAGGAACAACCTCTTGAATACATGCTCAAGATTAATTCAAAATTCTTATAGACTGAAAAATTTTTAAAAACGAAACGTTAATTATTTGATTTGGCGGAGAGATAGGGATTTGAACCCTAGGAGGGCTATAAACCCCCGCCGGTTTTCAAGACCGATGCTTTAAGCCACTCAGCCATCTCTCCAAAGCCTTTTCTATAATAATCAACATATGTTCGGTTGTAAACCCACTAATGTGCATTTAGATGTTTTGTTGCAAAATTATTGCAGAAGTAAAAACGTACTGATTTTTAAATTCAATTAGGCTAACCTCAGATCTGCATAAACGCTTGCTTATCAAACCATAGTCATCTTGATACTCGGCTTCTTTGGTTTAAATAGTACGCGAGGAGCCCCCGCCCGCAAGTTGCCCATAAAGCTGATATAACTATAGTGCCGAGAATGCTCAATTTAGGATATGTTTTTTAGTTGAGCAAAAATAGTTTCAATAATAAATCCTTTCCGGAGTATCAGGTGGTCCTAAGGTTTCATCACTTTGGGTTTCATATTTCTTTTCATACCCGTTATTAGTGTCACTCCCTTGTCTGCGAGTTCCCGCTCCAATGGACTAGAGATATAACCTTTATCTCTGTATAAACAGCCCCAAAGATCGTTAGCCATTTCCGACACAGGCTTTTTATTAGCCATGTTAGCCGTCATCACTTGGACTGAGATAATGCTACCTTGGTCATTGATAATAAGGTGTAATTTAAAGCCGTAAAACCACCACATCGTTCCTTTTTCTCGCTACGCAGTACCTTTGAAAACCTGATGTCTGAGAATGCGTAGGTTGTAACAAACCTGTAGCTTAGACGAATCAACGAAGGCAATCCCTATCGGCCTTGCCTGCCTGTGAGTGAGGTAAGAGCAAAGCGGAACTAGAATACCTTGCATGAACATTCGCATGTAGCTTATTAATTCAGGAAATTCGTTGGTGAGGTCGCGACAAACAAAATGGATGTAATAGATTTTGAAGTTTTGATACCTAGATTGATGGAAAGTTATCACTTCGCTAACGGAGAGGTGAGAAGGCTTGTTTCTTTGTTTAATACCGGAAGAAATTAGGTGTTTGTCCCATGCAGGGAGGAAAGTCTAGCAGACGTCATCAATATCGACGAAAACAGCGTCTAAGTTATTCATGCTCAAGTCCTTGAGCAGTCTATAGTTTATTTCAAACGATCAGATCGCAACTTTGGTATTTAGTTCATTTCTTATGTAAAATTCAGGTTATCTTAATTAAAATTTAGACTCTTCGATATGGTATATATACAGGTTCCCACATATGTCTGGCCAGCTCTTCTTCAATACTTCTTCCATGTAAACAACTGGTTGGGTCATTTGCTCGTATATCTTCCAAAATCACTTTAGCCACAACAGTGGATACCGTTCTCAGATCCTGAATCCGAGGATACACACATCTCTTTTCTAGATCTTTTTCCGATACACATCCCGCAAGCGCATAAGATGCGGTCGTAAACATACCTAATGTCACTTTAGGACAGTTAGAAACAATAGAGGCAAGACCAACACCCGGGAATATAAATACATTATTTCCCTGACCAATACGGAATTCACGACCTTGATATCTTACATTCGTAAAAGGACTACCTGTCGCAATAATGGCTTGACCGTCACTCCAATGATAAAGATCGTCAGGATCTGCTTCACAATTGGCTGTTGGATTAGACAATGGAAAAATCGTTGGACAAGCACTGTACTCCATCATCTTTTGAACATGCTCAGCCTTAAATGCACCACCTACTCCACTCGTTCCTAATAGAACCGTAATGGGATGATGATTAATCAACTCTATTAATGTTACTTTATTAGCAGTTCCCGTTTTCCACCCCTCAGCAATAGAACGCGGTTTTGCATAGAACTTTTTATACTCATCTAAACCTTCACGATCTTCAAATACTAGACCGTGTGAGTCTAAAACAAAAATTTTATCTTTTGCAGCTTGATGTGTGCTGCCCTCTTTTAATAATCCTGCATAAATCTGATGAGCAACACCAATTCCTCCAGCTCCTGCACCGTATACAACATAGGTTTGATCAGATAATTTTTCTTGCTTAATTTTACATGCACCCAGAATACCCGCTAAAACAACTGAACCTGTACCTTGAATATCGTCGTTAAAAGAAGGCAAAATATTCTCATAGTCACTTAAATTATCAAAGGCATTAGATTTACTAAAATCTTCCCATTGCAATATGGCGTTAGGAAAATGACAGGTTACTTGTTTTACAAAACGTTTAATAAATCGTTTATACTCTTCACCACGCATACGAAGACGAGGAGTACCTAAGTACATTGGATCATTAAGCAGGTTCTGATTATCTGTTCCGACATCTAGCACTATAGGTAAACAGTGTGCAGGATGAATACCCGCCCCAAGCGTATAGAGAGAGAGCTTACCAATTGGAATACCCATCCCGCCGACACCTTGGTCGCCAATACCCAAAATACCTTGACTGTCCGTTACAACAATAATTTTTATCTCTTTTCCGCCAAACTGACGTGCCATCCCACCCATTTGGTTTACATTATCTTCTGTTACATATAAACCCCGCGCTTTTTGATAACGGTGACTAAATTCTTGGCAGGCTTTACCCACCGTTGGTGTATAGATTATTGGTGTCATTTCTTCAACGTGACGTGATAATAACGCATAAAATAATGTTTCATTTCTATCCTGTAATGAGCGTAGAAATAAATATTTTTCGATATCCGTTGAAGCATTACGAAAACCATCGTACACACGATCTAATTGATCTCTGAACGTTTGTACACGCGGAGGTAATAATCCATTTAATTGGAACGCTTTGCGCTCTTCATAGGTAAATGCTGTACTTTTATTTAATGTCCTATCATTAAGCAATTCAGTGCCAGTAAGAGAAACAGGCCTAAACACATCACCATGTTCATCTTTCCAACATAGATATTTACCTATAGTCATCACGTTTCTCCATGTTCCATTATAAGATCAATATCAGTATATCTTATTCATCTAATCACAAGGAAACTATAATAGATCATGTATTAAATAGGTTATTTTTCATATGAAATACCTATTTAACACATAGCCATAACATGAATATCTTTGCGATAGCGTAGATTGAAATTTCCAGTTCCAAAAGGCGTTATTGATTAAATCAGGCCTATAATTCACTGATCAAAATTTCCTTTACAGTCTTAATTTATCTGCTGGAGAACAAGCATACCGAGTCTGATAACTGTGTTCATTACTTTCACATTTGCCAGTAGTTCACCAACTTGAACATTGTAATCACGAAGAGTTAGTTTAGGACTACGCAACTTCTTATAGAGATACATTTCTGTTTCGACTAATGAGCGTTTATGATAACCACTTTACTTTTTACACTTCGCCAATTTGTCATCTTTTAATGCCTTTATCGCTTCATTTCTAGGATACCAATCTTCCCAGTAACCTGCGGTGCTTTGAGGTGGGATAGTGAGCATTATTCCTGTGTTTTTCAGTACGTGGCGACATGCTTTTGTGTCATATGTTCTATCAGTACTGACTTGTTGTATCTTTCGTCGTAATAAATTAAGCAATGCAGGTGAAAACTCATGTCACCCACCGACATTATGCTAACTTCGGCGGCGCTAACCTCATGAGTAGATACATCAACGGCAAGATGAAGTTTACACCAGATACACGGCTCCTCGCCTCGGCAAACGCCAGTTAACTTTTATAGTCTTCAAACGCTTACTAATGCAAGTGTATATAGGGAACTTCAGCGGGGATATTTATCAATGTAAAAACCGAATTGAGAAAGCCTTTTAACACACGAAGTGGGATCTTGAAAATACCTTTTCCATCATCACTGTCCACTTAACTCCATAATGATCTGATCGTAGGAATTACGATTAGTTAACCTGAGTTGCGCATAAGAAATAAACTAAATGCCAAAGTTGCGATCTCATCGTTTAAAAAAATCATTGCCTGCATAAGTACTTGGGCATGTATAACTTTAACTCTGTTTTCGTCGATGTTGACGACTTCTGCCAAACTTCCCTCCCTACATGGGAAAAACACCTGATTTCTTCCGGTATTAAACAAAAAAACAAGCCTTCTCACCTCTCCGTTAGCGAAGTGATGACGATAGTGATAACTTTCCATCAATCTAGGTATCAAAACTTCAAAACCTATTACATCCACTTTGTGTGTCGCGACCTCACCAACGAATTTCCTGAATTAGTTAGTTACACGCGAATGCTAAAGCTCATGCAAGGTGTTCTAGTTCCGCTTTGCTCTTACCTC
>NZ_NBYY01000015.1 GCF_002464935.1 Candidatus Enterovibrio escicola
TCGATTAAAACGGAACTGATGGTGAAAGGCATTTTTAAACTCCCTCTTCGTGGAGTATAAGGCTATCTCAATTCGGTTTTTACGTTGATGAATGTCCTGCTCTGAAATCCCCTACATACATCTGCATTAGTAATGTATTCAAAGACCGTAGAAGTTAAGTAGCGTTTGCCTAGTCGAGGAGCTATCGCCCCCGTTGTTATTAATGCTGCAGGCTTAAAGGTATACGACGAAAGTAAATAAAAAATGCGTAAATACGGTAAGGAAAATCGGCATATCTGGCGCAAACTTCATCTTGCCGTTGATGTGTTTACTCATGAGGTTATTGCTGCATAAGTTAGCTTAGTTCTGTGGATGACAATGAGGTTTTACCTACATTGCTTAACCCATTACGACGCAAGATACAGCAAATCAGTGCTGATGGAGCCTATGACACAAGAGCATGTCACCACGTACCAAAAAATAAAGGAATAACATCCAGTATTCCACCTCAAAGCAACGCGGGGTACTGGGAGGAAGGGCATCCTAGAAATGAAGCTGTAAAGGCTTTAAAATAGGACAAACTGGTGGAGTGAAAAAGTAAAGGGTTATTACAAACTCTCATTAGCAGAGACAGCAATGTTTCACTATAAACAGTTGCTTAGCCCTAAACTTACTCTTAATAATTAACCTGAGCTGCGCATAAGAAATGAACTAAATACCCAGATCTAGCATTTTAGGCACCGTAGTTATATCAACTTTGTAGTCAACTTGCTGGCGAGGCTCATCGCATATTCATTTCAACCAAAGAAGCTGATCAGGAAGGATGATAAGCTTTGCCTGCTTGTTGTCATCAGTGTCGATGATGCCGATCACAAGGAAGTGCTAGCCGTTGTCGATGGGTACAGGGAGTCATAGGTCAGTTGGTTTTAAGTTCTATCATAGCTAACGTCCCAAGGTATCAGTATCGCTCCTGAACTCGCCATTGGCGATAGCGCTTTAGGTTTTTGGAATGCAGAATACAGTGACAAAGCATTGGCCAACGACGCGTCATCAGCTCTGCTTGGTACACAAAACGGCCAATGTATTAAACAAAGTCCCAAAATCTTTTTAACCAAAAATGAAAGAAACGCTTCACGATATCTGGATGGAAGAGACACAATAAGAGGCATATAAAGCCTTCGGATAGTTCGAAACACAATATGGTGCTAAATATCCCAAAGCAGCAAAGTGCCTGACCAAAGACAAAGTGGAAATGCTAGTATTTTACGATTTTTCTGCCCAGTCTTGGACACATATTCGAACGACAAACCCCATTGAATCAACGTTTGAAACGGTGAGGCTAAGAACGAACAAAAACAAGAATTGTGGAAACCGCAAAACGACACTGGCAATGGTCTGCAAACCTATGCGAATCGCTGAAATTAACTACCGTAGGCTAACGAGGTTTTGAATTACTTGTGGATATCATTAAAGGCGTAAAATTCAGATATGGCATTCGTGAAACAAACATCAACCATCCTAATACTACTCTGGAAGCTGTGCACCAAGTTTGATCATAGCTCTTGGAATCATCGATATCAATAAAACAAGCGTCTAAATTAGTCAGGATAACATCCTTTTGAGACTGATGATTTGATTTAAACGATCAGATCGCAACTTGGGCATTTAGTTCATCTATATAATATATGCAATTCAAGTTAGAAAGATATTAAGATGCAACCGGTTTAGCTTGTACGCCAGATTTTTCATCAAGCTGGTTGAATTAGCACAGGGTTTTAATGCCGATTTAACAATTACAAAACCGGATCAAACGGTCACCGAAAATAGTGTCATGACCATTTTTTTTGCTAGACTAAATTGAAGGTGAGTAGATCACAATATCTGTACAAGGAGTGGTGACACATAAAAAGCGTCACTTGTCTTCACTGCATAAACAAAAGCAAGCTTTAACGATAATAGCTGACATTATCTTGAACATCCATTCGCTATCACATACTTAATGTATCCTCATTCCCCTCTACACGATCATGCATCAAATAAGTGAGAAATTGTGCCAGCATGACAGACAATTCACTTGTATTTCTAATCAACCATGCAGATAGCATACTTTTTAATAGTGATTATCATCATGAAAAATAGAACTTTTATACAAAAACCTGCTATTGAATACACAACCCTATGTACTTTCATGGGACTCAACCTAATTGGCAAAAGACAGCCTGTGCAGATTGCGCTAGAATTCATGCCATTTCGTCAACCACTGTTAAACGGACAACATCATGGTAGAAAATTACGAAGTAGAGCATTCCAACCAAACAGATCAAATGCTTCAGGAAGTTAACGACGCCTTAGAGAACGGTATGTTCATCCAGGTTCGACGTATGCTCGAAGACATGGAGTCCGAAGATATAGCTTATTTGCTTGAAGCTTCCCCACCAAAAATCCGTCTGATTCTATGGCAACTGACCTACCCAGAAAAACAAGGTGAGATTCTTGAAGAGCTATCAGAAGATGTAAAAGACGGCATCATGGTACGTATGCAACCAGAGCAACTTGCTGCAGCGACAGAAGGCATGGACACCGATGACGTTGCCTACCTTTTACGAAGTCTTCCGAATGAAGTGTCTAGAGATGTCCTAGCACAAATGGATGCACAAGATCGCGCTCGCGTAGAACAAGCACTGGCATACCCTGAGGGTACTGCGGGAGGTATAATGAATACCGACGTGGTAACCATTCGATCAGATGTCACTGTAGATGTCGTACTGCGATACCTGCGTATGAAAGGTGAATTACCAAAAGCCACCGATGCCTTATATGTAGTTGATGAAAATAGCCATCTGATTGGCTCCCTCTCCCTATCTACTCTGATGACTACACAGTTAGACACCAAGGTGATGGATATAATGGAAGACTCCCACGAAGCCATCTTTGTTAACATGAATGACAGTAAAGTGGCGAATCTATTTGAGCGTCGGAACTGGGTATCTGCTCCTGTTGTTGATAAACAACACCAACTGGTTGGTCGTATTACTATCGATGACGTGGTTGATATTATCCGTGAAGATGCAGAACACTCCATGATGAGCATGGCGGGTTTAGATGACGAAGAAGATACCTTTGCACCCGCTTTCAAATCTGCTCGCGGTCGCAGCATTTGGTTGAGTGTGAATATTCTCGCTGCACTCACCGCTGCCTCTGTTTTAAACCTATTTGAAAATACACTAGAGCAAATGGCAGACATAGCTATTCTCATGACCATCGTGCCCTCCATGGGAGGGGTCGCCGGAAACCAAACCGTTGCACTAGTGATCCGTGGCCTAGCTCTCGGCCACATCCGTCATTCCAATACACGCTGGTTAGTAATCAAAGAAGCTTCAGTTGGCTTATTCAATGGTATCTTTTGGGCCTGTATCATTGGTAGTGTAATCATCTTTTGGAAAGGCAATTGGATGCTAGGCAGCATTATTGCTGCGGCGATGCTCACTAACCTAGTCGTTGCGAGCATCGTAGGCGTCACAGTCCCAATCCTTCTTAAGAAAATGAAGATCGACCCTGCTCTTGCTGGCGGTATGGCTCTGACCATCACAACAGACATAGTTGGCCTTTCTGTCTTCCTTGGTCTAGCAACCATTTTTCTTATTTAGATTCCATTAATAGAGAACGGTTGCAACTGAATGGACCCCCCATGATCTTATTAACCTGAGCTGCGCATAAGAAATAAACTAAATGCCCAAGTCCTTATGCAGTCAATAGTTTTTTTAAATGATTAGATCGCAACTTGGGCATTTAGTTTATTTCTTATGCGCAGCTCAGATTAATTAAAAGCCTTGGGAAAGCAAGTACTATCGACAACTATACGACATAAGATATGTAGTATTATTCACCACCAATCTTCATTGATTCAATCAATATTGATCCTGTTTGAATCTGGGTACGAAATTCAGTATCGCTACCTACCGCTACAATCTGTCTGAACATATCCGACAAATTGCCGGCGACCGTTATTCCACTGACGGGATACTGAATTTCTCCGTTTTCTATCCAGAAACCCGCCACGCCACGTGAGTAATCGCCAGTCACAATATTCACACCTTGCCCCATGAGTTCGGTAACCAACAAACCAGTGCACAGTTCTCTCAGCATTTGATCAAATGTTTGACCTGTATTACCAACAAACCAGTTGTGAACACCCCCTGCATGACCAGTTGGTTGTATACCGAGCTTACGGGCCGCATAATTAGTTGCCAAATATGTCTGCAATTCACCACTTTTGATGATATTCAAATCACGCGTAAACATGCCTTCCCCATCAAACGGGGCACTAGCCATGCCTTTTAGGATATGAGGTCGCTCATAGACTTCAAACCATTCTGGAAAGATTTGATGACCCACCTTATCAAGCAAGAAAGACGATTTACGATAAATATTTGAACCACTAATCCCCATCACAAGATGATCTAATAACCCTGTTGCCACATCAGCCGCAAATATAACAGGTACTTTCCTCGTACTTAAACGACAAGGTTCAATGCGATCTATCGTACGTTTAGCAGCCGCAATACCTACTTGTTCTGGTGTCCAAAGATCTACTTTGTCACGTGATACGGAATAGCTATAATCACGTTCCATACCTTTATTGTCTTCAGCAATTACACTACAGCTAATGCTGTGACGACTAGACGCATAGCTCCCCAACATACCATGGCTATTACCGTAAACACGAATACCATAGTGACTATCGTAGCTGGCACCGTCACTAACCTTTATGCGTTTATCAAAGTTTAGCGCAGCACGTTCAGCGGCAATCGCTATTTCCGCGGCTTGATCAGGTTCCAGCTCATTTGGGTAGAATAAATCCAGATCAGGATAGTCATAAGCCATCAGTTCTGCAGGAGCAGGGCCTGCAAAAAAGTCTTCTGATGTATAATTCGCAATATCTAGGGCTGCAGCAACGGTCTGTGCAATAGCCTTTTCTGATAAATCAGAAGTCGAGGCACTGCCTTTACGTTGGCCTCGATATACAGTAATACCCAACGAACCATCACTATTAAACTCGACACTTTCCATCTTACACATGCGTGTCGCCACACTGATTCCTGTAGTTTTAGTAACAGCGACTTCTGCAGCATTTGCTTTTCTTTCCGCAAGCGCTAAAGCGTCACTTACTACAGTTTCTAGATCAATCCGTTGTTGAACAACCTGCTGTTTCACGTCCATAAAGTCTTAAATTAGTGTGTATTACTAATAAGCATACCATTCAGAATGAAGAAAATGCTTAAAAATAACAGCAGAATTCGACATTCTTGATAAGATATACTCAAATAACTTGAAAATACTCGATTTTAGATGTTATCTGTTCGTTTAGTTCAAAGCGAATCGTTATAAGAATAATCAGTCTATTTCACGAGTATTTAACGCACAGATACTCTCCCGTAGGGCAAGTTTACTGATTCCATTCTCATATTTATCCCTTTTTAATAGAACTCATTGCACTTATAAAGAAATGCCTTGATCATGATACCAATAAAGCTCGCTGAAACCTGCATCTTCAAGTTGGTTGGGGATACTGATTAAGTACGTTATTAACCTCTGGAAATGTTATGACCCGTAGAAATAAACAAGAACCTTCGAGAAATGAGGCGAACATCATTTTGGTTAGCCGAAGCGAGATGAAGCGTAAAATGAAAGCACTACAAGCACTTGGTGAAGAGTTGGTCAAACTAAGTCCTGCAGTATTGGCGAAGTTTCCGTTGAAAAATATCCTTCGCATCGCAATTACGGACGCACAACGTTTTAGCAAGGAAGCAAAACGACGTCAACTGCAATTAATCGGTAAACTTATGCGCACAATTGACCCTGAGCCAATTCAAGCAGCATTGAACCTCCTCAACAATAAACACGGTCAACAAACCATTAAATTACAAAAACTAGAAAGGTTACGTGATCAGGTAATCGTAGAAGGTGATAAAGCCATCGATGAAGTGCTTAAGAAACATCCTTCTATAGAACGTCAAACTTTGAGACAGCTTGCTCGGCAGGCTAGAAAAGAGCAAAAAGACAACAAGCAGGCTAAAGCCTCTAAGGAGATTTTTAAATATCTAAGAAACCGGAACTGCGTATAAGAGATGAACTAAATATTCAAGTCGTGATCTGATCGTTTAAATAGACCATCCGTCGCAAAAGGACGTTACCATGAATAACTTGGATGCTGTTTTTACGATGTCGCCGATTATTGTCTATTTTTATCAATCAAAATATCGTGATTCTGAAACGCATTATACGCAAGGTGTCTGCCGTCACCTATAGCTAGATAACTATAATGTTAGACAATGCGTGAATGGCTTATAGTTTAGATTTTCACCAGAGAGTTCTAGCCTACAAAGAAGAACAGGAATTAACGTTTTAACAGATAAACGTTAATTTTGATGTTAGAATGCGGATCTTATTTCGTTTGGCTAAGAAAATAGAGTTTTGTGTTATACAAATAAACCCGCTACAAAAATTGATGAAAATATTTTACTTAAGGATGTAGATAAATTCCCTCATGATTAACAGTGGGAGCGATTACAACACCATAATATCACTCAACCTGTGATTCACTCTGCATTGAAGCGCCTCAATATCACTTTTTAAAAATTCTGTTTCATCCTAAATCTTGTAAACAAAAATACCAAGACTTCAGCGAAAGAATAGAGAAACATCAAAAAGAAGATAAACCCATCATCTACTTAACCTAATATCTGCATAAGAGCTTGCTTATCAAACCTAGTCATCTTGATGTTTTTCTTCTTTGGTTGAAATGAATACGCTATAAGCCCCGCCAGTAAGTTGCCTATAAAATTGATACAACTACGGTGCCGAGAATGCTTGATTTGGGATATATTTTTTAGTTGATCAAAAACGGTTTCAATAATAAATCATTTCCAAAACATCAGGCGATCCCAAAGTTTCACCACTTTAGGTTTCATATCTTTTTCACACCCGTTATCAGTGTCACTCCCTTGTCTGCCACTTCCCGCTCCAATGGACCAGAGATATAACCTTTATCTCCGTATAAACACCCCAAAATCTCGTCAGCCATTTCAGATACAGGCTTTCTATCATCCACATTAGCTGTCGTCAATTTGATCGAGATAATGCCACATTGGTCATTGATAATAAGGTGTAATTTGAAACCGTAGAACAACCATATCGTTCCTTTTTCTTGCTCCGCCATGCCTTTAAAAACCTAATATCTGAGAATTCGTAGGTTGTGACAAACCTGTAGCTTGGACGAATCAACGAAAGCAATCTCTGTCGACCTTACCTGACGGTAAATGAGGTAAGAGCAAAGCGAAACTAGAACACCTTGCATGAGTTTGAGCATCCTCGTGTAGCTAACTAATTCAGGAAATTTGTTGGTGAGGTAGCGACAAACAAAGTGGATGTAATAGGTTTTTAAGTCTCAATACCCAGATTGATGGAAAGCTATTACTATCGTCATCACTTCGCTAACTGAGAGGAGAGAAGGCTTGTTTCTTTGTTTGATACTGGAAGAAATTAGGTGATTTTTCCATGCAGGAAGAAAAGTCTGGCAGAAGTCATCAACATCGCTAAAATAGTGTCTAAGTTATTCATGGCCGAGTCCTTGTGCAATTAATAGTTTATTTTAAACGCTCAGATCGCGACTTTGACATTTAGTTTATTTATTATACGCCGCTCAGATTACCTAGCTATCAATGATATTAACTATAAGAAAACCAGAGTGATATCTACCAACAAACAGCATCTATAAACGCTCCTATAAGACAATATTAAATAAATTCAAGCAAAGGATATCTAGAAAAACCATACGTAAACCTTGATTTGAGGAGTAACAAAAAATCTTGCAGAGTGGATAATTGATTAAACAATAAGCGAACCCATCATGGAAAATATGCTGTAGTCTTACGCTCCTTGAAACATTAAACACCGGAGAACTAGTTGGAGCGAGAAAGAATTTAGCCAAAATTTAATTTGGCATATACAAACCAAAATAAGGAACTGTCATATCAATTCTAAGCTAGAGCTATTCCGTACCACCGACTGTCATTGCATCCAACTTCACAGTTGGTTGACCTACACCAACTGGTACGCTTTGTCCTCCTTTACCACAAACACCCACACCACGATCGAATGATAAATTATTTCCAACCATTGACACTTTTTGCATGGCCTCGATACCACTACCAATCAAAGTAGCTCCTTTTACTGATGTAGTCACTTTTCCATTTTCAATCAGGTACGCCTCACTGGTAGAGAACACGAACTTACCAGACGTAATATCTACCTGACCACCACCAAAGTTAGGCGCATAAAGACCATATTCAACACTACTTATTATCTCTTCCAAGGTACTTTCACCTGGTAACATATACGTGTTGGTCATACGAGGCATTGGTAAGTGCGCATAAGATTCTCGGCGAGCGTTACCAGTAGGTGAAACACCCATCAAATGTGCATTATGTTTATCTTGCATATACCCTTTGAGTATACCTTTTTCAATCAATACATTGTATTGCCCAGAGACACCCTCATCATCTATATTTACTGAACCACGTCGGTTTTGCATCGTACCATCATCAACAATGGTACAAAGTGATGACGTGACTTGCTTCCCAATTTTGTTAGTAAAAATAGATGATCCTTTGCGATTAAAGTCGCCTTCTAGGCCATGTCCGACTGCCTCATGCAACAATACACCAGGCCAGCCTGCACCTAAAACAACAGGCATTGTTCCCGCTGGGGCGCCCTTCGCATAAAGATTCACTAACGCCTGCCGTACTGCTTCATCAGCATAATCTAACGCGACTAGTTTACCGTTTTCTTCACTAACAAAATACTGGTAACCAAAACGGCCACCTCCCCCTGACAACCCGCGCTCACGACGTCCTCCTTTCTCTACCAGTACACTGACTGACAAGCGAACCAGTGGACGTATATCTGCAGCATAGGTGCCATCGGTAGCCGCAATTAGCACTTTTTCATAAACGCCGCTGATACTAACAGACACTTCTTGTATCAAAGGCTCCTTAACCCGAATATAGGTATCAATCTCTTTCAGTAATGCAATCTTTTCTTGCTTGCTCATACTCTGAAAAGGGTCAATAGCTTGATACACTGAAGGATACTCACGGGTGGTGAAAGCAGAAATTTTTAACTTACCACCCCTGTCTGCGATACACCGTGCCGCAGTGGCACTTTGTATCAACGCATCCGCGTTAATTTGATCTGAGTAAGCAAAGCCAGTTCCTTCACCACTAATCGCACGAACACCCACTCCACGATCAATATTGAAGGAGCCATCTTTGATTATACTATCTTCCAAGAAGAGTGACTCATGCCAACATGATTGAAAATAAATATCGCCGTAATCGATATTTCTTGCTGCCAAGTGTTCCAACATTTGGCTGAGGTGGTTCTTGGTAACACCTGACAGGTGAAGTATCGTTTCTTCGACGTGTTCCAGATTCATATATTCACTGCTCTTTAATACTGAAGATAACAACCGCAACACGTCATAGGACGTGATGCGATAGGTCAACTAATAATAAGATGAGACTACGCTATTTCATCGCGCATTGAAACCGAGCTTGCTATAAGATTATTATCTTACTACATATGGCGCTATTCGTGGTGAAATCTACATCTATCCAAGTATTAGCTACTTGATTTTATAACTAACTCATGATTAGATCCCCATGGATCTATAATCATCGAATGATGATAGGTTTTCATTCACCCTAATGTCTAACATATTTTGCTGTCGCCAATATGGATATAGGCCAGAACTTCTTCTAATTATCAACTTTGTGACCTATCCTCATATACATGCATCCTGATACACATCTAAAACCATCTTCCAGCGCAAAAATACCTAGCTGACTGTTCTCAAAGAGAAGGTTAACAAGATCAATGATGCCGTTATTGGGAACATCACTAAAATACTAGACTATGCCACCATTGTCTTCAGCATCCTCAAATACCGCTACACCCACATCAAATTCATCAACCTGACCTATAAGTTCCACCACATATAGTTTTTAGGAGGAAATTTCTAGGTGAAATAAGACCGAAATCGGTTGAGTGAGCGTTAAATATTAATAAGGTTATTAATGAGCATTTTCCAAATAGAACATTCTGGCTAAACAAACCCGCAATATCATAAAACTCCCATCGAAGTCTTCTGTAACTAACGGATTTAAGTGAGTACACAAGTTTTGCAACGCTGAAAGTGTTTGGTGATGTTGAGATTAACAAGTAAACGTGATTGCCTTCCCCGTTACATTCACTAAGCTTGGCATCAAACTCCAAGCAAAGCTCTTTAAATGTCACTTCAAGAAAAAGTGGTTCAACTAATCCCAATGAATAACATTGGCTTAACAGATGAATTTGAAGGGATCAAGAAAATATCATCACAAGAAATTATAGTGGCTCATCACCACTCAGTGGTGTTAAGTGAGCATATTACCCCCCGAAGGCTCAAGCCTCGGTAACCCCTTACAATATAGTCCAATGTATTATGAAAATGAAATTAAACCGTTACAAAAACTCTTATTAGGAGTTAACCGCATCATGCCTAACGATAAGAGGATTACTTTAAAGTCACTCATCGAGAATACCTTGCATGAGCTGGAGAATTTTCGTGTAGCTGACTAATTTAGGAAATTCGTTGTGAGTAGCGATAAACAAAGTGGATGTAATAAGTTTTAAAGTCTCCATACCTCGATTGATGGAAAGCTATCACTATCGTCATCACTTTGCTAACGGAGAGGAGAGAAGGCTTGTTTCTTTGTTTGACACCGGAAGAAATTAGGTAGTTTTCCCATGCAGGGAGGAAAGTCTGGAAGAAGTTTTCGATATCGAGGAAAACAGCGTCTAAGTTATTCATGCCCAAGTCCTTATGCAGTTAATAGTTTTTTCAAACGCTCAGATCGAGATTTGGGCCTTTAGTTCATTTCTTATCTGCAGATCAGGTTAGTTTAGTGACTTTAAAACGTATTAGACGCAATTTATCTATAGGTAAATTTCATAATTTAATCCGAGATACTTATGATCTAGCGTAACAGTTATTATCTAAATTCAGGGGCATTTTATTCGGATACGAGTTTTACCCTGATCAATATATGGGAGTGATGATATAAAAGTGATACGAAAATCTGTTTACTTTGACAATTAGAATGCTGCAACTTCAAACGAGATGGGTATACTGGCTGTTTAGCGGAAAACGAAGGGCGCTTCGTCACCATTATAAACATTAAGGATCCAAATGCCGATCATTGATAGCACCTCGGACAAGTACACCATCTTACTTGTTTCAGAGCCGAGCATGACGATCAATGCGTTGATTTCATGCCTAGATAAAAAAATAAAAGGCACCGTGGCATTGGTGAAAAAACAGGAAATTGGCGACAAGCTGGCAACCTCGTCAGGCTTAGTATTGGTAGACATAGGTGCGTTTGAGGTTGATGTCATAAGTTACTTTAAGCGAATCCTTGCACCATTTAGTGAACAGCATATCTTCGCGCTATTTAATGCCCACGATCTCTCCGCCAAAGAACTGGCAAGTTGGCCATTTATCACAGGCGTATTTAGAAAAGAAGACGACCTTGAACACCTCTGTCATGGTATTGAGAAAATGCTATCTGGAGAATATTGGTTACCCCGTCAAAAGCTAGCAGAACTTATCCACTATTATCAAAAGAATAACAATAATGTGATTGATTACTCTAAACTCTATTTAACTAACCGAGAGCAGCAAATACTTCGGAAGCTCGTGACTAGTGCCTCCAATAACGAAATTGCTGATAGTCTGTTCGTTTCTGCACACACGGTTAAATCTCACCTTTACAATATTTTCAAAAAAATTAATGTAAAAAATCGTGTCCAAGCCGTTTTTTGGGCAAAAAATAATCTTTCTGTTGTTGGACTCGATTACCAAGATTGATAATTATTTAACCTGAGTTGCAGATAAGAAATGAACTAAATGCCCAAATCTCGATCTGAGCGTTTGAAAAAACTATTAACTGCATAAGGACTTGGGCATGAATAACTTAGACGCTGTTTTCCTCGATATCGAAGACTTCTTCCAGACTTTCCTCCCTGCATGGGAGGACTACCTAATTTCTTCCGGTGTCAAACAAAGAAACAAGCCTTCTCTCCTCTCCGTTAGCAAAGTGATGACGATAGTGATAGCTTTCCATCAATCGATGGTATGGAGACTTAAAAACCTATTACATCCACTTTATTTGTCGCTACCTCACCAACGAATTTCCTGAATTAGTTAGCTACACGAGGATGCTCAAACTCATGCAAGGTGTTCTAGTTTCGCTTTGCTCTTACCTCATTTACCGTCAGGTAAGGTTGACAGGGATTGCTTTCGTTGATTCGTCCAAGCTACAGGTTTGTCACAACCTACGAATTCTCAGATATTAGGTTTTTAAAGGCATGGCGAAGCCAGAAAAAGGAACGATATGGTTGTTCTACGGTTTCAAATTACACCTTATTATCAATGACCAAGGTGGCATTATCTCGATCAAAGTGACGACAGCTAATGTGGATGATAGAAAGCCTGTATCTGAAATGGCTGACGAGATTTTGGGGTGTTTATACGGAGATAAAGGTTATATCTCTGGTCCATTGGAGCGGGAAGTGGCAGACAAGGGAGTGACACTCATAACGGGTGTGAAAAAGATATGAAACCTAAAGTGGTGAAACTTTGGGATCGCCTGATGTTTTGGAAACGATTTATTATTGAAACCGTTTTTAATCAACTAAAAAACATATCCCAAATCAAGCATTCTCGGCACTGTAGTTGTATCAATTTTATAGGCAACTTACTAGAGGGGCTTATAGTGTATTCATTTCAACCAAAGAAGAAAAACATCAAGATGACTAGGTTTGATAAGAAAGCTCTTATGCAGATCTGAGGTTAAATTATTCATGCCCAAGTCCTTATGCAGTCAATATTTTTTTTAAAACGATCAGATCAAGACTTGGCATTTAGTCCCTCTATTACGTTTAGCTTAGTTTATGTACTGATAGCAGGTCTGTTACACTCCACTATTATTCGTATTATGTCAGGTGTCGAACCGTGTTAATTACAACACTGCTTTATCAGCTGGATGAGTTTTGTTTCCAAAACACTTGATTATCAAGTTATTAGAATAGATGGAAAAACGCTTCGTCGTTTCTATACCAAAACAATTTGAATATGTTTGATTTGAAAGGTAAGCAGAGTATCCAGTTCAAGGAAAATCCTTATAGGAATAATCTGTCATGCATTTCATAGAATACTCTTTGTGTAGAAGAGTATTCTTTTGTATGGTGATAATTATAACTATCGTTGACGTTCAATATAGTTTTTACCCGCACACAAGAACGGTTAAAAAGCATGGTGGAGGTCGTGGGGACGTCACCGCTATCCTTGCCAGTCATGTTATCGAACCTTCCAGCGTCAATATACATGCACAACTTATAAGACTGAGATAAAAGAGAAAATTATTGAATTTACTATGTACAATACGGGTATCCGTAATTCATATCGAGTGCTACACATCAGCATTAATGCGGTTATCCGCGTTTTAGAAACCGGACATCCCGCTGTATAACCATATTTCCTCTTGATGTACAGGAAGTAGTGCTTATCTGCAATATAGATGAGCAATCGTTTTTCGTCGGTAACAACAATAATCATCTAGATATGATATGCTTAGGAGCTTGGATTGAAACGGCATTGAGGGTGAAAGGTATTTTAATCTCCCCCTTCGTGGATTAGAATGCTTTCTAAATTCGGTTTTTACGTTGATGAATGTTCCACAGAAATCACCTACATACACTTGCATTAGTAATGCGATCAAAAGCCGTGGAAGTTAAGTACCGTTTGCCAAGTCGAAGAGCTCTCACCACGCACTCAAGAATAAAAGAATAACGCCCAATATTCCACTTCGAAGTAACGCGGAGTACTGGGAGGAAGGGCATCCTAGAAAGTAAGTTGTAAAAACGTTAAAAGAGGACAAACAGTAGGGGTGGAAAGGATAGGGTTTATCATAAACTCTCATTAGCAGAGATAGTAATATTTCGCTATAAACGGTTGCTCAGCCCTAAACTCACTCTTCGTGATTACAATGCTCTAGTTGGTGAAACGTTGGCAAATATGGCAGCAATCAACGAAGTTATAAGAGTCAGTATTCCTGTTCGACAGCAAATAAATTAAAATTTTAGAGAAAACTGGGAGCAGGGCATCATAAGCCTTCTTTAAGCAACAGCGCCTTTTCGAAGGGTATTCTATTATTCTATTTCTTCCCGAGAACAAACACATTGTTGGCAAGCTCCATACTCAACATATTAGGAGGGAGGATTTGACCCTCCATCCACGCTTGTAACGGATTAATCTAAAAACTACTGGATACTCAAAATCAACCAAAATATACGACGAAGTGATCGGGATATTCTTTGAACGTGAGTATTGCCTTTAGAACATAATCAACTTATTGAATTCATGATAATGAATCATCGATATCAGTAAAAAATCATCTAAATTAGCATACCAAAGTCTTTATACGACAGAGGATTTGATTTAAACGCTCAGGTCAAGAATTGAGCCGTTAGGTCATTACTTATGCGCAACTCAGGTTAATTAGTATAAACCTTATTGAATTATAGCATTTGGCTGTTTCATGTATTGAAAGAACTCACTATTCGGATCGAGCACCAGAATATCACCTTTGTTGTTAAAACTATTTTCATAGGCTTTCAAGGAGCGAAGAAATTTATAAAATTCAGGATCCTTAGTGAAAGAGTCTGCATAAATCTTCGCCACGGTTGCATCCGCTTCTCCTCGGGTTACACGTGCTGTCCTCTCAGCTTCTGCCAACAATGTAGCTACTTCAAGTTCTGCTTGAGCACGAATAACTTCTGCTTTCTCACGACCTTGAGAACGGTGACGACGTGCTACAGTTTCACGTTCTGCACGCATACGCGCGTAGATAGATTCGCTAATTTCTTCGGGTAAATTAATCTTCTTAATCCGAAGATCTATCACCTCTATACCGAGATCATCAGCACTTTCTCGTACTTCCTTCAGTACATCGGCCATCACCTGCTCACGTTCTTCAGATACAATTTGTTTAATCGTCTTCGAACCAATTTCAGCACGCAGTCCATCAGCTACCTTTCTTTGCAATAACGCCTCTGCCGTCAACCGATTACCACCACCGGTAGATAGATAATATTGACCGAAGTTTTTAATACGCCATTTTACATAAGAATCGATAATCACATCTTTTTTCTCTGACGTCACGAAACGATCCGATTGATCATCCATAGTTTGGATTCTCGAATCTAATTTTTCTACACGGTCAAACAGCGGAACCTTAAACTGTAAGCCAGGCTCATAAATATGGGTCTGATTATCATCAGTTTTTAATATTCGACCAAAACGAATAACCATGCTCTTCTCCCCTTCCTTAATCACGAAGACTGACATCAGTCCAATAAAAGTAGTAAGGATAATGAGAGGAATTAATAAATTACGCATAATTAATATCTCCCAGGGCGTGATGTTGATTGACGTGGTGTGGACGTACCTGGAGCTACTGTCGTATTTTCCAGCGTCAGGCCATAGTCCGGAGCACTAATTTCACCAGAATAACGTTTTTGAGGTGTTTGAGGTGTTTGATTCATCAACTTATCCAAAGGTAAGTACAGTAAGTTATTTCCACCTTCCTGAGAGTCGATCAACACTTTACTCGTACGGGAAAACACGTTTTCCATCGTTTCAAGATAGAGACGAGCTCGTGTCACTTTTGGGGCAGCTAAATACTCAGGCAGCAACTTGTCAAACTGCGCAACGTCACCTTGTGCTCCATTAACCGTTTTCTCATGGTAGCCGAGTGCTTCTTTTTTTAAACGTTCAGAACGACCTTTTGCCTTTGGTAAAACGTCGTTACGATACGCCTCTGCCTCACGAGTAAAACGCTCTTCATCTTCTCGCGCTGCAATAGCGTCATCAAAAGCATCTTTCACCTGTTCAGGTGGACGCGCGGTATCGAAATTCACATCCACAACTAAAAGGCCCATGTTATAACGATCAGTAATCCGGTTGATTTCCACCTGAGTACGCTCACGGATTTGTTGACGCCCCGTGGTTAGGATTTCATCCATCACCGCATCACCAACCACCGCACGCAATGCTGAATCAGTCGCCTGACGTAAACTATCATCAGCATTTGTCACTGAATACAGATATTTCTGTGGATCAGCAACACGGTACTGCACATCCATTTCGATGCGAACAACATTCTCGTCTTTGGTCAGCATATCACCTGAACCCCTCAGCGATCGAATCGCTTCAACATTGACAGTTGTAACTGTATCAATGAAGTTTGGTTTCCAATTTAACCCTGGAGGTACAATATGACTATACTTGCCGAAACGCAGAACCACACCACGCTCCGCTTCACCGATGGTATAGAAGCCTGATACACCCCAAATGATCATACCTACAACAACGATTACACCTATTCCCGCAATATTGCCACCACCAATGGACGGCATCTTACCCCCAAACAGACCACTCAGTTTATGAGTCAGTTTACTAAACACTTCATCGAGGTCAGGTGGGCCTTGGTTTCGACCTCCCCGTTTACCCCACGGTTCTTTATCCTGACCGCCATTGCTTCCTGGTTCATTCCACGCCATTATAACACTCCATCAATATGATATGACGATAGTCTCTTGCCTTAGATTGTAACATTCCATTCACTGACAATAAAGTCACCAAATTTACTGCCTTCCCGTTTTTTTAATCTCATCCAATCGATCTGAGTTAACCGAACATCTATCAGCAAATATCCGTCTGATTCGTATTCTTCATGTAAAATACATCTTAACCGACATAATTTACTGTACATTCTACCAATCTCTGTGGGAGGAATACGTAGGCGATAGTTTACCATAGTACCAACCAACCTTTCAGTCATTGCTTCGAAAAGAAGATCTATACCTTGATCTGCAAGTACTGATACCCAAACAATACTAGGAACGCCTTCCCCATTACGTTCAATATGGGGACTAGCTTTTTCCACACAATCAATCTTATTCATCACCAACAAGGTCGGCACTTCATGAGCTTCAATTTCTTCCAAAACCACATTAACAGCGTCAATATTTTCTTGAAAACGATCATCACTTGCATCAATCACATGAAGCAGTAATGTTGCTTCTTGTGTTTCTTTCAGAGTTGCCTTGAAGGCCGCGACCAGATCGTGTGGCAAATGACGAATAAACCCGACCGTATCAGCCAAGATAGTGTCGCCAACATCAACCACTTGAATCTTGCGTAAAGTCGGGTCTAATGTCGCAAATAACTGCCCTGAAGTATAAACACCTGCCCCTGTGATACGATTGAACAACGTTGACTTACCAGCATTAGTATATCCCACAAGTGATACTGTAGGTACTTCTGCTCGGATTCTTGCTCGTCGACCTTGCTCACGTTGTTTAGCGACTTTATCAAGCCTCCGCAAAATCCTTTTTACGCGTTCACGCAGCAAACGACGGTCGGTTTCAAGCTGACTTTCACCGGGACCTCGTAAACCAATGCCACCTTTCTGACGTTCAAGATGCGTCCACCCTCGGATTAATCTGGTTGCGATATGACGCAGCTGTGCAAGTTCAACTTGCAACTTACCTTCGTATGTTCGCGCTCGATGTGCAAAAATATCCAAGATCAACCCTGTGCGATCAAGTACACTGCACTGAAACAAACGCTCCAGATTACGTTCCTGTGAAGGTGATAATGTATGGTCAAATATAACGATATCAGCCCCAGCAATTCGCACTATATCAGAAATTTCAAAGGCTTTACCTTCACCAACAAAGTATTTTGGATGCGGGGATTGACGCCTACCTGTAACCATTTGCACCTTACACATCCCCGCTGAGGATACTAGACTTTCAAACTCACTGAAATCTTCCCATCCGCCATTTTTGGTGAAATCAATATGAACTAAAACTGCCTGTTCACCGGCTTTGTAGAGGTCAAACAATCAAAAAACTCCTTGCCAAAAGATTTTTACTCCTCAGTATCTTCTTGTGGACGTTCATTAAGAGAACGATTGGTTAAATTTTGATGATAGTTCACAGGGCGAGAAGGTACCACAGTCGAAATCGCATGCTTATATACCATTTGATTTACAGTGTTTTTCAATAAGATCACAAACTGGTCAAATGACTCAATCTGACCTTGAAGCTTAATACCGTTAACAAGATAAATAGAAACAGACATACGTTCAAGACGAAGAGCGTTCAGAAATGGATCTTGTAGAGATTGCCCCTTAGCCATTTTTAATTTTCCTTATTTTAGATAGAGTTGTCTTTTTCAACAAAAAGATCAACGACATCACCTACAACAATCTGAGTATACTCCGATCTATCTGAGATTAGGTTAAACACTTTTCGACTATTTGTAACGATAATGAAGTGTTGTCGCTATCAAGCCATGTCAAGTTGTCCCAACTTTTCAACCAAGTAATCTGACGCTTGGCTAACTGACGAGTAGCACACACTCCACGATAAATTGCATCATCAAGTGAACAGTTACCAGACAAATAATCCCATATCTGACGATAACCCACGCATCGGATAGATGGCAGATCTGGATTTAGATCCCCACGGCCACATAGCATACTTACTTCCTCCTCGAAGCCTGCTTCCATCATTGCCTGAAAACGAAGCTCAATCCTGCGATGTAACTCACTCCTTTCTCTAGGTGCTATTGCAAACTGGTAAACCTCGTATAATAATGGGTTGTTTGTGATTTTAGTTAACTCTGTAAGAGTTTTACCCGAAACACGAAAAACTTCCAGTGCTCTAGACAAACGTTGCGGATCATTCGGATGAATTCTTACCCCAGAGATAGGATCAATCTCGCACAGTTTTCTGTGAAGCACTTGCCATCCATATACTGAAGCTTCCTGCGCAATTTGCTCTCTAATAACAGTATTTGTAGCAGGCAAAGGTGATAAACCTTTCAATAAGGCTTTGAAGTAAAGCATTGTACCACCAACCAAAAGAGGAATTCTCCCTCTGGAGACAGTTTCCGTCATAGTTCTCAGGGCATCTTGACGAAAATTTGCGACGGAATAAGCCTCAGAAGGATCACGAATATCAATCAAGTAATGAGGTGAAAATGCCAGTTCTTCCGCAGTTGGTTTCGAGGTTCCTATGTCCATACCACGATAAATAAGCCCACTATCAACACTAATAATGTCTACTGGAAACTGTTGCTTCAGTGCGATCGCTAGGTCGGTCTTTCCCGATGCCGTTGGCCCCATTAGGAAAATCGCTTTAGGCTTCCCGTTAATCATATAAAAATGCTTCTATTGCTGCTGCCACATCAACTGGACGCACCAACCTAGAATAATATTCCGCCAGTTTTCCCTGCCAGCAATACTCAAGTTCAGTGACCAATGTAACTGCCTGAGAAAATCCATACTTACCACTCTTTTTCGTTGCCTTATCTGCCAACCATATAGCCATGTCATCGGAAGGAAGTTGTATTTCTTTGTCTGCTTGCAGCGACAAGAAATACAATAATTGAGAAATAAAATGCTGCAAATTGTGCTGACGAAACGGTTGGCACACTGCCATGACCATAATATGGTTAGATGATTTCTTTCGCAAAACAATGCCAAATTGTCGCAATAAAGTGTCATATTTTTCAAACAATTTAATTTCTTGAATAGACGCTGGGATGGTTTGTGGAATTAGTAAAGGTTGTGCTTTTAGACCTTGTGGATGTAGTCTTAAATGTAACTGACCGAACGTAAGCAGATAATTAGCAACATCTAAATCTAGCAGTGCTATACCCTCGGTACGTTGCACTAACAAATAATGAGATGCAATGATCGTTAATGCCTTTCCAAGGCTGTTATACTCATCCCCAACAGGCATGGCCGACATTACAGTTGATGCTTCTACCACGCAATGATCTGCCTGCTTATCAGGGTTTATTATCAATTCTGAATAAGCAAGTTGCATGGCTTTCGCCGGTGAGGGTGAGGTTGAATAAAAAGTATTAGATGGATACTGGTAAGTAAAGCTAGACCTCGGACAATAATACGAACTTTCGTCTTGCCTAAGACATACCATTGCCTCATTAGAAGAATAGGATGCTTCCATTTTCCGAAACGTTGTCGATCGACAGCGTTCATTATTATTCGCCAATGCCAATTGTGCGCCTGATAAATTTAATACGCTTGACGACTGTAATGAGTATTCCTTTAAAAGAGGCTGTTTATCTTCATCAGCACCCTCGAAATGTTTAATGTCCTGTTCATCTTTACTACCTAAAGAAGACGGATCAGATGCCATAATTTGTTGTAACGCATCAGACACCGCTTGATAAATAAAGTCATGAACTAAACGACTTTGATGGAAACGTACTTCATGTTTAGTAGGGTGCACATTAACGTCGACTTGGTGAGGATCGATATCGATATAAAGCACATAAGCTACAAATTGACCGAGTTTTAACATGCTTTCGTATCCCTGACGAATCGCATGGTTTATCAATTTATCCTTCACCATTCGTTGATTGACAAAACAGTACTGAATATCGTTTTGTACTCTAGCACCTTCCGGCAGACAAATCCAACCATGAAACGACAAATTGAGATGTTCGAGGCTTACCTGTACTGAAGTCTTGATAAACTTAGATCCACACACTACTGCAAGTCGTCGCTTCCGATGTACATCATTCGATGCCGCACGGTATTGGCGTATAATAATACCATTATGACGCAGCGTAACGGCGACATCAAATCGACTCAATACAATACGTTTCAATAATTCAGTGATATGACTAAATTCGGTTTTATCGGTGCGAAGGAATTTACGTCTTGCCGGTGTGTTGAAGAACAGATCCACCACTTCTACCGTCGTACCAACAGGATGTGCTGCTGGCTTCACCTGCACCGACATATTTCGCCCTTCGGCATACGCGCTCCACGCTTCTGCCTGCATTTCGGTACGAGAGGTCAAGGTCAAACGCGATACCGAACTGATACTCGCAAGCGCCTCGCCTCGAAAACCAAGGCTGGTAATGGCTTCAAGATCGTCAAGACAATAAATTTTGGAGGTGGCATGGCGACTTAATGCTAGTTCAAGCTCACCTTTTTTGATACCACAGCCGTTATCTCGAATACGGATAAGTTTTCTACCACCCTTTTCAATATCAACTTCAATCCTGGTTGCACATGCATCAATACTGTTTTCCACCAACTCTTTAACTACTGAAGCTGGGCGTTCAACCACTTCACCCGCAGCAATTTGGTTGGCTAACCGTGTCGATAAAATCCGAATGGCCATTGGTTAACTCCTAAGCCTGTATTTGATATGTTTATTGTGATCTAAGTATAATGCTCACACTCAATGAAGATTCCTACCACCTTATCGTGCATTTCCGCCTATCTTAAATGTTCGATAGATGTTCTGATTGACTTGTTTTAAACAGGTACGAGAAATAAAAATTTTCTCACTCAACGGCATTGTTGATTAAATCAGGCTTATAACGCACTGATCCCAATATTTTTTACAGTCTTAATTTGTCTACTGGAGAACAGGCATACCGAGTCTTATAACCTTTATTCATGGCTTGTACATTTGCCAGCGCTTCACCAACTTGAGCATTGTAATTACGAAGCATGAGTCTAGGGCTGAGCAAACTGCTTATAGCGAAATATTACTGTCTCTGCTAATGAGCGTTTGTGATAGACCAAGGCCTTTTTTCCTCCGCTGTTTTATCCTCTTTTAACGCCTTTACAGCTTTATTTCTTGGCTGTCTTCCTCCCAATAGCCAGCCTTGCTTCGAGGTGGGATACTGGGCGTTATTCCTTTGTTTTTTAGTACGTGGTGACATGCTCTTATGTCATAGGCTCCATCAGCACTGACTTGCTGTATCTTTCATCGTAATGGGTTAAGCAATGTAGAAAAAACCTAATTATCACTCACAGAAACTAGGTTCACTTTTTCAGCAATAACCTCATGACTAGACACATCAACGGTGAGATGAAGTTTGCGCCAGATACACCGCGTCTCCTTAACGTATTTACGTGTTTTCCATTCACCTTAGACATATACTTTTAGGCCTGTTGTATCAATAACAACGAGGATGATAGCTCCTCGACTCGGCAAAAGGTACTTAACTTTTACGGTCTTAGATCCCATTACTAATGCAGGTGTATGTAGTGGATTACAGCGAAACATTCATTAACGTAAAAACCGAATTGAGATATCCTTTTAATCCACGAAATGGGAGATTGAAAATACCTTTAACCATCAGTGACATTTCAATTACGGTATCCGAAAATATAAATCAACGGCCACGATGACCGTGATGCTCTAGACAATGCCATGCCTTGATGGAAGCGGCATCTATCCAAAAAGTGACTGAGCCACAGTTTACTAATGCTTGATTATATTGTTTCCAGTGGCTGATCTTGTATTTGTGTTTTCCCCTTATCACCTCCCGTTTAACTCCATGATGACCTGATTGTAGGAATGGCGATTCGTTAAGATATTTTGGAAACAACGCCCATCTTTCCTCTCAATAAGTTGCATTTAAAGCTTGCCTATCATATATTTATTCTAGAGGAATATAATCGTAGACACTGTAACCATAAGTATATTAAGAAGTCACCTTATATTCAGATAAGTGTCATCAAAAGATGATTAAATATCCTTTAGCTACGACGGTCAAAAGCGTGAGTCATGACCGTTTTCAATCGAAGTTCCCAAGTATAACAAAGCCAGCGCTTATTGTTCTTATTGCAAAATAAATACTCTAAATTTAAGTCTGGAATAAGACACTTTTCAATCAAGTTATTAATGCCATTTTTTTAAAAAACGGCAAGCTGATTAAACCCTAAATATTTCTTAGGTAGATAATTCTTCCTTTCTTAAGCAAAGGTCATTTTTTCATGATCGGTAAACTCTGTACCGTTGTCTGACGTAAGGATTTTGAACTCATGGAAGGTGGAATTTATAATATCAATAAACGTTACTACTACGATAAGAAGCAAAGATTTATGCCAAGTCCTGATAACAGTATCAATTTCTAAAAGACAAAACTATGTCTTCTCGTCTGTAATATCAGTCCGTTTCTCAATGCCAACTCGGTTCTTTATTTTTACCTTATCGCCGATGTTCATCTTAATTCTGTAGAATTTTCCCTGATGGGGAAGATCCTTGTATTAGAGCCCCACCATTACCTATGTCATACCCTATATAACGATAAATCGTGCCTTCACTGAGCATCACATCGTGCTTTAGAACCAGTTCGGCGCTAATTATATCAGGTGACGTATGCGTACTTAGACCTTCATGCATGAATACATTCATTCTCTCTCAATACTATCAAAAGATAGCCCGTTCTGGGTGTTTGAGTGGGTTTACTTAGCCTGTTTTGATGCAATGCGTTGACAGTATATGCCGTGCAAATTATTTAGTGCATGGCGCTCTATTTCTCGACTGTGGGTGGAGTGAGCACAGCCACGTGTTTGGGTAATTTGGTTAAAAGAATCACACGCATCCAATCGTTACTCAATATAAAATCTGGCCTTGTTATTTGACTGTTTATGAGTCATTCACATCTCCAAACCAAAAGAGGATGCAGACAGTGTACTTCAATCTGGCTGACTCTTCGCTAGCTTGTGCATTTCACCTGACGGAGGGCATTTTACTATCTTTTCATGATGAAATAATTCTCGACAATTATCTATCTCCATCGTATGGATATGCTTTTTTATGGTATCAGTAAATCTATTCTCGCTACGGTGATATCACCTGCCAGTTTCGATATTGCTTTTAAATTAACCTGAGCTGCGCATACAAAATGAACTAAAGGCCCAAGTCGCGATCTGATCGTTTGAAAATAACTATTACCTGCCTAAGGACTTTGGCATGCATAACTTAACCTCAGATCTGCATAAGCGCTTATTTATCAAGCTGAGTCATATTGATGATAGTTTTTTTGGTTGAAATGAATACGCATAAGCCCGCCAGCAAGTTGACCATAAAGCTGATACAACTACGGTGACGAGAATGCTCTATCTTAGGATATGTTTTTTAGTTGGTCAAAAACGGTTGCAATAATAAATTATTTCCGGAGTATTAGGCGGTCCTAAAGTTTCATCAGTTTTGATTTCATATTTTTTTCACACCCGTTATTAGTGTCCGCCCTTGTCTGCAAGTTCTCGCTCCAATGAACCAGATATATAACCTTTATCTCCGTATAAACAGCCCAAAAGCTCGTCAGGAAAGTCCAACACAGGCTTTCTATCATCCACGTTAGCCGTCATCACTTTGACTGAGATAATGCCACCTCGGTCACTGATAATGAGGTCTAGTTTGAAGCCATAAAACTACCTTATCATTCCTTTTCCTCGCTTTGCGGTACCTTTAAAAATCTGATATCTGAGAATGTATAGGTTGTGACAAACCTGTAGCTTAGACGAATCAATGAAGGCAATCCCTATCGACCTTGCCTGACGGTGCTGAGGGAAAACAGAGTAGAACCAGAATACCTTGATGAACTTGAGCATGCGCGTGTAGCTAACTAATTCAGGAAATTCGTTGGGGAAGTAATGGCAAACAAAGGGGATGTAATACGTTTTGAAGTCTCGAGATCCAGATTGATGGAAAGCTATCACTATCGTCATCACTTCGCTAACGGAAAGATGAGAAGGCTTGTTTCTTTGTTTAATTTCGGAAGAAATTAGGTGTTTTTTCCATGCAGGGAGATAAGTCTGGCAGACAGAGTCTAAATTTATTTAATACCCAAGTTTTTATGCAATCAATAGTTTTTTCAAACAGGCAGATCGCGACTTTGGCATTTAGTTCATTTCGTATGCGCAGTTCAGGTTAGTTAAAAAGATATTTAACATCAATGTTAGTCACAACTATTACCTTGAAAAATTACTATTTTACACGAAGGTCAGTCTATTGAATACATAACCCAACTCCTAGGGATAATCAATGTTTGACCTACCGACAATTCATCAGATTGCAATTTATTGGCATTACGAATGCCATCAATCGACACACCTTAATTGCTGGTAATTTTACTTAGGTATTCACCATTTTCAACCTTGATGCTCGTGTCTTTAGGTTTTTTACACACAATTTTGAGTTTCTGACCAACCCATAATATATCCTTTTTAAGTTTATTTATGCTGCGAATTCCGCTGACGGTCACACCATAGTTCGTTGCAATTTTACCCAAATACTCACCACGCGCCACAGTATGCATGTACGTCCAAGTGGTAATGGGATCAATTGACGATGTTGATTCCCTCACAGCGATGGTTGATGCAGGCACAAATTCCTTAGCATTCATATCTGGCACCGTCAGTACCTGACCAATTTTAAGGATATTAGACTTTAGACCATTAGTCGCCTTGATGCCAGAAACGGAACTACCATATTTTTTTGCAATCACAGACAGTGACTGACCAAGCGTCACTTTGTGCCTAATACCATTTTTCAGCGCAGACATCAAGGTACCATCGGGTGGAAATTCATTAAAATACGCCAAAATACCTTTAAATACGGCATTCGCGATTTTTTGCTGATGACTAGAGTTCAACAACAAGATTTCTTCTTGTGGGTTGGTGATGAAGCCGGCTTCCACCAGCAATGACGGAATATCTGGAGATTTCAACACAGCTAGACTAGCATGTCCTGGGCTGGTTTTGTGGAGATTTGTCACTCTGCCAATTTCTTTAAGTACGCGAAGAGCAACCTCATAGCCCTCTTTTTGTGAATTACTAAACTGTAAATCAAGCACTGCACGACTTAGATATTTATCTTCATTATCATTGAGTAGTGCACCTCCTCCCAATAAATTGGATTGCTCTTCGTGTCTTTCAATCCAACGTCCTATTTCACTGTTAGCGCGACTGACAGAAAGCACCCACACAGATGCCCCTCTCGGTTGGGGTTTATCAAATCCATCTGCATGCACTGACACCAGCAAATGAGCACCCTGATTTCGAGCGATCTCTGAACGTTTATTCAGATCCACAAAATAATCACCGTGGCGAGTCAAGACTGCTTTCATACCAATAATGGCATTGATTTTGGCCGCTAACCTACGAGAGATTGATAATGTCACATGCTTCTCATATTTCCGACCTAGCCCCACCGCTCCCGGATCATTTCCGCCGTGACCCGGGTCAATAGCAATAACAATATCTTCAGTGCCAAATGGTAATGCTCCTTTCGTTTCTGTAACGTCCACTTTCTTTTGCACAGCCACCGTTTTTTGCAGTTTATGCGGTAAATTAACAACAAGTCTATGACCATATTCACCACTAGGATTGAGAATAAAAATACGTGGATAACTGCTGTCTTTTAGCTCAAATACCAGTCTACAAGATTCTTCTTTCGAGGGGTTACTCTTACGAATAAGGTTTAAAACCTTACTGTTTTGTATACCTATAGGCAGTTTAGTATTCAGTGAGGTACCATACAAATCAACAACAAGGCGATGAGGTTTCGTCAGCATAAAATAGGTGAAGTTTGGCATGTCTGCCATATCTATTACTACCCGAGTCTCTTCAGGAGATGGCCAAACCCGTATATTTTCAAGTATATTTGCCGATGTAGAAACAATCATTCCTAGCCAACACAGTAGCCCTATAGGCACTCCTAGCCACTGCATCCCGTTAATTCCACACTAGCTTATCAACCAAAGTTCTGCCAGAAAGAGTATTTATTTTAACCTTCAGCCTACGCCGTTTACCGTTATCTTTCAATATGATATCCAAATCAGGCTCAGGCAAAAAACCTACACCCCTGTTCGACCATTCGACGAGACACAATGCATTTTGTGTAAAGTAGTCACGTATACCCATGAATTCAAGTTCTTCAGGATCGGTAAGACGATACAGGTCAAAATGATATACCTGCCAGGCTGATAACTGATAAGGTTCAACCAAGGTATATGTCGGACTTTTTACTCTACCTTTATAACCGAGGGATTGAATAAACCCACGAGCAAAAGTGGTTTTCCCTATGCCAAGATCGCCGTGTAGGTAAATAGTGGTTTGTACTGTACACGCAAGTGCAATAGCAGCACCAAAGGATAAAGTTGATAGCTCATCAAAAAGCTCCGTGTTAAAAATATCCGTCATATGAACCACCTATTTGTTGTCTGGGAGTCCATTTTCTCGCAGATCGCTGTTAATTCTACATTCTTTCCCCGTAACGGAAATAAGACACTGATAATTACGCCAGTTTGTACATCTCATCCCTGCATTACCCATACTAATTACAGTCATGTAAATGCCATCATGACATGTGAACCCTAACTTTGAAACACCACCATATCAGTTTTGTATCTATGATTAATGATAGATAAAGAGAAAAGCTATTCAGCTGGATCGCCATGACACCTCCCATAATAATTTGACCACTTTACCGAGAGGTACACAGTACTCAATGGCCATAGCGACTACGGTATTGCGACTGCAGATTCAGTACAACGTAATTAACCTCAGTTCTGGTATAAGCACGGCTTTTTCAAGCGGAGTAATTTTAAAACTAGGCTTTTTTATTGGAACGTATAAGCAATGAATACAGTAATCAGGCTGATTATAAATCTTCCCCCACTTAGATGCCGAGAATTCTCTATAATTAGGATATATTTTTTAGTTGATTAAAGACGGTCTTGATGATCAATTGTTTTCTAAACATCAGACGATCCCAAAACTTAATTACCTTTGATTTCATATTCTTCCGTGTATTTGCGATGAAACTAATCCCTTTTTTCGTGAGTATCTTTAAGGAAACTAGATATATACCTATTATCTCACATAGGGTGATCTCTAGAGATCATCGGTCATATTAGACACGGATTTGCTGTCATTAATATTGGCTATTGTTACCTTTACCAACATGATACCGCGTTGGTCTTTGATGAAAAGATATAATAATCGACATGACTTCACTGATTGAAAGGCGAGAAGATTTATTTCTTCTTTTAATACCTAAATCAGGTATTTTTCCAAAAAAGAAAGGGGAACCTGACAAAAATAGTCAATACCGATAAAACAACGTCTAACTTATTCATGTTAAAATCCTTTTTTAACTTAATTCTTTGACTTACACGATTAGAATTGTAATTTTGGTATTTAATTGATTTATTATGCGCAGATCAGGTTAATTAATAACCTTGGATATACCCAAAGAACTTAAAGATGCAGGTTTCAATGATCTTAACCGATATCACGAACAAAGCATCTATTTATAGGTGTAATGAGATCCATTTAGAATGGAATAATACCGAGCAGAGCATCAGTAAATATACCTCACTTGGGTGTATTTGTATTGATGTGCACATTCCGTTGTTGACTTTTCGTGAAATGAGATACTCATTACCATGCGTGTTTTTCTCGAACTGAACGCACTGATGACCTTTAAAATCAAATATTTACAAGTTTTTGAAGTATATCAGGTACACTATCAAACAACTAACGAACCGTCATGCATTTAATAGATTATTTTTCGTGCAAGAAATCTATTTCTGCATGGTAATCATTATAGCTATCGTTGATAGTACATGTCGTTTTTTCCAGAACACAAGAACGCTCAACAAGCATAGTCTTGTCCGTTGTGGAGACCAACGCTATCGTTTCCCCTGAATTTAGGTAATAACTTCCGACACTTATGATCTAACGTAGAAGGAGAAGCCAACTACCGAAAGTCGTACGCTATTTTCTCCAAGAAGACAGGCAGTACTGCAATGAATTATAAACAGGTAGCCACGAAAATAAAATACCAATAGCTCAAAAATCTTTCGGTCATAAATTGATGAGTAAACATATCTTATAGATATGTCGACAACAATTTGTTAATTAGAATTTTTATACAATTTTAAGCAATAATGATACTAGTGTTATCATCACGATATTAGAATACAAAACTTTTTATTTAATTTAAGAACAACATCTAAATCGGCAGTTAATGTCACCGCAGCGATAATTGATTTACTGATACCATGCAAAAATCATATCCTTACGATTACGACAGATAATGGTCAGGAGTTTACTCCTCATGAAAAAACAGCAAAAACTTTGGATGTTGAAATTTACTTTGCCCTTGTTACCCTTCATGGTGACAAGGGATGAATGAAAATAGATCTTTGAGACAATACGTAAAGAAAGGGATAAACTTTAAAAGGATCACGGATGAAGAAATTAACTAAGCTCAATCAAGGAACAATCATCATCCTAAGGAATATTTAGAGTTTACGCAACCTGCCGTTTTTTAAAGAGATGGCATTATCAGTTTCCTTAAAAAAATATCGCACTTCAGACTTGAATTCAGGCTCTTCCGTTGGTAATAAAATGATTAGCGCTGGCTCTCGTAGGCTTGTGAGCCTCGATTGAAGAGAATAATTCCTCACGCATTCGGTTGTCGTAGAAGAAAGAAACTCAATTTACTTTTCAATCGATTATCCATATTCAATGTTACATTTTGATGCACAGACAGTTTCAATGTGTAAAATATACTTCCCGATAAGTAAACACATTGTCGGCAAGCTCTATAAAAAACGCATTGATAGAGAACACTTGACCCGCCGTACACGCTTTAAACAACTCAACCGAAAAACGATTGGATACTAAAAGTCTAAGGAGATGCACGATAAAGTAATCGGTACATTCATGGAATGTAAGTATTACCCTTATATCAATGTGATATAACTTCACATACAATTGGTGTGGTTTCCCAACTATATAAACTAATCGCAATTCCTACGATCAGATCATCATGGAGTTAAGTGGGAGGTGATGATGAGCAATGGAACGGGAACGGGAAAAGCCAAGCACAAGATTAGCCGCTGGAAACGATATAAGTAACCTCAGATCTGCATAAACGCTTGCTTATCAAGCCGAGTTATCTTGATATTCGGCTTCTTTAGTTGAAATGAATACGCGATGAACCCTGCCAGCAAGTTGCCTATAAAACTAATATAACTACGGTGCCGAGAATACTTGATTTGGGATATGTTTTTTAGTTAGTCAAAAACGGTTTCAATAATAAATCGTTTCCGGAGCATCAGGCGATCCCAAAGTTCGCTAGCCATTTCCGGCACAGTCTTCCTATCATCCACGTTAGACGTCGTCTCTTTGACTGAGATAATGCCACTTTGGTCATTGATAATAAGGTGTGATTAAAAGCCGTGGAACCAGCCCAACGTTCCTTTTCTTCGCTTCACGGTACCTTTAAAGAACTAATGTCTGAGAATGCGTAGGTTGTGATAAATCTGTAGCTTAGATGAATCAACAAAAGCAATTCCTATCGGCCTTGCCTGACGATGTGTGAGGTAAGAGCAAAGCGAACCAGAACACCTTGTGTGAGATTGAGCATTCGCGTGTAGCTGATTAATTCAGGAAATTCGTTGGTGAGGTAACGGCAAACAAAGTGGATGTAATAGGTTTGTAAGTCTCGATACCCCGATTGATGGAAAGTTATCACTATCGTCATCACTTCGCTAACGTAGAGGCGAAAAGGCTTCTTTCCTTGTTTGACACCGGAAGAAATTAGGTGTTTTTCCCATTCATGGAGGAAAGTTTGGTAGAAGTCATCGATATTGACGAAAACGATGTCTGAATTATTCATGCCCAAGTCCTTATGCAATCAATAGTTTTTTTAAACGATCAGATCTCGACTTGGGCATTTAGTTCATTTCTTATGCGTAGCTCAGGTTAAATAACGTCTAGATTTAAATCTGTTTACTCTCAAAAAGAGGCAATAATACCCTTTCCCTGCTAGATTTAGGATTCACTTTTGTGTGGGTACATTTTACATTGATCTGTCTCTTATCCAGATACAGTCATACATTGACGTGCATACTCTTCACCTAGGCGAGTTGAGTTGCCTAGTACAATGTTATCATTAAATTGTACTGCGCCTTTCGGAAATAAGTTGATCACAGTTGAACCTAATTTAAAACGACCCATTTCTTCACCTTTATTCAATATAATTGCGTGTTTACCTGTCAGAGGATAATTCCATCGATGAATACTTTGACCTGTAGGTGGCGTAATGGTACCTGCCCACGTAGTTTCTATGCTACCAACGATAGTAGCACCCACCAGAACTTGGGCTAGGGAACCGAATGAGGTATTAAAAATACAGACTACACGTTCATTGCGAGCGAATAAGTTAGGTATATTTTCAGTTGTCAGTGGATTAACAGAAAAGAGATCACCTGGTATATAAATCATCTGACGAAGTGTGCCATCACATGGCATGTGTACTCGGTGATAATCACTAGGTGATAGGTACATCGTGATAAAATCACCATCAGTGAACTCTTCCGTCAGAGAAGAGTCACCCCCGAGTAATTCACAAACATCAAAGGTACAGCCTTTAGCTTGGATCAAACAGCCTCTCTCAATAGAACCTGCTTGACTGATACAAGCATCAGCGGGGTAACTTATAATATCAACTTGAGTATTCAGAGGACGAGCACCTTCTTTGAGTTCACGAACAAAGAAATCATTAAATGTTAGGTAGCTCGCAGGGTCTGGATTATTTGCCTCACTCATTTCGACCTTGTAGTGGTGTACAAACCACTTGATCATTGCGGTGGTCAGAAAGCCGGCTTTCGCAGAAGCGAATTTCCCGATAAAGCGCGTAAGAAAGTGTTTCGGCATACAATATTGCAGTCCAATTTTTAGATTCTTAAACACGATGATTTCCCTAAATAGTAGATTGTTTTAGAAAACCTTGAAGGCCATCTTTAAAACATCTGTATAGTTTAAAAGTTAACGCGCCTCTATCCAGAGGGACGTTATGGAGTATGGATCAGTTCACTTTGTTTCTTGAAAATTGTCGATTTGCCTTCATTTCAGATATGCTTTCGATGATTTTGTGATAGCTCAAATAGCGAGTCTTGCTAATTTTCCCTTTTTCGACGGCAGCACGGATAATACAACCTAGATCACTGCCATGTTTACAGTCTCGGAACTTGCAACCACCAATGTAATCATGAAACTCGATAAATCCCTGAGTCACTTGGTCTGGTTCTAAGTGCCATAGGCCAAATTCACGCACACCTGGGCTATCAATCAAATCACCACCATTAGGGAAGTGATACAGTCTTATCGTAGTGGTCGTATGTTGACCAAGCCCTGAGTTTTCCGAAACTTCACTCGTTGCTATATGTACGTCAGGTAGCAGTGTATTGACCAAGCTAGACTTACCTACACCTGATTGCCCAACGAAAATGCTGGTGACCTCTGACAGACGTTGTTCTAACTCGATTATACCTTCACCAGATCTTTGACTAACCATTAGCACATCGTAGCCGATATCTCTATAGATTGAGAGGGTATTCGTTACTAACTTAAGGCTTCTCACGTCTAGCAAGTCAACCTTATTGACTACGATAAGCAGTTTAAAATCAACCTGTTCTGTTGCAATTAAGTAACGGTCTATAATACTAGTAGACAATTTTGGTAATATCGCAGAAACAATCACTACTTGATCGATGTTAGCCGCGACTGGTTTTACACCGTTGTAATAATTAGGACGGCTAAGTACTGAGCGTCGCTCGTAAACGGCTTCAACCACGCCGACGATACCTTGCAGTGTTTTTGTACTTGGGCGCCAAACTACAACATCACCGGTCACTAGACTTTTGATTGAACGATGAATTTTGCAAGTGTAAATCAAGCCAGTTTGAATATCTTCAATATCGGCATGTTGCCCAAAGCGGGTAATGACGACTCCCTCATGGGGAGTCGGCAACAGGGATGCCTCCCACTGGATATCCTTTTGCTGACGGTCGATACCTTTTTTTTTATTTATCCGTATGCTGTATAATTGGCTTCTTGAGAGTTTCTTCTTTTTTGCCACGAGAATGTCACTAGTTTAGTTGGTTTTCCTGTCAGGGTAAGTATGATACATGGTTTATTTGTATAATAGGTAAATTGGATGTCTTTCAGCGATAAGAATTTAATCTGGATTGATCTAGAAATGACAGGACTTAATCCTCAAGTCAATAAAATCATTGAGATCGCTACGATCGTTACTGATGGTGAACTTAATGTAATAGCAGAAGGACCCGTTTTTGCTATTTTTCAGAGAGACGACGAGTTGATAAAGATGGACGAATGGTGTAGCAACACGCACACACGGAATGGATTGGTGGACAGAGTGAAAGCTAGTACTATCTCTGAACAACAAGCCGTCAAAGAAACCCTTCTATTCTTACAACAGTGGGTGCCCGCTGGTATATCACCTATTTGTGGTAATAGCGTAGGGCAAGATCGTCGTTTTTTGTATTTGCAAATGCCTGAATTAGAGAGTTTCTTCCATTATCGCACTATTGATGTTAGTACTATTAAAGAATTAGTATGTCGTTGGCAACCAGACATCCTAAAAGGATTCCATAAACAAGCTACCCATCTTGCGTTAAATGACATTCGCGAATCAATCGAGGAACTGCGATTTTATCGCAACACAATCTTCAGAATATAATTCTGAAAGTAGTCGATGCCACTAAAAATATTTTTTAATATGAGGAGATTTAAGTCCTTATTAAGGACAAACATAAAAAGTCAATGCAACACAAGCTTAAGAAATGAGCTAAATGCCAAAGTCACGATCTGACCGTTTAAAAAAACTATTGCTGCATAATGACTTGGGCATAAATAACTTAAACGCTGTTTTCATCGATGTCGACGACTTCTACCAAACTTTCCTCCATGAATGGGAAAAATACCTAATTTCTTTCGGTATCAAACAAAGAAACAAGCTTTCTCACCTCTACGTTAGCGAAGTGATGACGATAGTGATAGCTTTCCATCAATCGGGGTATCGAGACTTCCAAACCTATTATATCCCCTTTGTTTGCCGTTACCTCACCAACGAATTTCCTGAATTAATCAGCTACACGCAAATACTCAAGCTCACACAAGGTGTTCTAGTTCCGCTTTGCTCTTACCTCACTCATCGTCAGGCAAGGCCGATAGGAATTGCCTTTGTTGATTTATCTAAGCTACAGGTTTATCACAACCTACGCATTCTCAGACATTAGTTCTTTAAAGGTACCGTGAAGCGAAGAAAAGGAACGTTGGGCTGGTTCCACGGCTTTTAATCACACCTTATTATCAATGACCAAAGTGGCATTATCTCAGTCAAAGTGACGACGTCTAACCTAGATGATAGAAAGATTGTGTCGGAAATGGCTGACGAGCTTTGGGGGTATTTATACGGAGATAAAGGTTAGATCTCTGGCCCATTGGAGTGGGAACTTATAGACAAGAGAGTGACACCGATAACGGGTCTAAAAAAACAGGAAATCAAAAGTGATGAAACTTTAGAACCGCCTGATGCTCCGGAAACTATTTATTATTAAAACTGTTTTTAACCAACTAAAAAACATATCCCAAATTGAGCATTCTCGACACCGTCGTTATATCAGTTTTATGGTCAACTTGCTGGCAGGACTCATCGCGTATTCATTTCAACTAAAGAAGCCGAACATCAAAATGTCTCAGCTTGATAAACAAGCGCTTATGCAGATCTGAGGTTGACTAAGGTTAAAGTCACGAACTAAAATCTCAAGGGTCGTTCCAAATTTCTTACAATTTATTCTCGGGCAGCACCAATACTTCGCTAAATATATTATATAAGTTGGATGCAGTATACAGAAAATCTGGGATGCATTCAAAGGGTTGTGTTATGTGAAATACTTACTTTTGCATTGTTACCATTATAGCTCCCGTATTCAGTCATGCTCACAAACCTTCTAAGGTGATATATACACACACAGATTGTCAAGTAGGGATCAAAGAGTGAATTATTGAACTTTCTATAAAAAAATTCGGATAGAAACAACTCCTCTAGAGTGCGCTATGTAAGCCTTCATGCCATGATCCGAGTTTTAAAAAACTTACATCCCTCTGTGTGTCAAGATTCCATCTTGATACACAGGAAATAGTGCTTATTTGCAAAGTAGATGAGCAATTGTCTTTCGTGGGTAACAAGAATAACCAGTGCTTACTTTTGTATACTTGGAGGGGTGTTATTAATTAAATGTGTACGATCTCTATTCCCGAGAATAAACACTTTGTTAACAAGCTTTATACGCAACAAATTTAGAGGGAGAATTTGACCTAACGTACACGTTTGGAACAATTCAATTCGACAACCATTAGATACCAAAAGATCAGAGCATCTATTCAATAAGTTGAATGGTTCGTTAGTATGACTTGCAACCCAGTTGTCGACTACTACAGGTATCATGTGTACTAAAAGTATTTGTAACCAAGAACAAATCCGTTTCCTAGACGGAAGATCCCTTGAACACATTACCAGAAATAAACAGGAATGCACGACAAAGCACTCGATACATGCATTAAACGTGAAAATTACCTTTAAATTATAATCAAGCTATTGAATCGTTGACTAATAAATTCGTTATCAGTCATGAGGTGAAACATAAGTTATGTAAAAAATCTAGAACACTTTATTTTGGAGTATCCACTCGACTTTCGCGGGAGTTTTGTATTTTAACACTATCTCAGTATACTTTCTCAACAGAGTTATCCACATTGTAATTCTTGTGGGTAAAGTCGTTGATGAATATATTCAATAATGAGATTTCCCCCTGAAGAGGGATTGGATTACAATCACAGTGCAATATCCGTTAAAATTAATAAAATTATATAACTTTATGTTTTTACATGTATATGGAATTATAAATCTAAGATTTTGGATATATTAAACCTTACTTCTTCACTATTAGCAAAGGTCGAATGAGAATATTCACAGAGTGTGTTTAACTTTATCAAGGTGTATAGGGTGATTGTATACTGAATGGCTTTTCCACACTGTGCAGCAGAATGGAAGCTATGTCTTATTTTTGATTCTTAACTGAGTTGATAAGTGTTATGACTATCAATAATTTGGCATACTACCAGTGTTACTTATAGTAATCTTTATTCTGTATAATGACAACTGATGACCTTAGATAGATACGGGTAGTAGATCAATATATATTTTTTCATGGGGGCGAGCTGTTATTCTCTCGCTCAATCAAAGTAATCGTCAAGTCGAGTAGAAGCACTCTCCTCGACTACTAAATAGTCAATGATTTCTCCGTCATACAGTGACGTTTCCCATTGCGACAGACAAGTTGCGTTGCCATTTTTACTGGCCGAGACTTTTATCTCCTTTAAAAGTCTAACTTCATCCCATTTGATGAAGTACTTTAAGCGTCTATAGAACCTAGTTATCGACTATTTATGGCATAGGACGCTCTGAAGCAACGTAAAATAGATAAAAGATCGCAAACAAGATTTTTCAGATGAACCCAGATAAGTCTGTGGCAAACTGCACCTGACGCATAATGATTTATCTGGCTAACATATATTAATGAAGGTTATTTCTTCTTTCAGAATTTCTAAAAAACCAACACGGATCATACCTTCGTCACAGTTTTTGCTATTCGATACGCTTCAAGGTCATGTATTCAATGTATTTTTCTTTGGAAATGTACCTGTTCTTACATGATAATCATCATAGCTACTGTTGACGTTAAATGTCGTTTTACCAGCACACAAAAACAGTTATAGAGCATAGTATCGCCTATGGCAGATACTAACCTATCGTTGCTAAAGTTTATAGCTTAAATATACAACACTCGCTTGTCAGGCGGTGATAAAATAACATATTGTTGGAAAGCTTCATACGCAAAGCATTGCGAGGAAAAATTTAATCCACCGTATACACTTAGAACAACTCAATCTGAAAACGATTCTTAGTGTCAAATCATTTTCCTTACTATATCCAAATAAAAACACCCCAACGACCTAGAAATACTTGATTTCAGAGATCATCAGTGCGGGCAGTTCTGAGAAAAGTTTCATAGGAATCGTCAGTCCATTTCACGTGGATTTAACGACGGAATGGGAGTACAGAGACCCTAAATGAGAGCCAACTTGCTAACCCCATGCTCGATGTTATCCATTTTTGATAGAACTCACTACACCTACAAATGCTATGCCTTAATCATGACATAAGTAAAGCTCCCTGACACCTTCATTTTTAAGTTTTTTCTATAATCACCCTAAAGAATTACAAAAACTCCAACCATCACTGGATGACGGTTTTCTCAATATATTAAATATGTTGGAATCTATATTCCAACATTACAACACCATGTCTATAATTTCGGGTAATACTCAAAATGGGATATCGTCATCAAAGTCAGGAAGTTCATTGTACTGCTGCTGAGGTTGAGACTGCTGAGGTGGAGCTTGTTCCTGTGCAGTCTGTTGTTGAGATAAAGGCTGTTGAAGTTTACTCCAGTTACTTTGCTGCTCATTTTGGTTTTGTTGCGTTGGCTTACTTTGCCCCATACCACTAGAACGACTGTCTAGCATATGCATTTCATTAACAATTATCTCAGTAGTATAGCGGTCTTGACCATCCTGAGCCTGCCACTTACGTGTTTGCAAACGGCCTTCCAGATACACTTTTGATCCTTTCTTCAGATATTCTCCTGCGATTTCAGCCAAACGACGATACATCACCACGCGATGCCACTCTGTCATTTCTTTATTCTCGCCAGTGCCCTTGTCACGCCACGTTTCAGAGGTCGCAATAGTCAGATTTGCAACTGCACCTCCATTTGGAAGATAGCGAACATCAGGGTCATTGCCCAAGTTACCAATCAACATCACTTTGTTTACACCACGACTGGCCATATTACGTTCCCCCAACTGTTTGGTTACATTATCAAATGCGCAAGTTCCACTTGATGGATGATAACAGAATACAGATAAATCTTCATATTACTTTACTCCTCATGTATTACACACCTAGAGAGGCGTCATTTCCCAGATATTTGAACTAATCTCAATTTATAAAACCAAATTATCAGAGCGTTAAGCGGGAGAGGATGAAGGGAAAGGGAAAGGGAAAGCACAAGATCAGCAACTGGAGACAATATAATCAAGCATTAGTAAACCGTGATTCAATCACTTTTTCGATAGACACCACTGCTATTAAGGTATAATGCTATTAAGGTATGATATTGTTCAAAGCATCACGGGCATCGTGGCCGTGTATTCATATTTTCCGATACCATTATTAAAACGGAACTGATGGTAAAAGGTATTTTCAAGCTCCCCATCCGTGGATTAGAAGGCTTTCTCAATTCGTTTTTTACGTTAATGATTGTCCCGCTGAAATCGGCATTATTAATTAAATAAGGATTATAACGTACTTATCCCAATCTTTTTTACAGTCTTAATTTGTCTGCTTTGTCTGCTGGCGAACAGGCATACCGAGTATTATAACTTTGTTCATTACTTTCACACTTGCCAGCACTTCACCAACTTGAGTATTGTAACTACGAAGAGTGAGTTTAGGATTGCCCGACTGTTTATAGCGAAATAACGCCAGTACAGACTACTTTCACTGAGCACCATATCGTGCTTGAAAGCCAGTTTCTGGTGGCGTGTATATGCTGAAACATTCATGAATGAATGTCTTGTTTTTCTCCGGAAATATGCTAAAGATTGACACGTTCGTGGTGTTGAAACTGGTTTCTTTGGCCTGTGTTGATACAAGTTGATGACAGTACACGCCGTAAAATTGTCTGGAATATACTGCGTTATTCCCAGCTGATAGTTGAGTGAGTATAGCCAAGTGTTTTAGCAATCTGGCTAAAGGAATCACCCTCAGTCAATCGGTGTTTAATTATAAAACCGATTTTTATTATTTAACTGTTTATGGGTACGCACATCTCTACATCAAAAGAGGATACGGAGAGTATACTTCAATCTGGTTGACTCTCTCCTAGGTTGTACATCTCACCTGACTGAGGGAGAACGTGATTGCAACTCATACTGATGAACTATTCAACTTATTGGATAAATGACCGTTTCTTTTTGCGTGATGTTCATCCCTCCAAAATAGTAAAACAGGGTGAGGGGCAGAAACTTATTATCAGATGTAGCGTCGTTTAGAGTGGAGGTATTTATCTGTTTAATGTGTCCATTGAAGTAAATAAAATAGAAATATCTTATATCAATCTGGCAATCAGCTTCTTAGTAACAATTAGAAAATGACTGCATCGTATAAATGAAGGTGCTAGAATTCTCCCTCAATCATCAATTGACTGGACAAAATGAGTAATAATGTAGTCGTTATCGGCACCCAATGGGGTGACGAAGGTAAGGGAAAAATCGTAGATTTTCTAACTGAAAACGCTGATTACGTGGTTCGCTACCAAGGTGGTCACAATGCAGGTCACACTCTCGTAATCGATGGTGAAAAAACCGTTCTTCATTTGATTCCTTCTGGAATTTTGCGCAACAATGTTAAGTGTACCATTGGTAATGGTGTTGTAATCTCCCCCTGCGCACTGATGAAAGAAATTAATATACTAGAAGAGCGTGGCTTCCCAGTTCGTGGACGTTTGTTCCTATCAGAAGCTTGTCCGTTAATTCTTCCCTATCACATAGCACTAGATATTGCTCGTGAGGCTGCACGTGGTACGAAAGCTATTGGAACCACAGGTCGTGGTATCGGACCTGCGTATGAAGACAAAGTAGCGCGGCGCGGACTTCGTGTTGGAGATTTATTTGACAAAGAGACATTTTCTGAGAAACTTAAAGATGTGATGACCTACCACAACTTCCAACTAGAACATTATTATCAAGTTGAATCAGTAAGCTACGAGGAAACACTAACACAGATCTTAGAGCAAGCCGATGTACTGACCAGTATGGTTATAGACGTCACTCAAGAACTTGATAATGCGCGTAAGCGTGGTGACAAGATCATGTTCGAAGGTGCACAAGGTACGCTACTAGACATCGACCACGGTACTTATCCATATGTAACTTCTTCTAACACTACTGCGGGTGGGGTTGCTGTAGGCTCTGGTTTTGGTCCTCGTCACATCGGTTACATCCTAGGTATTGCGAAAGCATACTGTACACGCGTGGGTGCAGGCCCATTCCCAACTGAGCTTCATGACAACATCGGTGAGTACCTCTGCATGAATGGTTATGAGTTTGGTGCAACGACGGGTCGTAAGCGGCGTTGTGGTTGGTTTGACGCAGTTGCAATGCGGCGTGCTGTTCAAATCAACTCTATCTCAGGTTTATGCCTGACTAAAATAGATGTCATGGACGGTTTGAAAGAAGTCAAGATCTGTACTGGTTATCAACTGCTTGATGGTACGGTATTAAACGTCTCTCCAATGGCTGCTGACTCATACAAAAACATCATACCAATCTACGAAACCATTCCAAGTTGGAAGGAAAATACCTTCGGTATGAAATCCCTCGAGGAATTGCCACAAGCAGCGTTAGACTACATCAAACGTATCGAGGAATTGATTGGTGTACCAATTGATATCATTTCAACTGGCCCTGATCGCAACGAAACCATCATTAAAGATCATCCTTTCTCATCTTCATCAGCATCAAGCTGAAAAATCAATGATTGAGGCTTTTTTCCTTTTAGTTCCTATATTGAATAGGAGAACGAAAAAATGTTCACAGTGAAGATCAAGTTAAGCAACAAGTTGCCGATGCAAAGTAGGCAAGCTAATTCGTATTAGAGTCACAACACTTTCTTTAAGTGGGAATACATGAAACTGCAATCGCTGTTTATATTTATCATGTTAACTAGTTCAGCTACCAAAGCATACATTGGCTCTGCATTACCTGTGTATTCAGAATCTCAATTACTCCACTTGTTCGAAAGCAATACTCACTTACAGAAAGTAAAAAAAGATGAATGTCAATTGCTACAAGATATTGAAGCGCGTGCTATTCGTGTTGAATTGCCAGCATACCAATTCCTTTATGGAGATATGTTAGCTTGGGGCGTTTGCGTGGGTCGTGATGTAGAACAAGGTATCTTTTACATGCAGCTTGCTGCACAGCAAGGTCTTCCTGTGGCACTCGAACAACTTGGACGTTATTATTCGCAAGGCACGTTGGTACAACAAGACAAAGAACGAGCCATACCATACCTGCGCGAAGCGGCGTCATTAGGTAATACGCGGGCAATATTGCAATTAGCGGAACTACTGGTAGCAGATTATGGTAGCCCGCTTGATTATGAAGATGCATATCGTTGGCTTTATCATACCATTACACCTGATACAACAACTCACCAAAAAGTTGCCTTTTTACGAGAAGTACTTGAAGAAAAAATGCCGTATCACGTGATAGCTAGAGCAAAGCGACAGGATAGATACTGGTAGCGTTAGTTTCTATACTTTAGGCACAATAATAGCGAAGGTTTATTGAGTCTCACCTATCGAGGACGTGTTTTTAGTAAGTTGGTTTCAGTATAGAAAATAATTTTCTCAGAGTTATAAATTCTGTGATGACACATCGTACCTGAGGTAGTAAACAACGGAGTTGCAAGTCATATTAACGAACCACTCAATTTATTAAATACATAACGAAAAAAACAGACAATTTGTCTAATGCCCACGAATACGTCAATTGAAACACACACTAATTTCATTCGAATTATCAGGGATAAGTAATCAAAGAACATTCATGTTCCGACCTAAGTCAGGATTCCAATATATTGATTAGTGGGAAAACTTGTCTTTGACATAAACGCCTATTATGTTATCATGCACTTTTTAGATTTAGCGTAAGCAACACAGAATCAATATTTTTACTGGCATTAAGCTACTTTCTAACTCATAACTGTTCACCAGTCCCCCATTGAAAAGCAATAAGTGATAATCATCTCCCGATCGACAATTTCATATTGAGTAAGCTTCTCAGCTTGCCAAACTAGCTTCATGAAAAATAAGTATTTTGAAAAGGGAACCACAACGGTGAAACAAGTTAGCTCAGAGCAAGCCAACGCACTCATCCGTGAACTATGGAACAAGCTTCATGAGTACGAAGATAGGTTGTCTGCTAGTGTACGGAACTCATCACGCTCTCCGTCGTCAAACTACCCAGCAGCAAGGGACGAGAGCAAAAAGATCAACACCATTTCATCTGAAATCAGATGGGCACTTAGCCTCGCTATGAGGGACTCAAAAGACCAGTAAGCGACCAAAAAAAACCGATTCCATCGTGTGTTGTCAGCTAGATACCTGATACAACCAATGCGGTGGAAATGTTGTTCCGAATACGAAATCTACCCATCGTCATCAAGTATTTGAGTTACCCAAGTCATCGTTAAATATTACTAAATATTAGTTATTCTAGGGTAGGTGCCAGTACTATAACCATACCGTCCGAGCCAATTTGCCAGATGAAGCCCAAGGACGAGTCAGTAATATGTTAACACCGTTACATCAGGCGCATCATCACCATGTAAAACAATCTGTTGTTATTTATATAGATGAAATAACACACAAAGGAAGTGGGGCTTTCACTATGTTTAAAAGTTTGTCTTGGTTTGCTTGTTTACTGTTATAGGCATTTACAAACCCTTTTACTTAAAATCATTGGTAAATCCCAACCTTACCTAGCTTTTTCATTAGATCATAAATGATGTTTGGATCTGATACACCAGCCAGTTCAGCGGTGTGGAAGTAAACCTTAAACTCTACCAAAATCTCTTCTGGATCATTCACAAAATCGAGTACAAAGATCTTGTATTTGCCTTTACAAGTTCAGTTTAGGCTGGTTAAATCCTGTCTAGAACTTGTTAGCAACTCACATCACCTGATAATCCACAGTATCAAAAGTATCAAAGGCTTTACGCATATCACGACCACGAAGATTAAGGTTCATATTGTTTACAGTGAATGATTGATCAGGGAAATCTGGATTATTCACTTCGCCAGAAAATGCCATCATCGCATGGACGTTATTATAACCTTTGTCCTGAACGTATTTTTCAAAGGCTAGTTTGTAGCGAACCGCTTCTAAACGGCTACGGGTAACGACCCTTGCCTTTACTTTATCGGCGAATAAGTATTTCACTTTTGCGTTGAAGTGTTCAGACAATGATTTCTACTTTTTGAGCAATATTATATTGGTATAAACGAACCAATTCCGCCATTTTTGAAGCGGCTTTTTTACTGTCAACTTCGTGATCTGAGGCTGGGTTGTCGTATGCTAATTGGTAAGCGACTCAATAACTGATGTAATTTTATAATACATCCAGAATAAACCCTTCTTCAATCACTTGGCGCATTAAGTAAACGTGGAACGGCAAGGGTTTATTGGTGTCGCTTGCTGGCTCATCAGCCTCAGATCTTCGACTAAATAATTCTAGTGTTTTCCGCTTTCGTTGTTTCGGTAAACGCAAAATAACTAATATTGTTTGAGCATTTACGAGCTTCTAGCAACAAACGAAGTGTATCTTCACTATCTAGCTTTTCATTCCCGTCTAACTGCTCTGCCATTAGCACTTCACGTAATTTACGTGCGGTTGTTCCTGTTTGGCTTGAATGGGCTTCATCAGCAATAACCGCAAAACTTCGACCTGAAAGAGTGGAGTCTTTACGGATAGCTTTTAAAATATGTGGGAATATTTGAATGGTCACGATAATGATAGAGGTGCTTGCTTTTAACCCTCCAGCTAATTGGCTGGATTTAGAGCCTTGTGCCTCTTCACGGTTAACACGAGCAATCATTCCTTCGTTATGATCAAACTGGTAAATAGTATCTTATGGCTGACTATTTAGTACCGTTCTGTCAATAATGACGATTACAAAATCAAATATCTTATCACCAGAGGTTGTATTTAGTTCTGGATGGTCGGTGTAGTAATTCTTTGAAGCAAGCTGGTGAGATAACCAAGCAATCGAGTTTTATGTACCAGAACAAGCACTGTGCTGGATAAGATATTTATGCCCTGTGCCTTCACTATCGACCGTATTGAGTAATTTAAAAACGACTGCCCATTGGTGATAACGAGGAAATATCATCGTTTCTTTTAGCTTAATAGAACCATCTAACCGTTCAACATCCTTTACCTCAAGATGAATGTAGCGACTTAAGATCAGAAGTAGGTTGTCTTTTTGGAAAATCTCATTCCAAAGGTATGACGTTACATAGCTGTCATCGCTTGGAATACCGTTGCCCTTACCACCTTCCTCTGTGCCTTAGTCAAACGGCAAGAATGAACGTCTTTTTACCATCTAAAGAAGTGGTCATTGCAACATTGTATTGACTCACGGCAAAGTGAACCAATGCACCACGCTTAAAAGGTTAGTAATGGCTCTGGCTTTTTCGTTTTAGGATCTTTTGGCTGCCTGTATTTCATATACTGAACTTTGGCATTATCAATCGACTGTTTAAACTTAGATTTAAGCTCATAGGTAGCGACAGGAATACCATTAACAAAAAAGGTTAAATCTAAACGGCCGTCATCACCATTTAGCGAGTAAACCCGCTCAGGCACAACACGTAGAATGTTTTTCTCATAACGTACTGTTGTTAGGTTTAAGTCGTGATCAGGGTTAAAGCTGCATAGGTCAAACTTAGCACCACGATCTCTAATTTGATTGCGTAATACCCATAACGTGCCATCTCTTTTTAATTCTTTCTCTAATAACTTGAGAAGTGCATCAGCAGTAACCCTAGGGTTACACTCTGTCTCTGGGAAGTGCTCCGCTAATTTATCCCACTGTTCAGGTTACGTTGCCTTAGCAAAGGCAATTACATCTTCAGGGTAAAGTACCAATTGTTTGTTCAATTTATTCGACTCACCTAGCAACCAACCGTGAGACTGAATTTTGTCAAGGATGTCGTTTTGAAATGTTTTTTCTTGTGCTGCGTCTAACATTGACTAATCCTTTAGATACTCGGCAGTATAAGATTTAATGTGTTGAGCAACTTCATTAATTTCTGGAAACAACGTGGCTTTTGATACCTCCAGCCCTTCAAGGGCTGGAATGATTTCGTCCTTTTTATCGGATTTCCCCTTTAATACATAGCCTCTATCTTCGATCTCGTAGAAGAATGTTGTTGTTTTTCCATCTTTACCTTCGTGCTGTACACTACTCAAATCTACTTTTTTATATAACTTGTTTACTTCGTTGGATGGCAGGTGCTTTTTGTTCCTTTTACCTATTAATTTCCTCCCAGAAACTATATGTGGTGGAGCTTAAGCATGTCCATTTCTCTAATACATTTAGTACGATTTAACACGAACAAAGACACTATTTTCGTCTAACTTTTCTAAGTTGCCTGTGCGACAGTGAAGCGTCGAGGATATCTCTATAATGTTGATTATTAAAGACCCAGATGAATTTACGAAGAAAAACTCTATTTTCTATATATAATTTAGTTCATTAAATATCAATAAGTTGAGCTCTCTCTGAGAATATGGTTTTAATAGATTAAACCAAGAAATTGTGGTTGTTCTACCTAGCCCGTAGCTAGAAAAATCCTTGGTTAAGGGCTTTTATTTTATGCATACCAAAAGTTAAAAATGCGCCACTTTGCCGAATAATTCTTTAGTTATCTAGTTTTGCTCTAACAGACTGAATGGATATTAAGTACTCTGGTACGATGGCACTGTTAAAATATGGTTTCTCTGCGTAAATAAAGTGTAAGAGCTTACCAACTTGCTCCTGTTGTTTATCACTTCATTTATTATTTTCTATACGTGGGTATGAAAACTGAAAATCTATTTTTGCTAAGTTACGGATAGCAAGGATATTATCACTACCGTGAAACTTCATATCCTCATCTTTAACTTCATATATAATGACCTCACCATTAGAGCTATCTCTTCCTCTTCCTGAATGAGTGTTACTAGCAAAGTACAACGCAACCAATGGATTATTAGTAATATCCAGTAAGCGTGTAGGTAGACCGTAGTGTTGCATCTTTACAAGGTAATCAACCTCAGATCTGCATCAGCAAGCGCTGATGCAGATCTGAGGTTAGATATATACCCCTTATCTCACATAGAGTAATCTCCAGAGATTATCGGTCATATTAGGCAAGGGTTTTTTATCATTAATATTGCTTTTTATTACCTTCTACCAACATGATATCGCTTTAGTCTTTGATGAAAAGATATAATACTCAACATGACTTCACTGATTGAAAGGCTACACTCGAATACTCAAGTTCATGGAAGATGTTTTGGTTCCACTTTTTTCTTATCTGACTTATAGTCAAGCAAGTCTTACTGGCATTGCCCTAAGCAACCTACGGGTTTATTACCCTCTACGGTCTCCGTATTATCAACTGCTTGATAACATAGATAACCTTTCAATAGAAATATGCTTAGGGCTCATATCATTTGCAATGATAATGGATGGAAAGAGAATTGATAGAAGGGCATTCAGCTTAAATTTAATCGGACAAATACCCACTCAAAATGGTAACTATAAGATTCAGTCTGATCTCACACATATTATGTGTAGCGCCTAAGAATCAAATTGATAATCTCTGTGGTTGAGCAAGCTTCTTCGAAGTTCAGCACATGCACGTCACCACCAGCAGCACGAACTTCTTCACCACCGGCAATATCTTCAGGTTTGTAATCACCACCTTTCACCAGCAGATTTGGCAACACTTTGCTGATCAAACGTTGCGGAGTTTCCTCGTTAAAAGGGACAACCCAATCTACAGCTCTCAAACCCGCCAATACTGCCATACGACGATCAGTCGGGTTAACTGGACGATTAGACCCTTTAACTATTTTAACCGACTCATCCGTGTTTACAGCTACAATCAGGTAATCACCCAATTTTGCTGCTTCATTCAGATATGCCACGTGACCCGCATGCAAAATATCGAAGCATCCATTAGTCATAACAACGATCTCACGGCGAGCTTTAGCCACCTGAACCTCAGCAATCAACTGTGCTTCACACACCACGCCGAAACCTGATTGATGACTACCATGAACCGCTTCTGTCAGTTCAATAGTAGACAAAGTTGACGTACCCAGTTTTCCTACAACTACACCAGCGGCAGCATTTGCTAGCGCACACGCATCTTCAATCTGTTTTCCTGCCGCCAATGATGCAGCTATTACCGAAATGACGGTATCTCCAGCGCCTGTTACATCATAAACTTCTTTTGCCAATGTTGGTAGGTTCAACGGTTCGTACCCTTCACGCAACAAGGTCATACCATTTTCACTGCGGGTAATCAACATCGCCCCGAACTTAAACTTTCGGATCAACGCAAGACCTTTTTCTACCACATCTTCTTCGCTCAAACAGACACCAACAACGGTTTCAAACTCGCTCATGTTTGGTGTCAACAACGATGCACTACGATAGCACGCAAAATCTGTACCTTTAGGATCTACGAGCGTTGGTACGCCAGCTTTAAGCGCTAACTGGATCATTGACTGAACATTTTCCAAAGCACCCTTAGCATAATCTGATAAAACCATCACTTTGGTATGAGGCAATGACGCCTCAATATGCTCAAGCAAAGGTGCCACATCTACATTGTGGAAATCTTCTTCAAAATCAAGGCGAATGAGTTGTTGATTACGGCTCATCACACGAAGTTTGGTGATGGTAGTGTAATTTTCTACGCGAACAAAATGACACTCAACTTCAGACGAACTCAGAGTATCATTTAACACATTAGCGTGTTCATCTTGACCTACTAGACCAATCAATCTCGCTTTACCGCCTAACGCCGCAACATTCATTGCCACGTTAGCTGCCCCACCTGGACGCTCTTCTGTCTGATTGATTTTCACTACAGGCACAGGCGCCTCCGGCGAAATACGTCCTGTTAGACCATACCAGTAACGATCAAGTATTACGTCACCAACAATCAGTACATCCGCTCGCTGGTAGTCAGGCAAGGTCAGTTTCATTGTTTTCTCCATGGGACAAAAGGAACGTGTGCGATATTACCACAATACCTAAAAAGCAGAGGATACTTAAGATTCAACACGCTATAATCTACAATGCTTACAGCACTATATTTTTATGATAAAACCAATCAATTTTAGAAGGAAAATGAATCTTAGGGTCATTTGGGTATAAAATACCGCCCTCGTTTTCTGCCTTTTTAGGAAACACATAACGATCATGAGTCAAATATTGGAAGCACCAACATTTAAATGGTCTTTCCTCCATCCAAAGTATTTTCATACTTGGATTGGTGTTAGTTTGATGTTCCTCATCAGTTGGCTGCCATACCGAGTGCTACGTCTCTTAGGCCAAAAGTTTGGACTACTGATCATGCATTTTCTTAAAAACAGGCGAAACATCGCCGAGCGTAACCTTCAGCTTTGCTTCCCAGAAATGACAGTAGGTGAACGCAAAGTTATGCTGAAAGAAAATTCTAAGCACATAGGTTTAGCATTATTTGAAACCTGTATGGCATGGTTTTGGCCGGATTGGCGTATCAAGAAACATGTTAAGTATATTGGTTTCGAGCAGCTAGACGCGATTAAAGCGAAAAAGAAAGGCGTTCTGATCATCGCAGTTCATTCACTGAACCTCGAACTAGGTGCAAGAGCATTTGGCACCCACACGTCAGGATTCGGTGTGTACCGTGCTAATAGCAATCCCGTCTATGACTGGATTCAATACCGAGGAAGAACCCAAGATAATGGTGCTATCGATCGTTTTGACGTAAAACGAATGGTGAAGATTCTGCGTGAAGGTGGTCTACTTTGGTATGCACCTGACCACGACTACGGATGCCATCGTTATGCGTGGGCACCCCTGTTTGCAGTAGAAAAGGCCTGCACTACCACGGGGACTCACTTATTAGCATCCGCAGGTAAAGCAGATGTCATGACATTCACGATTACACGTGACCGAAAAGGCACGGGATATACACTAACGTTAGATCCACCAATGGCCGCTTTTCCATATAACGATGAGGCCGCAGCAGCCACCTACACTAACAAATTTATTGAGCGTTCTATTTTGCGTGCACCAGAACAGTATATGTGGCTACATCGCCGCTTCAAGAGCCGCCCTGAGGGTGAAAGATCACTCTACGAGTGATTGAGTGTATCCATTAAAGTATCAAATATCATGGGGAAAGTCTCATCCGATTATTTCCTCATTCATGATTGTAGACCACAATTAACCTGAGTTACGCATAAGAAATAAACTAAATGCCAAAGTCATGATCTGACCGTTAAAAAACTATCGCCTGCATAAGGGCTTGGTCATGAATAACTTAAACTCTATTTTCATCGATACCGACGACTTCTGCCAGAGTCAACGACACACATAAACAGTGACAAATCGCGATCTTTTATCACACCTACTACCTACTATTAGGTAGTTAGAAGTTGAACTCAATTCCACAGAAAAAGCCATCATTCATAAATTTCCCTTTGTTTGTGCCAAAGTAATTAAAATCGTAATCCTGAATACGATAACCCGTTTTGAAGTTCAGATCAGCTGCGGCAACACCTAAGGTGAACATCGTACCCACTTCACCATCAACTGTAGTTGTTTTATCGTAGCTACCAAAGCTTAAGCTACCGAACAGTGAAATTGACGTTGCTGGAATGCCAAGACGTACTTCACTGTAAATGTTTGGTTGCCATTCATTGAACTTCTGCCCATTAAAACGACCATTAAAAGATTGTAGGTTCAGACCGACATCAAATGAGATCAGATTGTTATCCAGAATTTCGTAATACGCGATAAAATCCATCTGATTAAAATCAGTGTTGAATTTCATTGATTGCATACTAGAATGACGCACTTTTACGTTAGGAATAAGAGGAATAAAATGCTCTAATGCGACATAGTAAGAAAACTGATTATTTGCATCATTAGTGCGTATGTCGTTGATTGTACTATCGGAATACCAAGTATCAACACCAACTTTCGCCCCTAGAAGCATTGCCGAGTGTGCACGCATTGAGAATATACCAACCACTGCTATCGCCACAATATAAAGGTATGATTTTTTCATTCAGATAACTCCACCTAACGGTTATAAACTTATATTGGAAAGACTATAGCAAAGCCTCTTAAAGTATGCCGTACAAAACTAGCGTATTTCATGGAAATAGTTGTTGTTAACCTCAGATCTGCATAAGTAAGCGCTTATGCAGATCTGAGGTTACTTTAGATAGTTGGCTTCATCTACGCTAAACTATAAGCGTCGTTGTTATCATCTGGATGCAGGCTCCCTATTTCCATAGATGGATCTCCATAGATTATCAGGCACGACTTTTTATCATCAACATTGGTTGTTGTTACCTTTACCGAAATGATACTACCGTGATCGTTGGTAATAAGATGCAGTTTATAGCTATAGAACAATCCCATCGGCCTCTTCACTTCATTTAACCACCCCATCAAACACTCAAGACCGTAAAATACGTAGATTATGATGGAACTGTAGCTTGTTGAATCACCTGACGCGATACCCGTAAGCTTGGCTTGGTCGTAAACCAGATAATAAAAAGTGAAACCAAAGCACTTTGCATCAACCTAAACATCCGTTTATAGCCGAGAAATTAGGGAATTCACCTGTTAGGATCAGTAAACAAGTTGTATGTAATACATTTTAAAGTCAAGAAACTAAGATTGATGAAAAGATACAATAATAGTCATGACTCCACTGATTGAAAGGCGAGCAGGTCTATTTCTTGCCTTGGCACCTGAAGTCCAGTATTTTTCGGGGTTGTTTCCCTAATATCTGAACTAATCACAATTCCTACAATCAGATCATCCTGGAGTTAAGTCGGAGGTTATAATGGGAAAGAGCAAGCACAAGATCAGCAACTGGAAAGAATATAATCAAACATTAGTAAAGCATGGCTCAGTGACTTTTTGGACAGACGTCGCTGCTATTAAGGTATGCCATTGTCTAAAGCATCACGGTTATCGTGACCGTGGGTTTATATTTTTGGATACCTTGATTGAAACGGCACTAATGGTGAAATATATTTTTAAATTCCCACTTCGTGGATTAAAAGGCTTTCTCAATTCAGTTGTTACATTGATGCCACAACCTAAAAATATACGATGAAGGTGAATGGAAAACCTGTAAACACGGTAAGGATAAACGGCGTATCTGACGCAAACTTCATCTTGCCGTTGATGTGTCTACTCATGAGAGTATTGCTCCAGCAGTTAGCCTAGTTTCTGTGGATGACAATGAGGTTTTACCTACATTATATAACCCATTATGACAAAAGATAGAGCAAGTCAGTGCTGATGGATCCGATGACACAAGAGCATGTCACCACGTACTGAAGAACCAAGAAATCACGCCCACTATTCCACCTCGAAGCAACGAGGAGTACTGGGAGGAAGATCATCCTATAAATGGGGCTGTGAAGGCGTTATAAAGAGGACAAACTGACGGAATGAAAAAAGGACAGTGGTTATCACAAGCGCTCATTAGCAGAAACAGCAATGTTTCGCTATAAACAGTTGATAAACCCTAAACTCACTCTTCGTAATTACAATGCTCAAGTTAGTGAACCTTGGAAAATATAAAAGCGATGAACAAAGTTATAAGACTCGGTATGTCTGTTCGCTAACAGACAAATTAAGACTGTAAAAAAGATTGGGATCACTGCGTTATAGACCTAATTTAATCAACAACACCGTGTTTTTCCCAAAATAGAAAGGAAAACCTAATAGAGATCCATCGATATCGGCGAGAACAACGTTTAAAGTAATCATATAATAGTCCTTATGTGATGGATAATTTGATGCAAAAGATCAGATCGTGACTTGGATATTTAGTTCATTTCGTACACGAAAATCAGGTTAAATATCAGGACAAGCATAACTGCTATTACCACAATATCTGAAATTGAGCATTTTCAAGTTATTTTGGTATATTAAACATTCAACGCATCTTGGATTTTAGCCAATGCGGCTTCTAACACTTCGATACCTGCGCTAGGTTTGTGCGCATTTTCACTGATATAACGACGCCACTGCCTAGTACCTGGCTGAGTATGGAACAAACCCAGCATGTGCCGGGTGATATGGTTAAGATACGTCCCACTACTCAACTCCGATTCGATATATGGGAACATGGCTTTCACCGCGTCGCATCGTTTAATCATTGGTGCATCGCTACCAAACAGATACTGATCCACTTCTGTCAGCAAATACGGGGTTTGGTACGCTTTACGGCCAATCATCACACCATCTAGAAACTTCAGGTGTTTTTCCGCTTCAACTAGTGAATTAATACAACCGTTAATACCTATGGTCAGATGGGGAAAATCTTTCTTAAGTTGATATACACGTGGGTAATCCAGCTTTGGGATTTTGCGGTTCTCTTTTGTGCTCAAGCCTGATAAATATGCTTTACGTGCGTGAATAGTGAAGTTACTACAATTGCCTTTCTCACTCACGGTACGCACGAAATCAACCAAAAATTCATAACTGTCTTGATCATCGATACCAATACGGGTTTTCACAGTAACCGGAATATCAACCATTTCTTTCATTTCCGCCACACACTGCGCAACCAAATTTGCTTCACCCATCAAGCAAGCACCAAACTTACCGTTTTTCACTCGATCAGACGGGCAACCGACATTCAGGTTAATTTCGTCATAGCCAAGCTCTGCTGCAAGTTTGGCACAATGCGCTAAATCAGTAGGATTTGCACCTCCCAACTGTAACACCACAGGATGTTCTTGATCATTAAATGTAAGAAAATCCCCTTTGCCGTAAATGATCGCGCCTGTTGTTACCATTTCTGTGTGCAGTAGGGCATGTTTCGATAAGATTCGATGAAAATAGCGACAATGCCGATCGGTCCAACTCAGCATCGGCGCAACGCTAAATCTATTAAGTCCATAAGTACTGGTTATGCCGTTATGTATCTGTATGTGTTGATTTTCCATATGTAATTTAAGTACCTATAAATGATCTGAAAGTATCATAAATGCTTGCTATAGACCCCCTAAAAGATCCTTTTTCTAATAGGGGATCTAAGGATCTTATTCATGGCTTATTTCAATATAGAACAAAGAACATTAAATAACAGCGACTTACGATACAAGTCGACTGTCTTTATCAAAAAATACGGCAAGATTTTACACCTCAAAAATAAGACATTCAAAAAAAAGGTGCTCGCTACCACGTATGGTAAAAATAGAGTTACAGACTTAGAAGCAAACGGACTGAACACTCGGCATACGTGTACGATTGGGAAGTTAATCGATACCTATATCAATGCTAGGGATCTATTTAATAAAAATGGACGAACAAAGCGTTGCTGCATCAAACTGCTAAGAAATTGTAAGATCGCAAGAATATACACAAACGAATTGAAAATGAAATACTTAATTAACCTCAAATCTGCATAAGTGTTTGCTTATTAAACCTAGTCATCTTGATGTTCGGCTTCTTTGGTTGAAATGAATACGCGATAAACCCCGCCAGCAAGTCGACCATAAAGTTGACGCTGCTACGGTACCGAGAATACTCGATTTTGGATATGTTTTTTAGTTGATCAAAAACGGTTTCTATAATAGATTATTTTCGGATCATCAGGTAGTTCCAAAGTTTCATCACTTTGGATTTCATGTTTTTTCACACCCGTTATCAGTGTCACTCCCTTATTTGCAAGTTCCCGCTCCAATGGATCAGAGATATAACCTTTATCTCCGTATAAACACCCACTAAGCTCGTCAGCCATTTCCAACACAGGCTTCCTATCATCCACGTTAGCCATCGTTACTTTGAGTGAGATCATACCACCTTACTCATTGATAATAAGGTGTAATTTGAAGCCGTAAAACCACTCTATCGTTCCTTTTCCTCGCTTCGAGGTACCTTTAAAAACCTGATATCTAAAAATGCGTAGGTTGTGATAAACCTGTAACTTGGACGAATCAACGAAGGCAATCCATTTTGGCCTTGCCTGACAGGTGAGTGAGGTAAGAACAAAGCGGAACCAAAACACCTTGCATGAGCTTGAGCCTTCGCGTGTAGCTGACTCATTCAGGACATTCGTTGATGAGGTAGCGGCAAACAAAGTGGATGTAATAAGTTTTAAAGTCTCGATACCAAGATTGATGGAAAGCGATCACTATCGTCATCACTTAGCTAACTGAGAGGCGAGAAGACTTGTTTTTTTGTTTGACACCGGAAGAAATTGGGTATTTTTACCATGCAGGGAGGAAAGTCTGGCAGAAGTCGTCGACATCGACGAGAACAGTGTCTAAGTTACTCATGTTCAAGTTCTTATGCAGTCAATAGTTTTTAAACGATCAGGTCAAGACTTTGACATTTAGTTCATTTTTTATACTCAGCTCAAGTTAATTACTCATTGTCGCAATAGACGTAGCTCAGGAGCTGAAACTTGCAACGATTTCTCACGATAGATCCTACGTAAAGGCTATAATGAAAAAAACAAAGCCTATATTTAATATATATATAAATGTTTTAATTTTTGATGAAGCATTCGCACTACTAAGTGATATGTAATTAATTGGAAAAACGAACAAGAAGGCCTACCGATGCTGAGTTAAAAAAGCTAAGAGCTACACTTGCTAAATGACAAGAGCATCACGCTAATATAATTCCTCTTACTCATATTCTAAACTTGAGCATATTAAGTGACATGCGCATTAGCGAGGTATGTTTTTTAAGACGGGAGGATTTAAATCAAGACCATAAAATAATATTTGTTCGCAATAGAAAAAATCTTCTGAAAAAACAAGGTAATCACATTATAGCCACCGTTACTTGGTGGAGCATTTGATATTGTAATAAAACAGAGTAATGAGCAAGAGTTGCTATCCCAGTATAACACAAAGTAGTGTCACTTTTCCATTTCACCGAGTTAGAAACAAACTAAACATAGCTAATTTGAAGTATCACGATTTAAGACGAGAGATGGCAAATCGATTATTAGAAAAAAGTTATAGTATTGAAGAAGTTGTGCAGGATACTGGTCATAGAAACTTAAATATAAGATGGACAGTTTACACTCAATTATTTCCTCATAAACTACATGATAAATTCCAAGAATAACAACAAAAACAACATCACAAGCCCCGTAATGCCATGGTTTCCCTTAAGCCTCATTTTTACGTTCAACTTCTTAGTTAAGAATTAATTTTATCTGGTTCATTATTACCAGCTAGGAGCGCCTATTGCGCTTGACGAACAAAAGCGAAAATCTCTTTAAATCCTTGATCATCCAAATCTGATACTTAAGTTGATTAAACACAGATCTCTATTAGAGAACATGGCGCGCTCAAGCCCTCTGTTAATCAAATAGTTATATAAATCCTATTTTGTAAAGTTGCCATCCTCATCAAGTAACGCGTAAATCTTATGTACTGGTGATTCAATACTATCAGTATGATGATTATAGGTTTCGTCGCCAATTAATGCAAACGTAACTGCATCAAGATATAGTGATTTCTGGTGTATGGATAAGAGATAATTCGGTGTAACCTGTTGATTGATATTGCCTGATTAACAACCAACAAGGAATACACCGCATCGACAACAATCATAACGTTACCGATCTTCATAAACTAGACCCCCCTTAATGAACTGCTAAAACAAGGCGTACAGCAGTTGTTCACTCAAGCTATAGAAGCCAAGATTCAATCCTTTTTCAATAATTTTACATCACTTCAAGCTAATGGAAAGCAGGAAGTGGTTTGCAATGGTCATTTACCTGAGCGGCACCTACAAACTAAACTCGGCGACATTACCGTTAAAGTCCCAAAGGTTCCAGATAGAACACAGTGGAGAAAATTAATTGTTGGGTGAATATGCTAGGCAGTCAAACAGCTAAAGTTATTAAAATATTCAAAACTACTCAATCTGAAATGTCGGAGGGATTCACATCAGAGGGGGCATCAGCAACGGTAGTTGGTGTGAGCATGAGTGAACAAATTGGTGTTCTCGGTACTTTGAAAGCAACGATGTCCGGTAGTGTCTCAGGCACGAAATACCGAACTTTCTTGTCGGGGATTTCAAAAGTGCAACACGCGATAAATATTAACTTCTTAGATTCGCAACACAAATTGCTACCAATTGTAGACACTTTTAATATATTAAAAGCACGTTACAGTGACGTTATTTCCATTGCTGAGTCGGCCGAACTTTCCAAAGCATTTGGCACACAAGAAGCAACATCAATGCTGAACCTATTAATGCAAAACACAAACGGCTTGAAAATATCTATTGCCGAATTGGAAAAAGATAAGGGCTTAAGAATCGCGGAGGAAATGGCAGCAGACATAACTGATCAATTAGAACACATGCAACAAAGCATATTTGCAACCTGGGTAGCAATTGCCTCTGCACTTTTACCTGCAATTATCCGCTAAGTGCGTAAAACCTCGCCCAATATAGGCGGAGATATAAGCACATACCGAGAAGAGGTACCTTCCCAATAGGTAATAATTTCTGTAAAATATGCAACATGAAACTAGAATATAAAGAAAGATTCTATCCAACTTATGCAGCAAACCTAACTACTAGTAAAATCGTTTGGCTGTCGTCGTTTTATCTGAAATTACTTTCTAAAATACCGCACTGATGCGTACTATGAGCGCGGTGAATCTATTGCTCATTCAGTATTGGACAAACACCTAGTGCCTTTGAAATTCAAGTTTGAATGGCTAAAAGAGGTATCCAGCGTTATCTTCTAGCAGATTATACGTAATCAATAAGAAGAATTTAAAAACTTCTGGGAAAACCTCACCACGTATCTGCATTTCAAATCAAAAAATGACAAGCAATCTATCCGACTAACCATAGCAGCCTTTAACTATCTCAATAGTCAGCTATTCATTGCAAAATCAAAAGAACTACTTGATATTTGCAGGTCACGCAAACTACCAAGTGCAATCACAACTTTAAAAGATAAAGCTGGGTGATACTTTATGAATTCGAACCTAAATCAATGCCTGTAACTGCTAAGTTGGTTGGTATTGATTTGGGTTTAAAGAACCTGTTCATCACTAATATCGGTAAAAAAAAGTCGATAAGCCCCGCCATACAAAACACTATAAAACAAACTGGCATACCTACAATATCAACTAGCCAAGAAAAAGAAAGGCAGTAAAAATCGCAGCAAGATACGGCAAAAAGTAGCCCGTCTACATTCAAAAATTGCCGATAGTCGATTAGACTACTTTTACAAGTTGTCTCACAAACTCATTAACGAAAACAAAATTATTTTTGTTGAAGAGCTACAAGCGAAAAACATGATCTGCAATGTAAAACTAGCAAAACATATCGCTGATGAGAGTTGGAGCGAGTTCCTTCGCCAACTCAAGTACAAAGCTGAATGGGCAAGGCGCACTATCGCAGAGGTAGATCGCTTTTTCCCAAGATCAAAGCGTTGTAGCTGTTGTGGATTTGTACATGAAGCAATGACGTTAAATATCCGCGACTAGATCAGGGATAACATCGCAAGAGGTTATCTAGTAAAAGCGTGTTGAACTAGAAATTGTTCTTATAGCAAGATAAGAACCCTCGCCCTATCGGGCGAGGGTAAGTCAGAAGTTTCATATCTATTTTCATCAATTCAGCGTTAAAATTTCTTTTTTACGCTGTATCATGCGAGCTTCTAGCTCCAAAGATTTTTGCTCTTGCATTAATTTGTTCTTTCACTTAGTAAGTTTCTATCAGAAACCATATGTGGTCTTGATTCCTTTCGAGTATTATACATCAGCATTCATACGGTTATCAGAGTTTGAAACAACTTAAACCACGCTGTGTAACCACATTCCTTTTTGATGTACAGGCAGTGAGGCTTATATGTGAAGTAGATGAGCTATGATCTTTCGTAGGAAACGATACCCAACATTTAAAGAACTTAATAGGAAAGTAATCAAATCATCTGTTGACAAACTCCACCACAGCAGCGATCTACTAATCCAGTATGAGACAAGAACAACAAGAGAAGTGCATAGGACATGCCTTTAGCCCCACCACATATAGTGTATGTGGTGGAAATTACTAAGTGAAATAAAAAAACTAGGGTTCTTGTCTGAGAACTTACTGATTGAATATACAATCTAGCTGAGAATACGTTACCCAATTAGCATCGACCCTAAAAGACGGCCACCCACCAAGTGCATGTGAACATGATATATCTCTTGGCCACCATGCGCATTGCAATTAATAATTAAGCGGTAACCATCTTTATCAATACCTTCTTCTTTCGCAAGCTTACGTGCAACTGTAAACATGCGCCCCATCGCCGCTTCGTCATCCTCTTCAAGGTCATTTATTGTTGGAATTAACTTATTAGGGATAATCAGAAGATGGTGAGGTGCGATGGGAGTGATATCTCGGAATGCTGTCACGAGATCATCTTGATAAACCACGTCAGCAGGGATTTCTTTACGAATGATCTTACTGAATATAGTTTCTTCTGCCACACACAACTCCAAATAGATTATTTCTCTAAAATATAAGTATTCTAGAAAGTTATTCAATAAGCAATATCAAATGATATTTTTGATATAAAAGACACCTCCAGAAAAGATATTGCTCCACTATATCTGGATGGCAGTCGACAAGGCTACGTATTAAATCGGTACTGCATTCCCCTCATTCCTACCTAGTGGCTCTTATCAATAGCTAGAAACTTTGACATAGAAGCCAATAGTAAATAGTACGTTAAGCTATTTTATACGGAATCTGACACAATAGTATTGCAACCCTGTTGCAGAAAACGACTTTACTCAAAAATGGAGTACGGTAGACCTGAATGTAAATAACAACTATAACACTTATTATCTAGTATCAACGCCGATTCAAGATTGTCCCACTTTATAACGCAATCGCTGATCTAAAATTAATCTCCCACATAATTAATTTTACTTATTTCAGGTGTCTAGGATCACAGGGACTACACTTCATATCTTTTTATCTTTAGGTTAATAAACCTGAGCTTCACATAAGAAATAAACGATATGTAAGTGATGTAATAGCCACTCAAGGAATGGCACTGTAAAGGTTGTATCATGGGTGAACACATTCGATTATTATGAGATCGGTAAGTTACTAGTCATAATGATATTTCCTTGTTCATAACGCTTGGTAATGTTAATCGTTCACCAGTCCCCCATTGAAAAGCAATAAGTGATGATCATCTCCTGATCGACAATTTCCTATTAGGTGATATTCTCAGCCTGCCAAACTAGCTTCATGCAAAAGAAGAATTTTGGAAATAAACCACCCACGGTGGAACAATTGGGCTCAGAGCAAACCAACGCACTCATCCGTAAATCATGGAACAAGCTTCGTGAGGATGAAGATAGGTTGTCTGCTAATTCACGGAACTCATCACTCTCTCCCTCATCAGACTTCCCCGCAGCAAAGGACGAACGAAAAAAGATCAACACCCTCACAGCCGAAATTAGGTGGGCGCTCAGCCTAGCCATCAGGAATAAAAAAGACTAGTAAGTGAACTCAAAGAAACTGATTCCATTGCGTGTTGTCAGCCAGATACTTGTTGTATCCTATCCAGTGGGAATGTTGTTCCGAATACAGAGTCTACCCATCGTCATCAAGTCTTTGAGTGAGCAAAATCATCGTTGGATATTACTGAATATCAGTTATTCCATGGTCGGTACCAGCACTGTAACCATACTGTCCGAGCCAATTTGCTCGATGACGCCCCATCAGGTCAGTTAGATCCTCGACTACTTAGCCACATTACCGTTTTATCTGGCCAATATCACCTGAGTATCTGCAAAATACAGCGCCTTTTTATGGATCAATACGGTACGCATTTTTCTATTGGACTGATTAGTGAAGCCCAAGGAGGAGTCAGTAATATGTTAACGCCGTTGCATCAGGCGCTTCATTACCATGTAAAATAATTTGCTGTTATTCATATAGATGAAACAACGCACAAACGAAATGGGAAAGCGGCTAACCAATGAGGTTAGCTCTTCAGTGGCAGTGATGTGGTATATCAGACCATTCGTTATCATCGTAACGCGGAAACAACAAAGGCAATGCAGGATGAAAAGTGCCACACGATAGTGGTAACCAACCAAGGTGGTAGTTATAACTCGCTGGATCATACACGCCACCAGTTCTGTTTGGCACATGTCACCCGCAATTTACAACAAATGTCGGAGTACATCGGTGGAGGTTTAACGTCTCATATGGGCAAACGTCTTGATCTGCTTTGCCATGCGGTATTCCGAATTCAGCACCGCTATGAGCAAGGAAAAATCATCGACATCGACTGGCGACGACGAATATTTCATCTTAAGAAAAACCTTTCGGCTTAGGTACCAGCTCTCACTGAGGAGAACAGTTACATTTACATATTCTGTCCATGGTGAAAACCTGTAAAAAACGTGGGCTATCTACAGAGGATGTCATTAGCGATGTAGTGTCATCGGTGATCTGAAAGCAATCCTATCCCGAGGTGTTTAATCTCATAAACACCTAGCCAAGCCACCTATGGTGAACGCTTACTGATAATGACATAGAAGCCTAAATTGGCTTTTGCTCTGCAAAATGGTAAAGATCTGATTTCATCAACGATAAGAAACTTTAGACCCAGCACGCTCCTTTTGCAATAATTTTCTAGTACGCTCAGCCCCATGTAAGTCATATTATCTTTATAATAAGAACTTACGGGTACAGAACCGTGTCCTTATTCATAATTGTGCGAGTAGCTAGAGTAATATGAAGTATCAGATTAAAATCTGTACTGCAGACAGGTTAAGAGCTATAGTTATTTCTGGTGTATGGGTAGGAAATAATGCGGTATGACCTGTTGATTGATCTCGCCAGATCAACAACCAACAAGGAATATACCACATGGACAATAATCATTACATTACTGAGTTTCATAAACTAGAAAACCCGTTTAATGAACTACTGAAACAAGGCGCACAGCAGTTGTTGGCTCAAGCTATAGAAACCGAGGTTCGATCCTTGCTCGATAATTTTATATCACTACAAGCTAACGGAAAGCAGGGAGTAATTCACAATGGTCATTTGCCTGAGAGGTACCTATAAACTTGGCTCGGCCACATTACCGTCAAAGTCCTAAAGGGTTCGAGATAAAACAAAAACCATATCAATTAACCACTATCTGAAAGAAATAAATCGAAGAATAACCGTAGGTTTGTATTGAGAAATACACGCTATAGCATTTTTAGGAGTTTTCATGATGATTTAAGAAATGTTGGATGATAACTAACTTCAGATCTACATAAGCACTTGATTATCAAACCTAATCATCTTGATGATCGGCTTCTTTGGTTGAAATGAATACGCGATAAACCACGCCATAAAGCTGATACAACTACGGTGCCGAAAATGCTCGATTTGGGATATATTTTTAGTTGGTCAAGAACGGTTTCAATAACAAATCGTTTCCGGAGCATCAAGCGGTTCCAACGTTTCATCAAGTTTGATTTCATGTTTTTTTACACCCATTATCAGTGTCACTTCCTTGTTTAAAAGTTCCCGCTCTAATGGAGCAGAGATATAACCTTTATCCCCGTATAAACACCCACAAAGCTCGTCAACCATTTCCGATACAGGCTTTTTATCATCCACGTCAGTTTGACTGACATAATGCCACCTTTATTATTGATAATAAGGTGTAATTTAAAACTGTAAAACCACCCCATCGTGCCTTGTCCTCGCTTCGCGATACCTTTAAAAACCTGATATCTGAGAATGTGGAGGTTGTGACAAAGCTGTAGCTTAGACAAATCAACGAAGGCAATCCCTGTTGGCCTTGCCTGACGGTGAGTGAGGTAAGAGCAAAGTGGAACCAGAACACCGTGCATGAACTTGATCATCCTCGTGTAGCTGACTCATTCAGGAAATTCGTGGGTGAGGTAGCGGCAAATAAAGTAGATGTAATAGCTTTTAAAGTCTCGACACCAAGATTGATGGAAAACTATCACTATAGTCATCACTTAGCTAACTGGGAGTTAAAAAGGCTTGTTTCTTTATTTGATACCAGAAGAAATTAAGTGTTTTTTCCATGCATGGAGGAAAGTCTAGCAGAAGTCGATGAAAACATCGTTTAAGTTATTTATGCCCAAGTCCTTATGAAATCAATAGTTTTTTCCAAACGATTTGGATCAAGATTTTGATATTTAGTTCATTTCTTATGCGCAGTTCAGGTTAATTACAATGCGCAAGTTAGTGAAACGCTGGCAAATGTGAAAGCGATGAACAAAGTTATAAGACTCGGTATGCCTGTTCACCTGCAGACAAAAATTAAAACTGTAAGAATATTGGGATCAGTGCATTATAGGCCTGATTTAATCAACAACATATATACACTGAATTACTGAACTGATAGCACACATTCTTATAATGACTACGTGCTTGTTATTTGTAATGATAGCCTGACATAACGTCGCTAAAATCGAATCATAAATAGTGTTTTTATCTATAAAAACAACACGTTGAATCAAAGATATTTAATTAACAGAGAAATAGCTTTTGATCAGCCTATTGGTTGAGATTTAAGTTCCACGATGTTGCATTCAGGGTCTTCAATATAAATTGAATCACACATCCCTTGCGCACCATAACGTTTAAAAAACTCTCCGCTGTCAATACCGTGCATAAACAATTCAGCAGATAATTCATCGTTGGTAATAGGCTTTAACTGTAAGCAAAAATGACCGAGGTTATTACCCGTATTTGTCGGAACTGTGCCACATTGCAGGCTTAACAAACTGTCGACTTCTACTAAATCAATCAGCGCATTACCAGCACGTAATTGGGTTAAACCAAGTTCCGACAATGTTCGTTCAACCTGACAACCTAACACATCGCAGTAAAACGTTAGCATCAAATCTAATTTGACAGTACGTAGTACTATATGGTCAATGCCTGCTATATTCATAGATATTCTCCGTTAGAATTCTCTCAGATGTAAGGTTAGACGCCATTCCATTAGTTAATTATAGATGTTCATCATGAAATTGGTGATCTGAGATCCCAATAACTGGGAAATGCCAGAATGAAAAAATTTACAGCGACGATACTAGATTTCTCGCATTCTATGGAATGCGATAAGCAAGGTAAGACTACTTTCAGATAAGTACTGAGAAACTATATGGTTTGTACTCATGATCCCTGAAGATGCTTGATTTTCAATCAAAATACAAATGAAGCCACATGCTATTAAAAGGCTTTTAACCAAAAAGCAAAAACAAACCCTCAGAACCCTGCATGATAGAAAACATGAGGATCAAGACATCGACTGCATAAAAGCAGTACTGCTTGCATCAAGAGTTTGGAACATCTCCATGAGGTCTCAATTTCTGCCTATCCCTAAAACAACTGTCCTTCGCCACCTCAAAAATTATGAATAGTCTGAAAACTAAATCTAGAAAATAGAGATTCACGTAGCCACCCACCAACCACTTCAGCCCTGTCAATCATTAATCATTTCAATGATTTTACTTATCACCACATCCTTCAAAATATGGTGTATATTGAACAGCAATTTAGCACAATATACAATTGTAGGCATCAATAAATGGTTCAATCACAATGGGTTAAGTTATAAGATACCTAAAGGTATATCCCACAAGTTTAACGTAGAAAAATACCTAGATTTCATTGAAATCTACCATGATCATAGAGTCCGTTGTACCAAGAATACAACCACTTATTAATTGATGCTAACCATCCAAAACAAGCGACAAAAGTCACCTATGGATAAGCTTTGTTTTCCAAATATCTGAACTAATCGTAATTCCCATGATCAGATCATCATGGAGTTAAGCGAGAGGTGATGATGGAAAATGGCAAGCACAAGATCAGCAACTGGACACAATATAATCAAACATTAGTAAACCTTGGCTCAGTCACTTTTTGGAGAGACGTCGCTGTTATTAAGGCATAGGATTGTCTAAAGCATCACGGTCATCATGACCATAGATTTATATTTGCGGATGCCGTAATTAAAACGGCACTGATGGTGAAAGATATTTTTAAACTCCCACGTCATTATTCATGCCACAGGCCTAAAAGTATACGACGAAGGTGAATGGAGAACGCGTAAACACGGTCAGGAGAAGCGACATATCTGGCACAAACTTAATCTCGCTGTTGATGTGTCTACTCATGAGGTTATTGCTGCAGAAGTTAGCCTAGTTTTTGTGGGTGATAATGAGGTTTTACCTATATTTCTTAACTTATTATGACGAAAGATATAGCAAGTCAGTGCTGATGGAACCTATGACACAAGAACATGTCACCACGTACTGAAGAATAAAGGAATAACACCCAGTATCCCACCTCTAAGCAACGCGGGATACTGGGAGGAAGGGAATCCTAGAAATGAAGCTGTAAAGGCTTAAAAAGAGGAGAAACTGATGAAGTGAAAAAAGGATAGGGTTTATCACAAACTCTCATTAGCAGAGACAGCAATGCTTCGCTCTAAACAGTTGCTCAACCCTAAGCTTACTCTTCGTAATTAAAATTCTTAAGTTAGTGAATCACTAGCAAATATGAAAGCAATAAACAAAGTTATAAGACTCAGTATATCTGTGCCAGCAGACAAATTAAGACTGTAAAAAAGATCTGGATCAGTGAGTTATAGTCCTGATTTAATCAACAACACCACGCCAACTAATGATAAAAATTGGTCGTGTTTATGACAGATCACTTTGTCGTGTATTTCCGTTGATTTTGAGTATCCAATCGTTTTCCGGTTGAGTCGTTTCAAGCGTGTACAGAGGGTTAAATTTCTCCTCTCAAATGCGTTGTGTATAGAGCTTGCCAACAATATCTTTATCCTCCGGATAGGATATCGTACACATTAAAACCGTCCGTACACCAAAATGAAATATTAGATATGGATGACCTATTGAAAAGTAGATTAAATATCTTTCTTCCACGATACCAGAATGCATAAGTAATGATTTCTTCCAATCGAGGTTCCCAAACGTACCAAAACTAGCGAGGGATATTTTTATTTGCGAGCAAATAACGATATTTAATATCAACGATAGCTATAATTATCACCATGCAAAATCAAACATTTTACACGAAGAAAAACCTATTGAATACATAACCTCATTACTAAACTAGATTATAGGCGAGATACCGATAAAAGCGGTATAGACCGTACTCTATATAAGGATTGTCATTTAGTAGAAAATTTCTGTTGGAAAATTAAACAATATCATTCAGTTTCAACTAGATACTACAAATTATACAGAAACCACGGTAGCATGCTATCACTAATATTTATATTAATGTAGCTGCCGTTGTATTATTGAATAAGTTTTGTATAACAAAGATCAACAACCCCTAATAATTAGGAAACTTATTGTCGAGTGTAAAAGAGGAAGCCAACTGCCAAATGTGGTACGCTCTTCTTGCCAAAGAAACATGAATTATGAGCAGTTGACTGGGGGATGAAAATACCAAATTGAAACAGTTTCATAACTTAGAATTATAATCTCCTATATCGCAAAGATAATTAAGTACCATCGTTTCCCTGTATACCAAAAGTTGAAAAGGTACTGTAATAATAATCTTTATTACCTTAACATCCTTCAAGATCCTTCGGCGAATAATCACAAGTATGCAAGCAGATATAATATACCAACAGATTAAAGGTCTTTCATTGATCTATGGATCTAAAACGATTGGAGGTTCAAACAGAGAACACGTGTACTGACGAATTTAGATGATCCCGTCAGCATGAGTAAATTTATCATTCTGTCACAACCGACAAACGGCAAGGAGGTAATCTCCATTGTCCCTTAAAACAGGGACATCAAAAGGACATCAACGATATTGTTGAGATCACCAAGGAAAGACAGCAGCCCTTAAAAAGTTGCTCCCTTTATAAGCTAGCATCGGTTTTAGATAACCTGAACTGCCCATGGCAAATGAACTAAATGCCAAAGTTGCGAGCTGACCGTTTGAAAAAAACTATCGACTACATAAGCAAGCACTTATGCAGATCTGAGATTAATTTAGGAAATTCGTTGGTGAGGTAGCAGCAAGCAAAGTGGATGTGATAGGTTTTGAAGTCTCGATATCTAGATTGATGGAAAGCTATCACTATCGTCATCACTTAACTAACTGAGAGGTGAGAAGGTTTGTTTTTTTGTTTGACACCAGAAGAAATTAGGTATTTTTCCCATGAAAAGAAGAAAATCTGCCAGAAGTCGTCAACATCGACAAAACAGCGTCTAAGTTATTCATGCCTAGATACTTATTCAGTTAATAGCTTTTTTCAAAAAGATTTAATCGCGACTTTGACATTTAGTTCATTTCTTATGCACAGCTCAGGTTAGATAGTTTTAAACTATTTAGTAGTTTGAGAATTGATACAATCTTAGGCAGAAAAGGTACTAATGCTAACATCACGATGTTAGAACGTGAAAGCCATTTTTATTTAATTAAAAAGTGATATCTAAATCGGTGGCTGATATCACCATAGCGATCATTCAGTTACTGATACCATGCAAACAGCATGTCCATACGATTATGGCAGATAATGGTCCGGAGTTTTCTCATTATGAAAAGATCGCAAAAGCTTTGGATATTGATATTTACTTTGCCCACCTTACTGTTCATGGAAATGAGGGATAAATGAAAAGGTTAATGGGCTTTTGATACAGTACGTAAAGAAATGGATAAACCTAAGGATGATTAAGAATAACAAGATTACCTTCGCTCAGGCAAGGATAAATCATCGGCCTAAGAAATATTTAGGGTTTAAGCAACCTAATATTCTTTAAAAAAATGGCGTTAGTAGCTTCATTGGAAAATGTTGTATTTAAGATCTGACTTCAGGGGAAAACAATTCCTTACTCCAAATTTATAGAAAGGCAGGACAAAGTCCTAGGCACTTTTATCGAACGCTAGTTTTACAACTAATCAATTTATTAAAATCATGACCAAATATTACCATTTATCATGCCCCAAAATATCGCTTGATTATATAGACTAAATTACAGTAGCTATGGTGGTATTAACCCCTTAAACACAACTATGCTAGGAGAAAACCTTACATGAAAAAAACAAAAATAGTTTGTACAATTGGACCACAAACTGAATCAGTAGAAATGCTGACTAAACTTACTGAAGCTGGTATGAATGTAATGCGACTGAATTTCTCGCATGGTAACTTCGAAGAGCACGGGGCACGCATCAGTAATCTGCGTACCGTAATGAAAAGCACTGGTAAACAACTAGCAATATTACTTGATACCAAAGGTCCTGAAATCCGCACCATGAAACTAGACGGTGGTAATGAGATAGCACTCGTTGCCGGTCAAACCTTTACATTTACTACTGACGTGACTGTTGTTGGTAACGGTAATCGTATTGCAGTAACTTACGCGGGCTTAGCAAAAGACATAGCTAAAGGCAACATTATCTTGGTCGATGATGGTCTAATTGAAATGGAAGTAATGGAAACCACAGAAACTGACGTTATCTGTAAAGTATTGAACAATGGTAATCTTGGCGAGAATAAAGGCATTAACCTCCCAAGTGTCTCTGTAAACTTACCAGCACTATCTGAACAAGACAAAAATGACATCATTTTCGGCTGTAAGCACGATGTTGACTTCGTAGCTGCCTCTTTCATCCGAAAAGCATCGGATGTAAAAGAGATCCGAGCAATCTTAGAAATTAACGGCGGTAATAATATCCAAATTGTCTCTAAAATCGAAAATCAGGAAGGTATTGACAATTTCGATGAGATCTTAGAACTATCTGACGGCATCATGGTAGCTCGTGGTGATCTGGGGGTAGAGATCCCAGCTGAAGAAGTTATTTTCGCACAAAAGATGATGATACAAAAATGTAACCGTGCACGTAAAGTTGTAATCACTGCAACACAAATGCTTGATTCAATGATCAAAAATCCACGTCCTACTCGGGCAGAAGCTGGCGACGTAGCGAACGCTATAATGGACGGAACTGACGCAGTCATGCTATCTGGCGAAACGGCGAAAGGAAAATATCCAATTGAATCAGTCACTATGATGACACAAATTGCTAACCGTACTGATATAGCGATGAAAGCTGAAATGGGATTACGTTTGAACAACCCCCGACTTCGCATCACCGAAGCTGTATGTAAAGGAGCAGTAGACACAGCAGAAAAGCTAGGTGCTCCTGTGATTGTTGTTGCTACTGAAGCAGGTAAATCTGCTCGTTCTATACGTAAGTATTTCCCAACAGCAAATATTATCGCTGTAACCACCAACGAAAAAACAGCCACTCAGTTAGCTTTAACTAAAGGTGTAACAACTGTTGTTGTTGACCAATTTGAAAGTACTGACGCATTTTATCGTAGTGGTAAAGAAATCGCATTAGCGTCTGGTTTAGCTAAAAGTGGCGATATTGTGATTATGGTTTCTGGTGCACTGGTTGCATCTGGTACCACAAACACTTCTTCTGTACACGTTCTGTAATAGACACCTCTAAGGTATTGAATAGGAGTTAATCAATGCCTATTTATGCTATGTGAAAAATTTAATTTTCTAGCGCTGCCCACCAAGACCAAAAAGCGATGACACCTGACATCGTTTTTTGTCTATAATCAAACTCAGGGGGTAATACCAAAATTTACTAACGTAATGTACGCTCACCACGTGAAATCCCCACTACACCACTACGTGCAACTTCAATAACATCCGTAACATCTTTTATTCTATTAATAAACGTATTAATTTTATCGCTGGCGCCTGCTAATTGCACAGTATATAATGAACTGGTAAAATCAACGATTTGTCCACCAAAAATGTCTGCCATACGTTTCACTTCTGCTCGCACAAAACCAGTTGCTCTTACTTTTATCAACGCTAGTTCACGTTCAACGTACTCAGATTCTGTGAGGTTGCTGACCTTAAGAACATCAATAAGTTTGTGTAACTGCTTTTCAATTTGCTCACGCTCTGAATCTTTTACAACCGTCGTGGTAATATTTAATCGAGATAGCGTTGCATCATCAGTTGGTGATACTGTTAACGACTCTATGTTATAGCCCCGCTGAGAGAACAAACCGACAACACGCGATAAAGCGCCAGATTCATTTTCCATCAAAATGGATACAATACTTCGCATTATGTTCTCTCCGTTTTGCTTAACCACATCTCATTCATCCCACCACCATGAACTAACATAGGGTAAACATGCTCGGTTTCATCGATGGTAATATCGAAAAATACTAGCTTGTCTTTCATTGCAAGACCTCTCGCCATCTCGCTTTCCAACAGCAGAGAATCGCTAATACGGATACCAACATGACCATAAGCTTCGGCAATCGCGGCAAAATCAGGCACAGAGTCCATGTACGAGTGAGAGTGTCGACCTTGATAGATCATATCCTGCCACTGTTTCACCATGCCAAGAAATCGATTATTGAGGTTAATTATTTTGACGTTAATATCGTATTGTAATGCTGTTGATAACTCCTGAATATTCATCTGAATACTGCCATCTCCAGTGATACACACCACTTCAGCATCTGGTATAGCAAATTTCACACCCATTGCAGCAGGAAAACCAAATCCCATTGTGCCGAGGCCACCAGAGCTAATCCAACGGCGGGGTTTATCGAAAGGGTAATATAGAGCAGCGAACATCTGATGTTGACCTACATCAGATGTAATGTACGCATCGCCATTCGTCAGTTTATACAGTGTCTCAATTACTTGTTGCGGTTTAATACGTTCACTATCGATGCAATACTTCAAGCACCTGCGCTCACGCCACGTATTAATGGCACGCCACCACGTTTCAATGGCTGTCACATCATTGATGCAATCCTGTTCAATTATCAGTTTTATCATGGCATTTAGTACTTGATATGCCGATCCTACAATTGGAATATCTGCTGTAACCGTTTTCGAGATACTAGACGGATCGATATCGATGTGCATCACAGTAGCGTTCGGACAGTACTTATCTATGTTATTGGTCGTACGGTCATCAAAGCGAACGCCAATACCGAAAATTAAATCTGTGTTATGCATCGCCATATTAGCTTCATATGTACCGTGCATGCCCAGCATTCCCAAAGACTTATCGCTTGTGCTTGGATAAGCACCTAACCCCATAAGGGTACAAATAACTGGAATGTTAAACGTATCTGCCAATATCTTAATTTGCTCACTACAACCAGAAATGATAGTGCCACCACCAATATACAGTACCGGTTTTTTCGCTGATAACAGTGCTTTCAAACCACGCTTAATCTGCCGATTATGCCCGTTGGTAGTTGGATTATAAGAGCGCAACGTTATAGTATCTGGGTATTGATAGATGTATTTCTTTGTGGGATCTAGCATATCTTTTGGTAAATCAACCACGACAGGACCGGGACGGCCGGTAGATGCTAGATAAAATGCCTTTTTGATCGTCCTGGGGATGTCTTCGGTCTTTTTCACCAAAAAACTATGTTTGACGATGGGGCGAGAAATCCCGACCATGTCGCATTCTTGGAAAGCGTCATTACCTATTAGGTGAGTCATAACCTGACCAGATAAAACAACTATTGGTACTGAATCCATATATGCGGTGGCAATGCCAGTAATTGAATTTGTGGCACCAGGACCGGATGTAACTAGTACTACACCTACCGTACCAGTTGCACGCGCATAACCATCCGCCATGTGTACTGCTGCTTGCTCGTGTCTAACAAGAACATGCTCTATATCGCTTTTTTCGTGCAGAGCATCGTAGATATCAAGTATTGATCCACCTGGATAACCAAAAATATGTTTCACACCTTGATCTATCATGGAACGAACGATCATTTCGGCTCCAGACAATATTTCCACTATACGCCTCCATGTTGCATTGCATTAGGACTTATTTTAGCCTAGTGATGGCTGACGACATTACATATTTATGTCGCCAATACATGCAAGCTATGTTCTTGATTCCCTTCGAGACAGGAATCAGAACTGTCAGTTAACTCTAACGCTTTATTAGCAAGGATGTCTATTAGATATCCAGTATTCATTGGATATCTCTATGTGCCTAAGGTTTTATTATGGAAGACTCTTTTTATTGCAGTAGACATGAATTTATATTCTAATAAATTCTTAATTTAGAAATCTTAGCCTATACCTAATCTACTTAAAAATCCAGGTTGGAATGGCGTTGTTTCCTAAAAGAATAAATTTGAAATTTTAGATGTTATATTCAGAACAATACACTGATATGCATGATATATTTACAAAAAAGAAGGCTATAAAGGACACTTTCTGGGACTGCCTTTCTGGGATAGTAGTAAATAATTCTTTTAGTCAACAACATCGGTTCGAGTACCTAAAATTTATCGTTTATTTAAGACGTCAAAGGTGCTGCCATTTCTGGAAGAGTTACAGTAAAAAATTGGTTAATGACTTCTTTAAAATTTAGTTCTTATAAAGTAAACAGTGTGCCTCAACTTTCCCTTTATTACCTCCAAGAACCTTTCTATTGGATTCAGAGTTGACCTGTAAGTCGGTAGATAGTGGGCTCGATATTGAGAATAAACTCGGTATTTCTAGTAAGCTACTTTGGTGGTATTCCACTCCATCCAAGATGATATGCACTTTATGAGTCAATAAGTAATAGTCTCTTGACTAGCAGAAAGAACGGAACAATATTTGTGCTTTCGCTGGTATCATATTCGCTTGGCGTTGTTGATTAAATCAGGACTATAACGCACTGATCCCAATATTCTTATAGTCTTAATTTGTTTGCTGGCGAACAGGCATACCGCGTCTTAGAACTTTGTTCATCACTTTCATATTTAACAGCCCTTTACTAACTTGAGCATTGTAACTAACCTGAGCTGCGTATAAGAAATAAACTAAATATTCAAGTCTCAATATGATCGTTTGAATCCAATTATCAGTCATAAAGAGACTTGGAAATGTATAATTTAACCCAAGATCTACGCAATCAGGTGCTTATCAAGCCAAGTCATCTTGATACTCGACTTCTTTAGTTGAAATGAATACGTGATGAGTCCCGCCAGCAAGTTGACCATAAAGTTAATACAACTACGGTACCGAGAGTGCTCGATTTTGGATATGTTTTTTAGTTGGTTAAAAACGGTTTCAATAATAAATCGTTTTCGGAGCATCAGGTGGTCCCACAGTTTCATCACTTTTGGTTTCATGTTTTTTTCACACCCGTTATTAGTATCACTCCATTGTCTGCAAGTTCCCGCTTAAATAAACCAGAGATATAAACTTTATCTCCGTATAAATACCCACAAAGCTCGTCAGCCATTTCTGAGTACAGACTTTCTATCATTCACGTTAGCCGTCGTCACTCTGACTGAGATAATACTACCTTAATCATTAATAATGAGGTGTAATTTCGAACTGTAGAACCACCCCGTCGTTCTTTGTCCTCGCTTCAAGGTACTTTTAAAAACCTGATGTCTGAGAATTCGAGGTTATGATAAACCTGTAGCTTGGATGAATCAACAAAGGCAATCCCTGTCGGTCTTGCCTAACGGTGAATGAGGTAAGAGCAAAGCGTAACCAGAACACCTTGCATGAGCTTGAGCATTCGCGTGTAGCTGACTAATTTTGGAAATTCGTTGGTGAAGTAACGGAAAACAAAGTGAATGTAATAATTTTTAAAGTCTCGATACCCAAATTAATGGAAAGCTATCACTATCGTCATCACTTCGCTAACTTAAAAGGCGAGAAGGTTTATTTCTTTATTTGACACCGAAAGAAATCAGGTGGTTTTCCCTTCCCATGCAGATAGGAAAGTCTAGCAGACACTGTCGAGATCGATAAGAATAGCATCTAAATTATTCATTGCAAAGTACTTATGCAGTCAATGGTTTTTTCTAAACGATGAGATTACAACGTTGGTATGTAGTTCATTTCTTATGCTTAGCTCAGGTTACTTAATTTTTACGATCTTCGAACGCATTAATAATGCAGGTGTATGTAGGGAATTTTAGCGGGATATTCATCAACGTAAAAACTGAATTGAGAAAACTTCCTAATCAACAAAGTAGGATCTTGAAAATACATTTAACCATCAGTGCCGTTTCAATCTCGGTATCCAAAAATATAAACCCACGTCCACGTTGACCGTGATACCTTAGACAACGCCATGCCTTAAGAGCAGCGAGGTCTATACAAAAAGTCACTAAGATCCGATTTGCTAATGCTTGATTATATTCTTTCCAATTGCTGATCTTGTGCTTGGTCTTTCCCATTATAACGGCCAGATTAACTCCATGAGGATCTCATCGTAGGAATTGTGATTAGTTCAAATATTTGGTAAATCACGCCTATATGACCTTATATTTTGATAAAAAGCATTAAGAAAAGATATTTCGAGATAGTGAGGATTCTCTGTATATGGTGGCTCCTCCCAGACTTGAACTGGGGACCAATCGATTATGAGTCGACTGCTCTAACCACTGAGCTAAGGAGCCGAATAGATAATCAATTATAAGGGAATACAGTTAAAGTGTATAGGGGGTAATCTTAACTGATCCCCATGATTCTAAGGCAGTCCAACTGATCATATGAAAAACAACGAGGAATACTCGCCTTTTAATTTTTCGCTTATCACTAGTTGGATTATTCGTCTAGGAAGCTACGCAAAACTTCAGAACGGCTTGGATGTCGCAGTTTTCGCAATGCCTTGGCTTCAATTTGACGGATACGCTCACGCGTAACGTCGAACTGTTTGCCTACTTCTTCTAGCGTGTGATCAGTGTTCATATCGATACCAAATCGCATACGAAGAACTTTTGCCTCACGGGGTGTCAAGCCTGCCAGTACCTCGCTGGTTGCCATCTTGAGGTTGTTCATAGTCGCAGAATCCATTGGAAGCTCGAGGGTAGTATCCTCGATAAAATCACCTAAGTGTGAATCTTCATCATCTCCAATTGGTGTTTCCATGGAGATTGGTTCTTTGGCTATCTTTAGTACTTTACGGATCTTGTCTTCTGGCATTTGCATACGTTCTGCTAGTTCTTCTGGTAACGGTTCACGACCCATTTCCTGAAGCATTTGTCGAGAGATACGGTTCAGTTTGTTGATAGTTTCGATCATGTGTACAGGGATACGAATTGTACGAGCTTGATCAGCGATTGAACGTGTAATTGCTTGGCGGATCCACCAAGTTGCATAAGTCGAGAATTTGTAACCACGACGGTATTCAAACTTGTCTACGGCTTTCATAAGGCCAATGTTACCTTCTTGGATTAAATCCAAGAATTGTAAGCCACGGTTAGTATACTTTTTTGCAATAGAGATAACCAGACGTAAATTAGCCTCAACCATCTCTTTCTTCGCACGGCGGGCTTTTGCTTCACCGATTGACATACGTCGGCTGATGTCTTTGATACGTTCAACGTACAGGCCAGTTTCATTTTCGATAATTTTAATTTTCAGCACGCAGCGACGAAGATCCTCTTCGTATTGCTTCATACGTTCACCGAAGGGTTTGCTAGATGACAGTGCTTGATCCAGCCAGTTATTTGATGATTCGTTGCTAGTAAATAGTTGAACAAAGGTTTTTTTTGGCATTTTTGCTTGGTCAACACACAGACGCATAACAATTCGTTCTTGTGTACGTACACGATCCATTGTATTACGCATTGTTCTGACCATACGGTCGAACTGCTTAGGGATTAGGCGGAACTGTTTGAACACCTCAGATAACTTGGTGACAGAGTCTACAGTATCTGCATGGAAGCGTCCGTTTTTCTGGATCGAACTGTGCATTGATTCATACGCAACACGAAGTTCTTTGAACTTTTCACGTGCAAGTTCTGGATCAATACCGGTATCTTCTTCATCACTGTTGTCTTCGTCTTCAAGCTCTTCTTTATTTAATTCGGAGCCGATGTGCGTAGCAGTTGGTGAGATGTCATCTTGGTTTGGGTCAACAAAACCAGAGATAATGTCCGTAAGCCGGAGTTCTGCTGCTTCAACCTTGTCAAACTGGTCAAGCAGGTACGTAATAGAACCTGGGAACTCTGCAACAGAAACTTGTACTTGGTTAATACCCTCTTCGATCCGCTTTGCAATGTTAATTTCGCCTTCACGCGTAAGTAATTCAACTGTACCCATTTCACGCATGTACATACGAACAGGGTCAGTAGTACGACCTATTTCAGATTCAACGCTGGATAGTGCAGCGGCGGCGGCTTCAACAGCGTCTTCGTCAGCAATAGATCCAGCCATCATAAGTTCATCGGCATCAGGAGCGGTTTCCACAACCTGAATACCCATGTCATTGATCATCTGTATAATATCTTCTATTTGATCGGAATCGACTATGTCTTCCGGTAGGTGATCGTTAACTTCTGCATAGGTTAGATAGCCTTGCTCTTTACCTTTTGCAACAAGCGACTTTAGCTGTGACTGCGGATTTTGCTCCATAGACGATATCCAACTTAGGGTCTGAGTGAAGAATGTAGTATGCGAAAACGCAAACTATTTATTTTAGCAAATCGCAAGTGTGCTAGCTAGTTAGTTTCTAGCCGAGGCGGTTGAGGATTAACAACTGCAACTCCTGCTTTTCTTCGACTGATAGGCCGACATTATTTGATTTAGCTTGCAATTTGGCGATTTGTTGTTGAACACACTGAGTAAGGATTTTATCCAGTGAGTCTAGGAATACTTCTAATGCATTATTTTCAGTGATGGGTAACATCCAAATTGCCAGTTTGCCTAACAATGCATTTTGATCCGTACCTCGCCAGAACTCAATCAACTGCCCTGTTGCTATATTGGGGCGTTGGCGACAAAGTTCAAGCATTGTTGTAAATAATATGAGCCCAGGGATAGCAAGTTTATCTAAACCATCTAGTGGAGGCACAGACTCTGCAAATCTAGGATTTTGTAACAATAAGGTAATGACTTCTCGCATTGGTGTACGTTTCATTTCTGGTAATGTTTTACGTGCCTTTAATTTTCCTTGTAAATTAATCAGTTTTTCGAGCTGTTGCTCATTAGGCAATCCAAGCTTTTGTCCAAGTATATTTCGTAAATATAGACGGAGCGTTCCTCCCGGTATTTTTTCTATCAAGGGTACTGTAAGCGTTGTCAGTTTTGCTTTCCCTTCTAGGCTACTCGTATCAACTTGTTCAATAAGGGTAGAATACATAAATTCAGAGAGTGACATGGCGGCGGCAAGTTCTACTTCAAAGGCATCCTTACCAATTTCACGAATCATAGAATCTGGGTCTTCACCCTCTGGTAAAAACATGAACTTCAATTGGCAACCATCCTTCAGATGTGACAGCGCTTGTTCCATCGTGCGCCATGCTGCATCGCGTCCAGCGTGGTCTCCATCATAACAGCAAACGACGGAAGAAGTTTGGCGGAACAATATCTGAATATGCTCGGCGGTGGTTGATGTACCCAACGATGCTACCGCATAGTCTATACCAAATTGTGCCAACGCAACCACATCCATATAGCCTTCTACAATTATGAGTAGTTTAGGTTTTCGATGTGCCTGTAATGCTTCATATAAGCCGTAGAGCTCACGCCCTTTATGGAAAATAGGCATTTCTGGTGAGTTGAGATATTTTGGGGTGCCATTACCCAAGACACGTCCACCAAAACCAACTACTCGCCCTCGTCGATCTCGAATTGGAAACATTATTCGCCCTCGAAACCGGTCATAGCGTTGACCGTTATCATTTTCGATCAACATGCCGATAGAAATTAGGGTCTGTTGACTTTTATTATCTTTACCAAAGCGAGTCCGAACTTGATTCCATACATCTGCCACATAACCAATACCAAACTGTTGAACGATTTTACCAGATAATCCACGGCCTTTCAGGTAATCAATAGCCACGTATCCAATGTCGGTGCGAAGGGTCCTTTGATAGAACCTAGCAATTTCTCCCATCATCTGATACAAACCGCGTTTTTGATCGTTAGGTGTGTACGAACTTCTCGGAATGCCTCCACAAGTTTGATTTCGTGGCACATCAAGTCCCAACTGAGAGGATAACTCTTCGATGGCTTCGACGAACTCAAGTCGATCGAACTCCATCACGAAATCGATAGCATTACCGTGAACACCACACCCGAAACAATGGTAAAATTGTTTCTCTTGGCTTACAGTAAATGAAGGTGTTCTTTCGTTATGGAAAGGGCAACAAGTACTGTAGTCTTTGCCCTGCTTCTTCAGTTTAACCCGCGAGTCTATAAGCTCGACAATATCCAGTTTCACGAGTAGGTCATCAATGAATGTACGTGGAATTTTTCCTGCCATAATCTATTTTATATAGGTAAATTTGTACGAGTCGACGATTTTGGTATTTTACTACTGATTAAGATATGAACAAGCCACACACTCCGTAGTTAGAGTGCACTGTTTGTTCATAGGTTATAAAAATTTAAACCAAATTAACTGTAACCAATTGGTTAATTTTATCCATTTCATTATCGCTCTCAATTTGAGACTTCAGGTTAACCATGATTGTGCCCATGTTGTGCATGGTACTCAGATCAGAAATAATAGTAGCGTTTTTCACCAATTCATCAAGATCATCGCGCCACAAGGCCAAAGAGATATTGCGTCACGAAATGACGACATTATTTGTCCCTTATCGTCATCACAGCCAGAACCTTATTGTCGTTCAATGTTTACTGCACGTCTATTTTTTACTGTAGTATGTAGTAGCTGTACTAAATCGGAGCGATAATCAAACGGTTAGTATCAAGGCGAAGTTTATCGCTCGTCTTCATAACGATTACTTGTTGATTTATAATGCATTTCAATAAGTCCATACGGTCAGTCTGTACTTGATTGTAATTAGTACAGACGAACGCGACGGGCGTTTTCACGCGCTAGCTTTTTCAGGTGACGTTTAACGGCAGCAGCCTTGGCGCGTTTGCGAACTGTAGTCGGCTTTTCGAAATGCTCACGACGTCGAACTTCAGAAAGGATACCTGCTTTTTCACAAGAGCGTTTAAAACGACGCAGAGCTACGTCGAATGGTTCATTTTCACGTACTTTAACTACTGGCATATGCCTTTCACCTCGTGTGGGGTTGTTCAGTGATCACTAGTGATAATGCGACCAGCTTTAGATTATGTATTCAATAAGTTGGAAGGTGAGTCCCTGACCGTCAATTCGGTAGTTATGATGCCCACCACTGCAAATATCATCTTTTCTAACAGAAGCTGTCCCTGAATATAGATATACATTTTACACGGATACCAACTTATTGAGTACATGACCCAGCTTTCCATTAAGGATCGTTCGGAATTTTAATCTGACACATGTGTGTTTGTAAAGCTTAACTGTGAATTTGATACTTCCCATTTAATATGGTTGGATATTCATTGTGAAACTGTTGTAATTAATCCCTTAAAAAACGATGAGCTGAGGTATTATGAGAATTCTGGGCATCGAAACATCGTGCGACGAGACTGGCGTTGCGATCTATGATGATGAAAAAGGGCTTCTCGCACACCAGCTATATAGTCAAGTTAAATTACATGCGGACTATGGCGGTGTAGTTCCAGAATTGGCTTCACGTGATCACGTGAAGAAAACCATTCCCTTAATCAAGGCAACATTGACTGAAGCAGGTTTAACACCAAAAGACCTCGACGGAATAGCATACACAGCAGGTCCAGGCTTGGCAGGTGCGCTGATCGTTGGAGCCTCCATAGGTCGTAGTCTGGCGTATGCGTGGAATGTCCCAGCTGTAGCAATTCACCATATGGAAGGGCATTTATTATCGCCAATGTTGGAAGAAATACAACCACCAGTGCCATTCATTTCGTTGCTGGTTACTGGTGGTCATACTTTACTGATTGAAGTAAAAAGTATGGGTGAATATGTAATTCTTGGCGAATCTATTGATGATGCTGTTGGTGAAGCATTTGATAAAACTGCAAATTTAATGGGTTTCGATTATCCAGGGGGTTCAATGTTGTCTAAATTAGCTGAGAGAGGGAATAGCAAGCGTTTTACCTTCCCACGCCCAATGACGGATCGTCCCAGTTTGGATTTTAGCTTCTCGGGCTTGAAAACCTTCACTGCAAATACCATTGCCGTAAATGACAAGGATGAACAGACACGTGCAGATATTGCACGTGCGTTTGAAGATGCGGTCGTGGATACACTGATGATTAAATGTAAACTTGCACTTAAACAACGCAGTATGAAAAGATTAGTGGTTGCTGGTGGCGTCGGTGCTAACCGCCATTTACGTGTCAAACTGGAACAATTAACTGCGTCTATTGGTGGAGAAGTATATTACCCAAGAGCGGAGTTTTGTACTGATAACGGTGCGATGATTGCGTATGCAGGTATGCAACGTCTGAAAAATGGTGAACACAACGATTTGGAAATTGAAGTGTTTCCTCGCTGGCCTATTGACCAATTGACAGCGATTAAAACATAAAAGTCGACGCTAAGTGTACGCCTGATTTTAGGTGTAATGGATTGAACATGCTCGTTAATAACTGATTCTATCCTATATTTAATAAATTGATTATATCTTCAAGATAATACTAAAATTTAATGAATGTACTATCACTTGATCGTGTATTTCCGTTGATTTCGAGTATCCAATAGTTTTCTGCAAGCATGTACGGAGGGTGAAATTTTTCCTTCTCAATGCGTTGAGTAGAAACCTTACCTGCGTTGTTTCCCAAATATCTGAACTAATCACAACTACTACGATCAGATTATTATGGAATCAAGCAGGCGGTTATGATGGGGAAAGGTATTTTAGAACTCCCCTTTCGTAGATTAACCTCAGATCTGCATAAGCACTTGCTTATGCAGATCTGAGGTTAATTCAGGAAATTAGTTAGTGAGGCATAAGCAAACGAAGTGGATGTAATAAGTTTTGAAGTCTCGATCCCACGATTGATGGAAAGCTACCACTATCGTCATCACTTTGCTAACCAAAGAGGCGAAAAGGCTTGTTTCTTTATTTAATACCGAAAGAAATTAGGTATTTTTTCCAGGTAGGGAGGTAAGTCTGGTAGAAGTCGTCGACATCAACGAAAACAGCGTTTAAGTTATTTATGCCAAAGTCCTTATGCAGTCGATATTTTTTTAAACGATCAGATCGTGACTTAGGTATTTAGTTCATTTCTTATGAGCAACTCAGGTTAGTTCATGTATTCAATAAATAGGTTTTCGTACAAAAGTACTTTTGCTTTCATCTTTCATAAGTATAAGTCCTGTTAAAAAGCATGGTATTTGTAATGGTGGATATCAACACTTCCATGTTACCCGCTAAATTGACACACTATACAATCTATTAAATGCATGACCTGTAAATACATGGTAACACTCATCAGTGATACGATCTCTCTCATTTTGTCTTCCAATCTAGAGCAATTACTAGTGTTTCACTATGAGAACTTGTTATAGTTCTAGAATCAGTACAAGATTCCTAAATCATCGGGGATACTTGTATATTAACAGAGCAGCTCACCATGTAGTGGTCAAACAATGTTACTTACTTTTGTGTATAATGGGTACCTTTCTGTCAATAAGTGTAGATGCAGGTGGATTTAGTATTTATTGAGCAACTTGAAGTCATAACCACTATCGGTGTTTACGATTGGGAACAACAGATTAAACAAAAACTGATATTTGACCTTGCAATGGCGCATGACAATAAGCCCGCTGCCCATCACGATGATGTAGCTTATGCCTTGGACTATGCCGCCGTGAGTAATGCTGTTATTAAGCATGCAGAGAAGAACTGCTTTCTCTTGGTTGAGCGAGTAGCTGAAGAGATTGCTACATTGATCCAACAACAATTTGCCGTCCCATGGATCCGAGTCAAAGTCCAGAAACTAAATGCAGTTCCACATGCAAGGGTCGTAGGTGTGATAATTGAACGAGGTACGCTTTGACACAAGTATTAGTGAGTGTCGGCTCAAATATTGATCGTGAATTCCATATTGTTGAGGGTATTTCTGCGCTTAGAGAACTCAACCCTAATTGTCATTGCTCACGTATCTTCGATGCCGAACCCGTTGGCTTTGAGGGTCCAAACTTTTATAACCTTGTGGTTGAATTTCAAACCGATCTCACTCTCACAAACATGGTGGTAGCGCTGCGAAATATCGAATCGCGCTGGGGACGTAAACGTGATTCGGAAAAGTCTCAAGATCGCACTTTAGATATTGATCTTCTCACCTATGGTGAATCGGTTCGACTTCAAGACCCTACGTTGCCACGGAACGACGTATACAAATTTGCCTTCACGTTGTGGCCTCTTGCGGAGCTATGCCCTGAGCAAGTAATCCCTGGTGACTTACAAACCTATGCACAAGCATGGAGCACATTTAATAAAAACCAAGCTTTGTGGCCTGTTTTTGATTTTTATCTGTGATTACCTTCTATTTTTTCACAATGCAAGATAAGTGATTCCCTATGACTATGAGTATGTTTGAGACTTGTACACTAGCTTTAATTCAGGGTTTAACGGAGTTTCTTCCTATCTCTAGCTCTGCACATCTTATTCTCCCATCTCAAATTCTCGGTTGGCAAGATCAAGGTCTTGGTTTTGATGTTTCTGTACACATTGGTACCTTACTAGCTGTGGTCGGATATTTACGTAAGGAAGTGAAACAGTTGTTAGGTGCGTTGTTTCGCTGGATCTTCAATGGTGAGCATTCTCCAGATGCGACTCTGGCGTGGATGATTACGTTATCGACTATCCCAGCGGGCATTTTTGGTTTATTGATGAAAAATTTTGTGGAAATATATCTACGTTCTGCGTGGGTGATAACGGCTACTTGTATCATATTCGGTTTGCTACTTTGGTGGGTTGATGTTTACGCACGTTGCGAAGATGATGAATACACGACTACGCCTAAATCAGCATTGTTAATTGGTTTGGCACAAGCCATTGCGATTATTCCAGGTGCCTCCCGTTCTGGTATGACTATGACGATGGCACTATATATTGGTTATACTCGTGAAGCTGCTGCTCGTTTCTCGTTTCTGATGTCTATTCCTATCATTGTGCTGGCAGGTAGTTACTTGGGATTGGGGTGGATACAAAGCGATGTTCCTATTTTATGGAAACCTATTTTAGTGGGTATTTTTGTTTCGTTTTTCAGTGCGTACATCTGTATTCACTGGTTCCTAAAGCTGATAACAAACATAGGAATGAAACCATTTATTATTTACCGAATGGTGCTGGGTACTGGACTCGCTATTTTCCTAGCAACAAAATAGCGGGGGATTAGAAAATGAGAAAGCCACAAAGGTTCTAACAGCTATCACCTAAGCTATAAACTAAAGATTCTTTATTTTCAATAAAAGGAGGATTAAGCTACACACTATGAAAGTGAATTTAACCAAGAATCAAAAATAAAATCTGGAAACTCCTCATAATACAACTCGTGATAGCGCCCTCCGTCAGGTGAAATGTAAAGATGGGCAAAGTAAATTGTACCATCTAAATCTTTTGCTATCTTCTATCAGAAAATCAACTGTTGCTACGGTGATATCCGCTACCAATTTCTCTATCATATATTTAATGGCGAGTGCCTTTTCTCGGCAACTTTTTTGATATTGTTTCTGTCCATGCCTTACATAACGTCATCTCTAGTATAAACTGGGCTTTTCCAGACCGAATTTGTTGATTAAATCAAGCCTATAACGCACTGATCTCAATATTTGTTACAGTCTTAATTTGTTTACTAGCGAACAGCCATACCGAGTCTTATAACTGTGTTCATCGATTTCACATTTACCAGCGCTTCACTAACTTGAGCATTTTAATTACGAAGAGTAAGTTTAGGGCTTAGCAACTGTTTATAGCAAAACATTGCTGTCTCTGCTAATGAGCGTTTGTGATAACCCCTGTCCTTTTCCACTCCGCCAGTTTGTCCTATTTTAAAGCCTTTACATCTGCATTTCTAGGATGCCCTTCCTCCCAATACCCCGCGTTGATTCGAAGTGGAATACTTGGCGTTATTCCTTTATTTTTTAGTACGTGGTAACATGCTCTTGTGTCGTAGGCTCCATTAGCACTGACTTGCTGTATCTTGCATTGTAATGGGTTAATAAATGTAGGTAAAACCTCATTGTCATCCACAACAACTAGGTTAACTTCTGCAGCAATAATCTCATGAGTAAACAAATTAACAGCAAGAGGAAGTGTGCACCAGAGACGTCGCTTTTCCTTCACCGTGTTTACGCATTTTCTATTCACCTTCGTCGTATACCTTTTAGGCCTGTGACATCAATAACGGAGTTTTAAAATACCTTTCACCATCAGTGCCGTTTCCATCGCGGTGTCCGAAAATATAAACCCAACACTTAATTCAAGTTAGTGGAGATGGCATCTTAGAGAAGATAAAAAATACCTTTATAAATTATTGAAATTAAAGGTAGTAATACATCATCCCTAGTTGACGACTGGAGATTTATTTGTGTGTTGACATGCAGTATCGACTGTAATGTGACATTCAATACTACACCCTTGATTATTGATAAAAAACCCGTTTATGTAACAGGAAGTTCTTATTAATGGATAAAAATACTTATAGGGTAGTCGGCGTAAGAACGCTCTCATTTATCGTTATTAATACTTTTAGTGCTTTAGGTTTCTGGAGAACGTGTGTTAAAAACCAAGATGTTTATGTATAGATAAATAGACGAAGGTAAAAGAAGAGAAGGAAAAAATAAAAGGAGAGGAGAGGAAATAGCACTGTAAGTCACCGTAAATCTCACTCCCAGCTCCACTTCTAATGATTTAAACTAAAAAATAACAAAGAGGAATCTATACGATGACTCTCGTAGGCATTCGCACGTTTGAAACAACTATAAGTTTCGCCTGCCCAACTCTAAAAGACCTAAAACTAAACATAACAGCTCTTCGCGAACTTTATGTCCGACAAATCGACAGTAAGTACACGCAACGCGAAGAACGCTACACACAAATTATGAATGAACTGACCACAGCAGCCAGCGATGGAAAGGAATCAAACACAGCTTACGGCTTACTTTTAATAGGCAAAAGCATCGATGAGTTAGCAGAAGCTCTCACAGCCTATCACACAACGCCACGAGATAAACCACACGTAGTGCATGAGGTCTTTGGCTACATGCCAGACACGAGGGTAATAACCACCATTGTCTTAAATACCTATATCAATGGCATCAACAGTTACTTACCCATCTTAAAGATAGCGGTGCGGATAGCTAAGAACTTACAGGACGAGATAAATTTCCTTCACCTTGAGAGTGTGGACGTGAACATATTCCGTCGTACAACGATAAACGTTGCGACTAAGAGTCGGCTACACGAGAAACGTGCTTCGCTTCGGTGGTTCCTGAAGAACGCTGCGGGAATACCATCATTTGCATGGCCTGACAACGAAAAGATGGCGATAGATCACGCCTTAATTGTCTTTTTTAATAATCATTTTGGCTAGTTCGAAGTGAGCACAGTTGTCTCTAGTAAAGGGAAGGGTAAACCCAAGATCTGGCCGTGCTTACGCCCTAACCCTGAGCTAGACCGTTGGATACACGAGTGTCGTCACGAATTAGCACTGACATTACTCCCTCAACGCCAACCATTGCTAGTGCCACCTCGTCCGTGGACAAATGAGTCGCTATATTGCGTGCCTATTTAACGCAAGCTTCACCTGCGTTCGGCATCGTTAAGACAAGGAACACTCTGTACCTACAGCAACTTTAAAACATGGAGATGGCTGGAGTGCTAAATGCCATCAATCGTATCCAAGAGACACCTCTCATAATCAACAAGGACATCCTCCAGTGGTGTGAGTATTTCCGAGATAACACAGTCGCATAATCGGAATACATTAGCATTTCACTGAACGAAGCTCGAGTACTTTCTGACTGAGAACGTCCGGCGTTCCGTATCGTGTGATACTGACAGTGAAATACTCTTCTTTTACCAACAAACTTGCACAGCTTTCCATAAGGCTGAGGCCATCAATCACTCTAAGCGCATGTCACATGCTCTCATGCTAGGTTTAGCCCGCAAGTATGCTGCTGAAGATAATTTCTATCTCCCTTGGGGCTGATAGATGAATGAGAGTTTACGCAACCTCAAAATTAAATTTTCAGGGCACCGATGCTACAAAAGATTTCCTTCTCTTTTCAGAAGATATCCCACTCGGCACACACGGCCTTAAGTGGCTCGAAATACACGCGGCTAATCTTTGGGGCATCGATAAAGTCTCCTTTGATGAACGGCTCCAGTAGGTGTCTGAGAATAAAGAGCATATTCTGAAACTTGCGGACAACCCCTTGGATAACAAAGGTTTCTGGTCGGAGGCTGATGAACCTTGGCAAGCACTGGCTGTAGCTCCTGCTCTGGTTTGCAAATTTTAGGCGTAGCTCTACGTTGTGAAAACACTGGTAAACACGTCAACTTGATGGCTACGGACAAACCTGCAGATATCTACGGTGCTATCGCAGCTCTTGTCGAGAAGAAACATCGAGAGCTTGTAGAGGAACGCACACACGCACAAGTGCTAAAACTTTCAAAACAAAAGGCTTACGAACTTTGGGCAAATTCCGTCACAGATACCACACACGGTCAGTGGCTCAAAATGCTCAAAAGCATAACAGTCCAAACAACTAAGGAGGACGATAAGCTACTAAAAGTCCTGCTGAAAGAGTACTTCAAATACACCGAAGCATACGCGGAGCTACAGTTCAGCTTGGACAGAAAGACAGTAAAACGGAATGTAATAACCTACTGCTACGGTTCAGTGCACTTCGGCTTCACTGAGCAGTGTATGGAAGACATTCTGAGACCTGCCTATAGAGAACATAGGAAAGCGATTGCTGGGAGTCTCCCCTCCAGTTGGCATTTCGACGGCAACGGTAATCGTACTGCAAGTCTTCTCGCTTCTCATATTTATCCGGCTGCTGAATATACAATCCTATGCGCAGCGCAAGCTATGCACTGGTTGCAGAAAACAGCAACCTTAATCGTTAAACAAAATAGACCTTTACGTTGGACAAGCCATCATGGCTTTTTGGTACCACAAAATAAAGGCACGGAGAATCTACTGCAAGATGCTTGGAAAGCACAACGACCTGTCTATACGCGAAGAGTTTCTTGATTACGATGCAGCTAAAACTGCTTCTGTTATAGCCCATAACGTTGTTTACAGCTTAGACACTACTCATTTACAACTCGTCTTCAAAATGGCTTACGAGGAGCACGGCATCACCGCCTTCGCGCTTGTGCATGACTCTTTCGGTACACACGTAGGTAACACTGAAGTCTTTTTTAAAGTCATACGGTACGCTCTCATAAAGCTATTTACAGAGCGTAATGTATTTGATGAACTATGAAAAAAATTCACAGCCCAACTCGCTCCTGAGTTGCAGAATTTAATGCCGGAACTTCTAGAATATGGTTCCTTAAACCTCAGTTCAGTCCGTGACTCACTATACGCCTTTACTTGAAAAAACTGACAGCAGGGAAGGTAGCATTGTTGTTTACCTTTCCCGTCTCGACAGATCCTAATGCCCCTACTTTTTATATGGATAAATATGATAAATACGCTTATATTTCCAACTCCTACAAACACATATTTTAACATTAACGCTCTCTTCACATTTGAAGGTCTCTATAAAATCCACGCAATTCTTATCGATAATAAACCCTACTTTGTAGCTAAGGATGTCGCCAAAGCTTTGGGTGACGGCTAGCAGTCAGCCGACCCAAAAAAAGTTATCAGCCTTGCCATAGCAAAGCTATGTAAGTCCGAGATATAAATAAAGAAAAAATAGATGTTTACCAAAACATAGAACATCTTATTTGCTGGTATGCGGGGTGGTTCTTCAATCGCGATTATCCCTGAGTCTGACCTCTACCGGCTCATCATGAGTTCGAAGTTACCAAGTGCCGAACGTTTCAAGGATTGGGTGTGTGAAGTTGTGCTACCAACCATACGAAAAGACAGTGTCTATATAAAAGGGGAAGAGAACCTTGTTACAGGAGAGTTAGAAGAAGCGGAGCTTTACCTGAAAGTGATGCACAGCCTCACTGCCAAAGTAGCGCGTCTCGCAGTCGAAACCAAGAAGCAAGTTAGCATTGTTGTCACATAAAACGAGTTAATCGAAAAACAGGCGGGTGAAGCAGAGCAGATACCATTTCCCCAATGGGAGGTCATGCACTTCACCAGGTGTCTCACCCAACCTGAGAAGAACCGTATCGCTACACACATTCAACACCGCACATTGCGCAAGATACCCACCGTTTACAGGGGTTACAGTTCTAGCATCAACATTTATTACCGTAGCGATATTGAAGACGCAGCCCGTAAACTGTCCCTTTATTAATCAAAACAACGCATAAGGAGATTAACTTGGGCACAACAAAATAAAGGAAAAAACCCGCTTCACTATCCCAACATGCACCGCCCGTTACCCGTGGTTAACCACGTAGACGACAACCCCTGAACAACCAAGCATCGAACCTTTAAATATTGTCCCGCAAAATCAACAGTAGCAAAACAATAGGTTAAGTATAAGGAGAAGGACATAGGGAAGGAAACAATTGCACAACAACTTGGTAACCTACTCGCACAAGAACTGCTAGATCGCGTTAAGTCTAGCAAGGCAACTGCGAGTGAGTTACGGGAAGCTCGTGCGTACTTGAACGACAACAAAGACTTGACTTGTTTCAAACCAAAACACCCCGCAAACGAGTTGTATGAAACTTTACGGACTTAACAGGTTTGCAAGTGTTTGCAGACCACTAACCCTAAGCCCCTCGGTTCAACTTAGGGCTTGTATATCTATATATTTTATCTATGTTTAGGAGCCCTTTATCTATAAGAAGAAAAATGACCAACAAGAATACATATACAAAATCAAAGAAGACTTTCGCTTATTCCTTTATCTGGTGTGGAAGCACTTAACGCTACCTTGCCCAACTAACATTCAGTATGACATAGCGCACCTACAGCACTCGCCCAAGCGTTTCTTTATTGAAGCTTTCCGCGGTGCTAACCAAAGTTTTATAACCTCAACTCTTGTCCTATTGGTTGCTCTATCGGAACCCCCAGTACCGTATCATGGTCGTCGCAGCTACTTAAGAGAAGAGCTAAACTGTTCATTATGTTCGTACGCAGATTACTGATAGAATTTCCCCTGCTTAGTCATCTAAAGCCGAAACACAGCCAACTTGACTGTCTTGGCATGTTTGACGTAGCACAGGCACTCGCCGACCAATCACCCTCAGTTAAAGCCGTTGATATCCTAGGTCAACTTACTAGCTCCCGTGCAGATTTTATAATCTCGGATGATATCGAAATACCGAATAACTTAGCTACACAGGCAGCACGGGATAAAATCTCGGAACTCATGAAGGAGTTGGATGCTGTTTTGAAACCTCTTTCTGATGCACATATCATATATCTAGGTACCACACAGACTGAAATGACAGTGTACAACAGCATCGCTGAACGTAGTTGTAAAGTACGAATCTAGCCGGGCTTATATCCCACGGCAAAACAATGAGATGCCTATATCTTTGACGGCAAGTTACGGTTGGCTCCCTTACTACAAAGTAGAGTAGAAGGAGCAGCCCTGATTGGGCATAACACCGACCCCTCACGTTTCACCGATGAGGATTTAAAGGCGCGACTTAAGTCTTACGTCAAAGGTGGTTTTTCCTTGCAATTTATGCTTGACATAGCGCTCAGTGATGCGGATAAGTACCTGCTGAAACTTAGCGACTTAATTGTGTCAAACATTGCGCGAGAGAAAGCCCCTACGTCCTGCGATTGGTGCAATGACCCTGCTAGACGCATCACAGAGCTACAGGTGCTAGGCTTGACTAGTGACCACTACTTACCCCCGCCACCTGTTTCAGACTGAGACCGTAAGCGCGTTCACAGGGCGCTTACTGAGCACAAACCCTTCAGGATGCGGTAAGGATGAGATGGCTTATAATGTTACCTACTTCCTCAATAGGTATATCTTTCTAGTGAAATTTGAAAGTCTGCTGGAAGGCTACGTCCCGCAGAACTTAACGAAAATCGCAGAGGCAGCGAAGACGCATAAGGTAAATAATATTATCTACGAGTCTAATTTCGGTGATGGTATATTCGGATAATTATTACGACCTTTCATTAACCGTATTTACCCTTGCCTTATCAAAGAGGTGAGGCATCACGTCCAGAAATAACGCCGTATTATCGATACGCTAGAACCCGTCATGATGCAGCATAACTTATTGATTGACTATAAGCTTATCGAAAAGGCCACGTAGAATATAGCTGCGGAATTATCTTACTCGCTCTTTTACCAAATGGCGAGTATAACGATGGATAAAGGAGCTTTAAAACATGATGATAGGCTGGATTGTCTAGCAATAGCCATGAATTACTGGACGCGCAAAATGGATGTAGATGCACATGCGATAGAAGATGCAGCTCGTGCAGAGATTTTGGATAAAGAGTTGGAAGATTTCATTGTGTATGAAAGCGGTTACCAGAATCCAAGTAAACACTGGCTCAGTTAAGGAGGGAACTTCACGTCACTGGGAGTCCCAAACATTTTACTTAAAAATCTATGAGGTCTTTTTACAGATAACGGTCGCAGGATTTCCCCCGTGGGGGGGGTATCCGGCTCACAGAAGTATTCCATAACTTTTTGATTATAAATGAATTATAATGGACCAGAGATATAGGTTTTATCTCCATATAGACGCCCCAAAGATCGTCAACCATTTCCAATACAGGCTTTCTATCATCCACGTTAGCCGTCGTCACTTTAACTGAGATAATACCACCTTGGTCATTAACCATAAGGTGTAATTTGCAAATGTAGAACCACCCCATCGTTCCTTTTTCTCGCCTCATGGTATCTTTAAAAACCTGTTATCTGAGAATGTTTAGGTTGTGACAAACCTTTGGTTTGGACGAATTAACGAAGGCAATCCCTGTCGACCTTGCCTGACGGTGAGTCAGGTAAGAGTAAAGCGGAACAGAACGCCTTCCATGAGCTTGAGTATTCGTGTATTAACTGAATAATTCAGGAAATTCGTTGGTGAGTTAGCGGCAAATAAAGTGGATCTAATAGGTTTTAAAGTCTCGATCTCCGGATCGATGGAAAGCTATCACTATCGTTATCACTTAGATAACTGAGAGATTAAAAGGCTTATTTCTTTGTTTGATACCGGAAAAATTAGGTATTTTTCCCATGCAGGGAGAAAAATCTGGCAGAAGTCATCGACATCGACGAAAACAGCGTCTAAGTTATTCATGCCAAAGTCCTTATGCAGTTAATAGTTTTTTTTAAACGATTAGATTGCGACTTTGAAATTTACTTCATTTCTTATACGCAGCCCAAGTTAATTAGATAAATGGCATCAAAATTAGCAGCGGATATCACCGCAGCGACAATTTATTTACTGATACCAGACAAAAAGCATGTCCATACGATTACAGCAGATAATGGTCGAGGGTTTTCTTATCCGCAGAAGATAGCAAAAGCTTTGGATGTTGAGATCTAGGTTTTCCACCCTTACTCTTCATAGAAACGAGGAGAAAATAACAATGCTAATGGGCTTTCGAGCCAGTACGTAAAAACAATGACAAATTTAATGATGATCACGGATGAAGAGATTAACTTCGCTCAAACAAGTATCAATCATCGGTCTAAGAAATGTTTAGGATTTAAAAAATATACCATTATTTTTAAGGAAATGGCATTAGTAACTTGATTGCGAAATGTCCACTGCAGATCTGAATACAGGCCTTTAAGTCATGTTCAACTGATTGAATACATGTCCGAATCACTGTAATCAAATTTCCATCCTCCCTGTCGCATCATCTTCATGCAAACCACATTCGCGCTTAAGTCCAAAGAAACGGGTTTTTTCTTCTATCATACCTTTTTTTAGTTTACTTGTGGTGTGCACATCCCCGACCGACACATAGCCCTCATCCCATAATGGATGATATTGCAACTCATTATATTTCAAATATTGATTTACTGCCTTTTTGCTCCAATCGATCACTGGCAAGAACTTAAAAATGCCATTTTGGATACTCAGAATTGGTAACGTCTGACGTGAACTTGCCTGATCACGACGTAAACCTGAGAACCAAGTACTAATATTCAGCTCATTCAGCGCACGTCGCATGGGCTCGACTTTATTGAGGTAGTTATATCGCTGAATACCTTCAATACCCTGTTCCCACAACTTACCATACTCCTTTTCCTGTTGAGAAGAACTTTGCACGGCACGATAGACGCGTAAATTCAGAGACAAGTGTTTGGTCATGTCACTAACAAATTGATAAGTTTCAGGAAATAAGTAACCCGTATCTATCAAAATAACCAGTATGTCTGGCTTCACTTGTATTACCAAATGAAGCATCATAGCAGCTTGAATGCCAAAGCTTGATGATAGGGCACACTCACCGTCAAGATTATTTAATGCCCACAAAATTCGCACTTCTGCTGACATAGTTTCTAATTTAGCGTTGATGGGTGCAAGAGCCAAGATTTGTGATGGTTTATTACAACCAAGTAGCTTAGATAAGTGAAAATCAAGCATAGAAATCCCTCTTAGAAACGATTACCTCTTCAATTATACCAGCACGAATAACAAAATCACCGAAACCTTCTCTCTCATTACGATCTTTCGCCCAGAAAGCTACCAAAGTGTCGATTTCCGTTAAAATTTGTATTTCAGTGATATTCTCTCGATAGATCTTAGGTATTCGGGTTCCTTCAAGGTTACCACCCAAATAAAGATTATAATGACCTAATGCTTTTCCCACCAAACCAATCTCCGCCAACATTGCTCGACTACAACCATTGGGACAGCCAGAGACACGTAAAACAATCTGCTCACAACCCACATTGTGCTTCACTAAAATACCTTCTACACTAGTCACAAACTGTGATAACATTCGTTCTGCTTCTGCCATAGCCAGCGGACATGTCGGGAAGGAGACACACGCCATCGAACTTTTACGTTGCTCACTCAAATCATCATTAATCAGAGCGTGTTGACGAGCAATCTTATCAATTATTAATTTGTTGGTTTTAGACACTCCTCCGATAATCAAATTCTGATTTGTAGTTATACGGAAATCCCCTTTATGGATCTTCGCAATTTCAGCCACACCTGTTTTAAGTGGTTTATCCGAGTAATCCAATAAACGGCCATTTTCGATAAATAGTGATAAATGATGTTTACCATCAATACCTTCAACCCAACCAATTCGGTCGCCACGTTGTTCGGTAAAGGCATATGGGCGAGAAACTTCAAATTGCATACCACCGCGTTTTTCTACCTCAGATTTAAACACGTCAGTACCAACACGATCTAATGTATATTTCGTTTTAGAATTTTTGCGGTTTGAACGGTTACCCCAATCACGTTGGGTGGTAACAACTGCCGTCGTAACATCAAGCGTTTTATCTAATGACACGTAGCCTAACTCATCTGCTTTACGTGGGTAGGTCTTAGTATCACCATGGGTCATCGATAAGCCACCTCCGACCAGCACATTAAAACCAACTAATTTTCCGTTATCGGCAATGGCTATAAAACTCAGGTCATTAGCATGTACGTCCACATCATTATGCGGCGGGATCACAACTGCAGTTTTAAATTTACGAGGAAGATAGGTTTTCCCAAGGATAGGTTCTTCGTCTTGATACCCTATTAACTTCTCACCATCTAACCAAATTTCTACATAAGCCCGTGTTTTTGGTAGTAGATGCTCGCTGATCTTTTGAGCCCATTCATATGCTTCACGGTGTAGTGAAGACTCAACTGGATTTGAGGTACATAGTACGTTACGATTTACGTCACCAGCGGTTCCAATCGAATCAATACCGATCTGATTCAGCGTTTGATGCATCAATTTAACATTAGGCTTCAATACACCATGGAACTGGAACGTCTGCCGAGTAGTAAGCCGGATACTGCCATATATAGTATAGTCTGTAGCGAATTTATCAATCCCCAACCATTGCATTGAAGTAATGATACCACCCGGCATCCGCGCACGCAGCATCACATTTTGCAATGGTTCTAGTTTTTGTTTTTGGCGCTCGGCGCGAATATCACGATCATCTTGCTGATACATGCCGTGGAAACGAATAAGTTGGAAGTTGTCTCCAGTAAATCCGCCAGTAACCCGATCGGAGAGATCTTGTTCAATAGTCCCTCGCAGAAAATTGCTTTGCTTTTTGAGTCGCTCGTTATCGGACAAAGATCCAAGGTTTTGACCTAACACTTTTTGGTCTTTCATTAATAGACATCCTTTTGATAACGTTTCGTCTTGCGCATTTCGTTTAAATAACTTTCCGCACCTTTTCGATTTGTACCGCCTTGCTGCTCAACAACTTGAAGTAGTACCTCATGAACATCCTTTGCCATGTGGGTTGCATCTCCACAAACATAGAGATATGCACCCCCTTGCATCCATTGCCAAATGGTTTTTGCCTGCTCAATGATTCTATGCTGAACATACACTTTATCGATTTGATCTCGACTAAAAGCCAAGTCAATTTTTGTTAGAAGACCTTGTTTTAAGAATTTTTGCCATTCCACTTGGTACAAAAAGTCTTGGGAAAAGGTACGGTCCCCGAAGATCAACCAATTTTTTCCGTCTGCTCCGCGTACATCACGTTCTTGCATAAAGGCACGGAACGGCGCAATACCAGACCCTGAACCAATCATGATCAACGGGATATTGTCATCGACAGGTAACTTAAAGTGCTTGTTATATTCTACAAACACTTTCACAGTACCAGACTCCTCAGCACGGTAGGCAAGGAAACTGGATGCACCACCATAGCGGGTGTTATTCCCGTATTGAAATTCCACCAATGTTACCGTCAAATGTACTTCTTTTCCGACATGTTCTTGGCTTGATGCAATCGAGTACAAACGTGGCATCAATTTGCGCAGTAACCGCACCAGTTGTTGAGCTGATAAATTGGTTTTCTTTTCACCTAACACATCCACAATTTGGGTATTATTGGCGTAATGGAGCAATTCATTTTTGTTGTTCGCCTTTTTTTGTAACCTCTTGCTGCCAGACAGTTCTGCATACATTGCCACTTGTTGTGGGTTTGCCGAAGTAATTTCAAACTTCTCGGTGAGAGCCTGTCGAAGTGACAATGATTCACTACCTATATCGACTACTTCATCTCCAGCTAAACTCACTTTGGCGAGAATCTCATTTACTAACTCAGTACTGTTGAGGTAGTAAACCCCTAATGCATCACCTGGTTGATATGTTAGACCAGAGTCACTTAAATCGATTTCAATATGACGAACATCCTTACTGGAATCACGACCAGTAATTTTCTGGTTAATAACTACCTTTGTTGCATACGGATTCTGTTTTGTGTATGTAGAAACAGTTTCTATTGACTTAGCACCGTACAGTGGCACAACTATAGGATCTGAATTTAAAGACTCTTTTATTTTCGCTAATACACTCACACTCCAACTTTTGGCATCAGCATCATAGTCAACATCACAATCGACACGTGGGAGAATAGCTTTCGCACCTAGCTTTGAGAAAAAAGCGTCGAAATCTTTACCAGTTTGGCAAAAAAAATCATAGCTCGAGTCACCAAGACCCATGACTGCATATTGCAAATCGTCTAGATTTGGTATTTTTCCAGATTCAAAAAATTCATGCAGCAAAATTGCATTATCAGGTGGCTCTCCTTTACCATTGGTGGAAGCAATAAGCACTAAATGAGTTTCCATCGCGAGATCACGCAGTTTATAATCATCTGCGGAATACAGCATAACTTCGATGCCATTCACCTTCGCTTGCACTTCCAACATTTGTGCCACACCTTTGGCGTTTCCAGTCTGAGAGGCATAAATAATGGTTAACTTTCCAACTGGTTTTTTTTTAGTTGAAATTTCTGGTATCGGTAACTGTGGTTTCCTTATCGCAGTAGCAGAGGTTTGGCTCAAGCCCAAAAAATAACCACTTATCCAAGCCATTTGTTGTGGTGTTAACTCTGATGTCAATTCTCTCAGTTGGTCAATTTGCTGATCATCGAGTGGATTGTCCTGCACAGAAAGCTCCGTGAGTAACATGTCACAACATTCCTTTCCTATTTAGTGAAACTAGCTTAGCTATTTGATGTAATAACTAAAAATAATAGAAAGGCATGTTTTATAACTTGAGTTATAAACGAGTATGGTATTATGAATACATAGTATGAAGTGAGACAATTTTCAATCAATCTGGTAATACCATTTCTTTAAAAAGAACGGCAGGCTTCTTAAAACCTAAACATTTATTAGACCGATGACTTATCTTTGCTTGAGCGAAGGTAATATATTCATCCGTGACCATCCTTAAATCTATCTCTTTCTTTAACGTACTGACTCAAAAGCCCATTAGCATTTTTATTTGCCCCTCGTTTCCATGAAGAGTAAGGATGGGCAAAGTAACTCTCAACATCCAAAGCTTTTTCTATCTTCCCATGATAAGCAAACTCTTGACCATTATCTGCCATAATCGAATGGACATGCTTTTGTCTGGTATCAGTAAATCAATTATCAATGCGGTGACATCCGCTGCCGATTTCGATACTATTTTTATCATTAACCTGAACTGCCCATAAGAAATAAACTCAATACTAAAGTTTCGATCTGATTGTTTAAATCCAATCATCAGTCTTAAAAGGACTTTAGAATGAATTATTCAGACGCCATTTTCACCGATATCGAAGATTTCTGTCAGATCTTCCTTTCTACTCTGGCAAATCACCGAATTTCAAGTGCCAAAATAAGAAATAAACCCTTTGACCCTTCAATCAGTGAAGGCATGACGATTATTCTCTCTCTCTTCATCAATCTTGGTGTCGTGATTTTAAAACGTATTACACGTAATTTATTTACCATCACCTAACAGGTGCATTCCATGATTTGGTTAGCTATACGCTGATGATTAAGTTGATGCCAAGTGCACTGATTCCCCTTTGTTTATCTCTAATTTACCGCCAAACCACACCTACGGACATCGAGTGTTTGAGGGGGTAGAGGCTACACAAAGTCATGGGGATCATAGGATGGTTTTATAGCTTTAAACTTCACCTTATCATCAACGACCAAATCAGTATCATTTCAGTAAAAGTAACAACAACCAATGTTGATGACAGAAAAACCATGCCTGATATGGTCAATGATCCCTCGCTAGGGATCACTCTATAAAATGAAGATGCTCTGCGGCGACAAGGTAATGAAAAGGAACCGTGTTGACATTGAGCAACGGCCTGATAGTGCAGACTCTGATTTCTATTTTTCTAAACCTTATCGGTTAAATAACTGAGGGTTAAATAAGCATACAAATAGTCTGATAAGGTAATATTTACCCAAGGGAACTTACTTCAATGAAGTCAGTAATGAGGAAATTGCCAAGATAGAACACCTGTGTATTTCAAATAACGGAGGATGTTTTCTTTCCCGCTTAAGATGACGTTGTTTCCCAAATATCTGAACTAATCAAAATTTCTACGATCAGATCATCATGGAGTTAAACGTGAAGTGAGGATGGAAGGTATTTTTAAGATCCTACTTTGTGGATTAGAAGGCTTTTTTAATCCAGTTCTTACCTTAATTAAAATCCACTACATACACTTGCATTAGTACACGTTTGAAGACCGTAGAAGTTAAATACAGTTTTTTAAGTCAAGGAGCTATCGCTTACGTCCTGATTGATGCCAAAAGCCTAAAGGTATAGAGCCAAGGTGAATGAAAGACACGTAAACACGGTGAGGAAAAGCGTCGAATCTGGCGCAAACTTCATCTTTCTGTTGATGTGTCTACTCATGAAATTATCGCTGCAGAAGTTAGCTTAGTTTCTGTGGGTGATAATGAAATTTCACTTACATTGCTTAACTCATTATCACGAAAAATACAGCGAGTCAGTGCTGATGGAGTCCATGACACAAGAGCAGGTCACCATGTACTGGAAAACAGAGGAATAACGCCCAGTATACTACCACGAAGCAACGCGGGATACTTGGAGGCAGGGCATCCTAGAAATGAAGCTGTGAAGGCATTGAAATATAACAAACTGGCGGGGTGACAAAAGGACAGGGTTTTTCACAAACACTCAATTAGCAGAGACAGCAATATTTTGCTATAAACAGTTACTCAGTCCTAAACGCACTCTTCATTATTAAAATGCTTAAGTTGGTAAAACGCTGGCAAAGATGAAAGCGATGAACAAGGTTATAAGACTCGGTATTCCTATTCGCCAGCAGACAAATTAAGATTGTAAAAAAATTGGGACCAGTGCATTATAGGCTTGATTTAATCAACGACGATTACGATTATTCATCGGTAGATCTTAAACAATTTTAGGGCAATGAACAGCGTTCTCACAGTACCTCTTCTACTTTCGGTAAACTGATGAACGATAGCATGTAATTGTCTTCGCGTTATCGGAGATTAGAATTACCCATTACAAAAGGGCTGAAACTTTGTATCTTTTTCCTGCAGACAACTGCTGATAATTTATGGTAGTATAGCCTGTTTCCTTGGAGAGAAGAACATACCACTTTCGGTAACTCGTTTCCTTTTCTACGCTAAAGCATAAGTGGCTCATTAAGATCAGTTAGTACCGAGAAACCGATCTATCATCATTTATCATCTAGACAGTCTTTGACTAACTAACATATATATCCCAGCGAGAACCTTTTCGTTACTGAAGTGATATTAGTTTTATTGTCAAGCTGATTGTCAGCCTATTGCTTATACATCCTAACTAAAATACCGAACATTAAGATCAGTTTGATTGAATAAAGACTGCTTATACAATTCTAAACTTGACTAGAAAATTAGATGGGCGATACTAGCAATCACTGGAAGTGTGACCAATGTACGCAAAATAAACACCATAACTAACTCCCACAATTTCACTGGAATCTTACTCCCTAATAGCAACGCCCCGACTTCCGACATATAAATCAATTGGGTAACAGACACTGTAGCAACTACAAAGCGGGTCATTTCATTATCAATATTTACTGCCAGTACCGCAGGAATAAACATGTCAGCAATACCCACTAGCATAGTTTCAGACGCAGCAACTGTCTCTGGAATTTTCAGCAACTCAAGCAATGGAATAAACGGCATACCTAGGATCGTCAACACAGTTGTGTACTGAGATATGATCAATGCGATTGTACCGATGGTCATAACCACAGGGAGAACACCAAATACCATGTCTACAACATTCTTAAGGCCTTCTTTCAACACATCTCTCAATGAACGAACACGAGATGCACGCTCGATCGCTGTTTTCAAACCATGGCTAAACAGGCTTTCACCGTTAGGTAGTGCTTCATGCTCCCGTGGCCTTTCTTCACCAGTTATTAGCGTATCCTTTTTCCAACAAAGTGGAGGCAAACGTGGTACAATCACAGCAGCGACAATACCAGCCAGACACACAGTAAGGTAGAACTGTACAAACATATGTTGCAAACCAACCTGTGCAATCACTACCAAGCTAAAGCTGATGGAGACCACAGAGAAGGTCGTGCCTACAATTGCTGCTTCACGTTCTGTATAATATCCTTGCTCGTATTGCTTGCTAGACATCAAAATCGCCACGCTGCCATCCCCAAACCACGAACTGACGCAATCAACAGCTGAACGCCCTGGCAATCTAAATAAGGGTCGCATAATACGTGTCATTAATGTACCAATTAGTTCTAGCAAACCAAAATTTGTCAACAATGGTAGAAATAATCCTGAGAACACAAATACAGACAATAGTGTCGGAAGTAAGTTACCTAAAACAAAACTCCCTGTTGAAGCACTGATCACATACTCAGGACCAAAGCCAAAAAATACCATCAATACAAATGCAGCGCCCAACAATCGTACTGTCATCCAAATTGGGGTTGCTAGAAATAAATCTTTTAGGAACGAAGATTGGGTAATAAAGCCTGGTTTCGATGTATGTGCAAAAACAGAACCCATTGCACTAAACACGATAATTGTGGTCACGACAACAGCTGTGTGTTCACCTAACACGTTAAGAAGTGTTTTTGCCAGTATTGTAATAGGAATTGTGAATCCACCGTTGATCATAACAGGTGTAATGAATAAAAAAATACCGAGCAGTGATGGGATAAAGAACATCAACACATTCCGTGTCGACGATGATGCTATGATCATATTTAATGTATTTTGCATGGAACTACTACCTGAGCGATGCGTAAGTCAATAATTATTAACATTAAGCAACTAACTAACATAAACGAAGATTAATGTAACACCTTTCTGAAGTAAATAATATATAGCTACTTATACTGAATTCTTTGTCTAAAACAATATAATTAGCGAGACTGACCTGAATTCTACGTAACTATCCATCCTTAACATGCACTAATGACTTAAAGGATGGATAAGCATGGAGGATAAATCACTTGAGCCTGAATGTAGATAATAACCACGATACTTATAATTTAACGTGCCGTTGTTGATTAAATCAGGCTTATAACGGACTGATCCAAATCTTCTTTACAGTCTTAAGTTGTCTGCCGGCGAACAGACATATCGAGTCCTATGACTTTGTTTAGCGCTTTCACATTTGCCAGCGATTTACTAACTTAGGTATTTTAATAACGAAGAGGGAGTTTAAGTTTCAGTAACTATTTATGGCGAAACATTGCTATCTCTGCTAATGAGTATTTGTAATAACCACTGTCTTTTTTTACTCCGCCAATTTATCTTCTTCTAACACCTTTATATCTTCATTTCTAGGATGCCCTTCCTCCAAGTACCCCGCGTTGCTTCGAGGTAGCATACTAGGCGTTATTCATTTATTTTTCAGCACGTGGTGACATGTGTTTGTGTCATCGTTTCCATCAGCACTGACTTGCTATATCTTTCGTCGTAATGAATTAAGCAATGTAGGTAAAACCTGATTTTCACCCACAGAAACTGTATTAACTTCTGCAGCGATAAACTCAAGTACACACATCAACTGCGAGATGCAGTTTACGCAAGATACGACGCTTCTCCTTACCATGTTTACGCGTTCCCCATTCACCTTTGCCGTATACCTTTAGGCATGTATCATCAATAACAACGGGGGCGACAACTCCTCTATTCGGCAAACAGTACTTAACCTTAGCAGCGCATAAGAAATGAACTAAATGCTAAAGTCTTTATGCAGTCGATAGTTTTTTCCAAACGATTAGATCGTCACTTTAGCATTTAGTTCATTTCTTATGCGCTACTAAGGTTTATTATCAATGACCAAGGTGGCATTATCCAAGTCAAAGTGACGACGGCTAACATGGATGATAGGAAACCTGTGCCAGAAATGGCTAACGAATTTTAGGGGTGGTTTTACGGAAACAAAGGTTATATCTATGGTCCATAGGAGCGGGAACTCGTAGACAAGGGAATGACACTGATAACGGGTGTGTAGAAAATATGAAACCCAAAGTGATGTAACTTTGGGTTTCATGATTCTCCGGAAACAATTTATTATTAAAACCGGTTTTGACCAACTAAAAAACATATCCTAAATCGAGCATTTTCGGTGCCATAATTGTATATGCTTTATGGCCAATCTGCTGGCGGGGTTCCTCTCGTATTAATTTCAATCAAAGAAACCAAAGATCAAGATGACTCGGTTTGATAAGCAAGCTCTTATGCAGATATGAGGTTACTTAACTTCTACGGTCTTAGAACACTTACTCATGCAGGTGTATATAGGGAATTTTTGCGGGACACTCACTAACGTAAAAAACGAATTAAAAAATCCTTTTAATCCACAAATTAGGAGTTTGAAAATAACTGTCACCCTCAGTGCCGTTTCAAGCGAGGTCTCCGAAAATATAAACCCACGTCCGTGACGCTTTAAACGAGGTCATGCCTTAATAGCAGAAACGTCTATCTAGAAAGTGAGTGAGCCTCAGTTTAATAATGCTTGCCTATATTGTTTCCAGTTGCTGATCTTGTACTTTGCTTTTCCCATCATCACCTCCCACTTAACTCCACGATGATCTGATCGTAAGAATTGTGATGAGTTCAGATATTTAGAAAACAACGCCATATCAATTATGGCTCTTATTTTAATCTCTGTAATGTACTCAAGAAACAGGAAAAATGTTGCGTTTACTGGTAAACAGGTAGACTACTTCACACGACCTACGTATTCACCAGAACGCGTATCTACTCTGACCACTTCACCTATTTGAATAAACAAAGGAACACGAACCACTGCACCTGTAATTAGAGTTGCTGGTTTACCACCAGTACCTGCAGTATCCCCTTTCAGACCAGGATCAGTCTCGCTCACTTCTAACTCAACAAAGTTTGGTAATGTCACAATGATTGGAGTACTGTTCCACAGCGTCAGAGTATAGCGGTCGTTTTCTTTCAACCACTTCAGGTTAACGCCAACTGCTTTTTGATCAGCGGCAATTTGATCAAATGATTCAATGTTCATAAAGTGACAGAAATCACCATCTGAATACAGGTAATCTACTTCCACATCAATAACATCAGCAGCTTCAACAGAATCACCTGATTTGAATGTTTTTTCAAGTACTTTACCTGAAAGCAATTTCCTAATTTTTACACGGTTGAATGCTTGGCCTTTACCAGGCTTAACGAATTCATTTTCGATGATGACACAAGGCTCATTATCGAGCATAATTTTTATTCCACTACGAAATTCATTGGTGCTAAAAAAATCCATGTCTATCCTCTACACATCTTCGAATCTGTGATAAATGCCGAATATAATAACCATAAACACGTTGAATGTTGAGCAAAAATGGCTCAAAGAAATAGCATCTGCTATCTCAGATCCTCAAATCCTTCTACAACAGCTTGATATTGATCCCAGCCCTTGGAAATCAGGCTTCGCAGCACGATCTCTGTTCAAACAAAACGTGCCACAAAGCTTCATTGATCGTATGGAAAAAGGAAATCCTCACGACCCTTTATTACGTCAGGTACTGCCTCTCATTGAGGAGTTTGATGAGATCGTAGGTTATACAATAGACCCGCTTGATGAGCAAGCCAATATATTGCCAAGTTTACTACACAAATACAAAAATCGAGTATTGATGATTGTTAAAGGTGGCTGTGCAATTAATTGTCGATACTGTTTCCGGCGCCACTTTCCCTACCAAGATAATAAGGGAGGAAAAGATATATGGAGAGAATCAATTAGTTACTTACAATTTCATCCAGAAGTTAATGAGATAATTCTATCAGGGGGTGATCCCTTGATGGCTAAAGACCATGAACTTACTTGGCTTATTAGGAAAATTGAATCGATACCACATGTAAAAAGATTACGTATCCATACTCGCTTACCGATAGTAATTCCTTCTAGGATAACATCTCGGCTTACTCACTTATTAGGTGAAACGCGTTTAAACGTTGTTTTGGTAACTCACATCAATCACGCGAACGAAATCAATGACGAACTTTGTACATCACTTGCTAAACTACGCGTTGTTAACGTGACCTTACTCAATCAAGGCGTATTACTTCGTGGAGTAAATGATTCAGTTGATGACCTGATAAATCTTAGTAACGCACTATTTGATATTGGTATTTTACCGTACTACTTACATGTATTAGATAAGGTGAAGGGTGCCGCTCACTTCTTAGTAGAAGACGATGAAGCAAGAGCATTGATTTGTGGACTAATGAAGGAAGTCTCTGGTTATCTTGTTCCACGCTTAATGAGGGAACTAGGTGGACGTAGTAGTAAAACCCCTCTAGATTTATATTTAAAATAACTTGCTGGTTCATGTATTCAATAAGTTAATTATTACTTAACCTGAGCTGCGCATAAGAAATGAACCCAATGCCCAAGTCGCGATCTGATCGTTTGAAAAAACTATTGACTGCATCAGGAATTGAGCATAAATAACTTAGACGCTGTTTTCGTCAATGTCGACGACTTCTGCCAGATTTTCCTCCCTGCATGGGCGTTGTTTCCAAAATATCTGAACTAATCGAAATTCCTACGCTCAGATAATCATGGATTAAGAGGTAGGTTATAATGGAAAAGGGAAAGAACAAGATAAGAAACTGGAAACAATATAATCAAGCATTAGTAAACATTGGCTCAGTGACTTCCTGGATAGAGGTCGCTGCTATTTAACGCATGGCATTGTCTAAAGCATCACGGTCATCATGGGTTCCTGCATGAAAAAAATACCTAATTTCTTCCGGTGTCAAATAAAGAAATAAGCTTTCTAGCCTCTTAGTTATTGAAGTGATGACGATAGTGATAGCTTTCCATCAATCGGGGTGTCGAGACTTCAAAACCTACTACATCCACTTTGTTTGTCGCTACCTCACCAACAAATTTCCTGAATTAGTTAGTTACACGAGGATGTTCAAACTCATGCAATATGTCCTAGTTCCGCTTTGCTCTTACCTGATTCACCGTCAGGAAAGGTCGACTGAGATTGCCTTCATTGATTCGTCTAAGCCACAGGTTTGTTACAACCTACGCATTCTCAGATATCAGGTTTTTAAAGGTACCGTGAAGCAAGGAAAAGGAACGATGGGGTGGTTCTACGGTTTCAAATTACACCTTATTATCAATAATAAAGGTGGCATTATCTCAGTTAAAGTGACGACGGTTAACGTGGAGGATAGAAAACCTGTATTAGAAAGGGCTGACGAGCTTTGGGGTGTTTATACGGAGATAAAGGTTATATCTCTGATCCATTGGAGCGGGAACTTGTAGATAAGGGAGTGATACTAATAACGGGTATGAAAAAGAACATGAAACCCAAAGTGATGTAACTTTGTAACCGCCTGATGCTCCGGAAACGATTTATTATTGAAACCGTTTTTGATTAACTAAGAAACATCTCCCAAATAGAGCATTATCGGCACCGGAGTTGTATCAGCTTTATGGTCAACTTGCGGGCGGGGCTTATCGCGTATTCATTTCAACCAAAGAAGCCGAGCATCAAGATGACTAGATTTGATAAGCAAGCACTTATGCAGATCTGTAGTTAAGATAAGGATCTTGGGGGAGATGAAGACAATATTGTACATTGCACCATACTGTAACAGTATGGATACGCTAACGCTGTTTCAGTTAGAAAGCATTAAAGGTTCCATTCATTATACGTGCGGAGGCTCGTCATGTTACTAAGTTGTATTTTAGGATATCGATATCTCGGTTAAGGGTATTACTTAGGAAGTGAACTCGTATGATACCATACTGATGAGGGTAAACAGTGATTTTAGTGGTATTAATCATGATTATAATGAGTATTGGAGACATATGGCTAACTATGCAGAAAATGATAAGCGTATCACGCTTGTATGGAGCGGTGCGTCAGGTGCATCATATGGTATAAGAGTGCTAGAGTGCCTCTTATCGTCGGATTATGTTGTGTATCTTCTTATTTCTTCTGCAGCGCGAGTGGTGCTTGCGATTGAACATTGTTTGAAGTTACCGGCGTCTCCTGAAGCAGCGAAAGTTATACTGTCTCAGTATTTGGGACTGAAAACAGTGCCGACAGACAAGTTAATTGTATGTGGTAAGGAGGATTGGTTTTCACCTGTTGCGTCTGGATCTTCTGCCCCGAGGAAAATGGTGGTATGTCCATGCTCTATGGGTTTTTTGGCTGCTATTGCTCACGGTATGTCGGATAACCTTTCTGAACGCGCTGCGGATGTGGTGCTCAAAGAGCGTGGGCAGCTGTTGTTAGTGGTGCGTGAAACTCCGTTTTCCACGTTACATCTTATAAATATGCTAAAGTTATCTAAAATGGGTGTTACCATTATGCCAGCGGCGCCGGGTTTCTATCATCAGCCACAGTCGATTGAAGATCTGGTCGACTTTATGGTTGCACGTATTTTAGATCACCTTGGTGTTGAACAAGGATTGGTGTCTTGTTGGGGATACGATTCTCGTGTGTAGGTATGAGGCGAATACAAAGAAAAAAACCGATAGATACTGATTTTCTTAGGTGTGTTTAATTTCTTCTTTCATCTTAAGTTTGTGGTTAAAAGAACAATATATTAGTTCTAACCTGCTCCAATACTTCTGAGCAACGGCTTCCGGAAGTAATTGGTTGGCGTTAGGAACTTATGACTGGTCATGTACATAATAGGTTGTTCTTTATATAAAATACCTCTTTTTGCGGGGTGGACACCAACGCTAGTGTTACCAAAGAATATTACCGAACCTTCTAACATGAATATATATACAGGGTGTGTTAGGCGGGGATAAAAGAGTAAATTGATTTACTTGCTATGAACAAGCTGGGTATCCTTGACTTCTCTTGAGTGCAACACCTTAATATTAATGCGGTTGTCCTAGTTTTGAAAAACTCACACCCTACTGTGTAACCATACTTCCTTTTAATATGTACGATATTCTTCTCGAGAAGAAACAACATTGTTGGCAAGCTCTATAACACAACGCATTGAAATGGAAATTTTGATGCTCGGATTTTTTGGTTGAAATGAATATGCGATAATCCCCACCAGCAAGTTGACCATAAAGCTTATATAACTACGGTGCTAAGAATGCTCTATTTGGGAGATGTTTTTTAGTTAATCAAAAACGATTTCAATAATAAATCGTTTCCGGAGCATCAGGCGGTTACAAAGTTACATCACTTTGGGTTTCATATTTTTTACACACCCGTTATTAGTGTCATTCCCTCGTCTGTAAGTTCCCGATCCAATGGATCAGAGATATCACCTTTATCTCCGTAGAACTACCCATCGTTCCTTTTTCTCGCTTCACGGTACCTTGAAAAACCTGATGTCTGAGAATGCGTAGGTTGTAACAAACCTGTGGCTTAGACGAATCAATGAAGGCAATCCAAGTCGACCTTTCCTGACGGTGAATCAGGTAAGAGCAAAACGGAACAGAACACCTTGCAGAAGTAAGCATCTCATACAAAGAACAACCTATTGAGTGCATATCTAATAGTCATTATTTTATGCTGAACTGATAAAGTAAATCCATCCCGATATCCTTGCCTGAGACAGCTTCAATATACAAATTTTTTAGTAAACGATAACGAACCGTGAATTCAAGTAATTTCGTAAAGATCCCAACGCCATATTTTACCTGTAATCCTGGCAATATATAACCAGAAACTTCTACTTTTTCACCACCACCTCTACCTGACGTATCCAGTGTTAAATCTTGTACACCAAAGATTTCACCAAACTGTCCGACTAACTTACCACTCTTCGACAATCCAAAACTGATCAGTAATGAGGTCATCATGTGACCGTCAGATTCACTGTCTAAATTACGACCACGTACTAAATAAGAAAGAATATTAGCTTGCGGCATAACCGGATCTGAAAAAACTTGAACTTCAGTTTCATCCGCAAAACCTGTCACTCGAATACCCACCTCCACACCGCTTTCCATCGTATTTGGGTTTCGGATTGCCTCTACTTGAAAATCTGGTTCTTTTAGCGGTCCCGTGAACTGAATATAACCTTTCTTGATCAACAGATCCTGACCAAATGACCGATAGGTACCGTTTTCAAGATTGATCGCGCCGTTAACAGATGATCCCTTGTGATTACTTACTAAATTAATATTACCCACCAACATGGTTGTTAAACCGAACGCTTCCAATTTGACATCATTACCGATATTTACATTAATGGTCACATTGACGGTGTTCGGCGAGAATTTATCCTGAATGACAGGTTGAAGTTCATTGTTTAAAAGCACCACGTCACTAGATACTTTCACGGCCGATTCAGGCAAAGATTTAACTAGGATACGTCCCCACGGTACACTCACATTGCCCGTGACATCAACTTGTGTGGATGTCACTTTTAGTGTAACATTAGGAGTGAGTTCCAATGAAAGATTGGGCGATACACGTACCATCAGTTTCTCCCCTTTCATGTTCAAAGATGCCAACCACGAATCCAATTTCGTCCAGTTCGCCTTTCCAGATAAGATTAAATCACCATCTAGTGTCTTTATATCACCGTTAATCTGTCCTCGGTGACCCACAAGTTCCAGAGTAATTTTCCCTTCGTGTACTTCTAAAGGAACTGAAAAACTTTGTAATTTAAGTCTAGTCAACGTGATGTTACCGTTTGCAGAAGGTGAATCTAGTGCTCCCCTCAACACTACATCACCGTTTAGTTCACCGGCTAACTTAGTATTATCACCCAACATTGGTGCAAGTACATCTAGATCAAGTCTATTAAGAGAGAAGGAACTATTTAGTATAGGATCGGGACTGGAAATATTGGTAATCACTGCATTGAGTGAAGCAGATCCGTTATCCGTGAGATCAATCAGCAGATCGGCATCTAACTTCTCATTATCAAACACCGCATTCAGGTTGATCTTGTTCCAGCCTACCGTCAACGGCTGAGCTAATTGTCGCACCACGCTTCCTTTTGAAAGCGAAACTGATACAGTCACTGTAGGTAATGAGTTGGATGTCCAACTAACTTTGGCATTAGCATCTAACCTTCCTTTGATCATCATCATGACAGGTAAATAAGATTGAATAACATCCATATTGAGATTAATAATAGATACCATAGCTTTACCGCTGTCCGAAATAGACATCGGCTGATCAAGGCATACTCGACTTTGATTTTGCATCAGGCAGAATGTACCGATATAAATGTTGTGAGTATTTGCATCAAACCCCAATGGGACCACATTTACAAGTATCCATGACCCTACTGGAGTCATTATTTTTGACGAGGATAAGGTCCCCTTCCAGCTTTTATCATGATCCAAACTTCCTCGTATCACCACGTCACCACCCACCAGCTCCCCACGTACTGTCAACGAGATGATTTGGTCAGTTTCGTCACCAAATACACGAAGTGATAACTCTTGCAAATCTACACTTCCTGTTCTTACACCAGACATTTTTACGATAAGTTCCCCACCCACAATCGGCAATAGTGTATACGAGCCACTAATACTAAGTGTATTAATTGATACCAATGTTTGCCAACGCAATGTATTGGCATTGATATTCATCACTGCTTTTGGTGTCTCTAATGTTCCAGATAAGGATAAATCGCCTTTTATACTACCTCCTGCTTGTGGTAAGGATGCGGCAAGGGAAGGGAAATCTATAAATAATTTCAAATCCAGTTCTTTATCAATACGCCCTGTTACTACCAATTTATTAGGTCCATGGAGAAGTAACAGTCCTTCAGTTTCTACCTTGATATCACCCTTCCCTTTCTCATCAGTCGCATCTATTTGACCAACTAGAGAAAATTTTTTACCTCGGATAATCCCTTCAATATCTAACTCAGGTACTTCAATCTGCCAGCCCCCTCGTGGGGTTAGGTAAGCATGGTGCTTTAACCGACCCGATAATTGTCCTTCGACATTCGGCCATTTCAAACCAAGTTGAATGTTATTAATTTTAAGTTCAGTTTGCCATTTCACTGTATCTTCCCAACTCGCCTCAGCCATGCCAGCAATGTCTCCATCCAATAGATCAAGCTCGAGGTCTGACAAGGAGACATGTAAGAGATCGCCAGAAAGATTAGTTTTGAGCGTTATATCAGGAATGGAGTCACCTGATATAATCGTGTTGAATGTCGCTCGATAGTTGTCTAGACTACCTTCTGCGCGTAATACGGTTGAAGACAAGAGATATTCAGCGGACAGATTGATAGGCCATTGCAAGTTCTTACTAATCAATAAGAATGAAAATGGAAGATCTGGGTCTAATACGTCAATGTCTCCGGAAAGCGTCGCAACCAACACCCCTTGTAACTTCGCATTTAAAACTAACTTTTTAAGATCACCTTTTGCTTCAAGTTGCAACGTGTGTCCCCCAAATGGAGCCATAAAGATCTTGGTGGTTGCATTTAACGTTAGTGGGTACTCACCCTTTAAGGTAACCTTACCATTAAGGGATACATTCCCCTGTGTCACATCTAAAATCACCTGTTCAAGTGTCACTTCATTACCACTTCCGTGACCTTGCAGCAAGAAATGATGAATTATCTGCTTTTCAGGAAAAAACAACTCTGCATCTTTCAGTTCAAACCGTTCGATCACAACATTTAGTGGGATATTCACGTAAGGCAAAATATACGCTTGCTTCGCATATGCTGTTGTATTTAGATTTTTAGTTTCTTTTCCATCTAGAGAGGCAGGCTGGAAGTTTATGCCTTGCCACTGTGTCGATTTTAGGATGAATGTATTGCCTCGCATCTGCGCGGAGGTCTCCAAGGAATCCCAATGCACCTTGTTGCCAAAGATATTTAGGTTAATATCATTAAGTACCACACCACTAATGAAAACCTGAACAGGTGTAGAGATATTCATAATAGGCTTGGATCTACTAATTCCCTCTGTAAAACGTTTATTTTCCCCCACAGTAACCACCAGCCCATCAGCAGTTATACCATCAATACATAGCACCAGTGTACGTAAACATTTCGAGTTAATATCTAACGAGAACCTTTTTCCCGTTAGCGAGAAAGAAGGCGATTTATACGATAATCCCATAAGGGTAAAGCCATTAAATAACGTGCCTTTTTGATTTTTAATCGTCAATTCAGGTAATGCTTTTTTTGCCCCCCAAATGGCAAATTTCATGCCAGCCGAAGTCAACAACAGGACACCAACACCAACTATACTGAGTACCAAAAATAAAATAACAGTTATAGTTAATCGCTTCACTAGCAACCTCATAGTTCAGGCCCTAGACTGAAGTAGAATTTGAAAGTATCCATAGTATTCTCGATTCCATGTGCAATATCTAACCGCACGGGACCAATTGGTGATTCCCAACGCACACCTACTCCACCAGAAGTTTTCCAAGATGGATTACGATCACGCCAAGCATCACCCGCATCAATGAACATCGCAGCCCACCAATTTCCTGTAATTCGGTATTGATATTCTAAAGTTCCTGTCGCCATATAACTACCACCAACGCGATTACTGTATACATCTCTAGGAGAGATCGATTCATAATCGTAACCACGAATACTGTTATCACCACCGACAAAAAAAATCAGTGAAGGTGGGACACTGTTAAATTTATCAGTAAAAACACAACCTACATTGAGACGAGCTATCCTACGACTATTGTCATTTTTACTGCGAATCCAAGCTGTTTGTCCAATAACACGGTAGAACTTAATGTGAGTCCCCCATAAAGAATTTGCCACCTCAAAGGTAATAGATTGTTTATCTCCCCACGATGGCATCGCACCCCCGAGGCTTCTGACGCGTGAAAAGTTAATCCCCGGTAACATCAGGTTAGAAATATGCAATACGTTAGCTTTGGTATACGCGGAATAGAGCCAACGAATATACACAGAATGTTGCCAACCCGTGTTGTATTTCCAATGACGAGAAACAGATGTGGTCAACTCTCTGCTTGACTTATCCTTATTATCGGATTTTTTGAAACCAAGTTGAACTTGATAATACTCTAGTTGAACATTTTCCAATGGAATCTTATACGTCGACTCTATGGTTTGTTTGGGCTTAGATATATACAGTTCGGTATTAAAAGTATGTCCTAGGTTATTAATCCACGGCTTTGCCCAACCAATTTTAACGCGTGTTCCAATATCGCGTGAGTAGCCAAGACCAGTTTCAAGCAGATTACGCGGTGCTGGAGACAGAGAGACCGAAATTGGCACACGATTATCATGCATATCATCAATCCCTGCTTCCACTAACACAGACGAGAACCAACCAGTATTCGAAAGATCCTGATTGAACATACCTAACTTATTAATCGAATAAGGATCACCCTCTTGAAATGTTAACAGGCTATCGAGGCGAAGATCATTAATTTGGCTGTTGTTGTAAATCACTTCGCCAAAGTGATAGCGAACACCACTGTTAAAATGCAGGCGAATATAGGCTTTTCTAAGCCCTGGTGCCACTTCTAGGCGAGCTAACGTATATTTGGCAGCAAAGTAACCACGTCGAATTGCAAGGCTTGTTATACCAGATTTCAGTGCACCATATTGCCCTTGATTCAGAACATCTCCCTCTTTGGGTGCTGTTTCCAGAAGTTTAGTAAAAACCGGATCAGCTGATGCTTCACCAATCAATTCTACATCAACGTCTCCGATCAAGATCGGAGCACCCGCGTTGATATCAAGCACTACGGTTGCATCCGTCTTTGACGTTCGATCCTTGATCATAAACATAATAATCGGTTCATAATAACCAAGTGCTTGAAGTGCTTCTGAGACTTTTTCTGTCACGCGAGATTGAAAATGAAAGTTAAGCCAGCGTTCATGCTCAGGTATAGAATTAAGATAAACTTTGACATTAGCCTCCAGAGCTAAGTCCAAACCACGGATGTCAAAATCAACGTCTGCGACCGCTGCTAAAGGTATCCACATCGATACATTTATTACACAGAAAAATAATATTTTATTTATCATCAACCGTACGTCTTTCTCTTACCTTTAGAGTCGTAATACAAAAAAACAATGAACAGTATGATCTCAGAAATGTCAAATTGTAATGTTATTAATGTACACTAAAGCATGGCGTTGTTGATTAAATCAGGCTCATAACGCACTGATCCTAATCTTTTTACAGTCTTAATTTATCTGCTAGCGAACAGGCATGCCGAGTCTTATAATTTTGTTCATCGCTTTCATATTTGCCAATGCTTTACTAACTAGAGTATTCGTAATTACGAAGAGTAAGTTTAGGGATGAGTAACTGTTTATAGCGAAACATTGCTGTCTCTGCTAAAGAGCGTTTGTGATAAACCCTATCCTTTTTTCACTCCACGAATTGATCATATTTCAACACCTTTGCTGCTTCATTTCTAGGATGTACTTCCTCCAATTACCCCGCATTGCTTCGAGGTGGAATACTGGGCGATATTCCTTTGTTTTTCAGTACGTGATGATCTGCTTTCCGTCATAGACTCCATCAGCACTGACTTGCGGTATCTTTCGTCTTAATGGATTAAAAAATGTAGGTAAAATCTCATTATCATCAAATTTT
>NZ_NBYY01000037.1 GCF_002464935.1 Candidatus Enterovibrio escicola
CGTTACATATCCGCAAATGGTCGTGTCCTGAATGCTCTAGTGAGCTAGACCGCGACCTAAATGCGGCACTAAATATAAAAGCTGTCGGGCAGACAGTGTTAGCCTGTGGAGCGTAAGTAAGACTTTAGATCCTCTCGGATTTAAAGCTATACGCTGTGAAACAGGAATCCCCTTCCTTTAGGTGGGGGAGGATGTCAATTTTATGGATGTCCAGTTTCGCTTGCGAAACTGGGGTTTTTTTATTTGTTTTATCTTTATGCGCAAGGTAATCGTCTAAAGCTTTCATATCTTTTACGGGCACGAATGAGCTAAAGCAAATACTTGCTAAGTGTCTTGGCTGGACAAAAACGCAGACGCGAGGAGGAAGTGTTAGAACTATATTGGTATTAATGTAATTTACTTCAAGTATTCCAACTGATCTCTGTTGTTCCCATGTTTCGCCACCAGTAGCACTAATTTCAATTTTTTCTATTGTGGTGACTTCTTTTGTTATTGTCCCTGACAGGTTTGCAGCCCATTAAGCTGTTTCAAAATCAGCTCCCCCGTAAATAGCTTTAATTTGTGAGTTAACGTTAATACTTTGATATACATACTTTGGATTAACTGTTTGATCATCAATATTAAGCAAATCGTTTTGTGACTGATATGCCAACACAAAATTAACCCTAAATCCAACAGCAGTAGCTAAAGCCTGAGCGCTTCACCAAAAAATGCCATTATGACTCCGATTAATAATGACAACGTGATCTCCATTAAAACGAAGCAAGATGAAATTCGCCAGGAGGTCGAAGAGCAACAAGAAAAAGGTGTGATTGATCGAGCAGTGGAGGGGGTTAAGAGTTGGTTCAATTAGCGTTTGAAATTCAATGAGTAATCTGGAGTGAAGCTGTAAATATTCTAATTAGTTCATTTTCCCTTAAGTGGAAAACGTTCTTTGGAAAGCCACCATGTGGTGGCTCTTTAATGATTTTGATTAATCAAATATACTTGATTTGATGGTTTAAAGGCTTAAAATAAGTCATTTAGGAGACAGAAAATGGGTAAGGTTACTTCCGTATCTATTCAAAAGGGTGGCCCAGGTAAAACGACAGTTTGTCGTAACTTGGGAGAAGAAGTGTCTGAAGCAGGCTTTAAAGTGCTTTTAATTGATAATGATCCGCAAGGTAATTTGACCAAGGCTATTTTTGGGGATGATTTGCCGCCTGAAATAATGAAAGCGACTGAAACAGTAACTTCGGGCACTCAGAAAGTAGCGCCAGGTATGAGTAATACATATTTTCTTTATGAAAAAGATGAAATGCCTGAGCCGCACAAGGTCACAGAAAGTCTTTATATCATTGGAGCAACAAAGCATTTAGCTGAAATGGGTACTCGTTCAGTGGATTGTGTGTATGAGTTCAAAGATAAGATGGAAGTATTATCTGAAGAATTTGATCATGTTTTTATTGATTGCCCGCCAGTTGCCGGAACGCTCCAAACCGCGGCTCATGGTGCGTCAGATTACTTACTTATACCAACCGAACTTAATGAAGATAGTATCGACGGTGTTAAGCAGCAATTGGAGTCTGCGTTAGCTAATAAAAAGCGATTAAATCCTGTTCTTGATGTTTTGGGTATTTTAGTCAACGGGAAAGATTCGCATAAAATCAATATCGAAGAATATTATTTCGAAACTTTAAAAAAGTTGTATGGTGATTTAATTTTTAAATCAATTATAACTTATTCAGTTAAAGTCTCCGAGGCTCGTTCGTTTAATAAGACCGTTCGCCATCACGCACCGACAAGTGTTCAGGCTGAGCAATTCGTGGCTCTTACTAAAGAATACTTACAGCGCGTAGTGAGGGGTAAGTGAAATGTCGTCTCTAAAAGATAAGCTGGCAGCACATAGGGCCAAAAAAATATCTGTAACCGGTGATGCTGAGCGAGTAAGTAGTGTCTCTGAACTTCTGGGGGCTGATGGTGATACTGATCTTCTTGAAATGGTAGAAAAGGCTAAAACAGACGGGAGGTATTTATCTTTACCCGCTGACTCATTTTTGCCCGACCCTAATCAGCCGCGTAAAACATTTGAGCATATTGACGAATTGCGTTCTAGCATTGAAAGCAAGGGACAGTTGCAGCCAATTTTAGTGGGTGATCGCTTGCCAAGTGGTAAATATCCGATTATCGCCGGGGAGAGGCGGTGGCGTGCTATTTGTGAGTCCTCGTTAGTTTCAGAAGTGCAAGCCATTATCCGTGCAGGTGACGTTGACGAGCTGTATTTGCTGTTAATGCAAATTGATGAAAATAATCAGCGCGAACAAATACCAGCGGTTGAGAACGCTATGGCCATGAAGCGCGTTGTCGATATTTGTAAGTCTGAGGGACATGATCGGGCTTATGCAGCAAAAATGCTGAATGTTAGCCCTAGTCAACTTTCAAAGCATTTGGCGTTGATTTACGCGCCAATTGTTGTAACAAGTCTTTCTGTATATGGCGAAACTCAAGATGTAGAAGTGCTTTATAACTTGGCTAAGGCTTCAGAAATCAAACCCACAGAAGTGGCTGAGTTGATTGATGAGTGGCGCAGTGGTGAGCTTGATACAAATTTGAGAAAAGCCAGCAAGGAAATAGCTGTCGAAGCTAAACAGGCAAAGAAAGAAGGCAAGGCTCAGGTTGATAAGGATGCCGAATCTGGCAGTAAAGGTGCGAAAGAGCCTAGAGATAATGATGTACCGCCTAAGCCTAAAAAGGCTTCTGCTGTGCGATTAGGATTTGATAACGACGTATTTATGCTGACGGTTGAGGTTGGCAATAAAAAATTGAGTTTTCGAGTGGAAGCTGAAGCGGTTGTCTCCCTGAAAGGCGACATTGATAAAAATTGGAGCGAATAATGTCAGAGCAAAAAGCAACAGAGTTTTTAATTTATCAGCTACGAAGCAATGTTTGAAAAATACGAACCGATAGAGCAAAGGCTTGTAAAAGCTATGCTCAAGAATGAAATAAAACCTGATATTATCCTTCTAGGAACATCAAGAGGGTTTGAAGTATTCATTCGACATGGGAAGAAATTATTCCGGCTCTACACGCAGCGGAAATCACCTAGAGTTTTTCGTTCACCAAATACAGCGATTAATTTTTTGGCTGAGCTGGGTGCAGAACGTATTGTGATTGATTGTTTGAATAATTGGAAACCTGACAGTTATATCAATCAGAGCAGCCGTCCTAAAAGAATATATAAATAATAACAGCTAACCGCCATCACAGGGGTATGCTGATTTATTCTTTGATGAATATGGTACGATAAATGAAAAAATAACGTGTATTTTAACCTTCTTTGCTCTTTTGGTAAGTGCTTCAACATTTGCGTTTGTTAAGTGTGAGCCTGAGTTAATTAAGGGGATTCAGGTTAAGAAAAATGGGGAGGTCAGATATACATCGCAAAATGGTATTCGTCGTCTTGCGGCAACACTAGAAAATCCAGTAGCATTACAAGATGTAATTCAAATTTTACTAAAAGCCATTGATCGAGACTACTACGTTCAGTCTGCATTCCCTGATGGATATACCTGTGATTCAAGTAATACAACTACAGCTGCTGAATGGATTTATGTTCAAAATCCGCATAATCGATAAAGTAATTATTAATTATTAATCAATAAGGGAAGGCAGATGGCAGAGCAGGATATTGCAAGCGTTAAAATTATAAGAGTTTGTTTTGTGTTTCTTTGCCTTCTGTTGGTTTGTAGTTATCATATCCCATATGAAAACTGAAGAAATCGATAGGCAAGCCAGAAAGTGAATATAGAAACTACCTCAAAACCACTCGATAAAAATACGCTTGATGAATTGATACGTTACTCCGATTATGACGTGCATATGATTTTGCAATACACGCCCGGAGAAGGGAAAGGTGTATATTTAATTTACGCACAATATCACAATGAACAAGTAACCAGGCAAGTTTATACTCAGCGCAATACCCCTCGAAATTTTAAAGATATTAAACGTGCAATTGATTGGGGCAAGAGGATTGTGTTTGTAACAATCACTCTTACTATTGACTACGCTGTTTATCCAGATCCGGCTATATAGGTTGCTAGCTTTGCACCTTCAAATCGTTTTTGCCTATATTCATGGGCACGATTACGAGTGAATGAGCATCTCTAGCAGCGCGCAACAACTTCACATTCTCGTAAGTGAACGCCCCAGCAGTGTCATATAAACAAAAATCGGTAGCATCGTTTTGTATCAACGTAACATGTTACTGTCAACTGAGACTGTGTGCCCAAGACGTTGGAGTTCCTTCGAGGAATATTCACATAGTGTAGACTTTCCAGAGCCACCTTTTGTGTTAAAGAAAATTAAATGTTGCATGCACGAGCCTCTTTCTATCAGCCATTCACTGTATAGCATACATAATTATTAATTAACAAAGAGTCTTGTTTAACTTTACCTCTCGTAAAGTAAAATAGCACGTGCGCGTACTCCTACCTTCCTGCGCTATTTGCTCCTTGCTTTTTTTGCAATTATTTTTTCGTGCAAAAAGAAACGTACACAGGCGTTATCACTGGGGTCTCGAGGGTCTAGACACCCAAATAAAAACTGAAAAAAGTGCGTAAATTTGCAATTTTTTGCAAAAATGCAGGTCAGCAATGGAACCAGATATCACTCCAACTCATTGATATTATTAATATATTCCCATTTCACGTCGCGTTTCCGGTAAAAAACCCGCAAAATTAATTGTCGTGGCAGCGTGAATAACTATATGTTTTATAAGGGTTTTTTGAAAAATATAAGCAAATAGAATTGCAAAAAATTGCACAGGGAATTGAGATTTCCTTGCATCGAAAAAAGAAGATTCCAAACAAATAGAAAGCCTTTGTCACGCGTTTTACGTGAGATTTTCCTGAAACAAAAGATATCAACAATTATTAAGGGGAAACAATTAATGAAAGACTTATTTAAAGAGAGATTATTTGGCGGATATATAGGGGGGTAGCAACGCCTTAATCGGAGGGTCATTCCGACTATTGTGGATAAATCAATATAGGCTCTCAGAAAACAGGGGAATTGGTACGATATCGACGAGGCAATAGCGACTAAGATGCCTGTAGATGCCTTTTTTACGGGTTTTATGCGTGTTTTTGCGCGGTTTTTTTAACAGACGTGACGAGGCCTAGCCAACAAAGACTATCCTAAAATAAGGTCTATGCAGGTAAGGGGGGGGCGTCCATGCCGACTTTGACACCTAGTCCCATGCGGTAAAGCAGTGAATTCGCGAGCTTGATGCTCAATCTATCATCCGTGTTGATATGCCAGCCTTTCGCATTGAAACGTTTTCGGAGATTTTTGGCTATATATGCTAAGCGCGAAAGAGGTGTCATCGCTGATAATTTCACCCTGTAACTTGAATTCTTCTGGGTATGTCTATGTTCCCAGACTCTCCGTATGTTGTTTTTACAATATTGTCGAAGTGCGCCCTCCGCATCGTAACTTTTTGCTTTGTTTTCGCAGCGCCGTTCAGTTTCATACGTCCGCAACCGCTTTAGCTCTGCGTCGACTAATACGCGCATAATGACGAGTTCTTTTATCATCAAATAGATTGTTGATTTGGACACCCCAATTTCTCGGGGAATTCCTACGGCTGCATTCCAAGTATCTAGAGCAAAAAAAGGAACGAGTTTGGCTAAAGAGGTTAGAGCTGCCGTTTCTGAGTACGAATTACCATTACTTGATGGCACTATCCATGATAGAACCATTTTTGCTAAGGCTTTATCTGATGGATTTACGTCTTTGGATACAGATCCAAATGGTGTGGCTAGTTTAGAGATAAGGCATATGGCTAAGCAAATTATTGAAGGATTTAAATAATGATCTTGAAAATAAAAAAAATGGGTCAAGGGCATCAACATCCAAAAACAGATGATATGATAAAAATCATTGAAAAAGAGAACAGTATTCGATTGAACGCAAATGTAGCAAAAAGCTTTTATCGATCAGTAAAAGACTTTGCGAATAAACAAGATAAAACTGTAACTCAAGTTGTAGTGAATGCACTCATCGAGCACATGAAAAATCATGAGAAACTCAGTAAATGAGTGTGATATAGATGAATGAAGGTTCTCGATCAAGTGATCAGACCTAACCGAGCGGAACATAACGAAAAGTAAGGAACGATATGTACGCATCAGATCGTAACACACGAGGCATAATCCCGTGCACCAATTAACAATACTGGCGGTTATGCCTGCCTCTCACGTTCTCATCTGGCTTGAAAGCAAGCAACCTTGGTTTCGCCTCTATAGCATGAGAACTTTTGCAAAATGGCTTAATCAGTCTCTGACGTGGCAGGAAGAAGCGCCCAATGATATTGGTTATTTATTTATATCCCAAAGACCACCTGCACCTGCTGCTATAATCGTTGTTGAGGGGAGAAAGAGTCTAACTTACCGTCTTAAAAAACCTGATAGAACTGTCTAGAATTAGCGAAGTTTCTTATGAGTGGTTAATTCATGGACAAATTAGTGACAATAGCTATCGAAGATAGTGAAATATTAATGGATCAGTACTAACTTTATTCATATAGATCAAAGACGTGAAAAAATCATTTTTGCATGACGAGTATCTTGTGATTCTATGGAAGCTGCTATCTTTAACAACGGGATTTTATTGGTTGATATATCAGAGATGAAAATAATTAACGGAAGGGTATTTGTTTATTAGCTCGAAAGAGGCTACGGGTTAAACACATCAAAATTAGTATTAACGGACTGATAATTAATAGTTTTAATGCGCTATGTAAGGATGAACGTATATCACACTCAGATTACAAAGAAGCTAAAATAATAGGTCGGATAATTTACAGTATTAATCGACTATAAAGCAATACTTTCATTGTTCTTTTAACCTATGCTAACTACAATGGATGCAGATTTTAAACAAGAGTGCATTACATAGCACATTACTACATAGTTCATTATGTAGTGTATTTTTTAAATTTAGAGTGTGTTGGAACTCTCATTCCAGCTAATCAGCATTCGCAAAATGCCGTCTTTCCTACAGTAGGGCGGTTTTTTTGTGTACAAAATACAACGCCTTGATCTTTTAGATTCTTTCCGATATGGTGAGTGTTCAATGTTTGGACTGAGAAACCAAATATCCCTGAAATCTGTAGGAAGTTGCACCATGCCCTTATTACCATATACTCCGCTGTGTGAACTATAACCAGACCAAATTTTAATCAATACCCCTCCTATCTTTGGATAACGAGTGTCGGTGATTGTTTAAAAGGCGTGTCTGATGAAAAACGTTAAGCTATTCACCCCCTCTTTAGGTAAGGTTCTACGTGATTGGCCTTTGTTCGTCTGTGTTATTCATAGGGGTGCAAAATGAAAAGACATCGCCACAAGCCGCATCCACGAATTAGCACACCACACGACCGTCCTAGAGTCGATGGATTCGCAATTGTGCAAACTGCATATCAAGGTATTAAGCGCCGGAGTGATCCCCAGCAGTGTCCTTCGAGAATCATTCATTAAAGTCAAAGCGTTACGCGATGACTACAGATCCCTATCCTCAATGACCGTCCTAGAGCAGCAACAAGCCGAGTTATGTCTGGATTACTTACAGACGTTTGGCATGAGCGATCTTGCGAGAATACGTGATGGTAACCACTGGTTAACGCACTATCAAAAACGAGTCTTGTTAGCCGTGTGTGATTTCATTGACGATCCATTACGTTGTCATCGAGGGTTATTAGCTCCACTGCAGCAATATAAAAACTTACTGAAGAGCCTTCAAACTAAGCAACATGTCCATTTAATAAAAGTGGTCACTGTACTTATCAGTTCAATGAACATTGAATCGCGGACGATGGGTAAATACTCGAATAAATACCAACCCGCATTGTACGACAACAACGCGTCTTAAACTGTTTAGAGGGATCACCCACGCTGAACTCAAAGGAAAAGATAGAACTCTGTGGGAGCAAGATATTAGCAAAGGTATCTATGACAATTGCATCAAGATGTTAAAATTTGCAGGGTTCCTAGAGATAGAGTCGTGCTAGCTATCGAATGATGCCGGTGATATTAAATGACAAGAACTTAGAGAGTCTGGCGCATGCTCTGAAACGGCATTTAAGAGGTTTACTCCACCGTTTAAACAAGTCTTTGCATTTATGTTAGATGCCGAAGACATGATCAAATCAAAAATAAAAGCCTTTGCCAAGAGCGCAGCCAGAAAGTTGTCATCAGCTTACGCGACGTATTCCCCTTTCTCAGATAGCTTTTAGACGCGGAAGCGTAACGACTTTAAACAATGGAAAAATAGCCGCAACAAGTACCCTCAAAGTGTCTCAGTGATGGGCGTATATAGAGATCCAATACCCATTCATTAACGCCCCTTTTAAAACCATGTCGCTTAACTGCAGTATTTTGCGTAGCTGTTTGTTATCCCCTCACTTTTTTGTGCGTCACTAAGGTCATTTTTATCCGGAATCATGAACCGTTATCATCAGCTAGACGAAGATCTTGTTGTTGTATATATCTGTGTACGTTCATATAGTAATAACATTGTGTATAACAATTTAATTTAAGGTAACGTAAAGAGGTTAAGGAAGAAGGCGGGATATCTTAGCTTTTTACATAAAAAGATGTTGTGAAGTTAAAGTACAAGAAAAAAAGCAAAGTAAGCACATTTTGAAGCTCAATCAATGGTATTTGAACTCTAAAATATGCCACTGCTTCGGTCATAAAATGGAAGAAATATCTGTATCAGTTCGCAAATGGGATTACCATCCTTGCGGCATTCTGGATATAGATCGAGACTTAAATACTGCTCTTAATATCCGCGATAAAGCGTCTGATTAGAAGCAGATGAACAGTCGTTTCTGCTTATGGAGACTTCGTAAATCGGTCATGTATTTGATAAGTTTATTTCCGTCTAGAACATGGATTTTTTCGTCGTTATAAATCCTGTTAGGGAACAGGATATTTGCAGTAATAAACAACTGGATTACAAATCGTACTAAATAAACAATTCAACTTGTTAAATACAGGATCCATAAATCTGATATCGAATTGCGGATAGCGACATAAGAAGCATTGTTAGATCAAGAGCGGTGAGTAATCATAAATAAAAATTTAAAGCGCACTTTCCGAATATTGACAAAACACGGAATGATAGTCCGTCATTTGAATAAATCGGGCTGAGCAGTTTCTTTTGTGGGCGCGTTATGTCCGGCACTCTCTCTCGCCATACGTATAAAATTACAGGGCTTATTTGCGTGCCATTGCATGAACTAAGATACCTGATTATTGCCACCGTATTTCGTCACAAATTCGGCTAAGTTGATCTATTCATTTTCGCACAACGGTGGTGGTAGAACACATTTATAACTTTCGCTTAATATTTCAGCAGATAGGAACTTTCTTCAGCGGAATAACTCCAATTATGCTCTGCATTGTAGTGATTCAGGCACTACTTCTGTCGAACGTGAATGTACACATCTCTCTGGTTAGCGATCCTGTTGAGACATTCAAACTTATGCTTCAAGATATACCTAACCTGCTTTGGTCAGTCATATAGGGAAACAATAAATGGCATTTGGCGATTACGCCTCTGATTTACTTCTACTGTACTCCAAGTAATAAAGACTTTAAGAATACGCTAAAAAGCAGCATCAATTGCGTTGCAATGCTTATCATTGTTTTTGCAGCAACATTTATGCTCAGTCTCTTGAGTGACTTATCCACAAAAACTGTGCATAACAAGCTATAAAGTGACGTGGAGGGAAGCAAAGCGTAAAGACGGCGGCAAGGCCGCACAGGATGGGAATGCAAAAAGGCATCGCTTCGCTTCCCCATCCGACATTCGAACGTAGGCGATCGAATGTCCTCCTTAAAGCAAGAATGCGAACGTGGTGAAGGATGTCAATAAGTCCAACTTATTATTGGATGTGTGAATTTAATTAACTGCTGTCTATACTAATGAGCTTTTGCGATAACCTCTGTCATTTTCCACTCAGTCAGTTTGGCCTCTTTCAACACCTTTACAGTTTCATTTCTAGGATTCCCTTCCTCCCAGTACCCCGCGTTACTTCGAGGTGGAATATTTGGTATTATTCTTTTGTTTTTCGTACCAAACAAAAAATGTGTTGTGCATGAGCCTTGTAGGGTTATGCACATAAAGACAGCCACTTTCGAGACAGTAACATCAATGGTGCGAGAAACATATTACTTAAACCTTTAACAAGGTAGCTTGTACCTTACTCATAATAAAAAATGTTCCGTTAGAATCTAGCCGTAATGAAATAACTGCCGAGTATTTTAATTGACAACTATAGTTAACAGACACAAAATAAATATGTCCAGTAAAGTGTCGCACACAGAGTTGAAATGATGAAAAAACGAGCACATTAATATGCTCATATTCAAATTAAAATTTAAAGTAGGAAAAACATGAAACCGTCTTAAGGCGGATGATTATATGTCTGCACTCAAAAAAGAAAGGGTGGAATACCGAATTACAGCAGAAGAAAAATCAATACTTGAAAAAACAGCTATTCTGTCGAGTACCACTGTGAGTAGGTTCATCTCAAAAACAATGGCACAAAAAGTCGAGACTGTAATCTTACAACGTAAGAGATTACTTGTTCCTCATGAACAGTGGGGAAAACGGGATGTTTGCGCTAGAAAATCCACCTGAAGCGACTGGCTGAATTAATGAAAGAGATTCTTGGTGCGGCTATGGAGGAAACGTGGAAGGTAACGGTAAAACGGTAAGTTTAGAGCGATACGACGCCGACACAGCGTATAATTTAGAGGACTTTGATTGTGATGTGCCACATCTAAACGAATTTCTTTCAAAAAAAATGTGTAAAGAAGCCAGAAAAATGATTTCTGTTCCCTACCTTTGTGTCATAGGCGACACAAAGGTAGTTATTGGCTACTTTACACTGAGCAGTGGTAGTATCGAGCGAGACTACTTAACACCGAGGCCACGAAAAGAAGTTCCGTACAGTACCGTTCCTTGTATTTTGCTCGGACGGATTGCGGTGTGTAAATCGGCGCAAGGGCATGGACTCGGCAAGCGCCTGCTAGGAAAGGCTATACAACAAGCCATTGTCGGTTCTCAGAGTGCCGGTGTTTTTGCGATGGCTCTGCGAGCAGAGGAACATAACTGGGATTTTTATAAGAAAGCTGGATTCATACAGTCGAATAGTGGTGATCGAACAACTTTCTTCTACTCTCTCAGGCAAGCCGAACAACACATATAAAGAATATATACCAGTGATCCAATCACTTGACCAATAAGGTATGACAAAATAGAAATCAGCGTTTGTCCTTTCAGCAACCTCCTCATGCTCGGAGAGCTTTGTATCGTTATCTGACGTTGAGGTTCTTGTTTTAATTCACTTCTTTGAATAAATAATCGCATTTCTTGATTTGTTAACTGACTCCTAGGCTGTAGAACAAAGTTATAAGACTCGGTATACCTATTCGACAGCAGTTGAAGCTCCCCTAGCTGAAGCTAGGGGAGCTTCAAAGAAAATAGATTACATAATAAAAAGCAAGTTAGTCAGTGCATATGATATACGTAGATACAGTTGCTGTTCTTTAACACTTACACGTCGTGTTTGTAACAAAATACAGACGTAGCGTTCTAGGTGATTCACACCGGCTCAATCTTGAAGTGATATTTAAAGAACTTTGCTTGGGGTTTGATGCCGAGCTTAGTGAATTTAACGGGGAAGGTGATCACGTTCACTTGTTAATCTCAACATCACTAAAAACTTTCAGTTTTGCGAAACGTGTTAACTAACTTAAAGCCGTTAGTTCTAGAAGACTTTGACGGGAGTTTAATGATATTGAGGGTGCGTTTAGCCAAAATATTCTCTGGAATCTAAGTTATTTTTCGGGAACCTGCGGAGGTGCTTTGTTAGATGTGATAAAACAATACATCCAGTAACAGGATAGGCCGCATTAACGTCTTTGACGCTTAAGCAATTCCCCCCCTTCCTCCAAAGGAGGAAGGGCTCTTTCCTAAAGTTGGTGAAAGGGTCTAACTTACTGTCTCAAAAAAACCTGAGAGAACGGTCTAGAATGGGAGAAGTTTTTATCACTTAGCCGTAAAACCCCGTTATTTATGGCGGGGATGTAAGGCATTACGGCGTAGCCGTAAATATTACTTAGGGCGATTTTGTTGCTCTATATATTTGGTTAGAATTTCAAGGCTAGCCTCTCCGCACGACCCTGCAAAATAACTTGGCGACCACAAAGCACCTTTCCATAAGTAACGATGAATTTCAGGGTAGTCCTTCCTCATAAGCCTAGAACTAACCCCTTTCAATGAGTTAATTAACTTACTAAGTTGCACTTTTGGAGGATACTCAACAAGTAAATGAACGTGATCTTTTTCACCATTAAATTCAGTTAAATTAACCTCAAAATCCTGACAAGTTTCCTCTAATATTATTTTTAGCTAATTTAGCATATCGTCATTAAACACCTTTCTTTTGTATTTTGTGATAAAAACCAAGTGGGCATGTAATGCACTTACGCAGTGCCTACCTTTGCGTACTTATTGTTCATTATTGTGCGTCATTATTTAACTAGATCAAGTATCACTTTTGATTTAAGATTCAGTAAAGTAACACTTAGTTATAAATACGACCAAATGAAATTAATCGCATTCAAATACAGGTTTTACCCAAATAATGAACAAGCACTAATACTTGCTCAAACGTTTGGCTGTGTTCGATTTACTTATAATTCAGCTCTAGGTTTCTCAAAAGAACAATATAATTTAGGTAAAAAAACGAACTATAACGATTGGAGTAAAAACCTAACGTCACTTAAAAAGAATACTGATCTTTCATGGTTGAGGGACGTTTCAAGCGTCCCATTACAGCAAGCGTTAACGCTTGCTAAGAGGGGTAGACAGGGAATTAGTAAATTATCCTACGCTAAGGGCTTGGCCAACGGTACTCTCCAGTTAATGCAATGTGCTCCCAGCCCAAGGGCGATATATGCTGAAGAAGCTTGTCATCAACCTCTATACCTTGTTTTCTAAGGGTTTCTACTGCTTTTTCCAAGTAGATTGTATTCCAAAGAACAATTGCCGCTGTGACTAGATTTAAGCCGCTGGCGCGGTAGCGCTGTTGCTCAAAACTACGGTCTCTAATTTCACCCAGTTGGTTAAAGAAAACGGCACGTGCAAGCGCATTGCGAGCTTCACCTTTGTTTAAACCCACTTGGACTCGTCGTCTGAGCTCCGGACTTTGAATCCACTCCAGCATGAATAACGTACGCTCAAGCCGCCCAAACTCCCTTAGCGCGAGTGCTCGACCGTTTTGCATCGGGTAACTTCCTAGCTTGCGCAAAATTAGAGACGCGGTCACAGATCCCTGTCTAATTGATGAGGCAAGCCTTAATATGTCATCCCAATAGTCTTCGATGAGTTTAATGTTGAGTTTCTGACCTATCATTGATGACAATACTGGAAGATCCTTTAAAATCGAGGCTGAAACAAATAGCCGCTTATCATTTAGATCTCTTATCCTTGGGGCAAAGCGAAAGCCAAGTAAATGGGTTAGCGCAAACACATGATCAGTAAACCCAGCCGTATCGGTATAGTGTTCCTCTATTCTGAGTTCAGACTCATGATAGAGAAGCCCGTCTAACACGTGGGTAGAATCACGTATTGTAGTGCTAATGTTTTGAACATAGTAAGGAGCGTATTGGTCAGATATATGAATATAAATCTGTGAACCTGCTTTTTGACCATATTTAAGATTAACCCGTCCACCGTAACTACCACGAGCACCAACCTTAAAATTTTGGCCGTTAGATGACGATATGGTGCCATCCCCCCAAACATCAGAATATGGGTGACGTGACTGAAAATTAACTATCTCAGATAACGCCCCCGAGTACGTTTCATCTCTGACATACCCGGCTTGAAGCCAAGCTAGCTTAGAATAAGTGGTGCCAGGGCAGGTCTCAGACATTTTGCTTAAACCTAAGTTAATAGCATCTGCCAAAACCGTAGTCAGTAGCGATGTTCTGTCGGGCGCTTCTTTGCCTGTTTTTAAGTGGTTAGACTGCTTCGTAAAGCCTGTCCACTGGTCAACCTCTGCCAACAAGTCAGTGATTTTAATGTGTGGTAAAAGCCCTACAACCTTTGAAGCTAGAAGTTCGGTCTCATACGGAACAAGGCATTTGAGCGATGAGACCCGCAAACCACTTTCAGAGATTAAGGCATCCGGTAATTCGCCCTTAGAAGCTAAGTCATTGATAATTCCTAAGTTTTTGTTGAGTATCAATAATCGCTCTTCAAGATAGCTCTCGCATCGAGGATCAATACTAACAGGTAAGGAGCGGTTCTTTTCCAGATTACGATATTCTGCTAGAGGCATCATATAATCATCAAAGTCCTTGAATTGACGCGAACCGGTAATGTAAATATCCCCTGATCGTAATGCGGCTTTCAATTGAGTTAACGCGCATATTTCATAGTAGTGTCTGTCGATAAGACCGTTGGTTAATACTAACGGTTTCCAGCGTTTAGGAATAAATTTTAACGGGGCATTGCTCGGCACACTACGTGTGTTTTCATTATTCATCTGCTGTATTATTTTTATTGCTTGCAGCAAATCAGAGGCTGATGGTGCCGCCTTTAAATTGAGAAGATTCAACATGGCCGGTGTATAGCGCCGTAATGTTCGATAGTCATCGGCTACAAAGTGCAAAACATCATAGTTGTTGCTAGTAGTAAGTTGTGTGGCCTAGCCAACGCTATTTTCAAACGGGCTCCATGGCATTACATTTTCTATTGCATCAAATGGGTTCATCCCTTCCCGTTTAGCCGTGATCAGCGCTTGCCCTATTTTCTGGAACTAATTGAGCTGGTGATGAATATCTTTTGACGACTGCTGTAGCTTCTCTGTTTGCGTTCGTTTTGCTTTATTGAAAATCTGGTTAATAAAGCGATCATGTAAATCTACTATCTGATCTATCAGGGTTGCGCGAGCCTCAACTGCAATTGCAACTAACGTGGCATAGCGTCTGTTCGATTCGAATTTTGACAAATCCTTAGTAGTCATCTTCCCTCCCTTACGGGAGATTTTTAACAATCGATTTTGATGTATAAGTCGGCCTAAGCCATCAGGCAAATCAAGACCTTCAACGACAGAAAGTCGTTTTATGTGTAATAAGATATGTTTTGTATTTGCCTTCAATGGAGGTTGGCGCAGCCATACTAGTGTCGAAGTATGAGTTTTATCATGATGATCTAATAAACTGTTTAATGCTGTTTTTTGATTTTTAGTCAGTGCATTTGTAAGTGTCGAATAAACCCGCTTGCGTCTAGCAGTTAATGATTTAATACAAACACGCTCAATGACCGAAATCGAGGGAACCAAAACTCCCTCTTAGCGAAGCTAAATAACCATGGCTCTAGCCAGTTTTATGCCTTTATCAGTTCGAGTTGCTAGCTCTGTTAAGTATTCAGTCACTCTTTCTCGGAGAACTGTTGTAAATGGAGTTAAATCGAAAAATTCATATAATTCCTTAAAGTGCTCCCATCGAGTTGTTGGTCGTTCACTGTAATCGTGCCACTTACTCACATCCATCTTAAGATTCTTGGCCACCATCGTAACTAAATTTGCGTTAGGCATTACACCAACTTCGATTATTGCACCAGTGTAATCGAGATAACAAAGCTGAAGGACAAACCCAAGTTTGTTTGCATCACCTCGTCGTTTATCGATGAGATCTTTTTCTTTCTGTGTGAATGACGTTAACCGAATTAGCGTCGATTCATCGCCAGGAATACTTTTTAGCTCCTCACGCTCTAGTTGAACAATGGTTGTTTGCGTGGCATGCAGACTTTCCTCTATTGTAAAAACATTCGTTTGTGCAACGGTTATTAACGCAAGGCAGAATAAAGGTTTGCGCGCTGCACAAATGTATTGCAAAATAAAAACAAATGGCAACAGGTTATCGCAACAATGAAATGTGGTTACGCACGAATATCAACTCAAGATCAAGACACCCAAGTACAGGTAGCAGCGCTCAAGAGCGCTGGGTGCAAACTGGTCTTCGAGGAGCAAGCCTCTGGCGGCCGCTGGGATCGACCTGAGTTACACCGTCTGCTTGAGCAATTGCGCCCCGGCGATACGGTGGTAGTTTAGAAACTAGACCGACTATCGCGGTCGTTAAAAGATTTACTAACGATCTTAGAAAAAATAGAAATTGCTGGAGCGACCTTTTTGAGTCTCACAGAATCAATCGATACCTCAGTCCCTGCGGGACGTATGATGATGCAGATAGTGGGTTCGTTTGCTGAATTTGAACGAGCTATGCTTCGAGAACGTACAAAAAATGGTCTAGATGCCGCCAGAAAAGAAGGGCGAGTTGGTGGGGGTCGGCCGAAACTAACCAAACAACAGCAAGACGAAATAGTCTCATTGGTTACGTCTGGTAAAAAAACAGGCGCTGATGCGGCTAGGTTGTTTCAAGTACATCCGTCTAGAGTTAGTCGTCTTTTAGCAAAAGATAAATAAATTTTACCTGTACCATCCCCGAACTTTTAAAAAAGCTAGGTTTTAAGGTTGGCGATTGAAGAGAAAGTACGTGTTATTTTGTGTTTTTAAATCCTTAACGTAGGATAATTTACTAATTCCCTGTCTACCCCTAAAAAGGCATTGAAGCTCCCCTTGCTGAAGCAAGGGGAGCTTCAATGCTGCGAGGCATAATGTGCATTTCTAAGCTGCCTGTGCGGCAGTGAAGGGTAGATAATATAGCGGTAGTGCTTATTTTTAAAGAGCTGGGATGAAATTAAGCAGAAAAACCCTATTTTTTTCGCTTAATTTAAACCATTAAAAATCAATAGGTTAAGAATATGCTAAAAAACAGGGTGTTAGGCTGAGTGTCTACATCATAGTATCTTAGGCACCGTTTCAAGAACTGATAAGCCGCGTTTTTATTACGTTTTTGGGAGAAATAGAAGTCCAGTGTCTCGCCTTGCTTGTTGATAGCTCGATACAGATAATGCCATTTCCCTTTCACCTTGATGTAGGTTTCATCGAGCTGCCACGAAGGATCTGCTCGGATGAATTGATGGCGACGTAACTTCTTGCGTAATGCTGGGGCATATTCCATGAACCAACGATAAATGGTCGAGCGGTTAACCGAAACCCATCGCTCTGCCAGCATGTCGCTGAGGTTGGCGTAGCTCATTGGGGTCGAACCATACCAGCGCAGGCACCAAAGAATGATTTCAGGAGCAAAGTGTTTCCATTTGAATGCGGGATTGGTCATTGAGTCACTAGATCAGAAAAGACAGAACTAAATTCTGAGTCTTGGTTGATTTTTTTGCAACAAAGCCGCTTTTGGTGATTAGATATTTATCTAGAGGTACACCGTGTGTTTTTGATAGCTGATGCAGCAGTGTTAGCCCATCAATATTGTTTTTTATATACCTAACGTCAGGTAACAAACGATTTGTAATATCGTATTGAACTTGACTTAGTCGGTCGCTTGATGCTCGTTTGACGTGAGTAGGGCTTTGATCTCCTGAGTGTCGTTTGATATTGGCAAGAGCAGCTCTGATAGCTCGTCTGTGATGGAGATTTCGGACTCCTGATTTAATGTGTTCCCTATTTCGTTGAGCATTAAACAGATGTTTTGTAGCAACTCTGAGTGTGTCGCTAATATCGTTGAAACTTGCTCTTGGTAGGTCTGGCTGTCTTTGTTGTTCATGTTCGATCCTTTTTTCTGCAAGAAATTGTTGTTTCAGCTCAGGGGTTAGGTTTTTGTAGGATTGGCGATTTCGGCGATTGACGTATCGCAATTCATAAGCGCGGGTGTTGTTCCAATGTTCTAAATCTTTATTATGCCTTGGACTAGCTTTAAACTGACTTTCGTCATTCTCTCTATATAGATTGTATTGGTTATCCAGTAGCTTTAACTTTGCTGCTTTTGGTAGAGTGACAAACTGAGGTTGAAAGACGTTGTCTTTTAAATTTACACCTCTTTTTTTGCTCTGGTGAACGAATGTTCAAGTATTCGTAGTCCTTGCCTTCATTACGTACTGTGATTTCAAATCCTTTCGCTTCGAGCTTTTGAGCAAACTCATGTCTGCTAATGATGTTACCTTCAAGGAGTACGTCCAACGCTTGGTTTTTTGTGGCGCGACTTTGCGCGGAAAAAATATCGATTTAATGGCTACTAATGGTTGTGGTAAATGCGGTTAGCACATGATGTTTTGGGCTAGCAAGCTGGTACTTTTCGTTAGTGATTTCTTGGAAGGCATCAATAAAATGCTCATTTTTTCTCACTAAACCAAAAGGCTCTAGCCTTTTGCCAGAAGCTAAATTTTTTTCAGGAATTATCACATGGATATGTGGTTTCCGCTTAACGGTTTCACCTGTTGATTTGTCAATGTACGTTTTGATTTTTGGTAGATGAGCTTCGGCGTAGAAGGATAACTCTTCATCCAGGTATGCCATCATTGCAAAATCTTTAAATTCTTTAGTTATAGCCTTTAAAGTATCTTCATCTACGTGATCTTCTTTGAACGATAATGTGATGTGCATATACTTTTCACCCTCAGTTTCCATGTTCTAAATGATGATGTCTATTAGCTCTAAGTCACCATCGAGGACGATTCGTTCATCGAGTTCATCCCTTGAATAATCACCAATATCGCCGTAAACCCTCGCCCAATGCGGGCGGGGATATAAGGCGAACTCCCGTAGGGAGTTAAAATGCTCAATTCAGTGTGGATTGACTGTTCACGTAAGCTTTTAACGTCTCTATTGTTGCACCTCCGGCAGTGCAAGCAAAATAAGAGCGT
>NZ_NBYY01000016.1 GCF_002464935.1 Candidatus Enterovibrio escicola
AATGCGTAAGTTGTGATAAACCTGTAGCTTAGACGAATCAACAAATGCAATCCCTGTCGTCCTTGCCTGACGGTGAGTGAGGTAAGAGCAAAGCAGAGCCAAAACACCTTGCATGAGCTTGAAACTCCTCGTGTAGCTAACTAATTCAGGAAATTTGTTGGTAGAGGTAGCGACAAACAAAGTGGATGTAATAGGTTTTTAAGTCTCGATACTCAGATTGATGGAAAGCGATCCCTATCATCACTTCGCTAACTGAGATGCGCAAAGGCTTGTTTCTTTGTTTAACACCTGAAGAAGTTAGGTGTTTTTTCCATGCAGGGAGGAAAGTTTGGCAGAAGTCGTCGACATTGATGAAAAAAGTGTCTAAGTCATTCATGCCAAAGTCCTTGTGCAGTTAATAGTTTATTTCAAACGATTTGATTGCGACTTAGGCATTTAGTTCATTTCTTATGCGTAGTTCAGATTAATTATGAAGAGTAAGTTTAGGGATGATCAACTGTTTATAGCAAAACATTGTGTCTCTGCTAATGAGCGTTTGTGATAACCCCTGTCCTTTTCCCACTCCACCTGTTTGTCCTATTTTAAAACCTTTACAGCTTTATTTTTAGGATAACTTTCCTTCCAGTACCCCTCCTTGCTTCGAGGTGAAATACTGGGTGTTTTTTAGTACGTGGTGACATGCTATTGTGTCATAGGCTCCATTAGCATTGACTTACTGTATCTTGTGTCGTCATGGGTTAAGCAATGTAGGTAAAACTTCATTGTCACCCACAGAAACTAGGCTAACTTCTGCAGCAATAACATCATGAGTATACACATCAAAGGCAAGATGAAGTTTGCGCTAGATATGCCGCTTCTCCTTACTTTGTTTGCGCATTTTCTATTCACCTTCATCGTCTACCTTTAGGTTTATAGCATCAATAACGACGTAGGAGACAGATCCTCGACTCGGCAAATGCTACTTAACTTTTAGGGTTTTCGAATGCTTACTAATGCAGGTGTATGTAGGGGATTTCAGCGGGGTATTCATCAACGTAAAAACCGAATTGAGAAAAACTTCTAATCCATGAAGTGGAACTTTAAGAACAAAGTTATAAGACTCGGTATTCCTGTACATGGATATGCCTTAAGCCCAAAACATATAGTTTCTGCGAGGAAATTTCTCGGTAAAAAATATAAACCCACGGTTTACTAATGCTTGATTATATTGTTTCCAGTTGCTAATCTTGCGCTTGGCCTTTCCCTTTCCCATCATCACCTACCGCTTAACTCCATGATGGTCTGATCGTAGGAATTCCGATTAGTTCAGATATTTGGGGAAACAACACTATAGCAAGTGGAACACTTTACTCTTTTATCCCCTTCTGACAGACTGTGTATGTATATATAAGCTGAAAGGCCAGAAAACAGTCTTAGCAACGATAGCTTTGGTGTTACCATGGCCGATACCAAGCTTTTGACCATTGTTGTGTGTTGGTAAGAAACACATTCAATGTCAACGGTAGCTATAATTGCCACTATGTAAAAATTGATATTTTATATGAATAACAATCTATTGAATGATAGACACTAAAAGGAGTGTTTGTTTGTATTTAACGCACCCTCTACGGTGGAATGGATGATATTTTATTTTTACTGCCATTTTTATACTCTTATAACTTGTCTAAAACGGAATGCTCTTATAGATTTAGAGCCTACTAGTGGCATTTTATTTCTGAGGTAAGGGATTGAAACTTCAACAACTCAAATATCTAAAAGCGATAAGGGATAACAATTTGAATGTGTCCGCAGCAGCTCAGTCTCTTTTTACTACTCAACCTGGTGTTAGTAAGCAAGTTGGTTTGCTGGAAAAAGAATTAGGCGTTCGGATTTTTGAACGGCGTGGTAAAAATCTCAGTGGTGTTACACCAATTGGTAAGAGAATACTTGAGCAAGTTGAGTATATGTTGACGCTGGAGCAAAAGATCAAAGCACTAGCCAGTGCGCACCTAGATCCAAGTACTGGCACATTGCACATTTATACCACCCACACCATTGCCCGTTACTTGTTGCCGAACAGCGTTTCGTACTTCACACGAAAATACCCGAATATTACCTTTCATTTGCGACCTACACTTCCTGTACAAAAAAAAGGTGTAATTAGCAAAGGCCATTCAGATTTTTCGATTGTCGCGCATGATGTTGGTGCAGACAACGATCTGATTATATTACCAGCTTATCGTTGGACCCTAGGGCTCATTGTACCTGAGAAACATCCACTTGCCAATGTCAGAAAGCCAACATTAAGGCAATTGGCTGAATACCCTATTTTGAGTTACGAACAGGGTTCGACTGGGCGAGGTACGCAAGATGAAGCATTTTATAAAATTGGAATCAAGCCAAACTACTTTATGACTGTGATGGATGCAGATGTGATCAAGCGATATGTCCAACTTGGTTTTGGCATCGGTATTATTGCTACACTAGCAGCACGTGATACTGAAAATAGTGGATTAGCTTACACCAACCTCAATCATGTTTTCGATCCTTCTAACGCGTGGATTTGTTTTTCGAAGGATATATTACTGCAAAACTATATGTATGATTTTTTGATGTCCTTTTCACCACACTTGACGAAAGAGTTAATGGAAAGCGTACTGTTGCAGAACAGCAATGGCAAAGTTGATAAGTTATTTGAAGATCTAGAACTTCCTATTTATTAGGACGTATTGATCTTTGATGAGCGTTCTTTAAATAGCATGGTGAAGCATTATAATCACTTCACCAAAAATAACCTAACCTACAACACCATGCTTAAAACCGTCTTAACTGATAATCGCTGAGAACTGTTACTCTAACTAACCTGAGCTGCGCATAAGAAATGAACTAAATGCCCAAGTCTCGATCTGATCGTTTGAAATAAACTATTGCTGCATAAGGAATTGGGTATGAATAACTTAGACGCCGTTTTCGTCGATGTTGACAACTTCCGCCAGACTTTCCTCCCTGCATAGGCATAGGAAAATACCTAATTTCTTCCGATGTCAAACAAAGAAACAAACCATCTCACCTCTCAATTATCGAGTGATGACGATAGTGATAGCTTTCCATCAATCGGGATATCGAGACTTTAAAATCTATTACATCCACTTTGCTCTTACCTCATTCACCGTCAGGAAAGGCCGACAAGGATTGCCTTCGTTGATTCGTCCAAGCTACAGGTTTGTTACAACCTACGCATTCTCAGACATAAGGTTTTTACAGGTACCTCGAAGTAAAAAAAGAAACTATGAGGTGGTTTTACGGAGATAAAGGTTATATCTCTGATCCATTGGCGCGGGAACTTGCAGACAAGTGAGTGACACTGATAACAGATGTAAAAAAGAATATGAAACCAAAAGTGATGAAACTTTAGGACCGCCTAATGCTACGGAAACGATTTATTATTGAAACCGGTTTTGACCAACTAAAAAACATATCCCAAATCAAGCATTCTCAACACCGTTGTTGTATCAGCTTTATGGTCAACTTGCTGGTGGGGCTCATCGCGTATTCATTTTAATCAAAAAAGCCGAGTATCAAGATGACTCGGCTTGATAAGCAAGCGATTATGCAGATCTGTGGTTAACTATATCAGTATTTTAGTTGAGGGAAAAAATCCCTACATGAGTAGTTTTCCATAAATACAATTTATTCAATGAAACAGACTTTTCAAAAACTAATCACCCACCTTTTTAACCTCGTTATTATCCGATTTATAATTAAAGAATTTCATTAGACCACGTTCAGCTTCCTTACGGACTTTTTGTTCTAATATTTTATTAAAAAATACGAATTTTTTTACATCAAAATCATAGGTTGGTACTTGCCATGTACCACCAATGCTGAAGGGGATCATAATGTTTTTGTCACCCTGTTCTTTTTTTGTTCCCATAACATAGGCAAACACTTTGAACTGTAAAGTTGCAGTGAGAAGGTTAGTAACCCCGCTGCTACGAATACGCATCGCAGGTCCTTCAAAGTTCAAATTATAAGTTGATGCATTTCCATTGACAAAATTAACTGTCGCAGTGAGAGCGTTAAAATCAATTTTTTTTGTCTCGCCTGTATGAAATCCATGTTTACCTTTCAATATTTTTTCTCCATCACGGATTATCTTAGAAAAATTGATTCCATCAATTCCTCCATTGACAAAATTGATAGTAAAAGTACCTGTGATACCTGAACGTAAACGCTGTTCAGATAGGCCAATACCACTCAGGTTAACATGAATATTACCGATTCCAGATAGGATGTTTTTTTGTACAAGATCCATCATCAGTGGTTGGATGTTCACGTTCTTTATTTCTTTAGTTAACTGATATTTCGCGGGTGACACCGTAAGATCTAACGTACCTTTTGATGAAACTGTTCCGCCATAAAGCTTGGCGTTAAACTGACGTAAGTTTACTTTACCACGATTAACCATGAAGGTTAGATCCACATCTGATACTTTTATATTACCAATTATCACATGTCCAAACGTTATATTACCCGTAATATCGAGTCCATAAAATGCTGATAGATCAGGCTCTATATCATTTATGGGTACCTTTTTCTCTGTCTTATTGTCTTCCTGACTGTTCTTAAACGAGGGCACAAAGGCAGCAACGTTTGAGGATAACTTCATATTTATTAATTTTGAAAACACATTAAAATCAATATGTTTGCTATGCAAAGCAAAGCGAATATCTGGAATTTGTGCCAGCACAACGGAAGCATTACCTTCAACCGTTACTTCATCTATGGTAGCTAAGAGTTTAGAAAATGATAATTTTTTTGCAATTACGTCAAAATCTACAGCACTTTTTAAATCAACATTAATGTCAGAACCTAGTGAAACAGAGTTTGATAACACCGAAGATAAGTTAAAATCCGATAATGAAATATTCACCATGGATTTATCTACCATAAACTGCGTCGTACCGGAAGTAGTAAAATTTAAATCATTAACTTTTCCTTTGGCAGATAAACTAATGGTCGCTGGCAGGGCCAGACTAAGTCTATTCGCGTTTAAAATGAAGCTTTCTAGTTCAAATTTTGAGTCTTTCATTGCCACAAACAAAGAGAGCTGGCGAAATTGATAATTCATGGTATCTGCTGTTAACATCACGTCCAAAGAACTGCGTACAGTAAACACCCTATAATCTTGTTTACCCTCAATATTAAACTCGATTGGAACCCACAATCCAGCTGCTAACTTACCAACTTTAAGGTTTAGTTTACTGATTTCGTTTACCTTACCCACCTTATCGTTACGTATGGAGGCACTCGCATCAATCAAATCCAATCCGGCAATCGAAACTGTCCACAAATTACTTAATGCAGTACTGTCTTTTGACACAGGTGTTGATGTGTTAACTGAAGTACTCGCTGATTCAGCTGTTACGCCAGAGCATAGCACACTGCAACTTATGAGATTATCGAGATTACTTTTACCATTGGGTAAAGTTTGGATAAACACATACGCCCCATACAGGCTGATCACACCAATATCCAATGTGTTTGATAATAATGGCATCACAGAGACTGACATTTCCGCCTTGTTAAGGCTAATCAGATCTGATCTCGCAAACCCTTTCGGGTTTTTCAATGCCAGATTTTCGACCGAAAAACCTAAGTTTGGCCAAAAACTCCAGTTGATATCACCATCGATTACCAATTCACGCCCAATGCTTTCTTTTATTTTCTCAGCGATCAACGGTTTGAAATCATTTGGATTAATCACTGCAACAAATACACTGATTGCGATGAGAACCAACAGTATGAATACAATAAGGATGTAGAGGAGTCTTTTCATAGTGAGGAGTCGTCTCATTTTAAGATACGGTCTCGTTTTCATAAATAACGTAACCTTCAGAGGTAACGGAGTTAAAGTAAGCAAGAGCATAACTAAAACTAATAGACAATACCTTAGTACATTGTAGATTCTTAGTAAAAAAGGAACCATAGTGTCAAGATACTAGAAGTAGTCTTCGGCAGGTTACTACCTCCATTGACGTTATTTCCCAACTATCTGAACTCATCGCAATTCCTACGATCAGATCATCATGGAATTAAGAGGGAACTTGCTAACAAAGGAGTTACACAGATAACTGGTGTGAAAAAAACATGAAACCCAAAGTGATGTAACTTTAGAACCGCCTGAGGCTCCAGAAATGATTTATTGTTGAAACCGTTTTTAACCAACTAAAAAATATATCCCAAATAGAGCATTCTAGGCACCTTAATTATATCATCTTTATGGCCAACTTGCTGGTGGGGCTTATCGAGTATTCATTTCAACAAAAAAAGCCGAGCATAAAAATGGCTCGGTTTGATAAGCAAATACTTATGCAGATCTGAGTTTACATAATTTTTACGGTCTTCGAACGCTTACTAATGCAAGTGTATGTAGGAGAGTTAGGCAGGACATTTATCAACGTAAAAACCGAATTGAGAAAGCCTTCTAATCCACGAAGTGGGAGTTTAAAAATACCTTTCACCATCAGTGCTATTTCAATTTCAATCTCGGTCTCCGAAAATATAAGCCTACAGCCACGATGACCGTTATGCTTTAGACAATGCCATGCCTTAATGGCAGTGACGTTTACCCAAAAAGTGAGTGAGCCTCGATTTACTAATGCTTGATTATATTTTTTCCAATTGGTGATCTTGTACTTGGCCTTTCCCATCATCACCTCCCGCTTAACTCCATGATGATCTGATCTTAGGAATTGAGATGAGTTCAGATATTTGGGAAACAACGCCGATAAGGTCTGGCAAAATAGAAATCAGCGTCTGTGATTTCAACAACTTCTTAATGACCGGTAAACTTTGTACCGTTGTCTAAAGTGAGGTTTTTGAAGTCATGGAAGGTGAAATTGGTAACATCAATAGACGTTTCCACCACTGAACTCGTCTGATTATTGGGCATTTTGCTGATGCAGCAGAGTTTATTAGCTTTATTTACCACGGTAAGAAAAAAAGATTAGTGCCCAGTCCTGACGACAGTGTTAATTTCGGAATGACTAAACTCGATCTTTTCGTCTGCAATATTAAGCAGTTTCTCAATACCAACACGGTTCTTTATCTTCACCTTATCGCCGCTGATTATCTTAATTTTGTAGGGTTTGACCGGATGGGGAAGATCCTTGTATAGCGCTCCTCCATTAGCCGTATCATGCCATATATACCGGTGCATCGTGCTTTAGATCCAGCTCGCTTCGGGTAACGTATAAGTTCTGAGATACTCATGAATGAACGCCTAAATTATATCTGAAACACAGCCCGTTCGTAGTATTGTAGCGAGTTTCTTTAGTCTGTTTTAATGCAAAACAATGACAGTCTACACTGTCAAAGTTATTTGGGATATGGCGTTTTATTTCTTGATTGAGAGTGGAGTGAGCACAGCCAAGTGTTCGAGTAATTTAGTTAAAGGAATCACCTTCAGTCCATCGTTGATCAATATAAAATCGGTTATTGTTATTTAACTGTTGATGAGCCATGCATATTTCCAAGCCAAAAGAAGATGAGGATAGTGTACTTTAGTATGATTAACCTGAGCTACGCATAAGAAATGAACTAAATGCCAAAGTCGCGATCTGATCGTTTAAAAAAACTATTGATGCATAAGGAGTTAGGCATTGAATAACTTAGACGCTGTTTTCGTCGATGTCGCTGATTTCTGCTAGACTTTCCTCCCTACATGGAAAAAACACCTAATTTCTTCTGATGTCAAACAAAGAAACAAGCCTTTTCGCCTCTCCGTTAGCAAAGTGATGACGATAGTGATCGCTTTCCATCAATCTGGGTATCGAGACTTAAAAACCTATTACATCCACTTTATTTATCTCTACCTCACCAACAAATTTCCTGAATTGGTCAGCTATACGAGAATGCTAAAACTCATGCAAGGTGTTCTGAAATAAGAGATTACATAATAAAAAGCAAGTTATCCAGTGCATATGATACACGTATACATAGTTGCTATTTTTTTACACTTATACGTCATTTTTGTGACTAAATACAGACGTAGAGTTCTAGGTAATTCACACTTGCTCAGTCTTGCAGTAACATTTAAAGAACTCTACTTGAAGTTTAATGCCAAGCTTAGTGAATTTAACGGGGAATGTGATCACGTTCACTTGTTAGTCTCAACATCACCAAACACTCCCAGTGTTGTGCAACTTGTTAACTCACTTAAAGCCGGTAGTTCCAGAAGACTTCAACGGGAATTTAATGATATTGCGGGTATGTTTAGCCAAAATGTTCTCTGGAATCGGAGTTATTTTGCAGGAACCTGCGGCAGTGCTCCGTTAGATGTGATAAAGCAATACATCCAGCAACAAGATTGGCCACATTAAGCGTCTTCGGCGCTTAATAAATTTTCCTCCTTCCGAAGGAGGCGGGATCCCCTTTCCTAAAGATCGGTGGAAAAGCAAACTTCGGTTGTTCACGCGACTTCGTCACGACGCACAATTTATGTTTGCAAATAAACGATATCAAAAAGTTTTTTGTTTATCTTCTTCTAAAATAATCATCCCTTCCTGTACATCAAGAGGGAGTGTAATTACGCAGCGTGTGTAAGTTTTTTAAAACCATGACAACCGTATTATTGCTAATGAGTAACACTCCAGAGGAGTCGTGGATACCCGCATTGCTCATAGCAAGTTTAACAATTTGCTCTTTTATCCCTGCCTGACAAGCCATGTCTGTATATCCAATCTAGAAGGTTCGGCAACAGGATTGGTAACGATAGTGTTGGTGTCCACCACGATCGATACCATGTTTTCAACCGTTTTTGTCTGCCAAACAAACCGCATTTAACGTCACCGGTAGCTATGAATGATCTCCATAAAAAATAATCATTTCATACAAATTACAACCTATTGAATACATGATCTAAATTCAGAACCGATTAAGTATAACTTGATTCGATTTAACGTCTATACATGGTATAAAATGTTGACATAAATCAATTTGGTTAAGCAGTATCATGATTCAAGACAAAATCATCATCAAGCGTGTTCAATCAAGTGGCGGCGTAATTCACTGTCAGGATTGTAGTATTAGTCAACTTTGTATCCCCTTTACTTTAAGCGAGAGTGAGCTTAACCAGCTTGACAAAATCATTGAGCGGAAAAAGCCGATACAGAAAGGACAGCCCCTTTTCCAAGCAGGAGACCAGTTACGTTCTCTTTATGCCATTCGTTCTGGTACTATCAAGAGCTACACCATCACTGAGCAAGGTGACGAACAAATTACAGCATTTCATTTAGCAGGAGACTTAGTTGGGTTTGATGCAATAAACCGCATGTTGCACCCAAGCTTCGCCCAAGCACTTGAAACGTCGATGATTTGTGAGATTCCATTTGGAATATTAGATAATTTATCCGGTAAGATACCTAAGCTGCGTCAGCAAATTATGCGTTTGATGAGCAGCGAACTCAAAGGTGACCAAGAAATGATTCTTTTATTATCGAAGAAAAGTGCTGAAGAACGTTTAGCAGCTTTTCTGCATAGCCTTTCTACCCGCCTATTCCAACGCGGTTTTTCTCCAAAAGAATTCCGCCTGACCATGACACGTGGTGACATTGGCAACTACCTAGGTTTAACCGTTGAAACAATTAGTAGGTTACTCGGTCGATTCCAGAAAAATAGGATGTTAAGTGTTAAAGGTAAATACATCACAATTCTAGATGATAATGAGATGTACCGCCTCACTGGTATAAGAAGATAATACATCCTACAAATTTTTCATGAAAGACCACTTTATAAACCGTTTCTTTTTTTAAATTTATCTATCTGTATTTGTTGCAACATTCGTCGAAATTGCGATACATTATAGTATCGGCATCAAACAACTGGAGGTTGTCATGAACCGATACACTAATTTACTCGTCGCAATAGATCCAGATCACGAAGAACAACCTGCTTTTACTCGAGCATTAGATATCGCAAAGAAATCAAGTGTAACTGTCAAAATCACGCTATTTCTAGCTATCTACGATCTTTCGTACGAAATGACGTCGATACTCTCATCTGATGAACGTCAATCAATGCGCTGTGGTGTGGTGTGTCAGCGTAGGCAATGGATCTCTTCTTTGGTCAGTAAGCATACTACTAACGAAGTTAACATCAGTAATCATGTCGTTTGGCACAACCGTCCTTATGAAAGCATGATCGCTCAAGTATTCAATGATGAACACGATCTTCTAATCAAAGTCACACATAAGCATGCTAAGCTAGGAGCTGTGATTTTTACACCTGCAGATTGGCACTTACTTCGTAAGTGCCCGTGCCCCGTGCTGTTGGTTAAAGGACTAGGCTGGCCGGAAAATGGGAAAATCCTAACTGCCGTTAATGTATCGTCGGAAAATGAAGCTCACATTCTGCTTAACAATAAATTAATTGATGAATCAAAAGCCATGAGCAAGCTGCTTAATGCAGAAGTTAACCTTGTAAACGCCTATCCTGCAACCCCAGTTAATGTGACTATCGAGTTACCCGAGAGGAACCCTGCGTCATACACAGACGGTGTACGTGACCATCACTTATTAGCAATGAAAGCATTACGCCAAAAACATTCCATAAATGAAGAACAAACCTTTTGTCAAGAAGGTTTACCCGAAGATGTTATACCAGAAGTTGCTAAAAAATTGGATGCTGGACTTGTGATCCTCGGTACAACGGGTCGCCTCGGTCTTTCCGCTTTCTTTATGGGTAATACAGCTGAACATACCATAGATCAACTAAATTGTGATGTATTGGCGATTAAACCAGATGGGTATGTAAGCCCTTTAACACCCAATGTGACGCAATAGCCGAGCTGGTTATGTATTTAATATATCTATTGTGATCTAAATATACTACTACGCTCATCGAATATTCCAATTAGCTTGTTGTGCATTTCCTCCAATTTTAAGTATATTAAAAAGCTACGATTGAGTTATTTTAAGCGAGTACAACAATTCAAATTCGCCCTTTCAATAACTTATGTATAAAACATGTTCACATATGTACTTGTTTCCAAGTAGGATTGCGGGTACTAGAATTGTTCATGAAAACTCAACCAGTTTTGTCTTTTATCCCACCTCGGAAGACTTGTAGATATATCCGAGCTGTAAGGTTATATAGCATAATGAAAAATGGGAGTCTTGGTATCCAATATTACATGATCTATGCTTGTTAACAGGGCTTGTCACCATAAAAAACAGGACTCTTATACGAAAATCTACTTATTGAATACATGACACATCTATTATTCCTAGCAGGAGGTTGCGGAAGAAAGCTACTATAGATAGATCAAAATTAATCAGCATAATCTACATTCTGATAAAACAGCACGTCAATGGTACAGCACTCTTTCCTTCTTATTAACCTGAGCTGCGCACAAGAAATACACTAAATGCCAAAGTTTCTATCCGATTGTTTGAAGAAAAACTATTAACTGCATAAGGACTTAGGCATGAATAAGTTAGACGCTGTTTTCGTCGATGTCGACGACTTCTACTAGACTTTCCTTCCTGCATGGGCAAAATACCTAATTTCTTCCGGTTTCAAACAAAGAAATAAGCCTTTTTACCTCTTAGTTAGCGGAGTGATGACCATAGTGATACTTTTCCATAAATCTGGATATCTAGACTTTAAAACTTATTACATCCACTTTGTTTGTCGCTACCTCACCCACGAATTTCCTAAATTAGTTAGTTACACGAAGATGCTCAAACTCATGCAAGGTATCCTAGTTCCGCTTTGCTCTTACCTCACTCACCGTCAGGCCTTGCCTGACGGTGAGTGCTTTTGTTGCTTTATCTAAGCTACAGGTTTATCACAACCTACGCATTCTCAGACATCCGATTTTTAAAGGTACCACGAAGCGAGAAAAAGGAACGATGGGGTGGTTCTATAGTTTCAAATTACACCTTATTATCAATGACCAAGGTAGCATTATCTCAGTCAAAGTGACGACAGCTAACGTGGCTGATAGAAAGCCTGTATCGGAAATGATTGACGAGCGTTGTGGGTGTTTATACGGAGATAAAGTTTATATCTATGGTCCATTGGATCGGGAACTTGCAGATAAGGGAATGACACTGATAACGAGTATAAAAAACATATCCTAAATCGAGCATTCTCGGCACCGTAGTTGTATCAGCTTTATGGTCAACTTGCTAGCGGGACTTATCGCGTATTTATTTCAACCAAAGAAGCCGAGTATCAAGATGACTCAGTTTGATAAGCAAGCGCTTATGCAGATCTGAGGTTAATTTAACAGTGGTTATTTCTGTGAGCATTGTGTATTCGCCAAGAAAATCCAGTATTTCCCCAGCTCGCTTCCTGCTAGACTTCCAGTCCTTCTGTATCTTCGGACTCCACGTGCGCACACGCACCCATTTATAACCTACTCCCAGTGTACCCGTCTTTGCTGAACGCGTAGACGTTCTCATAGCAGCTGTGATGGGAGACTCTAGTGAGATAGCTAAAAAACCAAACACTTTTTCGACAGCATCTCCGTGGGTTTTGCCACTTACTTGTTTACGCTTTCCTTCTACTTTAAAGTCTGCTTAGTATGATGTTCCTTGCATACGTACACGCATGTTATAAATCTTCTCTTGTTGTTCTAAAGTGTTCACTTTTTACCTCATCTGTGTTTATTTATCTATTGTTTAGTTATTTATTTCCTTTAATCGTTAAGTGGTCATTCCTGTTAATGCCTGCTATACAGGCACACATATGATTGAAATAAACCTCTGGTAAGTTCCCTTAAGTTTCCTATAACTTATTAAAGATAAGGCGGATTGCCTCAGCTATCCGAAAACTTTTAGTTGTTAACGCTAGGTACTTTGAACAATACCCATTGTAACCGTGAATAAATATAGAGAGACCGTAGCCGTCCTTTGCTTTTAGTGTTAATCGTTTGCAGTACCTACTGGCTAATGACTGACCTATTACTAGAATTTTTGTATATAGTTGGAATTAACCGTTCGCCTTGATTTGTTTACCACTTCCAAAAAATGACCATTTGAAGCGGGTGCATTTCCTTATTCACTTCCTTCCTAAATACCTCCAACTGCTTACAGAAACGCACAGCAAGAATACCAAAAGTTTGAGTTTTCACCATATTACTAACCTCTTTTGTATTTCTTTAGCTGAATAAAAGGTCATGGCAATGATTACATACACACTTCGAGGTATATGAACTCATGACTGTTGCAAATAATTATGCTAACCTCGTTGTTAACGGAGTTTGTTAACCTATGAAGGTTTACTAGGAAAATGATATTTCTTTTTCGTATGCATATAGCTTCTTTATTAAGAATGGTTTATCTCCATGGCTTCAAAGAGACCATAACCACGGCTTCTCACCTTTTATATTCTGAGAGTAATCTGTAGTTTCTTTTACTTTCCAAATTATTAAAGAGCTGTATAGTTTGTGCGGGTTTGCCGGCCTGCTCCCGCTATATTTCGGAGTAACGGAGCATACTATGCCTTATCTGCTCTAATGTCGCAATGCTCATATTGAGTTATTTTTCATCACCTTTCCCTTCCATAGTATCTTCTTTGTTTTCCCTGTGTAAAAATATATCTAAAGAGTTACATCAACTGTAAGTGACATCATCACAGTAAAATACGAGGAGTGCCCCCGCCTCAAAAAGTTGTTTATTCTCGGCGTTATGGGTCTTACCCTTTGTTGGTTTTGTGTATCTATGCGGGTATTTTCGGAAGCATCACTGGAAAAAAAGGCGGAATCATATACGCGTATGTGAGAGCAGAGAAATCGTAATCGTTTACCAGTCCCCCATTGAAAAGCAATAAGTAATGACCATCTCCCTGATCGATAATTGCCTACTGAGTGATATTCTCAGCCTACCAAACATTCTTCATGAAGAAGAATCATTTTGAAAAGGAACCACCCACAGTGGAACAATTGAGCTACAAGCAAGCTAACGCACTCATCCTTGAATTATGGAACAAACTTCGTGAGTACGAAGATAGGTTGTCTGTTAATTCTCGGAACGCATTCCGCTCTCCGTCGTCAAACTCCCCCGCAGCGAGGGATGCGCGAAAAAATCTTAACACCCTCGCAGCCGAAGTCAGGTGGGCTCTCAACCTAGCCAAGGGGGACATAAAAGACCAGTAAGAGAACTCAAAAATCGATTTTATTGTGTGTTATCAGCCAGATATCTGCTGCACCCAATGCGGTGAAAATCTTATTTTGAATACGGAGTTTACCCATCAGTCATCAAGTATTTGAATTACCCAAAGCATCGTTGGATATTACTGAATATCAGTTATTCTAGGGGCGGTGCCAGCACTATAACCATACCGTCCGAGCCAATTTGCCCGATGACGCCCCATCAGGTCAGTTAGGTCTTCGGCTGCTTAGCCACATTGCCGTTTTATCTGGTCAATATCACCTGAGTATCCGAAAAATACTAGCGCCTTTTTATGGATCAATACGGTACGCATTTTTCTATTAGACTGATTACTGATGCCCAAGGACGAGTCAGTAGTATGTTAACGCCATTGTATCAGGTACTGCATCACCACATAAAACAATCTGCTGTTATTCATGATAGATGAAACACCGCACAAACGAAATGGGGGAAGCGGCTACCAGATGGGTTTTGTTCCTCAGTGGCAGTGATGCGGTATATCAGACCCTTCGTTACCGGCATAACGCGGAAACAGCAAAAACAATGCTAGATGAATAGTACCGTACGATAGTGGTAATCAACAAATGTGGTAGTTATAACTGACTGAATTCTACACGCCACCAGTTTTATTAGGCATATGTCAATCGCAATTGACAACAAATGGCGAAGTACAGCGGTGGAGGTTTAACGTCTCATATTGGCAAATGTTTTGTTCTGTTCTGCCATGCTGTATTCCGAATTTAGCACCGCTATAATACCGATTATCATCATTCAAAAATCACTAAGATGCTGAAGTGTAGCAGCTCAGAAAATATCTTTGCTACTTACCAATGCTTGGGTTGCGGTCAAGGGCAACATAAAGTTAACGTTAGTTTTAAGGGGAAAGCTTATCCATGTTGTGGATAAGCTTTATGCACGGGTGAGTCTGGTCAAAATAGGCTTCCGCTTGTTTCCTCGAGTGAGCTATCGGCAAGTTGTCTTAACATTGCCTAAGCAACTTCGTATTCCTTTCCATAATCACTCCAATCAGAAACGTTTGTATTCGGAGTTTATGGTCTTGGCAGAAGCGTGCTTATCAGAGTTAATTTTGGCGCACTTTAAAACCGATGAGTGTGAAATCGCCGTCATTGTTTTTATCCATACCCAGAGTCGTAATGGCAACTACAATCCGCATTTACATGTGATACTAGCTAAAGGTGCATTCTTTCCTTCAAACGAGGATTGGAAAGGGTTTCAATATTTATCATTATATCAACTACAATTACTTTGGTAAAAACACTTAATAAAATTAATGGAGATGGAGTTTCCGACGCGGAAATATGTGATTAACCTGAGTTGCGTACAAGAAATAAACTAAATTTTTTGATTTACTGCTCCCTTGTATTTGCTTGAGCACTGGCGATTATTCACTGATAGATCTTGAGTGATATTAGGGAAATAAGTAGTGTTATTAGAGTATCTCTTAGTTTTCGATAAACTGATGAAAAATGGCATTTGATTGTCTCTGCGATATCTGAGATTGGAATTCCCCGTTCTAAAGTGACTGCAATCTAGTATCTTCTTCCCGCGCTTAACTGCTGATTATTCATGGAAGCACTGCTTGTTATTTTGGAGAGAAGAACCTACCACTTTCTATCGTTGGTTTCATCTTCTACACTAGAGCAAAAGTGTTATAGTTATTATCTGAATTCAGGCCACTCTTCTTTGTTCCATCCAAGATGGAGCAGTTTCTAAATCCAATAGACCAAAATAACTTGAAGATGCTTGATTTTAGAGGTCATCAGTGCGTTTAGTTTGAGGTGGATTCTCATAGGAATAATCAATTTATTTCACGGTGATTTAACAACGTTATGAGCGTATGGATGACCTCACTTAGGACGAGTTTGCTAAGACAATGCTCGGTATTTTCCCTTTTCGATGGAAATCACTACCCTAACAGGGGATTACTTTGATCATTAAATCAGTAAAGCTCGCTGAAAACTGCATCTTGAAATTGTTTGAGTCTATAGCAAAAAGAGCGAACATTAAGCCCACTCTTTGTTGTTTGACTGCGTCCGGTAAAAAGTTGTAGTGGAACTAATTATCCTAAGTCTTCGTTTTCTACTGGAACGATTTGACTGGCATGATATCCTTTTGGTCCCTCTAGGATTTCATAGTTCACGGCCTGACCTGCCTTTAATGTACGATAGCCATCCATTTGAATGGTCGAGTAGTGAGCAAAAATATCACCGTTACCCTTGTCGGGACAGATAAAACCAAACCCTTTAGCATTGTTAAACCATTTAACTGTACCTGTTGCCATACTAAACATTCCTCTTGCATTCAAATTGTATAACTATCAGTAAAACTTCCATTTGCAATCATGTTATTCGTTACTAACGAATGCTAGATGTTCTGACTACAGTCCACACTTTAGTAGAAAGATTTAGGCAGTCAAGTCCTAGATTAAGTGTTATGACAACATTTTTATGAAAATAGAGAAAGATAGACATGAAGGATGATATGTATATCATTATGAGACAATTAGTTTCATCATCGATTCATTTAAATCATTTCTAATAAGGTTAGATCTGTTAGGAATATTTATAATGGTTAAAATGAATTATTCTATTTGCATCATATCTATCACGAAGATTTTACATTGTAACATACTGATATATCAATTCTTATTGTTAATATCTACTCATTGGTTATTTCAGCATCTAATTCACCACTTTAAATTAATTTATTTTTTGTTTATTTTATTAATGAATCTTAACGTGAAAAAAGATTTTTAGTCTAATTATCTAAACTCTATAGAAAGAGAGTATCATAAAAAGACATGATGAACTGAAATGTAGTATAGATAACTAGGCATTTAATGGCTACTGCAACTAACTATGTTATTTATCGATCCAAGCAGATCCTTGCGTTTCAATAAGACTGATTGCAGCTCATGTATGCGATAGATTTTTCTTCGTTTAACAGGAGTTATTGATCAAATCAAGCCTATAACGCACTAATCCTCATCTCTTTTACAGTTTTAATTTGTGTATATAACAAGTGAGCTATATTAATTTCTAGTGTATTAGTAGGAAATAATGAGGTGTAAGCTGTGGATTGATCTCGCCAGATCAACAACCAACAAGAAATACACCGCAGGGACAATAATCACAACATTACCGAGCTTCATAAACTAGCAAACTTGCTTAATGAACTGCTGAAACAAGGCACAGCAGTTGTTGACTCAAGCTATAGAAGCCGAGGTTCAATCCTTGCTCGATAATTTTACATAACTCCAAGTGAAACGAAAGCAGGGAGTAGTTCGCAATGGCCATTTACCTAAGCGGCACCTACAAACTGATCTCGGCAACATTACTGTCAAAGTCCCAAAGATTCGAGATAGAACAGGGAGCGGGATAAAGTTTAACAGCACATTGCTTCCGCCCTATCTTAAGCGAACCAAAAATATAGAAGAGATCATCCATTGACTCTATCTGCAAGGGATATCCACGGGAGATATGCAACCAGCCCTGAAATGGCTCTTAGGTAAGCAAGTCAAGGACTTGTCAGCAAACAGTATTTCTCGACTCAAGCAGAAGTGGAAAGCAGAATACGACCAGTGCCGTAAACACGACCTAAGTAAACGGCGGTATGTCTACATTTGAACCGATGGTATTTACTGCAAAGTTCGGATAGATGACAAGCGTTGCCTGCTTTTTATCATCGGCGTCGATGGTGCCGGCCGCAAGGAACTGCTCTCCGTTGTAGATAGGTACAGGGAGTCAGTGGTCAGTTGGCTTGAAGTTCTGTCACAGCTAACGTTCCAAGGTATAAGTATCGCTCCTGAACTCGCCATTGGCAAGGCACTTTCGGTTTTTGGAATGCAGTGACAAAGCATTAGCCAACGACGCGCTCTCAGCGCTGCTCGGTACACAAAACGGCCAATGTATTAAACAAAGTCCTAAAGTCTATTCAACCAAAAATAAAAAATTCTTTACAATATCTGGATGGCGGAGACACAAACAAGAAGCACATAAAGCCTTCGGACAGTTCGAAACACGATATAGTGCTAAATATCCCAAAGCAGCGGAGTTCCTGACCAAAGGTAAAGTTTAAATACTGGCATTTTACGATTTCCATACCGAACACTGGAAATATATTAGAACGACAAACCCCATTGAATCAATGTATTCAACGATGAGGCTAAGAACGAACAAAACCAAAAATAGTGGAAACCAAAAAACAACACTGGTAATGACCCGCGAACTGATGCGAACCGCTGAAGTAACTAGCGTAAGCTGCGGGGATTTAAATTACTCTCGGATATCATCAAAGGCGTGAAATTCAGAGATAGTATTCATAAAACAAACGTCAATCATCAGGATACCGTTCTGGCAACTGTGCACCAGATTTTACCATAACTCCAAGTATAACGAGTCTTATAACTGTGTTCATCGCTTTCAAATTTGCCAGTGCTTCATCAACTTGAGCATTGTAATAACGAAGAGTAAGTTTAGGGCTAAGTAACTATTTATAGAGAAACATTCCTATCTCTACTACTAAGCGGTTGTAATACCCCTATCCTTTTCCACTTCGCCAATTTATCTTCTCCTACCGCTTTTATAACTTGATTTCTCGGATGTCTTTACTCCAAGTACTGCGCATTCTTTCTTTCTTTTTCAATACGTGGTGACATGCTTTTATATCATAAGCTCCATCAGCACTGATTTGCTGTATCTTTCATCGTAACGGGTTAAGCAATGTAGGTGAAAACTTATTGGTACTCACCGACACTATGCTAACTTCGGTGGTGATAACCTCATGAGTAGACACATCAACCACATGATTAAGTTTGCGCCAGATACATTGAAGCATATGGCATCAATAATAACGTGGACGACCACTCCTTGATTCTGTAAATCGTACTTAATTTATACGTTCTTCGAACGGTTACTAATAAAAGTGTATGTAAGGCATTTCATCGGGACATTCATCAACGTAACAACCGAATTGAGAAAACCTTTTAATCCACGAAGTGGGAGCGTGAAAATACTTTTCACCATCAGTGACGTTCCAATTCTCGGTATCCAAAAATATAAAATCACGACCGTGATGCATTTAAACAATGCCGTGCCTTATATGGCAGCGATATTTATCCAAAAAGTGACTAAGTTACGGTTTATTAATGGTTGATTATATTGTTTCAAGTTGCTGATCTTGTACTTGGTCTTTCCCATCATCACCTCCCATTTTAACTCCATTATGATCTGATCGTAGGAATTACGATTAGTTCAGGTATTTGGAAAATAAAGCCATTTCACATGAATGACAATCCATTAAATACATCATCCCATATGATTAACCTGAGCTGCGCATAAGAAATGAACTAAATGCCAAAGTCGCGATCTGATCGTTTGAAATAAACTATTGACTGCACACGAACTTAAGCATGAATAACTTAAACGCTGTTTTCATCGATGTCGACGACTTCTGCCAAACTTTACTCCCTGCATGGGCAAAGCCCTTAATTTCTTCCGATATCAAACAAAGAAATAAACTTTCTCGCCTCTCAGTTAGCGAAGTGATGATGATAGTGATAACTTTCCATAAATCAGGATATCGAAACTTCAAAACCTATTACATCCACTTTGTTTGTCACTACCTCACCGACGAATTTCCTAACTTAGTTAGCTACACACGAATGCTCAAGATCATGAAAGGGGTTCTGGATCCGCTTTGCTCTTGCTTCACTCACCGTGAGTGAAGGCCGACAGGAATTTCCTTTGTTGATTCGTCCAAGCTACAGGTTTGTCACAACCTACGCATTCTCAGACATCAGGTTTTTAAAGGTACCGCGAAGCGAGGAAAAGGAACGATGGGGTGGTTCTACGGTGTAGAATTACACTTTATTATCAATAACCAAGATGGCATTATCTCAGTCAAAGTGATGACGGATAACGTGGCTAATAGAAAGCCTGTATCAGAAATAGTTGACCAGTTTTTGGGGTGTTTATATGAAGATAAAAGATTATATTTCTGGTCCATTAGAGCGGGAACTTACAAACAAGGGAGTGACACTGATAACGGGTGTAAAAAACATAAAATTCAAAGTGATAAAACTTTGGAACCGCCTAATGATCCGGAAACGATTTATTATTGAAACTGGTTTGGATCAACTAAAAACATATTCCAAATCGAGCATTCTCGGTATCGTAGTTGTATCAGCTTTATAGTCAACTTGCTGGCGGGGCTTATCTCCTATTCATTTCAACCAAAGAAGTCAAGTATTAAGATGACTCGGTTTGATAAGCAAGCACTTATGCAGATCTGAGTTTATCAAGAAGAAATAGCAAAAGTTTTGGATACAGAGATTTACTTTGCACACTCTTACTGCTCATGGAAATTAGGGGTAAATGAAAATGCTAATGGGCTTTTGAGATAATACGTAAAGAAATAAGGACAGACTTAAGAAAGATCCCAAGTGATAGAGATTACCTTTTCTCAAGCAAGGATCAAGAATCAGTTTAAGAAATGTTTTTAATTGAAATTTCTTACCGTTATTTTAAAGACATGGCATTACTGATTTTCTTAGAAAGCAGTTTTGCTGCAGACTTGAATTTAGGAGGATAGGCAGTATATAGTTATATATGATTGCCGTGCCTATTCTATGCGGATGTCCAGACAATGGTATTGTTGGAGTTTCTATCACATAATCTCTGAATTAGATTCTAAGAAGTGACAGGATTTCTTATGATGCTCTGTTGTGATATGAATGAATAAAATTACAACTAATCGTTTTGTTCTTGTAAAGAACACTCGAACCTCCTTAAATATTGTAAGTGGTTATGATAAAATTATACGAATGGATTGTCTCGGATAAATAAGATGAAAGTTGCTAAACTTAAAGAAGTGGAAGAAAGGCAGGAAAAAACACCGTCTTTGTATAAAGTGTTCTTGAAAAATGACGATTATACCCCCATGGGGTTTGTAGTGGAGGTGTTGCAACGGATTTTTTCCATAGACTTGAAAGAAGCAACACAGATAATGCTGGCTGTCCATTACAAAGGAAAGGCTGTTTGTGGTGTCTATTCGGCGGAGATTGCCGAAACGAGGGTCGCACAGGTTTCGATGTATGCGAAAGAGCATCAGCACCCGTTAATGTGCACCGTGGAGAAAGCCTAAGTAGGAGAAAACGAGTTTCTCCGGCACGCCAGAATGTGGTTATTGAAGGAGGTGCCTTATGCTAAATAAAAAACTCGAAGTTAGTCTTAACGAGGCTTTTGCAAGAGCTCGTGAGAAACGTCATGAATTTATGACAGTAGAACATCTGTTGTTAGCGCTGCTGAAGAATGTAGCAGCCCGTGAAGCTATACTTGCTTGTCGCACTGATCTTGATGCCCTGCACAAGGAATTAGAAGCATTCATTGAACAAACTACACCACGGATACCTGCCGATGATGTCAATCGGGAAACCCAGCCAACGTTAAGCTTCCAACGTGTATTGCAACGTGCAGTTTTCCACGTTCAGTCATCTGGACGTAGCGAAGTTAACGGTGCGAATGTACTGGTAGCTATTTTTAGTGAACAAGAATCACACGCTGTTTACCTGCTAAAGAAAAATGATATTAGCCGTCTTGATGTGGTCAATTACATTTCACATGGTACGACGACATCAAGTCGCGATGATGAAAACGTACCCAATTCAGATCTATCTTCTGAAGAGGCTATAGTTGAAGGTGGTGAAGATCGATTAGAAAACTTCGCGACCAACCTGAATCGACTTGCACGTGTTGGGGGTATCGATCCCCTCATCGGTCGTGATATAGAACTTGAACGCACAATTCAGGTGTTATGCCGTCGCCGTAAAAATAATCCACTGCTGGTAGGTGAGGCGGGTGTAGGTAAAACGGCTATTGCTGAAGGCTTAGCTTGGCGCATTGTCGAAGGACTGGTACCTGATATCATTCAAAACTGCATCATCCACTCCCTTGATATTGGTTCTTTGCTTGCGGGTACTAAATATCGTGGTGATTTCGAAAAGCGTTTCAAAAATATCCTGAAGCAGCTAGAAAAAGAAGATCATGCTGTACTGTTTATTGACGAAATCCACACCATAATTGGTGCAGGGGCAGCGTCAGGAGGTCAAGTGGATGCTGCAAATTTAGTTAAACCACTATTGTCTAGTGGTAAACTGCGTTGTATTGGATCAACGACTTACCAAGAATTTAGTAATATTTTCGAGAAAGAACGAGCGTTGGCCCGTCGATTTCAGAAAATCGATGTGGTTGAACCATCCTTGGACGATACCACAAAAATTTTGATGGGTTTGAAGCCGAAATACGAAGCTCATCATGAAGTGCGATACACCAACAAAGCAATACGCGCAGCAGTGGACTTGTCCGCTAAGTATATTAACGATCGTCACTTACCTGATAAAGCAATCGATGTCATTGATGAGGCTGGGGCACGTTGTCGCTTAGTACCCGTTAATAAACGGAAAAAAACTGTTGGTGTAGGAGACATTGAGTCAATGGTGGCTAAGATGGCTCGTATCCCTGAGAAATCGGTTTCAGCAACTGACCGAGATATTCTCCAATCACTTGAACAAAAACTTAAAATGTTAGTATTTGGACAAGATACGGCGATTAGTGCATTATCTGAGGCTATTAAGCTGAGTCGTGCGGGTTTAGGTGCAGAGAACAAACCAGTAGGTTCGTTCTTGTTTGCGGGACCTACTGGTGTTGGTAAAACGGAAGTAACTGTTCAGTTAGCTCGCGCAATGAGCATCGAACTTCAGCGTTTTGATATGTCAGAGTATATGGAGCGACATACGGTCAGTCGATTGATCGGGGCGCCTCCTGGCTACGTGGGCTACGAACAAGGTGGATTACTGACTGATTGCGTGATGAAGCATCCACATTGTGTTATTCTGTTAGACGAAATTGAAAAAGCGCATCCAGATGTGTTTAATCTGCTGCTACAAGTGATGGATAACGGGACACTAACGGATAATAATGGACGCAAAGCTAATTTTCGGAATGTAATTCTGGTAATGACCACTAATGCTGGTAGTTCAGAAGTGGTACGTAGATCTATTGGTCTAATTCAACAAGATCACAGTCATGATGCTATGGCCGAAATCAAAAAGGTCTTTTCGCCTGAGTTTAGGAACCGTCTTGATAACATCATTTGGTTTACCCATCTTGATCAAAATATTATACTGCAAGTGGTTGACAAGTTTATTGTTGAGCTACAAGCACAGTTGGATGCTCGTGGTGTGTCTCTAGAAATCACAGAGAAAGCAAAGCTGTGGTTAGCGGAGAAAGGCTATGATAAATCCATGGGTGCTCGTCCGATGGGTCGTGTGATGCAGGAGCATGTGAAGAAGGACTTGGCCAATGAACTGTTGTTTGGTTGCCTTATCAATGGTGGGACGGTAAAAGTTGGGGTGAAGAATGATGAACTAACATTTAGCTTTAGCGATGAAATGGAACCTGCATAATTTTCAGTAGAACCTAGTGGTTGTTGATCTTTACTGTATAAAACTAGTTTAATCATACAACGGCATCTATAGTAACATGCTAGTTTAGCATATCTGATTGGAACTGAACGATATTATTTAATTTTCTAAAAGGGATTTTCTGCTCAATGCCGATATTTATATAGAGAGCAGTTGATACCGCCTTTATCGGTATCTCGCTTATCATTTCACTTAGAAATGACGGTCTTTACACTTTTAAGCTCTACATGCTCTCTGAATGATATTTTCTCATAGCTCTTGTCAGAAACTATAGTATTGACTTCGGCAAGGTGGTCTACAAGACTCTCTGCACGAATAATATTGTTCCTTTGTCCTTCTGATAACGCGAAGTAGAATAAGGAATCTGCCACTATTTTATGGCAAGATTAATCATAGTCAAATTAACGTCATAGATTTTTCCTATTTTCTTAGGGTGGGTTCTCGCTGACATAGTTCCGTGTTGATGCACTAAAATAACCTCAGATCTGCATAAGCGCTAGCTTATCAAGCCAATTAATCTTAATGCTCGGCTTCTTTGGTTGAAAGGAATACGCAATGAGATCTGCTAGGTACTGAAAATGCTCAATTTAGGATATGTTTTTAGTTGGTTTAAACTGGTTTTAATAATAAATTGTTTCCAGAGCATTAGGCGGTTCCAAAGTTTCATCACTTTGAATTTTATGTTTTTTTACACCCGTTATCAGTGTTACTCCCTTGTCTGCTAGTTCCCGATCCAATGGATCAGAAATATAACCTTTATCTCCGTATAAACACCCCAAAGCTCGCCAACCATTTCCGATACAGGCTTTCTATCATCCACGTTAACCGTCGTTACTTTGACTGAGATAATGCCACCTTGGTCATTGATAATGAAGTACAATTTGAAACCGTAGAACCACCTCATCGTTCCTTTCCCTCGCATTGCGGTACCTTTAAAAACCTGATGTCTGAGAATGCGTAGGTTGTGACAAACTTGTAGCTTAAACGAATAAACAAAGAAGGCAATCCCTATCAGCCTTGCCTCACGGTAAGTGAGGTAAGAGCAAAGCGGAACTAGGACACCTTACATGAATTTAAACATCCTCGTGTAACTAACTAATTCAGGAAATTCGTTGGTGAGGTAGTGACAAACAAAGTGGATCTAATAAGTTTTGAGGTCTCGATATCTAGATTGATGGAAAGCTATCACTATCATCATCACTTCGCTAATTGAGAAGTAAGAAGGTTTTTTTCTTTATTTGATACCGGAAAAAATTAGGTGTTTTTCCCATGCAGGAAGGAAAGTCTGGTAGAAGTCGTCAACATCGACGAAAACAGCGTCTAAGTTAGACATGCCCCAGTCCTTATGCAGTCAATAGTTTCTTTTCAAACGATCAGATCGCAACCTTAGCATTTAGTGTATTTCTTATGCGTATCTCAGGTTAACTTAGTAATTGGAAGCGTCAATGCAAAGGTATTTCACGCATGGATCGAACAAGATTTACTTCCGAAAGCTCTAGAGCAAGCTGTGATTGCTGTGGATAATGCAATTTTTCATAAGCATAGCGACACACTGTAAGCAATTGAAGCTCGTGGTTGTACTCTAGAGTGTTTTCCTCCTTACAGTTCAGATCTTAACCAAATAGAACATAAATGGGTAGAGGTGAAGTCTAATAAAAAGAAAAGAGCGTTGTTCCATTGACGAACTGTTTGATCAGCATGTGGATTATATAAATTTAGTTTGATCTAGCTATATCAGCTTATCTTTCATGCTGTTACCTCCTTAATATCCTCAATGTGAATTCGAGCACAAATAGTTCATTTCTGCATTTTTAGTGAGAACACCTTCACCGTTCTGTTGTTATAAGCACGTCAAAGGCTGATAATGCAATATCTTATTAAAATATCCGAAGAATGCCATGACTGAATATTTATTGCTTTTCATCAGCACCATCCTAGTTAATAACTTCGTGCTGGTTAACTTCCTTGGCTTATGCCCCTTTATGGGGGTATCTAAGAAACTTGAATCCGCGATCGGGATGAGTATCGCGACTACATTCGTCCTAACGCTTGCCTCTGTCAGTTCTTACTTAGTGGAAACCTACGTACTCTCACCACTTGGTTTGGAGTACCTTCGAACACTCAGCTTCATTCTAATGATTGCTGTTGTCGTGCAATTTACCGAGATGTTCATATACAAAACCAGCCCCACGCTGTATCGTTTGCTCGGGATCTTCCTTCCATTGATTACAACTAACTGTGCCGTACTGGGTGTTGCATTACTTAATATCGGTAAACGACACAACTTCATTGAATCAATCATCTATGGCTTCGGGGCTGCTACTGGCTTCTCTCTTGTTCTCATTTTGTTTGCTGCAATGCGAGAACGTATCGCTGCTGCGGATGTGCCTCAGCCCTTTCGTGGTACCTCGATTTCGATGATTACCGCTGGGCTCATGTCGCTTGCTTTTATGGGTTTTATAGGTTTGGTTAACTTGAAATGATCAAAATTTTGATTGCAGTACTGACTATATCTGCCCTTGCGGCTGTTTTTGGAATTTTGCTTGGCTTTTCATCTGTCCACTTCAAAGTAGAAGTTGATCCTCTCGTCGACAAAATTAATACGATTCTTCCTCAAGCACAATGTGGTCAATGTGGTTATCTAGGATGCCTCCCATATGCACAAGCAATTGCCAATGGTGATGAAATTAATAAGTGCCCACCTGGTGGCCAAACAACAATAGAACAGTTAGCCAATTTTATGGGAATTGAAATAACAGAGTCTGCCTATGAGGATAAAACCAGCACAAGAAACGTTGCCTTCATCCATGAAGATAGTTGCATTGGTTGTACCAAATGCATTCAAATTTGCCCAATTGATGCGATCATTGGTAGTACAAAGGCGATGCATACAATAATGAAAGATGAATGCACAGGATGTGATCTCTGCGTTGCACCCTGCCCAACTGACTGTATTGAAATGATCCCTATGAAAACTACATCTAAAAATTGGAAATGGCAATTCAATCAAATCCATGTTGTTCAACTTTCTACAGACAATACAAAAGGCATTGAGCAAAAATGACCACTTTAATCGAACAAATTAAACATGGGAAGATCTGGAATTTTCATGGCGGCATTCATCCACCAGAAAACAAGCAACAGTCAAATAAACACTCTATCTTACCCGTTGAAATTCCAAGTACAATCATACTCCCGATCAAACAACATTTCGGTTCATCTGTGCAGATACTCGTCAGCGTTGGTGATCACGTTCTCAAAGGTCAACCTCTGACAAAATCAAACATCTTCCAATGCTGCCCCGTGCATGCACCTACATCTGGTGACGTCATTGCCATCGAAGCACATACCATCATAGATGCATCTGAGTTAAGTAACACCTCCATAATCATCCGTCCTGACTTTGACGATCAATGGACAAAAAAACAACCAATCTGGGAATTCCTGACAGTAGAAGCAGAAACTTTAATTACCCATGTTCATATGATGGGAATTTCAGGATTGGGTGGTGCAGGTTTTCCGTCTGCCATAAAACTGCAATCGGGATTAGTGCGAACCGATATTCTAATTATCAACGGTGCTGAATGTGAACCTTACGTCACGGCCGACGATCTCTTGATGCAAGAGCATTCAGACGAGATTATTCAAGGCATTGAGATTCTACAGCACATCGTCCAGCCTCAACTCGCTTTAATAGCCATCGAGGATAACAAACCTAAAGCAATCTCAGCACTAAAGAGATCTATCGGTGACAAACCAAACATACTCGTACAGGTTGTGCCAACAAAATATCCATCCGGCGGTGAAAAACAACTGGTCAAACTGATAACAGGGAAAGAAGTACCAACGAAATCTATTCCAACCTCAATCGGTGTCCTAATGCAAAACGTTGGCACTGTTTTTGCCGTTAAACGTGCAATTATTGATGGGGAACCACTAATACAGCGTGTTGTAACACTTACAGGTGCTACTCTTCAACAACAAAGAAACCGTTGGACACTGCTTGGTACGCCTATACGGTTCCTCCTTGATAAGCATGGTTATACACCAGATAATAAGATTGAACATTTGATCATTGGTGGCCCAATGATGGGCGTTACTATTCCGCATGCCAATGTACCCATCAGTAAAGAGACCAACTGTGTATTGGTGCCAAGTCGGTTAGATGTCATCTCATCACAAGGTGAGATGTCCTGTATTCGCTGTAGCGACTGTGCCGATGTTTGTCCAGCATTTTTACTTCCGCAGCAATTAAACTGGTACGCTAAAGATCACAATCTCGATAAATGCGAAGAATATAATTTATTTGACTGTATTGAGTGTGGGGCGTGTGCTTACGTTTGCCCAAGTGAAATCCCACTGGTACGATACTATCGTCAAGCAAAATCAGAAATACGCAAGCGAAATACTGAGAAATTACGGGCGGAACTTGCACGTAAGCGGTTTGAAGCCAAAAGATTGCGTACAGAACGTAAAAATGAACAGCGTTCAACCCGAGACAAACAATCAATTAAAAATCGCCATAGAGCAATGGAAGATTTCAATGATAGTGGTACCGTAACGAGCACTACCTTTCGCTTACAATCAGAATCCAAACAAAGCAGCTCAAAAATGTCCATGAAGCCAGTAATCGCGGCTGCTATTGCAAAAGCCAAAGCGAAGCAAATCGCAAGTAATCAGGTTGTACAAAATAGCAGAAAAATAAAGCCGATTTACGAAGAACATGAAAAACAGGATCGAGCATGCAAAGTACGTGACGATGGAGAACGTTATAATTATGTATCGTTAGAAACATCATCTGATAAGAATCGTGTCGTGGCCGCTGCAATCGCACGTGCAAAGGCACGTAAAAAAATACAGCTAAGAAAAAATGACGAGGATAAATAATCTTGGCCTTTTCTATTGCTAGTCGTCCACATTATCACAGTAACAAGAGCATCGGTAACATAATGATGAGGGTGATACTATGCACCTTTCCAGGTATCTCTACCCTCTGTTATTTCTTTGGTTGGGGTGTCCTAGTTCAGTTATCCCTTGCTTCCATCACTTCCCTCCTTGCTGAGGCTATCGTCATCACTATTCGTCGAAGGCCTGTAAAACGTTATTTACAGGATCATTCGGCACTACTCACAGGACTCCTGATTGGTATATCTGTTCCTCCCTTCACGCCTTGGTGGATCGTGGTTATCGGTTCTCTCTTCGCAATCATTATTGCCAAACATTTATACGGCGGACTAGGTAACAACCCATTTAACCCTGCAATGGTGGCATATGTTGTACTGCTAATTTCGTTCCCTGTGCAAATGACAATCTGGTTACCACCATCTTCTCTGCTGATTCAACCACTTACTTTTATGGACAGTGTGTCGACCATCTTCACAGGATTAAACACTGGTGGTTTTAGTGTGAATCAATTACGACTCACCGCAGATGGCTTTACCATGGCAACACCATTGGATACTGTTAAAAGTGCACTAATAGCAGGTAAAACGGAGACTGAAGCAGTCTTAGAGCCAGTTTTTGATACTTTTTGGGGACTGGATTGGGGGTGGATCAACTTCGCTTTCTTGCTCGGTGGATTGATGTTACTAAAACAAAAAATAATAAAGTGGCAAATACCCATTGGAATATTGGCTACCCTGTTTATCTTCAGCGCTATTGGCTATACTGTCAGTCCTGATACCGTCACTTCGCCACTCCTCCACCTCTTTTCCGGTGCAACCATGTTGGGTGCATTCTTCATTGCCACCGATCCTGTCTCTGCAGCAACAACTTCAAAAGGTCGACTAGTTTTTGGTATGATAATTGGGACGTTAATTTATCTTATCCGTACCTTAGGCGGATTTCCTGATGGTGTGGCATTTGCCGTACTCATTGCCAATATGTGTGTACCCTTAATTGATTACTACACCAAACCAATCGTTTACGGTTACAGGAAGGAAAAAAATGATCCGCGCAATGAAAAATAATGGTGCCATTCTCGCGCTTGCAGCACTGTTTTCTACAGGTATTGTCGCGATTACAGACGCACTAACCAAGGATACTATTGCGGAGCAAGAACTACAGCAGTTACTACAAGTACTGAATCAAGTCCTTCCTGCTACGATGCATGACAACATACTCTCCCAAAACTGCACGTTGGTTAGTAGCCCTGAGTTGGGAACTGATGACAAGATGCCTGTATATATCGCAACTAAAAATGGAAAACCAACAGGGATGGTCGTCAAAGCATTCGCCCAAAACGGCTATAATGGTGCTATAAAAGTCTTGGTGGGTGTCGATACTAATAATACTGTAGTAGGAGTTCGTGTCTTACAACACAACGAAACAGTAGGACTCGGTGATAGAATCGACTTAAATATCTCGAACTGGATATTATCATTCAGTGGTAAATCTATCAACAGCGCCGATGATAAACGCTGGGCAGTACATAAAGACGGTGGTCAGTTCAACCAATTCACTGGTGCAACCATTACACCAAGAGCAATCGTAAATGCGGTGAGAAAAGTGTCTACGTTTCTCTTCCATCACAAAAACCAAATTCTTTACCAACCAAGTGATTGTAGCGACGAATTATGAGCCTGAATACCAGATTGATGAAGAACGGATTGTGGAACAATAACCCTGTATTAGTCCAAATATTGGGCATCTGTCCACTATTAGCCGTATCTGCAACCCTCACTAATGCGCTTGGCCTTGGGCTTGCGAGCACACTGGTAGTCATGACTTCAAACTTTGTCATATCTTTGATTCGTCAATGGATTCCGAAAGAGGTGCGCATACCGATTTTCGTAATGATTATCGCGTCACTCGTAACCTGTATTCAACTTCTAATGAACGCCCATGCATATGGGCTTTACCAATCTCTTGGTATCTTCATTCCGTTGATCGTGACTAACTGCACCATCATCGGCCGTGCAGAAGTTTATGCTTCAAAAAACAATCCATTATCTTCCGTACTAGATGGTTTCTGGATGGGGATGGGAATGACGGCGTCCTTGGTCATTCTTGGTACAATCAGAGAAATTCTTGGTAGCGGCACATTATTTGAAGGTGCAGATCGTCTCTTGGGGGAGTGGGCAGTAGGACTTCGTATCCAAATATTCCACTTGGACAACCCATTTTTGTTAGTAATTCTTCCACCAGGTGCCTTTTTGACAGTAGGTCTGCTAATCGCACTGAGAAATGTCTTTGATAACCAACAAACTCGAAAATAACTGAAGATAAAGTTATAATTGTACGCGGGCGCGTGACATCTATGAATTAATAAACCATCTCTAAATGGATAAACAATGAATGATCGAAAACGAATTGAGATTCTAGAACGCCTTCAAACTAAAAATCCTCATCCGGAAACGGAATTAACATGGCATTCTCCTTTTGAGTTATTGATTGCAGTATTACTTTCTGCACAGACAACTGATATTAGTGTAAACAAGGCAACTAACAAACTTTATTCAGTTGCCAATACCCCAGATGCTATGTTAAAACTTGGCATAAATGGAGTGATAAATCATATCAAAACCATTGGTTTATTTAATTCTAAAGCAAAAAATATTATTAAAACCTGCCAGATATTATTAGATCAACATGGCTGTAAAATACCTGAAAATCGAGAAGCGTTAGAAGCCCTCCCTGGTGTAGGAAGAAAAACTGCAAACGTCGTATTAAACACCATCTTCCAGTGGCCTACTATTGCAGTTGACACCCATGTTTTCCGAGTTTCAAATCGTACAAAATTTGCGGTAGGTAAAAATGTCGGTCTTGTTGAACAAAAACTATTGAAGGTAGTCCCAAAAGAATTTAAGAAAGACACCCATCATTGGTTAATCCTACATGGACGCTACACCTGCTTAGCCAGAAAACTACAATGCAGCAGCTGCGTAATTGAAGACTTGTGTGAATATGATTACAAACAAGGTTTGTAAAACAAAATTTTACTTTTCGGTACCTAACCTAGGCTGAGCATCCAAAATGGGCTTGATGACGAACAGCGTTCTTTCGTCACACATCACGTAGCAATTAAACTCGGGTAACGGTCATTCGGAAAAATACGGAACCATTCGTTATTTGATGACTTGCTATGAATCAACCTCGTTGTTGTTCCAATTTCTCGGTGCTTGTCCAGTGACTCATATGCAGGGTCCGTGATAACCAAATCGATAGATTAGTTAGGCTATTGTTTAAGCCATTCGACCGCATCTATCTGTTAAAAATCAATGTTGCTCATCAAACACTTCTCCTTCAAGCCAAGTGAACGAAAAACAACAAAACATTTCTTTTATTTAAAGTTGGTGATGTATTTGATACGAAGAACCATATGACGGTTACTTTCGTAATCAACAACTATCACTTGATCTCAAACTTGACAGTCATGGGCATTGCGTCGAATTTTAAATGTGTTTTCACCAGAAATAATCGGCTTAAGGTATTTGGTGTTAATTTTAAGATCATGCTTTCTCATATGACATACCGACCTTTTCACGCACCCCATCTTTTACACGTGCGATGGCATGTGTGTAGGCTTCACTTTCTTGCTTATAAATCACAAGACCAAAGCGGTTATTACCTTCGTAAACAAACATCTTGGCTTCTAGCATTAGGTTTTTGATAACCAGATCCACGTTGAATTGTTGTTTCAGCAGATAATACGCTTCCTAGCACAGACTAGTGTATATCTTGTAATATTCAATATCCATTGATCTCCCTTATTTGTCTATCTGTGTTTAGACAATACCAAATAATTTCCATCGCCTATGTTACGGATAAAGGCGTGCTGGGTGTTATCCCCTAACGCACTAACATTACGCACTTATTTGCTATTAATACTTTTCTCTACAGGCTTTCTAATCAACACGCCTGCCTCTTTAGGCATCTTTTTAAGTATGCAGTCAGATTTAACAGGGAAACTAGGCAGATCATCAGGGATTAACTCCCCTTTCCAACCTAGCAGGTCTGGGCGTAGCCACTTGCCACGTAAGATTTATACCGGTAGAGCTTTACCGACACGTAATACGGGTGCGAGACTCAAAAGTTCGGTTATATCGGTACTACGGCGAGTGATGCTATATTGATAATACTCCAGCAACTGAGCCACGGTTTACTAATTCTTGATTATATTGTTGTCACTTGCTGATCTTGTGCTTAGTCTTTGCCTTTCCTTTTGCCATCATCACCTCCTGCTTAACTCCATGATGATCTGATTGTAGAAATTGCGATTAGTTCAGATATTTGGGAAAACAACGCTGTTCCATGATGTTAGGTTGGGTCTGTTATGGCATTCTGGTAGGCTACTTATGTAAGTATAACAAGTTGATAACGTCTGATTAAAGCGGTATTAGCAAATACAAAAGGAAAAGAAAAATGATCACTGAGTGCACTTTATCAATTGTTAAACCTGATGCTGTCGAGCGTAATTTGATTGGCGCCATTTATCAACGTATAGAAGCGGTAGGTTTGCGACTCATTGCTGTAAAAATGCTCCATCTTTCAGAGGAGAAAGCGAAAGGGTTTTATGCTGAACATGAAGGGAAGCATTTCTATGCAGATTTAATCACGTTCATGACATCTGGTCCTATAATAGTTCAGGTTCTAGAAGGTGAAGCTACCATCGATCGTTATCGAGAATTGATGGGTAAAGTTAACCCAGATGAGGCAGCCTATGGCACGATCCGTTCAGACTATGCAATAAACATATGTGTTAACTCTGTGCACGGTTCAGATAGTCAGATTGCTGCTAAACGTGAAATCGCGTATTTCTTCAGTGAAGATGAAATCTACCCACGTAAATCGTAATGCATTAATAAGGCGTTGTTTCCTAAATATCTGAACTAATCGCAATTTCTACAATCAGATCATCATGGAGTTAAGCAGGAGGTGATGATGGCAAAAGGAAAGGCAAAGACTAAGCACAAGATCAGCAAGTGACAACAATATAATCAAGCATTAGTAAACCGTGGATCAGTTACTTTTTGGATAAACGTCGCTGTCATTAAGACATGGCATTGTCTAATGCATCACGGCCATCGTGGCCATACGTTTATATTTTTGGATACCGTGATTGAAACGGTACTGATTATAAAAGATATTTTCAAGCTCTATAATTTATGGATTTAAGAAAGCTTTCTCAATTCGAATCTTACGTTGATGAATGTTTTGCTGAAATTACCTACATACACTTGCATTAGTAAACATTCGAAGAATGCAGAAGTTAAGTAACCTCAGATTTACATAAGTGATTGCTTATCAAACCGAGTAATTATTAATGCTCGGTTTCTTTGGTTGAAATGAATACGCGATAAACCCCCAGCAAATTTATAATAAAACTGATACAACGGCGGTGCCAAGAAGGCTCTATTTGGGATATGTCTTTTAGTTGGTCAAAAACGATTGTAATAATAAATTGTTTCCGGAGTATCAGGCTCTCCCAAAGTTTCATCACTTTGGATTTCATGTTTTTTTACATCCGTTATCAGTGTCACTCCCTTGTCTGCGAGTTCCCGCTCCAATGGAGTAGAGATATAACCTTTTTCTCCGTATAAATAGCCACAAAATTCCTCAGCCATTTCCGGCACAGGCTTCCTATCATCCACGTTAGCCGTTGTCACCTTGATTATTGATAATAAAGTGTACTTTGAAGGCGTAGAACCACCCCATTATTCCTTTTTCTTGCTTCGCGGTACCTTTAAAAACCTGATGTCTGAAAATGCGTAGCTTATGAGAAACCTGTAGCTTAGACGAATTAACGAAGGCAATCCTTGTCGGTTTTGCCTGTCGGTAAGAGCAAAGCTAAACCAGAACACTTTTCATGGGATTGAGCATTCTCGTTTAGCTGACTAATTCAGGAAATCTGAGGGTGAGGCAGAAGTAAACAAAGTGGATGTAATAGGTTTTAAAGTCTAGATATCCAGATTAATAGAAAGCTATCACTATCGTCATCATTTCGCTAACCGAGAGGCAAGAAGGTTTGTTTCTTTGTTTGACACCTGAAAAATGAAGTATTTTCCCATGTAGGGAGGAAAATATGGCTGTTCTCGTCGATATCGACGAAAACAGCGTCTAACGTATTCATGCCAAAATCCTTATATAATCGATAGTTTTTTAAACGATCAGATCGCGACTTTGGCATTTAGTTAATTTCTTATGCGCAACTCAGGTTAAGTACCGTTTACCGAGTCGAGGAGCTGTTGCTCACGTTGTTATTGCGACCACAGGCCTAAAGGTATACGAAAAATTAGAATGGAAAACACATAAAAAAGGTAAGGAGAATAGGTATATCTAGAGTAAACTTCATCTTGCTGTTGATATGTCTACTCATGAGATTATCGCTGCAGAAGTTAGCTTAGTTTCTGTGGGTGACAATCAGGTTTTACCTACATTACTTACCCCATTAAGACGAAAGATACAGTAAGTCAGTGCGGATAAAGCCTATGACACAAAAGCATGTCACCACGTACTGAAAAATAAAGAAATATCGCCCAGTATTCCACCGCGAAATAACGCGAAATACTGTAAAAAAGGGAATCCTAGAAATGAAGATCTAAAGGCATTGAAAGAGGCCAAACTAGATGGAGTAAAAACAAGGATAGAGTTTATCACAAACGTTCATTAGCAGAAACAGTAATGTTTCATTACAAACAGTTGCTCAGCCATAAACTCATTCTTCGTGATTAAAATGCTCAAGTTTGTGAAGCTCAGGCAAATATTAAAGCAATGAATAAAGTTATAAAACTAGGTATACCTGTTCGCCAGCAGACAAAATCAAGACTGTAAAAAAGATTGGGATCAGTGCGTTATAAGCCTGATTTACTCAACAATTCCGTGCTGCATTGCTATTGATATCTTAATAGAAATATCCAATACACTGACTATTAACTTAGAGTTTGCGCCGGCGCGACACATATCCATGATGGTCAATGCTGTGTTTTGCAGTTTTCCATTTTGGTCAGGATATTGCCATTGTTCTTGTTATTGGTGATCCAACTCCGCCGGAAAGTGTGCTGTTTTTATTAGATCGACCCAAGACCTACGTGACCCTCTAATGCATTGTGCACCGGTTGCTTGGAGAAATGAAACGTGAGCTATTGATGAACTACCCATTTAACACAGGATCCAATCCAGTGCATGATCTTTTATTTGGTTATTAGTTTAATACCAGCTATGGTCTCATGCATACGGCCTTTTTGACGACCTGATTCCACCCTAGGTGGCGTTGTTGGTTTGATCAGCGTTGGGCTGTTGATGGACAAAGTTTTATCAGGCACCGTTATGAACGTCGCCCAAGGGTCAATGGGTTTTCATCTCAGCTTTGCATTACCCGACACGATCCCGAGCAGCGGAAATTTCCTAGATGTTTGGCATTGGCCTCGCGGTTGTGATATGTTCGCTTTTTCTTAGCCAAGCCGAAAGGTTTTTCCTAAGACGAGACATTCGTTGCCGCCACTAGATGTCAGTGATTTTTCCTTACTCATAGCTGTACTGCATTCGGAATACCGCATGGCAGAGCAAAACAAGACGGTTGCCAATATGAGACGTTAAATCTCCACTGATGTACTCCGCCATTTGTTGTGAATTACGGGTAACATGTATCCAACAGCACTGGTGGTGCGTAGGATCAAGCCAGTTATAACTACCACATTGATTGGTTATCACTATCGTGTGACACGGTTCATCTAGCATTGCTTTTGCTGTTTCTGCATTACGACGATAATGAATAGTCTGATATACCGCATCACTGCCACTGAGGAGCCAGACCTATCGGTAACCACTTCTCAATTTCGTTTGTGCGTTGTTTCATCTATATAAATAACAGCAGATTGTTTTACATGGTGATGCAGCGCCTAATGCAACGGCGTTAACATACTACTGACTCCTCCTTGGGGAAAAGTGGCTCGGACGGTATGGTTACAGTGCTGGCACCGACCATGGAATACCTGATATTCAGTAATATCCAACGATACTTTAGGTAACCCAAAGAGTTGATGACGATAGGTAGACTCCGTATTCGAGACAATATTCCAAAATTTTTAATAAAATTAATAAAATAAATTAGATAGGATAAATATGTAACATTTCACAAAAAACGTGTAACAACCCAATATTTTGACCTTTATGTAACATTATGCTGGAGCTAAAAAGCCCTCCAGTGAAATCATGACGTCCTCTAAATGATTGACATTCAGATGAGCGTAACGTTTAACCCTGCTAGGCGTTAAGTTACCCCGACAGAGCATCATTTTTAACTCAGGTGTGTTATGCATAGCCAAACGTGTAGCAAATGTATGACGCATTACGTGAAGTATACATTCAGGGTTATATTTGTAGCCTAGAGCCGTCCGAATCTTCTTCCAGTTATTTATAAATTTCGTTCCCGAAAGTCCTTCAAACGGCATGTGAAGACCTCTTTCTTTTCGTTCACGCATAATGTCAGCCGAACGTTTAAGCAGCGGAACTCGCCCTGTTTGCCCGTTCTTCTTGTCTCTGAGCATTATATGTGAACAATTTTCCATCACATCTCGCCATTCTAGTTTCTGTAGTTCCCAAGTTCTACATCCGGTGTCTATCGCCATAATGATAAAATCCGAGATTAAGCTTTTCTTGTTTAACTGAAACCAGTTCACAATCATTCGTTCTTCCTCTAAAGAAAAGAACCGTTTGCGCGCCCCTTATCTATTTTGCACCAAGGAAACAACGGAATGTACTAACAGTGTCCCAGAAACACACAGTGTTTAAGAACGACACGGAGTTTGCTAAGACTCTTATTAATCGTACTCCCAGCGTGCTCTAAAAATATCCAGTTAGTAATCTGCGTAGGTGCATAATTTAACAGCGGGTATTTCTGAGGTCTCTATGTTCCAGCCAAAAAGTCTAGTATTTCTCCAATTGCTTCCTGCTGGATTTCCAGTCCTTTTTGTATGTCCGGACTCCACGGATACACACACGCTCGTTTATAACCCGCTTCCAGCGTACCTGCCCTTGCTGAACTCACATCAGCTTCGACGGGAGATTACAGTGAAATGGCTAGCAAACGCAACGCTTTTTCGACAGCATCTCCGTAGGTCTTGCTACTTCATTGTTTATATTTCCCTTCTACCTTAAAGTCTGCTTGGTAGGATGTACCTCGCATACGTACACGAATGTTATAAATTTTCTCTTATTGTTCTAATATGTTCAGTTTTTACCTCACCTATGTTTATTTATCTCTTGTTTAGTCATTTATTCTCCTCTAAGTGTTGAGTTGTCATCCCTGTCAGTGCCTGCTGTACAGGCACACATATGATTGAAAGAAACCTCTGGTAGGTTCCCTTAAGTTTCCTATGGATTATTAAAAACAGGGCGGATTGCCTCAGCTACCAGAAGACCTTTAGTTGTTAACTCTAGGTATTTTGAACGATACTCATTGTAACCGTAGACAAATATACATAGACCGTAACCGTCCTTTGCTTCTAGTGTTAATCGTTTGCAGTGCCTACTGGCTGATGACTGCCCTATTGCTAGGATTTTTTGTATATAGTTGGAATTAACCGTTAGCCTTGGTTTGTTTACCACTTCCAAAAAAATGACCATTTGAAGCGGGTGCATTTCCTTATTTACTTCCTTCCTAAATGCCTCCAACTGCTTACAGAAACGCACAGCAGGAACACTAAAAGTTTGAGTTTCCACCAAATTACTAACCTCTTTTATATTTTTTAGCTGAATAAAAGGCCATAGCAATAAGTACATACACGCCTCGAGGTTGATGCACTCAAGACCCTTGCAAATAATTACGCTAGCCTCGTTGTGAATAGTGTTTCTTAACCCACACAGGTTTACTAGGAAAAATAGTATTTCTTTTGCATATCTGTATAGCTACTTTATTAAGAATGGTTTATCTCCATGGCTTCAAAGAGACCATAGCCCGTCTTTCATTTATGCATTAGCCACTGCTTTTTCCCTTTTATAGACTGAGAGTAACCTGTAGTTTCTTTTACATTCCAAATTATTAAAGAGCTGTATAGTTGTTCAGGTTTACCTGCCTGTTCCGCTATACGTTGGTGTAACGGGGCATTAATATGCCTCATCTTCTTTAATGTCGCAATGCTTGCATTGCGTTATTTTTCAGCTTCTCCTCCTTCTGGAGGAGTCTTATTGTTTTATATGTATAAAATATATTTAAAGAATCACAGTGAACTATAAGTGACACCTTCACAGTAAAATACGAAGAGTGATACCGCCTCAAAAAGTTGTTTATTCTAGGCCATTTAGGTTTTACGCTGTGTACCTCTACAGGTATTTCCGGAGGTATCACTGGAAGAAAAAGGAAGACTCATATATACGCGTGTGAAAGCGGAAAAATCTGCGTAAGTACTCATGACAAACGTGGGAATCTTAATCCCAGCAGTTGTTACATTCATTCCTATTAAACACTTTAAAATCAATAAACTGTGCAATCTTTTGGTAAAAGAGAGAATAAGACAATTCCGCAGCTATATTTTTCGTGTCTCTTTCGATAAGCTTGTAATCAATCAATAACTTATGCTGCATCATGACGGGTTCTAGCGTATCGCTAATACGGCATTCTTTCTGTACGTGGTGCCTTACCTATTTGATAAAGCAAGGGTAAATCTGGTTAACGAAAGGTCGTAGTAATTATCCAAACATACCGTCACCAAAATTAGACTCATAGATAATCTTATTTACCTTATGCATCTTCGCTGCCTTTGTGATTTCCGTTAAGTTCTGCAGGGCAGAGCCTTCCTGCAAACCTTCAGATTTAACGAGAAAGATATAACTATTTAGGAAGTAGGTAACATTATAAGCCATATCATCCTTACCTCGTCCTGAATGGTCTATGCTCAGTAAACGTCCTGTGAACGCGCTCACGGTCTCTGCCTAAAACAGGGAGCGGTAAGTAGTGGTTATTAGCCAAGCCTAGCACCTGTAGATCTGTGATGCGTTTAGCAGGATCATTGCACCAATCGTAGGACGTAGGGCCCTTCTCTCGCGCAATGTTTGACACAATTAAATCGCTAAGTCTCAGGGGGTACTTATCTGCATCACTGCGCGTTATGTCAAGCATGAACTGCAAAGCGAAGCCACATTTACCGTAAGACACACGTTACTCCATTAAATCCTCATTGGAGAAACGTGAAGGATTTTTGCTATGCACAATCCGGACTAAAGGGGTACTTCCTGCTCCTCCTGTCCTTTTAAATCCCTTTTGATCCTTCTGCTCTACTTTGTATTAAGGGGGCCAAATCCTTTGGTTTCGCAAGTTTTAGTACTTGTGCATGTGAACATTCCCCTACAAGCTCTCGAAGTTCCTTCTCGACAAGAACTGCGATAACACCGTAGATATCTGCAGGCTTGTTTGTGGCCGTCAAGTTGACGTATTGGCCAGTGTTTTTACAACGTAAAACTGCACCTAAAATTTGCAAACCAGAGCAGGACATCCAGTGCGAGGGGATGCGCGATAAGAACGTTTAGGGCTCTTTATATGACCACGCACGCTTAAGCTCTAGAGCTACCACCAGCGCTTTCCAAGGTTCATTGCACTCAGACCAGAAACTTCTGCTGTCTAAGGGGTCGTCCGCAAGTTTTAGGATGTACTTTTTATTCTCAGGCACCCAACGGAGCCATTCATCAAATGAGACCTTACTAGATGCCCCAAAGATTAGCGGAGTGGATTTCGAGCTACTTTAGGCCGTGTGTGCCACGGGCAGCAGCTTCTAAAAAGAGAAGGAAAGCTTTTGTAGAATCGGTGCCCTGAAAATTTAATTTGGATGTTACGTAGACTCTCATTCGTCTATCACCTTGCCAAGGGACATAGAAGTTATCTTCCCCAGCATACTTTTCGGCTAAACCTAACATAAGAGCGTGTGACATACGCTTAGAGCGGTTGACGGTTTCTGCTCTGTGGAAAACTGTGCAAGCTTGTTGGTAAAAGAAGAGTGTTTCACTGTCGGTATCACACGCTGTGGAACACCGGACGTTCTTGGAAAGAACTCGAGCTTTGTTCAGCGGAATACCAATATATTCCGACCATGCGACAGCATTATCTCGAAAACACTCACACCACTGGTGGATGGCCTTATTTATTACTAGATGTGTCTCTTGGATACGATTGATGGCATTTAGCACTCCAGCTATCTCCACTTTTTTAAGTTGCTATAGGTTACTTGTCTTCACGATGCTAAGCGCTGGTAAAGCTTGCGTTAGATAAGCACCTCAATATAGCGACTTATTTGTCCACGGGCGTGGTGGAACTAGAAATGGTTGGCGTTAAGGATGCAATATCAGTGCCAATTAGTTGGCGACACTCCTGTATCCAACGGTTGAGCTCGGGGTTAAGGTGTAAGCACGGCCAGCTCTTGAGCTTACCATTCCCTTTCCTAGAGACAAAAATGCTCACCTAGAACCAGTCAATATGATTATTACGAAGAACAATTAAGGCTTGACCTATCGCCATCTTTTCGTTGTCAGGCCATGCAAATGATGGTATTCCCGCAGCGTTCTTGAGGAACCACCTCAGCGAAGCACATTTCTCGTGTAGCCTGCTTTTAGTCGTAACGTTTGCAGTTGCACGACGGAATGTATTCATGTCCACACCTTCGAGATAAAGAAAATCTATCTCGTCTTGTAAGTTCTTAGCTATCCGCACCGCTATCTTTAGAGAGGGATAATTAACTGCTGATGCCATCGACACAGGTATTTAAAACAATGGTAGCTATTACCCTCGTGTCGGGCATGTATCCAAGGACCTCATGCACTACGTGCGGTTTACCTCTTTTTGGCGCTGTGTAATAGGCAGTGAGAACTGTGGTGAACTCATCGATGCTTTTATCTATTAAAAGTGAGCCGTAAGCCGTATTTGATTTCTTTTCCTCGCTGGCTACTGTAGTCAGGTCATTCATGATTTGTGTGTACTTACTGTTGATTTGTCGGATATAAAGTTCGTGAGGAGCTGTCATGTTTAGTTTCAGGTCTTCGGTAGTTGGATGAGTGAAACTTACAGTTGTTTCAGACGTGAGAATGCCTACGAGAGTCATCGTATAGAATCCTTTTTATTATTTTTTGGTTTAAATCATTGGAAGTGGAGCTGGGAGTAAGACTTACGGTGATTTACAGTTCTCTTGCTTCTCTTATTCTTCTATTTTCCCTTCCCTTCCTCCACTTTTATCTACTTATCTATACATCAATATCTTGATTTCTAACACACGTCTTCCAGAAACCTTCCATACTAAAAGTATTAATAATAATAAATGAGAGCGTTCTTACGCCGAATATACTGTAAGTATTTCTATCCCTTAATAAGAACTCCCAGCTACACAAATGTGTTCTTTATCAACAATTGAGGTGTAATATGGAATATCAAATTACAGTGTGTACTGCAGGCTCATATAAAAAAGCCCCTATCGTCAACCAAGGCTACTGCATTACTACTTTAATTTTAATGACTTATAAAGTTATTGCCTATCTTCTCTAAAATGCACTCCCTCTAAGCTAAGTTAAGCGTTGGGAACAATATTCCCACCGCATTAGGTGCAGCAGGTATCTAGCTGACAATACACAATGGAATCGGTTTCTTTGAGCTCGCTTACTGGTCTTGTGTGTCCATCATGGCTAGGCTGAGCGCACATCTGATTTCGACTGAGAGGGTGTTGAGCTTTTTTCGTGCATCCCTTGCTGCGGGGGACTCTGACAACGGAGAACTTGATGAGTTCCGTGAACTAGCAGACAACTTATCTTCGTACTCACGTAGATTGTACCATAGTTCACGGATGAGTTCATTTGCTTGCTTGGAGCACAATTATTCCACCGTGGGTGATTCATTTTCAAAATGCTTCTTTTCCATGAAGCCAATTTGGCAGTCTGAGAAGATCACTCAATAGGCAATTGTCGATTGGGAGATGATCATCACTTATTGCTTTTTAATGGGGGACTGGTGAACGATCACTTGATTGGGTTGATGCTGACGTTGCGGCATGCGGTGATAACCAATGGTGATATCTGATTATGAGTGGGCTCTATTCTTACCGGCTCCAGTCGTCTCGTTACACCATGTACTTACCCTTACTTCTAAGGTCAGGTTCAAGAATATATACGGGTGGATTTGAGAGCACAAGCGATTCAATCAGAGGACTGGGTGTTAACCATCACCTCTGGTGGCTGCACGGCGCTTCGCTTATTATCAATAATAACCTAAAGTGGTTACGTCCAGAGACCTCAATCTGACGCAAAGTTACTTGCTGGAGTTCAACCGAACGGTGCTCGCTATATTTGACGATCTCACTTGTCAGTAGTTTTTAGCTAAAAAATAGTATCATTTACTCCATGTTAGTTCGTCACAATTTTGATTACAGAGATGAAATCCTGCTTTGTGCGAAATATCCAATAAATGTGTTGATCCTGTTTAGTAATGTAAAGTGCTTAAAGAGTTATAGTGATTTCTGGTGTATGGGTAGGAAATAATGCGGTGTAGCCTGTTGATTGATCTCGCCAGATTAACAACCAACAAGGAATACACCGCATGGATAATAATCATAATGTTACCGAGCTTCATAAACTAGGAAAACCCGCTTAATGAACTGCTGAAACAAGGCGCACAGTAGGTATTGATTCAAGCTATAGAAGCCGAGGTTCAATCTTTGCTCGATAATTTCACATCACTCCAAGCTAACGGAAAGTAGGGAGTGGTTCGCAATGGCCATTTGCCTGAGCGGCACCTATCAATTGGGCTAGGCGACATTACCGTCCAAGTCCCAAAGATTCGAGATAGAACAGGGAGAGGGATTAAGTTCAACAACACACTGATTCCGCCCTATCTCAAGCGAATCAAAAACATTAGAAGAGCTTATCCCTTGGCTCTATCTGCGGGTGATATATACAGGCGATATGCAGCCAGCCATAGAATTGATTTTAGGTAAGAAAACCAAGGGGTTGTCAGCAAACAGTGTTTCTTTACTCAAACAGAAATGGGAAGCAAAATACGACTAGTGGCGTAAATCTAACCTAAGTAAATGGTGGTATGTCTACATTTAGGCCGATGGTATTTACTGCAAAGTTCGGATTCATAACAAGCTTTCCCTGCTTGTTGTCATTAGCATCGATGATACTGGGCGCAAGGAAGTGCTCTCCGTTGTTGATGGATACAGAAAGCCTTCTGACAGTTCGAAACACGATATGGTGCTAAATATCCCAAAGCAGCAGAGTGCCTGACCAAAGACAAAGTGGAAATGCTGGCGTTTTACGATTTCTACACCGAGTACTGAACACATATTCGAACGACAAACCCCATTGAATCAATTTTTGCAACGGTGAGGCTAAGAACGAACAAAACCAAGAATTGTGGAAGCCAAAAAACGATACTGGTAATGGTCTGCAAATTGATGCAAACCTCTGAGGTTAACTGGCGTAGGCTACGAGGCCTTAAATTACTCTCGGATATCAACAAAGGCGTGAAATTCAGAAATGGTATTCGTGAAATAAACGTCAATCATCAAGATACTGCTCTAGAAGTTGTACACCAGATTTGACCATATCTCGTACTTAAAACGTGTAGAAATAAACTCCACCCTTTAAATCTGTAAACCAGCCATTGCTCCAATTTGTGTAAGTTGTGGTAGATTTTATCAATGCTAGGATTACGTAAATAAGTGTTCAGGTCATTCATGACTTACCAAGTCTGTAGCTCCTTGTTCAGCAAAGAACATGGAGTATTCGGTGCACTACATACATCCAAAACCAACCGTACTCCCTCCGTATCAGCTCGGTATCCTTTGCACGGTTCTTTCTTAATTGGTTCATCGTTGTCGAAACAACACACCAACTTTTTCTCTACTAGAGAACGCCCGTTAATCTCTTCAACAGCAGAACCACTAGAAGCAATGGCAGTGATAGTGCCTTTGTTGGTAACGTTCCTGATCATTGGTAGCAATGATTAAGATCAAAATTGATGGCAGACTCAACAACAATGACCATTTTGGCACGGCGTAGTACCTGTATGTCTTAAATGTATGGAAAAACTAGTTTCTCTCCTTTAGAGCCTTAGTCTTTAAATCACCATTAAGCCATGGATTAAAGAATTGGTAATCAATTACCTTCACTTCATTGCTATGAATACAATATGTAAAAAACGCAATATCAAAGCCACCATAATCCATATCCCCATCGGTATTTTTGGGACCCATCTAGGTTGAAGAATTAAAGACTTTGCGCTTTTGCAGCATATCGATCACTTTGCTAGAAATGCCCAGCTCATATCACCCACCTGACCACAATAGATCACAAAATCCATGCAGCTACCATTTTTGCCATTGGCGTGATCTTTCCACATCATTTAGTCCGCTGCCTTGGTATCAAAGACGCTCACGCTTGGGTATTTATATACAGATCTTTATAAACGTGGCTTTTCCAGAACGAGTGACTTTAAAGCTAGTCTTTTTTGGTTGGCACATATAAAGAATAGATCCAGTAATTAGATTAACCATAAACCGCACACCCCTTCAGTGCCAAAAATACTCTATTTGGAATATGTTTTAGTTGATCAATGACTGTTTTGATGATTGATTGTATTCTCAGTATCAGACGATCACAAAAAGTGATGAAACTGTAGGATCACCTGATGCTCCGGAAACAATTTAGTATTGAACCCGTTTTTGACCAACTAAAAAACATATCCTAAATTCAGCATTCTCAGCACTGTAGTTGTATCAGCTGTATGGTCAACTTACTGGCGGGGTTCATAGCATATTCATTTCAACCAAAGAAATCGGTCATCAAGATGATACTAGTTGATAAGCAAGCGCTTATGCAGATCTGAGGTTAAATTACGTATAATACATTTTAAAACCACGAAACCTAGATTGATGAAAAGATACAATAATCGTCATGACCTTACTAATTAAAAGGTGATAAGGTTTATTTCTTATTTTGGAATCTGAAGTCTGGATTTTGTCCCAAAGCAGGAAGAAAAGTTTAATAAAAATCGTTGATATCAGTAAGAACAGGCTCTAAATTATTCATGCCCAAGTCCTTATGAGACTGATAGTTTTACTCAAACGATCAGATCATGATCTTGGGCATTTAGTTCATTTCTTATGCACAGCTCAGTTTGATTAGACTTTCTATTAAAACGAGAGGTGTTAGCATCTGATCTCATCAGAGAGACAACCAGCATATCTCCACAATCTTTTTTACCTATTAAAGCATTACGCTTGAAATGCTGAGGCTCATAATTGAAAACATTTTTAGGCAGATTAAAGTATAGGCGTATTATAGGCAGCTTCTATTGGGACAAGTGAGACAAGACAAGAATTTCTATACCGATGACTTATAATACCAAAATAAAAACGTTGAGCAGATCCTGAGTGATGTGGCCAACGTGTTAAAAACACTTAGCGTTTTGACCGAGCTATTTTTTTCTGATGAATCGATAGCGGAAATGGATTATGTGTTTCATTAGTTGGTTCTCGTATGAAATGCCTAATCTTTCATGGTCATTAAGTGCTATTAAACAGCATGGTATCTGTAATGGTAGATACCCAGATGACTACCACGTTGGTAGTCATACCAACGTGCCTTACAACTCATTAGATAGCTAACCCCGAAATGCAATGAACTTGATGAATAACCATTTATCATTTAGAAGAACGACAATGGATTGCTAAGAAATTTATTCAAGCTCTGCTTATCATCTTATTGATACAGAGTAATCAAGCTGTTAAATCGCTTCTCACAAAGTAGCATAAAGAGAATAGTTATTATTTATGGAAAATAAAGGAAAGACCTATAGGGATAGAGTATCCCAGCTTATTAGTTGGGGACACTGGTTCAGTTTTTTTAATATAATAACAACCATGTTACTGGGTACTCGGTATATTGTTCACTTCAGCTGGTCAGAAACTTTACTTGGGCAAATCTACCAGTTACTAACATGGGTCGGTCATTTCTGGTTTCTCGTTTTCGCTGTCTATATTTTAATCCTTTTTCCTGCCAGTTTTATCATCCCTTCTCAACGGGTAATGAGATTATTTGCCGTTTTGGTGGCAACAATTAGTATAACGATGCTGCTAATTGATATATACGCTTTTGAAACTCTTCATCTTCACTTAAATCCCTTGGTGTGGGAGTTGTTGCTAAACAGCGAAAAAACTAACATGAATGTCCACTCCATGAATGTACAATGGCAGTGTTTATTTATAATTGTTCCTGCCATCCTTTTTCTTGAGGTTGCCATATCAGAATGGGTTTGGCGAAAGCTTCGCTCGCTATTACGTAAACGCATCGGTGTACCTCTTTCCGTTGTGTTTATTGTCAGTTTTATTACTAGCCATCTTATCCATATTTGGGCAGATGCCTCCTTCTACAGCCCTATCACCACCAAACGCTCTAACTTCCCTATTTCGTATCCCATGACGGCAAAAACCTTCATGGAAAAGTATGGTTTACTTGATCGCCAAGAGTATCAGTACCAACGAGACGAAATCGATCCGCAAGACAGTAAAGTGATCCGCTATCCCCTTGATAAAATTTCTTTCTCGCCAAACGCAAACAATTCTCAGCTAAATCTACTCATGGTCATGGTGGATAGCCTTCGAGCAGATATGCTTAATTATCTAAGTATGCCTAACCTAAATCAATTTGCCAACGATAATATAAACTTTAAGAATCATTTCAGTTCGAGCAACAATGCAATGGGTAGTATTTTTAGCTTATTTTATGGCTTGCCTAGTAGCTATGCACAACGCGCAAGAACCGAGGGGCTAAACCCGCTTTTAATTGACACGCTTAACAATAAGGGCTACCGCCTAGGTCTATTCAGCGCTGATAATTTTACTAACCCAATTTACTGCCAAAGTATCTTTGGTAAATACAGGTCTGACGCTGCCAAGCTTGAGATTAATAATACATGGATTTCTGATAGCACAGCCACCTCAGCACTTACAATGTGGATAAACGAAAAAAACACAGATAAGCCTTGGTTTGCATATCTTGAACTGAAGAGTCTCACCAATCACGAAAAAAGTGGCGAATATAACCATAACCGATCATCCCTAACATCATTGGATGATAAGCGAGCAAGCATGGGTGACAACACTGCCCTAGTACTAAAAACCAGCTACAACAACGCTGCTTATTATGTAGATAAATTACTGGGTGAATTATTCATCTCACTTGAAGTGAAAGGACAATTGGACAACACCATTGTTATGGTCACCGCAAACCACGGTACTGAGTTTAATGAAACAGGGTCTAACAGCTGGGGGGCAAATTCGAACTATAGCAAGTACCAGCTTCAAGTTCCATTAGTGGTTCATTGGCCTAATGAACCACCACAAGTTATAGATATGTACAGCTCTCACTTTGACATTGTTCCCACACTGATGGAATCAATGCTTTCTGTAGACAGTCCCCCTGAAATATACGCCAGTGGGAGGAACCTGTTTAATCTTGTCGAAAAGCCACACAAGTGGCTTTTGGCAGGTAACGAACGTGATATCGTGGTAGTCCTGCCAGATAAAACAATCGTCGTCGACAAGTTTGGCAACTACCTTGTTTATGATAGCAACTACAAATTGCAGCCAGAAGAAAAACCGCAATTGTTAGTACTAATGCAAGTTATTCAGGAGCTTAAGCGCTTCAACTACCCTAACGAACTAACGTCGCGAATAAGAAATTAACTAAATGCCCAAGTCGAAATCTGATCGTTTGAAATAAACTATTGACTGCATAAGGACTTGGATTTGAATAACTTAGACGCTGTTTTCGTCGATGTCGACGACTTCTGCCAGACTTTCCTCCCTATGCAGGGAGGAATACCTAATATCTTCCGGTGTCAAACAAAGAAACAAGCCTTCTCACCTCTCAGTTAGCGAGGTTCTGACGATAGTTATAACTTTCTATCAATCGGGATATTGAGACTTCAAAACCTATTACATCCACTTTGTTTACCGCTACCTCACCAACGAATTTCCTAAACTATTCAGCTACACGCAAATGTTCAAGTTCATGCAAGGTGTTCTGGTTTCGCTTTACTCTTACCTCACTCACCGTCAGATAAGGCTGACAGGGATTGCCTTCGTTGATTCGTCCAAGTTATAGGTTTGTCAAAACCTACTCATTATCAAACATTAGGTTTTTAAAGGTACCTCAAAGCGAGAAAAAGGAATGATGGGAATTCTACGGCTTCAAATTACACCTTATTATTAATGACCATTGTGGCATTCTCTTAGTCAAAGTGACAACGGCTAACGTGGATGATAAAAATCCTGTATCGGAAATGGCTGATGAATTTTGGGGTGTTTATACGGAGATAAAGGTTATATCTCTGATCCATTGAAGCGGAAACCTGCAGACAAGGGAGTGATACTGATAACGGGTGTGAAAAAGAATATGAAACCCAAAGTGATGAAACTTTGGGATTACCTGATGCTCCGGAAACGATTTATTATCGAAACCGTTTTTGACTAACTAAAAAATATATCCCAAATCGAGCATTCGCGGTACCATTATTGTATCAGATTTATGGTCAACTTGCTAGCGGGGCTCATCACGTATTCATTTCAACTAAATAAGTAGCACTTCAAGATAACTCGGCTTGATAAGCGAGCGTTTATGCAGATCTTAGGCTAGGTTAACTTAGGTGGTGATAACCTCATGAGGAAACACATCAACGGCAAGATGAAGATTGCGCCAGATATGCCATGTATCCTTACCGTGTTTACGCGTTTTCCGTTCGCCTTCACCGTATACTTTTAGATTTGTGGCATTAATAACAACGTGGGAGAGAGCTCCTCGACTCGGCAAATAGTACTTAACTTCTACTGTCTTCGAATGCATTACTAATGCAAGTATATTTCGGGGATTCCAACGGGACATTCATCAACGTAAAAACTGAATTGAAAAATACTTTTCACTATCAGTTCCGTTGCAATCGCGGCATCAGAAAATATAAACCCACTGCCACGATGACCGTGATGCATTAGACAATGCTAAACCTTGATGGCAATATCATCTATCCAAAAAGTGACTGAACCACGGTTTACTAATGCTTGATTATATTTTTCCAAATTGCTAATTTTGTGACCTTTCATATAATTACCCCTGCTTAACTCCATGATTATCTAATCGTAGAAATTGCGATTAATTCAGATATTTGAGAAAAAATGCCCTACCACGTTGTCAGTCATGCTGACAAGTCTTCCCACTTATTAAATATATGCACTTTATAAAGTAATCAAAAACGTAACCCACGACCTGCCTGCTTTTTATTCAACCCGTTTAATTCCATAGAGTAAATCAAGAAATATAATTGACACCGTATTCTAGTACTCGTAGCATACTTCTAATAGTATCGGTCTGTAGCGCAGCTTGGTAGCGCACTGTCATGGGGTGGCAGGGGTCAAGAGTTCAAATCTCTTCAGACCGACCATTATTTAGCCTGTAATTCAATGAGTTACGGGCTTTTTTATGTCTAGTAAAAATAGCGGCACCAAAACTGTACCAAAATTCAGGTCATTGGTGCGCAGCTCGCGGACCTGTATTTTAGTCCCTAATTCCTATCTCTGCAGCGGGGACTTGCACCCACTCAACGTGCCCATCTTTGTATACTTTTGTGCTCTTAGCATTGGTGTGAGCAGCGCGGGCTTGTGAGGGTCATGACCAGCATTGTCATACAAGTGAATTGCTAGGCCTCGTATTTCGTGAAACGTCAGCCTGCACTCTGCGGCCACTTTCTTTTTCACACCTGCTAGGTTTAGATATTTCGAGAACGCACGGATTAAGTATTTACGGTTAATTTGAGTGAGGTGATCGCAGTGCTTACTCACTTCATTGCTAATTCGTGACGGCATACGGTGAACAACATACTTATAGCGAACATTATCATGGCTTTCATTAATGATTTTGAACAGTGACGGCGTCACAGGTATAACAACGCGGCTTGCTTCCTTATGTTGAACCTTCTGACGATGGATCCGCAAATAACCACTCACCAGCAAACCACCTTCACTCACTGGCTCGGCTAACAACTGCACGTCAGTATAACGAACAGAGCATATTTCGTTTACCGCATGCGTAGTTTCCAGCGCCAAATCCATTGCTGTTCGTAACCACGAAGGAGAAACGATCCAAATGGCGCGGTATTCGTCCAACGTAAGGCGCTGACGTTGTTTTTTCTCCTTGGGTTTACATACTTTTCCCAAATAAGGTTTTTTGCCGCGACGTTGATGCACAGCATCTGCGAATGTACTCATTTTCTGGTAGCTGCTTGCGCATAGACAACATGAAATCTTCATTCAAGATCCCAAACTCAATACCCAAGTAACAATCAACGGTAGGCAAACAGGTGTATTCACCGGAATCAATCAGACCGCTCAACGTATCCGCGCCCTTGAATACGCCGGTGATACGAATTTGTGGTTTGTTGATGGAGGTTTTGCTGGCACCAAGACGACGACTTGAGCCCATGATCAGCAAGAAACGACCGAACAAACGATCAGCATCTAAATCATCCACTTCTTCTAGCGATGCCCACGTTAAGTCGCCACCATCGACGTTGGCCATAATGCCGTATGCACGGGCTTTTGAATGGTTGGCAAATTCGTAATAGGTATCCGCCATCTACTTGCGGCCAGATTTGTATGCAACATATCCGCTCGATACATCAGAGCGGCGCATTGCATCAAGGTGGTAACCAAGGTTTACCAATGATTGGGCTTCACGCGGCGTGCCAATACCGCCTTCTTGGTCTCCATGAATAGCATTGTGTTCGAGCAGATACATCTCTTTCACCGCCGTTTTTCCTGTTCGGCGGCAGCTATTATCCACAGTGTTATCGTGGCTGTCCATTTCTTCCATTTTGAGCAACTGCTCGGGATCCAATTTGACGTTATGAATGTGCTTGTGCCACATGCTGTGGTTACCGGCATAACGCTGGATCTCTATTTCTGCTAGGCTTTGAATTTCAATGCGCTGTTTGGCGCTAATGCGATCAGCCATGTGAGTCTACCTCGGTATAATCGGCATCCTTTACACCTTGTTCTTGGTGGTGCTCAATTAAGATATCGTCATTACTCACTTTCTTGCGGGAACGTGAAATCATGTCACGTAATCCACTCATTTGGTCGGCCATCTTACGCTGATATTCAAGCACCGATTCACGTTCATCGTCCTTCTCAATGGTACGTCCCAGCTCAATGCCTTGGTCGGTCTGTACTTTTGGCGTCATGTTGAGATCAGCCAGTGAGAGGTTGTTTTTGCTCAGCATATCGAGCATCGGTTTGAGCAACGGGTGCGCTTTAATCTCTTCAATCGTCTGCTCTTGACCGTTATTATCTTTGTACTTACCGATATGAAAGCCACCTTCTTTCTTGAAGTCCTACACCGAATTTCTCAGCGCAACACCATCCACCACAATGGTCTGCATCATGTCTTGGAAGATAGCAACCATGTTGGCCTGATTGATGGTATGTAATTCGGTGAGTTTGCTGGGATCACCAGATTGAAACGCGATCAGGTGTTGCATCATCAATTCCGTTCGCATGGTGCACGCCGGTTGGGTGGAGCAGTACGCGTGGTCAACGTCGCAAGGGGCACATTGCGGATATTTACCAAGGAGAGCGGGGAAAAACATGGCTGTTTTGGCGTTGGCACCCTGCTTCATCGCATTAAATCGACTGAGTGAGCGGTTGTTATAACCGTCAAGATTAGCCGAAGACTTGGCTTTCCCCTAGGTGGTTCTCGGCCCCGTCGCGTTGAGCAACGCGCAAAACTGCCCGACTTCCCAATTCACTTGCTGCACTTCACGCTGACAATTGCCGCAGGTGCCGAAATAGCGAAACGTGCCCAGCTTCTTTTATCAGGATAGGTTTGATCTCATTCATGGCTTAACGCTAATGGATCTTGCCGTATTGAGAGAGGGTGTCACGCGATGCCAGCGCATGAAAAAAACTACTCAATGATGAATTCGACAAATCACGCCCAAGCCAAACCTGCAGCTGATTGCGCACCCAACTTTTACTCGCATTTTGGGTCAGCAATTCCACGATCAAGATGTTTTGCAGGTGCACCATCCAAACTACCAGAGACGGCAGATAAATTTGATTTTGAGCACGAGAGGGAATGAAGGAAACACCATGTAGCACCCGCAAAATAAAGCGTTATTGCTCGGCGCTGCAGGTGACATAAATCTCAAAGAAAGGTTTGATCAGCCGACACCCATCCAGCCACTCTTCAAAACTGTCCGCATCAAGGGCATCCAGCTCCGCCGTAAAGTGCGGCACCACAATTCGCAGCTGGCGTTCCTTTCTCAACGTTTCGAGGCGTCGCCATAACTACAACCACAGTTCAGGACCAAGGTAATCGGCAATCATCTTCCAGTGGGAAGAAAGTTTCAAACAAGAAACCGCTGCTGCCAACTCTTGGGCACTTAGTGAATATTCTAATTTGGTGCAGTTATCTAGGTACCTACCTCCCCCTGTGGGGGAGGTGTGTTTTCCTATGCCGAGCCCCCACCCCTAGAGATGAGACCTGATGATCATGAAGACAAAGGGGGATTTCTAAGATTGAGCTGCGCATTATACAAACCTCCGTGAATTCTCAACCGAGTAATCACAAGAGCTCGGGCACCTCAGTAGATAGATGAACTGCACATATTGTGTTTATGTGCAGTTCAAATAGATAAATTTAGTGTTCGCCTTCCATCATCTGCAAGACCTCAACCAATTTACCATCGATAGATGGTAATAAGAAAAACAACGATTCGCCAGTAAAGTTCTCAAGAGGCCCGTCTTGTTGCCCAGCCAGTACTGAGAGACCATGGATCATAAGATGAGCTTCGTTAATAAGGGAGTGTGAATCACTAGAAGTTGGCATAGGAGCCCCTTTTTGATGGTTAATATCACCACTCAGAGGTGTTAATCGCTGGGGTGGTGAGCTGAACAAGGTTAACACTACCATCAAAAAGGAAACGGCCTGCCGAGGCAGCCTCGCCCAACCCACCATAATTCAGATGTGCTAAAGCTTACGCATAAAAAACCAGCAAAATGCTGGCGACTACGCGCCTTTTTGATGTTCGGAGTGTTAATTCCAGCACTGGATTTTGCCAGTACACCGCCAGTGTAAGCTGCTCATTTTATTACTGTCAAGCACTGAATACATTACGTGACCAATATCACGCCTTAGGGTTTGATCGTTATATTTAACAGTTCCCTAACATCGCAAGAATACCCGCCAGCGCCCAGTATATCTGATATGTGGAAATAAGTTAAAGACAGGTTATATGTGTTCTAAGAGTTAAAACGCCTCTATTTCTAAGCTGCCTGTGCGGCAGTGAAGGGTAGATAATATAGCTGTAGCGCTTATTTTTAAAGAGCTGGGATGAAATTAGGCGAAAAAATAGGGTTTTTCCGCTTAATTTAAACCATTAAAAATCAATAGGTTAAGAATGTGCTAAAAAATATGGTATTAGACAATTAAAACCAAGGAACAGTGGCTTCTATGCTTAATCCATAGCTGAAAAAGTGACCCGTGGTGGGTTTATCTTGCTGTTCTCCGCGTTGAAAAAAAAGCCGGATCTCTTGATTTGTGGACTGGCTCTTTATTTGAATGAAGGGCAAAGAGAGTCGCTTTTGCTTAAAATCTGGAATTTTGTGCAGAGCCTCATCTTCAATCAACCAACCTTTAAATATGGCGCGTCTACGGATGTTTGGAGGGCTTTTCTGTTGTACTCGAAACGTGGTGTGATACCCTTGTATGTTATCTGGCACGGGAGAGATATTATTGACCGATGTGTAATCGCGTAAACCTTTAAGCCATGGTTGCGTCATCAAGCGATCCAGTGTATGACGAGTACCGTGAAGGCGTAATACCTCACCCAGCATTGTTCCATATTTTGGAAAACTGACGACCACGTCACCACCGGCGTGTTCTACCAAAGCGCGATGCAGTTTCGCGAACAAATTGTTTATCAGTGCGGGACTGGAGATTTCCGCATCAGGAAGAACAACAATATCTATGTAGTTATCCATGATCACTTTCCGAAGACCCCGCCGCGAATCAGCATAGCGATGACGTAGTGTTGTTGTTCGTTCGATGGCGCTTGTCCTTTTAAGTTCCAGTTCTTGAGTAAGGTATAGAAATCTGTTTTATCTTTTGGTTTTCTGTAAGCAAAGCCGCGATTGGTCACGCTTCCATAGGGTTCAATGGCGATAGGGACAAACTCGCTAGCGTCAGTTCGCCTAAGCAGCTAAAAGCGTCCACTTTGATTAACGTCGGTTTTTCACCCATTAACCCTTGTTCGATAGCGGCTACCAGTTGGGACAGTTGGTCATTACTTTGGTTGAAATCTCGAAGTGAAAATTATTGTGCATTAAATACCCATTGTTTTTCGGCATGTGAAATACGCACTTCTACTTGCTCTGCGCCTACACGATTCCGCCATAGGAATCGACCGTTTGCAAGATTGGTTGCAAAGCGAAGCGCCAGCGCACTGAAGCCATTTTCCTGAACATATTGAGAAATCAGGCCAGCAAGGGCTTTTTAGTAATCGGGATTGTTGCATGTTGAGGGAACCGACAAATCACCTATAACACGCAGACTAAAGTTGACTTTTAGTGTGTCTGCATTGAACGGCAGTGCCGCATTATCGACGGTTTGAAGGTTAGCTTTGTCTACTTTGACATCAATTTTACTGGCTGCCGCACCCTTTACACGGTTTGAGATGGTGCCTCTGACGGATTTCTCAATCACATTCACTGCTTTCCATTGTGTTGTATCGGCGCGTTGCTCCCAGTTGCCTGATGACAATAGCGCATCTGAGCAGGCAAGCGTGGATTCGAATGCAAGTACCAAAGGGGTAGTTAAGTTTGTCATGGGATTATTTCCTTATCCTAAAAAATCATCGTCTAGATTAATAGGATCAACGTTTGTGGAGAGTTGCGATTGGGTATGGCAAACATAAAATGGATCACGGTATGTGTGCTACCACAAGGCTTGCTGCATCGACTCTAGGCGGCTCGGGCTCCCGACCCATTCACCGACGCTGTAAATCGCCTCAACAAAACTCACGGGGGGGTCATTGTATCGCGCGTTCGCAACGTCGCCCTTCCCGTATGTCGGTGCGATCTTTTTATAGCCTATTTGAATCGGCACCAAGTAACCTTCGAAGGGCGATTTAACGCGTTGCCATTGAACCTTCAGGTTTTCTTTGTGCTCTTCTTCCGATGAGGAAATGTCTGTTGCTTGGTACTTGAGCGCAGAGAAATCAAGCCAGTTTTGTAGGTTAGTATCGTTGCTTTGTTAATTTTATTGTTCGAGGTAATGGCTGCGATCAATCAAGATAAATCCGGGCAGTAGACGCCGTAGTAGCTTCGTGTGAGGTTCATCCGTGAAGTAGCAAGAACCAATATCAGTAATCGAACCGCCTGCGAGTTTATTGCGTTCCGCCAATCGCTTCACGAAATCAGATTGTGCGCGTTCCAATTCGTCTGTTACGCGATTAACGCCGTTGCACTCAATGATCAACGACACCGTAAGGTGCATGCGGCCCTCTTCTACAATCGGTGCTGTTTTTCCTTTTTTGGTCAATGGATTGCGAGTGAGGGAAAAAGCAAATGGTTCGGACGCATTCTCTCTATGGGCGTGTACTTGATGCTGGTTGCAAACGATAGCGCATGAATTAAGGTTAAATCCGAATTCACTGCGCACGGCGTGACGCGATAGGGCATGAACAAAACCCAAAAAATGGCTAACGGCTGGAAATCCCCATGTCATGCCAGAAATGGCGTTGGCGTTGCCAAATGGCGATATCATTAATCACTTGCTCGCCAATTTGTTCAACCATGCGCTGAATGTATTTGCAGCGTCGAAGGTTGCTCGGTTTGTGGAGAATACAAAGCATAAAATCAGCAATGCGTTTAACGGTTCGTTCCGTGTTGAACAGCAAGGACGAATGGTTGAACAGCTGGTTATTGTCTTTAGGCTGCTATTGTTGATTACGCCAAGTTAGTGGGCGAGTATCGAGTAAGTAGGTCCTTCCGCCTCGACCGCTATTGAGCTGTGACACGTTCAGTGGGTTAAAGCCACCCCTGATGGTGACGGCGAGATTGGGGTACGCACCAATAGGCTTTTACAAGGCATGTTGGCTTTTTTTGCGTCCCTCCCTGCCTTCATTTCTTGGCTGAAACTACTGGGGTTGATCTCACTGTATAGTGCTTGCGAAAACGACGATGAGTACATAGGAGCAAGAAGATGATATTCGCCTTGCGCGACAGGAAAGTACACTTGTTTAGCCAAGGTGTGGCTGCTAGGCGCTGTACTTTGCAACGCTTGTTTTAACCCATAATGCCATTGTTGCAACTGCTCTGGCGTTTTGGACAAGGATGACAGCGGTTCAATACTGTCTTCCTGCAAGTACGCTAATAAGCTCTTTCCAGTGTCATCTTTGAGTTGCAATAAACGGGCAACATATATCTTGTCTACAGGGCCGACTGCATCAACTGCGGGATTATCGATAGAAAATATATCTACGTAACGCGGGTTGCTACCCAAGTTTTCTGCCCACACACTACTGCCTTTGGCAGCACTGTGACTGAACTTGATGGCATGCGTCGCCATGCTGATTTTCTCCGCGCGGTTTGCTGCGCTGTCTACCCAGTGGGTAACGGTAAAATCAAATTCTAGTTTGGCGACTTTGGCTGCTAGGTTAGCGTCAAAGATATCGGCATCTTCAGCTGATGTAATTTTTGCTTTTTCTTTGTCGCATTCTTTTTCGAGCGCATCTACTTCCACTGCACGTTTATCGGCTATGTATTGCTCGATCTGTTTGGTTAACGTTGTGGGCATTTATCCTCCTATTCAAAAAGTGATCTGATGAACCTCGTTACAACATATGCCAGCAAGTGCTTTACGATTCTTCTAGCTCACTTCTGGGTCGTATGTTCAATAAGTTGATTTCCATATAGAAAATGAATTCTTTTATGGATTACAAATCCTTATTAAGACACATGATATCTGCAACAGTCGACAACTGAGTTGCCTGTCATACCAACTAACCATTCAACTTATTGAATACATAACCCAAATACCGTTCGCCCGTACCAATTTGCTTTATATTCTAATTGCCTTACAATTTCACCAAAATTAGCATCGTATATGTGTTTAGATAACGTACGGTTTTTAACCATATTTTTAACTTTTAATAACTCAATACCTATAACTTGGTTTTCATTTACAAGTTTTGATGTCATTTTATGAGTAAAGTCTTTACGTGAATTAGCTATTCTTTCATGGATCTTAGCAACAACAAACTTTTGCGTATTAAAGTTATTTGAGCCTTTTTTTCTTGGCTAATTGACGTGATGCCTTGGCTAACTTTTTAGCGTATTTATTGGTTGTTCTGGGGTTATTAACCTTAATGCCATCCGAACAAATAGTTAAATCTTTAATGCCAACGTCTACACCTACGATTTTATTAACTACAGGAAGTTGATTGATGCTTTCTTTAACTAAAATTGAAACGAAATACTTACCTAATTTAGTTTTAGATACGGTAAGTGAGCTAGGTGTTCCGGTGAACGAACGTGACCACTTTATTTTCAGTGGTTGCTTCATCTTAGAAAGCGTTAACGCTTGCTTGTTTTTGTCCCACTTAAAGCCATTACTCATGTAACTGTCTGATTGATGATTGTGTTTATTTTTAAATTTAGGATAACCAAAGCCTGATTTAAAAAAAGACTTAAATCCTTTATCAAGATGCTTTAACACTTGCTATAATAGGATGCTTGAAACGTCCCTCAACCATGAAAAATCAGTATTCTTTTTAAGTGACGTTAGGTTTTTACTCCAATCGTTATAGTTCGTTTTATTACCTAAATCATATTGTTCTTTTGAGAAACCTAGAGCTAAATTATAAGTAAATCAAACATAGCCAAACGTTTGAACAAGCATTAGTGCTTGCTCATTATTTGGGTAGAACCTGTATTTTAATGCGATTAATTTAATTTGGTCGTATTTATAATTAAGTGTTGCTTTACTGAATCTTAAATCCAAAATAATACTTGGTCTAGTTAAATAATAACGCACAATAATGAACAACAAGTACGCAAAGGTAGGCACTGCGTAAGTGCATTACATGCCAACTTGGTTTTTGTTACAAAATACAAAAGAAAGGTATTTAATGACGATATTCTAAATCAGCTAAAAATAATATTAGAGGAAACTTGTCAAGATTTTGAGGTTAATTTGACTGAATTTAATGGTGAAAAAGATCACGTTCATTTACTTGTTGAGTATCCTCCAAAAGTGCAACTCAGTAAGTTAATTAACTTACTGAAAGGGGTTAGCTCTAGGCTTATGAGAAAAGAATACCCTAAAATTTATCGTTACTTATGGAAAGGTGCTTTGTTGTCGCCAAGTTATTTTTCAGGGTCGTGTTTAGAGGTTAACCTTGAAATTCTAACCAAATATATAGAGCAACAAAATCGCCCTGAGTAATATTTACTGCTACGCCGTAATGCCTTACATCCCCGCCATAAATGACGGGGTCTTACGGCTAAGTAATGAAATCATTAATGGATAAGGTGTGTGCAGATTTTGAGGCCGAAATTGTCGAGTTCAATGGCGAGCAAGATCATGTTCATTTACTGGTTAATTATCCACCTAAGGTAGCCATATCAAAATTGGTAAATAGCTTGAAGGCTGTATCAAGTAGAAAGCTAAAGCAGCACCTCCCTGAGTTGCATAAGCCCGCTTACATGAAAGATGCGCTATGGTCGCCAAGTTATTTTGCTGGTTCTGTTGGAGGTGCGCCGCTTGAGGTGTTGAAACGATATATTGAGCAACAAGATAGACGGCATTAGGCCGCTTCGCGGCCTTGAGCTATCCCTCGCCCACCTAGAAGGAAGGCGCTTCCCGCTCAATTTCGATAAATAGTACATCACCTTCATGTATCAGGGTCACATCCACACCGTCACCCTTGATCACATACCCCGCATATCGGTTGAATTGAATCACATCCCCCACCACAATTTCCCTAACCTTCAGGCCAACGGCAACCACTGTGGCTTTGCTTGATGGTGAACTAGGAATAAAGAAGCCTTTTTGTTCCTGTTCCTCTGCTTTTCTTTGAATCGCAATATAATCATGCAACGGTTTTATCTACACACTGCACCGCCTTTTTTCATGGCCTTCAACAGTTCGCTCACGGGTGTATTCATCTTGCCCAGAGGATTGCCCTTATCAATCACCGCTGTCATTTTCTTCATTGCTAAGTGGGTGTATATCTCGGAGGTTTTAGAGTCTGCATGCCCATTAATGCTTGTATCTGCAGTGTGGCAGTATCCGACTCAGTCAATTCGGTACCAAATAAATGGCAGATTGCATGAGCATGGGCATGTTCCTCTGGTAGTCCGGCAATAAGCGCATAACGTTTGATCATTCGATCTATCGCCCTTGGTGACATCCGTCGGTTTTCACCTCTATGCTCCCACTCGGGAACATGACGATTTCTTAAATTGATGAACAACACCTGATCGCCATTCATGAGTAAGCTGTCTATGTAATCCAATTCTTTATGTCCAAGATACGCCTGCAGCAATAGCATTGCTTCACTAGGAACAGGCACCAACCTTTCTTTGTTTCCCTTTTCCAATACCCGAATTGCCAACCGGTCAGCGTTGTCATATTTGTACCAAATAAGCTGCGATTCATTCAGCCCACACATACCACTGACACGAAAACCGCACCCCATCATCAACGCTAAAATTGCGCTATCACAAATACCTGATAAAGAATCAAGATCAGGCTGCATCAATAGTGCCTCAGCACTATCCAGGCCCATAAACCGTGGTAATCGCCGACCAATTTTTGGATAAACAAGATCATCTGACGGGTTTGAACTGATTAACCGGCGTTTAGACAACCATCGATAAAAACCTCTACTCGCAGCCACTGCCACTTTGCGTGATGCAGCGGCATAGCCCTTGCGATGCATCCAACCACCGGAAAAATTTTCTAACTTACTCAACGTTGCATCGAGATATTCACCATTAAGGAAAACCCCTAGCTGTTCTAAGTATTTGCGGTATTTCTTTACCGTTCTAGCGCTGCTAGTTCTCGTTTTCTTTCTTCCAAACAAGGAACTGATCTACATGTTTTAGATCAACGTATTCAATTATCATTTCGGTGGCATGGGCAAAAAAACTCATGGAGTTATGGATACCCTTGATTAGAACTCACAGACCCCAGTATCTACGCGGTTCCAAGGTAAAAAGAGGGCTTTGGTTAATCCATGGGTTAACTCATGGGTTAACTCATGGGAGAGTAAAAAACTCATGGAACAAAAAATCAGTCCTCTGTGTAACCCATGGGTGCTCAATTTAGCCATTTCCTATTTTTCTAGCCGCTTATTCTCTCTCTATCTCTCTCTTCTTATTAAATAAAGAAAGAAAAGAAAGAGAAGGTAGCGAAAACAGCACAAAATTGAACATGTGGAGAAAAAGGCACAATTCATGGAGAAATCGACGCAATTTATGGGGGATAAAAAGTGATGAAGCCAGTAATAACGCGGGTTAGAACAAAATAGCCCACAAGTCCACAACTCAGAACAATATCCTGCGGTCTCAGAGTTGCGCCCAGACGCTCGCCCCGCCATTTTATTTTTCAAGCTAAAAACCTATTTTAGCGCCAGAAACCTCTCAGGGGGTACGGGAAAATATACAACACTGGATGGAAAGCCGCCTTTCTTATGATCGTGTTGCGGTGTTAAAGGATCGGTAGCGAGAGAACGCCATCTTAAGAGTTTTCCAGCGAGATAAGAATGCGCATAGACACTATAGAAGAAATAACTATGCGCACGTACCCAACATCACGCTCAATTGAGCAGATCGTTAACGAGATATTGGAAAAGGAAGGCCACCGTTCTAATGATGCCAACGACATGGGCGGTGATACCACTTGGGAAATTACCGAAGTAACAGCAAGGAATAACGGATACACCGGGCCAATGTCCGAACTGACCCAAAGCATTACATGCAAAATCTACACCAAACAGTACATCTCAGCGCCTCGATTTGACGATATTCACGCAGTAAGCAGCGTTCTTTGTGAAGAAGTGATTGATACAGGCATTAACATGGGTCAGTCAACCGCAGCCAAGTTCCTGCAACGTTGGCTCAATGTGTACAACAACCAACAAACGCTTTATCCAGACCTAGTCGTTGATGGCCACATTGGCATAGCAACAGTCAGTTCACTGAAAGCGTTCCTGAAACATCGTGGTATAGAAGGTGAATTGGTGCTGTAGCAGTCTCTCAACTGTAGCCAAGGCGCAAGATACTTAGATATCTCAGAAGCCAGAAAACGCAACGAAACCTTTACCTATGGATGGCTGAAAAACCGCGTCGGAATGTAGAAAGCGGTTCCAAAACTAATTTGTAACCTTTTGATTCATAAGCGCTTATAAGATTCAGAATGTCGTATTGTATAAGCATAAAATCAGGTGATTGTCGTTATTTATCAATATGATAGGTAAGTGATAAGATTGTCATGGGGTGGCAGGGGTCAAGAGTTCGAATCTCTTCAGACCGACCATTATATATAGCTAGATCAAAATAAATTGGCATAATCCATAACAATTATGGCTTGCTCTGGAACTTTCGGAAGTAAATCTTGTTCGATCCATACGTGAAATACCTCCGCATTCACACTTACAATTACTATGTTAAGCGTTAAAAAATATAATTGAGATAGCACGCCAATGGCGTTAACTCTTCCTTTAGAGTGCCCATTATGAACTCCATAGCATCGACTTCCTTTTTAAGAGTAACCATATGTTTGAGGCATACTCTGGGCAAACCTACTTTCATCTACTTAACCTGAGCTGCGCATAAGAAATGAACTAAATTTCAAAGTCGCGAGTCTGATCGCTTAAAAAACTATCGCCTGCATAAGGACTTAGATATGAATAACCTAGATGCTATTTTCGTCGATGTCTACGACTTTTACCAGACTGTCCTCCCTGCATGGGAAAAACACCTCATTATCTTCTAGTATCAAATAAAGAAACAAGCTTTCTCACCTCTCCGTTAACGAAGTGATGACGATAGTGATAGCTCTCCATCAATTAGGGTATCGAGACTTTAAGACCTATTACATCCACTTTGTTTGCCGTTACCTCACCAACGAATTTCCTTAGTTAGTCAGTTACACACGAGTGCTCAAGATCATGAAAGGTGTTTTGGTTCCGATTTACTCTTACCTCATTCACCGTCAGGAAAGCCCTACGGGGATTGCCTTCTTTCATTCGTCTAAGCTACAGGTTTGTCACAACCTACATATTCTCAGACATCAGGTTTTTAAATGTACCGCGAAGCTAGGAAAAAGAACGATGGCTAACGTGGATGATAAAAAACCTGTGTCAGAAATGGCTGACGAACTTTGGGATGTTTATACGGAGACAAAGGTTATATTTCTGCTCCATTGGAGCGGGAACTCGCAGACAAGGGAGTAACACTGATAACGGGTGTGAAAAAACATGATATCCAAAGTGATGAAACTTTGGAATCGTCTGATGCTCCGAAAACGATTTATTATTGAAACCGTTTTTGACCAACTAAAGAAATATCCCAAATCGAGCATTCTCGGCATCGTAATTCTATCAACTTTATGGTTAACTTGCTGGCGGAGCTTATCGCGTATTCATTTCAACCAAAGAAGCCGAGCAGCAAGATAACTCGACTTGATAAGCAAGCGATTATGTAGATCTGAGGTTAATTATAATGCTTAAGTTAGTGAAGATCTGGTAAATATGAAAGCGATGAAGAAAGTTATAAGACTCGGTATGCCTGTTCGCCATCAGAGAAATTAAGACTGTAAGACAATTTGAATCAGTACGTTATAGGCCTTTTTTAATCAAAAATACCGAATAGATAACCTAGTTTCAAGTGCTCTGTCGTGCTCCTTGCGTATTCATACATGGATAATTTTTGTCGCTTACGTTCAATTAATATTTTTTATGGCTTAGGTAAAAATATGCACTTTTTACTTGTTATTTAAGTCGTTAATATTCAGGATGAGCTAGGAATCCGGAACAAGGAGTTTGAAAGAGGATGAAAAGAGTAGGCTTAGTTGGCTGGCGAGGTATGGTGGGTTCTGTACTTATGCAACGTATGGTAGAGGAACGTACTTTTGACACTATCGATCCGATCTTTTATAGCACCTCTCAAGTAGGTATTCCAGCACCTGATTATGGTAAAGATGCAGGTCTTCTTAAAGATGCCTTTGACATCGAAGGCTTGAGAACACTGGATGTCGTTATCACCTGTCAAGGTAGCAGGTATACAGAAGCAGTTTATCCAAAGTTGCGGACAGCTGGTTGGAAAGGCTATTGGATTGATGCTGCATCCACGCTACGTATGAAAGAAGACAGTATTATTACTCTGGATCCGATCAACCTGAAGCAGATTCAAGAAGGTCTCCACAATGACCTGAAAACCTATGTCGGTGGCAACTGTACAGTAAATCTGATGTTGATGGCTGTTGGTGGCCTCTATCAATCTGGTTTAGTTGAGTGGATGGCAACGCAAACTTTTCAAGCTGCATCTGGTGCAGGTGCAAAAAATATGCGTGAACTGATCAAGCAAATGGGTCTGGTTAATGATACGGTGAGTCTGGATCTTGCCAATCCATCTACTTCTATTCTAGATATCGACCGTAAAGTTGCAGAAATACTGCGATCTTCAAGTTTTCCGATATCTGAATTTGGGGCGCCACTTGCGTGTTCTTTAATCCCATGGATAGGTGTTAAATGCGAAAGTGGTCAAAGCAAAGAAGAATGGAAGGCTGCCGTTGAAACCAACAAAATATTGGGTCTTCAAGATAATCCTATACCGATTGATGGCACTTGTGTGCGTATCGGTGCAATGCGCTGTCATAGCCAAGCATTAACGTTCAAACTGAAGAAAAATATCCCATTAGCTGACATCGAAGATCTCATTGCAGAGCACAATGATTGGGTGAAAGTGATTCCAAACGAACGTGGTATTACTGTTCAAGAATTGTCACCAGCAAGGGTGACTGGCACATTGTCAGTGCCAGTCGGTCGTTTACGTAAAATGACGATGGGTGGTGATTTCCTCAACGTGTTCACCGTAGGTGATCAACTGTTGTGGGGTGCAGCAGAACCCTTGTTCCGTACATTGCGAATCATTCTTGCAGAAATAACATAAGTGCAGCTAGGCTGACTATTGTTATTCTCAAAAATACCCAACAGCGACAGGGTAATCCCCCATTGGGCTTCAATGTTAACTGAAAAGTTACGTACTTTTCTTGCAGCGCTCGGTTTTATACAGCGAGGTTCTTAGCAACAAACTCCCAGTTAACCAGAGACCAGTATGCCTTCATGTAATCTGGACGAAGATTGCGGAAATCGATGTAGTAAGCATGCTCCCACAGGTCAACAGTTAGCAGTGGCGTGATATATTCTTCGGTCAGTGGTGTGCCAGCGTTTGATGTGTTTATGATATCCAGTGACCCATCAGATTTTTTTACCAACCAAGTCCAAGAAGAACCAAAATTGTTGATTGCTAAATCAGTAAATTTAACTTTAAATTCTGACAAAGAATTGAATGACTTAGCAAGTGCATCAGCTACGTCACTTGTTGGGTCGTTACCACCATTTGGACTCAGGCATTGCCAGTAGAACGTATGATTCCAGATCTGAGCTGCATTGTTGAACACACCGCCAGTAGAGGTTTTAATAATTTCTTCCAGAGATTTATTTTCGAACTCGGTGTCTTTGATTAGACCATTAAGCTTTACCACATAGGTGTTATGGTGTTTATCATAGTGGTATTCTAGAGTCTCTTGAGATATATATGGTTCAAGAGCGTCCTTTTCGAAAGGAAGAGCTGGTAGTTGAAATGCCATTACTTGATTCTCCATGGAGGGTGGGGTCACCCCCTTAAATTATTGCTTCCTTTGGGTCTGTAGTAGACTTTATAGGTATACGTATCTACTTATAGACTAACTATGAAACAGTTTAGCAAGTTGTTTCTTTATTAAAAGAAGAATTTAGGAAAAGCTTAGGAATACGTTAACACAAATATTAGATATTTTTTTTCTTCTTTTCCCAGTTATAATTAAAACAATCATCATATTTGGCATTCGAGGAAGTAATGGAAAATTTTGATAAAATCAAACAACAGCTCAAAGAGAATACGATTCTGCTTTATATGAAAGGATCACCTAAACTACCTAACTGTGGCTTTTCTTCTCAAGCGAGCCAAGCGTTGATGGCGTGTGGTGAAAAGTTCGCGTACATTGATATTCTGCTAAACCCAGATATTCGAGCAGAACTCCCTATTTATGCACAGTGGCCAACTTTCCCACAATTGTGGGTTGAAGGTGAGTTGATCGGTGGCTGTGATATCATTTTGGAAATGTTCCAGAAAGGTGAGCTTCAGTTAATAATAAAAAAGGCAGCCTCACGTCGCGATACTGAAAAAGCTAGCTAAGCTATCACAATATCCTAAGGTTAGGTTGTAGAAGAAAAATCTACTGATTATTCAATGGATATCATGTGTTGACTCTCTATCCTATATCCTGATAGAGGTAGTTATAGTGACCTAACTGAATACTGTCAGTGGGTGGTTTTCCTGTAAATTATAGCTTTTAAATTCAAAGAATTTCTCATAGCCTACAACAGAGTTAAACTTTGACAACAGCAGAGGATCTAAACATTATAAAACGGTATTTTTTACCACATAGGCACATGACAGTAGGCTAATTCTAATAAAGAAAGGTTACTGGACTAGCTGGTTGACCTCAATCCCTTTTTTTCTTCCGTTTCTCATCAACGTCCATAATGACGTGTAAGTAGAGTTGACCTTATCGTAACGTACACCGTGGGCTCTACATAGAGATGATGGCGTTTGCTCATACTACCCCTTTCATCACTGTTCATATGAGTTCTCTCATCCTTGTTTGACTATGGATAGAGTATTTAATGACTATCCCTTAAGTTGATGGATAGGAATTTTAATTTTTCTATCCATCAGGGTAATAATGCCATTTCCAATCCATGTCGTGTATGTAGGGAAATTGTTAATTAAATCAGGCCTATAACGCACTGATCCCCATCTTTTTACAGTCTCAATTTATCTGCTGACCAAAAGGCATACCTAATCCTATGACTTTGTTCATCGTTTTCACATTTGCCAGAGCTTCACCAACTTGAGCATTGTAATCACGAAGAGTTAGTTTAGGGCTGAGAAACTATTGCTGTTTCGACTAATGAGTGTTTATAATAAACTCAGTTCTTTCCACTCTGCCAATTTATCTTCTTCTAACGCCTTTACAACTTCATTTCTAATGGTACCTTTCCTCCCAGTATCTAGCGTTGCTTAGAGGTAGAATACTGGGCGTTATTCCTTTGTTCTTAAGTACGTGGTGACCTGTTTTTGTGTCACAAGCATAATCCTCACCTCACGTTGAACTCCATGATGAACTAATCGTAGGGATTGCGATTAGTTCAGATAGTTAGGAAACAACGCCAAGTGAAAAAACAAAGTCATAAAACGCGATATGCCTGTCCGCCAGTAAACAAATTAAGACTGTAAAGAAGATTTTGGTCAGTGCATTATAGGCCTGATTTAATCAACAACACCGCTTAATCTCATTAACCAGACGACGACTCTTTATTTTGGATTAGTTCAATTTTGTAACCATCAGGATCGTCAACAAATGCGATGTGAGTAACGCCCCCTTTTACTGGACCTGCTCCACGCGTCACTTTACCTCCTGCAGAACGAATAAACTCACACTTAGCATAGATATCATCAACCCCGATAGCAATATGGCCAAACGCGGAACCCTGCTCATATTTTGAAATTCCCCAGTTATACGTCAATTCGAGCACTGAACCTTGTGATTCGTCACCGTATCCGACGAAGGCTAATGTATATTTATATTGTAAATTTTCACTCTTACGCAATAACTGCATACCCATAACATCGGTATAAAATACAATTGAACGATCCAAATTCGCAACGCGGAGCATGGTATGCAGGATACGACAAATACTCATTTTGATCTCCATCAGAATTGATTTCATCAGTAGTATATCTGGATCATTTTATTCGTCTATACCCAAACAATCTGAAGATACTAGATGTAATAGTCGTTATTTTCAAAATATCTGAACTAATCGCAATCCCTACGATTAGATCATCATGGAGTTAAACTGGAGGTGAGGATGAGAAAGGCAAGCAAATGATCAGCAACTGTAAATAGTATAATCAACCATTAGTAAACCGAAGCTCAGTCACTTTTTGGATAGACGCTACTGCCATTAAGGCATGGCATTGATGGTAAAAGGTATGTTCAAGCTCCCACTTCGTGGATTAGAAGGTTTCTAAATTTGGTTCTTACGTTGATAAATGTCCCGTTGAAATCCCATAGAAACACCTGCCTTAGTAAGCGGTCTAAGACCGTAGAAGTTAAGTACAGTTTACCAAGTTAAGGAGATGTCGCCCACGTCGTTATTGATGCCACAAGCCTAAAAGTATACGGCGAGAGGGAATGAAAAACGCGTAAACAAGGTAAGGAGAAGCGGCGGATCTGGCGGTCCTAAAGTTTCATCACTTTTAGTTTCATATTATTTTTTACACCCGTTATTATGGTCACTACCTTATCTACAACTTCCCGCTTCAATGGATAAGAGATATAGCCTTTATTTCCGTATAAACACCCCAAAATCTCGTCAGCCATTCCCGGCACAAGCTTCCTATCATTCACGTTAGTAGTCATCAATTTTACTGAGATAATACCACCTTGGTCATTGATAATCAGGTATGATTTGAGACTGTAGAACCACCTCCTTATTCATTTTCCTCGCTTCTCGGCACCTTTAAAAACCTGATGTCTGAGAATGCGTAGGTTATAACAAGCCTGTAGCTTGGACGAATCAACGAAAGCAATCCTTGTCGGCCTTGCCTCACGGTGAGTGAGGTAAGAGGTAAGAGCAAATAGGAACCAGAACACCTTGCATGAACTTGAGCATTAGCATGTAGATGAGTAATTCAGGAAATTAGTTGGTAAGATAGCAGTAAACAGAGTGGATGTAATAAGTTTTAAAGTCTTGATATCCAGACTAATGGAAAGCTATCACTATCGTCATCACTTCTCTAACTGAGAGGATAAAAGGCTTATTTCCTTATTTGACACCGGAAGAAATGAGATATTCCTCCTATTGCAGGGAGGAATATCTGGCAAAGTCATCGACATCGACGAAAACTTTGTCTAAGTTATTCATGCATAAGTCCTTATGCAGTCGATATTTTTTAAACGATCAGATCGCAACTTGAGCATTTAGATCTTTTCTTATGGGCAGCTCAGGTTTACTAGCTCATTGAGCGACCGAGAGAGATGACTACACGTCGGTTCTTATTACGCCCGATAGGACTTTTGTTTTCAGCAATGGGTCTGCGTTCACCAAAAGATTTGACCTCAATGCGATCGTTTGGCAACCCGAGAGACATAAAATACTCTTCGAGTTTCCTAGATCTTACTTCCGACATTCGCTGATTCGCAGATCTTGCACCGTGGGTGTCAGTATAAGTCGCAAGGAATACCAAATCTATGTCAGGGCTGTAACGAATAAATTCAGCAATTTGAGATAATTTCCTCATCGAGGATTTATTTAGATTAGCGCTGCTATCCTGATAATGAAGTGTAGTAAACGCAATGTCCTCAAAAGAGTAAGGTAACAAACGGGAAATACAGCCACTAAATTCAGTGTAGGGCAGTTGGAAAGATACGGCAGATAATGCAACATCAACACGCTTATCTCGATTTTTCCATTCGTGAAAACTGAATGTTGGAAAACGACCTTTTTCTAATTCTGCTAATATGCTCCAAGCTGTTTTCCCATGGATGTAACCATCAAACTGTTTAAAGAAATGCAACCGATCAAGGTATTCGGAGGGCTCGCCTGGCATCCATACAGGAGGCATAGAAAGCAACACAACATCTGCTGTTTTACCCATTGGTCGTAGCATCTCAAGTTCAAAATATAGATTGCTTTTCTTACTGGCGTGGGAAGTAAAAGTAGCTATCCCGTAGTTAGGGATCATGTGCTCGATACGACATTCAATTGGCGCATCGACAGTAACCTCCCATACTGAATCGATGGGTTTTGCACCATAAAACTTACTGGTGCTCACAGGCGCTGGAAATATACTGGTTGCCATGCATAACAATACGTAAGCTTTGGTTAGCATCATACTAGGATGGTTTCCTGAATCCAAAAATATAAAGGAATGCTTGTTTTATCGGAAAACTGATTCACTTCTTTAGGTTTATGCCAAATCAACTTGAAAATGCAGGTTTGAGTATCAAAATTCTATCGAGTTATGTATTTAATAGAGTGTCCTTCATGTAAAATACCATATTTTTGTAGGATGACCATTATAGCTAGCGTTAACATTAAATATCATTTTTGCTAGGATATGCCTTAAACCCCACCACATATAGTTTCTAGGAGAAAATTCCTAGATGAAAGAACACAAAAACGGTTAAAAACAGGGTTTCGGCTCTGGTGGGATACCCACGTTATCGGTAATAATAAATTCAAGTTTAAGTTTTAAGTACGATACTTTCCAAGTGTGTTACTAATGCCATTTGTTTACAAATAACGGCAGGATACTTAAATATTTTTTAGGGTGATGATTAATCCTTGCTGGAGCGAAGGTAATATCTTCGTTCGTGACCCTTATTAAGTTTGTTCCTTTTTTACGTACTGTCTAAAAAGCCCGTTGTATGTTCATTTTTTCCTCGTTTCCATGCAGTGTAAAGGGCATAAAAAGTGAATTTCAACATCTAAATCTTTTGCTATTTTTTCATGATAGGAAAAATCTAGACTATTATCTGCCATAATCGTATGGTGATACTTCTTGTATAGCATCAGTAAATCAACAGTCACTGCTGTGACTGTTGATGCCGATTTCGATGCCACTTGTAAAGTAAAATTAAATAAAAACGACTTTTACAGTCTAATATCGTGATGATGCCACTAGTACCCTTTTTACTTGTAATTGTATCAATTTTCCAATTACTAAATAATTCCTGACTATCTACAAACGATGATTGCTCATCAATGGAGAGCGACTTTTGATGGTTAGTACCTTATCTTGTCGACCTTTTCGATATCGTCTATGTCCCAGCCTTAAGTAACGATATAACTTGCCTTTTTCCCGTGGACAACTATTGATAATTCATAGGAGTACTGATTGTTTCTTTGGAGAAAAGAGCGTACCACTTTCGGTAGTTTGTTGCCCCTTTCACGCTAAACCATAAGTATTGAAGTTATTACCTGAATGCAAGGGTAAACCTCATATGGAGCAAGTTTTGTTAGACGTTGCTCTTGCTTGGAATAGGTAGGCGTCACCACTTAAGTTCATAGATAAGATCTCACCGTGTTTCTTGATATAGCAAGCTTTTTGGTAATACTACGGATACTGTATCCCTTACGATGGCGTTTTTTTCAAAACATTTGAACTAATCGCAATTCCTAAGATAAAATCATCATGGAGTTAAATGGCAGGTGATAATGGGAAAGGTCAAACACAAGATCAGTAACTGGAAACAATATAATCAAGCATTTGTAGTAAACGGAGTTTCAGTCACTTTTTGGATAAGCGACGTTACCATTAAGCTATAGCATTGTCCAAAGCACCACGGACATCGTGGCCATGAGTTTATATTTTCGGATACCTCAATTAAAACGGCACTGATGGTGAAAGGTATTTTCAAGGTTACACTTCGTGCGTTAAAAGGCTTTCTCAATTCAGTTTTTACGTTGATGAATATCCCGCTGAAGTTCCCTAAATACACTTGCATTAGTAAGCATTCGAAGACCGTAAAAGTTAAGTGCCATTTGCCGAGTCGAGGAGCCGTCTCCCACGTTATTATTCATGCCACAGGCCTAAAGGTATACGGCGAAGGCGAATGGAGTACGCGTAAACATGGTTAGAAGAAGCGGTATATCTGGCATAAACTTCATCTTGCCGTTGATGTGTCTACTCATGAGGTGATTACTGCAGAAGTTAGCCCAGTTGCTGTGAGTGATAATGAGGTTTTACCTACATTGCTTAACCCATTACGATGAAAGATACCGCAAGCCAGTATTGATGGATCCTATGACACAAGAGCGTGTCACCACGTATTAAAAAATAAAGGAATAACGCCCAATATTCCACCTCGAAGCAATGCGGGCTACTGGAAGAAATGGCATCCTAGAAATGAAGCTGTAAAGGCATTAAAAGAGGATAAACTCGCGGAGTAGAAAAGGACAGAGATTATCACAAACGCTCATTATCAGAGAAAGGAATGTTTATCTATAAACAGTTGCTTAGCCCTAAGCTCACTCTTCATAATTAACCTTAGATCTTCGTAAGAAATTGCTTATCAAGCCGAGTCATTTTGATGCTCTGCTTCTTTAGTTAGTCAAAAACTGGTTTAATAATAAATCGTTTCCGGAGAATCAGGCGGTTCTAAAGTTTCATTACTTTGAGTTTCATATCCTTTTTCATACCCGTTATCAGTGTCACTCCCTTGTCTGTGAGTTCCCGCGCCAATGGACCAGAGATATAACCTTTATCTCCATATATACACCCCCAAAGCTCGTCAACCATTTCCAACACAGGCTTTCTATCATCCACGTTAGACGTTAAGATAATGCCACCTTGATCCATTGATCATAAGGTGTAATTTGAAACAGTAAAACCACCCCAACATTTCTTTTCCTCGCTTCGAGGTACCTTTAAAAACCTGATATCTAAAAATGCGTAAGTTGTAACAAGCCTGTAGCTCTTACCTCACTGACCGTCAGGCAATCCCTATCGGCCTTGCCTGACGGTCAGTGAGGTAAGAGAGCTAAGCGGAACCAGAACACTTTGCATGAGTTAGCGCATTTGCGTGCAGTTGACTAATTCAGGAAATTAGTTGGTGAGGTAGTGGCAAATAAAGTGGAAGGAGTAAGTTTTAAAGTCTTGATACCCAGACTAATGAAAAGTTATCACTATCGTCATCACTTTGCTAACTGAGAGGCTCAAAAGCTTGTTTCTTTGTTTGATACCGGAAGAAATTAAGTGTTTTTACCATGCAGGGAGGAAAGTTTGGCAGAAGACATCAACATCGACGACAACAGCGGGTAACTTATTCATATCCAAGTCCTTATGCAGTCAATAGTTTTTTTAGAACGATCAGATCACGACGTGGGTATTTAGTTCATTTCTTATGCGCAGTTCATGTCAATTATAACGCTCAAATTAGTGAAGCGCTAGCAAATATGAACGCAATAAACAAAGTTATAAAACTCGGTATGCCTGTTCGTCATCAGACAAATTAAGACTGTAAATAAAGATTGGGCTCAGTGCATTATAGACCTGATTTGATCAATAACACCCTTTACTTATATAAAACTTAAATTTCTACGAGTTGCTCCATGATTAATCATGGTTTGCTGTTTATCTGTTAAACCAACGAATATTTTTCCTCAAATGGATAGTTTCTAAAATCGAGAATTTCCAAATTATTTTGGTATAGTTATGAGGAAAAACCATATCTTTCAGACGGTAAAAAAAGTAAGGATCAGAGATCCTAACCTTTATTTCATGAGGGAGTTTACCCGACTTATTCACAAATATCCTTGTCGCTATTCGCAATCACTGCAATTGCCAAATTTTCCAGCGAAAGTGGATTTGCAAGACTTGGTGCATTCGTTAACAAGCATGCTGCTGACGTAGTTTTAGGGAATGCTATAACATCCCGAATATTATCTGTACCACATAGCAGCATAACCAACCGGTCAAAACCGAACGCAAGACCCGCGTGGGGTGGAGTACCGTATCGCAATGCTTCCAATAAAAAGCCAAATTTCTGTTTCTGCTCGTCAGACTTAATACCCAGAATGTCGAACACTGCGGTTTGCATTTCAGTACTATGAATACGCACAGAACCGCCACCGATTTCGTAGCCGTTCAATACCATGTCGTATGCATTTGAGTTTGCCGACTCAGGATTTGCTTTTAACTGTTCTGGTGTCATGTTCAAAGGAGAAGTGAACGGGTGGTGCATCACGTGTAGATTACCCTCTTCGTCTTTCTCGAACATTGGGAAATCAACAACCCAAAGGGGTGTCCATTTATTTAAGTCAGTTAAACCCAAATCATTACCCAGTTTCAAACGTAACGCACCCAATGCTTCAGTAACTACTTTGTAGCTGTCTGCACTAAACAAAATTATGTCACCGGATTTTGCACCTGTACGTTCCAGAATGCAATTCACAACATCTTTACTGAGGTATTTAGCAACCGGAGATTGAATACCTTGTATACCTGCAACATGGTCGTTAACTTTTATCCACGCCAGACCCTTAACTCCGTAGACACCGACGAATTTGCTGTAGTCGTTAATTTGTTTACGAGATAACGAAGAGCAATTCGGTACCCTGATAGCTGCTACTCGGCCTTTAGGATCGTTTGCTGGGTCTGAAAATATTTTAAAATCAACGTGTTTTAGCAAGTCAGCAACATCAACTAACTCCAATGGATTGCGCAAGTCTGGTTTGTCTGAACCAAAGCGACGTATCGCTTCTGAAAACGTTATAATTGGAAATTCACCTAAGTCCACGTTTAGCAGTTCTTTCCACATGTTACGAATCATTCTTTCTGTCACTTCACGCACTTGAGCAGCAGTCATGAAAGAAGTTTCAATATCTATTTGGGTAAATTCTGGCTGACGATCTGCACGTAAGTCTTCGTCACGGAAACACTTAACAATTTGGTAATAACGATCGAAGCCGGACATCATCAGCAGTTGTTTAAATAACTGTGGTGACTGTGGCAATGCATAGTAGCTACCTTTGTGAATACGGCTAGGAACCAAGTAATCACGTGCGCCTTCTGGTGTTGCTTTAGTCAGTACTGGGGTTTCAATATCTAGAAAACCATTGTCATCTAAGAAGTGACGAATAAAGCTTGCAGTTTTTGCGCGTAACTTCATGCGGTTGCTCATTTCAGGACGACGCAGATCCAGATAACGGAACTTAAGGCGCTGTTCTTCAGAATTATTTTGGTTGAAATCCAGTGGAAGTGACGCGGAACGGCTAATAATCTCCAAACAGTTTGCAAATACTTCTACTTCCCCTGTCGCCATATTTTTGTTTATTTGGCTTTCAGGACGAAGACGAACCTCACCCATAAATTTTATACAGAATTCATTACGTAGCTGGCTGGCAATCTCGAATACGTCTTTCATATTCGGATCTACCATAACTTGAACTATACCTTCACGGTCACGCATATCGATGAATATAAGTCCTCCCAAATCACGACGGCGGTTTACCCAACCACAAAGTTCTACATTCTCCCCTACAAGGGTTTTATTCAGGTGTCCACAATATTGGGTGCGCATATGAATTTCTAGGTCTCTTATTTACTGTGCAATTGCGCCATATCATCGCAAATTTGCGAAAGCAGATTTGCTGACGATTCTATTAGAACTTGATGCGGATATAACGCATACTTACCTATGCCAAAATACATTAAGAAGAATGGAACATCTATATAAAGGGAAATTTGGATCGTAGTAAATCACGAGATACTGAATATCGGTACAATACCCATGCACTCAATAAAAGAGTAACAAATAACTCCGCATGACGTTGCAAACTAAAATAATCAAAACCAACAATGCAGGGATGTGATGTTAAAGATACCCTTCAATTAGCTTTTACCCCTAAGATTTGACTTGGTCTAACGCAATAGTAGCATAATCCGTGGTACTAAAATCTTTATATAACAGGCACTCAAAGTGGAGGAAAAACGATTTTCTACAAGAAAGTGTTGGTTATATATTCAATAGGTTATTTTTCGTGTAGCATGCCTACCTTTGCATGGTTATCATTACAGCTACCATTGACGTTAAATATCGTATTTTACAACACACAAAGACGGTTTAAAATCATAGTATCAGCTGTAATTGATACTCACGCTATCGTTACCACGTATGATCCTATGAATTAAAGTCGGAAGTGTGAAACTTTCCAATCAAGCAGCTAATACCATTTCTTTAAAAACGACGGTAGGTTGCTTAAACCCTAAAAATTTCTTAGAGTTATGATTGATCCTTGCTTGAACAAAGGTAGTCGTTATTTCATGTTCGAACCAACTCAGTTATAATCGGTATAGCAAAGATTTTGCTTTATAAGCAGTGTATTTGTTGAAAAGCGTGACAGGGACCATTACTTGTATTGAGAGATCCTCCAAATTTTGCTTTATCATTCTTTCTAAGAACCTTCCAGAAATCATAATTCTATAATATTTAGAAACGGTATCTATCATTTTAGATGATTCCCAAAATTGTGTTTGTAGCCAAAAAAAGGATGTTTGAATGGGTATACAAGTACAAACTAGATTTCCAATATTGCCCTATCACCAGCCATTAACCTAATACCATCAATAGTTAAGAGGAAACATACATCGCCATGAAATATCAGTAATAAGATTCAACATTGCATTGGCTAGCGCGCTAAGCAGTAATGAGAATGTAACCAGTAATTTAATTAACCTTAGCAGCGCATAAGAAATGAACAATTCGAGTCTTAACCCACTGAGGAATATTTATGAATATAACGCCTTTTGGATTGTTTAAAACTTTCTATTTTATCCGATTAGCTTATCCACTCGCTTCATTAATCAGAATGATTTTTCTTTGCCAAAGTTATCACCAACAATCAGCTCATCATTTTTACTAAAACAAGTCACAAACATTCATACACCTTGATCAATGCCAACACATTTTACTTCACCTTAGATTTTGGTCTTAAGCTTAATATGTTGTTATACTTGGATGAACTAACGTCCTTTATCACAAGTGATAATACAATTTTTACTAATTGCTTCACTTGGTACACTTTCAGTTAAATGGATATTGCCTATCGCTTGTATGCAAGGATTTAAGCTTTTTGGTAGACGCTCGATGCTTAATGAATACTTAAAACTCTTTCTACTCTTAAAACTGATTTTGCTGAATCCAGACTTAGCAACTTTTAGTTTCTTATTCTTACCGCATACCACTTAAAACGTTGTAGCTGTGGCAAGTGTACCATTGTCAGACACTGCAGAATTGTAAGCTCACCCAGATTCCTTTTGTTCTTGTTCAAATTAAATTTAAATTGAAGGGAAAATGTTAATGGACTTACCATTTACGTGCTTGTAATTATCATTATGAAAACACCCTCCGTCAGGTGAAATGCACAACCGAACGGAGAGTCAGCCAGACTAGAGTACATTCTCCTCATCCTCCTCATCCTCCTTTGGCTTGAAGATGTGCATGGCTCATAAACAGTTAAATGACAATGACCAATTTTATATTGAGCAATGATTCGCTGAGGGTGATTCCTTTAGCCAGATTGCCAGAACACTTGGTTGAGCTCACTCCAATATCAGTAAACAAACAACTGCTTAATCTCGTTCATTTGCAAACATAAACTATGAGTTAGGACGAAATCACGCGAACGACCGAAGTTTGCTTTTTCCTCGGCCCTAAGGAAAGGGAATTTATTAAGCGTCGTAACCGCTTAATGCGGCCTATCCTGTTGATGGATGTATTGCTTTATCACATATAACGGAGCACCTTCACAGGTTCCTGCAAAATAACTACGACTCCAGAGAATATTCTGGCCAAACGCACCCGCAATATCATTAAACTCCCATCGACGTCTTCTGGAACTAACGGCTTTAAGTGAGTTAACAAATTTCGCAATGCTGCGAGTATTTGGGTGATGTTGAGACTAACAAGTGAACGTAATCACCTTCCCTGTTAAATTTACTAAGCTCGGCATTAAACCCCAAGGAAAGCTCTTTAAATATCACTTCAAGACTGATCAGAGTGAATCACCTAAAACTCTACGTCTGTATTTGGTTACAAACACGACGTGTATGTGTAAAAGAATAGCAACTGTGTCTACGTGCATAATATGCACTGACTAACTTGCATTTTATCATATAATCTCTTATTTCAGAATACGTTACATGAGCTTAAGTATTCACGTGTGGCTAAATAATTCAGGAAATTCGTTGGTGAGGTAGCGGCAAATAAAGTGGATGTAATAAGTTTTGAAGTCTTGATACCCCGATTGATGGAAAGCTATCACTCTCGTCATCACTTCTCTAACTGAGAGTAGACAAGCCTTGTTTCTTTGTTTGATACCGGAAGAAATGAGGTGTTTTTCCCATGCAGGGAGGAAAGTCTGGTAGAAATCAGCGACATCAACGAAAACAGCGACTAAGTTATTCAATGCCAAAAGTCCTTATGCAGTCAATAGTTTTTTTAAACGATCAGATCGCGACTTTGGCATTTAGATCATTTCTTATGCGCGGCTTAGGTTAATTACATATTGACGCATTGGAAATTTAATCTCCATTAACTTCAGTAAGTGTTTTTGCCAACGTAATCGTAGCTGAGATAACGATAAATGCTGAAACCCTTTCCAACCTAAGGTTTTAAGGAAAAAATGCACCTTCAGTCAGTATCACATGTAAATGCGGATTCTAGTTGCCATTACGACTATGGGTCTAGATGAAAACACTGACAGTGATTTCACACGCATCAGTCTTAAAGTGCGCCTGAATCAACTCTAATAAGCAAGCTTCCGCCAAGACCATAAACCCAGAATACAAACACTTCTTATTGGAGTGATTATGGAAAGGAATACGAAGTTGCTCAGGAAATATTAAGATAAATTGCTGATAGCTCACTCTCAGAAATAGGCGGACGCCGTTTTTGACCATACTATCCCGTACATAATCCTTTCCACATTGCAGACAAAATTTCCCCTTACAACTAAAGTTAACTTTATAGTGCTCTTGACCGCAACCTAAGCATTGGTAAGTGGTAAAGCTATTTTCTGAGCTTCCACACTACAGCATCTTAGCGATTTCTAAATGATAATAATAGGTGTCATAGCGGGGATGACTGGATATAAATATAGCCCAATGCGTAATAAAAACACGTTTAAAGCGAAGCAGCTTCGATTTGATACATTTGAAACTCATTCATGCCTTCTATCTGTTTAATCGTACTAAATGTGTCACAGACATGGACATGACTTAAGCCCACCACATATAGTTTCTGAAAGAAAATTCCTAGGTAAAACGAGAAATCAAGCGCCATATCCTAGACAAGTTTCATAGCGTGTGACTATCATCACCTTGTATTAAAACGGGCTAAATAAACTCATCTAAACGCCACGAACATGCTGAATTTTGGCAGTATTACAGAGAGAACTCAAGCCTTCATTCATGAGCATCTTAGTACGCATACGTCACCCTACGGGAGGAGTGGTGAACTGGCTCTAAAGCATGAAGTGATGCTCAGTGAAAGCATGATTTACCGGTATATATGGCATGACAGACATAATGGCGGGGCGCGCTAAAAAGATCTTCCCCATCATGGCAGATCCTACAAAATTAAGATGAACGGCGACGATAAGGTTAAAGATAAAGAACCGTGTTCGCATTGAGAAATGACCTGATATTGCAAACGAGAAGACCAAATTTGGTCATTTCGAGATTGACACTGTCATTGGGACTAGGCACAAATCTTTTCGCTTATCCTTGTGGATAAACACAATCAACTCTTACTGCATCAGAAAGATGCTCAATAAGTAGGCAGATATAGTGGTAGAGATGTTTATTGATATTATCAATTACACCTTCTATGACTTAAAAACCCTCATGTTAGACAACGGTACATAGTTCGCCGATCATGAAGAGGTTGCTGAAATTACAGATGTTGATTTCTATTTTTCTAGACCTTATCGGTCAAGTGATAGGGGACTGAATTAGCATACCAATGGTTTACTAAGGCAAATTTTACCCAAGGGAACGGACTGCAACTAGGTTAGTAATAAGGAAATTACCAAGATAGAACACATCCTCCGTACACGTGGTAGATCGAGTTTTTGATATCTCTCTCCTAACGCTATTTTTTAGAGTATTTAATGGCGGCTTAAGATAGAACACTCGTACATTTCAGATGACGGAGGCTTGAACCTTAAAATCACTCGGTTTGTAAAATACGCGCTTAATACAGATCTGCGGTTAATGAGTAATAGTATATAAGTCGCTTTGGCATAAGAAGACAAAAAAAGATTGCAGACATGAACAAAGATAATGTACATTTCATCAAACTTCCAAAAAATCCCCTTGTTATTTATTAAGGTTGATGGTAGATTTGATAGCAGATTTATTCCGTATTCAGATTTAATCGCAAATCCAAATGTTGATATGAACCCTCTATTTAAGGGTCGTCTGTTCAATAAGTTGATTTCCGTATAGAAAATAAATTCTTTCATGGATTAAAAATCCGTGTTAAGACGTGTGCAGTAGTGGACAACTGCGTTGCCTGCCATACCAACGAACCATTTAACTTAATTCAATAGATAACCCTATTCAAGAGTATTGATCATGAAATTCGAAGCAGTAGTACGTACTGAACAGGGGAAAGGGGCGAGTCGCCGACTGCGACTCTATGACCGTTTTCCGGCCGTGATTTATGGTGGCGAAGCAGCCCCAGTTGCAATCGATCTTGATCACAATCTCGTGATCAGTCAAATAGATAAACCTAACTTCTACGGAGCAATTACTCTGGTAATAAACGATCAAGAAGTGAAAGTTAAACCTCAAGCTATTCAACGTCACGCATTCAAGCCAAAAGTGATGCACATGGATTTCATCCGTATTTAAATTATCGTTAAACTCCAAGAAAAATCGCCCAGATACAGTTGGTGATTTTTCTATTTATTTCAGCATTTCGGCATTATTTTCTGCAATATACAAATGTGTTGGTATTGCACCCCCAAAACTCGCCAACTATTTCCGACATAGGATTTTTATCATCCACGTTAGCCGTCGTTACTTTGATTGAGATAATGCCACAATGGTCATTGATAATTAAAGTATAATTTAAAACCGTAGAACCGCCCCATTATTTATTTTCCTCGCTTCGAGGTACCTTTAAAAACTTGATGTCTGAGAATGCGTAGGTTGTGACAAATCTGTAGCTTAGATGAATCAACGAAGGCAATCCCTGTTGGCCTTGCATAACAGTGAGTGAGCTAAGAGAAAAGCAGAACTAGGACACCTTGCATGAGCTTGAGCATCCTCGTGTAACTCATTAATTCAGGAAATTCGTTGGTGAGGTAGCAACAAAGAAAGTGGATGTAATAGGTTTTGAAATCTCGATACCCCGATTGATGGAAAGCTATAACTCTCGTCATCACTTCGCTAACTGAGAGGTAAGAAAGCTTGTTTCTTTGTTTAATACCGAAAGAAACTAGGGGTTTTTCCTAGGAAGGAAGGAAAATCTGGCAGAAGTCGACGAAAATGGCGTCTAAGTTATTCATACACAAGTCCTTATGTAGTCAATATTTTATTTTAAACGGTCAGATCGAGACTTGAGCATTTAGTTCATTTCTTATGCGCAGCTCAGGTTAATTACTACATTTAGTTAGCGATGTGTTTTATTTACGGCGCCAAATGGTACCTTGTGTACCATCTTCAAGAATTATACCCATAGTAGTAAGTGCATTACGTGCTATGTCTGCAAGTACCCAGTCTTTACTTGCGCGTGCGTCGTTGCGGGATTTAATTAATGCTTTAATTTTAACCACGTCGGCATCCCTGCCTTGTGCGTTGCTTTGCAAAAAGGTTTCAGGGTCGTTGCACAACAGACCAAGCACATTTGCTAGCTTACGCATACGCGTAGCCAGTATTGATGCTGCATTTACATCATATACTTTCAAGCGGTTGATTTCTCTAGTCATTTCAAACAGAACTGAATACCCTTCAGGGGTGTTAAAATCATCGTTCATTGCGGTTTTAAAGCGCTCAACAAACCTATCACTGTTTTCCACTTCAACATAAAGATTCAAACCCCGCATTGACGTATACAAACGTTCCATTGACGCACGTGCTTGTCTAAGGTTGTCTTCGCTATAGTTCAGTTGGCTGCGATAGTGACTCGACATCAGGAAGTAACGTACCGTTTCTGCATCGTAGTCCGCCAACACATTACGAATCGTGATAAAGTTACCAAGTGATTTAGACATTTTATTACAGTCAACCATCATCATGCCGCTATGCATCCAACTGTTGACGTATGTCGTGTCGTAAGCGCAGCAAGATTGGGCAATTTCGTTTTCGTGGTGCGGGAACATCAGATCAGAACCGCCACCGTGAATATCAAAGTGGTTACCTAAAATCGCAGAATTCATCGTAGAACATTCAATGTGCCAACCAGGACGACCTAAACCCCATGGTGATTTCCATGTTGGTTCATCAGATTTTGACATTTTCCATAAAACAAAATCCAGATGGTTTTTCTTAGCTTTCCCATTATCCACATGTGTACCTGCCTTCAGTTTATCCAGATCTTGACGTGATAAGTTACCGTAATTATTAAATTTAGCGACTTCAAACAACACATCGCCGTTAGTGGAAACATACGCAAAACCACGTTCGATTAAACGTTCTATCAGCACAATAATTTCAGGAATGAATTGGGTTGCTCGTGGTTCAAAGTCAGGACGTTCCATGTTCAACGCATCAAAATCTACATGCATCTCTGTAATCAAACGTGCAGTCAACGATTCACAACTTTCACCATTTTCTGCTGCACGTTTGATGATTTTGTCGTCGATATCGGTGATGTTTCGTACAAAACTTAAATTATAACCCAAAAAACGCAGGTAACGTGATACCATGTCAAAAGACACGAAGGTACGACCGTGCCCTATATGACAAAAATCATAAATAGTCACTCCACACACATACATGCCAACTTTACTGGGTTCAATAGGTTTGAATTCTTCTTTTGTCTTTGTGAAGGAGTTGTAGATTTTTAACATGATAGTTGGCTCACCCATTACAATGATTAGCAAAACATATAGATATATATATTACACGCCTTCTGTGGAATTAAGGCAAGGTAATAGACAGTGAGAGGAGATGAAGTCACCATATAATGATGGGTGCGTACTCTATATTCTGTTTTTTCTTTGGCAATCAGCTGAATGTCACGATAGTTAAGATAGAATTAATCGTCTCAATCGAAATTATACTTTAAACATAGGTACAATACATGGTTATTTTTTGCACCAATTTTGGTGTTGTTAAAATCAAACTGAACACTGAGAAAGCACCAAAAACTTCGATAAACTTTCTACAGTACTGTCAAGACGGTTTTTACAACGGTACAATTTTCCACCGTGTTATAAATGGTTTCATGATCCAAGGAGGCAGTCTTACGTATCGTATGGAAGAAAAAGAACCACGTGCGAGTATCAAAAACGAAGCAAATAACGGTTTGAGCAACAAAACAGGTACGCTTGCGATGGCACGAACCCTAGATCCTCATTCTGCAAGTTCACAATTCTTTATCAACGTGAATGACAACACCTTCTTGGATTTTAAATCAGAGTCTATGGATGGTTGGGGTTACTGTGTATTCGCTGAAATAGCTGAAGGTATGGACATCGTTAACAATATTAAAAGCGTACAAACGGCTAAATGGGGTTATGTGCATCAACATGTCCCCGTCGAAAAAGTACTAATCGACAACGTTACCATCGAAGAATAATATAAGAATACCTGAATTCAGATCTGAAATACGATACTTTCCAATCAAGCTCCTCTACCCAAATAACTTGATGGTAAGGAATTTGAATCTTTCTCTTCGTAGAGTTGATACTGTGATCGTCGGTTATTTTCTTATAATTCTCTCCATTTTGACTATTGATGATTATATCATGGCCTCGACCCTCACTTAGATTCTCTAATAATTGCTCGATACGTAGATTGTAGTCACCTCTACCTCTGATACTGGTATTTACGCCAGCAACATCCGTGACTGTAACGTTGCGTTGCCAACTTTTCCCGTCAGGTAAAATTACAACCTATCGGAGAGCCCGACTAAAGTACACTCTCTGCATCCTATCTTGATATGGAGATATATATGACTCATAAACCATTAAATGATAAAAACTAGTTTTATATTGAACAACGATTGGCTGAGATTTATGCCTTTAGCCAGATTATCCGAACACTTGGCTGAACTCACTCAACTATCAGCTTAGAAATAAAGTATCATAGCCCAGACAATTTCCACGGGATGTACTGTCATCGTCTTACACTAAAACAGGCCAAAGAAACCCACCTCAACGCCATGCACAGATTAGCTTTTAGCAGATTTCAGAGGAAACTAAGACGTTTATTCATGAACGTTTCAGCACACATACGTCACCAGATGTGATTAACCTGAGCTTCACATTGTGCCACATTGTAATTATTTAGCTATAGACGACGTTTCCATTAAGGCATGGCTTTGTCTAAAGCATCACAGGCATCGTGGCCGTGGGTTTATATTCTCGGATACCGCGATTGAAATGGCACTGATGGTAAAAGGTATTTTCAAGCTCCTACTTCGTGGATTAGAAGGCTTTCTTAATTTAGTTTTTACGTTGATGAATGTCATGCCGAAATCCCCTACATACATTTGTATTAGTAAGCGTTTGAAGATCATATAAGTTAAGTACCGTTTGCCGAGTCTAGGACATATCGCACACATCATTATTGATGCCACAGGGCTAAAGATATACGGAGACGGCAAATAGAAAAATAGCAAATAAGGAAAGAAAAATCGACGATATAGGTGGAAACCACATCTAAATTATTAATGCCCAAGTTCTTATGTCTAGCTCAGGTTATTCAGGTGGAAATTCCCTTCTTTTAAGAAATAGGATAGTAAGAGTAATACGGACATGTTCCATCATCATTTTTATTACTGCAATAGCAGTGCACGATATTCTGCCACTGAGGTCAACATAAATGGTTACTGTAATGTGTACTCCCTAACTTGCCTTTGTATGGGACAGTCTTTACTGTGAGAAAAAAGGTATTCGCACAAAAGGAGAGTTTATATGACTATCGTATCAATGGCTACCAAAGTATCAGCAGAGCAACAGCGCAATGTGCTCGAAGTCCAGTTTGCAACGCTCTTAGAGCGCAGCAGTCTCAACCCTTATGTGGCTTACAAATCTAGGATTAAAGATCTCGAACGGTTCCAACGAGTATTAAAAACTAATTATCCATTTCTAGTTTCTGCTTTATCTGAGGACTACGGACATCGTAGCCGTACGGACTCTCTTATCACTGATATTCTTCCGTGTTTTCAGATGTTACGGTATACAAAACGCAAACTTAAACGCTGGATGAACCCATCAAAACGTTCTGAGGGATTATTGCTCATGCCTGCCAGAGTTCAAGTACATTACCAGCCCTTGGGGGTAGTGGGTATTGTGGTACCATGGAACTTTCCAGTAACGTTGAGCTTGATCCCACTTATAACCGCAATTGCAGCAGGTAACTGCGTAATGGTCAAGCTTAGCGAATCTACACCACACACCAATCAATCACTAAAAACACTACTTCAGGATGTCTTTCCTGCCGATCAAGTGTGCGTTGTTGATGGTGATATCACTATTGCAAGCGCCTTTTGTGAACTACCGTTTGATCATTTGTTCTTCACTGGTTCAACCGAGGTAGGTAAAAAAGTTATGAAATCAGCATCGACTAACCTAACACCTGTGACACTTGAATTGGGTGGTAAATCCCCAGTGATTGTTGCGCCTGATATTGATCCAGAACTTGCTGCAGAACGATTACTGTTTGGTAAAAATCTCAATACGGGTCAAATTTGTGTCGCCCCCGATCATGCGTTTGTACCTGAAGATAAGCTCAAAGCCTTTATAGGAGCGTTGCGATCACAATGGCAATCCATCTATCCCAAAGGTATTCAGAGTGACGATCGTACTTCCATCATCAACAATCACCAATATGAGCGCCTAGTATCTTTACTGGATGATGCGAATAAGAGTGGTGTAACTGTGATCAGCCTTGGTGAGCCTGCAACCGATATTGTAACTCGTAAAATGGCGCTACATCTGGTAATTAACCCCACCTTAGACAGCACCCTTATGAAAGAAGAAATTTTTGGCCCGATCTTACCCATCATCACCTACAAAGATGTGCATGATGTACTTCATATACTTCAAGGTCATCCTCGCCCATTAGCACTGTATTTGATGACCTTTGACAACTACTTCCAACAACATGTCATCCATCACACTCATTCAGGATCAATTGCTATCAATGACAGTCTAGTGCAGGTTGCAGTTGATGATGCACCATTTGGGGGTATAGGCGCGTCTGGTATGGGGAGTTATCATGGTATTGAAGGTTTCCACACCTTTAGCCATGCCAAAACTGTTTTCATCCGAGGAAAACTCAATCCTAGGAAATTATTCAACCCTCCGTATGGGAAGTGGTGGCAAAGTCTGATACTAGAATTGTTCCTGCGTTAAGGTGGAACCAGCCACAGTGGCTAACAAGGTAATAACGTCAAGTAGAAATGGGTCGTAGCCCATTGATACCAGCTTACCCCTGAATTCAGATAATCACTACTACAGTTATGGTCTCGTGAAAAAGATGAAGGTAATTAACCTGATCTACGCATAAAAAATGAACTAAATGCCCAAGTCGCGATCTGGTCGTTTAGAAAAACTATTTCCTGCATAAGGACTTGGGCATGAATAACTTAGACGCTGTTTTCGTCGATGTCGACGATTTCTTCCAAACTTTCCTCCTTGCATAGGGAAAAACCCCTCATTTTTCAGTTTCAAACAAAGAAAAAAACCTTTTATGCCTCTCAATTGGCGAAGTTATGACAAGAGTGATAATTTTTCATCAATCTGGGTATTGAGACTTCAAAACCTATTACATCCACTTTATTTTCCTCTACCTCACCAATAAATTTCCTGAATTAATCAACTACACGCGAATTCTCAAGCTCATGCAAGGTGCTCTGGTTCCACTTTGCTCTTACCTTACTTACCGTGAGGCAAGGCTAACAGGGATTGCCTTTGTTGATTCATCCAAGCTATAGGTTTATCAAAACCTACGCATTCTCAGACATCAGGTTTTTAAAGATACTTCGAAGCGAGGAAAAGGAACGATCGGGAGCTCTACGGCTTCAAATTACACCTTATTATCAATGATCCTTGTGGCATTATCTTAGTCAAAGTAACAACGGCTAACGTGGATGATAGAAATCCTGTATCAGAAATGGCTGATAAATTTTAGGGTGTTTATACGGAGATAAAGGTTATATCTCTGATCCATTGAAGCTAAAACTTGCAGACAAGGGAGTGATACTGATAACGGGTGTGAAAAAGAATACGAAACCCAAAGTGATGAAACTTTGGGACTGCCTAATGCTCCGAAAACGATTTATTATTTTAACTGTTTTTGACCAACTAAAAAACATATCCCAAATCAAGCATTTTCGGCACCGTAGTTGTACCAAATTTATGATCAACTTGTTGGTGGGTTTCATCGTGTATTCATTTCAATCAAAGAAGTAGCACTTCAAGATAACTCGGCTTGATAAGCAAGCTTTTATGTAGATCTAAGGTTAATTACAATGCTAAAGTTGATGAAGCGCTGGCAAATGTAAAAACGATAAACAAAGTTCTAAGACTCGGTATTCCTGTTCGCCAGTAGATAAATTAAGACTGTAAAAATATTAGGATCAGTCCATTATAGGTCTGATTTGATCAACAACGCCATTACAGTCTATTAATCATGTAGTACTGTTTGAATTTTTTCTGTTTTATGGGTCAATGTCTAACTTTAATACATTTGTATACATGGATACTATAGTGTTTCTGGAAAAAAAATATATATTAACAATCAACATGTGAAAGCGAGTTAACAGAAAAATAAGTCTTTTGAATAAAATGTTAGAGAGGTACTTACCTGAAGTAAGTACCGCTTGAAAGTAAGAAGATTGATTTTAAATTTTCAGCAAATATATATTTATAATTATTATGGCTAGAAGATTCATGTTAAATATCGATGAATGATTTCTTTTTTTAAATATAATTTAATTGGTGGGATTATATATGGATAAAATTATACCAATAGTAATAAATGGGCAGGTTGAACCATTTGATTCAGATAAAGAAACACACATTAGAGTTAATTTTGATGGAGGTAATTCTGTTTATTTACCAAGAATTACGTCTACTCATGTTGAAAAAATGATAACTTATGACAACACAAATAATATTAAGTTACATAATATTATCAATTTCCTATATACAGTAGGTCAACGTTGGAAAAATGAGGAATATTCAAGACGAAGGAATTACATTCGCGAGTTAAAGAATTACATGGGATATTCCGAGCAAATGGCAAAATTAGAGGCCAATTGGATATCAATGGTTCTTTGTTCGAAAAGTGGTTTATATCACACTGTGCAAAATGAACTTGGTTCACGTCACATGCTTGATGAATGGATTCCGCAAGATGAATGTTATGTAAAAGCTTTTCCAAAAGGTAAATCGTTGCATTTACTGGCTGGAAATGTACCCCTTTCTGGGGTAAGTTCCATTGTGAGAGCAATCCTGACAAAAAATCAATGTATTATTAAAACATCTTCAGCAGATCCTTTTACTGCACATGCATTGGCAATGAGCTTTATTGAAGTTGATAAAAACCATCCTATTACCCGTTCTCTATCTGTGCTTTATTGGTCGCATGAGGAAGACACTAGTTTACCAGAGGTAATACTACAAAGCATGGATGTTGTCGTTGCTTGGGGTGGATCTTCGGCCATTGAATGGGCTGTCAAATATTCTCCACTAATGATTGATGTAATAAAATATGGTCCTAAAAAAAGCATTAGTATTATTGACGATCCAGAGGATCTCGTAACCGCAGCAACAGGTGTGGCGCACGATATCTGTTTTTATGATCAGCAAGCGTGTTTCTCAAGTCAAAATGTTTTCTATATGGGTGATTCTTATGAAGAATTCAAAGAAGAACTTCGTAATAGACTTGGTCTATATGCGCGAATTCTTCCGAAAGCTAGACAGAGTTTTGATGAACAGGCAGTATATTCCCTCACTGCTAAGGAATGTCAATTTGCGGGACTTAAGGTTGAAGTCGACCCTAAGCAGGATTGGATGATAGTTGAATCTTCCCCTGGAGTTGAACTAAACCAACCGCTTGGACGTTGTGTTTACCTGCATCATGCTACCCGTTTTGAAGATATATTACCTTTTGTAGTGAAATATCAAACACAAACTGTGTCAATGTACCCTTGGACATCCGTATTCAAATATCGAGATGCTTTAGCCATAAAAGGTGCTGAGCGTATTGTGGAATCTGGTATGAATAACATATTTAGAATGGGAGGTTCACATGATGCAATGCGTCCACTTCAAAGATTAGTAAGATATATCTCACAAGAAAGACCATTTGATTTCACGACAATAGATGTCGCGGTTGAAATAGAACAGACACGATTTTTAGAAGAGGATAAGTTCCTCATTTTTGTCCCGTAACAGGAGTGAGATAATATGGAAACAATAAATAAATGTTCAACAAATGATCATGTAATTAAGCTTGGAAACGGTAAATTTATCCGAGTTAGGGAAACGTTACCAAAAGAAGAGACATACGATAGGAACAATACAATTATTATTGCTTCTGGTTTCGCTCGTAGAATGGATCACTTTGCGGGACTTGCAGAGTATTTATCTAGTAATGGTTTCCATGTTATTCGCTACGATTCACTTTACCATGTAGGTTTAAGTAGCGGTTCTATTAATGAATTTACAATGTCTGCTGGAAAAGAAAGCCTGCTTTTTGTTATCAATTGGCTTAATTCCAGAAATATCACAAAGTTTGGTTTAATAGCTTCTAGCCTATCTGCACGCATTGCTTATGAAGTAGCTCAGGATATTAATCTGTCATTTCTAGTAACAGCTGTAGGTGTAGTAAATCTTCGTGATACTCTTGAGAGAGCATTTAAATATGATTACCTCCAACTTGGAATAAAAGATTTGCCAGATGAACTAAACTTCAAAGGTCATAAACTAGATGCTGAAATCTTTGTTACTGACTGTTTTAATAATAACTGGGAAACATTTGAATCAACGAAAGAGAAAACAAAAAACTTAGAGATTCCAATGATTTTATTCACTGCTAATAGAGATGACTGGGTGAAAGAAGATGAGGTCATTGAACTAGTAAATAATATCAAGTCAAATAAATCAATGATTTATTCTCTAATTGGCAGTTCTCACGATCTAAGTGAGAACCTTGTTGTTTTAAGAAACTTCTATCAATCGGTAACCAGAGCAGCTATTGCATTAGATAATGGTTCTACCGTTATTGATATTGAATTTATTGAACCACAATTTGAAAGATTAACGGCGGTAACAGTAAATGAACGTCGATTGAAAAATAAGATTGAGGGTGAGTCTATTAGTGTTGTCTAACTAATTACCTCTTGATTTGAGTAAAACACACCATTTACAAAAAAGAGGAAGATATTATGAAGTTCGGAAATATTTGTTTCTCATACCAACCCCCAGAAGAAACCCATACTGAGGTAATAGAGCGCTTTGTAAATTTAGGAATTCAATCAGAGAAATATGGATTTGATAATTACTGGATTCTTGAACACCACTTTACTGAGTTTGGCCTTACGGGAAACTTATTTGTTGCTGCAGCTAATATTCTAGGTCGCACTACGAAATTAGAAGTCGGTACTACGGCAGTAGTTATTCCTACAGCCCACCCTACTCGCCAATTAGAAGATGTATTATTGTTAGATCAAATGTCAAATGGCCGATTCATATTTGGAATCAACCGAGGGTTATACGATAAAGATTTCAGAGTATTTGGTGCTGACATGGATAGCAGTAGGGAAATAACACATTGTTTCTATAATCTATTTAATGAAAGTCAAAAAACTGGTCGTATGGTAGCTGATACAGCCTATATTAAGTTCCCAGAAGTTAATATTTATCCAGAAATTTTAACTAAAAGTGGAGTGCCCATATTAACCGTATCAGAATCATCTACAACTACTGAGTGGGCAGCAAGATACGGTATTCCAATGATCATTAGCTGGATTATTCCTACTACTGAGAAAAAAGCACAAATTGAACTTTATAATGAAATTGCTACTGAGTATGGTCATGATATATCGAAGATTGATCATCGATTAACTTACATAACATCTGTGGATGAAGATTCAACTAAAGCCAAAGAGCTTTGTCGTAAGTTCCTTGCCAACTGGTATGATTCTTATGTTCATGCGACGCGGATTTTTGATGATTGCAATCAAATCCGTGGTTATGACTATCATACATCTCAGTGGAGAGAGTTTGTCCTAAAAGGACATAAAGATACTAATCGCCGTGTTGACTACAGTTATGAAATTAACCCAGTAGGTACACCTGAAGAATGTATAGAAATAATACAGCGTGATATTGATGCTACTGGAATCACAAGTATTAATTGTGGATTTGAGGCAAATGGCACTGAAGAGGATATTCTTGCAACAATGGACTGCTTTATGAAAAAAGTAGCACCATTCCTGAAAGAACCTGAACGTATAGAAAATAGAGCAATTGCATGATTTTCTAATCATTAGTTAATAGTAGTTAGTGTGGACTTTCTAGCATTCTATTTATTGTTTTTTTAGAAATTTTTACCTTTAACTTCTTAGCGACCTCTATATCTATTTTTATTCAATAAATCTGAGGTCGTTATTATAAATAATGGGTAAATAATTTATTAAATCTTAATAAAGGTATATTAATATGAAATTCGGACTTTTCTTCATAAATTTTCAAACAGAACATTCTTCTTCAAAAAAAGTGCTTGGTAATATGATTAATACTACATTACTTGTAGATAATGATAATTATTATTTTGATACTGTCTATGTCAGTGAACATCACTTCTCTATGAATGGGATTGTAGGTGCTCCTATTACTGTTGCCAGTTACTTACTCGGATTAACAAAAAAGCTGAATATTGGTTCTTTAAATCAAGTTATTACAACCCACCATCCAGTTCGGGTCGCTGAAGAGACTAGCTTGATAGACCAAATGTCTAAAGGACGGTTCATTTTAGGTTTTAGCGATAGTGAAAGTGAATTCGAAATGAATTTTTTCAATCGAGACATAAAAAGTCAAAGGATGATATTTGAAGCATGTCACGACATTATCGATGATGCAATAAAAACAGGGTATTGTCATGCTGATAATGATTTCTATAATTTTCCTAAAATCTCAGTTAATCCTCATTGTTATACAAAATTTGGTCCTAAGCAGTACGTTATGGCAACAAGTGAAACTGTCGTTGAATGGGCAGCTAGGAAAGCATTACCATTAACATTTAAATGGGATGACAATCTCTACACTAAGGAGAACTATGCTTCCTTATACAATAAAACTGCAAATGAGAATAATATAGATGTTTCAAATGTAGATCATCAATTATGTATGATTGTTAATATAAATAATGATGGTGAGATAGCTAGAGAAGAAACTAAAAGGTATTTATCTAGTTATGTCTCAGAAACTTATCCAAATCACAATCAAGAGGATAAGATCAAAGAGATTATAGATGAAAATGCAATTGGTACGAATGACGACTATTATGATTCATCATTATTGGCTATTTCTAAAACGGGAGCCAAAAGAATCTTGTTATCATTTGAATCAATGCAAGATCATGACAATCGTTTGAAACTAATAGAATTTGTTAATTCTAAAATTGAGAGAAATCTACAGTAGTAGCTAACCCCTGTTACAATTGGAGAAGTTTAGAGAAAACTAAATTAATTGGGTTAGCATATATATGTGGTGGTTACAATATGACTTCATATCAAAGATTGCAGTGTTTATGACTGTGCCACTTTGTATAAACCACATATATTCATGGGGTATCACTGGCTGCGACTTTAATTACTTACGTTATGCATTTTCTAGCACGTTTAGAGAAATGTTTCCTTGAATAGTCCTATGGACTGAATTTGCATTGTTTATAATTACTTTAATATCGTACGGTAGTAATCTGGAGGATTTATGGTAACCAACACTAAACTAAATAAAACTGATATAATTTCCAGCTCTGAGATAGATGATCTTATCTTTACTAGCATACCAAGTAAATTGACGCTTGATGAGGAAAGGGAAATAAGAGATCGACTGATCCGGAGTTCTTTCAATTATCATTTTCATAATAATAAACATTATAGAAAGTACTGTAGTTCTCAAAACATAAGTGAAAATATAAAATCTATTGATGACATCCCAGTCTTTCCAACATCTGTTTTCAAGAACTTTAGACTTTTCACATCAGAAGAAAAATACATTGAAAATTGGTTTACTAGTAGTGGTACAAGTGGGACAAAAAGCTATATTGCACGAGATAGGTTGAGTATTGAACGATTACTCGGTTCTGTAAATTATGGTATGAAGTACGTTGGTTATTGGTTCGAGCATCAAATGGAACTTATTAATCTGGGTCCAGATCGGTCTAATGCTGGGGATGTCTGGTTTCAATACGTAATGAGCTTGGTTGAACTTCTATACCCAACAGTATTTACAGGCAATGATAATAAAATTGACTTTGAAGCTACAATCAGAAACCTTTATAGAATAAAAAGGTTAGGGAAAACTACGTGTCTAATCGGTCCTCCCTACTTTATATCTCTGCTTTGTAACTATATGAAGAAAAATGAAATTAATTACGATGGTGGAGATTCAATTTACATTATCACAGGAGGGGGTTGGAAAAAGAATGAAAAAGACTCATTGGAGAGAAGTGACTTTAATAACCTGCTTGTTGATACGTTTCAACTTAATTGTACTAGCCAAATACGTGATACTTTCAATCAAGTAGAGCTAAATACCTGCTTCTTTGAAGATGAGTATCAACGCAAGCATGTACCACCTTGGGTTTATGCGAGGGCTTTAGATCCAAGAACACTTCAACCAGTAGCTAATGGTCAAGAGGGATTGATGAGCTATATAGACGCGTCCTCAACTAGCTATCCAGCGTTTCTAATCACGGATGATATTGGTATTGTACGTGAAATCGATGACGACTATCCTGGGATAACAATAGAAATTGTACGGCGAGTTAATACACTCGGGCAAAAAGGATGCGCATTGAGTATGTCTCAATCATTAGCATTAGCATAAAGAATTAGGTCTACTGAGATGAAAAGAAGTTGTAAGATCGATGCAATCATTCCCCTTGCGAAAAGCGTCTTCAAAGTGAGACTGCAACCTGAGTTGACTGTGAACTTTAAAGCAGGACAGTATATTAAAGTTAAAATTGCGTCAAAGAACACACCCTTCTCAATTGCAAACACGCCTTTTGACCATGGAATGTTGGAATTACATATTGGTGGATCAATATTGGATGAAACAACGGCAGCTATATTGGAGGAATTTCGGCAGTATTTAAAACAGGATAAATGTATAGCAATTGAAGGACCATTTGGTGATGCATGGTTAAGGACAAGCAGTGATAAACCCATTTTATTGATAGCGGGTGGTACTGGAATGTCATATATATCTAGCATTTTGAAGAGCTGTATTATAAATGGGTTGACACAACCCATTTATATATACTGGGGTGTTAAAAATCATGGTCTATTATATGATCATGATGAGCTTATCGAATTAAGCTATAAGAATTCAAATATACAATACGTACCAGTTTTAGAATCATCACAACATACTAACTTATATCAAGTTGGAACAGTGTTAGATATCGTATTACGTGACTTTGTATGCTTATATAATTATGACATTTATATAAGTGGACCAGTATCCATGATGCATGTGGTGCGGGATGTGCTCTGTCAAAAGAGAATGGCACAGGAAAAACAGATGTACTCTGATGCTTTCGAGTATTTATAGCTATAGCTTATGTAATAACACAAAGACGACCGTTCAATAATGTACATTATGCACAAAAATTAACGTACTTTATGAACGCAGTGGATCATCAGCTTGAATGGAAAGTGTCTAGATTCGCGGTCATCTCTTCATTGAACATAAAGTCATGTATTCAATAAGTAGGTTTTCGTACAATATGCCTGATTTTTTATTATAAACAGGACGTTGTTGATTAAATCAGGCCTATAACGTAGTAATCTTAGTCTTCTTTCACAGTCTTAATTTATCTGAGGGCGAACGGGCATACCGAATCTTATGCCTTGCTTCATTGCGTAACCCATTACGACGAAAAATACAGCAAGTCAGGGCTGACGGACCTTCTTATACAAAAGAAGGTCACCTCGTATTGAGAAACAAAAAATAACGCCCACTATTCCACCTCGAAGCAACACGGGGTACTGGGAGGAAGGGCATCCTAGAAATGAAGCTGTAAAGGCGTTGAAGGACAGGGGTTCTCACAAACATTCATTAAAAGAGACAGCAATATTTCGCTATAAACACTTGCTCAGCCCTAAACTCCCTCTTCAGAATTATAATTCTCAATTTAATCAACCTCAGCTCTGCATAAACGCTTGCTTATCAAGCCGAGTCATATTCATACTCGGCTTCTTTTATTGAAATGAATAGGCGATGAGCCTCGACAGCAAGTTGTCCATAAAGCTAATACAATTACGGTGCCGAGAATGCTCTATTTGGGATATGTTTTTTAGTTGGTCCAAAACGGTTTCGATAATAAATCGTTTCCGGAGCATTAAGCGGTTCTAAAGTTTCATCACCTTTGATTTCATATTCTTTTTCACACCAATTATCAGTGTCACCCATTATCTGAAACTTCCCGCTCCAATAAATCAGAGATATAACCTTTATCTCCGTATAAACACCCCCAAGGCTCATCAGCCCCGATAAAGGATTTTTATCAGCCACGTTAACCGTCGTCACTTTAACTGAGATAATGCCACCTTGGTCATTGATAATAAAGTGTAATTTGAAACCGTAGAACCACCCCATCGTTCCTTTTCCTCGCTTTGCGGTACCTTTAAAAACCTGATGTCTGAGAATGCGTAGGTTGTGACAAACCTGTA
>NZ_NBYY01000003.1 GCF_002464935.1 Candidatus Enterovibrio escicola
GCATACCCACCAAAGCTTGCAATCAGTGTGATGGTCAATAATTTAAAAGCAGTGTCGTCCCGTCAGCTTCGTCAGCAAAATACGCACCTTGCAAGGCAGAGTAAAAGCTCTGCGTTATGGTCACGCTCTTATTTTGCTTGCACTGCCGGAGGTGCAACAATAGAGACGTTAAAAGCTTACGTGAACAGTCAATCCACACCGAATTGAGCATTTTAACTCCCTACGGGAGTTCGCCTTATATCCCCGCCCGCATTGGGCGAGGGTTTACGGCGATATTGCTAATGTACTGGCGCTGTTCAACTTTAATTTCGTCATCTAGTTTTCGGTGTTAGCTGGGATATTAATAGAAGTAATGAAACTGAAATATCTGAACAACATCGTGGAGTAGAGCCATCGTATGGTGAAGTGGAAGATACGCCAGTGCCTAGGATGGAGATCCATTGACGGTGTTGAGTTGTAGCAGATACTCAGGAAAGGTCATATTGAAAAAGCGGGAGAAATGCTTGTCTGAAAGCAGTTTTATTCACTGGTAGCATAAGTGTATACTGAGAAAGTCGATCCCCGCTTCTTTTTAAACTTTACGACGAAACCACATTGATTGTTGTTACTTTTACCGAAATGATACCGCATGGGTCGTTGATTATAAGGTGAAGTTTAAAGCCATAGAACCATTCTATCGTTCCCAAACGTTGTTTAGTCACCCCCTCAAACCCGTGCCGCTATGGAATACGTAAGTTGTGATAGATCTGTAGCTTTCTTGAATTAACGAACGAGATGCCAGTAGGTTTTACTTGAAGATAAATCAGATAATAACAAAGGGGAACCAGAGTACATGGCATCAACTTAAGCATCCGTATATAGCTAACCTAATCAAGGAATTTATCTGTTAGGTGACAGCAGATAAATTAAGACTATAAAGAAAATTAGGAGAAGTGCGTTATAGGCCTGATTTAATCAACAACGCCTTAGAACATACCAAAGTAACTCGCTTCAACGCTATGACTTGGCTGGATCTTATTGGCATTTTAGAGAGGACTAAGATGTTAATTCATAATTATTTTAGCACACATACGTCACCCAATATAATGAGCGTCGAATGGGTTATCAAGCACAATGAGGTGCCAAGTGGAAGTATTTTTACCGATATATATGGCATAATAAGGATAATGGTGGGGAGCTCTACACGGATCTTTTTCATCATGGTAAGCCCTACAAAATAAAAATGAATAACGGTGATAAGGCAAAGATAAAGAACAGTGTTGACACTGAGCAACGCCATGATATTCCTGATGGAAATGTCGAGTTTTATTATTTAGAGATTGACACTGTCATCGGTATTTGGTGTCAGCCTTTTTTGTTTACCTTGGTAGATAAAACCAATAGGCAGATGGTGTTTACTGCAAAGCTTGGATGGATGACAAACTTTGCCTGCTTGTTGTCATCGGCGTCGATGATGCCTGCCGCAAGGAAGTGCTAGCCTTTGTCAATTCTACTATATTAGAAAGATCTTAAATAAGCAGGCGGGTACTATACTAGTAGTGGAAACGTTTATTGAAATTGTATATTCCATCTTTTATGGCTTAAACACCATGCGAGAGTGTACTTTAGTCTGACTAACTCTCCGCTAGTTTGTTTATTTCATCTGACGGAGAGGGCGTCGTGGTTTGATGCAATGCAATTGAAATGATGAGCTGATTAATCGTAATGTTGCAGAAACGGTGTGATGTGACTGCTGTAGGTTAATACTTTTATGGCACTGCGGTTTTTGATTAGCCATTCGGCTTTTCTACAATTACCAATTCCGATAATGGCTTGCACCAATAGTTTCAAATCTTTGAGCCATTGTTCTTTCTGAACCTTGCTCCAGTCTTCCCTGTAAATTTCAAGATAATGTTCAACCCACCAATAAGAGCCACGTATAAAGCCAGCTAAAATCTGTGTCGCTAGCTGGAGCTGATTATTTTTACCATCAATTGAATAATCATCAGAGAGTGGAGTTCCATGAGAAAAAGCCACATAGTTCATGCAGTATTTAAACAGAGCAAGCAGCAAGGCTGAAGCAGAATCACAGTGCGAAAGGGTAAGTGTTGTGACGGGAAGATGTTTAGTATTTTTACGAAAAAGCGCGACTGTGCGCTTTCCTGGCAGCAGTTTTTCAATAACAAAAAACAAATCGAGAATGATCAGTTTGTTGCTCAATGGAAATTCCTTGTGGTTGCCTTGCTTCCGACACGGTTACTCAGTACATAATTTTACAGTCAAAGGCATGATTTAGGGACGTATCTGTGCAGCATACTCTGTACCTCATTAAAACGGAATGACTTTACAATAAACCTCATAACCTGCCATGTTGAATAGTATTTTTATTCGTGTCAATTCCTGAATTCAAGTCTGGAGTGAGATACTTTCTAATCAAGCTGATAATATCATTTCTTTAAAAATAACGACGGACTGTCTCAATCCTAAATATCTTTTAGACCGATGATTGATCCTTGCTTAAGTGAAGGGAATTTCTTCATCCATGACCATTTTTAAGTTTATTTTTTTCTTTTCTTTTACGTACTATCTCAAAAGCCCATTAGCATTTTTATTTACCTTTTGCTTCCATGAAGAGTAAGGGTAGACAAAAAATTTTAACATCCAAAGTTGTGTTATCTTTTCAGATAAGAAACCTCTCGACTATTATCTACCGTAATTGTATGAACATGCTTTTTGCATGGCATCCGTAAATCAATTGTCACTGCAGTGATATCAGCTGCTGATTTAGATGCCATTCTTGTAATTAACCTCAGATCTGTATAAGTGCGATTTTTTCGAGTTGAGTAATTTTAAGGTTAGGCTTTTTTGGTTGGAACGTATAGGCAATAAGTCCAACAATCAGGTTGACCATAAAGCTCCCACACTACGGGGCTGAGAATGCTATATTTTAGATATATTTCTTAGTTGATCAAAAAACGTTATTGATGATAAATTGTTTTCTCAACATAAGACAATCCAAAAGCTTCATCAACCTCTGGTTTAATGTTCTTTCATTTAAGAATTTCCTCCCAGAAACTATATGTGGTGGGGCTTAAGGCATGTTTCTTTTTGTGATATATTTAATACGATTGAACAGATAAAAGGCATGAATGAATTTCAAAGGTATCAAATCAAAGCTGCTTTGCTTTAAACTTATTTTCACTACGAATTGAGCCATATTCATATCCAGTCATCCCTGCTATGTCACCGATTATCATCAGTCAGAAATAGCTAAGATGCTGAAGTGTGGAAGTTCAGAAAATGGCTTTGCCACTTACCCATGCTTGAGTTGCGGTCAAGGGCAACATAAAGTTAACTTTAGTTGTAAGGGGAAAGCTTGTCCGCAATGAGGAAAGCGTTATGCACGGTAGAGTATGGTCAAAATAGGCGTCCGCCTGTTTCTTGGAGTGAACCATCGGCAAGTTATCTTAACATTTCCTGAGAAATTTCGTATTCCTTTTCAGAATCACTCCAATCAGAAGCGTTTGTATTCTGGGTTTATGGTCTTGGCGAAAGCCTGCGTATTAGAGTTGATTTAGGCGCACTTTAAGACCGATGCGTGTGAAATCGCCGTCATTATTCTCATCCATATCCATAGTCGTAATGGCAACTAAAATCTACATTTACATGTGATACTGGCTAAAGATGCATTCTTTCCTTCGAACCAAGATTGGAAAGGATTTCAGCATTTATCGTTATCTCAGTTACGATTACTTTGGTAAAAACACTTACTAAAGTTAATGGAGATTGAGTTTCCAGCACGTCAATATGTGATTAGAACCTGATGGGATAATTATCCTGATGGTTTCTATGCTCATCCTAGCAATGGTCGTAAAAATAAAGTCTTAAGCAAAAGATACCAAGGGTTAATACGATACCTAACAAACTATTTGTTATCCCCACCGATAGGCTTATCTAGGATAGTTGGGTATGACGGTCATCAAGTCAGGTATTACTATCAATCACATAAAACGAAGTTGAAAACGTATGAGAGCGTGGATGCTTAGGTATTTGTTGGCAGGCTGGTTTAGCACATTCTTCCTAAAGCATTTCAACGAGTGAGATATTATGGCTTTCAAGCGACAGCGCGTTTGTAAGAAGTGGTATGAAGTGATAACGAAGGCAGCAGGAGACTTGGTGGATGCAATGATGAGCTACACCAAACGTATCAACTATGTAGAGATTTTCGAAGAGGTAACAGGTCGTAATCCCTTAAAATGTGTGTTTTGCGGGAGAGGGATGGAGCTAGTTCGGTTCTTCCACCGAAAGCCTAGTGTATTCTTCGATTTATTTGCTTCCGATAGTGGTTAATTGATATGGTCTTGGTGCTTTGGAGTCGAAGTTATTTTGCGGGAACCTGCGGCGGTGCTCTGTTATATATGATAAAGAAATACATCCAGCAACAGGAGAGGCCGCATTAACGTCTTTGACGTTTAAGAAATTTCTATCCCTCCTTCGGAGGGATCCCCTTTTCCTAAAGATCAGTGATTGCACGTCCTTCAATCTGTAACTCAGCCTGTACGGGGAGTATATTTAAGCGATCTTGCTCTGGGTGAAGTCACAAGTGCCTCACACAACTTTGTTATGCAAGCAGAAATCAGTTGTGTCATTAGATAAAAGTGACTTGCTACAAATGTACGCCTTGCGCCATCGCTGGTTACCCACGTTTGCTGATAGGCTATCACTATCGTCATCACTTCGCTAACTGATAGGCGAGAAAGCTTGTTTCTTTGTTTGATACCGGAAGAAATTAGGTGTTTTTTCATGCAGGGAGGAAAGTCTGGCAAAAGTCGTCGACATCGACGATAAATAACGTTTAAGTTATTCATGCTTAAGTCCTTATTTAGTCAATAGTTTATTTTTTAAACAATCAGATCGCGCCTTGGACATTTAGTTCATTTCTTATGCGCAGCTCAGGTTAACTAACTACGTAGTAGTGTTTGTCATACGTCCCCGTCGTTCCTATCTCTAAAGATCCATATCACCTCCTTAATCACACTTTCATGTTATAAAACAATAACCCCTCTCAGAATTGATTTGACGGCTCTTGAAATACCTTAACGGAACCCTTTCTAGTTGTGCTTTTTAGTGTTCTTCCGAGCGTTGTTGATTAAATCAGTGCGTTATAGGCTTGATTTGATCAACAACGCCGGTCTAGTTGATGAATCTTTTGTGGGTGTCTTCGCTATCGTTGCAGCGATATTTACGGGTATTGAAGGCCGTATTACCACAAGCAAGAATTTTGGTGGTATTTTCAATAATCGCATCCCATATTTTGTTGTCAGATTTCTCTGAAAGAAGTTAGCTGAGACTTTTACGCAGGAAGGAATTTAAGGTGAATAAACATCAGGCCACATGGATATATGAGAATACGCCACACAAGCTTACAATGAAAAGAATAACCTAGAAGTTAGGTCTTATTTTACTGGTCGTCCCCATCAAAAGATGAGAACGACCGAATGTGGCTCCCCCTGCAAGACTTGAACTTGCGACATACGGATTAACAGTCCGCCGTTCTACCAACTGAACTAAGAGGGAAAATTTGGCAATGATATAAAATACCGCTCAATACTTACACGCGCTTCACGAGAAGGAACCCTATTATATATAAAGTTTGAAAGACTTGCAAGTACTAATTTAGTTGATAACCCGAATTTCGTGCCTATTAACGTGAATAGATGAGCTAATTTTTCATGTCTATACCCAATCAACTTGAAGACATAGGTTTGATATCGTATATTCAAGTTAATTCCAGCCCAAAAAATTAATTTTCCCAAGTATTACAAATCCTGTTAGGACAGTATGATACCTGCAGTAGTAGACAATTAGGTTGCAAGTCATACCGACGAACCATTCAAATTATAGATTGTCTGATAATTGTGCGATATGTGGATTTCAGAGGTGCACTCCCTCGAGTGCTGCCATTTACGCCAACAACATCCGTGATTTGAGAGTTGCTTGGTCAGTCAATTATTTCAGCGTTATCTCTCTCATGAACATGCAAACCCAAACCGACTGTGGCACAAAACATATAGGCATGGATATACATTCACATACCCTTTAAACCTGAACTGCGCATAAGAAATGAACTAAATGCCCAAGGCGCGATCTGATTGTTTAAATAAGATCATCAGTCAATAAAGGACTTTAGATTGAATAATTCAGCCACTGTTTTCACCGATATTGCGGATTTTGTCAAATTTTACTTCCTGCTTAGAAAAAACACCGGATGTTAGATGTTAAAAGGGCGTTATTTCCCAAATATCTGAACTAATCGTGATTCCTACGATCAGATCGTCATGGAGTTAATCGGGAGGTGATGAGGGGAAAGACCAAGTATCATACCAGTAACTGGAAATAATATAATCAAGTATTAGTAAACCGTGGCTCAATAACTATCTTAGATAGACATCGCTGACATTAAGGCCTGGTATTGTCTAAAACATCATGGTAATCGTGGTCGTAGATTCATATTTTCGGATACCGCGATTGAAACAGCACTGATGGTAAAAAGTATTTTCAAGCTCCCACTTCGTGAATTAGAAGTCTTTCTAAATTTGGTTTTTACGTTGATGACTGTTCCGCTGAAATCCCCTACATAAACTTGCATTAGTAAGTGTTCGAAGAACGTAAAAGTTAAGTGTCGTTTACCAAGTCTAGGAGCTGTCGCCCACGTCGTTATTGACGCCACAGACCTGAAGATCTACGGTTAAAGTGAATGAAAAATGCATAAACACGGTAACGACAAGCGTCGTATCTGACGCAAACTTCATCTTGCAGTTGAAGTGTCTACTAATTAACTTCATATCTGTATAAGCACTTGCTTATCTAACCTAGTTATCTTGATGCTCGGCTTCTTTAGTTGAAATGAATACGCGATGAGGCTCGCCAGCAAGTTGACCATAAAGCTGATACAACTACGGTGCTAAGAATGCTTGATTTGGGATATGTTTTGTAGTTGGTCAAAAACGGTTTCGTTAATAAAACGTTTTCGGATCATTAGGCGGTCTTAAAGTTTCATTATTTTTGGTTTCATATTTTCTTTCATACCAGTTATCAGTGTTACTCCCTTGTCTGTAAGTTCCCGCTCCAATAGATCAGCTATATAACCATTGTTTCCGTATAAACACCCCCAAATCTCGTCATCAATTTCCGACATAGGCTTTCTATTATCCACGTTATCCATTGTTACTTTGACTGAGATGATGCCACTTTGGTGATTGATAATGAGGTGTAATTTGAAACCGTAAAACCACCTCATCGTTCCTTTTCCTTGCTTCGAGGTACCTTAAAGAACTGATGTTTAATAATGCGTAGGTTGTAACAAACCTGTAGCTTGGACGAATCAACGAAGGTAATCACTATCAGGCAAGGCCTGACAGTGATTAAAGTAAGAGAGGAAGCGGAACACCTTGCATAAGCTAGCGCATTTGTGTGTAGCTGACTAATTCAGGAAATGCGTTGGTGAGGTAGCTGCAAACCAAGTGGATGCAATAGTTTTTAAAGTCTCAATACCCCGATTGATGGAAAGCTCTCACTATCATCACTTCGCTAACGTGAGAGGAGAGAAGGTTTGTTTCTTTGTTTGACATCGGAAGAAATTAGATATCCTTCCCCCATGCAGGGAGGAAATTCTAGCAGAAGTCGTCGACATCGACGAAAACAGCGGCTAAGTTATTCTTATCCAAGTCTTTCTGCAGTCAATAGTTTATTTTTTAAACGATCAGATCGCGCCTTGGACATTTAGTTCATTTCTTATGCGCATCTTAGGTTGCTGATATTGTGCAGGGCCTTTCCCCTCATCACCTCCCGCTTAACTTTATGATAATTGGATTGTATGACTTGCGATTAGTTCAGATATTTTGGAAACAACGCCATGTCAATGCCGTTTGATATTTACGTTGCTTGGTCTGAAATTACCTTGCCGTCTTTTATGGTAATCACCCGCTTAGTTCGCTCAGCTAACGCGTTATTGTGAGTGACGAGAATCAGTGTCCTACCTTCGGAGTGTAGTTCGTTAAACAGAGCTTCAATCTCTGAGCCTGATTTAGAATCCAACGCACCGGTAGACTCGTCAGCTAAAATTATCTGTGGGTCATTCACTAATGCTCTGGCGATTGCTACCCGTTGCTTTTGCCCTCCGGAAAGTTGGTTAGGTTTATGGTTGATGCGGTCACCCAATCCCACCTGTTCAAGTAGCGTCGCAGCGCGTTTTCGGCGTGTTTTAGTTTTTACGCCGGAATAAACCAGCGGCAACGCAACGTTATCGAGCGCGGTGGCATATTCTAGCAAATTAAAACTCTGAAAGACAAAACCAATTTTTTGGTTACGAATTGCCGAAATGGCATTAGCCGTCATGGATGAGACATCACGGGCATCGAGGTGATATTTTCCGTGGGTCGGTTTGTCTAGACAGCCTAGTATATTCATTAGGGTCGATTTGCCAGAGCCGGAAGGCCCGAGGATAGACAGGTATTCACCTTTGTAAATGCACAGATTGATTCCGTCTAGAGCTCGAACCTCTGTCCCTCCGCCGGTGTAATATTTACAGATGTTTTCTAAATGAACCAAAGGCTTTTCTGATACCTTAACTATCTTTTTACTAAAATCATGCACTTTGCAGTGCCTCCAACGGTGTTATGCGTGCTGCACGGTTAGCTGGTAGCCAAGCTGCGACCACACCGATCACCATTAAAGTCACGATCACCACCACCACTACGATAAAAGAGATCTCAGGTACGGGCTTACCCAAGGTTTGATAAAAGCCAGAGCCTCCAAGATTGACCGATCGGATGAGAGTCACTAACCCGTATGTGACAGTCAACCCCAAAACTCCGCCAAGCATTGTAGTCATCATGGTCTGAACCAAATAATGTAACCGGATGGCCATCGGGGTTGCTCCTACCGCCATTCTAACCCCAATATCTCGGGTCGAACGTTTCACTGTGGCATACATGATGTTGGCGATACCCAGCCCAGCTACGGCCAAGGTGATAAAACCGATAATGCTGAGAAAACTCTGTAGTCCGATTAGAAACTTCTGCGTACTTTTTTGCTCTAGGAACATATCCTGAATCTGAACCACCTGCTTATCGGTAACGTCAGCGCCGTGTTTTCTGGCAATGACTTGACGTAACATCTTCGCCAGCTTAATCCTGTTTATACCAGCTTCAGGCTGAATATTAATCGCCCCGATATCACCATTAGGGTAGAAACGTTTCCAAGTCGCCATCGGCACAAAGCTAGTGGAGTTAATCTGATCACTCTCCTCTATCCAAGAGCTGTTTTCAGCCAATACGCCCACCACGGTAAATTCCTCCGAGCCTATTTTTACCACTTTGCCTACCGGATCTGTTTTGAGATTGATAGGCTTAAACCAGCTAACGTCTTCTTCAGGATTAAAAAGTTTGCTAGCTGTCTCGTAACCGAGGACTATTACTTTACGCATTTCTTTTTCATCTAACGGATTAAACCAGCGACTTTTTGGAAGAAGTTTAAGCCCAGTCATCAAATTGAATCCGAGGGTAACTGCAAGCGGTTTATGCCAAATAATACGGTCTTCCACCGATAGGTACTCGTCCCATTGAACCGTAGGAAGCGCTAGTATTACCCCAGGTAACGCTATCAACGCGGCGGGATCATCCACTTTTAGCTTTAACCATTTCCCATGGTGGAACACGTCATTATCTACCGTGGCCATTCCCCCTGTAAGGTAGATAAGGTTGCCATTACCATTCTGTATAGTTCTTAGGATACCCTGTCGGATACCTTCTCCGACGGAGAGCATACCAGCGATACAGAGCGTTGCCCATGCTACTGCGAGAATTGTCAGGCCAAGAGGTAGCTTCTCTGCTACCATCTCCTGAAAAATTTGTTTTATTGGTAATAGCATGACTAAAACCTCGCACTCAGCGCTATAACAGGCGTCAGGCAAGACGCCCTTCGTGCAGGAAAGTAAGATGCTAACACTGCCAACATTGCTGTAACCAGCAAGGATAGTGCTACAGAGCTAAGGGTGATAGTCGGTATGCCTATCCAATCCGGAAGCGATACTTGTCCGAGTTGTGCAACGACCCCATAAGAGGCAAGTAGTCCCAGTGAAGTGCCTATGAAAATCAGTACCATCCCTTCAACCATAAACTGCCCTAAGATGGTTTGAGGAGTCGCACCGATCGCTAGTCTAACACCTATCTCACGAGTCCGCTCGGTAACCGACAAGAACATAATGTTTGCCACACCAATCGCCCCGACTGCCATGGTCATTGCACCACTGGCACCGAGAAAGATCTGAATTCCACGCAGGAACGCATTGATCATGTTCACACCTTCACCTAAATCCGGCAGATAGATTGCATCTCGGTCGGTCGGGTCAAAGTGTATCTGGCGAGAAAAAAAACTTAGGATCTCCTGTCTGAGTTGAGGTATACTTACTCCTTCTGCTGGCTTTACTAGCATCCATCTCGGCTTGTCTGCCCAGATATCCTGATAAGTAGTTTTAGGGATCAGTACCTTAGGACTGTAACGAAATGGATTCCCCCCATCAGCCTCACTGAGTAGGCCGATCACGTAAAACGGAATACCATTGATCTTTACCGAATCCCCGATAACTATTTTACCCATCTCTGCTATTTCACCATTCAATATCGCCACCCGAATGTGGTTGGTGATATCAGTGGGTGAGATATTACGTGAACCCTGCTGGGTCTTGAGCAGAGCCAGTGGTAAATAAGCACTGTCAATACCACCAACATACGAGGTCAGTAACTGGCCTTTTATATTAGTTACCTTCGCATTCATCTTTTCATATATCAGAGAAAGTTCCTGAACAAAGCCAGATTGGATTAGGAGTTGAGCTTTTTCATCGGGAATCTTCACTACCCGACGTGACGGCAGCCCCTTCCAAGGCTTACTGGTCTGAAATGGCCAAGCACTCTGCGTATTGCTTACCAGCAAGGCAAATGATGCACTTTGACGTTGATAAAAACCTTCACCTAGAGCTACCAGAACCACAATAGAGATCACGCCCCAAGTAATGGCTACGACAGCTAGGGTGCTTCTCATCCGATACGCGGTTAGAGTTTGCCAGGTTTGGCTGAAGATCGGACTCATGATGTTAGAGCTACAGAGATCAGATTGATGGTATCATTGTCAAGCATGCCAGCAGTTTGAAGCAGGTCTACACGCTGCTGCCAGTAGTTGTACAGATTAATCTGAAGGTTGTTGCGAGCGCTGAACAGATGGTTGTGTGCGTCGATCACGTTCGATGCTTCTGACATCCCAGCATTATACAGGGTCTGTTTGCTTTTCAGTACCCGTTCGCGGGAATCTACTAATTCCTTAGCCATCAACACTTGCTGCCAGTTAATACTCACCTGAGAGAACTGCTTTTGTACCAGTTTTTGAATATTGATTTCGATTTTACGTTGATCCTGTTGTGTGTGGCGTATATTAAGTAAGGTTGTATCGACTTTTGCCTGAGTTGATCCATTAAGGTCAATTGGAACCTTTAAAGTTAGTGAAGCATTAAATTCCCCAGCAGAGGATTTATCTATATTTTGATAACCTATAGTACCTAGCAGGGTCGGGTAATACCCACCCTTAGCCATGTCTCTATCGTATTCACTAACTTTGACTTTCTGTTTTGCGACGAGTAGCTCAGGGTTGTTATCTTTAGCGAGTTCTAACCAGCGTTGCTGCGAGTCCACGAGCATAGTTGGCTCTGCCAGACTGTGGCCACGGATCTGATCGACATGATCTGGAAATTGATTGATAAGTGCTAGCAGCTCAGAGCGTGTATCCTCAAGTTTGGATTGGGCTTTTAAAATAGCCGTTTTTTCCTCTAGTTGGTTGGTGCGCATGTCTTCTACCTCAATGGACTTCACCTTACCGGCATTAAAGCGTTGCTCGGTGATAACCAGCAGTTTTCTTCCCTCATCACGCTTTCTTTGAGCTAGCTCTAAGTCGCCTTGGGCGCTGGCCTGTGCCAGATAGGCAGTTATAAGTCGTTTCACCAACTCGTTATGCACTTTAGACAACCGAAGCTGTGATATGACTAGATTTGCATCAGCTTGATCCATTTGGGACCACAGACTGCTATTCCAGATAGTTTGGTTAAGACTAGCAGTATAAGTATTGCTAGTACCTTTTTTCTTATTCCAAATAGAAGTGGTGCTAGCCGTCAATGACGGGAGTAAAGCACTTCGGCTAGTCATTATATTGTTTTCTCCTAACTTTACTCCAATCTGAGCCTGTTCATAAGTCGGATCATACCGCTTGGCTGCTTGCCAAGCCTGCTCAATAGAAATCGCTTGCGCTGACTGGTTTAGCACTGCTATCACGGTGTAACCCAGCACATTTAGCACTTTATTAATCATGAATTTCTCCCATCGTGCTGTTATCTATGATTTTCTCATCCGCTTCAATCCCTTTATACACTTCAACGTTAATACCATCAGAAAGACCAAGTTTTACCGGACGAGTATAAAAACCCTGCTCAGACTGGTCTGGAATCAGCACCATTGGTGTTTTCCCTTTAAACTTCAGTGCTCGTTCCGGAATCGTCAGCACATTCTCAGACTTTTTTAACGTGATCTTGGCGGTAGATGAGAACCCTGAACGTAGATGAACATTCTCAGGGATCACCAGCTCTCCCACTTCCACTTCAAAGCCGTTGTCGAAACTTTTAGTCTTGGTATCGGTAGGATAATTGAGTTGTTCAGACTGAATAGCCACTTTGGTCAGTACACCTCGTATTTCGACTTCAGGGTAAGGTGCTACAGTTAGGGTGACCGGCATGCCCAGTATCAACTGGGCTGCATCGTGTTCACTAACGCTGCCCTTAAAGATCATCGTTTTCATATCTGCCAATGACATTATCTGGGTCGCTACCTGACGAGACTCGGTCGAAATGATCGGTTCCCCGACTTCAATTTTTAGATTTAGCACCGTACCTTTGATAGGGGCATAGATAGTAGAAGTCAGTCTAGTATCACCGATAAAGGCTTCCCCACTGTGGATGAGTTCAAGCATTTGTCGCTTTTGTAGCACTTTTGCTTGTGCCGCTTTCACCGTAGAACTGACGTCGACGTAATCATTATAGTTTGATAGAATGATTTCCTGTTTGATCAGACTTTCTAGATTAGTAAGCCTCTGCTTTTTTGCTTCTAAATCCACTTCGGCAAGCATAAGCGTGGTAGAAGCATCGGTAAGTTCCTGTGGAGTTGGGTTAGGCATAATCTTGATAAGTGGCTGACCCTGTTCTACTTTTTCACCAACTCGAGCGTAAATCTCCCCAGCAATACCGTTAATCTGAGACTTGATAGACACCGAGTGTGCCGGTACCATTTTGCCGACAGCTACGGCTTTCTTTTCGATCGTTCCTAGCCCAACTGTCAAGGTAGAAAAAACTACCGAAGTACTGCCTGATCCTAAATGAAGATACATGCCAACACTAAAAAGTGCGACGGCAACAGCAGATGAAGCCCAATGCTTAGTCATACTAAATATCCGTTTTCTATACCCAATTAGGCCTAAAAATTCAAGTTTAAATACCTGTAATTTATCGCCTAATTTTGGATGTCAAAGAGTCTATAATATCTGGAAGAGTTACAGTCAAAAATTGGTCAATGACCTCTTCAAAATCGCGTTTGTTTTTAAACAATATTGTTCTGAGACCTTTCATTCATCACCTTCCGAAGCCTTTCTATTGGATTCGGACTCTGACTCTGACTACAAATCGATAGATAGTGGAGTTGGATATTGAGGAGGAATATGGAATTTTCAACTAGGTCACTTCGGTGATATCCCGTTCCCTCCACGATTATATGTAGCTTATACGTCAATGGGTAGTAGTTTTCTAACGATCAGATCTCGACTTGGGCAATTAGTTCATTTTTTATTGTGTATCTCAGGTTGATTACAAGACTCAAGTTGGTGAAGCGATGAACAAAGTTATAAAACTCGGTATGCCTGTTTACCAGCAGATAAGCAGATAAATTAAAACTGTAAGTAAAGATGGGGATCCGAGCGTTATGGGCTTAATTGAATCAACAATGCCCATGGAGATTGCCGGAAGTTATACTAGCAATAAGCCATTGTATAAAATTCTTCATTTATAATTTCCGCATTGTCTAGAAACAAATGGGTTACTACTACCTTGAATCTTTATTATTTTATAATTTTTTTCACACTCCCAATTTGTAACGTCGTAAAGTTTATTCCAAGCAGTCATTGTCTTTCTTTCTTGAGGGGATAGTTTGATTTTATAGGTCTCACTCATATAAAGATAGGCTCTTGCTATTTTTCCTCTACTTTCAGTAGGAGGCATAACTTGTTTTGATTTAAAATCAATTCTCATATCACACTGACCATATGAAATACCTCTTGTATCGTTCCATTGAGTGAATTTATAATTACTTCTGTTGCCGTTCACTTCTCCAATTGCAGGAACGAGGTTATGTAAATCAGCCTCCATTTTCTTGAACCTTTTGTTTTTTTTACAGTTTTTTCTACCACCCTCTTGCCAACATTGCATCTGATGCCCAAAATTCCAAGCGGGCATGACGTGCTCCCATTCTATTCTGTTTGCTCTTTTAGGTTCTTTTCTAATTTCGTATCCACATGATTTTAGATCTGGCTTACCTGAACCCTTGTTACCTTTCCATTTGATATTACAACCACAGTAAAATGAATAAGGATGGTATTTGTATATATTTACAGCTTCTTTTTTAGCTTGATTAAAACTGTTTGGGTAAGCAAAAGAAAAAAATGATGCAAAGAGAGTAATTAGAATGATTTTCTTTCTCATTATTAAATTTCTTTTTGTTCTGAATGTTATTTGTCTTATATATTAAAATTGTATTTACTTGAAGCAAATTAAGAATACATGCATCATGTTCCTGTATTCATTATACCTTCCGTCATCTGAAATGCACAGGTGTTATATCTTAAGAGTCCATCAAATACTCTAGAAAATATCGCTAGGAGAACGATACCCAAGACTCGCTCTACCACGTGTGTTAAGGATATGTTTTTTCTTAACCTGATCTGCGCATAGGAAATAAACTAAATGCCAAAATCACGGTCTGATCGTTTGGACGAAATCACCAGTCGTAAAAGGACGTTAGCCTGAATAATTTAAACAAGATTACCAATTTTGTCAGATTCTCTTTTATGCTCGTGCGTTGTTGATTAAATCAGGCCTATAACGCTCGGATCCCCATCTTTCTTACAGTTTTAATTTATCTGCTGGTAAACAGGCATCCCGAGTTTTAGAACTTTGTTCATCGCTTTCACATTTGCCAGAACTTCACCAACCTGAGCATTGTATTTAACCTCATATCTGCATAAGCACTTGCTGATGAATATCTGAGGTTAAGTACGTCAAAAAACTTCAAGACATATACCTAGCCCTTCCCAGTACAGGTTTTAGCAACAAAACGGTAGTAAAAAATGAATAACAGTAGTAGGTTCGTGTGCAACTGATATGCAGATAGAGAACCTTATTCGCGTTTAAAACCGCATCTCTTCACAAATTGAATCGCCCCCGAGTCTTGGTAAACCGCGGTTAAACACAACTCAGGACTTTGGTGAATATCTGCCACATATTCAAGTGTGCTACCTTCTTGCATAACCGCTGTCAGGCATATTTTAGAGGTCTGATTAGAATCAGCCACATATTGAAGGGAGTAAGCATCTTGTCTAACCGCATTTAATGCGTCCTCTTTTCTGATTTCCATGATATCACTTTCTCGTACGCCAACGGCGTCTAGGAATTGTTTAAAGGTCATACCATTACTGATTGTGCTCATTATGTAATACTTAAATATTTTATTCTTAAATTAGGTATTTGCTTGCATGTCCTCTAAGTTCAACAGTTATAAAACTAAACAATTTGCTACTACAACGTCTTTTAAAAATTGAGTAAAGGATATATTTTTGTTCGTCTTTCTCATGGTGTAACACCTATATTATAGATGTAAAATTGAGATTTCAATTCACTGAATCTATAAGTACCATTAGATACGGAGCCTCAAACTATTCTGTTCGTGCAAAAGTGAAACTTATCACGTATTATATCGGAACATAGGCCACTTCAAGTGGCAATTAACCATCGGAAGTTCTTTTTTATTTCACCCAAAAATCATATGTGGTGAGGCTTAAGGCCTGTCCATTTCTGTGATATATTTAGCACGCTTGAACAGATAAAAGGCATGAATGAATTTTCAAGGTATCAAAGCGAAGCAGCTTCGATTTAAATGTATTTTCACTATGAATTTAGCCATATTCGTATTCAAGCATCCCCACTATAATACCGATTATTAGCATTTAAAAATCGCTAAGATGCTGGAGTGTGAAATTGCTGTCATTGTTTTCATCCATACCCATAGTCGTAGTGGCAACTACAATTCGCATTTACATGTGATATTGGCTGAAGAGGTGTTGTTGATAAAATCAGCCCTATAACTCACTGATCCCAATTTTCTTTAGAATCTTAATTTGTTTGCTTGAGAACAGGCATACTGAGTCTTATAACTTTAAGCATTACTTCACTAACTTGATCATTATAATTAACCTGAGCTGCGCATAAGAAATGAACTAAATATCCAAATTGCGCTTTAATCGTTTGAAAAAACCATTGACTGCATAAGGACTTTGGCATTAACAACTTAGACTCTGTTTTCGTCAATGTCGACGATTTCTGCCAGATTTTCCTCCCTGCATGGAAAAAATACCTAATTTCTTCCGGTATCAAACAAGGAAATAAACTGTCTCGCCTCTCAGTTAGCGCAGTGATGACGATAGTGATAGCTTTCCATCAATCAGAATATCGAGACTTTAAAACCTATTACATCTACTTTGTTTGCCACTACCTCACCAACGAATTTCCTGAATTAGTTACACGAAGATGCTCAAACTCATGCAAGCTGTTCTAGTTCTGCTTTGGTTTTACCTCACTCACCGTCAAGTAAGGCTGACAGGGATTGCCTTACCTGATTCGTCCAAGCTGCAGCTTTATCACAACCTGCACATTCTCAGATATCAGGTTTTTAAAGGTACCGCGAAGTGAGGAAAAGAAACTATGGGGTGGTTCTATGGTTTTAAATTACACCCTACTATCAATGACCAAGGTGGCATTATCTCAGTCAAAGTGACGACGGCTAACGTAGATGATAGAAAGCCTGTATTGGAAATGGTTAACGAGTTTTAGGGGTGTTTATACGGAGATAAAGGTTATATTTTGGTTCATTGGAGCGGGAACTTGTAGACAAGGGAGTGATACTGATAACGGGTATAAACAAAACATGAAACCAAAAGTGATGAAACTTTGGAATCGCCTGATACTCCGGAAACGATTTATTATTGAAACCGTTTTTAACCAACGAAAAAACATATCTCAAATCGAGCATTCTCGGCACCGTAGTTGTATCATCTTTATGGCCAACTTGCTGGCTTGGCTTATCGCATATTCATTTCAACCAAAGAAGCCGAGCATCAAGATCACTAGGTTTGATAAGTAAGCGCTTATGCAGATCTGAGGTTAATTACAAATTATAAGTTTAGGGCTTAGCAACTGTTTATAGCGAAATATTGCTGTTTCTGCTAATGAGTTTTTGTGATAATCCCTGTCCTTTTCCACTCCGCCCGTTTATTCTCTTTTAAAGATTTTATAGCTTCATTTATAGGATGCCCTTCCTCCCAGTACCCCGCATTGCTTCGAGGTGGAATACTGGGCGTTATTCCTTTGTTATTCAGTACGTGGTGACATGCTCTTGTGTCATAGGCTCCATCAGCACTGACTTGCTGTATCTTTCGTTGTAATGGGTTAAGAAATATAGGTAAAACTTCATTGTTACCCACAGAAACTAGGCTAACTTCTGTAGTAATAAACTCATGAGTATACACATCAACAGCAAGATGCAGTTTGCGCCAGAGACGGTGTTTCTTCTTCCAGTGTTACCGCGTTTTCCATTTTCCTTCGTCGTATACTTTTAGGTTTGTACCATCAATAATGACGTTGGAAACCGCTCCTCGACTCGGCAAACGGTACTTAATTTTTACGGTCTTCGAACGCTTACCAATGTAGGTGTATGTAGGGGACTTCAGCGGGACATTCATCAACGTAAGAACCGAATTTAGAAAGCCTTCTAATCTACGAAGTGGAAGTTTAAAAACACTTTTCACCATCAGTGCCATTTCAATCTCGGTATCCGGAAATATAAATTCACGGCCACAATGATCGTGATGCTTTAGACAATGTCATACCTTAATGGTAGCGACGTTTATCCAAAAAGTGACTGAACCACGGTTTACTAATGCTTGATTATATTATTTCCAGTTGCTGATCTGGTGCTTGGTCTTTGGTCATGTATTCAATAGATTTTTCTTCATGTAAAATGCCATGTTTTTACATGATAATCATCATAGCTACCGTTGACGTTAAATGTCGTTTTTGCCCGCAAACAAAACGGTTAAAAAGCAGGGTGTCGGCGTTGGTGTCCACCAACGCTATCGTTGCCCAGCCTGTTGCCGAACTTTCTAGGCGGGGATAAAAGAGCAACTAGTTGAACTTGCTATGAATAATGCTAGTGTTCGTGACTCCTTTCGAGTGATACACATCAGCATTAATGCTGTTTTTAGAGTTTTAAAAAACTTACACACACGCTGTGTAACCACATTCCTTCCTGATGTATAGGAAGTGGTGTTTATTTATCTGCGAAGTAGATGAGCAATGGTCTTTCGTAGGTAACAGAAATACCCCTAGCTGGCTTTTGTATGCTTGGGAGCTTCAATTAAAAAATCATTGCTCACGCATTCTGGTGTCGCGGAAGAAATACATTCAATGTACTTTTCAATCGATTATCCATATGCAATTTTGTGCATGGACGGTTTCAATTTGTATGATATCTATCCTGGGGATAAACACATTGTTGCAAGCTCTATACACAACACATTGAGAGGGAAAATTTAACCCTCTGTATACGCTTTAAACGACTGAATCAGAAAATAATTGGATACTTAAAATCAACGGAAATTCATTAGAAAGTGATCGATACACTCATTGAACGTGAGTATTACCTTTAAACCATAATCAACTTATTGAATACATGATCCAGTATTTCCCATCATCACCTCCCGCTTAACTCCATGATGATCTGATCGTAGGAATTGCGATTAGTTTAGATATTTGGAAACAACACCGTTCAGTTCGGTAAATTTGTCACTTATCCCGCTTGGAGATTGCCATAAAGTGTTTGGTAAACCCCATCGGTATTCACCAAATCATGGTGAATACCGCTTTGCGCAACTTTGCCGTCTTCAAGCACATAAATCAGATCCGCCTCTTTTACGGCAGATAAACGGTGAGCAACTATGAGTGTTGTACGCCCTTGCAAGAAATTATTCAATGCTTGATGTAGAGCTGCTTCAGTCGCAGTATCCAGTGCGGATGTTGCTTCATCCATAATGACCAGTTTTGGATTGCTCAGAATCATCCGAGCGATCGCTAAACGCTGCCTCTGCCCGCCAGATAGTTTCAATCCGTGGTGTCCTAACTGTGAGTTTAATCCAGTCTTAAGTTTATCGACTACATCGCTCAATTGGGCAATATCCAATGATTGCCAAAGCTGTGCTTCCGTGAAATCATCACGACCTAACGTAAGGTTAGCGTACAGCGTATCGTTAAAGATGACTGGCTGTTGTAGCACTACTGCTGTATGCTGACGCAGTGTTTCGTATCCAATGCTTTCGACAGGTTTTCCATCGATCAGAATATCACCCGATGATTTCCGGTACAAGCCAAGTAGCAGCTGAATCAGAGTGGATTTCCCTCCACCAGACGCGCCAACCAATGCCACTCGCTTGCCGGCAGGAAGGGAAAGTGACAAACCATTTAACACGGTTTTATCATCGTCATACGCAAACGTCAAATCTCGCACTTCCACACCGAATGTATCAAGTTTCACTAATGGATCTGCGCTTGATGTTACCAGTGTAAACTCTTCTTCCAACACCAACAAGCCATTGAGGCGTTTCATGGCAGCAGAAGCACTGAACCATGCATACTGAATATCTAATAGCTCTTGGATGGGACTAAGCATAAACCACAAGTATCCGAACACAGCAAAGATCTGACCTATCGATAGATCGCTAAATAGTACCATTAGCATCGCCGCAGCTCGAAAGAGTTCAAATCCAATCAGGAACATCAGAAACGAAATACGTCCGGCTGCTTCTGTTTGCCATGCGTATCTATCGGCATCATGCCGAATAAATTCGGCATCTTCCTTTAGTATATCCAGATACGCCTTATCACGGTTTGCGGCACGCAGTTGGTATATGCCGTCTAATGTTTCCACCAGACGCTGTTGAAATCGTTCAAACGATTGGTTTTCAGCTTTTTTAAGGTGTTTAACGCGTCGGCCCATTTTTCGTGACAAAAAGATCACCAGCGGGTTCACCAATAATATGAACAAACCCAGTCTCCAATCTAGCCATAACAAAATGATAGCAGTACCAAAGACAGTCAAAACACCAACAACAAAACGACTAAGACTATTTCCAATGAAATTATCGAGGGTTTCTATATCGGTAACGAGGTAGGAGCTCAATCCCCCACTACCGCGTTGCTCAAATTCTTTAATGCTCACACGTCCGAGCTTATCGAGCAGTTGCTGACGCACGTAACAAGTGATAGTTTTAGACACCAGAATAAACTGTCTATTTTGCCAAATATTTAATGCCTGACTAACTATACGCATAACAAGCACGAGTACTAATACCACCACAATGTAGCTTGCTGGATGTTGTAAAGATTCAGGTAATAGATAATTAAAGAATGCAATCCCTTTCTCGGGTTTATTCAGAAGAACTTCATCTACCATTAGAGGCATTAGCAATGGAATTGGTACGCTTATCAACGTGGCGAAAAGTGCAATTATATTGGCAATTATCAAACTCTTCTTTTGATTTTTAGCCTGTTCTAGCAGCCATCGTGCAGACAGTGAGGTTAAAACACCATTATTCACTGTATCTCCGTAGATTATCATTTCTTGCAAGAGTAACACAAGTCTAATGCACCTTGTGATGAGATTCGTGTCACATCCAGTTTTCTATAGTGAGTGTGAATGTTTATCGTAAGATCCAAAATACAACTTCAATGCATTCTCTCTTGATCATGTTTCAAAGAATAAGAAACGGAGTTTACTGATAACCATCAAGGAGAGTTGTAAAATGAGCTATTTTTCCTAGATTGCCATTGTTTTACATTTAAAGTTCGTAAGAGCTGTATCCTATTCCGTTTCCTCGTATTGTTGAAACGGCACAATCAGGCAATTTTTTCGTAAAAATATATTATGTAGATTCCTTATTTTCTACTGACTGAGGAGTTAAGGAATGCCGAAACAACCCTTTGTAATTATTCTTTTCTAACGGTACACATGAGTTGTAGGGAGATAACTCGTCCTTAATTTAGTTAGTAGATATCTTCCCTTTTTCTATATTTAAATAACCTAAATCTTCAAATTATCTGGATATAGAATCTTCTCTCTAAAGAACTGAGCAGTATTACCATAAATGATCAACAGTTGACAAGGTCAGAAGATGCAAAACGCCCTCCGTTAGATGGAACGCACAACCTAGCGGAGAGCCAGTCAGACTGAAATACACTATCATATCCTCCTTTGAGGATGAATATGTGCATGGTTCATAAACGGCGTTGTTGATTACATTGACCTATTTAATAGGTATAAACATAAAGAAATATCTGTTTATCGCTACATGTAGTCTGTTTTTTAATCTGTTTACCAGTATTTCTATACTGACGACAGAGTTGACTGTTAGCAATGATATTGAAATCATTCCTATATAGTTATGTAGTTGTTTTCAAGGAGTCAGTTTTCTCTCTTAAATGGAGAGACTAGACGCGATCTTGGTTTTACTGCTGGACAATCAGTTCAATAAGTAGCAGAAAGATTGATTGCTGATGTAACTGCTCAAACATCGTATACTACTACTTCTAAGTATTAAAAATAAACGAGGGCATGGTTATTCCTCTGCCACCTTAACTCCAGAAGTTGCTGAAAAATTCAAAGAAACAAGCAGAAGTTCATTATGTTATGGTTGATGGGGTTGCTAGCTTAGACCAAGTATCTTTAGATGATAAATATGCCTACACCAGCATTGGTACAGGTATGCATGCTTATATTCTTGATTCAGGTATTTGTGCATTTCATCGAGAATTTATCAGTCGGATAGGTAATGGTTATGATCTTAATAAACTAGCATAGTGATGCTGATGACTGCCTTGGTCATGGCACCTCTGTGGCAGGTACCTTAGGTGGTACTCGAGAGGGTGTAGCTAAGAAAGTGACTTTGTATAGTATCAAAGTATTCGGCTGCACTAACACGGGATTTCACTCAGACATACTGGTAGGTGTTGATTGGATAGCTAAAAACCACATAAAGCCAGCAGTAGTAAACCGGTGTGTAACTATCAGAGGTCCATCATCGTCCTTTAGATGATGCTATTTTAACTCTTTTCATGCTGGAATAATATACGTTATATCTGCTTTTAATGAGCATGGAGCAGATGTTTATTCTATTCTCACCTGTTAGAGAACCCACAGTAATTATAGTAGCATCAACTTCTTATAATAATAAGCATTCTTCCTATCCTAATATTGGTCGTTGTGTAGACATATTTGCTTTAGGTGATTCTATCATTTTAACGGGGATTTATAGTGATACAGATAGATATACAATGGCAGCACCCCATGTAATTGGAGTAGTAACTTTCTATTTACAAAAACATGCCTCCTAACGAACCTCAGATCTGCATAAGCGCTTGCTTATCAAACCTAGTCATCTTGACGCTTGGCTTCTTTGGTTGAGATAAGCCAAGCCAGCAAGTTGGCCATAAAGATGATACAACTACGGTGCCGAAAATGCTCGATTTGAGATATGTTTTTTCGTTGGTTAAAAACGGTTTCAATAATAAATCGTTTCCGGAGTATCAGGCGATTCCAAAGTTTCATCACTTTTGGTTTCATGTTTTGTTTACACCCGTTATCAGTATCACTCCCTTGTCTACAAGTTCCCGCTCCAATGAACCAAAATATAACCTTTATCTCCGTATAAACACCCCATCGTTTCTTTTCCTCGCTTCGCGGTACCTTTAAAAACCTGATGTCTGAGAATGCGTAGGTTGTGACAAACCTGTAGCTTAGACGAATCAACAAAGGCAATCCCTGTCAGCCTTGCCTGACGGTGAGTGAGGTAAAACCAAAGCGGAAGTAGAACAGCTTGCATGAGTTTGAGCATCTTCGTGTAACTAATTCAGGAAATTCGTTAGTTAGGTAGCGATAAACAAAGTGGATGTAATAAGTTTTAAAGTCTCGATATCCCGATTGATGGAAAGCTATCACTATCGTCATAACTTCGCTAACTGAGAGGCGAGACAGCTTATTTCTTTGTTTGATGCCGGAAGAAATTAGGTATTTTTTCATGCAGGGAGGAAAATCTAGTAGCAATCATCGACATCGACGCAAACCGCGTCTAAGTTATTCATGCACAATTCCTTGTGCAGTCAATAGTTTATTTCAAACGATCAGATCAAGATTTTGTCATTCAGTTCATTTTTTATGCAGATCTTAGGTTAGTTAGTACCTATGATATCTGTTCGGAAGTCCAATTATTTGCAAGTAACAGATGAACGAAAGATCTTTGATCTGTTAGTATTGTGTTTTTACTTGCTTGTAATTATTCGTCTACAGATCTTAAGCAATTTTAAGGAAATAAGCTCCATTATTCATGTACCTTTCCCAATATCGGTAAACTGAGAAAAAATGGCACTTAATTGTCTTTGCGATATCAGAGATTGAAATCTCCCGTTCCCAAATGGTTGCAACCTAGTATCTTCTTTCACTAGGTTCACTGCTGAGAATACAGGGTAGTACTGCTGGTGTCTTTGAAGAGACAAGCGTAGTTCCTTTCGAAAGTTGTTTAAGTATACATGATCCTCAACGCGCAGTATAGCACGCTAAATGTAGCATTCTATGCGACTATCGTATGGATCTTTTTTGTCTGGTAAAAGAATAATACCGTTTGGTTTTTATCTTCAACATTAAAATAGGAGTTACCCATGATAGCAGTGGAGTTATCTGTTGTACTAGCTTTCATATTTTTGGGCGTACGTATTGGTGGTGTTGGTATCGGTTTAGCTGGTGGTGCAGGTGTAATTGTTTTATCATTAGTATTAAACATGCCCACCAGCAAAAGCTATATTCCTATCGATGTTATCTTGATCATCATGTCAGTAATCACGGCTATTTCTGCAATGCAAGTCGCCGGTGGTATGAATCTGTTGGTTGAATTTTCCGAAAATTTTCTGAGAAAAAACCCGAAACAAATTACCTTTTATGCACCAATTGTTACCTATATTATGACCATGATAGCAGGTACTGGACACACCGCGTTCTCAACATTACCTGTCATCGCGGAAGTGGCAAAAGAGCAAGGTATTCGTCCATCTCGTCCATTATCTATTGCTGTTGTCGCATCACAAATCTCAATTACTGCATCCCCTATTTCGGCAGCAGTAATTTTTTTTTCAGGCATCCTTGAACCCTTGGGTGTTGGTTATTTAACTTTGTTATCGATTAGTATTCCAGCCACTCTTATTGCATGTCTGGTGGGTGCCTTCGCTGCAAACTTTATAGGCTGTGAACTGAAAAACGATCGTGTATACAAAGAGCGTCTTGAAAAAGGTTTAATTAAGTTTCAGGGTACCATTAAACGTGATATCGATCCGAATGCAAAAAAAACGGTCATCATAATTTTGACCGCTATTATTTTGGTTGTTGCATACTCCACAGCGATTTCTAGTTCTGTAGGTTTGATTGAGAATCCAACACTTGGCCGTAATGAAGCAATTATGACCTTTATGTTGGCAGCCGCCTTAATTATCGTATTGATCACAGGTATTGATGGTTCGAAAATCTCATCAACACCAACATTTCGTTCAGGAATGGCCTCTTGTGTGTGTATTCTTGGTATCTCATGGCTAGGGTCGACATTTGTTAACAATCACGTTGAGGGCATCAAAGAAGTTGCAGGTACCTTGCTGGCTGACTATCCGTGGATGCTCGCAATAATCCTGTTTTTTGCCTCTATGTTGCTGTATTCACAGGGTGCCACCACTGTTTCTATTATGCCTGCCGCATTGGTAATTGGTGTTACACCGTTAACTGCCATTGCCTCGTTTGTAGCGGTAAGTGCGCTGTTTGTTCTGCCGACTTATCCAACGTTGCTGGCGGCGGTTGAAATGGACGATACAGGCTCAACTCGCATCGGAAATTGGATATTCAACCACCCATTTTTTGTACCTGGTGTTGTAACTATCGCTACAGCAGTTGCACTAGGCTTTGTGTTTGGCGGTATCCTATTGTAACTAACCTCAAATCTGCATAAGCATGGCTTTTTCAAGCCGAGTAATTTTAAGGCTGAGCTTTTCTGATTGGAACGTATAAGCAATGAATCCAGCAACCATAAAGCTCCCTCCACTTCGGGGCTTAACATACTCTATTTGAGATACATTGTTTAGTTGATCAAAGACTGTCTCGATGATAAATTGTTTTTCCAACATAAGATGACCCAAAAGCTCCACCACCTTTAATTTAATATTCTTCCGTGTATTCGTGATGAAAGTAACCCCTTTCTCTTCGAGAGTTTCTTCAAAGTGGCTCGATATATAGCTCTTATTTCCATAAAGTAATCTCCCAGAGAATATTGGCCATATCATGCACAAGTCTCCTGTTATTAACATGGGGTCTTGTTCCCTTTACCAACATGATACCGCCTTGGTCATTGATTCTAAGGTGAAGTTTAAAAACATAGAACCATCCCATAGTTCCCTTACCGAGTTTAACAACTCCATCAAACACACGATGCCGTGAGATATGTAAATTGTAGCAGAGCTGTAACTTTGTTGAATCAACGATTGTTATAGCTAAATAACCTGAACTTCGCATAAGAAATGGATTAAATGCCAAAGTCGCGATCTGATCATTTGAGAAAAACTATCGACTGCATAAGCACGCGCTTATGTAAGGTGTTCCTGTTTTGCTCTGCTCTTACCTCACTCACCGTCAGGTACGGCTGACAGGGATTGCCTTTGTTGATTCGTCTAAGCTACAGGTTTGTCACAACCTACGTATTCTCAGATATCAGTTTTTTAAAGGTACCACGAAGCGAAAAAAAGGAATGATGGGGTGGTTATATAGCTTCAAATTACACCTCATTATCAATGACTAAGGTGGTATTCTCTCAGTTAAAGTGATGATGGATAACGTAGATGATAGAAAGCCTGTTTCGGAAATGTCTGACAGATCTTAGGGATTTTTATACGGAGATAAAGGTTATATTTCTGGTCCATTGGGGCGGGAACTTGCAAACAAGGGAGTGATACTGATAACGGGTGTGACAAAGAATATGAAACCCAAAGTCATGAAACTTTGGGATCTCCTGATGCTCCGGAAACGATTTATTATTGAAACTGTTTTTGACTAACTAAAAAACATATCTCAAATCGAGCATTCACGGCACCGTGATTGTATCAGCTTTATGGTTAACTGGCTGTCGGGATCCATCGCGTATTTATTTCAACCAAAGAAGCCGAGTCATCTTGATACTCGGCTTGAGAAGCAAGCGTTTATGCAGATCTAAGGTCATCTAGAGTATTCACGTATGTATTAATTGAGTACGTCAGGATTTCAGTCATGTTCAGTAATTTCCTATGTTCTCAGTGCGTAACGCTGCTGGAATGCACTGATGAATGCTGAAAGTTGTTCTGTAGGTAGGCAATTGATTCCTGCTGCCGCTTTGCGTCCCCCACCGGTTGGAAAGGATGCTGCTAACTCATCAGCCCCCACACTATTTTTCAAGGGTGCGCGAATATTGATAGCATAGTTGCCGTTCGATTTCGCGGTGATTACTGCATTGGCAATGCTTGGGTCTTGGTTGGCGAGACTGTTAGAATACACGCCATTGATGCGTCGTGCCCATCTCTCGTCAGGAAGCATGAATACGCGAGATCCTAGATGTTCAGAATAAGGAACAACAGAGGATACTTTTTCGGAGTCATGTAAATAACTCTGCTCTAACGTTGTATAAACACGGGGATGTTCAGTTATAAAATCAAATGGTGAAGGGTAAGGTGCCATCAATTGATAAAGTTCTGCAGGAGGAAATAGCAAATCTAACAGCGATACACCATAACTATTGTAATTAATGTAAGTGCCAAATTGTTTGAGCTTATTTCGGCTGATATCGCACAACCCCGTTTTTTCTACCAACTTATCTGCCACTGAAAACAAATTATCACCGTATGTGCCCACCAGTGCCCAATCTCGATATCTGCCATCGAGCAATTTATCGATAATTAGGCTGGTGCAGGTACTTGAAGAGGTATTAATATGGTTTGTAAGTGTAGCGTGTGTCCGAATTTGATTCAGATTGTGGTGATCCGCATAAAATATATGGGCACCCTGCGAAAGCAGGTTATCCAACGCGGGACGGTTAGGATCCATCGCTACATCTAGTACAGTAACATCCTGTGTCACTGTGGGATCAACTTGTTGGAGCAATGCGATATCTCGTTTGACGCCCGTGATCAGAGAACACTCTTTGGGTACGGCCAATCTGAGTTGAATGAGTGCACAAATGCCATCGGCATCGCCGTTAAATACATCAAAATTTATTTTTCTCATTATTACGCTACCTCCTTGTTTCCTCGAGGTGTTTCACTGGCCTGAAGGGTGTCGTGTTGTAATAACCAAAATTTAGTTAACTTTTACCTTCGGTATATATACGGGTAAGCTGAGTTCATACTAGGTTATAGATTTGAATCTCCTATCAGATAAGCTATGTAACTGAATCATTGTCCTAATTCTAGGTGATGGTTTTAACTTTGACGATAAAATTAGGCTACTAGAAAGTCTTCTAATAATTAAATAGTCAACCTGATTTGCGCATAAGAAATGAACTAAATAACAAAGTCGCGATCTGATTGTTTAAAAACTATCAATTTTATAAGTACTTAAACATGAATAACTTAGACGCTATTTTCGTCGATGTCGACGACTTGTGCCTAACTTTCCTTCCTGTATGGAAAAAATACCTAATTTCTTCCGGTATCAAACAAAGAAACAAACTTTCTTGCTTCTCAGTTAGCGAAGTGATGACGATAGTGATAGCTTTCCATCAATCTGGATATCGAGATTTCAAAACCTATTACATCCACTTTGTTTGCCGCTATCTCACCAACGAATTTCCTGAATTCAGACGAACTATGGTCAAATCTGGTGTACAGCTTCCAGAGCAGTATCTTGATGATTGACGTTTGTTTCACGAATGTATTTCTAAATTTCACGCCTTTGATGATATCCGCGAGTAATTGAAAGCCTCGCAACTGTACGCCAGTTAACCTCAGAGGTTCGCATTAGTTTTCAGACCATTGCCAGTGGCGTTTTTCGGTTTCCACAATTCTTGGTTTGTTCGTGATTAGCCTCACGGTTGCAAACATTGATTCAGTGGGGAAATCGTAAAATGCCAGTATTTCCACTTCGTCTTTGGTCAGGCACTCCGCTGCTTTGGAATATTTAGTACCATATCGTGTTTCGAATTGTCCGAAGGCTGTATGTGCTTATTGTTGTGTCTCCGCCATCCAGATATCTTGAAGCATTTTTTATTCTTGGTTGAACAGCTTTTGGGACTTTGTTTAATACATTGGCCGTTTTGTGTAGCCAGTAAAGCTGATGACGCGTAGTTAGCCAATGCTTTATCACTTCACTTAAAAAACCGAAATCGTCATCACCAATGGCGAGTTCAGGATCGATATTGATACCTTGGGACGTTAGCTGTGATAGCACTTTAAGCTAACTGACCTCTGACTCCCTGTACCCATCGACAACAACTAGCACTTCATTGCGGCAGGCATCATCTACGCCGATGACAACAATCAGGCAAAGCTTGTTATCTATTTGAACTTTACAGTAAATACCATTGGCTAAAATGGAGACATACCGTCGTTTACTTAGGTTGCTCTTACGCCACGGGTGTATTCTGCTTCCCACTGCTGCTTGAGTCGAGAAACCTTGTTTGCTGACAAGCCCTTGGCTTTCTTACCTAATAACAATTCTAGAGCTGGCTGCATATCCCCCGAGGATAAAGCCAAGGGATAAGCTCTTTTATGTTTTTGGCTCGCTTGAGATAGAGTGGAACCAGTGTGCTGTTGAATTTGATCTCGCTTCCTGTTTTATCTCGAACCTTTAGAACTTTGACGGTAATGTAGCCCAGCTAAGGTTATAGGTGCCATTCAGGCAAATGACCATTGCGAAGCACTCTCTGCTTTCCGTTAGCTTGAAGTTCTGTAAAATAATCGAGCAAGAATTGAACTTCGGCTTTTATAGCTTGAACCAAGAACTGCGGTGCGCCTTGTTTCAGCAGTTCATTAAGTGATTTTTCTAATTTAGGAAGCTCGGTAACGTTATGATTATTGTCCATGAGGTGTGTTTCTTATTGGTTGTTGATCTGGCGAGATTAATCAACAGGTTACACCGCATTCTTTCCTACTCATACACCAAAAATCACTATAGCTCCACCGAAATTCATGTCAAGTACGATACGGTTATAGGTCTGTTTGATTAATATAACTAAGTGAGTTGAACTTAACAGTTTTACGGATTGAGGGGTAACAATCCTGCAGGGTAGATATGAAATGATAATACCTCATCATGGTAAATGCACTTGGCGTTGTTGATTAAATCAGGCCTACAATTCACTGATCCCAATTTTCTTACAATCCTAATTTATCTGCTGGCGAACAGGTATATCAAGTCTTCTAACTTTGTTTATTGCTGTCATATTTACCAACGCTTCACTAACTTGAACATTGTAATCACGAAGAGTGAGTTTAGAGCTGAGTAACTGTTTATAATGAAACATTGCTGTCTCTGCTAATGAGCGTTTGTGATAAACCTTGTCATTATTTCCACTTTGCCAATTTATCTTCTTCATAACGCTTTTACCTCTTCATTTCTAGGATGCCTTTCCTCCCAATATCAAGCGTTGCTTGGAGGTGGAATACTGGGTGTTATTCCTTTATTTTTCAGTACGTGGTGACATACTTTTGTGTCATAGGCTCCATCGGTACTGACTTGCTGTATCTTTCGTTGTAATAGGTTAAGCAATGTAGGTGAAAGCTTATTGTCACCCACAAAAACTAGGCTAACTTCTGCAGTGATAACCTCATGAGTAGACACATCAACGGCAAAATGAAGTTTTCGCCAAATACGCCGATTTTCCTTAATCGTGTTTACGTGTTTTCCATTCACCCTCGTCGTATACCTTTAGGACTGTGGCACCTGCTCCTAGACTTGGCAAACAGTACTTAACTTCTACGGTCTCAGAACTCTTACTAATGCAAGTGTATATAGGGGATTTTAGTCGAACATTTATCAAGGTAAAGATTGAATTGAGAAAGCCTTATAATCCACGAAGTGAGAGCTTGAAAATATCTTTCATCATCAGTGCCGTTTCAATCTCGGTATCCAAAAAGTGATTGAGCCACGGTTTACTAATGCTTGATTATATTGTTGCCAGTTTCTGATCTGGGTCTTTCCTATCATCACCTCCCGCTTAACTCCATGATGATCTAATCGTGGAAATCACGATTAGTTCAGATATTTGGGAAACACCGCCAATTGGATGTATAACCTAATTGTTATCAGAATTTCTATTCTACTTGGAAGACGGTTCATTATTTGGTAAATTCATATCCCCATCAAGACTGAAGCATGTTAAGGTCGGAGGTTTTTTGGATTACATTGAGTACAAAACCTCTTTGTCCCTATAAATATTTGCCAAAGAATCTCTAACTAAAATATATGCGTATTACAGTATAAACAAGCACGATACAGTGACAATACTTTCCTAGTAATCCCTTTTCTTTTGAATCCCGTCTAATTTTTTATTAGTCTTTGTTAATTTTAGTTATTTGAACATAAATATGTTTGGATAAATTGGGTATACTGTTCAACCAATTAATCGGCTAGAGAAAAAACATAATGGAAATATTACAAATGCTTTCGACGATTTTTAGTCCGTGGGTTATACTTGCGGTGCTGGTTGTCATTGCGCTTCGCACTTCAGTGAAGTTTGTGCCACAAAATACAGCTTATATTATTGAACGCTTTGGGAAATACCATAAAACCATGGAAGCAGGCTTGAACGGGCTAGTACCGTTTATTGACCGAGTGGCTTATATGCGCACGTTGAAAGAACAAGCATTTGATGTACCAAGTCAATCAGCTATTACTCGAGATAATATTTCTCTGGTAGTTGACGGTGTTCTTTACATCAAGGTGCTTGATCCAGTTAAAGCATGTTACGGTGTTGATGATTACGTTTTTTCCGTCACACAGTTGGCTCAAACATCAATGCGATCCGAAATCGGGCGTATGGAACTCGATAAAACCTTCGAAGAACGTGAAAATTTGAATACCGCAATCGTAAGTGCGATTAACGAAGCAGGAGCACCATGGGGTGTACAGGTGCTACGTTATGAAATTAAAGATATTGATCCACCACGTTCTGTATTGGATGCGATGGAACGTCAGATGAAAGCTGAGCGTGAGAAACGTGCAGTGATTCTAGAATCCGAAGGCACGTGTCAGTCAGAAATTAACGTGGCTGAGGGTAATAAGCGAGCTCGTGTGTTAGCTGCAGAAGCTGAGAGATCGGAGCAAATTCTGAAAGCGGAAGGTGAGGCGCAAGCGATTATTTCGGTAGCCCAAGCGCAAGCAGAAGCACTGGAAGTGGTGGGTCGCACGGCAGCTACAGCAGAAGGTCAAAAAGCTATACAGCTTGATTTGGCGGACAAAGCAATTGAAGCAAAGAGAGCTATTGCGAGAGAGTCTACGGTGGTGTTGTTACCCGACGGTCAATCCAGTGCTGCAAGCATTGTTGCTGAATCAATGAGCATTATTAACACCTTAAATGCAAGCAAGTCCTAATGGCTGTGGTCAGTTATCTTAACGATAATTTGGCAGAAGTGACAATAATCACAGGTTTAGTTTTCCTGATCGTGGAAATCTTGGTGTTGGGGTTATCGACTATCGTCTTGCTGACACTAGGACTCTCAACGGTGGCCACGGGGACATTGGTTTGGCTGGGATTACTACCGTCAACCTTTATTTCTGTGATAGGCAGTTCTGGTATTGGTGCTGGTATTTTAACCGCAGCACTTTGGCTGCCGATGAAGAAAATACAACATGTTGAGAGTAGGCAACGGAATATCCATAGTGATTTTGTTGGCTTGGTTCTCGAACTGGAGTCTCGCCTTGATGTGCAACATCCTGTAGCTATGAAGTATTCTGGAGTAAATTGGACCTTAGTTCTTGAACCTCATCATCGTGATACCGTAGTTGAACTTGGCCAAATTGTAAAGGTTGTTGCGGTTGATGTCGGTAAGTTTACCGTTGAACCTATCAAAGATTAATGGGGTGAATTTCTACTTAGAGTGAGTTTTAGACAGTTCTGAATCTGCATCTATGAATTCAGTCAATAAACTGACGGATACCCTAATGTGAAGACGTGAGGGTATCCTTTTTATGGAAAAGTGTAGGTATTTAATATTACACTTGAAGTAACCTGAACTGCGCATAAAAAATGGCCTAAATGATGAAGTCGAGATCTGATCGTTTGGATTAAATCATCAGTCATAAAAGGACGTTATCATGAGTAATTAAGACGATGTTTGCATAAAACTCACCGATTTCTATCAGGTTTTTCTTCATGGCTTTGAACTTCCATTGAAGAAAATAATTGCGCATTCATTCGGTTATTACGGAAAAGTATACAATATGTTTCAATTGGTTATCCATATTAAATTTTTCTATTTACTAGGTTCCAATGTGTACGGGATCCTGTCCCTAGGATAAACACCTTCCGGAAGGTGCAATACACACCCTAGCTGTTGAGCGCTTCCGTAATGATAATTACAGGGATGAAAACGGCAAGTTCATTAATATGCATCCTGCAATTACAGCGAAAGTTGAACAAGAACCAAAATAGTCTGGACGAGCTCATAATTCTTTTGTGTCTGACAATGGCACACTTGTCGCTGCCATAATATTTAAGGTGGTCTGCAGTAAAAATAAGAAACTAAAAGGCTAAAACCATAGCACACAAGTGCTATGCCAATATTCATTTAACTGAAACTATACCAAGTGAAGTGATTGATAAAAGTTGCACTATCCCCTGTGATAAAAGGGGTTGCTTCATCCAAGCACAACAACGTATCGAATCTAATACCGAAATTCAAGGGAGAAGTTAATGTGTTAGTGTAGATTAAGGTGTACGAATATTTGCAACTTGTCTTGATATACTTAATATAAATGAAGCGCGGATTGTTGGTGATAACTTTACCAAAGACAAGTTATTTCCATTAATGATGCGAGTGGATAAGCTGTTCAGGAAAAAACAAAAGTTTCAAACACTCAGAAAGGTGTTATATTCATAAATATTCCTCGGTGGACTTGAAATTAAATCGTTTATTTTAATCGTGAAATTAGCCGTCTATTAGTCTAATAATGGTGTTTTTTCCAAAATATCTGAACTAATCGCGATGCCTATGATCAGATCATCATGGAGTTAAGCGGGGCTTATTAAGCTGAGTTATCTTGATGCTCGGCTTCTTTGGTTGAAATGAATACGCGATGAGCCCTGCCTGAAAGTTAATATAACTACAGTGCCGAGAATGCTCGATTTTGGGTATGTTTTTTAGTTGGTCAAAAACGGTTTCAATAATAAATCGTTTCTGGAGTATCAGGCGGTCCCAAAGTTTCATCACTTTAGGTTTCATATTCTTTTACACACCCGTTATCAGTATCACTCCCTTGTCTGCAAGTTCCCGCCCCAATGGACTAGAAATATAACCTTTATCTCCGTATAAACGCCCCCAAAGCTCGTCAGCCATTTCCGACACAGGATTTCTATCATCTACGTTAACCATCGTTACTTTAACTGAGATAATACCACCTTGGTCATTAATAATAAGGTATAATTTGAAGCTGTAAAACCATCCAATTTCCCCTTTTCAGCGCTTCGCTGTACCTTCAAAAATCTGATGTCTGAAACTTCGTAAGTTGTGAAAAACCTGTAGCTTGGACAAATTAGCGAAGGCAATCCTTGTCGGTTTTATCTGACGATGAGGTAGCGGCAAACAAAGTGGATGTAATAGGTTTTGAAGTCTCGATACCTTAATTGATGGAAAGCTATCACTATCGTCATCACTTCACTAACTAAGAAGCGAGAATGCTTGTTTCTTTGCTTGATATCGGAAGAAATTAGGTGTTTTTCACATGCAGCGAGGAAAGTCTAGCAAAAGGGTGTTGTTTCCCAAATATTTAAACTAATCACAATCCCTACGATCAGATCATCATGGAGTTAAGTAGAAGGTGATGATGGGAAAGACCAAGCACAAAATTAGAAATTGGAAACAATGTCATCAAACATTAGTAAACTAAGGATTCGTCACTTGTTGGATAAACGTCGCTGCCATTAAGGTGTGTCATTGTTTAAAGCATCACGATCATTGTTGCCGTGGGTTTATATTTTCGGATACCGCGATTGAAACGGAACTGATGGTGAAAGGTATTTTTAAGCTCCCACCTCATGTATTACAATGCTTTCTTAATTCGGTTTTTACATTGATGAATGTTCCACTGAAATCACCTACAATACACTTGCATTAGTAAGTGGTCTAAAACCGTAAAAGTTAAGTACCGTTTACCGAGTCAAGGAGATTTCGCCCACGTTATTATTGATGCTACAGCCTAAAGGTATACGGAGAAGGTCAATGGAAAACGCGTAAACACAGTTAAAGAAAAGTGGCGTATTTGGCGCAAACTCCATTTTGCGTTGACGTGTCTACTCATGAGATTATTGCTGCAGAAGTTATCCTAGTTTCTGAGGGTAAAATAAGTTTTTACCTATATTGCTTAACCCATTACGACGAAAGATACAGCAAGTCAGTGCTGATGGAGCCTATGACACAAGAGCATGTCACCCCGTACTGAAGAAAAAATGGATAATACCTAGTATTCCATCTCGAAGCAACGCGGGATACTGGGAGGAATGGCATCCTAGAAATTAAGCTTTAAAGACTTTAAAAGGGGACAAACTGGCGGAGTGAAAAAAGGACAGGGGTTATCACAAATTCTCATTAACATAGATAGCAAGGTTTCGCTATAAACAGTTGCTAAGGCCTAAACTTACTCTGTATAATTACAATACTCAAGTTAGTGAAGCGCTGCCAAATATGGACAAAGTTATAAGACTCGGTAGGCCTAATCTAATAAACAACGTCGGATAAGTATATTCGGAGAAACGCTACTCCCACCTCTTTTCAATTTTTGCGACAAAAATTAATATTGTCATTTTTACGAACATGTCAGTGTATAAAAATACGGTAAGAACTTTAGAGTCATGACGACTTACCACTCGTTAGTTGCTGACGATCAGTATTTTGTATTCGTCAAAAGCGAACTGATCAGTCATTCCGCTTACGTAGTCCTGTAAAAGACGACAACGGAGGTAAAACTCCCATAGTTTCGTGTCAGTTATACCCACGTCGTTATTCTTCAAGGCAAGTTGATATGCAGCCACGTGTCCCCTTGAAAGTTTGTTGAAAAAGCGTCTCTCAATAGAATTGTTATGTCCGTTCTTATTTACAAGGATTTGGAATTCATCTTGTGTTAGCTCAAGTAAGGGACGATATTCGGATAATAATCCGCCAATTATTTTATACCCTTGGAGTTCTAGAGTTTCGACTTCAGGATTATTGAAAACATAGTTGAATGCAATGTTCTTGAATGTTTCTGTCAACGCATGAAACTGACTATGATCTTCCAACAATGCACGATTTAAATTACCGTGATAAACTTGGTGAATATTGTGGATAAACTGGTGTGCAGCATGCTTGACCAATGGTTGCACCATTTCTACACGTAAATAGATAAAGAACTTATGTACAGGATTGATTTCATCATATTGTGCGGCCTGATATATATCGTTTAGTACGGATTGAAAAGTTTCTGCAGCTTTAATGGCACGATTTTCAGGTTCTAATTGGTGGAAAGTCACCTCAAGATGCGCTTTGAGGGTTTCAAGAGAGAGGATCCGCTTTTCTACAGCATCTTCTAAATCAGCCAAGCTGTATGAGATATCATCTGCCGCTTCCATAATATAGCTGAGTGGGTGACGACAATATTGTGCCATCTCCAGCTCTAGCATCATCGAATCAATATAGTATTTTTCAGTAATATAAAAGCCAACTTTTTTAGTGAGATAATTTTTGTCATCTGGCACTTGTATTTTATATCCTGTGCCAGGACGTGTATATTTAAGTACGGATGCCGCCTGACTGTATGTTAGGTTAAATCGATGTAATGATTGCACGAGGCGAATTGCCTGCGCGTTACCATCAAAATGAATCAGTTCGTGAATGATAGGTTCAAGCATGCTGTCGGGATGCGATTCATATAGAGCCTTAATTGGTGCAAGATGAGGTAAGTTTTCTTTAAACCATCGGTTGATAGCATCTTCACCGCAGTGACCGAAGGGGGGAGTGCCCATGTCATGTATTAAGCAAGCAACTTCCACCAATGACTCTATAGCACGTTCTAATCCAGTCAATCCATATTCGTTCATTTGTCCATTGCTTAGTTGTTCAAAAATAGATTGAACAATAGAGCGGCCAACTTGCTGTACTTCAAGCGAGTGGGTGAGGCGACTACGCACAGCAGAATTCCGTTCGAGTGGAAATACTTGTGTTTTTTGTTGAAGTCGGCGGATAGGAGTAGAATTGATAATCATGCCACGATCGCTTTCAAATGCGTGATGGATATCGGAACCCGAAGTGCGAAGGCGAGCGAAACTAATCTTCTTTTTAAAATCAATGTGCGTCATCAAGATTTCCCTAGGTACAAAACAAGATCTCCAACATGTATAGACTCCCCCAGTAAGGTTGCCATCGAATGCATATTCAAGCAACAGCAAGATGCTGATTTTTGCTAGATGACCTCCAATTCTATTCTATAGATTGGCTGACCAAGACCACGCCGTCAACTTTGCGACAGAACCCTGATTATTCCTATGAGGATTTACCCCGAACTAAACGCCCTGATGACCTTTGGAAATAGATCATCTTCAAGTTATTTTGGTATAATGGATGAGAGACTTGTGAGATACCAATTTTCACTTGAGGTTCATACTCTAAGGTGTTCAAATGATGTTTAAATAACGGGCATAACAGAGATTGAGACTTAAAGGTGCTGATAGCCAAATACCACTGACCAGATAATAGAATCCATCAACTGGTAACTAGAGCAGAGATAACACCAATCATAGCCCCAAATACACCACCCCAAACTACCAACCAACTAAGGTGCTCTCGGATCATGGTTTGAATGATGTTTTTTACCAATTCTGGCGTTAGTTCAGTAAAACGTTGTTCAATTATCGATTCAACGTTTGAAGTAACGTTGTTCATGGTATCTAGTTGTTGGACTTGGTTTTTTACGGCATCGAGGAAATCTTTTTGTTGTATAATTCCGATTATAGACTCACGCATCTTCGTAACGAATGGATCTCGTAGTGGTATCAGCGCTTCTGGACCGCCCATTAGCATCAACATGCTGCCAAAAGAGCTGTTATTGATGACATCAATCAGTCCATCAAATGTTGAATTGAAATCAATATGTTCGATAATAAGAGCAAAGTTAAAGGTGGAGCTTTCTGATATTTTTTTACTAAAGAAACGGTCAATGTTTTCTTTGGTAAAAAACTGATCCATAATCAGCGATTTGATACCAAGTTTGAACGCTTCAAAACGCACTTGAATCACTCCAGAACCGTAAAGGAAGGGTACTCTTTCAAACAGCATATGAATAGCCAAAAGGTTGGTCAGTGACCCAGATAGTGCAAACAAACCACCATAAAGTGCAACAGCCTCATCTAAGTAATAACCAGCTGCAAAGATCACGATAGCAATCACATGGGTAAGAAAGCTTTTATTCATTGTTTTTCCTTTTAAATCAATTTCAAGGCATAAATTTTAAAGGACGATACTGCGTTGAACAACGCTTAACAATACAATATTTTATCTAGAGTGTAGATTACAACCGTAGTATGTAAGATTAGTTGTGCATGACTGGCGGTATTATTTGTACTGATTCTCAGTGGAAGCTATAACAACACCCTCCACCACTGTACCCACCTTCTTATTGGGTATCTTCCTTATGCAGCAGAGTTTATTGTCTTTATCTAGCACAGTAAGCAGAAAAGATTTTTGCCCAGTCCCGACGACAGTATCATTTTTTAAATGACCAAACTTGATCTTTTCGTCTGCAATATCAGGCTGTTTTTCAATGCTAATACGGTTTTTTATCTTTACATTATCGCCGTTGCTCATCTTGATTTTGTAGGGTTTTCTATGATGGGGAGATCCTTGTATAGCGACCTGCCGTTATCCCTGTTAGACCATATATATCGGTACAGCGTGCTTTCACTGAGGATCATATCGTGCTTTAGAGTTAGTTCACCGATATCCACATTGGATGACATATGCATACTGAGACGCCCATGAATGAAGCTCTTAGTTTTCTCTGAAATACAGCCAGAAGCCGTCCTTTTCGTGGTGTTGGCACGGGTTTATTTAGCCTGTTTTTATGTAATTTGATGATAGACTACACCGTAAAAGTCCATCTAGGATATGGCGCTTTATTTCTCGACTGATAGTGGAGTAAGCATAGCCAAGTCTTTTAGCAATCTGGTTAAAGGAATCACCTTCAGCCAATCGTTACTCAATATAATATCAGTCATTGTCATTTAACTTTTTATGAGCTATGCACATCTCCAAGCTAAAATAGGATGCTGGGAGTGTACTTTAGTCTGGCTGATTCTTAGCTAGGTTGTGCATTTCACCTGACGGTGAGCGTGTCAGATATTTAAACCTACATCTTTAAGTTATTTTGGTATAGTTGCAGAAAGTTTTTTCCATGAAGTACAAGGGTTCAATACTTTAGGTTTACCAAAATCACTCAGTATCTTCTTCCTTCATTACGGAAGAGTAGAACTATTGGTAGTGTTCTCCTATCTCGTAGCCATACCAACATTAGAAAACTTCTTCTACGTCCACGATTTTTGAACGATTCACTGTAATTTTCCAACGCTGTAGGGTAACTATGCCATTGGGCGATTTTTGCTTGGCAATCAAATTAAACTGATGACGTTTATCTATCGATTCACGTACAACTTTCCCGTCATTCAGAGAATAAAATCGTTCTTTTCCTCGTGCCATTAACCGAGAAAATGGACGAAAATCTATTCGCAAAACTTCGCGTGTCATGTCATAACCACTAAGAAACTTGGTAGTTGACATTTGTGTGATCATCTTCATGCGCACCACGAATTCTTCTCGCTGGCGCAACTTTCCTTTACGCTTCTTACGAACCTCATCCGGCAATTTATCAAATGGAATGTAATCTAACCATTCCAACTGACTACCAATCCGTTGCCCAGATGTTGGATCGGTAAACAATTTGCGCCATTTAGGACGTCCTCGACGAATCCAACGCCAAAGTACATCTCGAAGATCATCTTTGAAGATCTCACGCAATGCATAAGTTCCTGCCATCGCGAGGATAAATGAAAGGGTAATTTCTCCTAGGAAGTCACGCATATGAATGAGTGCTACCGTAACCACGATCATCACCAACCCTGTTGCCGTACCTTTCGTAACTTTATTTAGTGTTTGTCCTAGAACTAGGTCACGTTGTCTAATGGTTACTGGGTACTCAATCAAGCGTCTGGCAAGACGCATTTTGTTAACCATCCGTGTCGAATCGACCTGTGCTTTCTCAGAGTTATAGTTTCGTTCGATGCGGTACGCAGCTTCAGATTTACAAAAGGCGATCAGTTGTTCGTTAATCGGTTTAAATACTGCACTCCTAGGCATGTGTGAAACCAATGATAAAAAGCGTTGTTCTGTCAACCAAGATAGGTAGTTATCAATGTTATTATAATACTTGAATAAGCTCTCTTCTTTCGGCACATAGCGACGCAACCGACGCAGGATTTCAACCGCCATGTCCGTGATGAACTCCAACTGCTCAACTGCTTCTTCTTCTTTAACATCAGCGACCGTATCAAAAAATCGGTGTGTCGTTTTTTCAAGTGATAAAGCGTATTGGTAAGCGTACAAGCTCAAACTGACGCGATATTTATCAGATGGTAATTTATCTCGGCTAGCTAAACGAGAGTGTACCAGCGGTAGATGGTTTTCTGATGTAAAATAGGTACGCGTATTTGCAAGGACATTATTATAAAACTCGTCCTCATTTAACACTTTCTTGGAAAAAGGTAGTTCTCCTGGAATAAAAAGATAGAATTCAATATCTTGTTTTTTTATCTCTTCATTAACTATTGCAATTCGTGCAGTCAATCCCTCATATTTTTCTACAGAGATCAATGTGTACTCCAAACATTCATTATCTCACTGAGATCCACACATCCACATTAAGCCTTATATTGTAGCGAATTTATCAAGTCAGATTGAAATAAAAATGTTATTATAGAACAGGCATAACAGACTATAGTGAGTCAGATAATAGGAGAATTTAGCTCTTACACATATACACATGTTTGCTATGAATGAACAGAAGAACTTGTACCAATAGTAGTTTATTTATTCAATAAATTGAATGGTTCGTCAGTATGACTTGTAGCCCAGTTATTTATTATTGCAGATATCCTGTGTTCTAACAGAATTTGTAACCATGAAAAAATCTATTCTCTAGATAGAAACCAACTTATTAACCTGAGTTACGCATAAGAAATGAACTAAATTTCCAAGTCGTGATCTGATCGTTTAAAAAACTATAGACTGCATAAGGACTTCGACATGAATAAGTTAGACGCTGTTTTTACCGATATCGCCGATTCTGTCAGGTTTTCTTTTGTTCTTCTTTGATTCACGATCAAGTTAGATCTACTGGTATTGTGTTTGTTGATTCAACCAAACTACAGATCTGTCACAATGTACGTATTCCAAGGCATTGACGAGTTTGATAGGGTATTTCACATGTTGAAAATGCTCCTACATTTCTAGGTGGCATTAACTCAATGGCATTGATGTCAACAAAAAGCAATATTCGGACACACTGATCCTTCGAGCTGTCCGCTACTACGTTTCCTATCAGCCTAGCTACTGGGACATCGAGGCAATATTTAAAGAACTGGGACTGGGCAGGGATCACGTAATCCTCCACCACTAGGTTTTGGAATATGCACCTCAACGGGAACTGACTTTTAAGAAAAATAAATGTGCTTTAGTGACGTCCATAGCGAATAGATAAGACCTACGTGAAAATCAATGGAGTATGGTATTTCCTTTATCGCGCTGTCGATAAGCACAGTAGCATTATAGATTTCTATCTCTCTGAAACCCGCGGTGAGTCTATTACCATGGCTTTTTTCGATAAGTTTATCGGCTTGTATAGCCTCTCTGTAAAAGGGTTATAGACAAGAGCAGTGCCAATGTACTAGCGCTGTTTAACCCTACACTGTGTCATCTGGTTTTCGGCGTTGGCAGGGATGATAATAGAGGCAATCGAGCTGAAATAGCTGAACAACATCGTGGCGCAGAGCCAGCTTCCTCTGAAGCTGGAAGATGCGCCAGTACCTAGGATGGAAATTTGTTGACGATACCAAGACTATGATAGCTGGTGTTGAGCTGTGGCAGATGCTCAGGAAATATCAGATGGAAGAGGCGGAAAACATGCCTGTCTAGGAGCAGTCTTATTGACTGGCAAAATAAGTGTGTCCGGAGAAAGTTGATCCCTGCCTCTTTTCAAACTTTGCGACAAAACCATTTATTTCACCGTTCAGGAATAAGTAAGTTTTCTTACCTGTAATCCGATGCTACCACGGCTATGATTTACTTCTAAAATATTTCTTTTTATGTGGGATGTTTAACAGTCCGGAAGAACCCCTCAGTAAACAGATTCAGTCCGGAGGATAATCATTACTTTTTCCTAGATAAAAAACTGATGAACTCTTACATGCGGCTAGATCTTAATCTCATTAGGAATAAAGACTGCTTATTAGAGAGAAGGGTTTATAAATCATCTTTTACGCTAAATTACTCATCATCATAGATGGTAGGGATAGGTTGGCGTTTGTGTTGTGTTGCGTTGTAGATGGTAATCAATCGCCCAGAGACTATCTCTTCAACAGGTATGCCTTCAAGAAAATCATCGATTTGATCGTAAGTTAGTTGTAGAGCATCTTCATCAGATTTTTGAGATGTAAGTTCTTCCAAATCGGCAGTTGGGGTTTTAACAACTAATATGTCTGGTACACCTAAATGCACAGCAAGTTGACGAACTTGACGTTTGTTTAAACCAAATAGCGGAGCTAAATCGCAGGCTCCGTCACCAAACTTGGTGTAGAAACCCGTAATATTTTCTGCAGAATGATCTGTACCTAGGACCAAACCATCGACAAGACCTGCGATTTCATACTGCACAATCATGCGATAGCGTGCTTTCACGTTGCCTTTAACAAAATCAATTTTTAATGTGTTTGGTAACAACAGTTTTGTATTCAATAAAGAGGACATTACAGATGAATGAAGACTGTCAACGCCGTCTTTAATATCAACGTTGATCGAATGTGTTGGGGTTATAAAATTTAAGGCCATCTGGGCTTCATCTTCATCTTGCTGTATGCCGTATGGTAGGCGAATAGCAATGAACTGATAATCAGCAGTATCCGTCTCTTGATTTAGTTGTTCTACGGCCAGCTGAGCAAGTCGACCACATGTTGATGAATCAATGCCACCGCTGATTCCTAGGACTAAAGATTTGGTTCGAGAATCTTGTAGACGCTTTTTTATGAAGTTAACGCGACGTATAACTTCAAATTTTGGATCGATGGATGGGAGTACTCGCATTTCTGCGCGGATAGCATGTTCCATTTCGTTAGATCCTCAAACTCGATGTGGTTGAATGATTTTACTTATTCTGCAACATCCTAAACGTAAAATCATAATAAATTGGTGTATGACGTTCTTTAGGAATACTTTATATATATCCCCGTAATCATTCAAGATCATTCCTTTTCAATAAAATGAGGAGAAGCTCACTCTCTACGAGAGTGACAGTTATATATTCAACAGATTACACTTCGTGTAGACTTCTTATTTTTACAGGCTAATCATTATAGCCAGCATTGATGTTAAATGTTGTTTTTGCCAGCAAACAAGAACAGTTAAAAAGCATGATAGCGTTGTTATCATTGCTAGGCATGTTGCCGAGCCTTCCAGCTTGGATATTTAAACACGGTTTGTCAGGTGGAGATAAAATAGTAAATTATTGAACTAGCTATGAATAATGTAGGTATCCTTAAACTCCTCTCTAGTGCAACAGATCAATATTAATTTGATTGTCCGGGTTTTAAAAACTTACACCCCGCTGTATAACGAACCTCAGATCTGCATAAGCGCTTTCTTATCAAACCTAATCATCTTGATGCTCGTCTTCTTTGGTTGAAATGAATAAGCGATAAGCCCCGCCAGCAAGTTGACCATAAAGCTGATACAACTACGGTACCGAGAATGCTAGATTTAGGATATGTTTTTTTAGTTGGTTAAAAACGGTTTCAATAATAAATCGTTGCCGGAGTATCAGGCGGTTCCAAAGTTTCATCACTTTGGGTTTCATGTTTTTTTTCACACCAGTTATCAGTATCACTCCCTTGTCTGCAAGTTCCCGCTTCAATGAACCCGAGATATAACCTTTCTCTCCGTATAAACACCCCCAAATCTCGTCAACCATTTCCGATACAGACTTTATATCATCCACGTTAATCGTCGTCACAGTAACTGAGATAATGCCACCTTGGTGATTGATAATTAGGTGTAATTTGAAACCGTAGAACCACCCAATCGTTCCTTTTCCTCGCTTCACGGTACCTTTAAAAACCTTATATCTGAGAATGCGTAGATTGTGATAAACCTATAACTTGGACGCATCAACGAAGGCGACCCTTGTCGACCTTGTCTGACAGGTGAGTGAGGTAATAGCAGAGCAGAACCAGAACACCTTGCATGATCTTGAAGATCCTCGTGTAGTTAACTAATTTAGGAAATTTGTTGGTGAGGTAGCGACAAACAAAGTGGATGTAATAGGTTTTCAAGTCTCTATATCCTGATTGATGGAAAGCTATCACTATCGTCATCACTTTAATAACGGAGAGATGAGAAGGTTTGTTTCTTTGTGTGATGCCGGAAGAAATTAGGTGTTTTTACCATGCAGGAAGGAAATGTCTGGCAGAAGTCGTCGACATCGACGAAAACAGCGTCTAAGTTATTCATGACCAACTCCTTGTGCATGAATAACTTAACTTCAGATCAAATCATTTAGCATTATTAGGACTTATTCTATTTTTAATAGTATCCTCCAACACATCCACTTTTTGCCTTTCAGCAGTGGTAGCAAATTTACAAGTTGGTTTACCAATGATAGAGCGAGTAGCCTCTTTTATATCGGTAAGAACAACTTCGATATGATTACCAAGTTGGAATTCTTTAATTCCATCGATCAAGACAATACCTTGCTCGCTATTAAATTCAACACGTTTTTTGTTATCGACAATCAATGTACCTGGAATAAATACCATTGCACCATTCTCCAACAAACGAACCCGCATACCAGCACGATTAACATCTAGAATTTCAGCCTTGAAGGTTGTTTTTTCTTCAACACAATCTTTTAGATGGCGAACGTATAACCAATCGGTAACCTGGCGTTCAGCTATACGATGATGCTTACGGTGCAAAGCTAGTTCTTCACCAATCATGTCATCTGGTATTTTTACAGATGTTTCGCCCTTTACGATTGCTTTTAGCAAACGATGGTTAATCATATCACCATATTTCCGAAGGGGGGAGGTCCATGTCGCGTAGACATCGAGACCCATAGCGAAATGTGGTGCAGGAACATTGCTGATTTCGGTATAAGATTGGAATTTGCGAATCCGTCTATCCAAATAGCTGGTGTCTTGTACGTTCAACCAGTGATGAAGTGTGCTAAACCCTTCCAGTGTTTCTAGTATTTCTGCCGAGGTTTTTCCTCCATATTGGTTAATAAGTTCAACGACATCTACCATTTTTTCACTATTGAATCCTGTGTGGGTATTGAATACACCAAAACCAAAATGTCCGCGAAGCGTACGACCAGCGCAGATGTTTGCTGTGACCATCGCTTCTTCAACCATGCGGTTTGCAATCCGGCGGGTGTCGACATGAATAGCAATAACATCATTGTCTTCACTCAGCTCGAAACGGTAATCCGGATAGTCTGGAAAGGTTGCCGCCCTAGTCTTACGCCAATGCATCCGTGCTTTTGTTATCGCATGCAGTGCAGTCAGTTGTTCAGCAATAATCTTTGAAGGCCACCAGTTTCCACAACTGCCGTTTTCAATCAGTTCTGATACATTGTCGTAGGATAAACGGCTTTGAGATTTGATCAAAGCCGAGAAAAAATGAGCGTTATCTAAGATATTTCCATCAGCTTCTATGGTGACACGACAGCAAAGTGCTGGTCGCACTTCATCTTCACGCAACGAACACAGATCGTCACTCAGTTTACGCGGCAACATTGGGATGTTGTGGCCAGGTAAATAGATGGTGAAACCGCGCTTCCTAGCTTGGTTATCCAATTCTGTATTTTCAGCAATGTATGCTGTTGGATCAGCAATAGCAATAGTCAGTGTGAAGGTACCATTATCATTGGCGATACTGTGCAGTGCATCATCCATATCTGTGGTGGATTCACCATCAATGGTAATGAATGGTTGTTGGGTCAAATCTGTACGAATCAAAGATTCGTCCAGCATTTCCCAATGGTTTTGAGGTTCAGGATCTTTTTTTGGCAGATCGTGCCTAGCTAGTGTTACCGACCAAGGTGCAATGCTGTCATTCGCATCAGTGATCTTTTCGCTAATTTGGCAGAAAAATCCATTTTCACCTTTAAGAGGGTGTTGAGTCAATTTGGCAACTACCCAGTCACCTTCGGTAAGTTCTTTTGGGCTCAAGCCTCTCCTCGTTTTCGTCCGAATCGCGTCTTTAAGTTGTGGGTGATCAGGAACTACATTAAGTCTATTATGGATCATTTTAACACGACCTATGAAGCGATCCACAGATTGTTCTAACAACTCGTTAGGTTCTGCAACTTCTTTATCTTTTTCTGTGCGAATCAATGCCACTACTTTGTCACCGTGCATCACTTTTTTCATGTACGGTGGCGGAATGAAGTAGCTGTTTTTATCAGCTGTTTCCAGAAAGCCAAAGAATTTTTCGGTGGTTTTAATCGTGCCTTCTTTTTTAGGGAGGCTTTCTTTGATTTGTTGTTTCAACTTTTCAAGTAGCGGATTATTTTGAAACATTAGTATGGTCTCAGAATGTGAACGGAAACACTATACTGATTTAGAGTGATAAATCCAAGGTATACAAAATGAGGAATTTCTTAATTTAACCTCAAATCTGTATAACTAATCTGAGTTGTGGATAAGAAATGAACTAATCGCAATTCCTACGATCAGATTATCATGGAGTTAAGCAGGAGGTGATGATTGGGAAGGCAACGCGAAAGATTAGCAACTGGAAATAATATAATCAAGCATTAGTAAACCGTGGCTTAATTACTTTTTGTGATAGACGACGCTGCCATTAAGGTAGGGCATTGTGCAAAATAGCACGGGTAATATTAGCCGTGAGTTTATATTTTATGATACTTAGATTGAAACGGAACTGATGGTTAAAGCTATTTTTATGCTCCCACTTTTGGCGTTAAAATACCGTGGAAATTAAGTACCGTTTACCCAGTTAAGAAACTTTCGTCCATGTTGTTATTGATGCCACAGCCCTAAAGGTATATGGCAAAGTAGAATGGAAAATGCATAAACAGGGTAAGGAAAAGCGGCGTATCTGACACAAACTTCATCTTGCGGTTGATGTATTTACTTAATTAGGTTATCGCACCGAAGTTAGCCTAATGACCTTGGGTGACAGTACGGTTTGATCTATATTGCTTAACCCATTACGATGAAAGATACATCAAGTCAGTGTTGATGGAGCTTATGATATAAGAGCACGTCACCACGTACTGAAAAACAAAGGAATAACGCCCACTATTCCACCTCGAATCAACACGGGTTACTGAGAAAACGAACATCCTATGAAATGAAGCAGCAAAGGCATTTAAAAAGGACAAACTGACTGAGTGGAAAAAGGACAGGGTTATCACAAACGCTCATTAGCCAAAATAGCGATGTATCGCTATAAGCAGTTACTCAGTCTTAAACTTACTCTTCGCGATTACAATACTCAAGTTAATGAATAACATAGCAAATGTGAAAGCAATTAACAAAGTTATAATAGTCAGTATGCCTGTTCACCCTCTGTCAGGTAAAATTCTGATAATTTATGGCAGTATTGCTTGTTGCCTTGGAGAGAAGAGTATACTACCTTCGGTAGTTTGCTCCCTCTTCTCCGCTAGACCATAAGTGTCGCAGTTATTATCGGAATTCAGGCAGGCCTAATTAACCTAAACTGCGCATAAGTAATGAACTAAATGCCAAAATCGCAATCTGATCGTTTAAAATAAAGGGTATGCGGATTTAGTGAGTAAAATGGGACTTTTAAAATCCCTTTCAAATTCTTTGATCAAAGTTAATATGCTCGAACCATAGTTCGTTACTATTTGCGGTTCCGCAGCCAGATCAAACAAGCTAATGGCATCATTATAAATTGGATCTCGTTGATATAGTGGACGTTTCATCTTTGTGGAATCCTTCAGTAAATAGCATCTTAGCCCTAAGAGCTCCAAAGCTATAACCTCGACCAGTACGGTTCATAACTCGAATGAGGTTGTTGAGACTTTCCGTATAAGCATTCGTTATTGGATGATCAAAATACGCAAAAATTTCATTGTGCCAGTTACCCATAGCTTTGATTAGCGGATCGAAATACCGCGTCATTTCAGGTGAAACCAGTCGTAGCCAAGCGTAGTAAGCTTGCTGAGCTTCATCACGCGTCTGACTGTTCCAAATGACAAAGAAAGACTCTTTAAGTTCGTAAGCTTCTCCCATTTCGGGATAGTTAAGTATCCAGCCAGAATAACGTAAGTATTCCGCATCTGAGAGTTCGTGCTTTCGCTTTAGCAGTATAAACCTATCTTTTAGTAGTCCACGGCGCTGTTGTGGCGTAAGTTGGCTACGTATTGCTTTTCTTGCACGCTCTAACGACTTGTTAGCCATTTTGACTACGTGGAACTTATCTATGACGATAGTGGCATTCGGTATCATGGTTTCTACCGTGTCCTTATTAAGGATGCCACATGTCCATTGCGACAAATTCAATACGCTCTCTGTCTTCACGTTTTGTAAAGTAGCGAAGTAGAGTTGATTTATTACGGTTGTCGAGCATATCAATGACTGTTTGATGCTCAATATTGGTTAACACGCATCGAGGTTTCTTGATGATATGAATTTCATCAATTCCTAACCATTTTGGCATTTCGAATTTCAGTCGTTCTTCTTCACGCTCGCAGTAATCTTGAAATATGTTACGGATTGTTTTTTCATCCACACCTATATCATCTGCAATACTTAAAAATGTACGTTTCTAGCTCTCTCGCTCGATGTATTCAATAAGCCGTTTAGTCATCCTACGTTTTTCATCTTTGCGCGATACAAGCTCGTAGAATGTCTTATTACAACTTTGGCACTTAAAACGTTTACGATTTAGGTGGATGCCGACACGCTTGCCGTGCATGGGTATATCCATGAGAATTTCGGTTCTTTTCCCAAAACCAACGAGATCAGATGTGTAGCAGTGGATGCAAAATGAAGGCGGGCATTTTAGTTCAGCGTAAACCTGATAATCATACTCAGATTCATGAACCTGACTAACATTGTAGTCAGGCCAATTCAAAATATTTGTCATAGTCAAAAAGAAAGGAGCCGAAGCCCCTTGTTGTCACTCCACTTCTACTACATCATCAATGCTAGCCTCAGCGTACAACTCTTTGGATAGCCATCGGTGGCCAAAAAATTCTTTAACCTCTTCCCGCATTTCACAGACCTTGCCGCTAAAACGGTCACGCTCATCTTGCCTTCTAGTGCGACCAACTTGATGACAGATGAATTTTCCGCCTTTGGTCTTGTAAAGAGATAACTCTGTCCAACGACCAGTTTAACCGTTATAACTACTACCAATAGATTAATTATCAGAACTAGCCGCATTTGCTACCAGTTCACCAGTAAAGCGAACGTTTGGCGCGTTATCAATATCAAGTGTAAATGTTTCCATGTCAGAGTCCTCGTCTACGTCAATTATTTGCTCTATCTCAAGTACGCTGTAATTAATGCTGCTGAAATCAGAATCCAGATAGTCAGCCAATTCGTGTGCATTCAGCTCGTCACCCTCTTCATCAACAACCGTAACGCTTTCTACAGACCAAACATCATCCTGTCCCTCGTGGTTCCTGTAGACAGAGAGTCGCATTCGTCGTAGTTAAAGCCTTCGGTGTAAGTAATTTTGATACCATCTAAGGTTGAGGTTTTAGAAGCCAAACCAAAAACGTGAGGAATATCGTTCAGATCAAAAGATTCGTTTTCTTCGTTCCACTCTTCAACCTGACAATCAAGACGCTCTGAAACTTCGCAATCTTGTTCTCGCTGCCAGTCGTTGCGAGCTACCAGAGTTTCAAATTCAGCAATAGAGATAGTTTTCATGGTTAAATCCTTGTCTTCTCAGAGTCGACGCTGAGTTCGGCTGTGGATGTCTCCACGTTCTTAATACAAGTGTATTTGGTTTATGATGACAATCATTAAATCCGATTTTAGCCAATTAATACATCCTGTGGGAATCAACCACTAAATCCGCATACCCAAAATAAACTATTGACTACACAAGGACTTGTGTATGAATAACTTAGACGCTGTTTCCGTCGATGTCGATGACTTCTGCCAGACTTTCCTCCCTACATGGACAAAACACCTAATTTCTTCCGAGATTAAACAAAGAAACAAGCCTTCTCATCTTTCAGTTAGCGAAGTGGTGACGATAGTGATAGCTTTCCATCAATCGGGGTATCGAGACTTCAAAACCTATTACATCCACTTTGTTTGTCGTTACCTTACTAACAAATTTTCTAAATTGGTTAGCTACACGAGGATGCTAAAGTTCATGCAATATGTTCTGGTTCCTCTTTGCTATTACCTTACTCACCGTCATGGATTGTCTTTGTTGATTCATCCAAGCTACAGGTTTGTCACAACCTACGAATTCTCAAACATCAGCTCTTTAAAGGTACCTCGAAGAGAGGAAAAGAACGATGGGGTGGTTCTACGGCTTCAAACTACACTTTTTTATTAATGATCAAGGTGGCATTATCTTAGTTTGAGTGATGACGGTTAACGTGGATGATAGGAAGCCTGTATCGGAAATAGTTGACGAGCTTTGGGGTGTTTATATCGCGGGTCCATTGGAGTGGGAATTTGCAGACAAGGGAGTGACATTGATGACGGGTGTGAAAAAAATATGAAAGCCAAAGTGATCAAACTTTAAAACCGCCTGATACTCCGGAAACGATTTATTATTGAAACTGTTTTTAACTAACTAAAAAAACATATCCTAAATGGTCAACATGCTGGCGGGGATTATCGCGTATTCATTGCAACCAAAGAAGCCGAGTATCAAGATGATTAGGTTTGATAAGCAAGCGCTTATGCAGATCTGAGGTTAATTATCAGAGACCCTTACGGATCAAATAACGATAGGGTGACCTTTCGGCATCTTGTCCAACAAGGGTGTGATCCATAAAACGGCAGAAGCTTGGGATGTCACGTGTAGTCGATAGATCATCCGTAACAACCAGCAGAGTTTCACCTTCTAACATATTGCGAATCGTTTTTCTCACCATCATCACCGGTTCTGGACACCGTAAACCTTGGGCATTCAAACAGTAATTCGGATTTTCAAATTCTAAACTCATATATGTGAATCACACTAAAACATCAACCTGATCATACTTAATGATCAATAAAATATTCAGCAGAGTTAAACGTGTAAAGTATCCGTATAACTTGACTAACAAGTCGTTAATGAACGTGGTGCGACCACCTAAGTCAACAGATATTTACTCTATGCCTAAATATCAAAGAGATAGGTTGACTTTTACCGTAAAAGTAACTTATACCAAAATAACTTGAAGTTGCTCGGTTTAAAAGGTCATCTATGCATTCAGTTCGCAGCAATTTCTCATAGGAATACTCTATCTCTTTCACGGAGATTTAACGAAAAAATAGATGCCAAGGTTCCCTTTTGCAGACTGCATTTACTAACGATATATTCGATGTTATCTCTTTTTGGTGTAGTTCACTACACTTACCAATGCATACCGTGATCATGACATCGGTAAAGCCTGCGGAAACCTATATCTTCAAGTTGTTTGAGTATATTTAACCTGAACTGTTTCATTAACTTATTGGTTTTGTAACTGCTGAGTGACTTCACTTTAATCGTGATAATATCAGTGGCGGTTTTTGCACCTGCGGAACTAGGGTTCGATCATTTTTAGATGACAACGCCAATACTTGTAGCTACTTCTGTGAATACTGAATAAATTACATTTTGTGGATACAGCGCGATTCTTCCTAGACTTATCAGCTAATGATATTTATTCAGTAAGTCTGACAGTCAAGAGATTCGTCGCCTTTTTTAGTATATCGTCATGTTCTTCAAGTCATTCCTAGTGATAGCATCCAAGACGATGATATCACTCCTAATCAGGTAGCCTGATTAAATTTTGGTACTAAATTTTAATATTTTCTTCCTTCTGTCAACTATTGGTAATTCATCGCAGTACTGCTTGTTTTTTTAGCGAGAAGAGCTTACCACTTCCGGTAGTTGGTTTTTTGTACAGGATACAATAAGTGTCGCAGCTATTATCAGAATTCAGGAATTACCTCAAACACAAGATTTTTATTAAGATCAACGATACAAAAATTAAGGGAAAAATCCCTCGATCTTTTTCGAAGAATTTATATATGAAAGACGGGCTTCATAGGTTGTTTTGACCAAAATAGGAGTAGTTAATCTAAACCCCGCGACTTCATAAACTCCTCATAGGTACCTTTAAAGTCAAATACCTTCCTATCACGAATCTCCAGAATTCTTGTCGCCAAAGAATCCACAAATTGACGATCGTGAGACACAAAAAACAAGGTACCTTTATATTGCTCCAACGCCATATTTAACGACTCAATAGATTCCATATCCATGTGGTTAGTAGGCTCATCAAGCAATAAAATGTTGGGTCTATGCATCATTAGTTTACCAAGCAGCATACGGCCTTGTTCACCACCAGATAGTACTTTCACGGATTTCTTGATATCGTCCTGTGAAAATAGCAAACGACCCAAATAACCGCGAACTACCTGCTCGTCGTCACCGTCTTGTTTCCACTTAGACATCCAATCAAATACATTTAAGTCTTCTATAAATTCTGCTGTATGATCTTGAGCATAATAACCAATATTAGTGTTTTCTGACCACTTATATGAACCTGCCTTAGGCTCTAAATATCCCGCTAACGTATTAATAAGTGTGGTTTTACCCACACTATTTTGTCCTATGATCGCGATACGCTCACCCACTTCAAAAATACCATTCAGACCTAGGAATAGCATCCCTTCAAATCCTTGTGCCATATTTCTAATTTCCAATGCGTTTCGGAACAGTTCGTTAGATTGATCAAAACGGATGAACGGGTTTTTACGACTTGATGCTTTTACTTCATCAAGTTTAATCTTATCGATTTGTTTAGCACGCGATGTAGCTTGCTTCGCTTTTGATGCATTTGCTGAAAAACGGGCTACAAAGCATTGCAGATCTGAAATTTGTGCCTTCTTTTTCTCATTGTCAAAAAGTAGACGTTCACGATCCTGTGTTGCTGCAAGCATGTATTCGTCATAAGTTCCTAAATAAATACGCAGCTTACCGTAATCCAAGTCTGCGATGTGTGTACATACAGAATTCAGGAAGTGTCGGTCGTGAGAGATGATAATCATAGTTGAGTTACGTTCATTCAGAGTTTGTTCTAACCAACGAATGGTATCGATATCCAAGTTGTTCGTTGGTTCATCAAGCAGCATGATGTCCGGATCAGCAAACAGCACTTGTGCTAGTAACACACGCAGTTTCCAACCTGGTGCCACTTTGCTCATTAAACCGAAATGTTGATCTACAGGAATACCAACAGACAGTAGCAGTTCCCCCGCACGAGATTCTGCGGTGTAACCGTCCAACTCGGCAAACTCAACTTCCAAATCAGCAACGCGCATGCCATTTTCTTCAGTCATGTCTGGTAGTGAGTAGATATGGTCACGTTCTTGTTTTACGCCCCAAAGTGCAGTATGACCCATTATAACAGTGTCGATAACAGTAAACTCTTCATATGCAAACTGGTCTTGACTCAACTTGGCCACACGTTCGTTGGTACTAACACTTACGTTACCTTGAGAAGGATCCAATTCACCACTCAGGATCTTCATAAATGTAGATTTTCCACAACCATTTGCGCCGATTAAGCCGTAACAGTTTCCATCACAAAATTTAACGGAAATATTTTCGAAAAGAGGTTTTGCGCCAAATTGCTGGCTTATATTAGCTATACTAATCAATGAAATTATCCTGAACAGTGAATTGAGTGAGTATTAAAGACAACAAGAGAATACCGCTGGTGCGACCCTACTTCAAGCAAACACGTAAGCTAGTTCATAATATTTTAATTAAAGTGGTTTTTGTCTGTATAAAAACTGCTTCACTTTATCTAAGAAGGTAGTAGGAGATATGATGATTTCTGGGGTATGGTGTGATCTATTGAATGTTCTCTGTCCAGAATGTTTATATAGAACGGTACATCATAATGGAGTAGTTGATAAAACCAAGCTTATAACACACTGTTCCCAATTTTTTGTACAGTCTTAATTTGTCTTCTGGCGAACAAGCATACCAAGTCTTATAACTTTAGTTCATCGCTTTCACATTTGACAGTGCTTTACTAACTTGAGCATTGTAATTACGAAGAGTGAGTTATAAGGCTGAGCAACTGTTTATAGCAAAACATTACTGTATCTGCTAATGAACGTTTGTGATAACCCCAATCCTTTTTTTACTCCGCTAGTTTATCTTCTTTTAAAGCCTTCTATAGTTTCATTTCTAAGATGACTTCATCCTACTACTCCGCGTTGCTTCGAGGTGGAATAGTAGGCGTTATTCCTTTGTTCTTTCACCTAGAAATTTTTTCCAAGGAACTATATGTGGTAGGGCTTAAGGCATGTCTCTTTCTGTGATATATTTAGCAAGATTGAATAGATAAAAGGCATGAATGAATTTCAAAGGTATCAAATTAAAGCTGCTTCGCTTTCAACGTGTTTTTACTACAAATTTAGCCATATTCATATCCAGTTATCCCCGCTATGACACCTATTATTATCATTTAGAAATCGCTAAAATGCTGAAGTGTGGAAGTTCAGAAAATAGCTTTGCCACTTACCAATATTTGGGTTACGGTCTAAGGGCAACATGAAGTTAACTTTAGTTATAAGGGGAAAGTATTATGCATGGGAGAGTATGATCAAAATAGGCATCCCCTGTTTCCTAGGGTGAGCTAGCGGCAAGTTGTCTTAACATTGCTTAAGCAACTTCGTATTCCTTTCCATAATCACTCCAATCAGAAGTGTTTGTATTCTAGGTTTATGGTCTTAGTGGAAGTCTGCTTATCTGAGTTGATTCGGGTGCACTTTAAAGATCGATACGTATGAAATCGCCGTCATTATTTTCATCCATACCCAGAGTCGTAATGGCAACTACAATCCGCATTTACATGCGATACTGGCTGAAGGTTCATTCTTTCCTTCAAACGCGGATTTGAAAGAGTTTCAGCATTGATCGTCATCTTAGCTACGATTACTCTAGCAAAAACATTTACTGAAGTTAATGGAAGATTAAGTTTCCAGCGTGTGAATATGTGATTAGAATCTTATGGGCTAATTATCCTGATGGTTTCTATGCCCAGCCTCGCAATGGTCGTACAAATAAAGTCCCAAGCAATAAAGCTACCGAGGGTTAATACGATACCTAACCAAATATTTGTCATCCCTGCCGATAGGCTTATCTAGGATAGTCAGGTATTACTATCAATCACATAAAACGAAGTTAAAAACCTATGAGATAGTGGATGCTAAGGTATTTGTTGGCAGGCTGGTTCAGCACATTCCTCCTAAAGAATTTCAACGAGTGAGATATTGTGGCTTTCAAACGATCAGATCTTGAGTTAGGCATCGAATTTATTTCTTGAGCGCAGCTCAGGTTACCTAGTGACACACTATCACCAACCTAGTGATCCTGTGTTACCCAGAACCAGTCAATTAGAATCTATAAAAAAGAAACAAAATATGTGACTGAAATTGAACGCTATTTAGAGCGTGTGTGGTTTGAGTTTCCAACGAAGAAATCTAAAAAAATTTTTTTGGCAAAATTTAAGAGTTGGCTTCAAGCAAGAAATGAGCCAGTGGATGAATTTATAAACATACTCTGTCAGCATATTAAAACCCGAATGGGTAACCAACAATTCGGATTCAATAAACTACACCTTACGACTTACTTGAACCAAGAACGCTGGAGTAATGACTATGAAAGCAATCGACCAAGGACTGATAAAACAAGCCATCAACAAAACCGATATAAACAACACAACGCGGTGCTGCTCAAGCGTTATTGCCACTCTTCAGCACCGAGTAGAAGGTCAATTGGTTCAGTGAAGCGGGGAGGATTGGATCCAAACGAAATGTGTGGAGGGTTGTTAGTTACTTTTTGCGGAAAGTCGATGTATGGCTACCAAGCTTATCGGAGTTTATTTCTTTGGGCTGACAAGCGATTGTCAATTTTAATAACGCTTTCGATCAAATGATTCGCAGGAAACCAGAAAGCGATATCGAATACTGGGCGATGTAATAGGTAGGTTTTCTGTGCCGTAGTTATTTGAGTGAGAGAGACGAAAGATCAAAATACCGGAGGGTATTGAAGAAATACGTTGATAAGTATCGCGCTGGTTCATTACCAGCAAGAAACCAAAACCGTTTAAAAGACAAATCAAACATAAAACAAATATGTGATATTCAGCGGCCTATGCCTAAACAATTTGATAAGAGTTAAGTGTTCGTAAGAGTTGCTGCAATGGGGAAAAGTGCAATATGAATAGAAAAACTACTGGCGACATTCAATCTTAAATTGATCAACTACGAGCCGTCGTTGGGCGGTAAAGATTTGCTGTCTCTTAAATCGTGCTAAATATATAACAAAAAGGGACATTGCTTAAGCCCCACCACATCTAGTTTCTGAGAGGAAATTCTTAGATGAAATAACACTATATTTTTCAGAGTAAATTTAACTTGTTGATATTTAATCAATTAAATTGCACACAGGAAATGTGGTTTTTTCTTTGTAAATTCATCTAGGTCTTTAACAATCAGCATTACAGAGATATCCTAGACGCTTCACTGTCGCACAGGAATAATGTCATTCTTGGTGGAGTGAAGTATATCAATCCAAAAAATAAAACCCAAAGTGATAAAATTTTGAAACCGCCTAATGCTCCGGAAACAATTTATTATTGAAACTGTTTTTGACTAACTAAAAAACATCTCCTAAATCGAGCATTCTCGGCACCGTAGTTATATCAGATTTATGGTCAACTTGCTGGCGTGGCTTATCGCGTATTCATTTCAACCAAAAAAGCTAAGCATCAAGATAACTAGGTTTGATAAGCAAGCGCTGATGCAGATCTGAGGTTAAATAACAAGTGAACTATACCAATGAATATAAACAAGCTAGGTAATAGGACTGAAAGAATGCAGTCAACAATATGGCTAATTCAAGATAAGATAGGTATAAACCTAAACATCATTTAACAAGGTAAACTCAAGATGGAACGTAGGATCCTTGCCAATGCCATCCGTGCTCTGAGTATGGACGCCGTACAAAAAGCTAATTCTGGTCACCCAGGTGCCCCTATGGGTATGGCTGATATTGCTGAAGTCCTGTGGCGAAACCATATGAACCACAGTCCTACAAACCCTCAATGGGCAAACCGTGATCGCTTCATACAGTCAAATGGCCACGGTTCAATGTTGATCTATTCACTACTTCACCTGACAGGCTATGATCTGTCGATTGACGATCTGAAAAACTTCCGCCAATTGCACTCAAAAACCCCAGGTCATCCTGAATACGGTTACGTACCCGGTATTGAGACCACCACTGGTCCACTGGGACAAGGTATATCTAATGCAGTTGGTATGGCGATAGCAGAAAAATCACTAGCTGCACAATTCAATCGTGACGGCTATGACATCGTTAACCACCACACCTTTGTTTTTTTGGGAGATGGCTGTCTAATGGAAGGTATCTCTCATGAAGCGTGTTCACTTGCAGGTACATTAGGTCTTGGAAAACTAATCGCCTTTTGGGATAATAACGGCATTTCTATCGACGGGCGCGTTGAAGGTTGGTTTACAGATAACACACCAAAACGGTTTGAAGCTTATGGTTGGCATGTTATCCCAAGAGTAGACGGTCACGATGCAGATGCAATCAATACTGCCATAGAAGACTCGAAAGCAGAAACTGGTCGTCCAACCCTAATTTGCACCAAAACCATCATCGGTTTCGGATCACCAAACAAAGCGGGCACACATTACTGCCACGGTGCTCCTCTAGGTACTGAGGAAATTTCAGCCACGCGTAAACAACTTGGCTGGGAGTATGGTCCATTTGAGATTCCTGCTGAAATTTATAGTCACTGGGATGCCAAGGAAGCCGGAGCTGTAAAAGAATCTGCTTCGGATGAGAAACTGGTTAAGTATGCAAACGAACACCCTGAGCTAGCTGCTGAATTCAAACGCCGCGTAAACGGTGAACTTCCCGTAGAGTGGGAGGCCAAAACTAGACAAATTATTGCAGATCTGCAAGCACACCCAGCGAATATTGCGTCACGTAAAGCCTCACAAAATATATTGGAATCTTTTGGTTCAATTCTGCCAGAATTAATAGGTGGATCGGCTGACCTCTCGCCTTCAAACCTAACCATGTGGTCTGGATCAAAAGCCATCACAGCTTACGATCCGTCTGGAAACTATATCCACTACGGGGTGCGTGAGTTTGCGATGACAGCTATCATCAACGGTATTTCACTACATGGTGGTTTTATACCTTACGGTGCGACTTTCCTAATGTTCATGGAATATGCCCGTAACGCGATGCGTATGGCAGCACTAATGAAAGTACCGAATATTCAAGTTTACACCCACGACTCCATTGGTCTCGGTGAAGACGGACCAACCCACCAACCTGTTGAGCAAATAGCCTCGCTACGCCTGATACCCAACATGAGCACATGGCGGCCATGTGACCAAGTAGAATCTGCGGTCGCGTGGAAGCTGGCTATTGAGCGTAGGAATGGCCCTACTGCGTTGATCTTCTCACGTCAAACTTTAGAACAACAAGGGCGTGATACGGAACAAGTCGCAAACATCACCAGAGGTGCTTATATCCTAAGAAAGTGTGAAGGCAAGCCTAAACTTATCTTAATAGCAACGGGTTCAGAGGTTCCACTTGTAGTAGAAGCAGCGGCGCAACTAGCGATAGATGGTAAGCAAGTATGTGTGGTTTCAATGCCATCAGCGGATACATTCGACAAACAAGATGCTTCTTACCGTGAATCAATTTTGCCTTCAGATGTGAAGGCCCGTATCGCTGTTGAAGCAGGTATTGCAGACTACTGGTACAAATATGTTGGCTTTGATGGGCGGATCATCGGCATGCACACCTTCGGTGAATCAGCGCCTGCTAGTAAACTATTCGAGATGTTTGGTTTTACCATTGAGAACGTCGTTAATACAGCAAAAGAATTGCTCACGTAAATGTCAATATCACAGCCATTAATACTTATGATCCCCTATCATGAGGGATCATTTTTAACATTTATACTCTTCTTACTTGTAGTTAACCTAAGCTGCGCTTAAGAAATTAACTAAATGCCTAAGTCGCGATCTGATCATTTGAAATAAACTATTGACTGCACAAGGACTTGTGCATGAATAACTTAGACGCAGTTTTCGTCGATATCGACGAAAACTGCTAGACTTTCCTCCCTGCATGGGCAAAATACCTAATTTCCTTTCGGTGTCCAACAAAGAAACAAACCTTTTCGCCTCTCAGTTAGCGAAGTGATGACGATAGTGATAGCTTTCTATCAGTCTGGGTATCGAGATTTCAAAATCTATTACATCCACTTTGTTTGCCGCTACCTCACTAACGAAGTTCCTGAATTAGTCAACTACACGCGAATGCGCAAGCGCATGCAAGGTGTATTGGTTCTGCTTTGCTCTTACCTCACTCACCACAAGGTCTTGCCTTCGTTGATTCATCCAAGTTACAGGTTTGTAATAACCTCACATTTTCAGACATCAGGTTTTTAAAGGTACTGCGAAGCGAGGAAAAGGAACTATGGGCTGATTCTACAGTTTCAAATTACACCTTATTATCAATGACCAAGGTGGCATTATCTCAGTCAAAGTGACGATGGCTAACGTGGATGATAGAAAGCCTATATCGGAAATGGTTGACGAGCTTTAAGGATGTTTATACGGAGACAAAGGTTATATCTCTAGTCCGATTGGATCGGGAGCTTACAGACAAAGGTGTGATACTGATAGCGGGTGTGAAAAAGAATAAGAAACCAAAAATGATGAAACTTTGGAACCGTTTGATGCTCCGGAAACGATTTATTATTGAAACCGTTTTTGATTAACTAAAAAGCATACCCCAGATTAAGCATTTTCGGCACCGTAGTTTTGTCAACTTTATGGCAGGGTTCATCGCGCATATTCATTTCAACCAAAGAAGCCGAGCATCAAGATGACTCGGCTTGAGAAGTAACCGCTTATGCAGATCTGAGGTTATTTAGGAGACAACGCTGCTTATTAAAGTGCAAAGACCGTCATTATTAAACGGAATTAGGGGTGAGATATCAATAAAAGTGGTATAAGCTTATCTCTATAATAAGTATTGTCATTTAGTAAAAAATGCCTTTAGGCGAATTAAATAATATCATTCAGTTCCAATTATAATTGGAACTAAAGTACGCCTAGATGGTATCCTAGAAGTTCATGTTAATATGGCTGTCATTATATTGTTAAACGAGTTATGTACAGCAAAGATCAACACCCTTGGTAAGGTTGCGAAAAATATTATTTGAGACATATAAAACCTGTTTGATGGCGAAAGTAATAGGTAAAAAACTCTTTATGCATAAACTGGATCATCATGATTAATACAGCTTAACCAGCTAATTTTAGGAGTAACAGTACATTGTTAAAGAACTAAATGTTTACAGCTAAAAATCTACCAGTCGTAGAAAAATGTGAAGTTGTTCAATTTTTCCCTGGATTTTCTTGGTTTATTAGCGCAGAATTCTCTCCCTTATTTGTCGAGGCTCGTAGCGTTGATTGCTGTTACAGAGAGTGGGGTGTCATTTTGTTAACTAAAAGTGACCCAGTATCAGTAAAAGATAACAGTGCAAAACTGCTAGTAGAGGCTCCTTACTTTTCGTTTACATATCGGGATCCTAATGCAAGATACTGTTACTGAATTTCGCCAACTTGACCTAGCACCGTGCCTTCTTTCTGCTCTTGAAACAATCGGCTTTACATCACCGACTCCAATTCAGGCAGCCTCGATTCCTCTTCTTCTTACAGGCGTAGATGCGCTGGGTAAAGCCCAAACTGGGACAGGTAAAACTGCTGCATTTTCATTGCCAGTTCTGAATAAAATTGACTTGAGTCAACACAAACCTCAAGCAATCATAATGGCTCCAACACGTGAGTTGGCTATTCAAGTCGCAGCAGAAGTTAAACTGCTTGGTCAAAAAATTAGCGGATTAAAAGTACTTGAAATCTACGGTGGTGCTTCCATTGTTGATCAAATGCGAGCTCTTCGTATCGGTGTTCATATTATTGTTGGTACACCTGGTCGTGTTAAAGATCTGATTAAACGTGAACGTCTTCATCTGGATGAAGTTAAAACGTTTGTTCTAGATGAAGCCGATGAGATGTTGAAAATGGGCTTTGTTGATGATGTTACTTGGATCATGGAACAAGCGCCAGAAACTGCACAGCGAGTGCTATTCTCTGCAACAATGCCACCCATGGTTAAAGACATTGTCGATCGCTTTCTACGCAACCCATCCCGTATCGATGTGGCGGGTAGTAATCGAACAGTTGAAACTGTAAAACAACAGTTCTGGATTGTTAAAGGCGTACAAAAAGATGAAGCAATGGCACGTTTGCTGGAGACAGAAAAAGCAGATGCATCTATCGTATTCGTGCGTACACGTCAGGATACTGAGCGCCTAGCCGACTGGTTGTCTTCGCGTGGCTTCAAAGCTGCAGCACTGCATGGTGATATTCCTCAGTCGCTGCGTGAACGTACTGTTGATCATATCAAGCGTGGTGTAATTGATATCTTGGTTGCGACGGACGTTGTGGCTCGTGGCCTTGATGTCTCACGTATTACTCACGTATTCAACTATGATATTCCATTCGATGTTGAATCATACATCCACCGTATCGGTCGTACTGGCCGTGCGGGTCGGGAAGGTAAAGCGATTTTGTTGGTGCGTACAAACCAAGTTCGAATGCTCCGCACTATCGAACGTGTAACTTCAACACGTATGTCAGAACTTCAGCTCCCAATGCGTGATCAAGTTGCAGCTGCGCGTCTAGCAGCACTTGCAATCAACCTTGAGCAGCAAAAAGAATCTGATAGCTTAGAAGTTTTTGTTGGTTTGATCGAGACACTGCAAACACAAATGGGTGTAGATACAGTAATACTTGCTGCAATGTTGCTTCAACATCAACAAGGTAAGCGTCCATTGTTCTACACTACTCCAGACCCAATGATTTCGGCTATTCAACGTGATAGTAAACGTCGTGACGATCGGGGTGGACGTGATGGTATTCGCTCAGAAAGTCGAGGTGAACGTCGTAGCCACAATTCAGACCACTGGGATACTTACCAACTTGCAGTTGGTAGGGATCAAGGTGTACAAGTTAAAGATATCGTGGGTGCTATTGCAAACGAACTGGGTCTTGATAAAAACTCTATTGGTTCTATCAAGCTGGCTACTGGCCATACCTATGTTCAACTTCCGAAGAAAATGCCAAAACACTTGTTGAACCAACTTAAGCAACTGCGTATTCGTCAGAAAGTGACTGAGGCTGAATTGGTGGAAGGCCATGTAAACATGGAACCACCACGTCGTCGTAGCACTGGGGATCGTACTAATGGTCGTCGTTGTGATAACAACAGTGGTCAACGTGTCCGAGGTGAGCGTCGCTTTAATCGAGAGCGCGGGGGTGATGTCATACTGTAGATGTATAATTATCTGAAGCATAGAGGTTAAGTTGGCTTTTTTATTCTCGTAACTTAGACAAGTCGGTCTGTATTTAATAAGTTGATTATACTTTAAAAGTAATATTCAGATATAATGAGTGTACCAATCACTTTATTGTACATTTTAGTTAACTTTAAATATTCAATTATTTTCGATTTAGTCGTTTAAAACGTGTTATGGAGGGTCAAGTTTTCCCTCTAAATACGGTGTGTATTGTCGAAATAAATATCGTATACATTGAAACTGGGTATGCATCAAAATGCAACATCGAATATAGATAACCAAGTGGAAAGTAAAGAGCTATAAGTAGTTGCCAAGTCCTAAATTTACTCTACTGGTAAATGTGTAAGCAACGAAAAAAGTCATAAAACTCGGTATGGCTGTTCGCCATCAGACAAATTAAAATTTTAAAAAAGATTGGGATCAGTGTATTATAAACATGATCTAATCAACCTCAGATATGCATAAGCTGATTGATTATCAAGCCGAATCGTCTTAACGCTAGGCTTCTTTGATTGAAGTTAATACGTGATGATCCCTGCCAGCAAGTTGCCCATAAAGTTAACACAGCTATGGTGCTGAAAATGCTCGATTTGGGATATGTTTTTTATACTCGTTATCAGTATAACTTCCTTTCCGATAAAGGCTTTCTATCATCCATGTTAGCCATCGTCACTTTGACTGAGATAATACCACCTTGATCATTGATAATAAGGTGTAATTTTAAACTGTAGAACCAGCCCATCGTTCCTTTTCCTCGCTTCGCTGTACCTTTAAAAACCTGATATCTAAAAATGCGTAGGTTGTAACAAACCTGTAGCTTAGACGAATTAACAAAAGCAATCCCTGACGGTGAGTGAGGTAAGAGAAAAGCGGAACCAGAGCACCTTGCATGAGATTGAGCATCCTCGTATAGCTAACTAATTCAGGAAATTCGTGGGTGAGGTAGCGACAAACAAAGTAGATGTAATAGGTTGTGAAGTCTAGATCTCCCTATTGATGGAAAGCTATCACTATCGTCATCACTTCGCTAACTGAGAGACGAAAAGGCTTATTTCTTTATTTGATACCGAAAAATTTTAGAGGTTTTTCCCATGCAGGAAGGAAAGTCTGGCAGAAGTCATCGACATCGACAAAAATTTCAAACGGTCATAGCGCGACTTTAGCATTTAGTTCATTTTTTAAGCGCAGCTTAGGTCAACCCAATAGAATATAAATGGGTAGATGTGAAGTCTATGAAGAAAGAAAGAGCGCTTTTTCATTGACGATCTGTTTTATCAGCATGTAGATTATGCTAATTTATTTTGAGCTAGCTATAGGTCTGTCATAAGTTATGTATGCTAGGGCATCGCGTGTTCAATGTGGTGGCTAAATAAGGTAAGGGAAAAATTGGATGGTTTTATAGTTTTAAAATAAACTTTATGATCAACTTGATTGCGGGAGTCATTGCTTATACATTTTCACTAAAAAACATAGAGTTAAAGTAAATCAGCTCTAGGAGAGTACGCTTATATAAACCTAAATCACCACTAAAATTCCTGATATTTCCTTCATCAAAAAACTGTTTCAAAGGCTAGTGATGTGGTTTAATTTCATCAGGATCATACATGGAAGGTTATAAACCTATGAGTAACGTATTCGAAATCGTCAAGTTCTTACGTCGTAAAAATAAACTGAAGCGTGAAATTCAGGATAACGATAGAAAGATTCGCGACAACCAAAAGCGTGTTACACTGCTTGAGAACCTGCTTGACTATATTCAGCCAGAAATGAGCCGTGGAGATATCGTAGAAATTGTCAAAAATATGAAAGTGGACTATGAAGACCGCATTGATGACCACATCATCAAAGGTGCTGAAATTTCTAAAGAACGCGGCGAAACTACCCGTCAAATTAAGGAACTGATGCGTTTGGAGAGAGAAGTTAATAAAACGATGTCATAACCCAATGACTAACATCAGAAAAGGAGAATTTTCTTCCTTTTCTGTTTGCCCGTATTCTATCTATTTTTCGGTCGGTAGTTGATTTTAAATAGAGCCTCTGTAGGTGTTTATTCACTGTGTTTCCAGTTATCTATTCAATAAGTCGATTATAATTTAAATGAATATACCGCTCACTTTGTCGTGCATTTAGGTTGATTTTTAGTGTCCAATAGTTTTTAGATTGGGTAGTTTCAAGCGTGTACGAAGAGATAATTCCCAATTCTTAATAGGCATTGTGGATTAAATAAGGCCTATAATGCACTGCACCAAATCTTTTTTACAGTCTTAATTTGTCTGCTAGTAAATAGGCATATCCAGTCTTATTAATTCTTTTCATCGCTTTTACATTTGCCAGTGCTTCACTAACTTGAGTATTTTAATTAATCTCAGATCTGCATAAGCACTTGCCTATCAAGCCGAGTCATCTTGATGCTCGGTTGCTTTGGTTTAAATGAATACGCGATAATCACCGCCAGCAAATTGACCATAAAGCTGATACGACTACGGTGCCGAGAATGCTTGATTTGGGATATGTTTTTTAGTTGGTCAAAAACGGTTTTGATAATAAATCATTTCTGAAGCATCCGTCAGTCCCAAAGTTTTATAACTTTGGGTTTCATATTCTTTTTCATACCAGTTATCAGTGTCACTCGGCGTTATTTCCTAACTATCTGAATTAATCATAATTTCTACAATCAGATCATCATGGAATTAAGCGGGAGGTTACAATGGGAAAGCCAAAGCACAAAACTAGCAACTGGAAACAATATAATCAAGCATTAATAGACCGTGGTTCAGTCACTTGTTAGATAGCCGTAACTAGCTATTAAGGCATGGCATTTGCTAAAGCATCCCGATCAGCGTGGTCATGAGTTTATATTTTCAGATATGCAATTGAAACGGCACTAATGGTGAAAGGTATTTTCAATCTCCCACTTCATGGATTAGACGGCTTTCTTAATTCAGTTCTTATGTTGATGAATCTACCTATGAAATTCCCTACATACCCTTGCATAAATAAGCATTCGAAGACCGTATAAGTTAAGTAGCATTTGCCGAGTTTAGGAGCTGTCTCCCACGTAGTTATTGATACCACAAGCCTAAAGGTATATGCAAAGGTGAATGGAGAACACGTAAATACGTTGAAGGAGAAGAGGAGGATCTGACGCAAACTTTATCTTGCCGTTAAGGTGTCTCTTCATGAGGTTATCGCTATAAAAGTTAGCCTAGTTTTTGTGGGTGACAATGAGTTTTTGACTATATTGCGGAACCCATTATGACGAAAGATACAGCAAGTCAGTGCTGATGGAGCCTATAATACAAGATTATGTCACCACATACTGAAGAACAAAGGAATAACACCTACTACTTCCACCTCGAAGTAATGCGGGGTACTGGGAGGAAGGGCATTCTAAAAATTAAGCTGTAAAGGCGTTAAAAGATGACAAAGCGGAGGAGTTATCACAAACGCTCATTAGCCGAAACAGCAATCTATCTCTAATAAGAAGTAGCTCAGTCCTAAACTGCCCCTTCCTGATTACAATGTTCAAGTTGGTGAGGCACTGGCAAATGTGAAAGTAATGAAAAAAATCATAAGACCATAAGACAGGGTATGCTTATTTGCCAGCAGATAAATTAAGACTATAAAAAAGATTGGAAGCAGTGCTTCACCCTACACCAACATCAAAGAGGGTATTTAATCGCTTTAATTGGGACGTAGAGTCCCAGACCAGCAAGTGTTTGCCCTAATTTAATTGCTGCATCTGAACCAATAATTCTACGATTTATTGCAGAACATTCATTATTTTATCCAAATGATATTTGATCAATTACATCATTTCTTTAGTGGCAATGAGTCATTGCTGACCAATGTTACTTCTGTAAACGCAAATACACTCCATTGTATAAAAGCACACCCCACTTGTAAGTGGTTTTATTTTCGTCTGAGAAGTACTAAGTGGCACTTTATGTGTCGACCTTGGCGAAGGTCTTATGTTATAAAACGTAATGCTCGGGAAGAAGAGTACAATTACTATCATCGTCCCTCAATCTTCATTGCACTCGGTATATAAAATAATGAATTATACAAATTCAAAATATCCATGATATTAGTCCCATTGTACCCCAACACGCGGGTATTGGGGAGCTAAAACGACTCTAATTTAAAGAACTTTTTGATGCATGTTCTTTGGTGTAATATCAAACTAAATTATATTAACGAATATTGCCGATGATATTTTATTTCAGAATTTTAATGAATTACATTGATGTGTTAGTCTACTATCGAAAAAATAGTGACGGAGTATGCTTACAAAAAAGAGTGGAATTTTCTAAAACTAACTGGTCAACCCAACAGGAGAAAACCTGACAGGATGTATTTACACGCAGGATCTGTCCATTTTTTAGAATTTAAGGCCATCGATAAAAAACTTCAGAAGCTACAAGACAACGGATTTCGGATGATTGTTGTAGACAGTGTTAAATTAGGTTACCAATAGATTTATTTAATCACTGACACTATTAATTAACTGAAAAAAGTGGCGACATGAATCCAACACAAAATAGAGAGCTATTACACGAATATCAAAACGGCATGGTACAGTGGATAAAAGACAAACCTTCTTGTGCCCTGTGGGTTGATATGGGGCTGGGTAAAACAGTAACCACACTGACAGCTATTGCAGATTTACTTGATACCTGCGAAGTAGGACGGGTGTTAATTATCGCCCCCCTTCGTGTGGCTTTACACATATGGCCTACAGAATTACGTCGTTGGGAGCATACCAAACATTTATCCTTTAACCTGATCACAGGAACCCCATCACAACGAAATATCAAGTTAGCAACAAAATCTGCTATTCATATAATTAACCGCGAGTTGGTAGCATGGTTGGTTAACCTATTAGGGGATAAGTGGCCTTATGACATGGTTGTGATAGATGAAGCCAGTAGCTTTAAATCGCCAAAAGCTCAACGATTTAAAGCCCTTAAGAAAATTCTATCAAAGATAGATCGTATGGTAGAACTGACGGGAACGCCTGCCAGTAACGGATTGATGGACGTGTGGTCACAAGTATACCTTCTTGATAAAGGTAAACGTTTGGGTAAAACATTCAGCAAATTTCGTGACCGTTATTTCATAGGTGACTATATGGGGTACAGCTTTGAACCTCGACCCAACACTGAAGAAACTATATACGCAAAACTTCAAGATGTTTGCCTAACACTATCGGCTGAGGATTATCTAACAATGCCGAAAAAGATTAATAATATCATGCCACTGTCAATTCCACCGAAAGCTGTTAAGCAATATAAAGAATTAGAAAAAGAATTCCTTCTGGAATTAGAGCAAGGAATGATTGAAGTAAGTAATGCTGCAACACTAACAAATAAACTTCTTCAGTTCAGTAATGGTGCTGTGTACACGGACGATAAAAGGAATTTTGAAATTGTACATGATGCCAAGATAGAAGCATTGGATGAAATTATTCAAGAGGCAGTAGGTCAGCCTGTATTGGTTGCTTACAATTATAAGTCAGATCTTGTTCGTATCCTTCAGAAGTTTCCGCAAGCTGAGCACATTACCAACGCTACTGACACACTAGATCGTTGGAACGAAGGAAAAGTACCAATACTACTAGCGCACCCAGCAAGTGCTGGGTATGGTCTAAATTTGCAGCATGGTGGAAATATTATGGTCTGGTTTGGCTTGAATTGGTCGCTTGAACTATATCAACAATTTAATGCTCGGCTTCACCGACAAGGCCAAACAAAACCTGTGTTCATTCATCATTTAGCCGTTACTGATTCTATTGATATGACTATCTTAGAAGTATTACAGGGTAAGTACATAACACAGAAAGCATTACTTGATGCCTTAAAGAAAGACATTAACTCGCATATGCTTTCCGCTTGAAACTAGAATACTACAAGAAGGCGTTGTTGATTAAATCAAGCGTATAACGCACTGAGTCCAATCTTTTTTACAGTCTTAATTTATTTGCTAGCGAACAGGCATACCGAGTCTTATAACGTTGTTCATCGCTTTCACATTTACCAGCATTTCACCAACTTGAGCATTATAATCACGAAGCGTTATTTTAGGTCTTAGCAACTGTTTATAGCGAAATATTGCTGTCTCTGCTAATGAACGTTTATGATAACCCCTATCATTTTTTCACGCCGCCTGTTTGTCATCTTTTAAAACCTTTATAGCTTCATGTCTAGGATGCTATACTCCCAGTACCCCGCGTTACCTTAGAGGTAGAATATTAGGCATTATTCCTTTGTTTTTCAGTCCATGTTGACATGCTCTTATATCATAGGCTCCATCAGCACTGACTTACTATATCTTTCGTCGTAATAGGTTAAGCAATATAGTTAAAACCTCATTGTCACCCACAGAAAATAGGTTAACTTTTACAGCAATAACCCCATGAGTAGACACCTCACAGGTAAGATAAAGTTGGCATCAAATCCGCCGCTTCTCCTTAACGTATTTACGTGTTTTCCATTCACCTTTACATATACCTTTAGGTTTGTAGTATCAATAACGACGTGGGAGACAGCTCCTCAACTCAGTAAACGCTACTTAATTTCTACGATCTTAGAACACTTACTTATGCAAGTGTATGTAGGGAATTTCATAGGGAGATGCATCAATGTAAGAAGCGAATTAAGAAAGTCTTCTAATCCACGGAGTGAGAGATTGAAAATACCTTTCACCATCAGTGCCGTTTAAATTGCGGTATCTAAAATACAAACTCACGACCACGCTAATCGAGATGCTCTAGACAATACCATGCCTTAATGGCAGCTTCATTTATCCGAAAAGTGACTGAGACACGGTTTAATAATGCTTGATTATATTGTTTTCAGTTACTGATCTTGTGCTTTCCCATTGTAACCTCCCGCTTAATTCCATGATGACCTGATTGTAGGGATTGTGATTAGTTCAACATTTTAGCAATTGCGCCGCACCATAATATAACCTTTAGTTTATTCCAAACAAGAGGAGTTAACAACGATTAAAGGGTATTTCTCAACGCATGTCATCCAAAAAACATACTCCACAACAACATCTTTATCCATTAGAGATCATTAGAGATAGTGATAGGTTATAACTAATATAACTTAGTGGGTTTTCTTTATTTCCCCTTCTAGGTTGACTGTGTAACTCTTACGCCCTCCTTCAGGTGAAATGCACAACTTATAGCTAAATAACCTGAGCTGTGCATAAGAAATGAACTAAATGCCAAAGTCGCGATCTGATCGTTTGAAATAAACTATTTACTGCCCCATGACTTGGGCATGAATAACTTAGATACTGTTTTCAGCGATGTCGACAATTTCTGCCAGACGTTACTTCCTGTATGGAAAAATACCTAATTTCTTCCGGTATCAAACAAAGAAACAAGCCTTTTCGCCTCTTAGTTAGCGAAGTGATGACGATAGTGATAGCTTTCCATCAATCTGGATATCGAGACTTTTAAACCTATTACATCCACTTTGTTTTCCGCTACCTCACCAATAAATTTCCTGAATTAGTCAGCTACACGCGAATGCTCAAATTCATGCAAGGTATTCTAGCTCCTCTTTGCTCTTACCTAACTCATCGTGAGGCAAGACCAACAGGGATTGTCTTCGTTAATTCATCCAAGCTACAGGTTTGTCACAACCTACACATTTTCAGACATCAGGTTTTTAAAGGTACCTTGAAGTGGGGAAAAGGAACGAGGGGGTGTTTATACGGAGATAAAGGTTATATCTCTGATCCATTGGAGCGGGAACTTGCAGATAAGGGAGTGACACTTATAACAGGTATGAAAAAGAATATGAAACCTAAAGTTATAAAACTTTGGGACTGACGGATGCTTCAGAAATGATTTATTATCAAAACCGTTTTTGACCAACTAAAAAACATATCCCAAATCGAGCATTCTCGGCACCTTAGTTATATCAGCTTTATGGTCAACTTGTTGGCGGGCCTCATCGCGTATTCATTTCAACCAAAGAAGCCGAGCATCAAAATGAGGCGGCTTGAGAAGCAAGCGCTTATGCAGATCTGAGGTTACTTAGGTCGCGCTTATACCACTGGTCTTATTTTGCTTCCCACTGCTGCTTGAATCGAGAAACACAGTTTGCTGACAACCCCTTGGCTTGCTTACCTAAGAGCGATTCTAGGGCTGGCTGCATACCTCCCGTGAAGATCCCCTGCAGATAGAGCCAAGGGATAAGTTCTTTTATGTTTTTGGTTTGCTTGATATAGGGCGTAACCAGTGTGCTATTGAACTTGATCCCTCTCCCTGTTCTATACTCGAACCTTTAGGACTTTGACGGTAATGTCGCCGAGCCAAGTTTGTAGGTGCCCCTAAGGCAAATGGCCATTGCGAACCACTCCCTGCTTTCTGTTAGCTTGGAGTGATGTAAAATTATCGAGCAAGGATTGAACCTCGGCTTCTATAGATTGTGCCAACAACTGCTGTATGCCTTTTTTAAGCAGTTTATTAAGCGTGTTTTCTAGTTTATTAAGCTCGGTAACGTTATGATTATTGTCCATGCGGTGTATGCATTGTTAGTTGTTGATCTGACGAGGAATAAAAAGAACATAAGGAATGCGACGAGAAACGCAAGCTACCTTGCATTAGTCTTTGCTGAGCAAAGATTCCATAATTTTTCAAGCCGCACAATCTTCAGCTATAAATTACTTCTTAGCGTTCCTTTCTTTTTGCTCAATAATCACTGCTTCAGCAACATTGGTGGGACATGGTGCGTAGCGTGTGAACTCCATAGAGAACTGACCACGACCAGATGTCATAGTACGTAGAGTACCTATGTAACCGAACATTTCTGAAAGAGGTACATCCGCCTTGATACGTACGCCGGTAACACTTGGTAATTGATCCTTGATCATACCTCGACGACGGTTAAGGTCTCCGATAACATCACCAACATGATCATCGGGTGTGAACACGTCAACAGTCATTATTGGTTCGAGAAGTTGTGCTCCTGCTTTAGGCATAGACTGACGAAATGCACCTTTAGCTGCGATTTCAAATGCGATTGTAGATGAATCGACTGCGTGGAAAGCACCATCAAACAGTTCAATTTCGACATCAAGCACAGGGAATCCAGCAAGAACACCTGTATTCATCATGCTTTTGAAGCCTTTTTCAATTGCAGGCCAAAATTCTTTGGGCACATTACCACCAACGACAGATGATTTAAAAGTGAATCCTGAGTTTATCTCGCCTGGTTTGATACGATAATCAATCTTAGCAAATTGGCCTGAACCGCCAGATTGTTTCTTATGAGTGTAACTATCTTCAATTTCCTTAGTGATAGTTTCACGGTAAGCGACTTGGGGTTTACCAACGATCAGATCGACACCGTAAGTACGCTTAAGAATGTCAACTTTAATGTCCAAGTGAAGTTCACCCATACCCTTAAGGATGGTTTCGCCTGAATCTTCGTCAGTTTCAACTTGGAACGTTGGATCCTCCGCAACCATTTTACCGATCGCGATACCCATTCTCTCTGAACCACCTTTATCCTTAGGAGCAACAGCTATTGAGATTACTGGAATTGGGAAAATCATCGGTTCAAGTGTACACTTGAACTTAACATCACACAGAGTGTGACCGGTTTTAACATTCTTCATCCCAACGATAGCAATAATGTCGCCTGCCTGTGCAGAAGTCAATTCGGTACGTTGATTAGCTTGCATCTCAACCATACGACCAACACGTTCATTCTTACCGGTTGCGCTGTTAAGAATCGTATCACCTTTGTTTATTTTGCCAGAGTAAATACGAACGAATGTTAGGGCACCGAAACGGTCATCCATGATCTTAAACGCAAGCGCTTTCAACGGTTCATTAACAGATACCAGTGCGAATTCACCATTTGGCGCTCCCGTTTCTAGATCACTCAACGGTTGGGGATCTACTTCTGTAGGAGAAGGTAAGTAGTCAATAACTGCGTCAAGAATGAGCTGCATTCCTTTATTTTTGAATGCAGAACCACAAAATGTTGGGAAAATAGTACAAGTACGAGTACCGGCACGGATACAACGCTTGATATCATCAATAGAAGGTTCGATGCCATCCATGTATCCCATCATCAGATCGTCGTCTTGTTCAACAGCAGTTTCGATTATTTCTTCACGGTACATCTCAACATCGTCAACCATGCTATCAGGAACATCTATGATAGTGTAATTTTCTGGCAAACCAGTATCATCCCAAACGTAAGCTTGACGATCTAGGATGTCGACAACACCAACGAAGTCGTCTTCACGGCCAATGGGTAGAGTCATCACTAAAGGAGGAGCACCCAGAACCTTCTTGATTTGCTCAACAACATTAAGAAAATCAGCTCCGATACGATCTAGTTTATTTACAAAGATGATACGTGCAACTTTTGAGTCGTTGGCGTAACGCCAATTAGTTTCTGACTGTGGTTCCACACCCCCTGAACCACAGAATACGCCAATGCCGCCATCAAGTACTTTTAGTGAACGGTACACTTCTACGGTGAAGTCGACATGTCCTGGAGTATCAATAACATTAAAGCGGTGCTCTTTCCAAAAACAACTTACTGCTGCAGACTGGATGGTGATACCACGCTCAGCTTCCTGTTCCATGAAGTCGGTAGTAGATTCACCATCATGAACCTCACCAGTTTTATGAATCTGACCGGTCAGTTTTAAGATGCGTTCAGTCGTAGTGGTTTTACCCGCATCAACATGCGCGAAAATACCGATGTTTCTGTATTTATTTAGATCTGTCATTCTTTGTCTCTAATAAACAATTACTGGTTTATATCAGAGCCGAGAGTATAGCAAGCGTTGACACGTAAAGGAACATGTAGAATATATCAATACCAGATATGTTTTCACGATAGTAATTCATAATATACTTTAAAACAAATACTCGCTAATTTCTCCGCCTTTCTGCTCTCTTTTTCCTTCCAAGAAAGTATACATAAGGTTAATTAACCTTATATCTGCATAAGCGCTTGCTTATCAAACCTAGTCATCTTGATGATTGGCTTCTTTGGTTGAAATGAATAAGCGGTGTTTATAAAAACCTTAGGTTATTTATATATAGCCTGATGATAGCAAATATAGGGTTCAGTACTTTGGTAAATTGGGGTGATGTAGAAAGAGAGACCTATATTGCCATCTTCAAGAAGAAGACAAGCACTATGATTCAGATATGACACGAAGTTCACGTTTTTGTACTCTCTTCCAGAGCTCTTCGACCATTTATCTGGTTTTTAAGACGCCTTTCTGGTGGTACATTGAGCAATGTACTCTGCTGCTTGTTCGAAAATGTGGAGGCCCTGTTCAAGCTCAGATTTGCTGATGGTCAACGGGCAGAAAAATTTTACCACTTCATCATTCGATCCTGCCGTTTCAATGATCATGCCTTTTTCAAAACAGCGACTGGAAATTGCAGATGCCAGAGCGCCGTTTTTACATTCGATACCTTGCATCATACCACGCCCTTTTCCGCGAACAAGAATGGAGGGAAAACGCTGCAATGTACAATCGATAACCTTTTTCACTTGTTTACTACATGCAGCAATATGTTTTTCAAATTCGTTGGTAACCCAATAGCTCTCAATGGCTTTAGTTGCAGTGATAAAGGCATGATTGTTGCCTCGGAAAGTACCATTGTGTTCACCTGGTATCCATTCGTCTAGTTCTGGTTTGAATAGCACTAGCGCCATCGGTAAACCATAGCCACCAATGGATTTAGAGAGGGTAACAATGTCAGGTTTAATTCCGGAGGGCTCGAAACTAAAAAAGGTACCGGTACGCCCACAGCCAGCTTGAATATCATCTACGATCGTTAGGATATCGTTGTCATTACAGATCCTACTGAGTTTTTGAAGCCATGCTTTAGAGGCTACGTTCAATCCCCCTTCACCCTGCAAAACCTCAAGAAGTACTGCAGCAGGTTTATCTAAACCACTTGAATTGTCATTGAGCATGGTTTCAAGTAACGCTAGGCCATCAACATCAGCATAACCCTCATAAGGTAAACGAGACACGCCTACTAACGGCATACCAGAGCAACCACGGTGATGCTGATTAGATGTTGCTGTTAGTGCACCATAAGTACAGCCGTGGAAGCTATTGGTGAATGCAATGATATTAGTACGACCTGTTACTTTACGGGCTAATTTCAAGGCGGCTTCAACCGCATTAGTACCTGTTGGGCCCGTAAATTGTACTTTGTAATCAAGATCTCTAGGTACAAAAATATGATTATGAAGTGCGAATAAGAAAGAAGCTTTGGCTTCGGTATGCATATCAAGGCCGTGTGTTACGCCATCGTTCTCTATGTAGTTGATAAGTGCTTTTTTTAAAAGAGTGTTATTATGTCCGTAGTTTAGTGACCCTGCTCCTGCGAGAAAATCGATGTATCTATCACCGTTATTAGTTTCCAACCAACACCCTTTTGCAGAAGAAAAAACAACAGGGAAACTGTTCGAATAAGATCTTACATTTGATTCTTGTTTTTTGAATATATCCATGATTCTTTCGTTTCATCTCCAGATTATTGATTGTTCTTCAATGGAACACGGTAAAGGAACTCCGTGTCGTGATGCCCTTTAAAGTGCTTTTGTTCATCGAGAAAAACTGACACCGAACCACTATTCCCATTTGCTTTATCTAGTTTATTGAATAAATTCCATGATCCATCATTATACTTTGTTATTGTGGTTTCTACAGCTTGTACAAGTTGTAAATGCTCGCGCATAAGCAATGCTTTCAACATGCGTCCCGCAAGGCCTTTACCACGCATCGTTGGTGATACTGCTACTTGCCAAATAAATAGTTCATCGTTTACATCAGGCTTTAAGTAGGCTGAAATAAAGCCAGCTATTTTATCATCGTCTTCTGCAAGGATGCAGGTTTTATGGAAGTGGGAGGCTTGAAGGAAATTGCAGTAGGTGGAGTTTTTATCAAGCGGGGGACAACTAGTAATGAGGTCGTGGATCTTTATACCATCTCTCAGGGTTGGCGCCCGCATTACCCAAGGATTTTCATCCTGACTTAAACACGTGAACCACGAATCATGGTAAATGTTAGGGGTGCTCATTCGATTAACAAATCCTTTAGATGTCTAATGGTTTAGCCTTTTAAAGGATACATCCTGCTTATAATTTATCAAGTTATTATCACGTTTTTAAGAATTAATTCTACAGATATCATTGTTATTTAATGTGGATCAAACCATATTAAGTCACAAGAAATATGATTAGAAGTGTAACTAATATCTTATGATCTAAAGGTAAGTTATTTAACTTGATCACCGACGGTAAAACACAAGTTAGCATGATAAAAGCAAATGACTACTCTTTAGTATTGTGGATACAACTTTCTTAAACAATAAGTGTTTTAAAGTGGCGTTGTTGATTAAATCAAGCCTATAATACAGTGATTCCAATCTTATTTTCAGTCTTAATTTGTCTGCTGTCGAATAGGCACACCGAGTCTGATAACTTTGTTTATTGCTGTCAGATTTGTCAGTGCCTCAGCAACTTGAATATTGTAATAACGAAGAGTGAACTCACAAATACCTTTCACCATCAGTACCGTTTCAATCGCGATTGCGACAAATATAAACCCCCGGCCGTGATGCTTTGGACAATGCCATGCCTCAATGGCATCGTCGTCTATCCCAAAAGTGACTGAACCACGGTTTACTAATGTTTGATTATATTGTTTCCAGTTGTTGATCTTGTGCTTGACCTTTCCTATTATAATCTCCCGCTTAATTCTATGATGATCTGATCCTAGGAATAGCGATTAGTTCAGATCTTTTGGAAACAACGCCCAGCTACATGCGAATGCTTAAACTCATGCAAGGTGTTTTAGTTCCGCTTTGCTATTACCTCACTCACCGTCAAATAAAACCTACAGGGATTGCTTCGTTGATTTATCCAAGCTACAGGTTTGTCATAACCTACGCATTCTCAAACATCAGGTTCTTAAAGGTACCACGAAGCGAGGAAAAGGAACGATGGGGTGGTTCTACGGATATAAAGGTTATATCTCTAATCCATTGTAGCGGGAACTTACAGACAAGGGAGTAACCACTTATAAGTGGTATAAAAAAACATCCCAAATCAAGTATTCTCGACACCATAGTTATGTCAGTTTTATGGCCAACTTACTGGCAGAGATCATCACGTATTCGTTTCAACCAAAGAAACCTAACATCAAGATAACTAGGCTTAATAAGCAAGCGTTTATGCAGATCTAATTACAATTCTCAAGTTAGTGAAGCACTGGAAAATGTGAAATCGATGAACACCTTACATGGGCTTGAGCATTCACGTGTAGCTGACTAATTCAGGAGATTTGTGTGAGGTAGAGGCAAACAAAGTGGATGTAATAGGTTTTGAACTCTCGAGACTCCGATTGATGGAAAGCTATCACTATCATCATCACTTCGCTAACTGAGAGGCGAGAAGGCTTGTTTCTTTGTTTAACACCGGAAGAAATTAGATGTTTTTCCCATGCAGGGAGGAAAGTTTGGCAGAAGTCGTCAACATCGACAAAAAAAGCGTCTAAATTCTCATGCCAAAGTCCTTATGAAGTCAATAGTTCTTTTCAAACGAAAAGATCACGACGTGGGAATTTAGTTCATTTTTATTCGTAGATTAGGTTATCCTTGACTACTTCTGGCTTAACAGCCTGCCTAAGAAAACAGCATGTGAAATCGATAAATCGACATGAAAAGAAAGTGCCAAGCCATCCTGTTCAGGTAGATAACATTTTCACTGTGGAAGCCACTCCCTTTATTAAGGGGCTTCCACAATTAGGTTCTCGTGCAAGATGTGCCAAATGACCAGTTGCTTCTAGGTTGTCTAATAACTAGAAAAATTATCCATATAGATCTTGATTGCTACTATGCCGCAGTTGAAATGAGAGATAATCTAGAATTGAGGGAAATACCATCGGCGATTGGTGGCTCCCCTGAGCGGCGAGGTGTGATATCAACGTGTAACTAGATTGCCAGAAAATCCGGCGTTCGCTCGGCAATGGCGACAGCCCGTGCTCTCAAATTGCGCCCAAATCTAAAGGTTATACGTGGCGATATGGAGAAATATAAAACTGTATCCAAACAGATCCATGCGATCTTTTCTCGATATACAGAGCTTATAGAACCCCTCTCCTTGGATGAAGCCTATCTCAATGTCACTACTTATCAGTTATTTAAAGGAGAGGCAACATTAATCGCAAAGGATATACGCAAGGCGATTAAATTAGAATTAAATCTTACGGCCAGTGCTGGTATTCCGCCTATAAAATTTGTAGCAAAAGTCGCTTTTTCTATTAACAAGCCCAACGGAATTTGTGTTGTAATACCTGATAATATTGAGGGCTTTGTTGACGATCTAGAATTATGAAAAATTCCTAGCGTAGGGAAGGTGACGCTGGAAAAATTAAACAACCTAGGGCTCTACAAAGGCATTGATGTAAAGAATTATGATCAGTTCATGCTCCTCAAACAGTTTGGTAAGTTTAGCATCTCTTTATGGGAACGCTGTCATGGAATTGATCGGCGTGAAGTCACATAAACGAGAATAAGGAAGTCGTTGGGAGTTGAAAAAACATTCACTCAAGATATTTGGACTGAACAAGAATATTTGGAAGCTATTGAATCACTCTATGAAGAATTAGAAAGACGATTAAGTGAAATTTCTCATGAAAAAAGAATCATACGGTAAGGCCTCAAGCTCAAGTTCGATGATTTCCAGCAAACAACGGTTGAGAACAAACAAATCATCATTGATAAAGCTTTTTTCTCTGCTTTATTAAAAGAAGCTTTGTCGCGTGTCAATGGACGAGGAATCCGTCTTATTGGACTGAGTGTAGGGTTAGAGCCTAAGGAAGGTAAGTCCAATACCCAGATGACACTCAAGTGGTAAAAATGTAAGTACACTCGTGTTGATTTCATTGGATCCTTTGCAACAGTAGCAAATCCCTTAAAAAAGCATTATCACAAGTGATAAATAGCCTTGTTTCAAAATCAGTTTTACTATCAAATCTCCCCGCTATAACGCTACGAATAGGCTGGCTTTTGGCTGTGTATTCCAGAGAGAACGAAGGCGTTCATTCATAAGCACCTCAGCACACATACGTCACCGGATGTGATTAGCGACGATAAGGTAAAGATAAAAAACCTAGTTAGTTTTGAGAAACGACCTGATATTGCAGACGAGAAGACCGAGTTTGATCATTTCGAAATTAACACTATCGTTGGGACTTAGCACAAATGTTTTCTGCTTAACGTGGTAGAAACATGTATTGATATTGTAGATTCCACCGTCCATAAATTAAAAATTTTCACGTCAGACAACGGTATAAAGTTCGCCGAACATGAAGAGATTGCCGAAATTACAGACGCTTATTTCTATTTTGACAGATCTTATCTGTCAAGTAATCGGAAACTGAATGAGTAGACTAATAGTTTGATAAGGCGATTGTCATCCAAGAGAACTAACTTAACCTTAGCTGCGCATAAGAAATGAACTAAATGCCAACGTCACGATCTAAGAGCTATAGTGATTTCTAGTATATGGGTAGGAAATAATGCGGTGTAATCTGTTGATTGATCTCGCCAGATCAATAACCAACAAGGCATACACCGAATGGACATTAATCATAACTTTACCAAGCTTCATAAACTGTAAAAACCGCTTAATAAACTGCTAAAACAAGATGCACAGAGACTGTTGCTCAAGCTATAGAAGCCGAGGTTCAATCATTGCTTAATAATTTTACATCACTTCAAGATAACGGAAAGCAGGGAGTGGTTCGCAATGGCCATTTGCCTGAGCGTCACCTACAAACTGAGTTCAGCGAACTTACCCTCAAAGTCCCAAAGGTTCGAGATATAAAGTTAATTATATTTCCACTTCCGTGGATCACTCGTTTTATAAACATGAATGCTAGGATGAAGTTTTTATATTCCAAATCAAAATGCAGCCGATGGGCGTCTATCACGTCGAGCATTTTTAATACGGGTCGTTCCTTCGTTTTATTATTATAGTAAATTGCGACGGCTTTGAGGGGATGATTCGCATATAGCGTATACCAAATCCCAAACGCCTAAGCAAGACCCGTGGTGTCAATGCCTATGTACGTCACACTAGATCGCGCGTAAACATCATCTCTCTGGCCCAATTGATATTGAAAATTGAGTCCTCGCCAATAGTATTTTTCTAGAATACTAACACAGTTAGATTCTGCAAAAGGCGGAGTGATAACGAGAACAAAAACAATAGCAATTAACCACTATCTGAAGCAAATAAATCGAAGAATATACCATGCTTTGGGTGGGAGAGCCAAATAAACTCCATCCCCGTCCCTCTCCCACAAAAAACACATTGTAAGGATTACAACGTGCTACCTCTTCGAAAAGCTCTACATAGCTAATACGTTTAGTATAGCTCATCATTGTATCCACCAAGTCTCCTGCTGTTCTCGCTATCACTTCGATACCACTTATTAAAACTCGCTGTCGTTTGAAGACCATAATATCTCACTCGTTGAAATCATTTAGGAAGAATGTGTTAAACTAGCCTACCAACAAATACCTGAGCATCCACTGTCTCATACATTTTTGATTTCGTTTTATGTGCTTGATAGTAATACTAAAATATCCTAGATAAGCCTATCAGCTGGGATAACAAATAGTTGGGTAGGTATCGTATTAACCCTCGGTATCTTTTGCTTGGGACTTTATTTTACGACCATTAACAGGGGGGGTATAGAAACCATCAGGATAATTAGCCCATAAGGTTCTCATTAACCTCAGATCTGCATAAGTACTTACTTCTCAAGCCGCGTCATTTTGATGCTCGGCTTCTTTGGTTGAAATGAATACGCGATGAGGCCCGCCAGCAAGTTGACCATAAAGCTAACGCAACTCCGTTGCCAAAAATGCTTGATTTGAGATATATTTTTAGTTAGTCAAAAACGGGTTTAATAATAAATCATTTCCGAAGTATCAGGCGGTCTCAAAGTTTCATCACTTTGTGTTTCATATTATTTTTACACCCGCTATTAGCGTCACTCCCTTATCTGCAAGTTCCCGCTCCAATGGATCAGAGATATAACCTTTATCTCCGTATAAACACCCCAAAGCTCGTCAGACATTTCAGATACAGGCTTTCTATCATCCACGTTAACCGTTGTCACTCAGACTGAGATAATACCACCTTGGTCATTGATAATAAGGTATAATTTAAAGTCGTAGAACCACCCCATCGTTCCTTTTCCTCGCTTCGAGGTACCTTTAAAAACTTGATGTTTAAAAATACGTAGGTTGTGACAAACCTGTAGTTTGGATGAATCAACGAAGGCGAGACTTAGTCGTGAGTGAGGTAAGAGCAAAGAGGAACCAAAACACCTTGCATGAGCTTAAGCATTTTCATATAGCTGACTAATTCAGGAGATTTGGTGATGAGGTAGCAGAAAATAAAGTGGATGTAATAGGTTTTAAAGTCTCGATACCAAGATTGATGGAAAGCTATCACTATCCTCATCACTTCGTTAACTGAGAGGTGAAAAGGCTTATTTCTTTGTTTTATACCGGAAGAAATGAGGTGTTTTTTCCATGTATGGAGGAAAATCTGGAGAAGTCGTCGACATCGACGAAAACCGCGTCTAAGTTATTCATGCCCAAGTCCTTCTTCAGTCAATAGTTTTTTTCAGACAATCAGATCTCGACTTTGGCATTTAGTTCATTTCTTAAGCGCAGCTTAGATTAATAATATATTGACGCGCCGGAAACTCAATCTCCATTAATTTCAGTAAGTTTTTTTACCAACGTAATCGTAATTAAGATAACGATAAATGCTGAAACCCTTTCCAATCCTAATTTGAAGGAAAGAATGCACCTCCAGCCAAGATTACATGTAAATGCGGATTATAGTTGCCATTACGACTATGGATGTGGATGAAAAAAATGACGAAAATTTCATACGTATCGGTCTTAAAGTTCGCCTGAATCAACGCTGATAAGCAGGCTTCTGCCAAGACCATAAACCCAGAATATAAACGCTTTTGATTGGAGTGATTATGGAAAGGAATACGAAGTTGCTCAGGCAATGTTAAGACAACTTGCTGATAGCTCACTCTAGGAAACAGGTAAACGCCTATTTTGACCATACTCTCCCGTACATAACGCTTCCCACATTGCGGAGAAGCTTTCCCCTTACAACCAAAGTTAACTTTATGTTGCTCTTGACCTCAACCCAAGCATTGGTAAGTGGTAAAGCCATTTTCTAGGCTTCCACCCTTCAGCATCTTAGCGATTTCTGCATGATAATAATCGGTGTCATAGCAAGGATGACTGGGTACGAATATGGCCCAATTCGTAGTAAAGATAAGTTTAAAGCAGAGCAGCTTCGATTTGATACCTTTGAAATTCATTCATACCTTTTATCTGTTTAATCGTGCTAAATGTATCATAGAAAGGGACATGCCTTAAGCCTCACAACATATAGTGGTAGAAGGAAGTTACTAGGTGAAGGAATAAAGTTATAAAACTCAAGTATGTCTGTTTACCCGCAGATAAATTAAGACTGTAAGAAAGATTGGAAGCAATGCTTTATAGTCATAATTTAATCAACAACACCCATATTAACAGCTATATTGAAAAATGGCGTACTGCAGACTTAAATTTAGTCTTCAGGGTGCATATTTTATGCAAACATGACCATGCTCAGTGACTACTCCCCGCCCTAATCGGGCTAGGCTTCTTGTTTCTTAGGCCGCAACTCGTTCGTGACGAGATTTACGCAAGCTTCCACAAGCAGTAACGACGTGTCCCGCCGCTTTTATTTCAATTATTCCTTGATGCTGAATATTCAAGGCTGCATTAATATCTCGGTCATGTTGAATGCCACAGTTAGGGCACTTCCA
>NZ_NBYY01000031.1 GCF_002464935.1 Candidatus Enterovibrio escicola
GTCCCAAGCAAAAGCTACCGAGGGTTAATACGATACCTAACCAACTATTTGTCATCCCTGCCGATAGGCTTATCTAAGATAGTTGGATATGGCGGTCATCAAGTCAGGTATTATTATCAATAACATAAAATAAAGTTGAAAACGTATGAGACAGTGGATGCTCAGGTATTTGTTGGCAGGCTGGTTTAGCACATTCTGCCTAAAGGATTTTAACGAGTGAGATATTATTACCTTCAAGCGATAGCGAGCTTTAAGAAGTGGTATGAAGTGATAGTGAGGACAGCAGGAGTGGTGGATGAATGATGAGCTACACTAAACGTATCAGCTATCTAGAGCTTTTCGAAGAGGTAGCAGGTCGTAATCCCTTAAAATGTGTGTTTTGTGGGAGAGAGATAGATTTGATTATCTTCTCCCATCTAAAGCATGGTGTACTCTTCAATTTATTTGCTTCCAATAATAGTTAATTGATATAATTTTTGTTCTTGATATCCCCAATTAAAACCATTTTTCATCCACTTCTCAGATAATCGACACTGCCGTACTCATCTAGATGATGAGGGTTAGACACCTCGGTATGAGTTTCTTAAAGCCAGACAATCGAACAAATAATAACCTATAGTATTAAAAGGATCGCGGATACTGACATTGTTCATGGCAAGCTCAATAATTTATCTTTTACCCTCGCCTAACAAGCCCTGTATACTAGGTCGAAAGGTTCTGTCAATAGATGCCTAACCTTTCCGGTGCAGTATTTCTGAACAGTCCTTGTTTACTGATAAAACGACATTTAACGTCAAGGGACCCACCACAATCAGCCTAACACCTTAACAGGTAGGAGTTTTACACAAAAAAACGTATTGGATACATGAGCCTCCTTACCTCAGAAACTGTTATGGTCGTGCATCCAGTAGTTCAGCGTAATTTCACCACCGTAATCAATAACGTGATCGAAGCGAATTATCCATCAAATTGGAGAAAATAATACAAGAAGGTAATCATCTACCTTCCTTCAACTATATCATAATTTTCGTATCAATTTGTGATATGCCAGTCAAAGACGCTTGTCGTCTACGGTAAAGCTCATAGTATTCACCTTTCAACACTTGGATTTTAGCTCGTTTTCCCTTCAAGGTACTTCTGAGGACAGAATTACCCACATCTTGGCTGAAACATAGCTTGGCTGAAACATAGCAAACTTTTCATTACCTAACAGTTTATTTTCTACAACAAATCGAATGGCACAATCGAGTACTTTCAGATCAGGGTTCATCACTAATCTCATCAAGACTTAAGGAAAAACTGGTCGCAAACGTCGCCATGAAATAATCCGAAGCATAGGTTCTGCGATCTTCCATCGTCTTTTCAATTCGTCTTTTTGCTTGGAAAAATTCGTGATTTCCCGCTGAAAGCTCTTCTAAGCATTTAAGATAAGCACATATTGCATCCGCTTGTTTTACCAGTCTATATTCCTCTTGATCGATCTCATTGGTATCAATGAGTGGGCGGTAGTCCTCTCGAAACGCTTCAGGTAACATAGATACAAGCTTATCTTCAGCTATGCGCTCTATTTTTTTATATTCATCAGCAATGGCTAAATTGAAGTATTTAATGGGAGTAGGTAAATCTCCAGTTAAAACCTCACTACAATCATGAAACATAGCCAACAACGCAACACGCTCAGGAACACAGCAACCTCCAAACTTTTTATTCTCGATCAGAGATAACGCGTGTGCAACAAAAGCAACTTGTAAACTATGCTCGGAGATATTTTCGTTAATGACATTACGCATCAACGGCCAACGGTAAATGAGTTTCATCCTCGCTAGATAAGCAAAAAAGTGACTGACTTGCTGACTCATAACATTCTTGACCTAAATAAGAAAAATATCGAATAATCATTTTAATTGGACTAACGTAGTTCCTCGAGATTTTTGCTTAAAAATCATACTGAGTGAAAGAATAAAACGGAATAATCAACACCGTTATATAAAGCAGGAGCTTGAATGCCCTGCAAATAATTCTACGTAACAGTCATACGTTCCGTTGTACACAGTTTCTTGACCTGTTTCCAAACTTTATCAGAAAACAATTTACACCTTAGTTCCAAGGATGTATATACGAAGAAATCTTCTGGGAAATCTTTTTTTCTTATCTAATTCACAGCAGTTTTTCCGACCGATGAGTCAAAAAAATTAACATTTCTTAGTTGATATCCAGTAAACAAATTGTAAATTTAAAATAGGTGTCTGGTTGCCAGTGAAAGAAGTTTCATACGGAATTCTTCAGCTACAATTTATAAATTACATCCGTAAACTTGACTTGATCAAGTGTACGTGATTACCCCGTCCATAATTCTTTGTGAATTATTATTCCATCGTTTGAAGTGAGTAATTCACATTTGTGCTTGCCCTGAGTTGATCAAGCGTCGCGGTCAGTTCAGTATTTACCATGGTACTCACAACACGTTTAGCCATTTCACTGTCTAGGCTAATATCCATTTTGTCTGGATCTGTAACACTATCCAAAGCCACCAGAAGTACATCACCGTTAAGTAGATTCACCATATCAAATTTACTCGTGTCAACCTCTGGAATGGGAATTGTAAACGCCAGCGCCACCAATTCTCGATCTGTTGATATACGGCTAAGTACACTCGGTTTGCTGAACTGATAACCCAAATCATTAAAACGTGTATGATTTCCTGTATTTAGCTCTTCAACCAATAGACTCGCAAGAGTTTGGACTGCTTGCAACCCTTTTTGGTGCCTCAGTTGTATAGTCACCAAATCTTCAACTTCTTCAAAAGGAAGTATGACTTCAGGACGAACATCTCCTACACGTACAACAACAACGTGCTCTGGTGAAATATCAATTATATTTGAGTTCAAACCCTCTTCACGAACCTCAGGCAACTGTAACGCTTGCACTACACTGGGATTTGCTAAGGTTCCATTAAGTTCTGACAATGAAACGAAATCTGTATGCTGCACCCTACCATTTACAGCATTCGCTACATTTTCCAAGTCATTTAGCATTTCGAAAGATTTTTCTGCCAAGATCTTTGACAGTGAAGAGAAATTCTCAGTGGCTTGCTGCTGCTTTAAAAATCTAACTATCTGATCATGCACACTTTCAAACGATTCGGAATTTGAAACCTTTGTGTCATCTAGCTTTATGATGTGATAACCAGAACTTGATTTCACTATACTTGAAAGGCTACCTTTATTTTTCAAGGCAAATGCGGCTTCTTCGAACGTAGTGTCCATAACACCAGACTCGAACCAATCAAGTTGACCACCCAACCCTGCACTTAAGGTATCATCTGAGTGAATTTCCGCCAATTTAGAAAAGTCCACACCAGCGCGTAGCTCTGTCAGTATTGCTTCTGCTTTTTCTTTTGAAGCATCACCATGGCCTTTAATCATGATATGGCTAACTTTAACTTGCTGAATTGTACCCCCACCATAAGAAGCAAAATTCTCGTCATAGTAGGATCTCGCTTCATTTTCAGTAACATTCAGAATGTCACCCATGCTGTCTACGGAAAGCTCTATGTATGAGATTTTGAACTGCTCAGGGCGGATAAATTGAGAAAAATTTTGCTGATAGTATTCTTGCTTTTGTTTATTAGTGACCTCAGCTTTTTGAGAAAAATCAGCCAATGAAAGAAACAGTGTACGTACTGAACGGGTTTGCCCTTCCAGTTTATGCATTGCTTCAAGTTCACCTGTTAACGTAAATTCACTATTTTGAAGTGCATTCACCAACTGCTCACGCACCAAATATTTCCGCATATATTCTGCAAATTGGTCTGGTGTAAAGCCATTACGGCGGATCCCTGCCAAATACAGATCATTGCTAAACACACCCTTGGTTTGGAATGCTGTCATAGTACGGATCGAGTTTTTTATTTGCTCTTCACTAACACGGAGACCAAGAGAATCAGCTTGTTGATTCAATAGAGTTTGATTTACCATGCGATCAAGAACATTACGGCGGAATTGTGCTAGATAGTTTGCATCGCTTAACAGCGTTGAGAAACGGTTACCGACCTGTGTTTCCATATGTACACGCTCATTTTGGTAGGCATGTTCGAATTGATTTCGGCTAATTTTTTGATCACCAACCTCGACTGCAGGCTTTTCACCAGTAACCAAAAAGTAACTACTAACGCCAGCAAAAACAAAGGAAAATATAACAAGACTTAAGATGCTCTTAACCACAATGCTATTCACGCCATCCCGTAGTCGCTCCATCATAACTCCTACAAATTACTAATTGAACGTCACTTATGAAACTAAGTAACCTCATATCAAAATTCACTGTGAACCTTGGTTAAACCTAGGTATACGCCCATGCCGTAGATCTTACAGCTTTAAATTTAACCATGTTTTTCGTAATTTTACCATCTTTGAAGTTCGGTACTCTAGCAACATAGCAACCGGAATATCGATTTTTACACCTATTACGACCCACACGCGATAAGACGGTCACGAACAGAGAATGTACCGAAACAAATCACTGCTCCTAGACCGTCATCTTTTAAAGAATCAGAAATAAACTCAATCAGCATACCCAATGTGCAACTAGGTAATACCTTAGACAGGTCAATATCCGCTGAAATTTTATCAATTAACTGTAACTTGTTCACTTTTCCGTACCTTAGTACAAAACGAACGACAAATCCCATCTTCGCGATGTACAAGTGTGCGATAGTTACCATTGTTATTTATATAAAAGAACACAACCTTGATCTGTTATGAATTAAGGTCTAGCAGTATTTATTCCAAAATATCCCTCAATCAAAACACTGACAAACCTCTTACAGACTATCTGTATATTACATTACTTAATTTTACTACACGTCTCTGTTTTGTGGTGTTACACGCTCAATTCCATGCGGATTATTTTGCAGTGCAAGGCTTAATACCTCGTCTATCCAACGAACGGGATGGATGTCCAGATGCGCTTTGACATTGTCAAGGATCTCTTCTAAATCACGTTCATTCTCTTTTGGAATCACAACTGTCTTAATGCCTCCACGCTGCGCGGCTAATAGTTTTTCCTTCAAACCACCAATGGGGAGAACCTCACCCCGAAGAGTAATTTCACCAGTCATCGCAACATCAGCTCTCACTGGGTTACCCGTCAGGCTCGATACGAGCGCTGTACACATCGCAATACCGGCACTTGGACCATCTTTAGGCGTTGCACCTTCCGGTACGTGTACGTGAATATCACGTTTCTCATAGAAATCACTGTTGATACCCAGTTTATCAGCACGCGTTCGAACCACCGTCATAGCTGCTTTTATCGATTCTTGCATCACGTCACCCAGTGAACCTGTTTGCGTTAGTTTGCCCTTTCCTAACATCGATTCTGTTTCAATGGTCAGTAAATCACCGCCCACGGACGTCCAAGCAAGACCCGTAACCTGACCCACTCGATTACTCACATCCGCTTTACCGTAATCAAAACGCTGGACACCGAGATAATATCTAAGGTTATCTTGATTAATAGTGATCGATGTGATCTCTGTATTCAGGAGAATTGCCTTCACAGCTTTACGACAAAGCTTGGAAATTTCACGCTCAAGGTTACGTACACCCGCTTCACGCGTGTAATAACGTATAATGCCAACGATAGCTGAGTCTTCAATAGTCACTTCACTCGGCTTCAAACCATTGCGTTTTACTTGTTTATCCATCAAGTGTTGTTTGGCAATGTTCAGTTTTTCATCTTCGGTGTAACCGGAGAGACGAATAACTTCCATACGATCAAGCAGCGGTCCTGGGATGTTCATGGAGTTCGAGGTAGCCACAAACATCACATCCGACAAATCGTAATCCACTTCCATATAATGGTCGTTAAACGCGTTGTTCTGTTCTGGATCAAGTACTTCTAACAATGCAGATGCAGGGTCACCCCGCATATCAAAAGACATTTTGTCGATCTCATCCAACAGGAATAGGGGGTTCTTCACCCCTACCTTTGCCATTTTCTGAATCAGTCTTCCTGGAAGTGAACCAATGTAGGTACGACGGTGACCACGAATTTCTGCTTCGTCACGTACACCACCCAATGCCATGCGGGTATACTTACGTCCTGTAGCCCTAGCTATCGACTGTCCCAATGATGTTTTACCCACACCAGGAGGGCCAACCAAGCAAAGAATTGGTCCTCTTAACTTATTAACGCGATTTTGTACCGCGAGATACTCAAGAATACGTTCTTTAACACGTTCTAGGCCGTAATGGTCTTCATTCAGGACTTTTTCAGCCTTTGCCAAATCTTTCTTTACTTTCGTACGCTTCGACCACGGTACAGTAATCATCCAATCAATATAACTACGCACGACTGTCGCTTCTGCTGACATCGGTGACATCATTTTTAGTTTATGGAGCTCTTGCTCCGTCTTTTCTTTTGCTTCCTTAGGCATCTTAGATTCTTCAATCTTGATTTTCAGGCCTTCGAATTCATCTGGTGCATCATCCAGCTCACCCAACTCTTTCTGGATGGCCTTCATCTGTTCATTAAGATAGTACTCTCGCTGACTCTTTTCCATTTGCTTTTTCACGCGACTACGGATACGTTTCTCTACTTGCAGTAAATCAATCTCTGACTCCATCATGGTCATCAAAAATTCGAGTCGCTTAGAAATATCTATTATCTCAAGCGCTTGTTGTTTATCATGCAATTTAAGTGGCATGTGTGCCGCAATGGTATCCGCAAGGCGATCCGCGTTATCAATGCCATTCAACGACGTTAAAACTTCAGGTGGAATTTTTTTGTTCAGTTTTATGAAGCCTTCAAATTGACTGATCACCGTTCGAACTAGCACTTCTTGCTCACGCTCATCCACTTCTGGCGTTTGCATATACTGTGAATCTGCAATGAAGTAATCGTTTTCACTGAATTTCTTAATTTCCGCGCGATAAAGACCTTCCACTAGCACTTTGAGTGTACCATCTGGTAGTTTTAATAACTGAAGAATGGAAGCAACTGTACCCACCTCATAGAGGTCCTGAATAGAAGGGTCGTTTGTAGCGGCCTCTTTTTGAGCTACCAACAAAATCTGCTTATCATTATCCATCGCAGCTTCTAGGCAACGGATAGACTTATCCCTTCCTACAAACAGTGGAATAACCATATGCGGGTAGACAACCACGTCACGCAGAGGTAAGACCGGAATTCCAATGCGCTCGGAACGTTCCAAGTTCATATTATTTTCTCTTCCGTTGCGGATATTAATGACAAATTCATATTGTTCTCCCTTCCGTTTCGGATATTAATAAGTATATGGGGGTTGAATGACAGGATTCAACGGTATAGGCTTCAGATAATAGAAAAGGGAGCTATTGCCCCCTTTTTTTACATAATTTTCTTGTCACATAAAACGCTTATCCTTACGAAATTTTGGGGTCATTCAGCGCTAGCTGCTTGATTCTCCACCACTGCATAAATCAACATAGGATCAGATTCACCTTTGATCACTGATTCATCAATAACCACTTTAGTAATATCTTTACTTGATGGAAGGTCGTACATCGTATCGAGTAGCACTGCTTCCACGATGGAGCGAAGACCACGTGCTCCAGTATTGCGATCCATAGCTCTCTTTGCAATAGCAGTCAGCGCATCATCAAGAAACTCTAGCTCTACGCCATCGATTTCTAGTAATGCTGCATACTGTTTCGTCAGTGCATTTTTTGGCTCACGAAGAATTTGAACCAGTGCATTTTCATCAAGCTCACTCAATGTAGCTATCACAGGAAGACGACCTATAAACTCTGGTATCAACCCATACTTAACAAGATCTTCGGGTTCTACTTTGCTAAACAGATCGCTCAGTGTCGCTGCCTGATCTTTTGTGCAGATTTCAGCACCGAAACCAATACCACTCCTTTTTGCTACACGCTGATCAACAACTTTATCAAGGCCTGAAAATGCACCGCCACAGATAAATAGAATCTTAGAGGTATCTACCTGTAAGAACTCTTGCTGCGGATGCTTCCGCCCGCCCTGTGGTGGAACAGAAGCAATTGTACCTTCAACTAGTTTTAACAGTGCTTGCTGCACGCCCTCACCTGAAACGTCACGCGTGATGGATGGATTGTCTGATTTACGTGATATTTTGTCGATTTCATCGATATACACAATACCACACTCAGCTTTTGCAACATCATAGTCACACTTTTGAAGCAACTTTTGGATGATATTTTCAACGTCTTCACCCACATACCCAGCTTCGGTCAATGTGGTTGCATCCGCCATCGTGAACGGAACATCGAGAAAACGTGCCAATGTTTCAGCCAACAACGTTTTACCGCTACCGGTTGGACCAATTAGTAAAATGTTACTTTTACCCAGCTCAATGCCTCCAGTATTAATGTCACCATTTCTCAGACGTTTATAATGATTATACACCGCTACAGACAGTACTTTTTTAGCCTTATCCTGACCTATGACATAATCATCAAGGTGCGCACGAATTTCCCTGGGTTTAGGAGGATCGTTACTGCTACGGTTAGGCATGACCTTTTTTATTTCTTCACGAATAATGTCATTACACAAGTCAACACACTCATCGCAGATATACACAGAAGGTCCAGCGATTAACTTACGGACTTCATGCTGGCTTTTGCCGCAGAAAGAGCAGTAGAGCAACTTGCCGCTCCCACTGTCTTTTAGCTTATCTGTCATTCGCTAACCTCATTAGACGTACGCCTCTGTTTACCATAATTTGAGTTTACATCAACTCCATAGAAATTTCCGAAGTGATGCATCCTCAATTCAAAAACAGTCGGTGTTAAAAATCTAACCATCTCAGAATTAAAATAGTCAATCTCGCTTATTAAATATCTCATCAATCAAACCATACTCTACGGCATCTTGTGCGGACATGAAGTTATCGCGATCAGTGTCGCGCTCGATTACCTCAAATGGCTGTCCCGTATGCTTGGATAACAGCCTATTCAATCTATCTTTGATCATCAAAATTTCCTTTGCATGAATTTGGATATCTGATGCCTGACCTTGGAACCCCCCCAAGGGTTGATGTATCATCACTCGTGAATTTGGTAAGCAATAACGTTTATCCTTTGCGCCACCAGCCAACAGGAATGCACCCATTGAACACGCTTGCCCCATACATACCGTGCTGACATCGGGTCTGATATGTTGCATGGTATCATAAATTGACATGCCTGCAGTTACAGATCCTCCTGGTGAGTTAATATAAAGAAATATATCTTTTTCTAGATTTTCCGATTCGAGGAACAAAAGCTGTGCAACCACCAAATTTGCCGTGTAGTCTTCAACTTGGCCTGTCAAAAATATCACACGTTCCTTTAGCAATCTGGAATATATGTCATATGAACGTTCACCACGGGAGGTCTGCTCAACCACCATCGGAACCAACGCGTCCCTGATTGAAGGCATTTCGTTATTTACTTGAAAGCTCATAGTGTTATTTCCCTAAAATAAATAGCCAAAATGAATTACTCTCATACGAACCATTATCATCAGAAAAGTAAATTCTAAGTCAAATGTTCACTCAACAACCCTAAGTAGTTAAGCCTGAACTGAGTTCATTAAATCAAAGAAACTTTGTTTCTTATTAGAAACTTGTGCTTTAACCAGTAATACATCGATCGCTTGCTCTTCAAGAGCAAGGTTACGCATGTTTTCCATCATACGTTGATCTTTCTCATAATAAGCAACTACTTCAGATGGATCTTCATAGGCAGAAGCTATTTCAATGATCAGCTCTTTCACACGGGCTTCCTCTGCGTTCAAATTTTCAGATTTGATAACTTCACCGAGAAGAAGACCAACAACTACTCGGTATTTTGCTTGCTCTTCGACCAATTCATGTGACAATTCAGGTGTGTTCTTCATTTGTTCTCCGAAACGATTAACCACTTGCTCACACAAAATGTTAATTTCTTGATCGATCAGAGTAGAAGGTACATCAATACTGTTGTGCTTTACCAAACCATTGATCACTTGTTCTTTAATCAGAATCTTAATAGCTTGCTTCATTTCACGTTCCATATTTCTACGAACTTCAGTTTTAAGTACTTCAACACCACCCTCTTGAATACCGAAACGTGCAACAAATTCGTCAGTCAATTCTGGCAATTCCTGCATTTCAACTTTGCGCAATTTAACATAGAATTTCGCGGTTTTACCTTTCAAAGGTTCAGCCGGGTAATTTTCTGGTAAATTTACTTCAATTGTGAATTCATCACCCACTTTCTTACCAACAAGCTCATCCTCGAAATTTGGAATCATGCTGTTTTTACCCATAATCAGTACAAAGTTTTCTGCTTTACCCCCTTCGAATGTATCGCCATTGATAGAACCTGTGAAGTCGATAGTTACACGGCTATTTTCTTCCACAACAGAGTCAACATCTACCCATAAGGTTTGCTGTTTACGTAAAGTTTCAATCATATACACAACGTCTTCATCTGTTATCTCAGTGTGTGGTTTAACCACTTCAACTTTATCCAAATCTTTCAGATCTATAACTGGATAAATTTCAAAAGAGGCCTTAAAGACGAGGTCTTTACCATATTCAATTTCTATCGGGGTAAACGTTGGTCTACCGGCTGGTTTGATTTTTTCTTTGATGATAGCTTCCATGAAATGACGTTGCATCAATTCACCCAACACATCGCTATGTACTGCTTTGCGATACATACGTGAAACCATTTTAAAAGGTACTTTACCTTTACGGAAACCATCGAAACGACGATTCCTAGTAATATTACGTAACTCAGTAGTAACGATGTCTTCTATATTTGCTGTTAGAACAGTGATAGTCAGCTGGAGTTTCAATTTTTCTATGGTTTCAACCGTAACTTGCATTGTATTTTTAACCTCAAAACTAACTCAGAATAGCTGAGTGATGTTGTCCGTTTCTTCCAATAGCATCCTTTTATGCTGCAGCTATTTATTTGCCAGAGCACCTGAGAAACGGAATAAAAAGCGCCAAACCTCATGGTATCGACATGCCCCATAAGATAGAGGCTAAATGCTAGGACGAGTAATTGTACCGACACCGTCCTTATGAGTCGAGATAGAGCCTGTGAATCATAGTGTTTCTGTGAGATTGGGGCTATAATTTTGCTGTCAAGGGGATACTATTAGAAGAGCGACAGATGTGAGCACGTCACATATAAGAAATATAGGAAAATAAACAGGAGAAAAAAGGAGCAGGCAGTCAAAAGATTGTCTGATCCCTAAATTTTGTGGCGCGCCCTGCAGGATTCGAACCTGCGACCACATACTTCATCGCACTATAGCTTTCGCTACCACCCTTAGGCTTTGTGCGCTGGACTATCCCTTCACCATAACAATGTTATATATTGTCTTAGGTGGATGCCGTCTAGTCTCTACACCTTCCTAACTGTAAAATCAGGCTTGGCTCGGGATTACCGACCAACGGTAGGGTTTCCCCGAATTTGACATCTTACACCTTAAAAGTTTCCAAATAAGGGCCCAAACTAAAATGTAAATAACATGCTTCTAACTATTAGAAGGTACGTGCTCTATCCAACTGAGCTAAGGGCGCACTCTGCTTACACCAGTACAAGTGTAAGACTAAATTATAAGGCGAAGAAATACGCCGTCAACAAATTTTATTTACAGTTTGTATTGAATGGTAAATATATGGAGATATATCTTGTCTTTGGTTCATATTTCAGCCCTATTAACGAACAAATAATAGTCCCTATAACATCCAAATAAGTATTTATTATTTGCTCACTACAGCAGATCATAACAGGAATACTCACTCAACAAATGCATGCTTCATGGATTCTATGCTCCAATACTTTCTCATTACGTCACCTGTTTGCTCTGGTGTCAACGTGAGGTTGTTGATTGTGAGGTTGTTGCTTAAATCCACCTGAGCTGTGCATAAGAAATAAACTAAATCCCCAATTCTAGATCTGAATCGTTTGAACAAAACTATTGATTGCATAAAAACTTGGATATTGAATAACTTAGACGCTATTTTCGTCGATGTTGACGATTTCTACCAGATTTTCCTCCTTCCATGGAAAAATACCTAATTTCTTCAGGTGTCAAACAAAGAAACAAGATTTCTCGCCTCTCAGTTAGCGAAATCATGACGATAGTGATAGCTTTCCATCAATTTGGGTATCGCGACTTCAAAACCTATTACATCCACTTTGTTTACCGCTACCTCACCAACGAATTTCCTGAATTAGTCAGCTACATGCGAATACTTAAGCTCATGCAAGGTATTCTAGTTTCGCTTTATTCTTACCTCATTCACCGTAAGGCAAAGCTGACAGGGATTGCTTTCGTTGATTCCTCCAAGTTACAGGTTTATCACAACCTCCACATTCTCAGACATCAAGTTTTCAAAGGTATCGCTAAGCGAGGAAAAGGAATTATGAGGTGGTTCTACGGCTTCAAATTACACCTCATTATTAATGACCAAAGTGGCATTATTTCAGTCAAAGTAACGACGGCTAACGTGAATGATAGAAAGCCTGTGTCAGAAATGGCTGACGAGCTGTGGGGGATGTTTATACGGAGATAGAGGTTATATCTCTGATCCATTGGAGCGGAAACTTGCAGACACGGGAGTGACACTAATAACGGGTGAAAAAGAATATGCAATCCACAGTGATGAAACTATTGGACCGCCTGATACTCCGGAAACGATTTACTATTAAAACCATTTTTAATCAACTAAAAGACATATCCCAAAGCGAACATTTTTGGCACCGTAATTGTACCAGTTTTATGGTCAACTTGCTGGCGGGGCTCATCGCGTATTCATTCCAACCAAAAAAGCCGAGTATCAAGAGGACTTGGCTTGATAAGCAAGCACTTATGCAGATCTGAGGTTAAAGCAGGCTTATAACGTACTGATCTCAATATTTTTTACAGTTTTAACTTATCTGCTGGCGAACAGGTATACTGAGTCTTAGAACTTTGTTCATCGCTTTCATATTTGCCAGCGCTTCACTAACTTGAGCATTCTAATTACGAAGACTAAGTTTAGGGCTGAACAACTGTTGATAGCGAAACATTGCTGTTTCTGCTAATGAGCGTTTGTGATAACCCCTGTTCTTTCCCCATCCGCCAGTTTATCCTTTTTTAACGCCTTTACAGTTTCATTTTTAGGATGCCCTTTCTCCCAGTACTCTGCGTTGCTTCGAGGTGGAATAATGGGCGTTATTCTTTTGTTTTTCAGCACATGGTGACATATTTTTGTGTCATAGAGTCGGTTAACATTGAATTGCTATATCTTTCATCGTAATGGATTACGCAATGTAGGTAAAACCTCATTGTCACCCACAAAAATTAGGCTAACTTCTGCAGCAATTTTCTCATGAGTATAGACATCAACCGCGAGATGAAGTTTGCGCAAAATACGTCGCTTTTCCTTACCATGTTTACGTGTTCTCCGTTCGCCTTTGCCGTATATATTTAGGCTTGTGGCATCAATAACGACATAGACGACAGCTCCTCGACTCGGTAAATGATACTTAACTTCTACGGTCTTCGAACTCACGAAGTGGCAGTTTTGATATACCTTTCACCATCAGTACCATTTCAATTTCGGCATCGAAAAATATAAACCCACGGCCACGATAACCATAACGCTTTGGACAATACCATGCCCTAGTCGTAATATCGTCTATCCAAAGAATTGCTGAACCACAATTTACTAATGCTTGATTATATTATTTCCAGCTGCTGATCTTTTACTTAGTCTTTCCCATCATCACCTCCCGCTTAATTCCATGATGATCTGATCGTAGAAATTACGATTAGTTCAGATATTTTGGAAAACAACGACGTTTAACATGGTTACAGGTATGTGTTGTGTTGTAGGTTAAGTTGTTTTTCATGATGTGATTATAACGCTTCATCATACTGCTCGAAAAACACTTATCAAGGATTAACGACCCTAGCAATTTCATGTTTTTTTTGTCAAAATAAAACATCTTTTCAGTCTGTATCACACCAAAGGATCGCCATGGTCGCTCAACTCATTGATGGGAAAATAATTTCTCAAACTGTTCGCCAAGAAGTCACAGCTCGTGTAGAAATAAGAAGGGCCGCTGGCTTAAGAGTACCTGGGCTAGCTGTTGTTATGGTTGGAGACGATGCAGCTTCACAAGTATATGTGGATAGCAAACGCCGTGTGTGCAAAGAAGTTGGATTTATTTCAAAATCCTACGATCTACCTGCTGCTACACGTGAAGAAGAATTAATCGCATTAATTGACAAGTTGAACTCAGACATAGAGATCGACGGGGTTTTAGTACAGTTACCACTCCCTGCACAAATTAATCCGACCTCCGTGTTTGAACACATCGACCCCGAAAAAGACGTAGATGGTTTCCATCCCTACAATGTAGGCCGTTTGTGTCAACGGATACCAAGACTTCGTTCATGTACTCCGAAAGGTATCATTACCTTACTAGAGCGCTACAACATCCCAATTATCGGTATGCATGCAGTAATGGTTGGTGCATCCAATATCGTGGGTCGCCCAATGACTATGGAATTACTGCTAGCAGGCTGCACAACAACAACATGTCATCGCTTTACTACAGATCTGGAGAACCATGTCCGCCAAGCAAGTTTATTGATTGTTGCTATTGGTAAACCTAACTTTATTCAAGGTGATTGGATCAAACCTGGGGCAATTGTCATTGATGTAGGTATCAACCGCCTAGAAAATGGTAAATTAGTAGGTGACGTTGAGCATGATATAGCGATAAAGAAAGCCAGTCACATTACTCCAGTTCCAGGTGGGGTTGGTCCCATGACAGTTGCAACACTAATTGAAAATACGCTACTGGCTTGCGAGCAATTTCACTCGTAACCAAATGATAAAACCCACTATACCTCCACCCCCATTAAATTTCTCAATTTATCGGATATTTTAACAGTATAAAGGAAGGAGTTGTTGAGTAAATTAGGCCTATAACGTACTGCTCCCAAATTTTTTACAGGCTTAATTTGTCTGTTAGCAAACAGGCATACCGAGTCTTATAACTTTATTCATTGCTTTCATATTTGCTAGCCCTTCACCAACTTGAGCATTGTAATAACTAACCTGAGCTGCGCTCAAGAAATGAACTAAATGCTAAAGTCGCGATCTAATCGTTTGAAAAAACCATTAATTGCATAAGGACTTGGATATGAATAACTTAGACGCTGTTTTCGTCGATATCGACGACTCCTACCAGACTTTCCTCCCTGCATGGAAAAAACACCTCATTTTTTCCGGTATGAAACAAAGAAACAAGCCTTCTCACCTCTCCGTTAGCAAAGTGATGACGATAGTGATAGCTTTCTATCAATTGGGGTATTGAGATTTCAAAACCTATTACATCAAATTTGTTTGCCTCTGTCTCACCAACGAATTTCCTGAATTAGTCAGCTACACGCGAATGCTCAAGCTCATGCAAGGTATTTTAATTCCGCTTTGTTCTTACCTCACTTACCGTTAGGTAAGACCGACATGGATTGCTTTCGTTCATTTATCAAAGCTACAGGTTTGTCACAACATACGTATTCTCAGACTTCAGGTTTTTAAAGGTACCGTGATGCGAGGAAAAGGAACGATGGGGTGGTTCTACGGCTTCAAATTACACCTTATTATCAATGCCCAAGGTGGCATTATCTCAGTCAAAGTGACAACGGCTAACGTGGATGATAGAAAGCCTGTATCGGAAATGGTTGACGAGTTTTGGGGCTTTTATATTAGAGATTAAAGGTTATATCTATGGTCCATTGGAGCGGGAAATTGCAGACAAGGGAGTGACACTGATAACGGGTGTAAAAAAACATGAAATCCAAAGTGATAAAACTTTAAAACTGCCTGATAATCCGGAAACAATTTATTATTAAAACCATTCTTGACCAACTAAAAAACATATCCCAAATCAAGCATTCTCAGCACCGTAGTTATATCAGCTTTATGGTCAACTTGCTGGCGGGGCTTATCGCGTATTCATTTCAACCAAAGAAGATAAACATCAAGATAACTAGGTTTAATAAGCAAGCGCTTATGCAGATCTGAGATTAATTAGCCCATAAGGTTCTTATCACATATTGACGCGCCGGAAACTCAAGCTCCATTAACTTCAGTAAGTATTTTTGCCAAAATAATCATAACTGAGATAACGATAAATACTAAAACCCTTTCCAATCTTGGTTTGAAGGAAAGAATGCACCTTTAACCAGTATCACATGTAAATGCGGATTGTAGTTGTCATCACGGCTATGGGTATGGATGAAAACAATGACGTCAATTTCACGAACATCAGTCTTAAAGTGCGCCTGAATCAACTCTGATAAACAAGCTTCCACCAAAACCATAAATCCAGAATACAAACGCTTCTGATTGGAGTGATTATGGAAAGGAACACGAAGGTGTCTAGGCAATGTTCAGACAACTTGCCGATAGCTCACTCCAAGAAACAGGCGTACGCCTATTGTAACCATACTCTCCCGTGCATAACGCTTTCCACATTGTGGACAAGCTTTCCCCTTACAACTAAAATTAACCTTATATTTCCCCTTAACCACAACCCAATTATTGATAAGTGGCAAAGCCATTTTCTGCGCTTCCACACTTCATCATTTTAGTGATTTCTGAATAATAATCAGTGTGATAGCTGGGATAACTGGATACGAATATGGTCTAATTCGTAGTGAAAATACGTTTAAATCAAAACAGCTTCGATTTGATACCTTTGAAATTTATTCATGCCTTTTATTTGTTCAATCGTACTAAGTGTATTACAGATAGGGACATGCCTTAATCCCCACCATATATAGTTTTTAGGAGGAAATTCTTACGGTGAAATAACAGGGAGTGGAATCAAGTTTAACAGTACACTGGTTCCACCCTATTTCAATCAAAGCAAAAACATAGAAGAGCTTATCTCTTGGCTCTATCTGAGGGGGATTTTCACGGGCGATATGCAGCCAGTCTTGGGATCGCTCTTAGGTAAGAAAGCAAAGGGTTGTTAGTAAATAGTGTTTCTCGACTCAAGCAGCAGTGGGAAGCAGCATACTAGCAGTGGTGTAAGCGTGACCTAAGTTAATGGTGGTATGTCTACATTTAGACCTATGGTGTTTACTACAAAGATCGGATGGATGAAAAGCTTTGCCTGCTTGTTGTCATCGGCGTCGATGCGGCCAGCCGCAAGGAAGTGGTAACCGTTATCTATGGGTATAGATAGTCAGAGGTCAGTTGGCTTGAAGTTCTGTTAGAGTTAACGTACCAAGGTATCAGTATCACTCCCGAACGCGCCATTGGTGATGAAGCTTTCGGTTTTTGGAATGTAGTGATAAAGCATTGGTCAACGACTCGTCATCAGCGCTGCTGGGTATACAAACCGGTCAATATATTAAATAAACTCCAAAAATCTGTTCAACCAAGAAGGAAAGAAACGCTTCACGATATCTGGATGGCGTATAGACAACAAGAGGCACAGAAAGCTTTTGGACAATTCGGAATACGATATAATGCTACATATCCCAAAGCAGCGGAGTGCCTGACTAAAGAGAAAGTGGAAACGCTGGCATTTCACGATTTCCCCGCCGAGCACTGGACACATATGCGAACGACAAACCCCATTGAATTAATGTTTGCAACGGTGAAACTAAGAACAAACAAAACCAAGAATTATAAAAGCCGAAAAACGATACTGGCAATGGCCTGCAAACTGACGCAAACCACTGAGGTTAACTGATGTAGCCTGCGAGGCTTTAAATTACTCTCAGATATCATCAAAGGCGTGAAATTCAGAGGTGGGTGCATTCGTGAAACAAACCTCCATCATCAGGATACTGCACTGAAAATTGTATACCAGATTTGACCATAGCTCACATTATGGCCTTCAAGCGATAGCGAAGCCAGCAGGAGACTTGGTGGATGCAATGATGAGTTACACCAAACGTATCAACTATGTAGAACTTTTCTAAGAGGGGTAACAAGTCGTAATCCCTTAAAATATGTGTTTTGTGGGAGATAGATGGAGTTGGTTCGGCTCTCCCACCCAAAGCATGGTGTATTCTTCGAATTATTTGCTTCCGATAGTGGTTAACTTTTACTTGTCTTCAAACGTTTACTAATGCAGGTGTATGTAGGGGATTTAAGCGAGACATTCATCAACATAAAAACCGAATTGAGAAAACCCTCTAATCCACGAAGTGGGAGCTTAAAAAGACCTTTTACCATCAGTGCCGTTTCAATCGAGATATCCGAAAATATAAACCCACGGTTACGATGACCGTGATGCTTTAGACAATACTATGCCTTAATGGCAGCGGCATCTATCTAAACAATGACTGAATCTCGGTTTACTAATGCTTGATTATATCGTTCTCAGTTGCTGATCTTGTGCTTGTCTTTCCCATCACCAGCTCCCACTTAACTCCATGATGATCTGATCGTCGAAATTATAATTAGTTCAGATATTTGGGAAACAATGCCGTAAAGAAGTGGAAACTCCTGCTTTTTTGTTTAATGTAGATTATATTGATTGTTCAATCTTGCCAAAATAAATCTCGTGTATATACCTTATGCAAGGTATCTTCTAACGATTCATCTAAACGATTCGAGACAATCACATCAGCACGGTCTTTAAATACGCTTAGATCTGTCAGCACTTCAGAATTAAAAAACGTGTCTTTTTTAAGTGAAGGTTCATAAACAATAACATCAACACCTTTCTCCTTAATTCGCTTCATCACCCCCAAAATAGACGAAGCTCTAAAATTGTCAGATCCAGATTTCATGATTAGTCGATAGATCCCGACAACTTTAGGATTCCGCTTCAAAATTGCTTTAGCGATAAAATCTTTCCGCGTTCGATTAGCATCAACAATTGCACCGATAAGGTTATTGGGTATTTTTTTATAGTTTGCCCGTAGCTGTTTAGTATCTTTAGGTAAACAGTAACCTCCATAACCAAAAGAAGGATTGTTGTAATGATTACCAATCCTCGGATCTAAACATACGCCCTGTATGATTTCGCGCGTTTCCAAGCTTAGCGCTTCAGCATAGGAATCCAACTCATTGAAATAAGCTACACGCATCGCAAGGTAAGTATTAGAAAACAGTTTCACCGCTTCTGCTTCTGTAGAGTGAATAAAAAGAATAGGTACATCTTTACGTTCAGCCCCTTCAAGTAACAATTCTGCAAATATTTTTGCTTGCTTAGTTTTGGCACCTACGATAATTCGTGAGGGATGAAGATTATCATGCAAAGCTTTACCTTCACGTAGAAATTCAGGCGAAAAAATTACATTATCAGTGTTGAACTGCCGTTTAACCAATTCAGTGAAACCCACAGGAACAGTCGATTTAATCACAATTATTGCCATTGGGTTAATACTTACTACTTTTTTGATTACCATTTTTACGGACGATGTATCAAAGAAATTTTTTTTTGGATCATAATTAGTGGGTGTAGCAATGATAACAATACCTGCCCACTCATAAGCAGCAATACTATCCAAGGTGGCATAAAAGCGCAGATCCTTATGAGCGAGAAAATGCTCGATATCACTGTCAGTAATGGGTGACAGCCCTGCATTCAACATATCGACCTTCTCAGGAAGAATATCCACAGCAACCACATGATTGTGTTGAGCTAGGATCATTGCATTAGAAAGCCCGACGTAGCCAGTACCTACAACCGCTATCTTCATTTGATCACTCCATGTCCATAGTCAAAAACTCACCCATCCGACATAGCTCAACACCACTAAAGTATTTTTGATACATAGGAAGATCTATTTCCTCTTAAATATAGAACATGAAAGGAATTTGAAGGTATATTGATGGATTCGCTATCTATGTCTTCAGTCTTACTACCCAATTGCATTGATATTGAAAAGCAGAAGGGATAAGAACTGAAAGGAACGCCAATACTATCAACTAACACGTTACTGATAGTTGCATCGCGGTTAGGTAGATCGTACCAGAATTTAGGCATATCCTATACATTTATACAAGTGCATAAATTTTGCACTAGTGACGGGATAATACAATTCATTAGGCATTATTTTTATATACCGATGATTTCTATTAGATTTTCCTTTATATTGTGAGACACGTATTACTTCTTCATATCCAATATAATAAACAAGTCTACTTAACCTGAGCTGCGCATAAAAAATGAACTAAATACCCAAGTCGAGATCTGATTGTTTGAAATAAATTATTGACTGCACAAGGACTTGTGCATGCATAACTTAGACGCTGTTTTCATCGAAAATGACAACTTCTGATAGACTTTCCTCCCTGAATGGTAAAAACACCTAATTTCTTCCGGTATCAAACAAAGAAACAAACATTCTCTCCTCTCAATTAGCGAAGTGATGACGATAATGATAGCTTTCCATAAATCGGGGTATCGAGACTTTAAAACTTATTACATCCACTTTATTTGTCGCTCCCTCACCAATAAATTTCCTGAATTAGTTAGTTACACGAGGATGCTCAAACTCATGCTAGGTGTTCTGGTTCTGCTTTACTTTTACCTCACTCACCGTCAGGCAAGGCCGACAGAGATGGCCTTTGTTGATTCGTCTAAGTGACAGGTTTGTCACAACCTACGTATTCTCAAACATCGGGTTCTTAAAGGTACCGCGCAGGGAGGAAAAAGAACGATGGGGTGGTTCTACGGTTTCAAATTATACCTTATTATCAATAACCAAAGTGGCATTATCTCAGTCAAAACGACGACGGCTAACGTGAATGATAGAAAGCCTGTATCGGAAATGGTTGACGAGCTTTAGGAGTGTTTATACGGAGATAAAGGTTATATCTCTGATCCATTCAAGCGGGAACTTGCAGACAAGGGAGTGACACTGATAACGGGTGTGAAAATATCCCAAATCGCGTATTCATTTCAACTAAAGAAACCGAACATCAAGATGACTCGGTTTGATAAGAAAGTGCTTATGCAGATCTGAGGCTAATTAGGACGACATAAATGTTATTTAACCATTTATGCCGCATTTTTCAATTACATAGCTACTACGTTAGCTGCTTGTGGACCTTTCTGCCCTTGCTCGACTTCAAAAGACACTTTTTGTCCTTCCGCTAAAGTTTTAAAACCTTCAGAAGCTATTGCTCGGAAATGCACGAATACGTCAGCACCTCCGTTGTCTTGTGTGATGAATCCAAAACCTTTTTCTTCGTTAAACCACTTTACGATACCCGTTGTCTTAGACATGTTGTGTCCCTAATATATATAAATATGAATAATAAATTTTCGCGATAATGCGAGGCACTGGCGCTTGAATTATTGAATGTGACGATGAAGCTAAGGGAAACACTAAGGATAACGACAGTTACGAAGAAATCTTACGGTTTTACTTTGGCTTGAAGTTCCATTAATAAATCTGAACATACAGAGCAGTTACATACTACTCCCCTTACTAAATTAGTAAAGGGCTAATTTCACTTTTAATAAACCCTATCACCATCTACCTATTTTTCTATAGTGATCTTTAATAGCTACCGTTGACGTTAAATGTAGCTCTTACCAGCACACAAAAATGGTTAAAAACCGTAGTGTAGTCCGTGGTGGACACCCATAACTATCATTGCAAGTCATGTATCGAAACTTCCAGTTTGGATATATATACACGGTTTATCAGGTGAGGATAAAAGAGCAACTGGTTGAAGTTATTATGAAGAATGCGGATATCCGAAATTCCTCTCGAGAACTACACATCTGCATTAATGCGGTTGTCTGGGTTTTAAAAAGCTCACACCAAGTTGTATTACCACATTCACTTTTGATGTACCAAAAGTAGTGCTTATCGTCCAAGTAGATAAGAAATGGTCTTTAAGTGGGTAACATAAATAACCTGAGCTACGCATAAAAAATGAACTAAAGGCCAAAATCGAGATCTGATCATTTAAAAAACTATTGCCTGCATAAGGATTTTGGCATGAATAACTTAGACGATGTTTTCGTCGATATCGATGATTTCTGCCTGACTTTCCTCCCTACATGGTAAAAACACCTCATTTCTTCCGGTTTCAAATAAAGGGGTATGCGGATTTAGTGAGTGAAATTGGACTTCTAAAATCCCTTTCAAATTCTTTGATCAAAGTTGATATGCTCGAACCATAGTTCGTTACTATTTTCAGTTCCACAGCCATATCAAACAAGCTAATGGCATCATCAGGAATTGGATCTCGTTGATATAGTGGACGTTTCACTTTTTGGAATCCTTTAGTAAATAGCATTTTAGCCCTAAGAGCTTCAAAGCTATAACCTCGATCAGTACGGTTCATAACTTGAATGAGGTTGTTGAGACTTTCCGTATAAGCATTCGTTATTGGATGATCAAAGTACGCAAAAACTTCATTGTGCCAGTTCCCCATAGCTTTGATCAGCGGATCGAAATACCGCGTCATTTCAGGTGAAACCTGTCGTAGCCAAGCGGAGTAAGCTTGCTGAGCTTCATCACGCGTCTGACTGTTCCAAATGACAACGAAAGACTCTTTAAATTCGTAAGCTTTTCCCATTCTGGGATAGTTAAGTATCCAGCCAGAATAACGTAAGTATTCCGCATCTGAGAGTTCGTGCTTTCGCTTTAGCAGTACAAATCTATCCTTTAGTAGTCCACGGCGCTGTTGTGGCGTAAGTTGGCTACGTATTGCTTTTCTTGCACGCTCTAACGACTCGTTAGCCATTTTGACTACGTGAAACTTATCTATGACGATAGTGGCATTCGGTATCATGGTTTCTACCGTGTCCTTTATAAGGACACCACATGTCCATTGCGACAAATTCAATACGCTCTCTGTCTTCGCGTTTTGTAAAGTAGCGAAGTAGAGTTGATTTATTACGGTTGTTGAATATATCAATGACTGTTTGATGCTCAATATTGGTTAACACGCATCAAGGTTTCTTGATGATATGAATTTCATCAATTCCTAACCATTTTGGCATTTCAAATTTCAGTTGTTCTTCTTCACGCTCGCAGTAATCTTGAAATATGTTACGGATTGTTTTTTCATCCACACCTATATCATCTGCAATACTTAAAAATGTACGTTTCTGGCTCTCTCGCTCGATGTATTCAATAAGCCGTTTAGTCATCCTACGTTTTTATCTTTGCGCGATACAAGCTCGTAGAACGTCTTATTACAACTTTGGCACTTAAAACGTTTATGATTTAGGTGGATGCCGACACGCTTGCCGTGCATGGGTATATCCATAAGAATTTCGGTTCTTTTCCCAAAACCAACGAGATCAGATGTGTAGCAGTGGATGCAAAATGAAGGCGGGTATTTTAGTTCAGCGTAAACCTGATAATCATACTCAGATTCATGAACCTGACTAACATTGTAGTCAGAACAATTCAAAATATTTGTCATAGTCAAAAAGAAAGGGGCCGAAGCCCCTTGCTGTCACTCCACTTCTACTACATCATTAATGCTACCCTCAGCGTACAACTCTTTGGATAGCCAGCGGTGGCCAAAAAACTCTTTAACCTCTTCCAGCGTTTCACAGACCTTGCCGCTAAAACGGTCACGCTCATCTTGCCTTCTAGTGCGACCAACTTGATGACAGATAAATTTTCCGCTTTGGTCTTGTAAAGAGATAACTCTGTCCAACGACCAGTTTGACCGTTATAACTACTGCCAATAGCTTGATTATCAGAACTAGCCGCATTTGCTACCAGTTCACCAGTAAAGCGAACGTTTGGCGCGTTATCAATATCAAGTATAAATGTTTCCATGTCAGAGTCCTCGTCTACGTCAATTATTTGCTCTATCTCAAGTATGCTGTAATTAATGCTGCTGAAATCAGAATCCAGATAGTCAGCCAATTCGTGTGCATTCAGCTTGTCACAATCTTCATCAACAACCGTAACGCTTTCTACAGACCAAACAGCATCCTGTCCCTCGGTTCCTGTAAACAGAGAATCGGAGTCGCATTCGTCGTAGTTAAAGCCTTCGGTGTAAGTAATTTAGATACCATCTAAGGTTGAGGTTTTAGAAGCCAAACCAAAAACGTGAGGAATATCGTTCAGATCAAAAGATTCGTTTTCTTCGTTCCACTCTTCAACCTGACGATCAAGACGCTCTAAAACTTCGCAATCTTGTTCTCTCTGCCAGTCGTTGCGAGCTACCAGAGTTTCAAATTCAGCAATAGAGATAGTTTTCATGGTTAAATCCTTGTCTTCTCAGAGTCGCCGCTAAGTTCGGCTGTGGATGTCTCCACATTCTTAGTACAAGAGTATTTGGTTTATGATATCAATTATTAAATCCGATTTTAACCAATTAATACATCCTGTGAAAATCAATCACTAAATCCGCATACCAAAATAAAAGAAACAAACGTTCTCGCCTTTCAGTTAATAAAATAATAACGATAGTGATAGCTTTCCATCAATCGGAGTATCGAGACTTTAAAACTTATTACATCCACTTTGTTTGTCGCTACCTCACCAATAAATTTCCTGAATTAGTTAGTTACACGAGGATGCTAAAACTCATGCAAGGTGTTCTGGATCTGCTTTACTCTTACCTCACTCACCGTTAGGCAAGGCCGACAGCGATTGCCTTTGTTGATTCATCTAAGTGACAGGTTTGTCACAACTTACGTATTCTCAGACATCAGGTTTTTAAAGGTACCACGCAGCGAGGAAAAGGAATGATGGGGTGGTTCTACGGTTTCAAATTACACCTTATTATCAATAACCAAAGTGGCATTATCTCAGTCAAAATGACGACGGTTAACGTGAATGATAAAAAGCCTGTATCGTAAATGGTTGATGAGCTTTGGGGTGTTTATACTGAGATAAAGGTTATATCTCTGATCCATTGGAACGGGAACTTGCAGACAAGGGAGTGACACTGATAACGGGTGTGAAAAAATATGAAACCCAAAGTCATGAAACCTTGGAACCGCCTGATTCTCCGGAAAAGATTTATTATTGAAACCGTTTTTAACCAACTAAAAAATATTCCAAATCGAGCATTCTAGGCACCGTAGTTGTATCAGCTTTATGGTCAACTTGCTGGCGTTGCTTATTGCGTATTCATTTCAACCCAAGAAGCCGATCATTAAGATGACTAGGTTTGATAAGCAAGCGCTTATGCGGATCTGAGGTTAATTTAAATCCTCTCAGGCTACATCAGTTAACCTCAGTGGTTCGCCTCAGTTTGCAGGTCATTACCAGTATTGTTTTTCAGTTTCCATAATTCTTGGTGTTGTTCGTTCTTAAGCTTCACTGTTACAAACATTGATTCAATGGGGTTTGTTGTTTAAATATGTGTCCAGTGCTCGGCGGGGAAATCGTGAAATGCCCGCGTTTCCACTTTCTCTTTAGTCAGGCACTCCGCTGCTTTGGGATATGTAGCATTATATCGTATTCCCAATTGTCCAAAAGCTTTCTGTGCCTCTTGTTGTCTATACGCCATCCAGATATCGTGAAGCGTTTCTTTCCTTCTTGGTTGAACAGATTTTTGGAGTTTATTTAATATATTGACCGGTTTGTATACCCAGCAGCGCTGATGACGAGTCGTTGACCAATGCTTTATCACTACATTCCAAAAACCGAAAGCTTCATCACCAATGGCGCGTTTGGGAGTGATACTGATACCTTGGTACGTTAACTCTAACAGAACTTCAAGCCAACTGACCTCTGACTATCTATACCCATAGATAACGATTACCACTTCCTTGCAGCTGGCCGCATCGACGCCGATGACAACAAGCAGGCAAAGCTTTTCATCCATCCGAGCTTTGTAGTAAACACCATAGGTCTAAATGTAGACATACCACCATTTACTTAGGTCGCGCTTACACCACTGGTTGTATGCTACTTCCCACTGCTGCTTTAGTCGAGAAACACTGTTTACTGACAACCATTTGCTTTCTTACCTAAGAGCGATTCCAAGACTGGCTGCATATCGCCCGTAGAAATCCCCCTCAGACTAGAGCCAAGGGATAAGCTCTTTTATGTTTTTGGTTCGCTTGAGATAGGGCGGAACCAGTGACTTTTGAACTTGATCTAGCTCCCTGTTTTATATCCAATCTTTGGGACTTTGACGGTTAATGTCGCCGAGCCTAGTAAGTAGGTGCGGCTCAGGCAAATGACCATTGCGAACCACTCCCTGCCTTCCGTTAGCTTGGAGTGACATAAAATTATTGAGCAAGGATTTAACCTCGGCTTCTATAGCTTGAGACAACAACTGCTGTGCGCCTTGTTTCAGCAGTTCATTAAGTGGGTTTTTTAGTTTATGAAGCTTGATAACGTTATGATTATTGTCCATGCTGTGTATTCCTTATTAGTTGTTAATCTGGCGATATTAATCAACAGGTTACACCGCATTATTTCCTACCCACACACCAGGAATCACTATAGCTCCATAATATATAACTCGTTGAAATACTTTAGGAAAACTGTTCTGAACCAGCCTCCCATATAAATACCTGAGCATCCATTGTCTCATCCATTTTCAACTTAGTTTTATGTAATTGATAGTAATACCTGATTTCATGACCGTCATACCCAACTATCCTAGATAAGAATATCGGCGGAGATGATAAATATTTGGTTAGATATCGTATTAACCTTTGGTAGCTTTAATCCTTGGGACTTTATTTTTACGACCCTTGCCAAGATGGGCATAAAAATCCTCAGTATCATTAGCCCATAAGGTTATAATCACATATTGACGCGCCAAAAACTCAATCTCCATTAACTTCAGTAAGTGTTTTTGCCAAAGTAATCGTAGTTGAGATAACGATAAATACTGAAACCATTTCCAATCTTGGTTTGAAGAAAAGAATGAACCTTCAGCCAGTATCATTGGTAAATGTGGATGTAGTTACCATTACAATTATAGGTATGGATGAAAACAATGATGGCTATTTTATAGGCATCAGTCTTAAAGTTCGCCTGACTCAACCCTGATAATAAGGCTTCCACCAAGACCATAAGCCAAGAATATAAACACTTCTGATTGGAGTGACTATGGAAAGGAATACGAAGTTATTCAGACAATGTTAAGACAATTTACCGATAGCTCAATCTAGGAAACAAGCGGATTCCTATTTTGGACATACTCCCCCGTGCAGAATGTTTTCCACATTACGAATAAGTGTTCCCCTTACAACTAAAGTTAACTTTATGTTGCCCTTAAACGCAACCCAAGAATTGGTAAGTGGCAAAGCCATTTTCTGATCTTTTACACTTCAGCATCTTAGAGATTCCTTAATGATAATAATCGGTGTCATAGCGGGGATCACTGGATATAAATATGACCCAATTCATAGTGAAAACACGTTTAAAGCGAAGCAACTTAGATTTGATACCTTTGAAATTCATTCATGCCTTTTCTATGTTCAATCGTGCTAAATGTATCACAGAAAGGGACATGCCTGAAGCCCCACAACATATAGTTTCTGGAAGGAAATTCCTAGGTGAACGAACAAAGTTATAAGACTCAATATGCCTATTCGCCAAAAGACAAATTAAGACTGTAAAAAAATTGGGATCAGTGCGTTATAGGCCTGATTTAATCAACAACTCCGGTTCAAACAGCACCCTTTCAAGTTGTGGTGTATATGGAGCAGTAATTTAGCGTCATACTGCACAATCACGGGTATGCATATACTTAAATAACTTGAAGCTGTTCAATTCCAGAGGTCATCAGGATGTTCAATCCTAGGCAATTCCTCACAGGAATAATCAGTCTATGTCTTAATGCTGGGATCCAGCTATTTAATTTTATAGTTTGAAAGTTCTGAGAAAGGAGATACTAAACCGTATTGTACTTCAACCAAAAATGCCATTCGAATCTAAAAACCTACAGTAAAGTAAGAGGGTTAAAAATATAGAAAAAACATGTTGGGTGGAGGTCTCCCCAGCTACATCCCTACACACACAGAACTCACGCGAGCTGCTTCCTTCCAGATCTGACTCCGTTCATAAGTTAGCATTGCAGGAGAACCAAGGAAACCTCCAAGGATTTTATACACAATATCTTTCTATTGATGAAGGAAACTCTTTCACAATGAAATATTATGTGAAAATACCGCGACTAATGCAAGAGAGAATTTCATATTAGTTATTTTGGAAACAAGGCTGAAGGGAAAGATCGTTAAATTTCCTTTCTATTATACAAGAATCCCTCACTAGCATCTAGCCTTTATTTAAACTCCGCCCAAATCGGCGCATGGTCCGAGGGTTTCTCAATTCCACGGAGTTCATAATCAATACCCGTATCCACGCATTTATTAATCAAGGACGCCGTCACAAAAATTACGTCAATACGTAAACCTCGATTATCATCAAAGCCACGAGAACGGTAATCAAACCAAGAGTATTTGTCGTCTACATCGGGAAATTGTTGGCGGAAAGTATCACTAAAGCCCCAATTCATCAAGGTTTCCAGCATTTCACGTTCTTCTGGTTGGAAAGAGCACTTACCTGTTTTCAGCCATCGTTTTCGGTTTACATCACCGATACCAATATCACAGTCCAGCGGACTAATGTTAACATCTCCCATCATAATGACATGCTGATCATTACTGTGATAGTCATTTAAGTATATCATCAAATCTTTATAAAACTTACGTTTCGTCGGATATTTTATTTTGTGCTCGATGTTTTCACCTTGAGGGAAGTAACCGTTTAGTACGGTTACCTCACTTCCATCTGGTTGCTTAAACGTAACCATGATCATGCGTCGTTGTGCGTTTTCCTCATCGGTAGGGAACCCTTTTTGTATTTTTATCGGTTCTTCCTTGCACAGGATGGCGACACCATAGTGAGCTTTTTGCCCATAGGAATATACTTTATAACCCATAGATTCGACAGCTGCTAGGGGGAAAGCATCATCATGCACTTTGATTTCTTGTAGTCCAATGACCTCAGGCTGATGTTTGTCAATTAATGCTTGCAGTTGGTGAAGGCGAGCACGTAGTCCATTAATATTGAATGATATGACTTTCATGCGATTATTATTTTCTCTCTCGTGTGGAACGTAACAATGATATTAATCATATTATAGGGCGTCGTTTCCTAAATATCTGAACTAATCGCAATTCCTACGATCAGATCATCATGGAGTTAAACGGAAGGTGATAAGAGCTATAGTGATTTCTGGTGTATGGGTAGGAAAGAATTAGGTGTAACATGTTGTTTAATATCATAAATCTATATAATTTCTTGCTTATCCAACCTAGTTGTCTTGGTTTTCGGCTTTTTTGGTTGAAATGAATAAGCAATCATCCCCGCCAGCGTGTTGGCCATACAGGTGATACAACTACGGTGCCGAGAATGCTCAATTTGGGATATGTTTTTTAGTTGGTCAAAAACGATTTCAATAATAAATCGTTTCCGGAGCATCAGGCGGTTCCAAAGTTTCATCACTTTATGGTTCCATATTTTTTTGCACACCCATTATCAGTGTCACTCCCTTGTCTGCAAATTTCCGCTCCAATGGACCAGAGATATAACCTTTATCTCCGAATAAACACCCCAAATCTCGTCAACCATTTCCAACACTGGCTTTCTATCATCCATGTTAGCCATCGCCACTTTGGTCATTGATAATAAGGTGTAATTTTAAACCCTAGAACCACCACATAGTTCTTTTTCCTCGCTTCTAGATACCTTTAAAAACTTAATGTCTGAAAATACATAGGTTGTGACAAACCTGTAGCTTGTACGAATCAACGAAGGCAATCCCTATCGGCCTTGCCTTACTATGAGTGAGGTAAGAGCACAGCGGAACCAGAACACCTTGCATGAGCTTGAGCATTTGCGTGTAGCTAACTTAGTAAATTCATTGGTGAGGTAGCGACAAACACAGTGGATGTAATAGGTTTTGAAGTCTAGATACCCCGATTGATGGAAAGCTATCACTATCATCATAACCTCGCTAACTAAGAAGCGAAAAGGCTCATTTCTTTGTTTAACACCGGAAGAAATTAGGTGTTTTTTCCATTCAGGGAGGAAAGTCTAGTAGAAGTCGTCAACATCGACGAAAACACCATCTCAGTTATTCATGCCAAACTCCTTATGCAGACAAGAGTTTTTTCAAACGATCAGATCGCGACTTTGGCATTTAATTAATTTCTTATGCGCAGTTCAGGTTAATGACAATGCTCACGTTAGTGAAGAACCAGCAAAAGTGAAAGCGATGAATAAAGTTCTAAAACTCGGTATGCATGTTCACCAGCAGACAAATTAAGACTGTAAAAAAGATGGAGATCAGTGTGTTATAACCCTGCTTTAATCAACAACGCTTATGCCTGCCATTATTAAAAACTGGTAGGGTCAATGGTGACAAGCATTAAGGATTTACAGTCGGAAGGTTTTTGTATTTTCAAATTAATAGTGGTCGAATCTGTACTTGCTTTGCCACTGATAAAGCTTATTCAACAAGAATGACCATACTTGGCGACAAGAAATCCACGAAGCGACTTACCTTCATCAAATATATTCTGATGTCAACTTAGATGCTTAGCCATATGTTTCTTTGCCATGTTAGCAACATGGCATTAGGAATTTTAGGAAATCCAATTTATATCCCATATTTGCTGTAAATAATCTATAAACAGTCCTTCTCGCTGTTAATTTATGTCTAATAAAGCATACAATCAAACATGTTTATTTAAGGTAATCGATATTTGTTTTTACTTTTGCAATTTTCGATAATCAGGTATTACCAACTCACTGGTAGTGGGTGACATACCAATATTAACTAGTTGTTTCACTACTAAATAAGGTAGGTACATTATGTCTAAGAATTTTTCTAAAGCATGGAAAGGTTTCATTGAAGGCGAATGGCAAGAAGAAGTTAACCTTCGTAACTTCATCCAGAAAAACTACACTCCTTACGAGGGTGACGAATCGTTCCTACAAACTAAAGGTACTGAAGCGACTAACGCGCTTTGGGATAAAGTGATGGAAGGAGTTAAAATCGAAAACACTACTCACGCACCCGTTAACTTTGATACCTCACTTATCTCTACCATTACTGCTCACAACGCAGGCTATATCATCAAAGATCTGGAGAAAATAGTAGGTCTTCAAACTGATGAGCCTCTGAAACGCGCGCTTATCCCTAATGGAGGGGTACGCATGATCGAGAATTCTTGTAAGGCTTATGGCCGTACTCTAGACTCGATGGTTTCTAAAATTTACTCAGAATACCGAAAAACACACAACCAAGGTGTATTCGATATCTACACTCCAGATATCCTGAACTGTCGTAAATCAGGTGTTTTAACTGGTTTGCCCGATGCTTACGGCAGAGGACGCATTATAGGTGACTACCGGCGCGTTGCGCTGTACGGTATAAACTTCCTGATAAAGGATAAAGTCACTCAGTTCAATTCACTACAAGAAAAACTGGAAACTGGCGATGACCTGCAAATGACAATGCAACTGCGCGAGGAAATTCAAGAACAATCCCGTGCTCTAATACAGATAAAAGAAATGGCAGCAAAATACGGCTGTGACATTTCGGATCCTGCGACTAATGCACAAGAAGCAGTTCAATGGGTTTACTTCGGCTACCTTGCCGCAGTAAAATCCCAAAACGGTGCCGCAATGTCTCTAGGTCGAACTTCTACATTCCTAGACGTGTACATTGAACGTGACATTGCTGAAGGCAAGATTACTGAAGTTGAAGCACAGGAAATTATCGATCACTTCGTAATGAAACTACGTATCGTCCGTTTTCTACGTACTCCTGAATACGATGAGCTGTTCTCTGGCGACCCAATTTGGGCAACTGAATCAATAGGAGGTATGGGGGTTGACGGTCGTACTCTAGTTACCCGTACTAACTTCCGATTCCTGAACACCCTATACACCATGGGGCCAAGCCCAGAGCCAAACATCACTGTTTTGTGGTCTGAGCAACTACCGGTAGGCTTCAAAGAGTTTTGTGCTAAAGTATCTATCGACACATCTTCTATCCAGTACGAAAATGATGACTTGATGCGTCCAGATTTCAACAACGATGATTACGCTATCGCTTGTTGTGTATCACCAATGGTTATTGGTAAGCACATGCAATTCTTCGGTGCCAGAGCAAACTTAGCAAAAACCCTACTATATGTAATCAACGGTGGTGTTGACGAGAAGTTGAAACTACAAGTCGGTCCTAAACGAGCACCAATGATGGATGAAGTACTAGACTTTAAAAAGGTTTGGTCTGGTCTAGACATCTTCATGGATTGGTTGGCAACTCAATACATCACCGCACTGAACGCTATCCACTACTCTCACGACAAGTACAGCTACGAAGCATCAATGATGGCTCTGCACGATCGTGACGTTTTCCGTACCATGGCCTGTGGTATCGCAGGACTATCTGTTGCCACTGACTCTTTATCTGCTATAAAGTACGCAAAAGTTAAGCCAATCCGTGACGAAGACGGCATCGCCTTTGATTATGAAATTGAAGGTGACTATCCGAAATTCGGTAATAATGATTCACGCGTAGATGACATTGCGTGCGAACTAGTTGAAAAATTCATGACTAAGATCCGTAAGATGAAAACCTACCGTAATGCAGTACCCACGCAGTCTATCTTAACCATAACCTCAAACGTGGTCTACGGGAAGAAAACTGGGAATACCCCAGATGGTCGTCGTTCCGGAGCGCCCTTCGCACCCGGTGCAAACCCAATGCATGGTCGTGACGAAAAAGGTGCTATAGCATCTCTGACGTCTGTAGGTAAACTTCCATTCGCACATGCGAAAGATGGTATTTCTTACACCTTTTCTATCGTGCCTAACGCACTTGGTAAAGACATTGACACGCAGAAAGCAAATCTTGGTGGGCTGATGGACGGTTATTTCCACTACAAATCAGGCACCGAAAGTGGCCAACACCTGAACGTGAACGTTTTGAACCGTGAAACTTTGGAAGATGCAGTTAAGCACCCAGAAAAGTACCCACAGTTAACCATCCGAGTATCAGGTTATGCTGTGCGTTTTAATTCTCTAACTGCTGCACAGCAGCAAGATGTTATCACACGTACATTCACTGCTGTTCTATAATTCAAAGCTCTAATTGAACAAATAAACTCACGCTTTCACAAAAACACCTCTATTGGAGCGGTGTTTTTGTGTGTATTTAATTTTTCTTCAACAAAGTGCTGCTTAATTATATAAAAGACAATTGTTTGGTATACCTACCCGTCTGTAATAAAATAACACCTTACTCCTTTTCAATAATTCGGAGAATCTAATGTCTATCAATGGCCGTATCCACTCATTTGAGTCATGTGGTACCGTCGATGGTCCTGGTATTCGCTTTATCGTATTCCTTCAAGGATGCCTAATGCGCTGCAAATACTGTCATAACTGTGATACATGGGATCTTGATGGTGGGCGTGAAGTCAATGTCAAGGATATAATGAAGGAATTGGTCACCTACCGACACTTCATCGATGCATCAGGTGGCGGTCTTACCGCATCTGGCGGTGAGGCTATGCTACAACCTGAGTTTGTGTTTGATTTATTCCGTGCTGCACAGGCTGAGGGTATTCACACTTGCCTTGACACAAATGGTCATATCCGCAAATACACAGACATCGTTGACGATGTGCTAAGTGCAACCGATCTGGTGATGCTAGATCTAAAGCAAATGAATGATACTATGCATAAGAGTCTCGTTGGCGTATCAAACAAACGAACATTAGATTTTGCTCGCTACCTCCAACAACGCTGCCAAAAAACTTGGATTCGCTACGTTATTGTACCAGGTTACACGGATGATGAAGATTCAATACGTCAGCTAGGGGAATTTCTCAAAGGCATGGACAATGTTGAAAAAGTTGAAATGTTACCCCTCCACCAGCTAGGTGCCTATAAGTGGGAAATCCTAGGTTATGAATACGAACTCAAAGACATTAACCCACCAACAACAAGAACAATGGAAAACCTTAAATCAATTCTTGAAGATTACAACCTAAAAGTGATGTATTAAGTGCCTATTTTAATATATAATGCTCAACGTTGGGTTAGTTTATTTATATGTACTAAAAAGTATCAACTACATCTGTTCTTGCAAGTAAAATGCCCTCCACCCTGTGAGATTCACAAAAATTATATCTTAAGCCGCCATCAAATACTCTACAAAATATCGTTAGGAGAACGATACTAAAGACTCGCTCTACCACGTGTATTGAGTATATATCCTATCTTAAAATTTTCTTATTACTGACTCCGTTGAAGTTAGTTCCTTTGGCTAAGAATCTCCTTATCAGACCATTGGTCTGTTCATTCAGTCCCCAATCACTTGACCGAGAAGGTCTGGAAAAACAGAAATTAGCGTCTATGATTTTAGCAACTTCCTCATGAATGGCGAACTCTACACCCTTACTTAACGTGAGGGTTTTGAAGTCATAAAAGGGGAATTCATAATTTTAATAAACGTTCCCACTACAGTACCCACCTGTTTATTGAGCATCTTTCTGATGCAGTAGATCTTATTGGTGTTATCAACTACAGTAAGCAGAAAAAACTTGTCCCCAAGTCCCGACGATAGTGTCAATATTGAAATGACCTAACTCGGCCTTTTTATCAGCAATATCAGGGCATGTCTTAATGCCAACTCGGTTCTTTATCTTTAGTTTATCACCGCAGCGCAGCTTCATTTTATAGGGTTTATATTTTATAGGGTTTATATTTTATAGGGTTTATAATGATGGTGAAGATCCTTGTATAGGGAACCAAAATTATCCCTGTCATGCCATATATACCGACGTTGTTTTCTAAATATCTGAACTAATCTCCATTCCTACGATCAGATCATTATAGCGTTAAGCGGGAGGTTATAATAGGAAAGGGAAAGATCAGCAATTTGAAACAATATAATCAAGCATTAATAAACCCCTTTTGGATAAACGTCGCTGACATTAAGGCATACCATTGCCTAATGGCATCACGATCATCGTAGCCGTGGGTTTATATTTTCGGATATCGCGATTGAAATGGCACTGATGGCGAAAGGTATTTCTAAGCTCCCACTTCGTGGATTAGAAAGCTTTCTCAATTCGATTTTTACGTTGATGAATATCCCACTGAAATCCCCTAGATACACCTGCATTAGTAAGCGTTCGAAGACCGTAAAAGTTGAGTACCGTTTGCCACGTTTATAGGCGGTCGCACACGTCGTTATTGATACCACAGGCCTAAAAGTATACGACGAAGGTGAATGGAAAACGCGTAAACTCGGTAAGGAGAAGCGGTATATTTAGCGCAAGCGGCATCTTGCCGTTGATGTGTTTACTCATAAGGTTATTGCTGCAGAAATTAGCCTAGTTTCTATGGGTAACAATGAGATTTTACCTATATTGCTTAACCCATTACGACGAAAGATACAGCAAGTCAGTGCTGATGGAGCTTATGAAACAAGAACATCTGACCACGTACTGGAGAACAAAGGAATAACACCACTATTCCACATCGAAGCAACACGGGGGACTGGGAGTAATGGCATCCTATAAATTAAGCTGTAAAGGCGTTAAAGGAGGGCAAACTGGCGGAGTAGAAAAAGGACAGGGATTATCATAAACGCTCATTAGTAGAGACAGCACTGTTTCGCTATAAAAATCTCTCAGCCCTAAACTCACTCTTCGTAATTAACCTCAGAGGTTTGCATCAGTTTGCAAGCCATTGCTAGTATCGTTTTTTGGCTTCTACAATTCTTGGTTTTGTTCACTCTTAGCCTCACCGTTGCAAACATTAATTCAATGGGGTTTGTCATTCGAATATGTGTCTAGTGTTCGGCGTGGAAATCGTAAAATGCTGACATTTCCACTTTGTCTTTGGTCAGATACTCCGCTGCTTTGGAATATTTAGCACCCTATCGTATTTCGAACTGTCCGAAGGCTTTATGTGCCTCTTGTTGTGTCTCCAACATCTAGATATCGTGAAGAGCTTCTTTCATTTTTGGTTGAACAGCTTTTAGGACTTTATTTGATACATTGGCCGTTTTGTGTACCCAGAAGCGATGATGACACTTCATTGCCCAATGCTTTATCACTGCATTCCAAAAACCGAAAGCGCCATCACCAATGGCGAATTCAGGAGCAATACTGTTATCTTGGGACGTTAGTTATGAAAAAACTTCAAGTCAACTAATCTCTGACTCCCTATACCCATCGACAACGGCTAGCATTTCCTTGCGGCAGGTATCCATCGACACCTATGACAATAAGCAGGCAAAGATTGTCATCCATTCAAACTTTGCAGTAAATACCATCGGACTAAATGTAGACATACCGCCGTTTACTTAGGTCGCGCTTACGCCACTGGTTGCATTCTGCTTCCCATTGCTACTTGAGTTAAGAAACACTGTTTGCTGAAAAGCCCTTGGCTTACTTACCTAAGAGCGATTCCAAGTCTGGCTGCATATCGCCCGTGGAGATCTCACAAAGATAAAGCCAAGGGATAAGCTCTTCTATGTTTTTGGTTCGCTTGAGATAGGACGGAATCAGTGTGCTGTTGAACTTGATACCTCTCCCTATTCTATCTCGAACCTTTGGGATTTTGACGATAATGTCGACGAGCTCAGTTTGTAGGTGCTACTCAGGCAAATGACCATTGCGAACCACTCCCTGCGTTCCGTTATCTTGGAGTGCAGTAAAATTATCGAGCAAAGATTGGACCTTGACTTTTATAGCTTGAGCCAACAATTACTGTGTACCTTGTTTTAGCAGTTCATTAAGAGGATTTTATAGTTTATGAAGTTCAGTAACGTTATGATTATTATCCATGCGATATATTGCTTGTTGGTTGTTGATCTGGCGAGATCAATCAACAGGTTACACCGCATTATTTCCTACCCATATACCAGAAATCACTATAAGCTCCGCAAGTTCTTGATTTGGGATATATTTTTTAGTTGGTCAAAAATAGTTTTAATAATAAATCGTTTCCGGAGCATCAGGCGGGCCCAAAGTTTCATCACTTTAGGTTTCATATTCTTTTTTATACTCGTTATCAGTGTCACTCTCTTGTCTGGAAGTTCCCGCTGCAATGGACCAGAGATATAACCTTTTTCTCCGTATAAACACCCCCAAAGCTCGTCAGCAAGTTCCGACACAGGCTTTTTATCATCCACGCTAGCCGTCGTCACTTTAACTGATATAATGTACTCTACTCATTGATAATAAAGTGTAATTTTAAGCCGTAAAACCACCCCATCCTTCCTTTTTCTTTCTTCTCGGTACCTTTAAAAACCTGATGTCTGAGAATACGTAAGTTGTGACAAACCTGTCACTTAGATGAATCAACAAAGGCAATCGCTGTCGGCCTTGCCTGACGGTGAGTGAGGTAAGATTAAAGCAGAACCAGAACACCTTGCATGAGTTTGAGCGTCCTCGTGTAACTAACTAATCCAGGAAATTTATTGGTGAGGTAGCGATAAACAAAGTGGATGTAATAAGTTTTAAAGTCTCGATATCCCGATTTATGGGAAGCTATCACTATCGTCATCACTTCGCTAACTGAGAGGCGGAAAGGCTTTTTTCTTTGTTTGATACCGGAAGAAATTAGGTGTCTTTTCCATACAGGGAGGAAAGTTTGGCAGAAGTCGTCGACATCGACGAAAACAGCATCTAGGTTATTAATGCCAAAATCCTCGTGCAGTCAATAGTTTATTTCAAACGATAAGATCGCGACTTGGGCATTTAGTTCATTTCTTATGCGCAGTTCAGGTTAATTACAATGCTCAAGTTAGTTAAGCGCTGGCAAATTTGAAAACGATGGACAGGCCTTAAACCCTACCATATATAGTTTCTGAAAGAAAATTCCTAGGTAAAAGAACAAAGTTATAAGACTTGATATGCCTGTTCACCTGAAGATAAATTAGGACTATAAAGAAATTAGGATCAGTGCATTATAGGCCTGATTTTATCAATAATACCCCTTCCATTACTTTAAAATCCTCACGTCAGATAACGATACAGAGTTCGCCGAGCATAAAGATGTTGCTGAAATTACAGACGCTGATTTCTATTTTGCCAGACCTTATAGGTCAAGTGATCGGGGATTAAAGGAGCATACAAATGGTTTGATAAGACGCTTTTTATCCAAGGAAACTCTTTTCAATGAAGTCAGTAATGAGCAAATTGCCAAGATAAAACACATCCTCAATACACGTAATAAGGCGAGTCTTAGATATCGCTTTCCTAACGATATTTTTTTAGAGTATTTAATGACGACTTAAGATATAACACATGTACATTTCAAATTATGGTGGCGTTTAGGTTTAAGGAGCCTGCCATTATCTTCAATAGAATTACATTAACTGTTTTATTTGGCGTTGTTTCATAAATATCTGAACTAATCGCAATTCCTACGATCAGATCATAATGAAATTAAGCGTGAAGTGATGACAGTAAAGGCCAAGCATAAGATCAGCAACTGGAAACAATATAATCAAGCATTAGTAAACCGAGGATCAGTGACTTTCTGGATACCGCGATTGAAACTGAACTAATGGTAAAAGATATTTGCGAGCTTTCACTTCGTGGATTAAAAGGCTTTCTCAATTCGGTTTTTACGTTGATGAATGTCACGATAAAATTCTCTACATACACTTTTATTAGTGATACGTTCGAAGACCGTAGAAGTTAAGTACCGTTTGCCAAGTCGAGGAGCTGTCGACCACGTCGTTATTGATGCCACAGCTCTAAAAATATACGGTGAAGGTGGATGGGAAACGTATAAACACGGTAAGGCGAAGCGCCTATCTATCGCAAATCTCATCTTGCAGTTGATGTATTTACTCATGAGGTTATGGCTGCAAAAGTTAGCCTAGTTTCTGTAGGTGACAATGCGGTTTTACCTACATTTATTAACCTATTAAGACGAAGAATACAACAAGTCAGTGCTGATGGAGTCTATGACACAAAAGCAGGTCACCACGTACTGAAGAACAAAGTAATAACGCCCACTATTCCACCTCGAAGCAACACGGAGTACTGGGAGAAAAGGCATCCTAGAAATGAAGCTATCAAGGCGTTAAAAGAGGATAAACTGGCGGAGTGAAAAAAGGACAGGAGTTATCACAAACGGTCATTAGTAGAGACAGCAATGTTTTGCTATAAGCAGTTGCTCATTCCTAAACTCACTCTTCGTAATTACAATTCTCAAGTTAGTGAAGTGCTGGCACATGTGAAAACGATGAGCAAAGTTATAAAACTCGGTATGCCTATTTACCAGCAGATAAATTAAGAATGTAAAATAGATTGAAATCAGTGCGTTATAGGCCTGATTTAATTAACAATACCGTTTGATTGGAGAATGTTGGAGTACGGACTTGAATTCAGAGATAGGCATGAGGCATAAAAAGAACCATATATTGTAGTGACCATAACTATATTAGAATTCTTACCATACTAAAACAACAGGAAATTTTACTGATGAAAAAATTAAAAGTTTATTGTTTTATTCTTTGTATGATTTTAATCCTCTTAGGGGGGATTGGGGCAAACATGATTTTTGAGGTACCTAAGACATCTAAATTAGCTTCGGGTGACAATAATCTACGTTGTCTTGATTACAAACCCACAGCATCTATAGATGTTTCAGAGCCATTACATATTGGAGTTTGGAATATTTATAAACAGCGATTGGACGGTTGGAAACATGAACTTCTGACGCTTTCTCAGAAAGCGTCATTGATCTTGTTACAAGAAGCTCAATCTTCATCAAATTTATCAGACTTTGTCGCAGTACATGGCTGGCATAGTAACCAAGCTTTTGCTTTTGCAATGAATGGAAAAATTACTGGGGTAATGACATTGTCAGACCTAGTACCGCAGAGGGTATGCGCTTACACTATAATAGAGCCATATTTACGATTGCCAAAGAGTGCACTTTACAGTGAGTTTCTGCTTTCAAATGGACGGATACTTACTGTCATCAATATCCATAGTATCAATTTTACGTTTGGTATTGAAGAATATCTAGAACAGCTTCGTGCGTTGATTGAGGCTGTAAAAGTCCTTCAGGGGCCTCTTATCATTGCGGGAGATTTTAATACATGGAGTGAGCTAAGGCTGCAAACGATCAAAACAGAATTAAACACAATTGGCTTACAAGAAGCTAGTTTTTCTCCTGATATTCGTCTTAAATTTTTTGGTTTGCCTCTGGATCATGTTTTCTACCGAGAATTGATCCTAGAAAGGGCGAGCAGTAAAGAGACAGAATCCTCTGATCATAATATGATTGTAGCAACATTCTCATTTAATAATAAGTAGGATCTGTTGATTAAATTTGGCCTATAACATGCTGATCTCAATCTTTTTTATAGTCTTAATTTGTCTACTAGCAAACAGGCATACCAAGTCTTATAACTTGGCACATCGCTTTCATATTTGCTAGTGCTTCACCAACTTGATCATTGTAATCCACCTGAACTGCGCATAAGAAATGAACTAAATGCCCACGTCGCAATCTGATCGTTTGAAAAAAACTATTGCCTGCATAAGGACTTGGGCATGCATGACTTAGACGCTGTTTTCGTCGATGTCGACGACTTCTGCCAGACTTTCCTCCCTGTATGGAAAAAAGACCTCATTTCTTCCGGTGTCAAACAACAAAACAAGCCTTCTTGCCTCTCAGCTAGCGAAGTAATGCTGATAATGATAGCTTTCCATCAATCGAGATTTAAAAACCTATTATATCCACTTTGTTTACCACTACCTCTCTCACCGTCAGGATTCCCTTTGTTAATTCGTCCAAGCTACAGGTTTATAACAACCTACGCATTCTCAGACATCAGGTTTTTAAAGGTACCAAGAAGCGAGAAAAAGGAATGATGGGGTGGTTCTACGGCTTCAAATTACACCTCATTATCAATGACCAAGGTGGCATTATCTCAGTCAAAGTGATGACGACTAACGTGGATGATAGAATCCTGTGGCGGAAATGGCTGACGATATTTGGAGGTATTTATACGGAGACAAAGGTTATATCTCTGGTACATTGGAGCGGGAACTTGCAGACAAGGGAATGATACTGGTAACTAGTGTAAAAAAGAAACATGAAATCCAAAGTGATGAAACTTTGGAACCGCCTGATGCTCCGACAACGATTTATTATTAAAACCATTTTTGACCAACTAAAAGACATATTCTAAATCAAGCATTCTTGGCACCATAATTGTATCAGCTTTATGGTCAACTTACTGGCGGGGTTCATTGCGTATTTATTTTAACCAAAGAAGCTAAGCATCAAGATAACTCGGTTTGATAAGCAAGTGCTTATGCAGATCTGAGGTTAAATCACATTTCATACGTTCTAAAACCAAGAAACTAAGATTGATGAGAAGATACAATAATCTTCATAACTTGATTGATTACAAGGAGAGAGATTTTATCTCTTCTTTTGAAACCTAAAATTTAATATTTGTCCTGAGCAGGAAGGCAAAACTAATAGAAATAGTCTATATCGGTAAAAATAGCGTCTAAATTATTAATGCTAAAGTACCTTTATGACTTATTTTTAATCCAAACTATCAAAGCGTGAATTGGGCATTTAGTCCATTTTTTATGCACAACTCAGGTTGAATACATAACAAAATATCCTACCGTTATTTTTAAAGAAATGGCATTACCAACTTTTTTGGAAAATATCACACTTCCGACTTGGATTCAGGCCTATTCGAGCAGCTCAAAGCCACAAGTCCATGTTGAATCACCCACAACGGTGATGTTACGAACAATAAAAGTGCTTGGTATGGTTTTTAGTTGAATCAGAGATTCAACTAAAAAGTTGACCCGTAACGGTATACTAATAAGATTATATTTTAAATAAAAATATTATACTTGAGTTTGCCGTTCTTGAAATCTCTTTGCAAATGTTAACAGATTATGAGAATTCACTGGATCTAGTTCAGTTGTATTGATTACCCCAGCGTCAAGCTTTCTTCGTTGATGACCGCAAAGATTATAATACACATCTTCACCTAAGTTATGCGTCCTAAATGCAGGAAAGTACAGAGCTACCGGCGTTATACAATGATTTAGCCTCGTACTAGTAATTCCTGATTGATGAAAAGCATCTGCTTGTTTGCTACATAAGTCATAATCTCTTTCTTTTGCGGTAAGAAAAACAGGTTCCGGTATATTAAATTGCTTTCGCAGATTTACGTCTGAAATGTTTTCTAGATATGCTGGTACGATTTGGGTCGTTTCTACGGCATCGTTTGAAAGTAACGCGAGCATCAGCGCAAAATCAGACCGACGACCCTGCGTAACCGCGAGGTTTAAATCTCCTCCAAGTTGTGTATCAGAAATTAAATGGGTCTTATTTAGAGTATGAGTGTGAATTTGCATATTTATCTGCTATATGCTTAGTTAGTTCTTGTGTATCGACATAAATCATATCTGCTTTAGGTATCTTTTATATTTTTCTTCTTACTTACTAGTAAAACATTATTTCTCAGTCATTTTCCTGATAAGCATCACTTCCTTTATGTCTACAAGGAATGTGACTTTCCCGTAAAATGTGAGTATTTTAAATACTCATACAACATCACGAATGCTAATTCGTAGCCATAGGGAAGACTTGTGGATACAGGGAAAGATCACGAACATTTTTTAATCGATAAATGATCAGTTTGACAATGAGAACTAGTATTGATTGATTTAATCAGGCCTATAACGCACTGATCTCAATCTCTTTTACAGTCTTAATTTGTCTTATGGTGAACAGGCATACTGAGTCTTATAACTTTGTTCATCGCTTTCACTTTTGCTAGTGCTCCACTAACTTGATGATTGTAATTACGAAGAGTGAGTTTAGAGCTGAGAAACTCTTTATAACTAAACATTTCTGTCTCTGCTAAGGAGCATTTATGATAACCCCTGTCCTTTTTAAAGTCTTTACAGCTTCATTTCTAGAATGCCCTTCTTCCAAGTATCCCGTGTTGCTTCGAGGTGGAATAGTGGTATTATTCCTTTGTGATTCAGTACAGGGTAACATGCTCTTGTGTCATAAGCTCCATCAGGAGCTATGGTCAAACAAAACCCTTTCCATCATACCAAGACTTACACGAAGGATTGGTATAATTATTACCTTCCTACTTTTAATCTTATCCACTTCAATCAAATCCTTCCAACCTTAAATTATCAATTTTTCTATTTAAAAATTAGAGGCTGCTTCATAGATCAGTAGGTTACCAACTCTAGTCACCAACTCTCTGAAACATTTGATGCTAATATTACACTCTCGTATAAGACTTATTTTGTGTTTTACACAGCTGATGTATAACTTTAACGAAATTCATGACAGACTCCTGCAGAAATAAACTCACCGCATTTTACACAAGGAAATTCTATCAAATATAAAACGGTAAACTGCTTGTACTTTCTACCATAAAAACATTGCACAACTATTTTCCTCTTACAATATGGCTGTGAAAATGTCCAATTTTATTTCTTGTTCAGAACTTGGTAAGGATCACCTGTGATCGGTAATAAATATTCTCTTAGCTATAAAGATGCCGGTGTTGATATTGAAGCAGGAAATACTCTAGTTAAACGAATAAAAAGTGTTGTAAAACGAACTCTTCGTCCTGAAGTAATGGGTAGTATCGGTGGTTTTAGTGGGCTGTGTGAATTACCCACCAAATATAAACATCCTGTACTTGTGTCAAGTACAGATGGTGTAGGGACAAAGCTATACTTGGCAATAGACCTGAAAAAGCACGATACCATCGGTATTGATTTGGTTGCGATGTGTGTGAATGATTTGATCGTACAAGGTGCAGAACCCCTGTTTTTCCTCGATTACTACGCGACTGGGAAACTAAATGTGGATACTGCCGCAGCGGTGGTCAACAGTATTGGTGAAGGTTGCTTACTGTCAGGTTGTTCACTGATTGGGGGTGAAACTGCAGAGATGCCTAGTATGTTTGAAGGAGGATACTACGATATTGCAGGGTTCTGCGTGGGTGTTGTGGAAAAAGAAGACATCATTGATGGCACAAAAGTCAGTGTTGGTAATGCGCTTGTCGCCATCGCTTCATCAGGACCTCATTCAAATGGTTACAGCCTAATCCGTAAAATCATCGATGTGGTTAATGCTGATGTTGCAATGGAACTTGACGGTATATCCTTGGCTGATCACCTTCTTGAACCGACCCGTATTTACGTTAAACCGATGCTTAAAATGTTAGAAAGCTGTGATGTATATGCTATTTCTCATATCACAGGTGGTGGTTTCTTGGAAAACATCCCACGTGTATTACCGGAAGGTATGAAAGCAGTTGTCGACAGTATGAGCTGGGAATGGCCTGTCATTTTCAAATGGCTGCAAGAAAAGGGTAACATCACTCAACACGAAATGTACCGTACCTTTAACTGTGGTGTCGGTTTGGTTATTGCATTGCCTGCAGAGCAAGCTCAACCCGCGATCGATATTCTAAATCAAGAAGGCGAGAACGCTTGGTTATTAGGTTACATCGAAAATGCAGCCATCGACGGAGAGCAAATTGAAATCAAGGAGTGATCATGAAAAATATAGTGGTGCTGATTTCAGGAAATGGGTCTAATCTACAAGCTATCATCGATCGATGTCATCGACAGAACGGCATCAATATTGTTGCAGTCATCACCAATAAGGATAAGGTCTATGGCCTTATTCGTGCAAAAAAGGTCGGAATTGATACAGTTGTGGTGCCCTGCACTGTCACTACAAATCGAAGCACGTACGACGCTAGATTGATGACAATCATTGATAGCTATCAGCCAGACCTTGTTGTCCTCGCAGGATTCATGCGAATTTTAACACCACAATTTGTCCAGCATTACTACAGTAAGATGCTCAATATTCACCCCTCCTTGTTACCAAAACACTCAGGATTAAACACTCATCAACGCGCCATTGATGCCAGAGATGGGGTACACGGAGCGTCCGTGCACTTCGTTACCAAGGAGTTAGATAGTGGCCCTGTTATTCTTCAAGCCTGTGTTCCCATTTTTAAAGAGGATGATATGTACAGCGTTTTTAACCGTGTACAAGAACAAGAACATTGTATTTATCCACTTACTGTTGAATGGTTCTGTCAGGGGCGTTTAAAAATGGAAGAAGGAAAAGCGATCCTAGACGGCCAAACGCTTGGGACTTCAGGCTATAATATGGGTTAATTTCCCAATACTCAGCTGACAAGAGACAAGCCACTTCATTTATCAATCTTATTCATTGATAAATAAAGCTTTATACCAATTTCAATTGGAATTGCAGGTAAGCATTTCACCAAGATGAAAGACACAGTATTCACCTGGCTGCATTTTGCTCCATGTTTCATTATGGGTCAGGGGGTGGGTGGCGATCACCGTCACTACATCATTGGGTGTTGTTTCTTTTTGAAAATCAACCGTTACATCCTCATCAATTAAGCTAGCATGGCCAAACGGCGCACGTCGCGTGATCCAATGAAGATTGCTTGTACAATATGCCATGACATAATCACCATCGCTAAACAGCATATTAAACACACCTAGACTACGCAGTCTGTCACAACACCTAGCAATAAAACGGAATACTTCTGTCATATTCTCTTGCTTTTCAGCATAGTTCTGTTCGATTTCATGCAACAACCAACAAAACACATTTTCACTATCTGTTTCTCCGACAGGTTTAAAGTGCCCAGAAGATAAATTTTCATAACCTGATAGCTGACCGTTATGTGCATAGGTCCAATAACGTCCCCAAATTTCGCGTGTAAACGGATGGGTATTTTCCAAACTGATCCCTCCACGATTAGCTTGGCGAACATGGCTAATAACCGAACGGCTTTTAATCGGGTAATGTTGAACCAATTCAGCAATCTTTGATTTATAGCTAGGATCCGGATCTTTAAATGTTCGAAATCCCTTTCCCTCATAAAACGCAATGCCCCATCCATCTCGATGAGGGCCGGTGTTTCCCCCTCGCTGGATCAAACCAGTAAAACTAAAACAAATATCGGTCGGTACATTGGCACTCATACCAAGAAGTTCACACATAACTTGTCACGCTTTCCTTAGAGAATGCCTGATTTAGCATTTCTTTTTCGACTAGTTGGATCAAGATGTGAATAATTTTAATATGTACTTCCTGAATACGATCGGCGTAACCAAAATGTGGTACGCAAATTTCAATATCTGCTAGACCTGCTATTTTACCACCATCCTTACCTGTTAGAATAATAGATTCCATGCCTTTGGCTTTTGCTGCTTCAATCGCTCTCAAAATATTAACCGAATTACCTGATGTCGACAGACCTAACAGTACATCGCCTTTTATACCCACGGCTTCAAGGTAACGAGAAAATATAAATTCATAGCCAAAATCATTGCTCACACAAGAGATGTAGCTTGAATCAGAAATGGCAATCGCTGGATAACCAGGGCGATTTTCGCGATATCGTCCAGTCAATTCTTCAGCAAAGTGCATCGCATCACAGTGAGAACCACCGTTGCCACATGACAGCACCTTACCACCTGAATTGAAGGTATTTACCAACAGCATCGCCGCTGCTTCAATATCTGTGATGTTCTTATCGTCCTTAATAAACCTATCCAGTACATACACTGCTTCGTTTAGCTCTGAGCGAATGAGATCTTGGTACATGGTAACCCTCTATTTATCGTTGAAGGGCGTATACAAGCCGACAAAACAACTATTCAAGTAGTATACTACTATTAAACTGTAGATTATCGATATATACTGGCTACTTACCACTTAGCTGGTAAGTTAAGTAAAAGTAACTGGATAAAACACATTTCAGCCTAGTTTCTTGATTTACGCTATATAGCGTAAATCTTTAATATGACGGATCCTAATTTTATATTTCATTAATAATCCACTTATAATTATGTAATAAGACCTCGTATCAATTCAAGACAAATTGATGGAAAAGAAAACCAAACATGGAAACAAATCTGTACTTAGATTACGTATATATACCCAATCAACTTACAAATTCAGGTTTGAATACCTCATTTTGATGTTAAAACGCGGAGCTTATTTCATTGGGCTAATTCAAGATCAGATCTGCATACGCGCTTGCTTATCAAGCCGAATCATCTTGATGCTCAGTTTCTTTGATTGAAATGAATACGCGATAAGCCCCACCAGCAAGTTGACCATAAAGCTGATACAACTACGGTGCCGAGAATGCTCGATTTAGGATATATTTTTTAGTTAGTCAAAAACGGTTTTAATAATAAATCGTCTCCGACGCATCAGGCGGTTCCAAAGTTTCATCACTTTAGGTTTCTTTTTCACACCAGTTATCAGTGTCACTCCCTTGTCTGCAAGTTCCCGCTCCAATGGACTATTGATATAACCTTTATCTCCGTATAAATACCTCCGAATATCGTCAGCTATTTCCGCCACAGGCTTTCTATCATCCACGTTATTCGTCGTCACTTTGACTGAGATAATACCACCTTGGTCATGGATAATAATGTGTAATTTGAAACCGTAGAACCACCCCATAGTTCCTTTTCCTCGCTTCTCAGTACCTTTAAAAACCTGATATCTGAGAATGAACAGGTGTGAAAAACCTGTAGCTTAGACGAATCAACAAAGGCAATCTTTGACGATGAGTGAGGTAAGAGCAAAGCGAAACCAAAATACCTTGCATGAGCTTGAGCATCCTCGTGTAGCTAACTAATTCAGGAAATTTGTTGATGAGGTAGTGACAAATAAAGTGGATGTAATAGGTTTTAAAATCTCGATACCCCGATTGATGGAAAGCTATCACTATCGTCATCACTTCGCTAACTAAGAGGCGAGAAGGTTTGTTTCTTTGTTTGACACCGGAAGGCATTAGGTATGTTTCCCATGAAGGGAAGAACGTCTGGCAAAAGTCATCAACATCGACGAAAATAGCGTATAAGTTCTTCCTCCTCAACTCCTTATGCAGTTAATAGTTTTTTCAAACGATCAGATCGCAACTTTAGTATTTAGTTCATTTCTTATACGCAGCTCAGGTTACTTAGATGAAAGTAAATCTGCCAAGAATATACCTCGAACGTATGATCACTCTAAAAAAGGAAGTCCATGCTATGGAGTTCAGGATGGGCACTAGAAAGGAAAAGTCAACACCATTTGTACTATCATCAATCATATTTTTCTAACGTTTCGCTTAGTAATTGGAAGTCTCGATGCGGAGGCATTTCATGCATGGATCAAACAAGATTTACTTCCGAAAGTTCCAGATTAAGCTGTGATTGTTATGGATAATGCGAGTACTCATAAGAGTAGCGACACACTGAAAGCAATTAAATCTCGTGGTTGTACTTTAGAGTGGTTTCCTCCTTAACAGTCCCGATATTAACCAAATAGAACATAAATGGGCAAAAATGAAGTCTAAGTAAGAAGAAAAGAGCGCTGTTCCATTGACAAGCAGTTTTATAAGTATGTGGATTATACCTATTTATTGTGATCTAGCTATAGAGTTAATATTTTAAACGTTATCTGAGGAATTCTGTTTGAAATACACAAGAGCACAAAACGTCCTGTAAATCGCGCTATGCACGATTCTGAGATACTTAAGGATTTTTTGGGGTCAAAAAACCTGAGTTTTATTAGAAATACACGCTACATCGTAGCCTAAGCGCCTTAATGGTCATTTTAAAAGGACTAGATGCTAACTATTAGTTATGGAGGCTAAATTTCTGAAGAAATTTAATAATTTTACCGTAAACAATCACCCGACAGACAGGTGAGAATTCACTATGATTTATTGCATCACTCCTTGGATAGATAACGCTGACGTCTGGGGTTCTTATAACAACATGTAATATAGTCATAAGGACATGCCTTAAGCCCCACCACATATAGTTTCTAGGAGGGAATTTCTAGGTGAAAGAACAAAGTTATAAAATTCGGTATACCTGTTATCCAGCAGACAAATTAAGACTGTAAAAAAGATTAGGATCAGTGCGTTATAGGCCTAATTTAATTAACAACACCCGCATCGCAGGTACATTAAACTGCGAATTATACCGTGTAAACAACATTAAATAAATGAAAAGAGAAGAAGCACATATTCCTCATTTGTACCTATCTTGTTTCCTACACCTGCTGATTTATCAGCAAATTATTCTTGAGGAGGTTTATCCAGTTTGTCTTCCCTTGGATTAAACAATTTCCTCGCTTGAATTTTACGAATAATGAGCCAAGTTAAAATAGCCAACACCAGAAGCAATATATTGCCAACGATGATAGTAATCAGTGCGATCTTACTTTCTTCCTCGCGTTCCAATATATGCCGTTTCTTACTTTCAATATGCAGCCATCCGCCTTCGCTAACTTCACGCTCGATTTTCGCCTGCTCAATAGAGGCATAATCCACCACAGTGAAAGTTTGTTCTGGCAATTCAAATACCAAGGATCTCTCTGAGATCTTATCAGTAGCATAAAGCCAAGCATGCCACTTATGCCTGCCTGGCTCATTAGAATCATCAATATTGAAAGTTAGTCTTGTATATTCACCCGAAGCTTGTCCCTGATAAACCGATAATTTTCCATTACTATCTGTAAACTCGGCGTGTACAGCGATGGTTCCTGGTTCAATACTCGCTGTGTCTGATTCAACAAAAAAATGGTGTGGCAATTCTTTTTTACGGCTTTGTTTGAACATAGCTATTAATGGTGGAGGATACACTAACACTTCCTGCTCAAGTGTTCGAAAAAACACGCCGTTTCCTGAAGTAACTCTAGTTCGGTATTTACCTGGCATCACATTAACAGGCAATTCCACAGTGAATACACCATCACCAGCATATTCATCTAAACCAGAACCATCATCAATAAACCGTCCTAATATTCTTGTTTTTGGTTGTTGATCTACGGGAATCCCTTCAATGCTTTCAATGAATTCAGTAAATGTGACTGCAAGTTCAACACTATCGAGAAATTCACGAAGGTTCAGTGGATTACCATCCTGCATCAAACGTGCCGTAAATTTAACTTTTTCTCCTTGATACAACCGATCAGGAAAAATATCGACATTCATGCTCAGGTTTGAAAGGATACGAATTTTATTATCAGGAGTTACTTTACCAATAGCTTGCCAAGGACCTGGCATTGGGTTTAAGACAGATATGATATCCATATCATACTCTTGATGCCAAGAGACTGTATATGGATGACGCCACGCATACAATTTCAAACCGTCAGGCTGAATGAGAATAACTGATTTACTATGTTTCTCGCGATAAATGAGAAAGGTAACTTGTGTGATGGTAGCATCGATACGAAATCGGTTATTTAGTAAGCGAATATCACGATCTGATGTTTGTTCTGCCATGGCATTGAATATTATCAATAATACAAGCAGTAACCCAACCAAGTCTCCTCTCATAAACTCTTCTATTACCTCCATAAACATTTGCCATTTTTTTCAATGGTGTCTAGCCGCACATTATGCTTTTCTACATCATCGGCAGATGCATAGATGATCTTTAGCGATTTCATTCTATCTTCTACACGTCGAATATACTTTCCATCCTGATGGTGTTCATCGCTATCTCTAAACACTAGTACTGTCTGTCCACCGGTCATCAACAGATAAATATCCGCCAATATCTCAGCGTCTAGCAATGCTCCGTGCAGCGTACGGTGAGAATTATCGATGCCATACCGTTCGGTGAGTACATCCAAATTATTTCGCTTACCTGGAAAAATTTTCTTTGCCATGGCCAAAGAATCGGTGATCTTACAAAAATCTTGGGTTTTACCAATGCCTTTACCCAACATTTGGAATTCATGATCCATAAAACCAACGTCGAAGTTCACGTTATGCGCGACTATTTCAGCTCCTCTTATGAATTCTAAGAACTCCTGATGAACATCTGCATAAGTAGGTTTATCCACTAAAAATGCGTCGGTAATGCCATGAATGGCAATCGCTTCTGGATCAATTTCACGATCTGGCTTGATGTAAACATGGAAATTTTTACCTGTGAGCTTACGCTTGATAATCTCCACAACACCAATTTCAATAATCCTATGACCTTCATAATGAGGTCCACTATCACGGTTCATACCCGTAGTTTCTGTATCAAGAACTATTATTCTTTCGTAACTGGCTTTCATAGCGTCACTTATGTCAGACTTGATGATAAATTTACTTAAATAATAACAAATATGGTTAAGCAGGTAGAAATTTTTACGGACGGTTCTTGTCTCGGCAATCCAGGACCTGGCGGGTATGGGGTTGTCTTACGCTACAAACAGCATGAAAAAGAACTCAGTGAGGGCTTCAACCTTACGACTAATAATCGTATGGAGTTGCTAGCCGCCATTATTGGGCTCGCCAGTTTGAAAGAATCCTGCACAATAACGTTGACCACAGACAGTCAGTACGTCCTCCAAGGCATTACCAAATGGGTACACAATTGGAAGAAACATGGATGGAAAACAGCAGATAAAAGACCTGTTAAGAATGCAGATTTGTGGAAACGTCTCGACGAGGAAAGTCAGCGTCACAAGGTTAACTGGCAATGGGTGAAGAGCCATGTAGGTCATTTTGAAAATGAACGTTGCGATGAATTAGCTCGCCACGCTGCAGAAAAACCAATATATTCAGACGAGGGATACAAATCCAACAACTAATGACCCCTAGATATCACTAATGTATCATCAGTGCGATAATTTACCCTGACTGGGGACAATCGCTTACGCAATCTCCATTCTAGCCTGATTGGTTTCAACGGATAGGTTCGCTTCCTTGCCACAATGAAATACAACGAACCAATCATGGGAAGAAGGCCAGAAAATGCGTTCTCAATCCATGCACCACTGGTTCGATGTTTCGTAGCTGGGATCAAACCAAAGCACGACAGATCAATAATCTCGTAGTTAAGTACACCCAGCCAATCTCGCACTCTTAATGGTGTAAACATCCGTCCATTCCATGGAAGACAATGTTTACGCAAATGAATAAGCCGTTGAATTCCCATTAAACTACTCGGATTCACACCAGTAACAATAAGGTAACCATCATCTATCATGATCCTGTCTATTTCGCGTAAGAGTTGATGTGGATCATCAGTATAATCTAGTTGATTTGCAAGAATACAAACATCAAATGCTTTACTAACAAAAGGCAAATTATAGATTTCAGATTCGACATTACGTAGGGGATTTAACTTATCAATACAGACCTGATGCTGAATGTTACAATGTCTGCTCACCAATTCACAGCTCAAACCACCAAGCTTGAGCATGTGGTAACCGAACATACGTGGCAGCCACTCATCAAGTCTCGTTTGTATATGCAAGCCTGCCCATTCGCCATGTGCGAATTGAGCCCATGTATAGGGGTATTCTAAAGGGCGTTGGCTACATGCTAGTTTCATAATTAATGATGTCATAGCTGGAGAGTAAAATGCTATCTATATTAAACATACCTGCATTCAATGACAATTATATCTGGCTACTAGAAGCTAATGATAATCATTGTGCTATTATCGACCCAGGTAATGCCGTACCAGTATTGGAAGTCCTTGAAGAACGAGGCCTCCATCTCGACGCCATATTGATTACACATCATCATCATGATCATGTTGGTGGTGTCCCAAAGCTTAAGGCGTGTTTTCATGATCTTACAGTTTATGGCCCTACCACCACTCGTTTTCCTTATGTCACGCACCCGCTAAGCAACAACGGTAAGTTCGTATTGTTTAATTCCATTTTTACTGTTTTCCAAGTTCCTGGACATACACGGGACCACATCGCTTATTATGCTGATGGTATGTTGTTTTGTGGTGATACACTCTTTTCTGGTGGATGTGGACGCCTCTTTGAAGGTACTCCGGCACAGATGCTTGCATCACTTACAATTCTGACCTTGTTATCAGACAATACCAAGGTATATTGCGCACACGAGTATACTCAAGCCAATTTAAAGTTTGCTTTGGCTGTTGAGCCTAATAATTTTCTACTCAATCAGTATGCATCTGACGTCAATGTATTACGCACAAGTGGGATGAGTACCATACCAAGCTCCATAGGCAAAGAGAAATCCATTAACCCTTTTCTACGCACCCATTATGCGTCTGTAAAAGCAGGAGTGAAACACCGAGTTGAATGCACATCAGATCTTGACACTTTCACAACCCTAAGACGCTGGAAAGATGAATTTTGACATTCGCCCATTGTAAGTACTGCTACAGGCTGATCAGTATCAGACATTTTTTGAAAGGTCGTCACGTATGAAGTTACGATATGTTCTAACCTGTTCGATTCTCCTTATAGGATGTCAGCTCTCCAAGACAAATAACATCGAAACAATAAGGATGATACCAGAGAAAACAACCACCAATCAACAAATAGAAACCAATTCCATCGTGGTAAAAGAAGATCCAATTCCTCATGCCGTTACACCTCAAGCTCAAGAAAATATCTGGGATCGGATCACGATGCAATTGGAGTTAGCCGTTCCAGATAAGCAACGAATAAACTACTATCGCAACTGGTATCTCAAGCATCCACAACACTTGGAAACGGTCGCCAAACGTGCGGAACCCTTCTTATATCTGATAACAGAGAAAGTTGAAGCACGCGGTATTCCGCTTGAAATTGCATTACTTCCAATAGTTGAAAGCGCCTTCGACCAGTTTGCATACTCACACGAGCAAGCAGCTGGTCTTTGGCAATTTGTACCTGACACTGGACACCGTTTTGGTCTTAAACAAAATTGGTGGTATGACGGTAGACGTGATGTTATAGCGTCAACTGATGCTGCATTAGATTTACTTGAGTACCTTCACAAGAAATTTAATGGCAATTGGTTTCATGCTTTAGCAGCCTATAACACTGGTGAAAGACGAATATTTATGGCCATCCGTAAAAATAAATCTATGGGTAAACCAACTGATTTTTGGTCACTCGATTTGCCAAAAGAAACCAGTGAATATGTACCAAAGTTGATCGCAGTTGCAGATATCATCAAACACCAACACAAATATAAATTATCTCTGCTCCCCATTGTAAATAAGCCTGTAGTTGGGACTGTTGATCCTAACGTGCAAATGGACTTAGCACAGGCAGCAAACTACGCTGGATTATCTCTATCCGAACTTAAAAGCCTCAACCCTGGCTACAATCATTGGGTAACATCACCGAATGGCCCAACACATTTTCTTTTACCTCACAATAAAATTGACAGGTTTAAGCGAACGTTTTCGGATAATGGTAATAAAAGTATAAATATCACCCGCTACAAGGTAAAAACTGGCGATTCTTTGAGCCTCATTGCACAACGTCACCATACAACAATAAAAGTGATAAAACTTGCCAATAGCCTCGATAGCTCTAATATTCTCTCAGGTCAACACCTGATAATACCGAATGGATTAAAAGTCCAAACCAAATATTCATTGAATGATCTACGACGTTTTGCTAAATTTTCAAGCAAGAAAAATAGTGACTACAAGTTGAGTTACAGGGTTAAACAAGGTGACAGCTTCTGGAAAATTTCTCTCGAACAGGATATATCATACAAAGACTTGGCACGCTGGAATGGCATGAATCTGCAAGACCCACTACATATTGGACAAAAACTGACAATGTGGAAAAGAGCAGATGACAATGTACTCATTCGGACTATCCTTTATTCAATTCGTGAAGGAGATTCATTAAGTAGTATTGCTTTACAATATAACGTATCTGTATCCGAGTTAGTAAAATGGAATTCCCTAAAAAAGCATGAGTATCTCAAGTTGAGACAAAAACTTAAGATCTACATTGACATATCTGAAACTAACTCAAAAACACGATAAAAATCGACAAACCAATGGTATGCTATTTTCTAATTTCATGTTATCTACATAAAGTCATTGCTCATCTACTTCACAGATAAGCACCATTTCATATACATGTACATGCCTTTAAGCACCACACATATAGTTTCTGTGAGAAAATTTCTAGGTGAAAGAACAGGGGGCGGAATCAAGTACAACAGCATACTGGTTACGCCCTATATCAAGCAAACCCAAAATATAGAAGCGCTTATCCCTTGGCTCTGTCTGCGTGGGATCTCCACGGGCGGTGTCAGCCATCCCTGAAATCTCTCTTAGGTAAGCAAGCCAAGCGGTTGTCAGCAAACAGTGTTTCTCGACTCAAGCAACAGTGGGAAGTAGAATACGACCAGTCGCGCAAGCGCGACCTCAGTAAACGTCGGTATGTCTATATTTTGGCCGATGATATTTACTGCAAAGTTAGAATGGATGACAAACTTTACCTGCCTGTTGTCATAGGCGTCGATAATACCAGCTACAAGGAAGTACTCGCCGTTGTCGATGGGTACAGGGAGTCAGAGGTTAGTTGGCTTGAAGTTCTGTCACAGCTAACGTGCCAAGATATCAATATCTCTCCTTAACTCGCCATTGCTGATGGTGCTTTCGGTTTTTTAAATACAGTGATAAAGCATTGTCCAACGACGCGTCATCAGCGCTGCTGGGTATACAAAACGGCCAATGTATTAAACAAAGTCCCAAAATCCGTTTAACCAAGAATGAAAGAAGCGCTTCGTGATATTTGGATGACGGAGACATAACAAGAGGCACATAAAGCCTTCGGACAGTTCAAAATACGATATGGTGCTAAATATCCAAAAGTAGCGGAGTGCCTGACCAAAGACAAAGTAGAAATTCTGGCATTTTACGATTTCTCCACCGAGCACTGAATACATATTCGAACGACAAACCACATTAAATCAATATTTGCAACGGTGAGGCTAAAACGAACAACACCAAAAATTGTGGAAGCCTAAAAACGACATTGGCAATGGCCTGCAAACTAGTGCAAACCTCTGAGGTTAACTGGCATAGGTTGAGAGGCTTTAAATTGCTCTCAGATATCATCAAAGGCGTGAAATTCAAAAATGGCATTTGTGAAATAAACGTCAATCATCAGGACACTGCTCTGAAAGCTATACCCAGATTTGATTATAGCTCACTATTCCACTTCAAAGCAACGCGGGGTACTGAAGAAATGACATCCTAGAAATGAAGCTGTAAAGGCGTTGAAAGATGACAAACTGGCGTAGTTTAAATAGGACAGTGGTTATCACAAACGCTCATTAGCCGAAATAGAAATTTATAGCTATACTCAGTTATTCAGTCCTAAACTCACTCTTCGTTATTAAAATTATATAAGTTGCTGAGGCACTGTAAATGTGAAAGAAATAAACAAAGTAATAAAACTCGGGATACCTGTTCGCTAGCGGATAAATTAAAACTGGAAAGAAGATTTTTGTCAGTGCATTATAAGCCTGATTTAATCAACAACACCCCTTTAAATCACAATCAATTTATTGAATACATGATCGGAAAGGCACCCGATTCTAGATGCCAAAACAAGAAATAAATCTTTGCTCTTTTCAATCAGTGAAGTAATAATGACTATTATATTTTTATCATCAATCTGGATTTCTTGATTATAAAACGTCTTACACCTACATTGTATACCATCACCTAACAGATAAATTTCCTGATTTGGTCAGCTCTACGCGGATGCTTGTCTTGATGCAAAGTACTCTAGTTTCCCTTTATCCTTCTCTGAGTCATTGTCAGGCCAAACCTCCAGTCAATGTGTTCATTAATTCAACTAACCTACAGGTTTGTCATAATTTACGTATTCTACGGCATCGCGAATTTTAAGGGGATGTTAAACAAGGTAAGAGGTCATGAGATAGTTTTATGGCTTTACACTTCACCTTCTCATGAAAAATGAAGGCGGTATTATTTCAATAAATGAAGCAACAATCAATGTTGAGGACAAAGAATTGCTTGATATGGCCGATAATCTCTGAGGATTACTCATTGAATATATAACCAAGATCTAAGGTGAATTAAACCGTTGCCTGAATTAAGTCATAAAAAGAACGAAAAATAACCGGCTGTGATACAAAAAGAGGTATTATTATAACTACCTGTTGTACAACAAATTTTGTAAAATCTCGGTGTTTAAAATAACCACCACGAGAAAGTTTACTTTCGTATGAATACGGGTGTTACCAGTGCGGGGAAATAAACTTATTCCGAGGTTAAAACTAAATTGTAAAAATGTTTTGTGTTTACGAAACATTCAATCAACTAGTTGTAAATGTTAACTTAAGGGACAATTTAACTCAGGAGAGATAAATGTTAAAACCTGACATGAATATAGCTGATTACGATCCAAAGCTTTTTGCTGCGATCCAAGAAGAAACAGCACGGCAGGAAGAGCACATTGAACTTATCGCTTCAGAAAACTACACCAGCCCTCGTGTTATGGAAGCGCAAGGTTCCCAGTTAACCAATAAATACGCCGAAGGCTACCCAGGTAAGCGTTATTATGGGGGCTGTGAATTCGTAGATAAAATAGAAAGGTTGGCTATTGATAGGGCGTGTGAGTTGTTTGGGTGTGAATACGCGAATGTCCAACCACACTCAGGATCCCAAGCGAACAACGCGGTTTATATGGCGCTACTAAACTTAGGCGATACTGTATTAGGCATGAGCCTTGCGCATGGCGGTCACCTAACCCACGGCTCCCCTGTTAACTTCTCTGGTAAGTACTACAACATCATTCCGTATGGTATCGACGAAGCGGGTCAAATTAACTACGATGAAATGGAGGAGATGGCAGTTGAGCACAATCCGAAAATGATCATCGGTGGTTTCTCAGCTTACTCACAAGTTGTAGATTGGGGGCGTATGCGTCAAATCTCTGACAATGTTGGTGCTTACCTATTTGTTGATATGGCTCATGTTGCGGGTCTTATTGCAGCAGGTGTTTACCCAACACCAGTACCACACGCACACGTTGTAAGCACTACGACGCACAAAACTCTTGCGGGTCCTCGTGGTGGTCTGATCTTGTCTAATGCAGGTGAAGATATGTATAAAAAGCTAAATTCTGCGGTATTCCCAGGTGGTCAAGGTGGTCCTTTGATGCATATCATTGCTGCGAAAGCGGTAGCGTTTAAAGAAGCCATGGAGCCTGAGTTTGTAGAGTATCAACAACGGGTTGTCAATAATGCTAAAGCAATGGTGGTACAGTTCCAACAGCGCGGTTATAAAATCGTATCTAACAGCACGAAAAATCACTTATTCTTAGTTGATTTAATTGATAAAAATATCACTGGTAAAGAGGCAGATGCAGCATTGAGTTTGGTAAACATTACTGTGAATAAAAACAGCGTGCCGAATGATCCACGCAATCCATTTGTAACTTCTGGTATTCGTGTAGGTTCCCCTGCGATCACACGTCGTGGTTTCACAAAAGAAGACGCGAAAGAATTGGTAAACTGGATGTGTGATGTGTTAGATGATATTAAGGACAAGGACGTGAGTGACGTGATAAAAACCAAAGTGCTGGAGATTTGTAAGCGCCTGCCTGTTTATTCTTAAGATAGCATCCGCTAAGTAAAACATCTATGGGTATACAGATACTTAGATATAACAATCTGTTCTTATTATACATTATATTTATATTTTCCACCTACTAATTAGGTACAATAGCTAATCAACTTGGAAATGTAAGTTTCGGCGTACATTACTGATGTCATAATCAAAGCATTATTCTGTTGGTTGAAGCCCTATCAAAAAGGAATAACACCGAGTATAGCATCAGTAAACTCGCCCTACGGTAGGGAATCAGTATGTCAATTACGTCGTTACATTCCCCGTGAAATATACCTATCAAACTGAACTCTACATAAGAAATAAACTAAATGTCCAAATTGAGATCTGATCGTTTTAATCAGAGCACCAGTCGCAAAAGGATTTTTTGCATGGTGTTGTTGATTAAATCAGGCCTATAACGTATTGATCCTAATCTTTTTCATAGTATTAATTTGTCTGCTGGCAAATAGACATCACGAGTCTTATGACTGTGTTTATTGCTTTTACATTTACTAGGGTTTCACCAACTTGAGCATTGTAATTAACCTCAGATATAAATTAAGCGCTTGCTTATCAAACCTAGTCATCTTGATACTAGGCTTCTTTAGTTGAAATTAATACGCGATGAACCCCGCCAGCAAGTTGACCATAAAGCTGATATAACTACGGTGCCGAGAATGCTCGATTTGGGATATGTTTTTTGTTGGTCACAAACGGTTCCGATAATACATCGTTTCTGGAGTATTAGGCATCCCAACTTTTCATCACTTTGGGTTTCATATTCTTTTTTATACCCGTTATTAATGTCACTCCCTTGTTTGCAAATTCCCGTTCCAATGGACCATAGATATAACCTTTATCTCCGTATAAACACCCAAAGCTCGTCAGTTGTTTCTGACATAGGCTTTCTATCATCCACGTTAGCCGTCGTCACTTTGACTAAGATAATGCACCTTGATCATTGATCATAAGGTGTAGTTTGAAGCGGAGAACCAGCCTATCGTTCCTTTTCCTCGCTTTGAGGAACCTTTAAAAACCTGATATCTGAGAATGCGTAGGTTGTAACAAACCTGTAGCTTGGACCAATCAACAAAGGCAATCCCTAACGGTAAGTGAGGTAAGAACAAAAAAAACCAAAATACATTGCATGGACTTGAACATTTGCGTGTAGCTGACTAATTTAGGAAATTCGTTGGTGAGGTAGCGGCAAACAAAGTGGATGTAATAGGTTTTGAAGTTTCGATATCCAGATTGATGGAAAGCTATAACTATCGTCATTACTTCACCAACGGAGAGGCGAGAAGGCTTGTTTCTTTGTTTGACACCGGAAGAAATGAGATGTTTTTTCCATGCAGGGAGGAAAGTCTGGCAGAAATCGGCGTCATCGACGCAAACAGTGTCTGAATCAGACAATGCCCAAGTCCTTATGCAATCAATAGTTTTTTTCAAACGGTCAGATTGCGAATTTGGCATTTAGTTCATTGCTTATACGCAGCTTAGGTTAATTAGGAAGAGTAAGTTTAGGACTTAGTAACTGCTTATAGCGATGCATTGCTGTGTCGGCTAATGAGCATTTATGATAACCACTGTCCTCTTTACACTCCGCTAATTTAGCTTTTTTAACTCTTTTACCGCTTCATTTTTAAGATATCATTTTCGTAGTAACCTACGTTGCTTAGAGGTGGAATAATGGGTGTTATTCCTTTGTTATTCAGTACGTCTTCTGTGTCATAGGTTCCATCAGTACTGACTTGCGATATCTTTTGCCGTAATGGGTTAAGCAATATAGGTAAAACCTAATTATCCCCCATAAAAACTATGGTTAACCTCGGTGGAGATAACCGCATGAGTAGACACACCAACCGCAAGATGAAGTTTGTGCCAGATACACCCCTTCTCCTTACCGTATTTACGCGTTTTCCATTCACCTACACCGTATACCTTTCAACCTGTGGCATCAATAACGACGTGGGCGACAGCTATTCAACTCGACAAACTGTACTTAACTTATATGGTATTCGAACACTTACTAATGCAAGTGTATGTAGGGGATTTCAGCGGGACATTCATCAACGTGAAAATTGAATTGAGAAAGCCTTTTACATCCACGAAGGGGGATATTGAAAATACCTTTCACCATCAGTGCCGTTTCAATCTCGGTATCGGAAAATATAAACCCATGGCTAGGATGAACGTGATGCTTTAGACAATGCCATACCTTAATGGCAGTGGTGTCTATCTAAAAAGTGACTGAGCCTCGGTTTACTCATGCTTGATTATATTGTTTCCAGTTGCTGATCTTATGCGTAGCCTTCCCCATAATCACTTCCCGCTTAACTCCATGATGATCTAATCGTAGGAATTGCGATTAATTCACATATTTTGGAAACAACGCTCACTATCCTTAATGAAAAAGCTTGGATACCTTCACGTCAAAGATCCTGTTTCCCATAAAATTAGGTAGTATTCTCGATAAATCATACAGTAATGCAGCACGAAATGAATTGTCTAAAATTCGGTTTCATGAAATTCTCATGACTTTCTATTGCTACAGCATAGCCCTCCTCTTATCATGAATGTTTAGAATTTAGTTATCTGGCCAATATATGTTACGAGTTTTATTCTTACTTCTAAGCTTAGTCTTAAAGCAAGAAGATATCATGGCAGCATCAATCTTCAGTGCGGAAGTAGTATTAGATGACAGTAGTGAAACTACTGAGCAAATCGCGAAGGTAAAAGTGTTTGTTGACGTACTGATCAAAGCATCCGGACAATTAAATGTGAGTGAAAATCTAGTTATCCAAAAGGCATTTCCAACTGTGAATCAGTACATAACTCAGTTAGAGTACGGAAATATTAACGGGCAACGCAGCCTTATTGTTTGGTTTGACGATGCCAAAATACGGACTCTGTTGATGCAAGCGCAAACGACGTATTGGGGTTTGCCTCGTCCAGAAATATTGTTCTGGGTTGTCGAAAATACAGTTACTCGACGTAATGTTATTTGGGAGCAATCAGGTTTACATCTGATTGATGAGTTAAAGGTTCAGGGTGAACGCCGAGGTTTACCTGTTCTCATCCCTGTGGGTGACTTTGACGATGTAGTTACTATTTCGGTTTCTGATCTATGGGGTGGCTTTATGCAACCAATTCAGGATGCCAGCGCTCGCTATAATCCCTCTGGGGTGGCAGTGGTAAAAATATATGGTAATGAATTAAGCTGGCAACTATTTCCAAATATTACAACCATGGGACATGATGTACCCATTGAAGGTTATGCATTTGGGTCTCGCTTTCTTATGTTTTCTCAGATGATCAACGATATATCTGACTTCTATGCTCAGCACCTCGGTATAACTTTAGGGGAGGAAAATAGAAGTGAAAAACAGCTACAAATTTTTGGACTCGACTCTGCAGAAACATTCTTCATAGTTGAACGTATACTGAAAGGGCTGAATTCAGTGGCAACTGTGCATCTTGAATCCTTGATGGGGGGGGTTGCAATGTTTCGAGTGAACTTATTGGCATCAGAAAACGTATTCTACAATGAAATAATGCCAGAACATCGTCTTCGTCGTATTGAAACAACGGAGGACAGGATTGAACCACTGGTTGATAGGAATCCGGTCTCTGACTCTTTAGTCGTTGGTAGAAAAAGTAGTATTGGTGTCGATGCTGTCACATCTATTGATTCTGTACTACAAACACCAAATGAACCCATCCTTCGTTTCCAGTGGAATGGTTAATCTCGTTCCACGGGTAACACCAATTACTTTGAATGTATAATGATATAAGTAGGTGATCAAGAAAGAATGTAGTTTCTTATTTATTTTTCAAGCTCTGATTTTTCTTCTTTTACCTCTGTAGACAATTTTCAATTCTAATCCTAGTTTCTAATCCTCCCTTATTACCGTAGTAAATATTGTAGATAAAAGACACGGATATCAGTAGCAACTCAATCGATGGAAATATACAATCGTCTTCATCGAACTACAGTAAGGTAAAGATATGAACTAGGTCATGTATTCAATTAAGTAACCTCAGATCTGCATAAACGCCTGCTTATCAAGCTGAGTCATCTTGATACTCGGCTTTTTTGGTTTAAATTAATACACGATGAGCCCCGCCATAAAGCTGATACAACTACGGTGCTGAGAATACTCGATTTGGGATATATTTTTTAGTTGGTCAAAAACGGGTTAGATAATAAATAATTTCCGAAGCATCAAGCGATCCCAAAGTTTCATCACTTTGGGTTTCATGTTTTTTATACCCGTTCTAAGTGTCACTCCCCTGTCTGCAAGTTCCTGCTCCAATGGACCATAGATATAACCTTTATCTCCGCATAAACACCCCAAAATCTCGTTAGCCATTTCCGGCACAAGCTTCCTATCATTCACGTTAGTAGTCATCAATTTTACTGAGATAATACCACCTTGGTCATTGATAATCAGGTATGATTTGAGACTGTAGAACCACCTCCTCATTCATTTTCCTCGCTTCTCGGCACCTTTAAAAACCTGATGTCTGAGAATACGTAGGTTCTGATAAACCTGTAGCTTAGACGAATTAACGAAAGTAATCCCTGACGGTGAGTGAGGTAAGAGCACAATGTAACCAGAACATCTTGCATGAGCTTGAGCATTCGTGTATGGCTGATCAATTCGGAAAATTCGTTAGCGAGGTAGTGGCAAACAAAGTGGATGTAATAGGTTTTGAAATCTCGATACCAAGATTGATGGAAAGCTATCACCCTCGTCATCACTTCGCTAACTGAGAGGCGAAAAGGCTTGTTTTTTGTTTGATACCGGAAAAATGAGGTGTTTTTTCCATGCAGAGAGGAAAGTCTGGTAGAAATTGACGAAAACAGCGTCTAAGTTATTCAATGCCAAAGTCCTTATGCAGTCAATAGTTTTTTTCAAACGATCAGATTGCGAATTCGGCATTTAGTTCATTTCTTATGCGCAACTCAGGTTAATTACTGGAGGAACACTGTCCATAGCATGTTTTTATCCTTATTCCATAACTATGTAACAAGATAGGATTAGAGTGGGAGATATCAGGGCTTTACTGATTGAATTAAGCCGTAAAGATATACGGCGAAGGTGAATGGAAGATTCGTAAACACCGTAAGGAAAAGCGGCAGATCTGGTGCAAACTTCATATTGACTTTAATGTGTCTATTCATCAGGTTATCTCTGCAAAAGTTAGCTTAATTTCTGTGGGTGATAATGAGGTTTTACCTACATTGCTTAACCCATTACGACGAAAGAGACAACAAGTTAATGTTGATGGAGTTTCTAACACAAAAGCATGTCACCTCCTACTGAAAAATAAAGGAATATCGCCCAGTATTCCACCGCAAAGCAATTCGGAGTACTGGAAAGAACGGCATCCTAGGAATGAAGCTGTAAAAGAGTTAAAAGAAGATAAATTAGCGGAGTGGAAAAAGGACAGGGGTTATCATAAACTCTCATTGGCAGAGATAGCAATGTTTCGCTATAAACAATTACTCAACCATAAACTTACTCTTCGTGATGACAATGATCAAGTTAGTGAAACGTTAGCAAGTGTGAAAGAGATGGACAGCGTTATAAGACTAGGTGTGCCTGTTTACCAGCAAACAAATTAAGACTATAAAGGATATTTTGATCAATCTGTTATAGGCCTGATTTAATCAACAATGCCTCTCTAGACTAGTAAGAGTAAATCAGATTTTTTGAATATTTTCAAGTAACAAGAAATATTCTCATGTGCGAGTATTACATACTGGTGTGAAGCGTTACATAATGATACAAAGAGATTTTTTACCTACAACATTAAGTATAAAGACTCAAAAGAACCACAGTCTGTCAGCTACAGAGACCAAACAACAACCTATTCTTGTTATACTCCCCAGAAATAGCTGATTCCTTTAACCAAAAAATAATAAAAATTGACTTAAGTTACAATATATGAACAAGATTTACATCTTGGTAATCTATTCACAAATCTTATGTGGATATAATGTCGACCTATTTTGGGACTCTAAGATATTAACATTAACAATGTGTCCACATTCTATTTCTAGCGCAGACATCAACACTGAATTTTCTTTCCATTTATTTTCAACAAAATGTGGCAAAAAATCTATTATTGACTTGGTGATTTCATAAGACGCCGAGTCCCAATACAACGTAGGGGTGTGATCAACACTATAGTAATTTACTTTACTCTCCACTATAGAATTAGGATTATCGAAACCAGTAGGCTTAGCAAAGTAAAAACCCAGTCCATGGTCACAACTAACATCGATGATGTCGATAGGGGTTTTGAAGTTATCCAATTCCCCATTTCTAATAAACATAATTGGCTTTAGTATATTTTGTAACACACAGTTAACGATAATATCGTAAGATGATAACTCCTTAGCACAAGGAACTGGTTGCATATTACTGTTCTCTAGCATATTTTCACCAGACAAATTAATTATTCTTTTGTATTTCACACTTTCTATTGGTGCTTTTATTAGATAAACCGGTCTTTTGCTAAAAACGGTTATGTCCTTTATACCCAATGATTTTAAACTATTAATTGCACCTCGTGCAGTAGCACCAAAACCTAAAACTGCAGCCTTTATTTCCTTACCAAAATATCCGTTTTTTCCTGTCAGCATCATCATATGTTGTACAGATGCGTACCCCGCCAACTCATTATTTCTATGGAAAATATGAGTATCATCTTCCCCACCATACATAGCTTCCCATGCGATTAACGTCATTTTTTTGACTATCGCTGCTTCTGTTATATTTGTATCTTGTACACAATGGGGCCAACCCCACAATATTTTACCTTCTGAGAAATGAGTATAATCATTTTTAGAAGGTTTAGGTAAAAGCCATATATCTCCTACCTCAAATAAGTTGTCTCGCGTTTCTACACCACCAAACTCTTCAACCAAAAATGAATCATCAATTCCAAATCTATCACCATAGCCACTTTCAAAAATAAGGAAGGGTTTAATGTTATTGGGTATTAAATGGAACAGTGATGGATGAAGTGGAATCCGTTTTTCATGTCTTTTATTTGACGTACCAAACACAGATATTTTTTTCATTTTAATCTACTCCCTTCTAGGATTTGTTTCAAATCTTCATCTCAAGGCTTAGATATCAATGATAATCCATACGCCTAGTATATAATAAGGTCCTGCATTTGAAAACTCTTAAAGCACCTCGCTTTAGCATGGCTGATACGATTATGTATTCAATAAGTTGAATAGTTCGTCAGTATGAGTTGCACCCACGTTGTCTAATACTGCAGAAATCATGTGTCCTCACAGGATTTGTAACCATGAAAAAATTCATTTTCCAGAAAGAAACAAACTCATTGAACACACGATTCAATTTTGAGTATCCGAGATATATTTAAGGAGTAAATTCTTGCTATCGCGGGCAAGACAGTGCGAGGTTCTTTCGACAAGAGTGTCACGCCGTGATGTGTTTTTTAAAAAGGTTAAAATTGAAGAAAAATCAAATGAAATGCACAACCTCGCGAAGAGTCAGCGATATTAAAGTACACTACTGCATCTTCTTTTGGTTTAGAGATGTGTATGGCTCATACTTAACCTGAGTTGCGCATAAGAAATGAACTAAATTCCAAATTCGCGATCTGATCGTTGGAAAAAAACTATTGACTGCATATGACTGCATAAGGACGTTGGCATTTAGTTCATTTCTTATGCGCAACTCAGGTTAAGTAAATGGCGGTATGTCTACATTTTGGTCGATGGTATTTACTGCAAAGTTCGGATGGATGATAAACTGTACCTACTTGTTGTCATCGGCGTCGATGATGCCGGCCGCAAGCAAATTTTAGTCGTTATCGATGGGGTACAGGAGGTCAGAGAGCAGTTGGCTTGAAGATCTATCACAGCTAACGTCCCAAGATATCAGTATCGCTCCTGAACTCGCCATTGGTGATGGCGCTTTCTGTTTTTGGAATGCAGTGACAAAACAGTGGCCAACGACGCATCATCAACGCAGCTTGGTGCATAAAGCGACCAATGTATTAAACAAAAGTTCCAAAATCTATTCAACCCAGAATGAAAGAAGCGCTTCATGGTATCTGGATGGAGGAGACACAACAAGAGGCACAAAAATCCTTCGGACAGTTCGAAATACGATATGGTGCTAAATATCCCAAAGCAGAGGAATGCGTGAGAAATTATTTTTTAATCGAGGCTCCCTACCATACAAAGCCAGCGAGGGATCTTTTTGTTACCTACGAGATACCATTGCTCATCTACTTCGCAGATAAGAACCACTTTCTGTACATAAATAGGGAATGCGACGACACAGTCGTGGCATAAGTTTTTTTAAAACTCGGACAACCGCATTAAATGAGGTTGTATAACATTCCAAAGCAGTTAAGAATACCAGAATTATTCATAGCAAGTTCAACTTGTTGCTCTTCTCTCCCAGCCTGACAAGCCCTGTATGTATACTCAAGCTGTAAGGTTCAGCAACATGCTTGGCAACGATAGCGTTAGTGTCTACTTATGCAAAAGCTTGGCTTTTTATCCGAAGAAAAACCTATTGAATATATTAGTCAAAAAGTCACTGAGCCACGGTTTACTAATGCTTAATGATATTGTTTCCAGTTGTTGATCTTCTGCTTAGCCTTTACCCATCCATAAATTACCTCCCGCTTAACTCCATGATAATCTGATTGTAGGAATTGCGATTAGTTCAGGTATTTAAAAAATAATACCAGTGAGGAAGGTAAGGTTGTAGTTTTTTTACAGATATAGGGTTGCATATACCAGTTCAGTTCATTATTCTTTATCTTTAATTATCGCCTTCACTATTTTATTCTTTCTATTGCCTTCTCGCCTATTAAAAAATAACCGCCATACAAAATAGGCAAATAGAAAACCGAAAACAAGGATAATATCAAATCCTAAATTAACATCATCAATCCCACCTATCATATTCGTCCCTCACTTATTAATGACCTAAAAATGAACCAGGTAAACAAAACAAGTATACTTGTAAAGTGCATCAGTACATAAAAACATGGCAGGGGTGGAGAGATTCGAACTCCCAACACGCGGATTTGGAATCCGCTGCTCTACCAGTTGGAGCTACACCCCTGTGGTTATTTCAAAGGACTTAACTCTCTCTTACATAAAAGAGAGGAATGCACGGAACTAGAATTTGCGATCTACAATGTAAAAAGCTGACATTCAAGCCGAACGGAAACCTTCTTCACAGTAACATGGATTTTCTCACACCTCATGTGATTTTTATCATTCATCACACGGAAACTAAGCACTACAATTGTCACCATTAAATTTCATTTGCTGAATTCATCGCCTTCATTTTTACTTAGTCATATATTACGTCACTCTTCCCTAATGGGATATTCGCTCAAAACAGACTCTATCTACGCTATATTTATTATTGGGTATAGGCTTATAAATATCTAGAAAGCAGATATTCTATAAATACTATCAATGTCCTATTTTATTTAGTTATAACCCCTTGGTAATTGTAGAGTGAAGCAACACCGCTAAATACTCCCTTGCTGAATCAATACTTACAGACCTGATTATTTATCTCCTAGGATTCAATAAACCCGATTTCCTAGATTAAAGATGTAACTCCCCACCTCTGATGCTTTCAGAGGTTCAGATGTTCAGAGGTTCAGATCCCTGCTTTTATCACAACAAAAGCCCCTTCTCAATAAGCCAACCTCCTCGCTAGCCTGAAAATAAACTCACCCCATAATATTCTACATCCAACTCACGAGACACGTCAAATAGCTAATAACCTCTCCCATGCAATCAATTTCAGTACTAACCTGTACTCAGCCAATATCTAGGAGCGAAACACCGACATCGATACGGATTTTTGGATAGTATCCACCTGCCATCTTCATGAGTACCTTTTATCCATTTATATATGCCACTTCCGTCAGGAAGTGCCATGATCTACCTCCCGCACCTCGTCGAATTTTCATTCGAATCAGTCAACCCCACTTACTGCCAGACGCAGGGAAAAAACATGAGTTCTTTATGTTCACCTAGCGCTTCAAGTTTAGCCTGTATACCGGAAAAACTTTAAGAGGCAGCTTGACATATTTTTAAAGAACACCGTGGTCTGAATTTATTTCCTAAATACATTACGCCAATAATAACTTATACTTATAGTAAGTGGTGGAGCTAGACGGGATCGAACCGTCGACCTATTGCATGCCATGCAAGCGCTCTCCCATCTGAGCTATAGCCCCAAAAGTTAGGTGGTAGAGTACGACTCATAACCAGACAATCAACTAATTCAAAGTCTGCTTGACCTACCTAGTTAAGCTCACGAACCACGTTTCCATTAGAACGTGGGGAAAGAAAGACAGTGAATATAGAAAGCCTTTTAAGCAAGTAATACACTCTATTTTATAATGCCTAGATATTTCAACCTTTTTTTTATCTTTATATACCTATTGCAAATACTTACATTAACAGTGCCTATAACAAATAGCGCTTATCCTGCAAAAAACCTTACCGAAATATAAGTTATTCTCTTATGCTACCAATGAATCCCATAAAATGGTGATCTGTTTGCACTTTCCCTATCATACATGATGGTAACTGACCTGTGATTACTAGGGGCTGCCAATCTTTGCTGTACAGAACCCGCTCAACTATATAACGATAACGGCAACCACATGAACATAAATACCCGTGATACCACGCTGACGTAATTTCTTTCCGATTTTACATATGCAGTTGAAACTGAAAGATATTACTTAATTCTTCTCAAGGGATTTTCTACTAAATGACGATATTCACATAAAGATTATGTTTATACTACCTTTATTGATATCTCGCTTATCATTTCGCTTAACAATGACGGTCTTTCCATCTTTTATGCTCTATATCTTTATATGATATGCTCTACATGTTTCCTGAATGATGTACTCTCATACACCCTTATCAGAAACAATCGTATTGCATATTGACTTCGGCAAACCAGTTTACAAGACTTTCTACATGGAACAATATCGAGCATTTCTCATTTTTATAACTCAAAGTAGGAAGACAATATGATGCTTTATCTGTGATAAAGATAAATTTTTATTAAACTACCATGAAATATTTTTCTATTTTCTCATGGAGAGATCTCACTATCCAAGTACTGTATTGATGTGCTCGAACAATTGAACCCTCAATAAAGACCAATTCAAAGTCAAAAATCTTAGATAACAATATGAAATATTTCTATAAAATGATTTTTCTAGACTAAAAATTAAATCTTCGATATACACAGCTCCACTCTCCAAATAGATGTGATAAATCTCTCCACCGAATACTAGTTCACACTCGATAGAGAATACCTTAAAAAGTTATTATATCTTCTCGACTGTTATAAACACGACCCGTGCTCTTCATTAATTGGAGTAAAAGTTCCTAGCGATTATTACTTAACAGGCTTTCTACTAGGTTATATTATTCTTGGTGAAGTAATTATAACGCTTCATCCTTCTGTTTAAAAACACTAATTAACAACTCACCTTTAACAGTATATTTTCCACAAAGTCCTGAATTGTCTTTCACCTCAATTTCAAGAGAAAGTGATATTTCTTCAACTTTCCTAAATTGATAGTTAAAACGAACATACAGCACCCTTAATGTGGTTCCAAACAAAATTATTATTCAATATACTAAAAAATTACGACAACCCTTCCTAGTTTTAAATTGAGTACAGTATTTTTATACTCCTCATGCTTCACCAAAAACTTTGCCATATCAATAAGGAGTTATTACAACTAATGTGTTACCTCTGATAATATTTTCTACTTAGAAAGCAATCTTAGTTGACTTTTAAGTATGCTGGAACATCAGCAATGCTATCGAGAATAATCGTTGCCAAGGACACACCTTCTTCTGTCACTTTCTTTCCAGTACGTACAAGTATTTTTGTCGTGATACCTACCGATTCTGCTGCACGAATGTCACTTACCTTATCACCAATCATCACCGAATTTTCCATATCTATCTTTAGGGTACTACTAGCATCAATGAGCATACCTGGTTTGGGTTTACGACAATCACAGTCCTTTTTATACATTCCATAACCATACTTTGGGTGATGAGGGCAATAGTAAATACCATCAAAATTCACGCCTCTATTGGAAAACTCCCATTTCATCCATTCGGTCAAAGACAGAAAATCATCTTCTGTATAGTAACCACGAGCGATTCCTGACTGATTAGTTATGAGTACAAGCAAATAACCCATCATTTTCAATGAGCGACACGCATCAAATACACCATCGATATATTCAAAGTCATCAACCTTGTTGAGGTAACCATGATCGATGTTAATCACTCCATCTCTATCAATAAATACTGCTGGTTTGCCCAAAGTTTTACCCTATATATTCTTAGCAGCCAAATATTACACACAATTAATTTTTCATCTATATGACCTACCTCTACAAGCATCTAACTATAGTAGAGTCCATGTCAATAGTTTCAGATCAGAGTACAATGTTATGAATTATTCACTTATTCCTTTAAATCACATTCAGTTACCATTTCCAGAAAAGTTTTTTGTTCCTTCTCAACCTAGGACTAGAGTATCCGCATGAGTGTTCATTATTTGGTTACTGAGGCAAATACCACCAAATAATACTAGCTCTAAAAATATAGAGTTCATCATGATGTGCATTTATTTCATCTGAACGTTTATTTTAATCACCTCTGTTCTCAACAGAGAAAAGGCCATGTACCTCAGACCTGCCAGGTCTTTTGCGGCATCTTTATGATAAATCTGGTGAGCATTTTCTTGCTTACTAACATCCAAGATCCCGTGCATGAATTCCATGCACCATTTCCTCATTACTGACCTCATTGAAATCAGCGTCTGTGATTTCAGTAACCTCTTCATGACCGGCGAACTCTGTACCCTTGTCTGACGTGAGGGTTTTAAAGTTATGGAAGGTAGAATTTACAATATTAATAAACATCTCCACCACTATATCTGCTTGCTTATTTGGCATCTTTCTAATACAACGGAGTATATTGGCTTTATCCACCACGGTAAGAAGAAAATATTTGTTCCCAGTCCCGACGACAGTGTCAATTTCGAAAAGACCAAACTGGGTCTTATAGTCTTCTATATCAGACCGTTTCTCAATACCAACACGGTTATTTATCTTTGCCTTATCGCTGATGGTCATGAATGAACACCTTAAGCTCTCTCTGAAATACAGCCAACCAGCCCGTATGCAGCGTTGTAGCGGGTTTATTTAGCCTGTTTTGACACAAGGCAATGACAGTATACGTCGTGAAAATTATTTAGGATATGACGCTTTATTTCTCGACAGATAGTGGGCGTTTTTTCCAAAATATCTGAACTAAGCGCAAATCCTATGATCAGATCATCATGGAGTTAAGCGGAAAGTGATGATGGGAAAGGGAAAGGGAACGAGAAAGAGAAAGGACAAGATCAGCAACTGAAAACAATATAATCAACCTGAGCTACGCATAAGACATGAACTAAATGACAAAGTCATAATCTGATCGTTTAAAAAACTATTGACTGCATAAGGACATGGGCATTGAATAACTTATGACGCTGTTTTCGTCAATGTCAACGATTTCTGCCAGACTTGCCTACCTGCATTGGAAAAACACTTCATTTCTTCCGGTGTCAAAGAAAGAAACAAGCCTTCTCGCCTCTCAGTTAGCGAAGTGATGACGATAATAATCGCTTTCCATCAATCTAGGTATCGAGACTTCAAAACCTATTACATCCACTTTGTTTTCCATTACCTCACTGTCATGGGTTGCCTTCGTTGATTCGTCCAAGTTACAGGTTTATCACAACCGACGCATTCTCAGACATCATGTTTTGCATGGGTACCGCGAAGAGAGGAAAAGGAACGATGTGGCGGTTTTACGGTTTCAAATTACACCTTATTATCAATGACCAAGGTAGCATTACCTCCGTCAAAGTAACGACGGCTAACGTGGATGATAGGAAGCCTATATCGGAAATGGTTAACGCTATTTAGGGGTATTTATACGGAGATAAAGGTTATATATCTGGTCCATTGGAACGGGAACTTGCAGACAATAGAGTGACACTGATAACGGGTATAAAAAACATGAAACCCAAAGTGATGAAACATTGGAACCGTCTGATACTCCAGAAACAATTTATTATTGAAACCGTTTTTGAACAACTAAAAAATATATCCAAAATCGAGCATTCTCGGCACCATAGTTGTACCAACTTTATGGTCAACTTGCTGGCGTGGCTTCTCGCATATTCATTTCAACCAAGGAAGCTGAATATCAAGATGACTAGGTTTGATAAGTAAGTACTTATGCAGATCTGAGGTTAATTAAATATGTTGGTAAAGTACGTGAAGCATTTTCAGATAAAGTGATCAGCGCAGGTAACATTGTTACAGATGACATGGTTGAAGAACTTATCATTGCTGGTACAGACATCGTGAAAATTCGCATTAACTAGGGTTCTGCATATACGACACATGTTAAAACAGGTGTAGGCTATCCACAACTGTCAGCGATCATTTAGTGGGCTGACGCGGCTCACGGTCTAAGTGGTCGTATCATCGGTGATTATAGTGGCTGTTCATGTACGGACGACGTTGCTAAGGCATTCGGTATAGGCGCTGATTTCGTTTGTGCGTTGTTTCATCTAATATAAATAACAACAGATTATTTTACATGTTGATGTAGCGCTTAATGCAACAGCATTAACATACTACTGATTAGTCCTTGCGCTTAACTAATCAGTCAGATAGAAAAATGCGTACCGTATTGATCCATAAAAGGGCGCTTTATTTTACAGATACTCAGGGGATATTGGCAAAATAAAACGACAATATGGCTAAGCCGACGAGGATCTAACTGACCTGATGGGGGATCATCAGGCAAATTGGCTTGGACGGGATAGTTACAATGCCAGCACCAACCATGGAATAACTGATATTCAGTAATATACAACGATTTTTTAGGTAACTCAAAAACTTGATGACAATGGGTAAACTCCATGTTCGGAAAAATATTCCCAACGCATTGGGTGCAGTAAGTATCTGGCTGACAAAACACAATGGAATCGGTTTCTTTGAGATCGCTTACTGGTCTTTCGTATCCCTCATAGCTAGGTTGAGTGCCCACCTGATTTTGGCTGCGAGGGTGTTGAGATTTTTTCGATCGTCCCTTGCTGCGGAGGAGTTTGACGACGAAGAGCGTGATGAGTTCCATGAACTAGCAGACAACCTAGCTGCGTACTCACGAAGCGTGTTCCATAGTTCACGGATGAGTGCGTTGGCTTACTCAGAGCCCAATGCTTCCACCGTGGGTGGTTCATTTTCAAATGCTTCTTTTTCATGAATCCAGTTTGGCAGGCTGAGAAGATCACTCAATAGGCAATTATCGATCGGGAGATGATCATCACTTATTACTTTTACATGGGGGACTGGTGAACGATTACCAATTTACCTGCACAAACCTGTAATCACAGTAACGGTAACCAAAAACTTTGTCGATTAGGGTTGTCACTGGTAATATGGCGATTTTATACCTTCCAATTCTGTAACTTGATAAACGGATAGCATTAAATGCGTACCAGTAAATACCTTATCTGTACCCTGAAGGAAATACCAAATAACACAGAAGTCATTAGCCACCAACTAATGTTACGAGCCGGCATGATACGAAAACTGGCTTCAGGCCTGTACACTTGGTTGCCAAGCGGGTTGCGGGTTATTCAAAAGGTCGAAAACATTATTCGTGAAGAGATCAATAACGCAGGTGCTATTGAAATACTGATGCCCGTTGTTCAACCGTTAGAACTATGGGAAAAAACAGGTCGTTCTGAGAAAATGGGCCTTGAACTTCTTCGTTTTACTGACCGCCATACACGGTCGTTTATTCTAAGTCCAACAGCAGAAGAAGTAGTCACCAATCTGATTATAAGTGTGGTCAACTCGTATAAGCAACTACCACTGAACCTGTACCAAATCCAAATAAAATTCCGTGATGAAGTACGTCCACGTTTTGGTGTGATGCGAGCCCGTGAATTCACCATGATGGATGCATATAGCTTCGATTTGGATAAAAAAGGCTTGCAACAGTCTTATGAAGCAATGCACATAGCTTATTGTTCTGCATTCGATCGTATAGGCCTAGACTACCGTATAGTTCTGGCAGACACAGGTGCTATCGGTGGTTCAGCATCTCACGAGTTTCACGTACTAGCGAACAGCGGGGAAGATTTAATTGCGTTCTCAACTGCATCAGGCTACTCCGCCAACGTCGAAATGGCTGAAGCACTGACCCCTGCTGATAATCCCGCTGAACCGACGCAAGAAATGACACTTATTGACACTCAGAATACCAAAACTATCGCTGAACTAGTGAAGAAATTTAACCTACCCATTGAGAAAACAATCAAGACCATGTTCGTAAAAGCGTCTGATAAATCTAAAGGAAAGTTCGTTGCATTGTTGATTCGTGGTGACCATGAACTTAACAAAATTAAAGCCGAAAAACTACCTCAGATCGTAAACCCACTTGAGTTAGCAACAGAAGAAGAAATTCGTACAATTGTTGATGCAGGTCTAGGTTCGTTGGGTCCAGTTAACCTGAAAATGACTTTTATTGCAGACCGTAGCGTTGCAGCAATGAGCGATTTTTGTGCTGGTGCTAATATTGATGACAAACATTACTTTGGCATCAACTGGGGTCGTGACGTTCAACTAGGTGAGGTTGCAGATATTCGTAACGTTGTTGTAGGTGATCCTAGCCCTTGTGGTAAGGGTACTCTACAGCTTAAACGTGGTATCGAAATCGGTCACATTTTCCAGCTTGGTACTAATTATTCAGAAAAAATGAACGTTGGTATTCTTGGCCCTGATGGTAAAAATACCATTCTTGAGATGGGATGCTATGGTATTGGTATTTCTCGCATTGTTGCAGCGGCAGTCGAACAGAACCACGACAAAAACGGCATCATCTGGCCTGACTCCATTGCCCCTTTCTTAGTTGCCATCCTTCCAATGAACATGCACAAGTCTCATCGTGTTCGTGATGCTGCTGAAAAACTATATTCAGATCTAAAAAGAGCGGGTATCGAAGTATTGCTTGACGATCGCAAAGAGCGTTCCGGTGTGATGTTTTATGACATCGAACTAATTGGTATTCCCCATATTATCGTCATAGGCGAGCGCAGCATGAACAATGGTATGTTTGAATACAAACATCGGCGTGGTAGCGAAAAAGTGTCTGTTGTCATGGAAAATATGGTTGAATACGTGAAAGCAAAAATAACCTAACCATTCATAAATATATCCCTGCTTTAAGGGATATATTTATCTAACCTATATTCTCTGAGCACACAACCTTACTCTCAGGCGTTATTTTCCAAATATCAAAACTAATCGTAATTCCTACAATCAGATCATCTTGGAGTTAAACAGAAGGTGATGATGGGAAAGGCCAAGCACAATATCAGCAACTGGAAATAATATAATCAAGCATTAATAAACCGAAGCTCAGTCACTTTTTGTATATACATAGCTACCATTAAGGCATGGCATTGTCTAAAACATCACGGTTAACGTGGACGGGGTTTATATTTTCGGATACTGAAATTGAAATGCCACTGATGGTGAAAAGTATTTTCAAGCTCCTACTTCGTGGATTAGAAGGCTTTCTCACTTCGGTTTTTACGTTGATGAATGTCCCGCTGAAATCCCCTACATACACCTGCATTAGTAAGGGTTCTAAGAGCGTAAAAGTTAAGTACAGTTTGCCGAATCGAGGAACGGTCGACCACGTGTTATTGATGCCACAGGCCTAAAGGTATAAGACGAAGGTGAACTGAAAACGCGTTAACTAAGTAAAGAGGAATGGCGGATCTGGCGCAAACTTCATCTTGCCGTTGATGTGTCTACTCATGAGGTAATTGCTGCAGCAGTTAGCCTAGTTTATGTGGATGACAATGAGGTTTTACCTACATTTCTTAACCCATTACAACGCAAGCTACAGCAAGTCAGTGCTGATGGAGCCTATGATACAAGAACGTGTCACCACGTACTAAAAACAAAGGAATAACGCCCAGTATTCCGCCTCTAAGCAACGCGGGGTACTGGAAGTAGGTCATCCTAGAAATAAAGCTGTAAAGGCATTAAAAGAGGACAAACTAGCTGAGTGAAAAAATGACTTGGTTTATAACAAACACTCATTAGCAGAAACAGCAATGTTTCGCTATAAATAATTGCTCAGCCATAAACTCATGCTTCGTAATTACAATGCTCAAGTTAGTTAAGCGCTAGCAAATGTGAAAGCGATAAATAAAATTCTAAGACTCGGTATGCCTGTTCACCAGAAGACAAATTAAGACTGTAACAAATATTGGGATCAGTGCATTATAGGCCTGACTTAATCAACAACACCTAGTGCTGGCGACATTTATTGATATTGTAACTTCAACCTTCCATAATTTCTAAACCCTCACGTTAGACAACGGTACAGAATTCACTGATCATGAATAGGCTGCTAAAATTACAGACGCTGATTCCTATTTTAACCTCAAATCTGCATAAGCGCTTTCTTATTAAACCACGTTATCTGGATACTCGGTTTCTTTGGTTGAAATGAATACGCGAAAAGCCCTACCAGCAAGTTAACCATAAAACTGATACAACTACGGTGCTGAGAATGCTCGATTTGGGATATGTTTTTTAGTTGGTCAAACTGATTTCAGTCATAACCTGAGTTGCGCATAAGAAATGAACTAAACGCACAAAGACCTTGTGCAGTCAGTAGTTTATTTCTTATGCGCAACTCAGGTTATTTTACCAGACCGTATCGGTCAAGTGATCAGAGGCTAAATAAGTATACCAATGGTCTGATAAGGCGATTTTTACCCAAAGAAACTGACTTAAACCAAGTCAGTAATGAAGAAATTGACAAGATAGAACACCTACCTCAATAAACGAGGTAGAGCGAGTTTCAGATATCTCTCTCATAACGCTATTTTCTAGAGTGTTTGATGGCGGCTTAAGATATAATACCTCTGCCTTTCAGGTGACGTTAGTCCGTTTTATTTAGTCCGTTTTATTACTTCCTAAATTTTATCTAGTACTAGTTAATCTTTGCAAACGCAAATTGTTCATGCACTCAATACATGATGTTTATACCAAACTAGATCACACTCCTGACCTTCATACCCTTTACACACGAAGAGCTCAGCCACCGCAGCTAAGTGTTCTCCGTAGAAGACCAATGGTGTTCTACGTCTAGACCAACTCGGAATTCCATATTCTTGATACAGTTTCTTAAGCTTCCGCTTTCCTTGTCGACCAATAGGGTTTGCACTAATCCCTTCAGGATTAAACCTGACCCAAACGGGTTCATTCTCCATTGGTGTTCTAAGTGACCATCGACTTTTACCACCAAACATCAAACACAATTCACCTACACCATCAGGCAACTGCAATGATGTTCCCATCTCTAGTCGTGAATGCCACTCAGTGATGTCTTGACAGTCAGGAATAACATACAAACATTTTTGAAAACGTACAACTTTCCAGGAGCCTAACTGCAATTTTGGATTAGCATCACTGGATGCTGTAATAACCGACGAAAACACCTCTTGTAGCTGCGCTTTAGAAACTGATATATTCGATGTCTGTTTCAACCATCTCCGAACTAACGCAACTTGAATGCTCTTCGAGCATCCGTTAAGTGCAGATAAGGATAAAACATTAGACTCCAACATCACCTTACTATAATGCTCACTCAACAGCTCTTCAAGTAGTTGTTCTTGTTCTGCACATAAAACAGCCGAACGATTTATTGATTTGGTTAACCCAGGCCAACGCGTTTGAGCTGAAGGTAACCATGAATGACGAATAAAATTACGATCAAATCGACAATCTAAGTTACTTTCGTCATCGATCCAACTTAATCGTTCGTCGTAGGCATAGCGTTCAATTTCTTTGCGGGTAACTGATAATAACGGTCTGAGTAATTCCGCATGTCCTAAAGGCCGAATCAAGGGCATCGCTGATAAACCAGCAGGACCACTTCCACGCTTCAGCGCAAGCAAGAATGTTTCAGCTTGATCATCAGCATGTTGTCCAGTGACAATCAATGCATTCACTTCAGTATTATCTAAAAGTGCCTTATAACGTGCATCTCTCGCTACTTCTTCAATACTATTCCCATATCGTTCCACGGAAACATTTACACCTTTGAAAGGGAAGCCAATATCCTCGACCAACTCCTCACATTGTTGCATCCATTGATCCGACTCTTTACTAAGTCCATGATCAACATGAATCACCAGATAACGATGATTCGAATGCGTATCCCGATAGTTCGAAAGAAGGTCAAGCAATACACGTGAATCAATCCCTCCACTAAAGGCAAGTACTATTTGACGAGAACGTGACGTATAACTATCGAGGACATTTTCAAACAGAGAAAATAACATAAGCCCCTCAAGGGTATCGAATTAGCATTTTTATAGAGGAAATATATAAAAGAGTCATATAACATATAGACCCTTCCTTCATCTTATCTCCACTATTAACAGTAACCATAACTTAGAAGACGCTGATAACGACGTTCACACAACACCGATGCATCTAGTGGTACCAAATCACCAAGCTGCTGGATCAGGAGTGCTTTGATATTAGAAGCTATCTGAGCATAATTCCGATGTGCACCACCCATAGGTTCAGGAATAATGTTATCAATCAAGCCCAGCTCTTTCAGACGTAGTGACGTGATGCCCATAGCTTCTGCGGCTTGTGGCGCCTTACCAGAATCCCGCCAAAGAATAGAAGCACAACCTTCTGGGGATATCGTGGAGTAAGTCGAGTACTGCAGCATATTGACATAGTCGCCCACTCCAATCGCCAACGCACCCCCTGAACCACCTTCACCAATAACCGTGCAAATAATAGGTACAGTTAAACTAGACATTTCTTTCAGGTTGCGCGCAATTGCTTCAGACTGGCCACGCTCTTCTGCACCAACACCAGGGTAAGCTCCAGCAGTATCAATGAACGTAATAATTGGCATTTTAAAACGCTCCGCCATTTTCATCAGGCGCAAAGATTTGCGGTAACCCTCTGGTTTAGGCATGCCAAAATTGCGAATAACCTTATCGCGGGTTTCTCGACCTTTTTGGTGCCCAATAATCATGACTGGTCGACTACCAATCCGTGCCATGCCACCGACGATAGCTTTGTCATCTGCGTATGCACGATCACCTGCCAATTCTTCAAATTCAGTGAATATCAGATCAGTATAGTCTAAAGTGTAAGGGCGTCTTGGGTGACGAGCAAGCTGTACTACCTGCCATGCGCCTAAGTTACTGAATATCTTTCTTGTCAATTCAGCTCTTTTTATCTCCAATTGCTCGATTTCTTTATCAAGGTTAACAGCGTCTAGATCGTCACTGCACCTAGACACGAGACGCAGGGCTTCAATTTTTGCTTCTAGGTCAGCAATTGGCTGTTCAAATTCAAGAAAATTAAGACTCATAGAGAGAATCCTGTTCAGGTAATTAAATTGCCCATTATTCGGTTATTTATTCAATAAATTGGAAGTCATACCAACATAACTGGAAATTCAGTATTCATGGTTTCCACCACTTAGATATCATGATTTCTAACAGAAGTTATCATCCATGAAGACACGTTCTGCACGAACACTAACTTATTGAACCCATGACTCATTATCCAATTAACCAGCCAAAAGTATCAATTAAATTCTAACTCAACTTGTTTATCTCCGAGAAGGCTTTTTAATTCATCAATCAGTTTATCGTCTGGTGTGACAGACCACTCTGTTCCTAAGACCAATTTCGCGCGTACATCGTCACGCTGATAATACAGATTAATAGGAATGCTTCCATCTCGGTGAGGTGCAAGAACTTCACTGAATCGTGAGAAAAATGTGTTATCAATTTGCCTCTCGGTAATCGAGATAGCAATACTGCGTAAGTATTTCTTACGAGCCTGAGAAATATCCAGAACTTCACGCGCACACATTTTAATACTACTATTAAAGTCATCGAAACTAACCTGTCCAGATACCACCAGAATCCGATCTTTCTCGATAAGATCCCGATATTTTTCTAATTCATCTGAGAACAACATCACCTCCATACGACCGGAACGATCGTCTAATGTTAGAATACCAATACGAGAACCACGCTTGGTTGTCATCACTTTTGCAGCGATAACCAAACCCGCCACGGTCGACACTACTTTTCGTTTCGTCGCATGGGCATCTTTCAAACTCCAAGTGATGTAATGCTTTAATTCTTTAATATAGCGATTGATTGGGTGTCCTGTTAAATAGAGTCCCAGGGTTTCTCTTTCTCTTTCTAGCCAAACTTTTTCTGGCCAAGGTGGTACTTGTACTGGCTTCTGATTAGCCTCTTCCAGTCTATCCGTCAGTACACCAAACATGTCAACCTGACCAAAGACTTTTGCGTGATGAAGCTGGTTTGCTGATTTAATCGCATCACCCAATAAGGACATCATCGCCGCTCGATGTGAACCAAGTCTATCCAATGCACCAGACTGAATAAGCTTTTCAATGACTCGTTTATTCACTTTTTTAGTGTCAATTCGTGCACATAAATCAAATAAATCACAAAAAAACCCCCCTTCCTCCCTCGCCTCGATGATGTTTTCAATTGGGGCTTCACCTATCCCCTTGATCGCACCAACACCGTAAACTATTTCACCTTCTTTATTGACGTTAAATCGATATAAACCAACATTCACATCAGGTGGCAAGATGGTCAACTTCATACGACGACATTCTTCTACCAATCCGATGATTTTATCAGTATTATCCATATCTGCGGTCATTACCGCCGCCATGAACTCTGCTGGATAGTACGTTTTTAACCAAAGCGTCTGGTAAGACACCAACGCATAGGCTGCAGAATGCGATTTATTAAAGCCATAACCAGCAAATTTCTCAACTAGATCAAAGATCTTCATCGATAACTCGACATCGATGCCATTATTCAATGCACCACTTTCAAACGTGATACGTTGCTTAACCATTTCTTCTGGTTTCTTCTTGCCCATTGCGCGCCGAAGCATATCTGCCTCACCCAATGAATAACCAGCTAATATCTGCGCAATTTGCATCACCTGTTCTTGATACAAGATGATGCCATAGGTTGGTTCAAGAATGTGTCTCAGTGATTCATGTTGCCACTTTTCATCAGGATACGATACGGCTTCATGCCCACGCTTACGATTGATAAAGTTATCAACCATCCCTGATTGTAGGGGGCCAGGGCGGAATAAAGCAACCAGTGCAATCATGTCTTCGAAACAATCTGGTTGTAAACGCTTGATGAGATCTTTCATACCTCGTGATTCAAGTTGAAACACTGCAGTGGTTTCTGCCTTTTGTAAGATACTGAATGGCTCAGCGTCGTCCACAGAGATCTCTTCAATACGG
>NZ_NBYY01000005.1 GCF_002464935.1 Candidatus Enterovibrio escicola
AAAACCTATTACATCCACTTTGTTTGTCGCTACCTCTACCAACAAATTTCCTGAATTAGTTAGCTACACGAGGAGTTTCAAGCTCATGCAAGGTGTTTTGGCTCTGCTTTGCTCTTACCTCACTCACCGTCAGGCAAGGACGACAGGGATTGCATTTGTTGATTCGTCTAAGCTACAGGTTTATCACAACTTACGCATTTTCAAACATCAGGTTTTTAAAGGTACCGCGAAGCGAGGAAAACGAACGATGGGGTGGTTCTACGGTTTTAAATTACACCCTATGCTCAATGACCAAGGTGCATTATCTCAGTCAAAGTGACGAAGATTAACGTGGCTGATAAAAGCCTGTATCGGAAATGGTTGATGAACTTTGGGGATGTTTATACGGAGAAAAGGGTTATATCTCTAGTCCATTTGAGCGGGAACTTACAAACAAGAGAGTGACACTGATAACGGGTATAAAAAACATGAAACCTAAAGTTATGAAACTTTAAAACCGCCTGATGCTCCGTAAACGATTTATTATTGAAACCGTTTTTAACCAACTAAAAAACAGCTCCAAAATCTAGCATTCTCGGCACTGTAGTTGTATCAGCTTTATGGTCAACTTGCTGTCGTGGCTTATCGCGTATTCATTTCAACCAAAGAAGCCGAGCATCAAAATGACTCAGTTTGATAAGCAAGTGCTTATGCAGATCATAGGTTAATGAGGGTTTATGATAGCTCCTGTCTTTTTTCACTCCGCCAGTTTGTCCTCTTTCAACGCCTTTATAGCTTCATTTCTAGGATGCCCTTCCTCCCAATTCCCCGCGTTGCTTCTAGGTGGAATACTAGGTGTTATTCCTTTGTTCTTTAGTACGTGGTAATATGCTCTTATGTCATAAAATCCATCAACACTAACTTGTTGTATCTTTCATCGTAATGGATTAAACAATATAGGTAAAACCTCATTGTCACCCACAAAAACTAGGCTAACTTCTACAGCAATAACCTCATGAGTAAACACATTAACAGCAAGATGAAGTTGACGCTAAATACGTAGCTTCTCCTTACCGTGCTGACGCATTTTCCATTCACCTTTGCTATGTATTTTAGGTCTGTGGTATCAATAACGAGGTGGACGACCACTCCGAAACTCGGCAAATGGTACTTAACTTTTATGGTCTTCGAACGCTTACTAATGCAGGTGTATGTAAGGTATTTCAGCAGGACATTCATCAACGTAAAAACTGAATTAAGAAAACCTTATAATCCAAGAAGTTGGAGATTAAAATACCTTTAACTATCAGTGCTGTTTCAATCGCGGTATCCGAAAATATAAACTCACGGCCACGATGACCGTGATACTTTAAACAATGCCATACCTTAATAGCAGCGACGTATATCCAAAAAGTCACTGAGCTACGGTTTACTAATGCTTGATTATATTGTTTCCAGTTGCTGATCTTATGCTTGTCTTTTCCCATCATGACCTCCCGCTTAACTCCATGATGATCTGATCATAGAAATTACTATTCGTTTAAATATTTTGGAAATAAAGCCTATGCGGGGAGGTAAGTCTGGCAGACATCGACGAAAACAGCGTCTAAATTATTTATACTTTCATGATAAAGTCCATTTGCGAGGAATAATTTAATTCTAATGATTAGGTCGCGACTTTGGCATTTAGTTCATTTCTTATGCGTAATTCAGGTTGACTTACCGCTAAGCCAACCTACTGGTATTGTGTTCGTTGATTCAATCAAGCTACAGGTTTGCCACAACTTACGTATTCCACGGCATCACGGGTTTAATTGGAAGAGATGGTTAAGCGAGTGATGGGATCATTCTATGGCTTTAAACTTCATCTTATCATCAACTACTAAAGCGGTATAATTTCAGTAAAGGTAAGAACAGCCCATGTTAGTGATAAAAAATCCGTGCCGGATATGGTCGATAATCTCAAGGGAGCACTCTATGGAGATAAAGGGTATATATCTAGCTCCCTTGAAGAAATACTCGCCGAGAAAGGAATTAGTCTCATCACGAATACACGGAAGAACATGAAACAAAAAGGGAATGAAGTTTTGGGATCATCTTATGATGAGAAAACGATTTATCATCGACAGAGTTGTATATCGACTAAAAATACATCCCTTATAGATCCATTTTCAGCACCGAAGTGGGGTGAGTTTTATGGTCAACTTGATTGCAGGATTCATTGTTTATACAGATCTGAGGTTAATACGTTTATCTACGTTTTAAAAAACTTATACCCCTAGTATAACTATATTGCCTCTTGATATACAGAAAATGGTGCTGATTTGAAATAGTAAATGACCAATGGTTTTTCGTGGGTAATAAAAATAACCAGAACATACCTCTAGTATGTAGTATGTAGTAGGCTTGGGAGCCTCGATTAAAGAAAATTATGGCTCATGGATTTAATTTTCATAGAAGTAAAATATTCAATTTACTTTTTAATCTGTTATCCATATTCAATGTTTTATTTTTGTGCAAGGATGATATCAATCTGTACAATCTTTCTTACTGGAAATAAATACATTTCTGGCAAACTTTATAGATACGAAACGTATTGTGACGGAGAATTGAACCATCCATACACGCTTGAAACGACTCAATCAGAAAACAATTGGATACTTAGAATCCACTGAAATGCACATAAAAGTGATAGTAAATTCATTGAAAGTACGTATTACCTTATAAATTATAATCAACTTGTTGAATACGTGATCTAAAATCATATACCCAAGCAACCTGAGGATCTAGGTTTCAGCGCGCTTTACTGAAACCATAATCCATGGCATCTATTTATAGGTGTAGTGAATTTCATCAAAAAGTAATCACAACTAGGCGTGGCAACAGAAAACTCGCCCTACTGGAATGCAACGGTGCGACACTTTCGTCGTTATATCTTCGTAGAAATGACTGATGATTTCTATGCAAATTTGCGTCGAACTGAACGCACCGATGACCTTTGTCAATACATTGATGACACTAAAACCACCAATTCTACTTATTTAACCGTTTGTAGGTTTCGAATCACTAAACCACCACACGTCATTGCTAATACTAGCGACAGAAGATAACTTTCACATCACACGTGATATGTGGAGTTATTTTATACTGTCCTGATCTACAGCGTCAGTGTGTTCTAACCAAAGCGCATTGATAATGCCGAATGAGCAGGCTAACAATACACCTAAAATCCATGAAAAATACCACATAGTGGCCTCCTTAATCTTAATACAGTGACGTTTCATTTTCTTCGATAAATCTACTATCCAAGCGGCCAAACATTTTGTAGTAACACCAAATGGTGTAGGCAAGAATGATGGGTACCATTACCGCTGCAACAATCGTCATAATGCCAAGAGTCAGCTCACTTGAGGTTGAATCCCACATGGTCAGGCTGTGGGATGGTTCCAGACTAGAGGGCATCACGAATGGGAACATCGCAAAACCCGCAGTTAAGATAATTCCCGTAATAGCCAAACTAGAAAACAAGAACGCGAGACTACCATAATCGAAACGTGATGACACCGTGATCATCAACGGCATAAACACAGCAAAAATTGGTGCTATCCATAATACTGGATACGTTTTATAATTATGGAACCACGCACCCGCCATAGTCATGACTTCTTTATTCAGTGGATTTGAGACCGCGGTGGTCATTATTTCACTCGTGATCACATAGCCATCAATGCCTTGTACCAAAAACCCCGCCAGTACGAACGCGACAGATGTCAGAACGGCCGAGATCTGAGCGACATTACGTGAACGAACATGTAACTCTTTTGTGGTTTTCATCTGAAGCCATGTCGCACCTTGTGTCACGATCATGAATAAACTTACCAAACCACACAAAATCGCAAATGGATTCAGCAGGTCGAAAAATGTACCAGTGTAGGTTGGAATCATTAGTTCACTCAGCTTAAATGGCACACCTTGCAATAAATTTCCAAATGCGACCCCAAAGATGATGGGTGGTATAAAACTGCCAATGAAGATGCCCCAATCCCACATAGCACGCCAGTGTTGGTGCTCGATCTTAGATCGGTAGTCGAAACCTACAGGACGGAACCATAGTGACATCAATGTCAACATCATTGCTAGATAGAAACCTGAAAACGACGTTGCATAAACTAGAGGCCATGCAGCAAACAAAGACCCACCAGCTGTGATCAACCAAACTTGATTGCCGTCCCAGTGAGGTGCAATCGAGTTAATCATCACACGACGTTCATTATCGGTTTTACCGATAACAGGTAATAGCGCGCCTACGCCCATATCAAAGCCGTCTGTGATAGCAAAACCAATCAGCAAAACACCTATCAGTGTCCACCAAATAAATCGTAATACTTCGTAATCAAACATCTATAAAACTATCCTCATTCTCCAACTTAAAGCTTGAAGCCACAAATTCAATTCTAGAATCTTTTACTGTTCAAAGTGATATCGTCCAGTTTTCAGACTACTTGGTCCTATACGTACGAACTTAAGCATAAGGTATACTTCAGCAATTAAGAACACGGTATAAAGCACGACGATACCGATAATTGAGGTTATGATGTCAGATGCAGGTAAATTCGAGGCTGCCATATAAACAGGAAGAACCTCCCCCACAGCCCATGGCTGGCGCCCAAATTCAGAGACAAACCACCCAGCCTCTGATGCAATCCAAGGCAAAGGAATTGCAAACAATGCAGCTTTCAATACCCATGGTTTTTCATCAATTTTTTGGCGACACGTTTGGTAGAATGCCACCACAAACACGAATAGCATAATAAATCCCGATGCCACCATGATTCGGAAGCTCCAAAACAAGGGAGCCACCTGAGGTATAGACTCTTTAGTTGCTAACTTGATTTGTGCTTCTGTCGCGTCACCAACGTTTTGTGTGTACTTCTTCAGCAGAAGACCAAAGCCTAAATCTTTTTTCACTACGTCGAAAGCCGTGATGTTTTCCGGTGATTTATCACCGTTGCGCAGTTTCTCCAACAACCCATATGCAATCATACCGTTACGAATACGTAGTTCGTGCTCGTCAAGAATATGGTGCAGACCAGTCACTTGTTTATCAAGAGAACGCGTCGCGATAATCCCCATTAAGTAGGGTATTTTGATAGCATAGTCGGTTTCCATCGTTTCTTGGTTAGGAAAACCAATCACCGTGAATGCGGCAGGTGCTGGTTCGGTATGCCACTCAGCTTCAATAGCAGCAAGTTTCACCTTTTGGACATCTCCCAGTTCATAACCAGATTCATCACCGAGAACAATCGTAGATAGGATGCCTGCAATACCAAACGAAGCTGCAATCGCAAAAGAGCGTCGAGCAAAAGCAATATCGTGACCTTGCAATAAGTAGTAAGAACTGATACCCAGAACAAACATTGCACCAGTTGTGTAACCCGCAGCAACGGTGTGCACGAACTTTACCTGAGCAACAGGGTTAAATATAACATCCGTAAAACTCACCATTTCCATGCGCATGCTTTCGAAGTTAAATTCAGCACCCACAGGATTTTGCATCCAACCATTAGCAACTAATATCCAAAGTGCCGAGAAGCTTGAACCAAGGGCAGTTAGCCAAGTAACGGTAAGGTGTTGACGCTTAGAAAGACGATCCCAACCAAAGAAAAACATACCCACAAGAGTTGATTCTAGGAAGAATGCCATTAGTGCCTCAATGGCCAAAGGTGCGCCGAAGATATCACCTACATAGTGGGAGTAATACACCCAGTTAGTACCAAATTGAAACTCCATTGTTAAACCAGTTGCCACCCCCAGCGCAAAATTAATACCAAAGAGCTTACCCCAGAACTTAGTCATATCCTTATAGATTTGCTGGTCAGTCATCACATACAACGACTCCATAATGGCCAACAGAAATGCCAAACCCAAAGTTAATGGAACAAATAGAAAATGATACATCGCAGTTATAGCAAATTGTAACCGCGACAGTTCTACAATATCAGTTAACATGTTACTTCCTTCCTCGTCAGGATGTCTGACGCGAGATATTTCTATATCTATGGATAAATGTAATACACACACGTAGCCAAACGACTGCGCTTAATATCAACTTACGAAAGTTATGTGAATACGTTCCATCTCTACGACACGACGTGGCACTATTGTGTTGAACTGGTTATCATCTTAATGCAGTGGTTCCTAATGTGATTATACCTAATATTAAACATTCTAGACATTTGGTTATATGCCTTTTGCTAAGTCTCGCATTATTTGTTATCAATTCAAAGAATTACTGGTGTAAGAATTTTTGGTAGTCTGACTATTAATCAATAAGTGAATTAACGTGTGAGAAATACCCATTCAAGTAGATTGACCCTATAATTCGCCTAACTTTATATACTTAACCTGAGCTGAACATAAGAAATGAACTAAATTCCAAAGTGGCTGTAATTTGGTATCTTCTCTTCCGTCCAACTGCTAAAAATTTAGGGTAGTCCTGCTTGTTTCCTTGGAGAGAAGAGCGTACCACTTTCGGTAGTTAACCTTCTCTTCTACTACTAGACCAGTAAGTCTCTCAGTTAGTATCTGAATTCAGACGTTTTCTTATATCTGCAATATGTATGCATTAAAGACTGGATTAAATCCCTTTAAGTTCAAGTTGTTCCGATCCGGTTAGGTAAACACGGTGCAACCGTCAGTGAAAAAGATAAATTCGTATATTTTGACATAATCCTGAATTTGGAGTAGAAGTTAGGCGAATTTAACTCTGTTATTTAGGTAACACTAGCCTAAGAGAACCACGCTCCTATGGAAAAAAAGATTCTGCTGTCGGACTGTCCTGACGACCAAGGCCTTATCGCTAAAATCACTAACATTTGTTACAAACACCAACTCAACATTATGCATAACAGTGAATACGTTGATCACAGTACAGGGCAATTTTTTATGCGTACTGAGCTGGAAGGTGTTTTTAACGACGAAACATTCTTAGTTGACATTGATCAGACGTTGCCAGTAGGTAGTCATCGAAGCTTAGTTAATGCTAATCGTCGTCAACGTATCGTTATTCTTGTTACCAAAGAATCTCACTGCCTTGGTGATATATTAATGAAAACCTACGATGGCTCATATAATATTGACATTGCAGCTGTGATTAGCAACTACAACACACTGGCCACCTTAACCGAGAAGTTTGATATTCCATTTCACTTCGTTAGCCACGAGGGGCTAACTCACGAAGAACACGACAAAAAAGTAGTGAAGATTATCGATAGCTACACACCAGAGTACATCATCTTAGCAAAATTTATGCGCGTGTTAACACCGAATTTTGTAGGTTCCTATCCACGTCGAATCATCAACATTCACCACAGCTTTTTACCAGCATTCCTTGGTGCGCGTCCTTACCACCAAGCTTATAAACGTGGTGTCAAAATCATTGGTGCCACCGCCCATTTTGTTACTAACAATCTCGATGAAGGCCCCATCATAGACCAAAATATTAAACATGTAGATCATACTTTCAGTTCAGAAGATATGGTTAAAGTTGGTCGCGACGTAGAAAAAACAGTACTCAGTACGGCGTTAAGCCTTGTGCTAGAAGACAAGGTTTTTGTTTATGGCAATAAAACGGTGATTTTGTAGTAAAGTTCACGACATATTTTAAATAAACAGAATGCACACTATATCCAATAAGGAGTCTGCTCATAGACGCTTTTTTTATTTTTCACTTTTTTATTACTTGTTCAAGTGAAATGCAACAAAGCTTACGCATACACATTTATCCTTTAAACACTCCGATTGGATTAACAAGAAACCCTCCCTCACCAAAAAGGTGACTCAATTTTATCTTAAATATTCCTTAATATTCAGTTAGTAACACGCGTTTCATCGCACTCTTAATATGGGAAACACTCACCAAACATCGTTTATAAACGGTTTTAATGTAGTATCACTAGATGAAATAACCCACTCTCCTGTTCCCCACCTTTTTGTAATATACTTCTTTACGGGTGTATGATAAATTATGTAACTAACCACAAATCTGCATAAGCGCTCGCTTATCAAGCCTAGTCATCTTGATGCTCAGCTTCTTTGGTTGAAATGAATACGCGATAAGCCCCGCTAGCAAGTTGACCATAAAGCTGATAAAACGGCGGTGCCGAGAATGCTCGATGTGGGATATGTTTTTTAGTTGGTCAAAAACGGTTTCAATAATAAATCGTTTCCGGAGCATCAGGTGGTCCCAAAGTTTCATCACTTTTAGTTTCATATTTTTTACACTCGTTATCAGTGTGACTCCCCTGTCTGAGAGTTCCCGTTTCAATAGATCAGAGATATAACCTTTGTCTCCATATAAACGCCCCCAAAGCTCGTCAGACATTGCCGACACAGGATTTTATCCTGCACGTTAACCGTCGTCACTTTGACTGAGATAATGCCACCTTGGTCATTGATAATGAGGTGTAATTTAAAACCGTAGAACCACCCCATCGTTCGTTTTCCTCGCTTCGCGGTACCTTTAAAAACCTGATGTTTGAAAATGCGTAAGTTGTGATAAACCTGTAGCTTAGACGAATCAACAAATGCAATCCCTGTCGTCCTTGCCTGACGGTGAGTGAGGTAAGAGCAAAGCAGAGCCAAAACACCTTGCATGAGCTTGAAACTCCTCGTGTAGCTAACTAATTCAGGAAATTTGTTGGTAGAGGTAGCGACAAACAAAGTGGATGTAATAGGTTTT
>NZ_NBYY01000032.1 GCF_002464935.1 Candidatus Enterovibrio escicola
CCGAACTCAGCGACGACTCTGAGAAGACAAGGATTTAACCATGAAAACTATCTCTATTGCTGAATTTGAAACTCTGGTAGCTCGCAACGACTGGCAGCGAGAACAAGATTGCGAAGTTTTAAAGCGTCTTGATCGTCAGGTTGAAGAGTGGAACGAAGAAAACGAATCTTTTGATCTGAACGATATTCCTCACGTTTTTAGTTTGGCTTCTAAAACCTCAACCTTAGATGGTATAAAAATTACTTACACCGAAGGCTTTAACTACGACGAATGCGACTCCGACTCTCTGTCTATAGGGAACCGAGGGACATGATGATGTTTGGTCTGTAGAAAGCGTTACGGTTGTTGATGAAGAGGGTGACGAGCTGAATGTACACGAATTGGCTGACTATCTGGATTCTGATTTCAGCAGCATTAATTACAGCGTACTTGAGATAGAGCAAATAATTGACATAGACGAGGACTCTTACATGGAAACATTTACACTTGATATTGGTAACGCGCCAAACGTTCGCTTTACTGGTGAACTGGTAGCAAATGCGGCTAGTTCTGACAATCAAGCTATTGGCAGTAGTGATAACGGTCAAACTGATCGTTGGACAGAGTTATCTCTTTACAAGACCAAAGGCGGAAAATTCATCTGTCATCAAGTTGGTCGCACTAGAAGGAAAGATGAGCGTGACCGTTTTAGCGGCAAGGTCTGTGAAACGCTGGAAGAGGTTAAAGAGTTTTTTGGCCACGGCTGGCTATCCAAAAAGTTGTACGCTGAGGCTAGCATTGATGATGTAGTAGAAGTGGAGTGACAGCAAGGTGCTTCGGCTCCTTTCTTTTTAACTATGACAAATATTTTGAATTGGCCTGACTACAATGTTAATCAGGTTCATGAATCTGAGTATGATTATCAGGTTTACGCTGAACTAAAATACCCGCCTTTATTTTGCATCCACTATTACACATCTGATCTCGTTGGTTTTGGGAAAAGAACCGAAATTCTCATGCACGGCAAGCGTGTCGGCATCCACCTAAATCGTAAACGTTTTAAGTGCCAAAGTTGTAATAAGACGTTTTACGAGCTTGTATCGCGCAAAGATGAAAAACGTAGGATGACTAAACGGCTTATTGAATACATCGAGCGAGAGAGCCAGAAACGTACATTTTTAAGTATTGCAGATGATATAGGTGTGGATGAAAAAACAATCCGTAACATATTTCAAGATTACTGCGAGCGTGAAGAAGAACAACTGAAATTCGAAATGCCAAAATGGTTAGGAATTGATGAAATTCATATCATCAAGAAACCTCGATGCGTGTTAACCAATATTGAGCATCAAACAGTCATTGATATGTTCAACAACCGTAATAAATCAACTCTACTTCACTACTTTAGAAAACGCAAAGACAGAGAGCGTATTGAATTTATCGCAATGGACATGTGGCATCCTTATAAGGATACGGTAGAAACCATGATACCGAATGCCACTATCGTCATAGATAAGTTCCACGTAGTCAAAATGGCTAACGAGTCGTTAGAGTGTGCAAAAAAAGCAATACGTAGCCAACTTACGCCACAACAGCGCCGTGGACTACTAAAGGATAGGTTTGTACTGCTAAAGCGAAAGCACGAACTCTCAGATGCGGAATACTTACGTTATTCTGGCTGGATACTTAACTATCCCGAAATGGGAGAAGCTTGCGAACTTAAAGAGTCTTTCTTTGTCATTTGGAACAGTCATACGCGTGATGAAGCTCAGCAAGCTTACTACGCTTGGCTACGACTGGTTTCACCTGAAATGACGCGGTATTTCGATCCGCTAATCAAAGCTATGGGTAACTGGCACAATGAAGTTTTTGCGTGCTTTGATCATCCAATAACGAATGCTTATACGGGAAGTCTCAACAACCTCATTCGAGTTATGAACCGTACTGGTCGAGGTTATAGCTTTGAAGCTCTTAGGGCTAAGATGCTATTTACTGAAAGATTCCAAAAAGTGAAACGTCCACTATATCAACGAGATCCAATTCCTGATGATGCCATTAGCTTGTTTGATATGGCTGCGGAACCGCAAACAGTAACGAACTATGGTTCGAGCATATCAACTTTGATTAAAGAATTTGAAATGGATTTTAAAAGTCCCATTTCACTCACTAAATCCGCATACCTAAAAGGACAACAATCCCTATAAGGCTTACCTTGCAAAAGATAAAAGCTACAGGAAGAAAAATCTATTGAATACATAACCGACGACAGCGTGTTAATATTCTATATTTCGCTTGCTTGATACATTCGATTATGACTTATATATTTTATAAATGCCTTCTAGAAATAGTAAAATACTATATTGAATTAACCTGATCTGCGCATAAGAAATGAACTACATGCCAAAGTCGTGATCTGATCATTTGAAATAAACTATTGACTGCATAAGAACTGGGGCATGAATAACTTAGACGCTGTTATCGTCGATGTCGACGACTTCTGCCAGACTTTCCTTCTTTCATGGGAAACACACCTAATTTCTTCCGGTATCAAACAAAGAAACAAGCTTTCTCGCCTCTCAGTTAGCGAAGTGATGACGATAGTGATAGCTTTCCATCAATCGGAGTATCAAGACTTTAAAGCTTATTACATCCACTTTCTTTGCCGTTACCTCACCAACGAATTTCCTGAATTAGTTAGCTACCCGCGAATGTGCAAGCCCATGCAAAGTGTTCTGGTTCCGCTTTGTTTTTACCTCACTCACCGTCAGGTAATGCCTATAGGAATTGCCTTCGTTGATTCGTTTAAGTTACTGGTTTGTCACAACCTACGCATTCTAAGACATCATGTTTTTAAAGGTACCGAGAAGCTAGAGAAAGGAATGATGTGGTGGTTCTAAGGTTATAAATTATACTTTTATTATCAATGAGTAACGTGGAATCATCTAAGTCCAACTGACGCTGAATAACGTGGATGATAGAAAGTATATCGGAAATGGTTGACGCGTTTTAGGGGTGTTGATACGGAGATAAAAGTTATATCTCTGGTCCATTGAAGCGGGAACTTTCAGACAAGGGAGTGACACTGATAATGGGTATAAAAATATGAAACCTAAAGTGATGAAACTTTGGGACCGTCTCATGCTCCGGAAACGATTTATTATCGAAACCGTTTTTTACCAACTAAAAAACATATCCCAAATCGAGCATTCTCGGCATAGGAGTGAAGAGGATCTTTATAGTCAACCTGATTGATGAACTCATTGCGTATACGTTCCAACAAAAAAGCCTAATATCAAAATACCTCGGTTTGGAAAATATACACTTATACAAATCGAAGGGGAATTAGCTAATTTAGAGTATAATAGCTTTCACAGCGTCATCTTTTAGGTCAAGATCATGTGTTGTCTTAATACGACGAATAGTGTGACATTTCCCACGGATTAATAGAGTTTCTGTGGTTGCGATATTGCCTTTTCGAGTGATACCTTCCAGCAAATCACCCCTAGTGATACCAGTAGCAGAGAAAATCACGTCGTCACTACTGGCAAGATCTCTCATCTTCAGGCAGATGCCCGTTTCAATACCCATTGCTTTACAGCGTGCAATTTCCACTTCACCCATACGGCGGTTTTTTTCGTTGTCTTCTTTCACGTCATGACATGGTAGAAGACGCGCATTCATGTCACCTCCCAGTGCGCGAATAACTGCAGCTGAAATAACTCCTTCAGGTGCACCTCCAATGCTGTACATTATATCAACTTCGCTATCTGGTATACAGGCTAATATAGAGGCCGTAACGTCACCGTCTGGGATAGCAAATATTTTTATACCCATTTCTTGCATTTCACGAATAGTGTCAGCGTGGCGATGTTTCGCCAATGTGGTGACGACCAATTCCTTTAGGGTTTTTCCCAATACCTTGGCGATATTAATGAGGTTGTCGCGTAGCGGTAAGTCAAGGTTGATTGAACCTCTTGCGGCTGGACCGACGCACAATTTTTCCATGTACATATCGGGAGCTTTAAGGAAGCCTCCTTTTTCTGTGGCTGCTAGTACGGCCAATGCATTTAATTGACCCATAGCAGTCATGCGTGTACCTTCGATAGGGTCAACCGCGATATCTACAGCATCACCACCAAGGCCAACTTTTTCACCGATGTAGAGCATTGGCGCTTCATCCATTTCGCCTTCACCAATAACAATATCACCTTCTATTTCGATATTATTCAGCAGAATACGCATTACTTTTACGGCAGCGCCATCAGCGGCATTTTTGTTGCCACGTCCAAGCCATTTATAACCTGCTAGTGCTGCATCTTCTGTTACTCGTAAAAAAGCCATCGATAAATCGCGTTTCATCGGATCTCCAGTATTTTTATGGTATGATATTGAAAAATAACAGAATCTACCCTAGTTTCTAAAACTCTGATAAAGAATTTCCATAATTAAAATAAGCAGGAAATATTTGCATATTTGTAAGGTATAAACCATAAGTGAAGTTGTGATTTGTTTTTGAACTCATTATTAGTACCCAAATACTCAACGGCCAATACTGTCAAGTATGCTATATTAATGCTGTGACCTTTGGATATAATCCTTTTCTATTGAGGATCGCAAACTAAAACAGCAACAGGAAATTATCAGCTATTACGCACCCTACACTTTGTAGGAAATAAACTACATACCAGAGTGTACTTCCATTGTTGTCTGGTTTATATACTCAATAAATTGGAATCTTCATCAGCTTGACTGGCAACGTGATGGCATTAGTGTCCACCTAATGCAAATATCAGGATTTTTAACAGTATTTTTAACAAGATAAAGATGTACGTCTTGCATGAAAACCTACGGATTGAATACATAATCCATTATGAGGTGAGTTTCTTCTTTCTTATATTCATTAATAAATAACCTCAGATCTGCATAAGCGCTTGCTTATCAAACCTAGTCATCTTGATACTCGGCTTCTTTAGTTGAAATAAATACGCGATAAGCCCCGCCAGCAACTTGACCATAAAGCTGATACAACTACCGTGCCGAGAATGCTCGATTTGGGATATGTTTTTTAGTTGGTAAAAAACGGTTTCGATAATAAATCGTTTCCGGAGCATGAGACGGTCCCAAAGTTTCATCACTTTAGGTTTCATATTTTTTATACCCATTATCAGTGTCACTCCCTTATCTGAAAGTTCCCGCTTAAATGGACCAGAAATATAACCTTTATCTCCGTATCAACACCCCTAAAACGCGTCAACCCTTTCCGATATACTTTCTATCATCCACGTTATTCAGCGTCAGTTGGACTTAGATGATTCCACGTTACTCATTGATAATAAAAGTATAATTTATAACCTTAGAACCACCACATCATTCCTTTCTCTAGCTTCTCTGTACCTTTAAAAACATGATGTCTTAGAATGCGTAGGTTGTGACAAACCAGTAACTTAAACGAATCAACAAAGGCAATTCCTATAGGCATTACCTGATGGTGAGTGAGGTAAAAACAAAGCGGAACCAGAACACTTTGCATGAGCTTGCACATTCGCGGGTAGCTAACTAATTCAGGAAATTCGTTGGTGAGGTAGCGACAAACAACGTGGATATAATAGGTTTTGAAGTCTCGATATCTCGATTGATGGAAAGCTATCACTATCGTCATAACTTCGCTAACAGAGAGGCGAGAAGACTTATTTCTTTGTTTGATACCGGAAGAAATTAGGTGTTTTTCCCATGCCGAAAGGAAAGTCTGGCAGGAGTCGTCGACATCGACGATAACAGCGTCTAAGTTATTCATGCCCCAGTCCTTATGCAGTTAATAGTTCATTTCTTATGCGCAGATTAGGTTAATTAACAACGCCTAGTTACACCTTCAAGCTTTATAAGATTTGTTGTGGGAGACTGATTACAGTATTCCGAAAATCAGATATCATCAAAACCAACAATACAAGACTGTATTAAGGAGAATGTTGTGACCGTGTTTATTCAAGGAAGGTTTCCATCTCGCCGCATGCGACGAATACGTAAACATGATTTTAGCCGCCGTTTGATGGCAGAAAACCAGATATCAGTGAGTGATTTGATTTACCCAATATTTATTTCCATGGGAAATAAACGACGTGAAGATATTAAATCTATGCCGGGTATTGAGCGTTTGTCTATTGACATTATGCTGAATGAAGCAGAAGAACTTGTAAAGTTGGGAGTCCCTGCGATCGCGTTATTTCCTGTGATACCCCAAGAATTTAAAACGGCTTGTGCATCTGAAGCTTATACTCGAGAGGGACTGGTGCAACGAGCGGTACGTTTGCTGAAAAAACATTTACCTAACATGGGAGTAATCACAGATGTGGCGTTAGACCCATATACGTTGTCTGGACAAGATGGTCTGATAGATGAAAAGGGCTACGTACTCAATGATGAAACTACGAAAGTACTTATTCAGCAGGCGTTATCTCATGCAGAAGCGGGCGCAGATATTGTTGCACCGTCTGACATGATGGATGGTCGCATTGGTGCAATTCGTGAGGCATTAGAACATAAGGGTTATATTCATACTCAAATAATGGCCTACTCTGCTAAATATGCGTCTGCCTACTATGGTCCGTTTCGTGATGCAGTCGGATCCACATCAAACCTGAAAGGAGGTGATAAAAAAAACTATCAGATGGATCCAGCTAATAGTGATGAAGCCTTGCAAGAAGTGGAAATGGATATGTATGAAGGAGCAGATATGGTGATGGTGAAACCAGGCATGCCATATTTGGATGTGATTTATCGTGTGAAAACAGAACTGAAGATTCCCACATTCGCCTACCAAGTTTCTGGTGAATTTTCAATGCACAAAGCAGCTGTACAAAATGGCTGGATTAATGAGCGAGAAACAGTACTGGAATCATTACTGTGTTTTAAGCGTGCAGGTGCAGACGGTATTTTTACCTACTTTGCAAAAGATGTGGCACGTTGGTTAGCAGAAGACCAATAAATGGATCTGTCAGTATTGCTAAACCGTATCAATGGCAAATAAATCACTGGTCTATGGTTAGTCTAAAATTTTAGAATTGCGTTAAGGTTCTATAGACACGATCATCTATTTAATAGGTTGTTGTTCGTGTAAAATACCTATTTCTACATGGTAGCTTATTCAAGCTACCGTTGTCGTTAAATGTCGTTTGTTCCAGTATAAAAAACGATTAAAGAGCACGATATCGATCGTAGTGGACACCAATGCTATCGACGTTAGTCATGTTGCCTAAATTGTCAGGCTTGTATATATACAGTTTATCCTTCGTGGATAAAAGAGCAGGTTGTTGAAGTTTCTATGAAAAATGTGGGTATTTTGATTGAAGAAAATCATTAAATTTACTTTCCAATCTGTTGTCTATATTCAATATTGCATTTTGGTACACGGACAGTTTCAATGGGAGTTGTTGATTAAATCAACAACTACATCCAGAATACCTTGCATGAGCTTAAGCATGCTAGTGTAGCTGACTAATTCAAGAAATTCGTTGGTGAGGCAGAGGAAAACAAAGTAGAACTAATAGGTTTTGAAGTCTCGATACCCCGATTGATGGAAAGCTATTACTATCGTCATCCCTTCGCTAATTGAGAGGCAAAAAGGCTTGTTTCTTTGTTTGAAACCGGAAGAAATTAGGTGTGTCTCCCATGAAGGGAGGAAAGTTTGGCAGCAGTCGTCGACATCGACGAAAATAGAGTTTAAGTTATTCATACCCAAGTCCTTATACAGTTAATAGCTTTTTCAAACGATCAGATCGCGACTTTAATATTTAGTTCATTTCTTATGTACAGCTCAGGTTAGCTATGATTCTCCTTTTATTAAAAATAAAGCACATTCAATGATCACGGATATAAATAATCAGTCATATATTCAATAAGTTGATTTCCGTCTAGAAAATAAATTTTCTACTGGTTATAAATCCTGTTAGGACACATGATATCTCTAGTAGGCTGCATAAGAACATGTTGCACCACCTAGGTGAATGTATGGTAGAGGCAGAGTTATTAGCGCTTGCAAGATTACTGACGATGAGCATGAAGGGTTCAAGCGCCTTGGCTCTTTTCTGAAGGGAGGTCATTGAACATCATCACGGCAATTTCTTCACATGCTTGATAGATTAGGTGGAAGACCAATTGTACTTGCTTACTTTAAATTTTAGATTGCTTCAAAGTTCTGTTAGAGGCTATTAAGCCTAACGCGTTTTACTCTACGGAACATTCCACAATGCCTGTAACAAACTGTTGACCTTTTGAAAAGGTAAGCAACATATTGCTTAGAGCAAATGACCTGATTAACATCAGGTTTACACTAAAATAACTTTAAGCAATTTAACACCTGATCTATGATCAATAAATCTTGATGCAGTAAGTTTTGATATCTACCTTATCCAAGGATAGATTGTTCTTTATGGAGTATTTAACATGTCTAACTATTTTAATACCTTGAACTTTCGCGAACAATTAGGACAATTGGGTATTTGTCGCTTTATGGAGAATGCTGAATTTGACAAAGAAGCGGATTACCTTAAAGGTAAAAAAGTAGTTATTATTGGCTGTGGCGCACAAGGTCTAAATCAAGGTCTTAATATGCGAGATTCAGGCTTAGACGTATCTTATGCACTCCGTCAAACTGCAATTAACGAACAGCGCGCGTCTTATAAGAATGCAAAAGAGAATAACTTTCACTTTGATTCCTATAAAAATTTAATTCCACATGCAGACTTGGTTATTAATCTTACACCTGACAAGCAACACACCTGTGTTGTCAACACAGTGATGCCACTGATGAAAATAGGTTCTTCTTTAGGTTACTCACATGGTTTCAACATTGTTGAAGAAGGGATACAAATTCGTAAAGACATCACGGTAGTGATGGTAGCTCCTAAGTGTCCAGGTACCGAGGTTCGAGAAGAATATAAGCGTGGTTTCGGTGTCCCAACACTGATTGCAGTTCATCATGAAAATGACCCAAACGGTGACGGTCATGAAATTGCGAAAGCATGGGCTGCTGCAACGGGAGGGCACCGAGCAGGTGTACTTGATTCGTCGTTTATTGCAGAAGTTAAGTCAGATCTGATGGGTGAACAAACCATCTTATGTGGCCTGCTGCAAGCAGGCTCTATTGTGTGCTACGAAAAAATGATCGCTGATGATATTGATCCCTCTTATGCTGGTAAACTGCTCCAGTTTGGTTGGGAAACTATCACTGAAGCCATGAAATTCGGAGGTATCACTCACATGATGGATCGATTGTCTAATCCAGCAAAAATCATTGCGTTTTCGTTGTCTGAGGATCTCAAAATTTTGATGCGTCCACTATATAATAAACATATGGATGACATTATATCCGGCCATTTCTCATCAAAAATGATGGATGACTGGGCAAATGATGATGTAGAATTGTTAGGTTGGCGCGCAGAAACCGCGGAGACAATGTTTGAAAATTATCCCAATGCAGATATCAAGATCTCTGAGCAAGAATATTTCGATAACGGTATCTTGATGGTGGGAATGGTACGTGCTGGCGTTGAACTTGCGTTTGAGGTGATGACTGCAGCAGGGATTGTTGAAGAATCTGCTTATTATGAATCACTGCACGAATTGCCATTGATTGCGAATACCATTGCACGTAAGCGTCTCTACGAAATGAACTTGGTTATCTCAGATACCGCTGAATATGGTAACTACTTATTTTCGAACGTTGTAACTCCATTATTACGCGAGAAATTCATGCCAAGTGTAGGGACGGATGTTATCGGTAAAGGACTAGGAAATACGCACAACGATGCCGATAACGCCACTCTGATTGCTGTCAATAATAGAATTCGCAATCATCGAGTAGAGTGTATTGGTCATAAATTGCGGCGTTTCATGACTAATATGAAACATGTTGCCGTTGGCAGTTAGGTGTACAAATTTAGACTTAATCTAATAGTTACCCTTAAATTTAAGTCTGATGTACGACAGTTTTTAACTGATCTGAGCTGTGCATAAGGAATGAAAGCTCTATGATCTGTTGATATCTTATATTTGCTTTACTCACTTGCGATAATTTATCAATATATCTTGAGTTATCAATATATCTTGAGTAATTTTAGGGCAATAAGCATTATGCTTACGGTGTATTTTCGATATCGGAGATTGAAAATACACCGTTCCAAAAGATCTGAAATTTGGTATTTTGTTACCAAGGTAGATTTCTGATATTCAATGGTAATATTGCTTGTTTTTTTGTGGAAAAGAGCGTACTTCTTAGGTAGTTTGCTTCCCTTTTACACTGATCCATAAGTATCACAGTTATTATCTAAATCCAAGATTAATACTATACCAACAAATTAGAATTTAATAAACTCTAAAAGTTTTGGTTTGTATATATTAATATACTGCTACACTTCTATTTTTTCGTTAAGCCTTTGTTCAAGTTCAATTAACTTTTGTTCCATTGCAGCCAACTCTTGACGATTTCGGAGCAGTACCTGCGTTTGTACATCGAATTCTTCACGGTTAACTACATCCAGTTTAGCTAGCTGATATTGAATAACTTCATACACTCTCTGTTCAATATCATTACCCAGATCTTTCACAGATTTTGGTATTGAATCTTGAATTTGCTTGATGACTTGCTCAAGTTTTTTTGGATCAAACATACATTACTCCTTTGTTAATTTCTACTCTATCTAGATCTAGGCAACTATCTGATTTTTATCAAAAACTTATTTCTCAGTATTTAGAATTCAGATCCATAAAAAGGGATTTCACTCTGAATGGAGTGCTTTTATTTGCATTGTCGGTCAGCGAAAAATAGCTTTGTATACGGATACCGTTTTTTAGCCCGTTATTGTCTTTTATATTTCTTAGCGATGGTAATCTTCAATAAAAATAGGGCGTTGCTCATGGTTGCTCGCTATATAAGAATAAATTACGGGCAAAACGAATAGTGTAAATAATGTGCCAATTGCCAAACCAGCAATGATACTAATACCGAGACTAAAACGCTGCACAGCTCCTGATCCTGTGGCATACATCAGAGGTATGAGACCAGCAATCATTGCAGCTGTAGTCATTAGAATTGGTCGAAGACGCACTCTCGCAGCTTTGATGACCGCATCCATCTTGTTTAGACCGCCTCGCAGTTGCTCTTCTTTAGCAACGGCGCAAACAAGGATACCATGTTTGGTTATTAACCCCATAAGGGTTATGATTCCAATTTGGGAGTAAATGTTCATTGTCGCTGCACCCGATGCAAGTGCAATCAATGCACCACAGATCGCTAATGGCACGGATATTAAAATTACGAGTGGATCGCGGAGTGATTCAAACTGGATCGCCAAGACTAAATAGATAACAGCTAGTGCAAGTAAAAAGGTACTAAACAATGCATCACCTTCGCTAACAAACTGCCTCGCTTCACCTAGGTAATCATGCAGGTAGCCACTAGGGAGTTTTTCAGCAGCTATTTCCTCAAACCAGTCAATAACGTATCCCATAGGCACACCAGGTGCTGCAACAACACCAATGGTAGCTGAGTTGAGCTGGTTGAAGTGTGGCAGGGTGCGGGGGCCTGCAACAACATCAATGGTGACCAACGAGACAAGTGGAACCATCTCCCCATTCTTAGACCGGACATAATACCCTTTTATTGACTCTGGATTTTGACGATACCTACGTTCTACCTGCGGGATGACTTCATACGAGCGACCATCTAGACCAATACGGTTAACATACCCATCGGACATCATTGTGCTGAGGGTTATACCAATTTCTTGCATAGTCACATCATAAGCACCTGCTTTGTCCTTATTGATGTTAATTTTCATTAAGGCTGAATCGAAGTTTAAATCAAGATCTGAATAAACAAACTGGCTGTTACCTTTCACTTCAGCTAATACCTCGACCGCGATTTGATACAAGTCTTCAAAGCTGTTCGAGGTAGTGATCACGAACTGGATAGGTAAGCCTGACGAGGCTCCTGGTAATTCAGGCATCTGATAGGCACCAACAGCCATTTCTGGAATATCTTTAACTAAATTACCCATCCGCTGAACTAGTTCTCGTTGACTAGCTTCGCGTTGGTTCCACGGAACTAATGAGGCGATACCAAATGCCTGATTCGATTTAGGCATACCAGAAAATACTTGTGAAAATGTCACTTCAGGTTGTTCATCCAGTATTTGGTTGACTTTATTCATGGTATTTTGAATGTAATCTAGGTTAGCGGTCGATGGGGCAGTGGCCATCATCACCAGTACTCCCTTATCTTCTACGGGTGCAAGTTCACTTGGGATTATTTTAAACAAGATAGGGAGGGAAATAAAGATAATAGCGGACAATGTGATGATCACCGAGCGGATCGACATAATACTAACCAATATGCGGATATAGCATTCAGTTATATTGTCGAGACAGCGGTGGATGAAGGATTCGAATTTGCTGGGTGTCTTATTGGTTTTAAGCATTTTTGAACACATCATCGGTGACAACGTCAATGCGATAATGCTAGACACAAATACTGATCCTGATAGCGTCAGTGCGAACTCCTTGAATAAGGATCCTGTGACACCGCTCATCATCGCTATAGGAGCATAAACTGCTACCAAAGTCATAGTCATGGCAATAACCGGAACTGCAATCTCCCGAGTACCGATAATAGAAGCTCTAAATGGAGACTCTCCCAGTTTAATGTGTCGGTCAATATTCTCCAGTACCACAATTGCATCATCAACCACGAGACCAATGGCCAGAACCATTGCCAATAAGGTAATCAGGTTAAGTGAAAACCCGAATACTTCTATCATCATTACGACACCGACCAAAGAGAGTGGAATCGTAATGATTGGTATAATCACCGAGCGGAAGGACCCTAGGAACAGAGAAGTAACCACGAGTACAATCAAAGCTGCTTCGATGATGGTTTTTACCACTTCTTGAATTGATGCTTTGATAGTGACCGTAGAGTCATACATCACGTTCATTTTGATTGTGTTGGGCATATTGCGCTCAAGTTCTGGCAATAATACCAAAATATCTGCGGCAATCTTAATGGGGTTGGCGGTCGGTGCAGTATTGATGGCTACTACAACAGCCTCTGAGCCATTAGCAGTTGCCCTATACACATCGTGGCTCTTTTCAAGAGATATCTCAGCAATATCACCTAGGCGAATGACATGATTTCCACGAGTGTTGACCACCAAACGTGCAAGTTCGTTAATGTTTGATACTTGAGTACTGACTGATCCACTATACATCATATACGTACCAATAACTTGACCAATTGCAGACTTATAGTTATTAGCGCTAAGTGCCCCCATCACATCAGTTGCTGTGAGGTTGAATGCAGCCATTTTTTCCGGATCTAACCATACACGGAGGGCATATTTCATACCACCGAACAAATCGATCTTAGAAACCCCGTTAATTATGAATAATTGAGGTTTGATAACTCGTTCCAAATAATCGGTGATCTGGCTTGAATTTAAGCTATCCGAAGTAAAACCAACATACATTACTGCGGTTGTTGATCCTGTCGACATGTTGATCGACGGATCTTCAGCGTCGCGAGGAAGTTGAGCCCTCACCGAATTGATTTTGGCTAGGATGTCGACTAAAGCGGCATCGGGATTGGTATTGAGTTTTATATATGCTGTGATCGTCGAGCTACCGAGTCCCGATTCTGATATCATAAAATCGATATTATTGGCTTGAGCTACTGCTTGCTCAAGTGGCGTGGTAATAAACCCCTGTATCAAGTTAGCCTCAGCACCGTAATAACTGGTGTTTATAGTTACCACCGTATTAGTCATATCTGGGTATTCTCGGATCTGCATTTTTAGCAACGATTGAAAGCCCAGTAACGCTATCATGATACTGATAGATATTGATAAGATCGGACGCCGGATAAATATATCAGTAAATCGCATGACAACCTCGTTTAAAGTTGCGGTAGTTCGATCGGTAGTGTCAAGAGATCGCTTTTTACGATACGTACTTTATCACCGTTACTTAAGCGAACTTGACCAGATGTAACGATTTTATCCCCGATGTTTAAACCATCTAAAACATGCGCAACGTGGCCTTCCCGTTCACCAATTTTAACCACTTTCTGAAAAGCTCTAATTCCTCCATTCTGTTCACGCAGGACATACACATTTTCACCATACAGCGTGAAATTAATCGCTGTTTGTTCAACCACAATTTGATCGACCATGATCGGTAAAATAATCTTGGCACGGGCAAACATACCAGCACGCAATTGGCCTTCGTTATTAGGGATATCTGCTTGGATTTGAATTACACCGCTCTGAGCATTGACTGAGGGTTCAATGGCACTGATTTGCCCAGAAAACGGAGACTCAGGATACGCATCAACGGAAATATCAACTTGCTGACCCAATGTAATGTTAGCGATTTCTGTTTGTGGTACAGTGAAACGTAGTTTCATCACCGAGGTATCTTCTAGGCGGACAATGTTTGAACCTGCTTGGAGATACTGACCCATGAAAACGTTGCGCAAACCGACAACTCCGTCAAATGGAGCCGTAATGAGTCGGCGGTCAATTTCGGCATTCAAACTTTCGATATCAGCTTTAAGTGAGTAAAATTTTGCTTCAACTTCATCCAGTGCTTCTTTCGATATAGATCCTTGTTTATACAGGTTATGATAGCGTTCTAACTTGGTTTTTGCGGCTACTAAACGAGCTACCACGCTTTTTAAGTTAGCCCTCTCCACTTTAGAGTCAAGTGTAACCAAAATATCATTGTGTTTTATAGTGTTACCCGATTCGAAATTAATATAGTTAATTACACCAGAAACTTGAGTTGCTAGGGTGACACCTTGATTGGGTTCGATAAAACCTATAACCTTGATAGTAGGTAGCCATTGGCTGTTAGCGATATTGACGATGGTGACAGGAAATTCAGGTTCTGGCATGTTTTTAAACTGCTCATATTTTTTCAAGTTATTTAATTGCTTCAATATAACAGGAGTGAATATCAGAGTTACTACGGCAAGCATAATTGAGTACCAATACCTTTTTTTCATTTATCTGGCTCCCGAGCTTAAATGAGGAATAGTCACATCATCTATGTATTAACACTTTGATATTTAATAATATACCTTACCTGTTTGTGTACTCACTAGATCGCGTTAGATTCATATCTGAAGGCTCATCCCTCATTAGAGGCTTGTAATGTGCCATTTTGATCCCTGATTGAAGAAATTGATGGATGGGGATAAACACTTTTGTGGCTGCAATTCTTTGATAGGAACTCTTTTCATATATCAAACTATAAAACTACTATCTGTTCATCGTATGAACACCACAGTTAATGATGAGTTTTTAGATATCTCTTCATCGTCCATAAAATAGAGAAATTGTTTTCCCGTAAACATCCCAATCAGTCAATAATGGGCACAATTTTTCTATATACTTGGTAGATGATAGGGTTACAACCCTTGAACTAACAAATCATTTCTATCTAAGGAACAACGATAGATGTTAGCAGCCATGGCCTGCACTTCTTTTCCTACCAATTGCATCAACGAGGGATCAAAGCTTTGCTGCATAAGCCATTACTTGTAAGAGCTAGTCTTTTTCTCACACATGAGCGTCACTGAAAACGAATAAAAATTCATTCACTGTATGTTCTTTTACACTTTGTGTAATATAAAAACAATACATAGTTCAATGGTAAACTAAACGAAAGGTAAAGTACGTCACTATTCCAATTACAATGCGAAATTTACTTATCACTGATGACACAGAGTGGCTACATGAAACTGCAGGCTTCTTGAAATTATCTATGGTCAAGTCTGGTGTAAAGCTTCCAGGGTAGTACCCTGATGATTGACGTTTGTTTCATGAATTCCATCTCTGAATTTCACGCTTTTGTTGATATCCGCGAGTAATTTAAAGCCTCGCAGGCTACACCAGTTAACCTCAGTGGTTCGCATCCGTTTGCAGACCATCACCAATGGCGCATTCAGGAGCGATACTGATACCTTGGGATGTTAGCTGTGACAGAACTTCAAGCCAACTAACCTCTGACTCTCTATACCCATCGACGACGGCTAGCACTTCCTTGCGGTCGGGATCATCGACGCCGATGACAACAAGCTGATAAAACTTGTCATTCATCTGAACTTTGCAATAAACATCATTGGCCAAAATGTAGAGATACTACCGTTTAGTTAGGTCGCGCTTACGCCACTGGTCGTATTTTGCTTCCCACTGCTGTTTAAGTCGAAAAACACTGTTTGCTGACAACCCTTGGGCGTGCTTACTTAACCTAAGATCTGCATAAACGCTTGCTTATCAAACAAAGTCATCTTGATAATCAGCTTGATAAGTAAGCGTTTATGCAGATCTTAGGTTAATTTATAAGTTGGATAAAAGACGTTCATTAACTTGCTCATAAATTGAACTTACAGCGAAAACATATACTCAATGGCGAATACTATTTCTTCGCTAGAGCAATCCATACAAGCGCCTCTTGCTGGCATACCATTAAAACCATTAAATACGTGGTCGGTTAGTACTTCCATACCTTGAGAAATTCGTGGCTCCCATGCTACGGTGTCACCTACTACAGGAGCGCCTCCCATGCCATTATGATGGCATGCCATGCAGTAGGTGTTGTAAACAACACTGCCAGTACGAGGCTCTTTTGTCAAGATTGTATCTTCAATGAAGACTTCACCTTTCAAATAGACAGAACCTACAGGTGCAATACGTTCTGCAGTTGCTTTTTCGGACATGTCTGCAGAATGTGATGCATCGATTAAGGATATAGTGGCAACGGTAGATAACATTAGACGACGTAAAAGAATTCCCTTTAACTTCACTAAGTTACTCCTTATCTTTGGTTTCATTGAGCTAATCTGATATTTTATACAACTGTTTTAGTCTACAACACTACATGGACAATACGCGAATACAAAAGTCGACCCTTTACATGCTATACATAAATAAAAAGCTATAAAATGATGAAGTGCCATAATTGTTATGGTTTGTTCCGTGTGGACATAATGTAATTAACCTGAGCTACGCATAAGAAATGAACTAAATGCCTAAGTCGCGATTTTTTAGTTTAAAAAACTATTGACTGTAATAGGCGTTGTTGATTAAATCAGGCCTATTTAAGGATACAACGCAGCAATCCCAATCTTTATTACAGTTTTAATTATCTGCTAGAATAACTTGAAGTTTCTTGATTTAAGAGATCATCATTGTGTTCAGTTCGATGCAAGTTTTCATAGGAATAATCAATTTATTTAACTTGGATTTGAAGATAAAATTGACGCACCTCAGCCACTCCTATATGGGGTAGTTCACCGACGTCATATTTGGTGTTATCACTCTTTGATGTAGCTTACTACACTTACAATGAAGATGCTTTAATCATGACATCAGTTAAGCTAGTTGAAACATGTATCTTCATATTTTTTAGTATAGCGCTTTAGATTGTTACGTTTAAGCATTACAATTGAGAGGTCTTGTGTGTACTTGAGTCTGATAAGATAACAGAAACTGTACGTAAAAAATCTTAAAAAGTGCTAGACGTCAGGGTGTGATATCCGTAACATCCGACTTCTCAAATCAAGATAAGCGCCCGTAGCTCAGATGGATAGAGCATTGGCCTCCGGAGCCAAAGGTCTCAGGTTCGAATCCTGTCGGGTGCGCCAATTTGAAAGGGAAGTATTGTTGAAAAATGTGGTGGCTATAGCTCAGTTGGTAGAGTCCCGGATTGTGATTCCGGTAGTCGCGGGTTCGAGTCCCGTTAGCCACCCCACTTCGGTGAATAGCGCAGTTTGGTAGCGCATCTGGTTTGGGACCAGAGGGTCGGGGGTTCGAATCCCTCTTCACCGACCAGTGACGTAAAGAGAATTGTCTTTTCGTTCTACATAAGCGGCTTCATTAGTGTGGATTTAGTGTGTTCTATAGTCGTCCTTTTCAGTTTAACCTTGCAACCCCCAAACTCATTCTTTGTAATTATAATGCTCAAGTTGGCAAATCAACGACAAATATGAAAGCGATGAACAAAGTTATAAGACTCGGTATTGCTGTTCTGCAGCAGACAAATTAAGACTGTAGAAAAAATTGGGATCAGTGCATTATAAGCCTGATTTAATCAACCTCAGATCTGCATAAGCAAGCGCTTATGCAGATCTGAGGTTAAGTTATTCATGCCCACATCCTTATGCAGTTAATAGTTCTTTTTCAAACGATCAGATCGCGACTTAGGCATTTAGTTCATTTTTTATGTCTTATGCGCAGCTCAGATTAATTAACAATACCTGTTTCAAATACACTTGATGGTGAAGGTATTTCAATAAATAGGAAAATACTTCGTGGTTCCTACTACCGAGATGATCGTCAATCAACGATTCATATCGTCAGTGCTTTTGCCACAGTGAACCGTCTCATTATGGGACACGTTAAGATGGCTGGAGAATCAAATTAAAAAACCTGCACCTTGCAGTTTTTAATGTGTTTGATGTGTTTAAAAAGAGGTTCCTTCTCTTCCAAATAAAAAGAAGCTTGTCCTTTAGTAAGGATATGGGAGATGTTAGATTTAAAAACACTACGTCATAGATGCTCTAGCTCGCCAATTTCAAGATCGGCTACGACCATAGCTAAAAAGCACCAGTATAACAAGGTGTTCCACCTTAACAAAAAATGCCAACAAATCTATTCAATCTTGATATTCTATTAGTTTTGCAAACTTAAGCTCTGAGGAGTTTTCAAATGTAGTTCTCAGTTACTAAGTGATCTAAAATAAGCAACATTTGGTGTTGGATACAGGGATAAATGGGAGCGGTTGCTAAATATATCTTGGCAACGAAACCGGAAACCTAACCTGTACTCGTTAGGTCGAATTGAAAATGATATTTTGCCGAAAAAACGAAGAAAGCGATTATTTTAGGAAAACAACACGTTGTCGCAATGCGTATCGGCCATTTGAACAGGGATCTATAAGCCGAAACTTCAAGTGCTGGGTGAGAATTAAGCACGAATGTGCTTCCCCTACCATACTGATCCGATAAGTGACTTCTGCTGAAAGCCCGTTTTCGTATCTTTATAAATTTATTCTGGAGACTGCTATCACATTTACAAGCGTTTTTATCCGTTTCTTTCCCGACCGAGTATAATTAAATTTAAAATTGAACAAAGAATGACATAAGAGTGACGTATATGTCAGTAACACTTACTTATAGGTAATAGCCATTCAATAACCATCAGTATCAAACTAACAATTGTATGTAGTATATGTTTTATTTTATAGTTAAGCATTGAGTATTATTCTTCTATGCTATTCCTTCTAACAGACCTTTAAATTTGATGATTATGAGAACATTTATCAGTTTGCTTATTACAGGAGCTATCGCTGTATTAGGTGGATTACTACTTAATACTTTTCCATTAATACCTATCAGCGTAGGATTTGCATTTGCTTTGGGGGCCGTTACAGGCAGTATTGTTCTTTCTATATTCCCTACTAAATCTGCAGGCACAACTTCAAAAACATTATCTCTCAACAGTAAAACAATTTACGTAGGTAACCTACCTTACCGTTCCAATGAGAATGACGTTAAAGAGCTTTTCGCCGAGTATGGTGAAGTATTTGCTGTTCGTTTAATGAAAGATAAAAGGACAGGGAAGCGTCGTGGATTTGGCTTTGTCGTTATAGCCGCTAAAGATGCACCTGCAGCCATCGACCAACTTAATAATAGTGCGTATGGGGACAGGATACTGAAAGTAAGGGAGGCAAACGATCCTAGAAAATCGGAACACGCTGAATAGAGAGGAACCCTATTTGGCAGAACTCTTGGTTTAATACAGCCTCTTCATTTACCGAAGCGCTACTAAACACCCAGTGCTGATGCTTATTTAGGAAGGCCTTCTGGCCTTCTTTAATTAAAAAACCCGCAACTCGGTTCGCAATCGACTTACTCGAATCAATCACTTGGCAACTTTCACCGACTACATCCTCTATTTTGTCTTTGATCAATGTGAAATGAGTACAACCTAATACGATGCAATCTACCTCACCCATAAACGGTGAAAGGACGGCTTGCAATTCGTCTTTATCTACTGCTATGCCACGTAACATTGATTCACTCATTTGTACTAACCTTGTTGACCCGACCATAGTTACCTCACAGGAAAATGCAAAGTCTTGAACCAATTGACGAGTATAAGCACGCTTTACAGTGGCAGGTGTAGCCAACAGGCCTATTTTCTTACTTTGGCTGATTTCAGCAGCAGGCTTAATCGCAGGAACCACACCCACTACAGGGATCGATAGCAATTCACGAAGATAAGGGAGAACCAGTGTACTAGCGGTATTACATGCAATTACCACCAATACAATATTATATTCCGCACAAAGTGCGGAAACCATACCACATACACGTGTAACAAGCACATCGTCTTCTTGTTCGCCATAAGGAAATGCAGCATTATCAAACGCATAGATTATATGTTGATTGGGTATTAACTTATTTATTTCCAGATAGATAGATAGCCCACCTATGCCAGAATCAAAAATCAGCACACTTTTCACGTTCATTGCCTTTTCATTCAGTCTACATTGCGATAATACTGTGTACACTTAATATTTAATACATTTCAATGGCGTTGTTTCCTAAACATCTGAACTAATCTAAATTCCTACGATCAGATCATCATGGAGTTAAGTGGGAGGTGATGATGGGAAAGGATAAGCACAAAATCAGCAACTGGAAATAATATGATCAGGCATTTAGTAAACCATGTCTCAGTAACTTTTTGGATAAATGTCACTACTATTAAGGCATGGTATTGTCTAAATCATCACTGTCATCGTTGTCGTGGATTAACATCAGATCTGCATAAGCGCTTGCTTATCAAGCCTAGTCATCTTGAAGCTCGGCTTCTTTGGTTGAAATGAATAAGCGATAAGCCTCGCCAGCACGTTGACTATAAAGCTGATACAACTACGGTGCCACGAATGATCTATCTGGGATATGTTTTTTAGTTGGTCAAAACCAGTTTCAATAATAAATCGTTTCCGGAGTATCAGGCGGTTCCAAAATTTCATCACTTCGGGTTTCATGTTTTAAGTTATTCAGACCCAAGTCCTTGTGCAGTCAATAGTTTATTTCAAACGATCAGATCGTAAATTTGGCCTTTAGTTCCTTTCTTGAGTGCAGCTCAGGTTAATTACAATGATCAAGTTAGTGAAGATATGAGCAAAGTTCTAAGACTCGGTATACCTGTTCAACAGCAGATAAATTAAGACTGTAAAAAATATTGAGATTAGTGTATTATAGGCCTGATTTAATCAACAACATTCACGTCTGTACTTACTAATAGAGGTGTTGCTATAGTGATCCAAACCGCTCTGACAGCTGCTTAACGCGATCCCATCTGGTATATTCCACCTCTTTCGTAATGTCTGTTTCGCCACCGGTTATCCCCATAATGAGTTTTATCATCATACAATCAAAGAACTTATAGCGCGGATAATAAAGTGCGCCTGCGAACACATCAAGAAGTTCAGGCTGCCAAGGTGATAGTGAAAGAAACTTTTTCATATACATGTTCGTTTCCGGTCTGTCTTTTTCTGGCTTTCTTGCCATCAAGTTTACACAGAAAAAAACTGATTTAACTGCAATCAATGCAGCAAGATTTATATCTATGAATTGATAAAGCTTTTTATTAAAGTGTCCATAACGAACCGACGCGCCAATCATAATCTTATTATAATTATGGAAATTGATCTCTGGCATATCATGTAGATCCATCAGCGCACATTGATAGGTTTCTTTCAATTCATTTTCTATATGGCGAAGAATCTTAACTGTTTGTCCTTCACGACTAGAGTAAAGCAATAATGCTTTTCCCACGTTTTATCCTTTTTATTAGTCACGGGTTTCCACAGGTAACTAGCTACGCCAGAAAGTAGGTGTAAAAAGAACTAATAAAGTAAAGACTTCAAGACGACCAAACAGCATTGATACAATCAATACCCATTTCGCCCCATCATTGATATCACCAAAGTGAACAGCTACTTCCCCTAAGCCTGGACCCAAATTATTGAGTGTAGCGACTACTGCTGAAAATGCTGTGTATTCATCAATACCTGTTGCTATTAACGCCAACATACAAATTACAAACACAAGCGCATATGCGGAGAAGAACCCCCACACAGCATCAACCACCTGTTGTGGTAATGCTTTATTACCTACCTTAATTGTGTATACGGCTCGCGGATGTACTAAGCGTTTTAATTCTCGTGAGCCTTGTAAAAAGAGTAATAATATACGAATAACTTTCATACCACCACCCGTTGAACCTGCACATCCCCCTATAAAGGAAGAAAAAAGCAGAAGTACTGGTAAGAAAAGAGGCCACTCTGAAAATCCAGTTGTTATATAACCTGCCGTCGTACTGATTGAAACAGTTTGGAAAATTGCTTGGTTAAGAGTCTCTAACTCTGAATCGTAGGTACCTTGGTTCCTTAACATCCAAAACACTATAGCTAACAGTATTACTTGAACCAGAATAAAGACTCGGAATTCAGGATCTTTAAAATAGTACCTCGGATACAACTTACCACTTGAAAACGCCGCAAAATGTAGAGAAAAATTACATGCAGATATGAAGAGAAATAGAATCGTAATGCAATTTATAACAGGACTATCGAAATAACCAATACTCTCATCATGTGTAGAGAACCCACCAATTGCAACTGTCGAGAAGCTATGGGTGAATGCATCAAACACAGACATACCTGCCAACCAATAAGACAATGCGCAAGAGAGCGTCAGTGTTAGGTAAATATACCATAGCACCTTAGCCGTTTCCGCGATACGCGGTGTCAATTTACTATCTTTTACAGGACCCGGTATTTCAGCACGATAGAGTTGCATACCTCCTATACCTAACACAGGTAGAATAGCCACTGCTAATACGATGATACCCATCCCCCCAAACCATTGTAGGAGCTGTCGATAAAACAATATGGCTTTGGGTAGGTCATCAAGGCCAACTATGACGGTTGCACCTGTGGTTGTTAGTCCAGAAAAGGATTCGAAGAACGCATCAGTAACTGACATTGACGGTTGTTCGGACAACATAAAGGGAATAGATCCAGCACACCCAATTACCGTCCAAAACAATACTACGATCAAAAAGCCATCTCTGGCCTTAAGTTCGTGACAAAAAAGGCGATTCGGGAACCACAGCATCCCGCCGCCAGCGAGTAATAAAAAGAAAGTGAGAACAAAAGGAAAACCTTCACCATCTCGATAAATAAATGCCACCACAGCTGGTGCCAGCATGGTGACACTGAAAAGTGCCAGGAGTATCCCGACTATTCGAATAATTGAACGAAATTGCATAGCCTGATATGGTTCAATCCTTATATTCAGGCCTCACCCGAATCATGAGTTATTATTTAGCCAAAACACACTGATATTAGAGAGTGATTTACCATTTCCATCACGCTCATATCGGTGTCTCTCGCATTCAATTTAACCCTCATCAACGTATTTAGGGTTGAATTCTGCAGTTATATATTCAATTAAGTAGGTTTTCGCACAAAATGCCTAATTTTAATGGTGATTAAGCACGGTTAAAAGTCATTGTATCTGTAATGGTAGACACCCATATGCTACCACGTAGATCGTCATGCTGACGAGCCTTACAACTCATTGTATACAATAGAACTTATTCCTTAACTTGAAGGGTGTTATAGGATGTACATATAGATTTCATTAAGACAATACGCATATATTGACAATATATACCAAAACACTTTAAAGAGGCAGATCTCAGCACTATTTACCTATGCCATGATCAAGGCACACATTTGTAATGTGTAATGATAGTGAACTACGTCAAAAATGGATAATCCCTAGCATGTTGTCAGTAAGTTTACCCTACGGGATGGCATCTGTACGCCAATACCATTGCAAACTTCCCGTGAAATAAACTCAGTCTTCCTATAAAAATTAACTTCAAACTGAACGTACTGATAGCCTCTAAAATGCAGCATTTTCAAGTTTTTTGGTTATAGTGTGAATTGCATTGTAATAATCTTTTAAATTGTTGTAGGTTTAGACACCCGTTGTTGAAGATCGCCTCCATGCACTTCCATTAACCTACCGCTTATTTATTGTAATACGGCGGAATGACGAGTAACCACAGTCACGATCTCCCCAATGCCACTACCTTAGAAAACAGTGCTAGGTTCTTCTTTGGTTAGGCATCTCAGTAGCCTATACAACATTGACAAACTCCAGCACATCCGAATTTCTCGGATACATTTCAACAATAATTCAAGAATTATACTGGGTATTCCCCTTGCGTATGAGATAATATAGTTAAGTTAATTTAGCTTCTATTAATTTCCTCATATGGGAGGATAGTCTCTGTAAAAATTAGCTAGAATTGATATTCGTCTGAACTAAATACCATCAAAGATGTATGTCATCCTAACAAAATAACCCCTTTCAATGGCGCAGTCACTTTTTGGATAGACGTCGCTGCTATTAAAGCATGCCATTGTCTAAAGCATCACGGTCATAGTGGACGTGGGTTTATATTTTCGGATACCGTGATTGAAATAACACTGATGATGAGAGGTGATCTATAGTGATTTCTGGTGTACAGCTCTCCAGAGCAGTATCCTGATGATTGACGTTTGTTTCACGAATGCTATCTCTAAATTTTACGCCTTTGATAATATCCGCGAGTAATTTAAAGCCTCGCAGCCTACGCCAGTGAACCTCAGCAGTTCACATCAGTTTGCAGGCCATTGCCAGTGTCGTTTTTTGGCTTCCACAATTCTTGGTTTTATTCGTTCTTAGCCTCACCGTTGCAAACATGGATTTAATGGGGTGTGTCGTTCGAATATGTGTCCAGTGCTAGACGTGGAAATCGTAAAATGCCAGCATTTCCACTTTGTCTTTAATCAGCATTCCGCTGCTTTAGAATATTTAGCACCATATCGTGTTTTAAACTGTCAAAAGGCTTTCTGTGCCTCTTGTTGTGTCTCACGTCATCTAGATAACGTGAAGCGTTTTTTCATTCTTGGTTGAACAGATTTTGGGACTTTATTTAATACATTGGAACGTTAGCTGTAACAGAACTTCACGCTAACTAACCTCTAATTCCCTGCACCCTCAACAACGGGTAGAATTTCCTTTCGATCGGCATCATCGACGCCGATGACAACAAGCAAGCAAAGCTTGTCATCCATCTGATCTTTGCAGTAAATCCCATCAGCTAAAATGTAGACATACCGCCATTTTTTATGCACAGCTCAGGTTAATTAGCAGCTTGATTGGAAAATGTTGCACTTCAAATTTGAATGCATGCTACGACTCTACAGAAATACATGTTAGAATGAAAAGTGATTATATCGAGTCTGCGTTTTAGTTGTAATCAATATATTGGAATAATCACTGGATTTTACAATAAGTTGCAGGGTTTGTCAGCATGACTTGTAACCCAGTTCTCTACTGCTTCAGATATCCCGTATCTTAATATGATTTATAACCATGAAAAAGTTCATTTCCTAGATGGAAACCAAGTTATTGAATACCCGTCCATAACTCCGAACGTGCTGGGATTCCTTAATCTAGCGTTATACTAGATTACAAAGATATTGTAATATCCTCATTAATCGTATGATCTATATATGGATCCATTTTTCAAGCACCGTAATTTTACTACTTTTTTTATTGGAATGTATATATCAAAATAACTTAAACATGCCCAATTTTAGAAATCCTTACCGTGTTCAGTCTGAGGTAAATCTGCATAGGAATAATTAGTCTATTTCACGGGAATTTAACGACGGAATGTGCGTACCGATAGCCTCCAGTAGGGCGAGTGCACTGACGTCCTGCTCGGTATTATCGATTTTTGAGGGAACTCACTACTCTTACAAAAACATGTTTTGATCATGACGTCAGTAAATCTCGTTGACACCTATAAATTAACGCATGATTGTTTGGTTAAAAGTAGATCTTTTTGTTCACCTAAAATGGGCAGTAAAACATACCTCTTTTCCCGAGTATATAAGATGCATATTGCTTTGTTCTGTGAAGATCCGTTCCGCATAAATACCCTAGCCGACATCGCTCATCGATGGGGTTTTACTCATGATAGGGATGCTCCATTCGCGCTCATTTTAACTAAATCAAGTCTTAAACTTCGAATGCTGGATGATTTAAAGCTCGGTACTGTTTATGTCGACTTTATCGGAGGTGCAATGGGATACCGTCGTAAGTTTGGTGGTGGAAAAAGGCAGTTTATCTCGAAGGCGGTGGGTCTGAATAAAGGTATAACACCGACAGTGCTAGATGCCACAGCAGGATTAGGCCGTGATGCTTTTGTACTGGCTTCATTAGGTTGTAAGGTGCAAATGGTGGAGCGTCATCCAGTGGTGGCAGCACTGCTAGAAGACGGTTTACACCGTGCTCAGGCTGATCCAGATATTGGCGGATGGGTTAGAGAGAGGATGTCGATGATGCATGCTTCTAGCGAGGAGGCATGCACGCTGTCGGTGAATGCCTCCTCGCTAGAGCGACCCAGTGTCGTTTATCTCGATCCTATGTTTCCACACAAGAAAAAATCCGCATTAGTAAAGAAAGAAATGCATATGCTTCAATCACTGGTTGGTGCCGATAATGATGCAGATAAATTATTTGTACCTGCCTATGCATTGGCCACAAAACGAGTAGTTGTAAAGCGTCCGAAATATGCGCAATTTATTGCGGGGAAAGTCCCATCATTGCAGATTGAAAGTAAAAATACTCGGTTCGATGTGTACGTAAAAGCGGCGATGTGTCAATGATCTAAGGTTGACGCACAACTACGAGCTTCAATTGATTCTAGTATGTCACTATGCTTATGAAAACTCGCATGATCGATAACAATCACAGCTTCCTCTGGAACTTTCGGAAGTAAGTTTTGTTCGATCCATACGTGAAATACCTCCGCATTTACGTTTCCAATGACTAAGCTAAGTGTTAGAAACGTATGATTGATGATAGCACCCATGGTGTTAACTTTTCCTTTCAAGTACCAATCATGAACTCCATATCATCGACTTCCTTTTTCAGAGTAACCATGAGTTCGAGGCATGCTATGGCAAACCCACTTTTATCTAAGTAACCTGAGCTGCGCATAAGAAATGAACTAAATGCCAAAGCCGTGATCTGATTGTGTGAAATAAACTATTGACAGCACAAGGATTTGAGTATGAAGAACTTAGACGTTGTTTTCATCGATGTTGGCGACTTCTGTCAAACTTTCTCTCTTGCATGGAAAAAATACCTAATTTCTTCCGGTATAAAACAAAGAAACAAACTTTCTTGCCTCTCACGTTAGCGACGTGATAGCAATAGTGATAGCTTTCCATCAATAGGGGTATCGAAACTTTAAACCCTATTACATCTACTTTTTTGTTGCTACCTCCCCAACGAATTTCCTGAATTAGTTAGCTACACGAGGATGCTCCAGCTCATGTAAGGTCTTCTAGTTCCGCTTTACTCTTGCCTCACTCACCGTCATGGATTGCCTTCGTTGATTCGTCCAAGCTACAGATTTATCACAACCGACGCATTCTCAAACATTAGGTTTTTAAAAGTACCGCAAAGCTAGGGAAAGGAACGATGGTGTGGTTTTACGGTTTCAAATTACACCTTATTATCAATGACCAAGGTAGCATTATCTTAGTCAAAGTAACGACGGTTAACGTGGATGATAGAAAACCTGTATTGGAAATCATTGATGAGATTTGGGGTGTTTATACGGAAATTAAAGGTTATATCTCTGGTTCATTGGAGCTGGAATTTGGAGACAAGGGCATGACACTGATAACGGGTGTAAAAAACATATCCCAAATCAAGCATTCTCGGTACCGTAGTTCTATCAGCTTTAATGGTCAATTTGCTGGCGGGGTTTATCGCTTATTTATTTCAATCAAAGAAGCCGAGCATCAAGATGACTAGGCTTGATAAGCAAGTGCTTATGCAGATCTGAGGTTAATACATGTGTATGTAGGAGATTTTAGGGGGACATTCATCAACGTAAAAACCGAATTGAGAAAACCTTTTAATCTACTGAAGTAGAGCTTAAAAATACCTTTCACCATCAGTGCCGTTTCAATCGTGGTCTCCGAAAATATAAACCCACGGCCACGATGACCTTGATGCTTTAGACAAGGTCATGCCTTAATAGCAGCGATGTTTATCCAAAAAGTTACTTAGCCCCAGTTTATTAATGCTTGATTATAATTATTTCCAGTTGCTGATCTTGTGCTTGGTCTGTTCCATTATAACCTCCTGCTTAATTCCATTATGATCTGATTGTAGGAATTGCGATTAGTTCAGATATTTGGGAAACAACGCCAGTATAGTTTTGTGCCCTTTTCTGTGTACATTGGAAAATACCGTGCTAAGTTTTTATCTCACCTTATGCCTAGACATACCGAGATGAAATCTGACCTCTTTCCAAAAGGTTCTCATCAAATTAGTAAGGAGATGGAGGTTTAAGACCTGAAGGAAAAAGTATAGACGTTAAGCTAGAAATTGATAATTTTGTCGTTTGTATCAATGCAAAATCACAACTTCTTTTGAAGTTGAAACAAGTTATAGAGAAGACGTTTTATATTCTGTGCAAAAAAATTAATAAATCTTTAAATTTATTATTGACTTCATCAATTAAGCAGCGTAACATCTGCTCCGTTCTGGTTAGCAAGCATGAAAAATTATGCTTACAGCCTGAAATGTTCTTTAACAATTTAACCTATACAAACTGTGTGGGCACTCGTGCTTGATAGATAGAAGATTTATCAGTGAACTGAGTGACTCACGAATAGCACCGTTCTTCGGAACGAAGTTATCGGCGCAGTCAATTCGTTACTTGTCCGTGTTGGTCAGGTAACAAAAAATCAGTATTCGTTGAGCCGCCACCTTAGGGTGGCAAAATTTTTCCAATTGAAGAGTTTGATCATGGCTCAGATTGAACGCTGGCGGCAGGCCTAACACATGCAAGTCGAGCGGTAACAGGAAGAAAGTTTACTTTCTTTGCTGACGAGTGGCGAACGGGTGAGTAATGGCTGGGAACCTGCCCTGATGTGGGGGATAACAGTTGGAAACGACTGCTAATACCGCATGATGTCTTAGGATCAAAGAGGAGGACCTTCGGGCTTCTCGCGTCAGGATGGGCCCAGTTGGGATTAGCTAGTTGGTGAGGTAATGGCTCACCAAGGCAACTATCCCTAGCTGGTTTGAGAGGATGATCAGCCACACTGGAACTGAGACACGGTCCAGACTCCTACGGGAGGCAGCAGTGGGGAATATTGCACAATGGGCGCAAGCCTGATGCAGCCATGCCGCGTGTGTGAAGAAGGCCTTCGGGTTGTAAAGCACTTTCAGCAGTAAGGAAGGT